>NZ_JAZEVS010000001.1:0-1668328 GCF_036668815.1 Acinetobacter sp. ESBL14
GCTTCAAATGCTTCAAATGCTTCAAATGCTTCAAATGCTTCAAATGCTTCAAATGCTTCAAATGCTTCAAATGCTTCAAATGCTTCAAATGCTTCAAATGCTTCAAATGCTTCAAATGCTTCAAATGCTTCAAATGAAGTTATGTCTTCTACAGGATTTAGCCAAGTTGATGGAGTTGATTATGTCAATAATGAGTATTTGGAAAATCAAGAGTTTAATTTAGATGGAAAAAAACGTTTTTATACCATGCCAGATGGTACTGGACGTATGGAAACCATAGAAAGAAAAAAAGGGGTGAGTCGCTCAATATTAGATAAACTATTGAACCGTTCTCAACAAGCAACTGCACCCATTGCATTGTCTGGAACTTATGTGCGTTTATCGAGTGAGGACCTAAAATCTGCATTTGAAGATGATCGTTGTTTTTTAGAAGGTTATAAAAAATCGATCAAGACCTTGACACTGAAAAAAGATGTCGGACTATGGCCACGAAAACCATTGAAAGAAAAGTTTGAATATGAGGTCGTAAAACTGGATCCTGCAATTGAATATATGCAGATAGACTCTTATGCTTCAAACAATGAAAAACCTGTTTATTATTGGCCTCTTGTTGTATTCCTCAATGAAAAAGGTTGTATCGAAGAAGGCGTGAGTGGCTTTAAAAATAGTCAAGTCGCTGCGACAATGTTGCAACATTCTGCGCTTCAGGGTGTGATAAAAGTACCGAAAGACGCGCATTATATCATGATGACTCCTTTAGCATCGGCAGTGGATGTTTCTGAGCAAGAGCTCTCTAATCAAGGACAGATTAAAATTTCTGTTTTACAGTAAGTACGGATAGGATGAACCAATGATGAATAAAAAAATATTATTGCCATTTGCTCTTTCAACATTGGCTGTTTTTTTACATGGATGTGGTGGCGAAAGTAGTAAAATTAATGAAGACCCAAACAAGGGTGTAAGTGGAGTGACGACGAGTACAAGCTGTAATCCAACAGCAAGTAATTGTGTTGAGTTCATTTTAGACTACCCGATTGCGGGACTAAATTTTGATTGTAGTAGCGATACTGTAAATCACTTTGCAACAAAGGAGGACGGCGGTGCTGCTTCTGGCGCATGTAAGGTGAGCGATACAGTAAGTTTTTATTTTCAAGGTAAGGAATCTCGTAAAATCAGTCTTGGTGCTGTGAAGCTAGATGATATTATTAAGGTAAAAGATCCAGAAAATAGGTTAGCCCCGCCTGTAATCCGTGTGATTGATATGGCTAGAGCTTTAACAGGCCAAGCTTTGCCTCAATCTATTGAGCCAAGTAATGATACTATTCGTGTGGCATTGGCAATAATAAAAATATTCAATGGCATTAGTTTAGAGCAAGATGATAATGTCAAGGGTGATATTCAGCCTATTGAGCTCACAGCAGAAAAGAAAGATTTATTGTCTGTATTAAATCAGGATATTGGCGTTACTGAATTAAAAGATGGGTCTTATGTCAACATATTAAAACCTTGGGTGGATGTAAGCTCGATTTCGGATAATGATGCGTTGCTTATGCTCAATCAATTGCTTAATCTGAGCAACGCTGGGGTATGGCAAATTGAACGTCCAGTATTTAAAACCAGTAGTAATTTGACGACTGCTCTTCCAGATGGATTTTTTGGTTGTAATCAAGAAGACTATGCAAAGTGTATGGATCCGAAGTTAGGAACGGGCCTCATTCATTCTATGGGGCGTGCATTTTTGTTAACAGATCGTCAAGGCTATGCGATCGGGTCTGGAAGTCAATGGAAAGGTCCAGCCACGATTGTCAAAGATGCGAATGGGACAGATATTGTTTCAGCACCCTATATGTCGTTATCGACCAAAGTTAAACCAACAAGATTGCAAGTGAATGCACAAAACGCATGGTTTAATTCGATTACACAGGAAGTTAATTCTACTTCTCCTCTACAAATGAGTGTATCTGACAATGTTGCTGATAATTTGAAAATAACTGGAGGGAAACTGTTTAATGGTCATACCATTCCCGGTATTGACTCCATTTACAGAAAATTACTCAATTTAAAGGCGACAGATCCTGTAAATACCAATAATTTAGGACGTTGGACACAGACGATTGATGCAAGAAACTATTCGGGACGAGTTGAGTTCTATAAAGTGAATCCAATTCTCTCTCTTTCGAAGAATATTTTTAAAGTAGAAAGTAATGTGAAGGTGGGGGAGAAATACTATTTCCCACTCTATGCAACATTAACCTTTAGGTTTTCAGAGCCCAACCTGACTCCAATCGATTTAGGGATTGTGATTGATGAACATGGGGATATTCGAACCGATATTAAAGCAGGTTCAACTGATACCGATATGAGTGGTGTGTGTGGTACGGTTCAATCATTAAAGGATGATGGAACGATTTTAGACAGCAACAACCAAGTACAGTATCGTGTTGGAACAGCCACAGCAACTTCATTTACTGCTACTGATAAGTCCTTTCCAGTACGGATGATGTTTGCAAATTCTAAATTTGGTTTTATTAATGGAACGTATTTAGGATTGAATTTATCGGATGCTTCAGGCGCAAAAATCAATGTGAATAATTTAATTTCGGGACAATCTTCAAATATTAATCTCACGAGTTTTTCTGGCGGTGCGGCTACTTGGGATAATGGTTATGCTCGCGATATGTTCACTTACGTAAAACTCTATGATGCTTTAGAGAGTAAAAATAACTATGTACCGCCTAGCATTGAAGATCGTGAGTTTGCAAAACGCTACTTTGGTACAGTGACGTTACGTATCGCAGATCAAACTCTTCCTGCATGTAAAGCAATTAAGATCAAGTCTTAATAACAGAATAAAAAAAGACCGCTGAGGCGGTCTTTTTTTATTTAACCCGTATGATCGAGCCGTGTTCCCAGTGTTTCTAGGTGGGGAGGGAACTGTCCGGTTTTACGGTCAGCAAAATAATGTCGGAGGGTTTGTTCTACACTCGGAAAAGCTAGTTCAGTCCAAGGAATTTCATGTTCTTCAAATAGGCGACATTCAAGACTTTCCTCACCAGCACCGAATAAACCTTGTTTTAAATGCGCTTTAAATAGCACGTAGATTTGGCCAATACGTGGAATATTGTACATACAATACAGTTGTTCGATTTCTACTTCGGCCTCGGCTTCTTCACGGGTTTCACGTGCAGCGCCTTGCTCCATGGTCTCAAATAATTCCATATAACCAGCAGGTAAGGTCCATAGACCATAGCGAGGCTCAATTGCGCGGCGACATAACAGCACTTTATCATCCCAAAGGGCCAATGCACCACAAATCACTTTGGGGTTTTCGTAGTGAATGTTGCCACAATGAGTGCAGACAAGTCGTGTTTTATGATCACCTAGTGGAATTTTTGCTTCAGTTTGATGTCCACATGCAACGCAAAAGCTCATAATTATCATCGGCCGTAGAGATAGCTCAGCATAACTGAATTTTGATGACTTCGCATCATGATCTATGATTGCAGTTAAAATTTCGGCTATGATGCTGGATAAGGAAAAACAGAAAAAAGAGATGAGTCATATGGAAGAACCATCGTTAACACAGCTTTTACAACAACGGTTGCGTTTTTCCAAACGAATCCAGCAGGCAGATGCCGCTGTTTTGATTGCAATTACCCAAGAGCCGCAACCCAAAGTTTTACTGACCCGCCGTTCAATGCAACTGTCTCAACATGCGGGGGAGGTATCTTTCCCTGGTGGCAAACGGGATCCAAGTGATACCAGTAATATTGTGGTTGCTTTACGTGAGGCACAGGAAGAAACAGCCTTAAATCCTTTTGATGTGAAGCTGCTGGGAGATTTACCAATTCAGCGTGCACGAAGTGGTCTCTCGGTTAAACCGATTGTGGGATTAATCCCTGCTCAAGTTGAATTAATTGCTCAGCCGACAGAAATTGATCGAATCTTTTTTGTCCCTTTACAGGAACTGATTGATGCACCGCCGTTACCTTATGAGGTGCGTTTAGCTCGACAGTCGCTTTATTTTCCTAGTATGCAGGTTGAGAGCGAAATAGTTTGGGGACTGACGGCTCGGATGCTGATTTCCTTGTTTCAGTACGGATTGGGTTATCAAAAAAATTGGCCGTTTTTGGTGAACCCACCTCACTTTGGTATTGCAAAGTTCTAATTTTTAAAAGAGTTTTTTATCATGATGTATACCTATCAGGGATTGAGTCCAAAAGCTTTACATGAACCTTGGGATGGTTGGGTTGCACCCACGGCGACTGTAATTGGTCAGGCTGAATTAGGGCGACAGGTCAGCATTTGGTTTGGTGCTGTGGTTCGTGCCGATAATTGTGTGATTCGGATTGGCAACTTTTCCAATATTCAGGAAAATGCCGTGTTACATACTGACGCGGGCATTGAATTAAACGTGGGTGAATATGTCACGATTGGGCATAAGGTGATGCTGCACGGTTGTACGATTGGTGATAATTCCTTAATTGGTATGAATGCTGTGATTTTGAATCATGCGGTGATTGGCAAGAATTGTATTATTGGAGCCAATGCACTGATTCCAGAAGGGAAAGTGATTCCAGACAATTCAGTGGTGATGGGATCACCAGGTAAAGTGGTGAAAACCTTAGATGAGCAGGGGGCTGCCCGATTGCGTTTAAGTGCATTGCATTATGCAGAACATTATAAAAATTTCTTAGATTTAGAGCCGTTCCAGTTCTAATCATTCCAGTCAAAGAAGCCAAGTTGATACTTGGCTTTTTTATGGTGATAAAAACACAATAACTCGCCTATCGTGTTTGAGTGGAGTATGATACTCGACGTTTTTTATCTCTTTTTCTCTAAGGTTTTTGCATGAAGTTGCTTGCATTGGAAACTGCAAATGAGCAGTGTTCTGTTTCATTAATTGATGATACTCAAGAACTCTATTTTCAATTGGATGAGCGAACCAAGGCACAAACTCAAACTATTTTACCTTTAACTGAACAAGCCCTGTTGCAAACCAATACGCAATTGGCTGACTTAAGCGCGATTGCTTTTAGTCGTGGCCCAGGTTCATTCAGTGGTGTGCGGATCAATGCGGCGGTAGCACAGGCCTTAGCATGGTCACAAGATTTACCTGTTATTCCTGTTTCAAGTTTACAGGCTTTGGCACAGGCGGCTTATCGTCTTAATGGTCTAAAACAAGTGACGGCTGTTCTTGATGCACGTATGCAAGAAGTCTACATTGCCAATTTTAGTCTGGATGAGCAGGGCATCATGCAGGCCATTGATGATGAGAAATTGTTAAGTTATGAACAGGCCACAGCATATTGTCAATTTACAGCGATTGGTTCGGGTTCAGAATTAATTAAGCCAACTGCGATAGACTCGGAAGCGGCTTCCAGTCAGCACACGTCAAATGTCAACATCAAGGCAACGGCGCAGGATATTGCGAGCATTGCTCGAGTCTATGCGGCGCAGCAAAAATGGGTGGATGCTGAACACGCATTGCCTGTGTATTTACGTGATGATGCTTGGAAAAAAATTCCCGAACAAGGCAAAGCGAACTAAGGTTAATTATGGATCTTTTATTGCTATTTAAAGCAGCGATCATGGGGTTGGTAGAAGGGATTACTGAATTTCTACCAATTTCAAGTACAGGACATTTGATTTTAACTGGTCAACTGTTGGATTTCTGGACGGTTGAAAAACGAGATATGTTTGCGGTGGCTGTACAGATTGGTGCAATTGCAGCCGTGATCTATGAATATTGGGGTAAGTTGTGGGGTGCACTGATTGGCGCACTCACAGGACAAGAGCAAGGTCGCCGCCTAAGCCTGAATCTGATTATTGCCTCGATTCCAATTGTGATTATTGGTTTGACCTTCGGTGATGTGGTCAAAGCCTATTTGTTTAATGCCATTACTGTTGCGATTGCCTTGATTGTCGGTGGTTTTATTATTTTATGGGCGGAACGTCGTCCACATCAGATCGTGACTCAAGAAGTTGATGATTTGAGTTTTAAGCAAGCGACTTTAATTGGTTTGATTCAGTGTTTGGCTTTGATTCCAGGAACGTCTCGTTCAGGCTCGACCATTATTGGCTCATTATTCTTAGGCGTATCACGTAAAGCTGCGGCAGAGTTTTCCTTCTTTTTAGGGATTCCAGTGCTGATGGGTGCAGGCTTACTGGATATGTACAAGATGCGTCATGAGTTGCATAGCAATGATATGGCCGTGTTAGGCGTAGGAATCATTGTTGCCTTTGTTTCTGCTTTGGTGGTGATTCGCGCTTTGATTCGTTATGTATCCAAGCATGACTTCACTGCATTTGCTTATTATCGCATTATCTTTGGTTTGTTTATTCTTGCAACATGGTGGACAGGTTGGGTGCATTGGTAATGCAAATCGGGTGTTGGTATCAAACGGAATATGAACAGTCGTTTCAACAACTGCACACGCATTTGGCTGAACTGAATGTGCAGCTCAACGGGCAGGCGGTTGAAAAGGTGAATGCACGTTTTTTACGTTTGAATCCTGACATGGCATTGGTTTTGGATGAGGATGGACTTAGTCTTGCTGCCAATGGCATGAAAATGCAGCCGGATTGGCGTGCAGAAATTCCTCGCCTAAAAAGAGCCAGCCTGAAATCTGAAATGATTGCCAGAGCCTGTCAGTTAGGTGAAAAGCCAACCTTAATTGATGCCACTGCGGGGTTAGGTCATGACAGTTTACTCATGGCCTACCTTGGTGCGAATGTTCGTTTGATTGAACGTCATCCGATTCTGTTTGTGTTATTGGAATACAGCAAAGCCAAAGCCGAACAAGATCCATTTTTGCAAAGCTTTATGCAACGGATCGAGCTGATTTATGCAGATTCCAATACCTATTTACAGCAATTGGGGCAGCAAGGTGAACAGGTGGATGTGGTGTATTTAGATCCAATGTTCCCGCAGCGTGATCAGAATCAGCAAGCCGTAAAAAAACAGGCGCAAGTCAAAAAACAAATGCAATTGTTGCATATGTTGTTGCCTGAGGATGGCGAGATGGATTTAGGCGATCAACTGCTGGATCTGGCGCAAAAAATTGCCAAACGTGTCATTGTGAAGCGCCCACGCCATGCAGTTTATCTGGCAGATCAAACGCCTGATCATCAATGGCTTGGTGATGCTTGCCGTTTTGATGCATATTTTCCAAAAGGTCAAATTTGAATCAGAATTGAATGATTGTTTGGCTTGCGTCAATGCTCGGTAAAGATTTGTGATATAGTGCAAAAGCATGATTGCTAAAAAATTCTTGTCGAGCTTACACTACAGTCACGCATCGCGTCTTTTAGGAAAAGTACTGCGCATTCAATCATTAGAATGGCATATTTTCAGTTTAGGCTTGAAAAGAGAAACTCCCGAAGAATTTTATGATCGACCTCAAACCCTCTATTAATATCTGGCATGATTTTAAAAGTAACCAAATTGCTGGAATGTGGTTGTTCCTCGGGTCACGTCGTTCCTTGCAGGTCGTTCATCCCTCGATTACCCAGCTGATTATTTGGGGTATTTTAGGGGGCTGTACCAACTCTTTATATAGCTGGTTGGTGGCTGGACAAGTCGGAGAGTTTAATGCTCAAGGTCTGATTGGTTATGCACTTTGGCCGTTTATTGCGCTCATTGTTGGTATTTTCCTGTCACAACGCATGAACCAGCCGCGTCTGATGTTGGTGCCTGCCTTGTTATGGCTCGTATTGGATACCAATATTCTATTGTTGCAATGCGCCATTCAGTATTTGGGCTCAAACGGCTATCTTAACTTTATCCCTGACAGTATTTATAACGGATTCTTACCACCTTTATTTGTTGGCCTCTTTGTTTGGCAAAGTTTGGCAGTGATCTGGGTTTTTTCACGTGCCTTGAATTGGCCGTGGTGGGAACGTGCCTTGGTGTTTGTGGCAACCATTGCCACCATGGTGGTTTGGCAACTTTCAGTGAAAGATCAGCCGATTTGGAAAGTCGAGGCAACACCACCAAGTTTTGCAGAAGATGCTTTTTATACGCAAAGTCATTTATTAGATAAAGCGCTGGATCAGATTCAATATGGAGATATCGCCAAAAGCCATTGGTATTTTATGGGGGTGGCAGGTGATAGCTATGTGGATGTATTTAAATCTGAAATTGAGCGCATAAGAGAACAATTTGACACCCGTTTTGGCACTTTTGGGCGCTCGATTATGCTGATTAACAATCCAGCAACACGCTTGGACGTCCCAATTGCCTCTAAAACCAGTATGGAATTGGCTTTACGCCGTATTGGCCAGCAAATGAATCGTGATAGCGATGTGCTGTTTCTTTATATGACTTCACACGGCGAACGCAATCATTTTGAAATTGAAAATGCGCCTTTGAATTTAGATCAGGTTGATCCAAAATGGTTAAGAGAGACATTGGATAAATCGGGCATTCGCTGGCGTGTCATTGTGATTTCTGCTTGTTACTCAGGTAGCTTTATTCCAGCACTACAGTCACCTGATACTTTAATTATTACCGCATCTGCTGCAGATAAAACCTCGTTTGGTTGCAACAATGAAGCGGATTATACTTATTTTGGTCGAGCATTCTTTGATTTGGCGATGCGCGAACAATACTCAATGAAAACTGCATTTGAGCAAGCCAAGCAAACTGTGACCAAATGGGAAATAGCACAGGGTGTAGAGCCTTCTGAGCCACAGTGGGCGATTGGCCGCAATATGGAACTCATGCTGCCGCAGCTTGAGCCTTATTTATTTCCAACGCAAAATATCGCTTCAACAGATATAACCAAAACACAGGATGATGAACATGCAGCTACTGCAAAAAAACCGTTGTTTTGAGGGTGAGCAACGTATTTATCAGCTGGAGTCGCAACATTTAAAGGGAAGTAGCAAGGTGGGCGTTTATTTACCTCCTGCAGCTTTAGCGGGTAAGCCTTGTTCCGCTTTGTTTTATCTTGCGGGACTGACTTGTACCGAAGAAACCTTTGCCATCAAAGCACATGCACAACGAATGGCTGCTCGATTAAGTCTGATTTTGATTACGCCCGATACGTCTCCGCGTGGAGATAATGTGGCTCAAGGCGATCACTGGGATATCGGTCAGGGTGCTGGTTTTTATCTCAATGCCACACAACAGCCTTGGGCAGCACATTATCAAATGGAGTCTTATCTAGTTGATGAGTTGTATGCGCATGTCTTGCAAGAATTCCCCGTGATTGAAAACCAAATTGGTATTTTCGGACACTCAATGGGTGGGCATGGTGCTTTAACTTTGGCTTTTAAATACCCAGAGCAATTCAAGTCGGTTTCGGCTTTTGCACCGATTTGTGCGCCGAGTATTTGTCCTTGGGGGGAAAAGGCATTCACCCAATATTTAGGTGCAGACCAACAGCAATGGCTCGCGCATGATGCGACAGCTTTGGTACAGCAAAAGGGCAGTGTGTTTGATGAAATTTTAATTGACCAAGGTTTGGATGATCAGTTCTATGCGCAATTGAATCCTGAAAAGTTCAAGCAAGCTTGTCTGGATGCAGGGCAGCACCTGACGTTACGCCAGCACAAAGGCTATGATCACGGCTATTATTTCATTCAAAGTTTTATCGATGATCATTTACAGTTTCATGCGATTCAATTAGAAAAAAATTAACAACCAAAAGGTTGTTTTTAGGGGGCTGTTGTTTGAACCTATAACATAAGGCATAGCTGAAATGCCAACAGCCCCTAATTTGTTAGACGATTATAATTTTACTAATTCGACTCTTCTATTTTTTGCTTTACCTTCTTCACTCTCATTACTTGAAACCGGTTTGCTATCACCAAAGCCTTGCGCCTTTAAACGGGATGAGTCAATCCCTGCATCAGTCAATGCTTTGACGACGGCTTGTGCTCTTGCCTGAGAGAGTTTTAAGTTATGTGCTGACTCACCTGAGTTATCGGTATAGCCATTAATTTCAAGCTTGAGAGCACCATCATTTTTTAATAAATTCAGTATTTGGTTAATTTGTTCATCTGAATTTGCTAGCAGTGTTGCTTTATCTGTTTCAAAGTTAATTTGTATATCCACTTTATTATTTTGATCTAAAGCTGCTTTTAACTGGTTTGCCGATAGGGCTTGTGCGGTGATTGCTATAGGTCGGGTTTCTAAGACCAATAAACCCGCTGATAGTCCACTTTGAGTGATTTGAAACCAGATATTTCGATGATTTTGATGAATTACATAGCTTTGAGTTGGATTGTTATAAATATCACCTAATCCATCGACATAAGCGACGCCATATTTTTCTGAAAGTTGGCTAGCGAGCGCTGTCGGGATTTTACTGTCTGTAATTTTTTTCCCGCCTAAGCTGCTAATCACAGCATCTAAATTACGCTGTAACTCCAAGAAAGAGGCCGCTTTGTTATTCTCTTCCGCATCAATTCGTCCATTAAAAAGCTGACCTTCAACTTTCTCTAATCGATCTCCGACCCAAAATTCCATTTGAGCGAAGTTTTCAGTGGATTGATGAGCAAAATGATAGCCTTTAGGCAGTTGAATAAATGGAAAATCTCCAAGTTCAACATTCGAAATCGGAATTTGATTGATACTGAAGCTAGCTGTTTTTGACGGGGTTTCTGCTGATTGATGTTCTGTTGTCGCGGCACTTGTTTCGGCTGCCTCATGCTTTTCTTGTTTTTTGCTACAACCGACGGTTGCTAGGCTGATGATTGCCGTCATTAATATGACCGATGAAAGTTTCTTATTCATATGCTTTCCCTATTTAAGGCATACATGATATCCAAAACAAAATACTATTTTTAATTCATCTGATTTAAGCTGACAGATTGAATTGAAAGACTGATCTGCCAGCTGATTGAACACTTTCTTCAGTTTTTTAACTATGTCGCCATTCCGCTACAAATTCCTGTTGTGCCATACGATTTAAATGATCAATGACGACTTGTTCCAGACGAGCCACATCTTCTTGTTGATTTTCAATCAGTACAGTCAAATATTGTTCCTGTGGTGTGAGTGTTACAGTGGCAGTTGGCATGAAAATTTTTGAATGGGTTTCGGTTTCTAGGACTTCAAATTTATGTTTCCAATGATTCAGTAAACGCTTACTGATTCGTTTCCCTTCAGTGGTTGTGATTTGAGTCGTACTGTTCATGTTTAAGACATCCTCTTATTTCACTTGATACCATAGCAAAGCTGAGAAAAGATAAAAATAGTGCAGATGCAACGTGGTGTTGCAAGTTTGCAATGCCCTAATAATGACTTTGTAACAGACTTAAGTCCGCTAAATTTGCTATAATCGATGCATCATTTTCTTAGAGTTTGCCAGGTCATCCATGTCCAAGCCTTATTTGATTGCGCCTTCGATTTTATCTGCTGATTTTGCCCGTTTAGGTGAAGATGTAGAAAAAGTTCTAGCGGCAGGCGCAGACGTTGTACATTTTGATGTGATGGATAACCACTACGTACCCAACCTGACTTTTGGAGCAGGTATCTGTAAGGCATTAAAAAGTTATGGTATCAAAGCACCGATTGATGTGCATCTAATGGTTTCACCTGTTGATCGTATGATCGGTGATTTCTTAGAAGCTGGTGCAGACATTATTACCTTTCATCCAGAAGCAACCGATCATATTGACCGTTCGTTACAGTTGATTAAAGCTGGTGGTGCCAAAGCAGGCTTGGTGTTCAATCCTGCAACACCGTTGCACTATCTCGATTATGTATTGGATAAAGTCGATCAAATTTTATTGATGAGCGTCAACCCTGGTTTTGGTGGACAAAAATTCATTCCGATGACGTTGGAAAAGTTACGCCAAGCGCGTCAAATTATTGATGCCAGTGGCCGTGATATCCGTTTAGAAGTGGATGGCGGAGTAGGGCCAGCCAATATTCGTGAAATCGCAGAAGCAGGTGCGGATATGTTTGTCGCAGGCTCAGCGATTTTTGGTCAACCAGATTATAAAACGGTGATTGATCAAATGCGTGCAGAGTTGGCACAGGTTGGTGCAAAAGAAGTTTAGTATTTTCATTCTATTCTTCATATAAACTTGTGGATAACTTTGTTTATAACTCGGTGGATAACCGTGTTGATAACCAGGTGGATAAGATGTTGTTAAAATAAACAAAATGATTTCAGTTGCTTATATTGACAACAAAATGATGAAAAAAGGACAGTTTTCTGTCCTTTTTTTGTGCATTAACTTATTCATTTTGCTTTATTTTTGCTCATGGCTCTTGAGGTGCCGTTTAGCTTGATAAAACAGCATTTTGGCGCGATGTATGGATGGAATTATCGAAATTCAAACATAAAGATGGTTGTGTATAACTGCAAAAGAAATTATCCTACCCCTATCGAATTATTTTTTGATGATTGGAATAAGGAACATAAGTGCAACTTCTTAAGCGATACAAACGCCTGTGGTTTGTATTCCTGATGATATTTTTCATCGGGGGAAGTGGTGTGGCTGTTGCTGCTGTTCAAGCGATTCAATCTGAGCAAAATACTTCAACTTCTATTCCCACTACGGCATGCCATGATCAGCAAATGATGGATCAACATCATCATATGCCAAGTTCAAAAAGTGCCCCATTGAGTTTAGCACAGTGCCATGATGGGAAAATGCACAGTGATCAACATTGTCTGGACTGCAATAGTACCTCACATTGTCAAAGTATTAATCTAGGCTTAGATCAACATAGCCCAAGTTTAACATCATCGCCATTTTTAGAGTTGAGTACCCGTACCAATACGGCTTATCAAGCTCGACACCTTGCTGGTTATTGGCAAGAGATTTTACGCCCTCCTAAAGCCTAATCTGTCTTTATAGGCTCTTTCTGTCTATGAAAAGAGCAATTTGAAAAGTTAACAGATTAGGAAATTATCATGTCTTCAAAACTATATGCTGGTGTTGTTGCTAGCTTAAGTCTATTGTTTGCCCCTTATACGCTGGCTGCAATTAAAGAATATCATCTGAACATTAATGAAGGGACGGTGAATGTCACCGGCAAACCCGTCAAACGCATTACTGTAAACGGTAAATTTATCGCCCCGCTATTAGAGTTTGAAGAGGGTGATGAAGCCGTGATTCATGTGCATAACCAACTCAAAAATCAAGATACCTCTTTGCATTGGCATGGATTGTTATTGCCTGGGTTGATGGATGGCGTGCCTGGTTTTAATGGTTTCCAAGGGATTAAGCCAAATGGCAGTTTTGAATATCGTTTTAAAGTACGTCAAAACGGCACTTATTGGTATCACGCACATAGCAAGGGACAGGAACAAGACGGTTTGTATGGCGCGTTGGTGATTTATCCAAAAGGCAAGCAACCTGTTGCTGCACATGAGAAAGCTGAACGTGATTATGTAGTGATGTTGTCGGATTTCCATGAAACGGAAAGTGACAAGATCATGGCAAATTTGAAAAAGTCTGCTGAATACTATCAAAACCATCGTGAAACACTGGGTGATGTTTGGAAACAAGTTAAAACGCAGGGTATAAAAGCCACGTGGCAAGATCGTTCCGCATGGAATCAGATGCGTATGGCCAAAACCGACATGGGTGATGTAGACGGCTATACCTTCTTGGTCAATGGTCAGACCCCACAACAAAACTGGACTGGTGCTTTTAAAGCAGGTGAAAAGGTACGTTTACGTTTTATTAACGCATCGGCAATGTCTTTCTTTGATGTGCGTATTCCCAACTTAAAAATGACTGTGGTCAGTGCCGATGGTCAGCCAGTCAAGCCTGTTCCTGTGGATGAGTTCCGTATTGGTACAGCTGAAACCTATGACGTGTTGGTTGAACCAAAACAGGCCCATTATCAAATCGAAGCGGAATCGATTGATCGTACGGGCTTTGCTATTGCTTCATTGCACAATGACATGACACCCAATACCCAAGCAGTTCAAATTCCTAAAGCGCGACCACGTGCCTTGTTGACCATGGAAGATATGGGCATGGATCATGGTTCACATGGTCAGATGGATATGGGCAAGATGGATCATAGCCAGCACCAGATGCCACAAGACCAAGCGAAAACTGCAACAACCTCACAGCCAGCCATGGATCATAGTGCACATGGCCAAATGAATATGGCGAATATGGATCATAGTCAGCATCAGATGCCACAGGACAAGGTGAAAACTGCAACAGCCGCGCAACCTGCTATGGATCACAGTGCACATGCTCAAATGGATATGAGTAATATGGACCATAGCCAGCATCAATCAGCTGCAACTGCTGAAGCATCAAACGCGGATACTGTACAAGGTTGGGCCAATGCGGCAACGCCTGCGGGGCATAAGGCGTTAAGTTATGCAGATTTACAATCCTTAAACCCACAGCCTGAGAACTATAGTCGTCCAGCAGAACGTGAAGTGGTGATTCGTTTGGGCGGTACTATGGAGCGCTATATTTGGACCATTGATGGCAAGAAATTTAGCGATCCTGACTTTAAACCTTTAACCGTGCGTTATGGCGAGCGTATCCGACTCAAATTTGTCAATGAAAGTATGATGGCGCATCCGATGCATTTGCATGGCATGTTTATGCAGCTGGAAAATGGTCAAGCACCACAGGATATGCCAAATAAACATACCTTGGTTGTGCCACCAGGCAAGACGGTTACGGCTTTACTGACTGCGGATGAAATTGGAGAGTGGGCGATCCATTGCCACCTGTTGTATCACATGAGTGCGGGCATGATGAGTAAGTTGATTGTCGCTAATGTAGACGGAAGTACAGCTGCACCAGCAACCCCTGTTCAATCTTCTCAAGGAGCAAGCCATGCACATCACTAAGCGATCTTCTAAGATGAAACGTTATACGCAATTATTGGCGATGGGTGGATTGGTCTCTTCTTTAAGTACATTCACTTTTGCACATGAAGGACATGATCATTCAATGCAAATGGATATGTCAGCACAGCAGAATATGCCCATGAGCGCTTCTGCTGCGATGGATCATTCGCAACATCAAAACTCAACTATTCCTCCACAGACGAAAAATAAAGATGAACATGCGGGCCATTATAAGGAGCATGGTGGGCAGATCTATCAGGCGACACAGTTAGATACGCAATGGATGTTGGATGAAGATGGGCAGGGCACACTCAAATCCAAGTTAAAAACTTGGGTGGGAACCGATGAAAATAAATTATTCATTATTGCCGATTATGCCAAGGCCGAGTCAGAAAAATCGGAGCAAAGTCTGGCTGCGCTATATAGTCGGAATATTGCAGACTTCTGGGATGTACAAGCTGGGGTGAATTACCGCTATAACCCTGATCGTGAGATGGATAAGGAACAATTTGAGGGTGTCGTCGGCTTGCACGGTATGGCTCAGTATTTCTTTGAAACCGATGCACATCTGTATGTCGGACAAGACCAACAATGGCGCTTTGTGTTGGAAACAGAACGAGATCTATTGCTGACGCAAAAGTTGATTCTGCAACCATATCTAGAAATGGAGTGGGTACTGCGGGATGAATCCAAGTATGCGGCTAAAACTGGTCTTGCCGATGCGGAAGTGGGGATCAAAACCCGCTATGAAATCGTCAAAAACCGTGTCATGCCTTTTATTGATGTCGGCTATGGTTATAGCAAAGGGCGTAAAGAAACCAATTGGCAAACCGCCAGTGATTCTAAAACGGGTTGGGTTTATGGCGCAGGTCTTTCGCTAAAGTTCTGATATTTTGTTTAAAATGTCATTTTTTCGAGATACTGTTGGTTTATACTAACAGTATCTTTTTTGAGTCATTCATGGTGCATAAATGGCTTTAGAACAACAACACAATCCAATAATAGATAAAGCAAACTCGTCGACCAATTTACGAGAAAAAGCTGCACGTGTGTCGGCCTCTCAGCTTGAATTGATTCCTACCGATGGCAGTATGAATGTCAGTTTTTACTATATTCCCCATATGAGCAGTGCCGTAGAAGTGCTGCGCGTTAGAAAAGCATTACTCTCTTTTTCAGATCAATTGATTGAACACGGTATTGATTTAGAAGCGCGTCATTTAGCCCTCTATCATCAAGATGCCATTCCTGAGGTAACAGCAGCATTACAGCGTTTAAATCTCGGTGCAGAATTACAGCAGACCCTGCCACATTATGAACCATTGGAACTGTCCACGGCTCAACACGAATCAACTCAGAATAAATCTATGCCACCGAGTGAAAGTGTCTTGAGTCTGATGCAACAGTTTTTCTCTGCTGTTTTTGAGAAAGTGAGGTTATGGATAAAAGCGGTGAGAAATAAACAGGATCAATAAGATGCCAATATAACTGGCGTTGCAAGAGCTCACTATCTCGACAGAATACAGGCATTGGCGCATGTGAGTTGATGCGTGTCGATCAAATTATCTAGCAGTAACTCATCTCAATAGAAGGTTCATATTTTCAATATCTTAGTCATTTTAGATACATAACAAATCACATAATTTTCATGTTTTACAGTACACTGCTGCACCTAGGAGGACGACCTCCCTCGAAAGAATCACGTTGGGACGACCTGACAATCGATAAAGTTGAGCGTAATAAAATGGCATGGGCAATTTTAATTTTGGCAGGTATTTTTGAAGTCATTTGGGCATATTCCATGAAGATGTCTGAAGGATTTACCAAGTTAACGCCAAGTATCGTGACCATTGTTTTCATGATTTTAAGTGTGGTATTACTTTCCATGTCGATGCGGACTCTTCCACTTGGAACGGCCTATACGATTTGGACGGGAATTGGAGCAATTGGATCATTTGTTGTTGGTATTTTGATCTTGAATGAACCAATGACGGCTATGCGTATGATCGCAGCGGTATTAATCGTTTCAGGTCTTGTGTTGATGAAATTGTCATCAAATTAATGTTTTAGGAGAGTGTGATGCAACTGGTGTATATGTACATGGATTCTCCTGTCGGTGCATTAAAACTGGTTGCACATGATCAGGCGCTGGTCGCCGTGATGTGGGACAATGAAGATCATAAACGGGTACGGCTTTCTGAATTGATAGAAGATCGTCAGCATCCAATGCTGCATAAGGTTAAACAACAATTAGAACAGTATTTTGCAGGACAGCGTCAGCAATTTGATTTGCCTTTGGACTTTCAAGGCACCGCATTTCAGCAACAGGTTTGGCAGGCTTTATTGACTATTCCTTATGGCGAAACACGGAGTTATAAAGAGATCGCCGTTCAGTTGGGCAATGAAAAAGCCGTGCGTGCAGTTGGGGCAGCCAATGGTAAGAATCCGATTTCGATTATTGCGCCGTGTCATCGGGTGATTGGGTCGAGTGGCGCATTAGTTGGTTTTGCAGGTGGTTTGGATAAGAAGCAGATTTTACTGAGTTTGGAACAAAGTAAATCTACTTAGTTCATGGATAAAAACTCGATTTTTCTGATTATTTAGCATAAGCTTTTAAGGCAAGGTTTGGTATATAAACCTTAGTAGATTTTTGATACGCGGAAACGTCACCCGCAACCTGCCCGATTTAAAGAAGATGCAAATATTGTATTGATGATTGAAATTAGATAGATGCAAGAAATGAACAGGTTTTGCGGGTGACAAATGGTTTTGCCTACTTTTCCCGAAAGAAAAGTAGGTCGAGCCGAAGGCTTACCCAGAAATGGGATGAAAGTTCAATAAGACTCCGATGAAATAAATCTCTTAATTAAATATCAAACTAATATCTTTAAAGCTCAATTAATGGAAGTTTAAAAATGGCTGTTGGTGACGTAACAATGCCACTTATGCATGTGGTGCAGGGTGTAAAAATTGGCTCAACTGAGGCGTATGTACGTTATCCAAATCGACGAGATCTAGTCATTTTTGAATTTGCTGAAGGCTCGAACGTTGCGGGAGTATTTACCCAAAGCGCTTTTGCAGCTGCGCCTGTTCAATTAAGTAAAAAGCATTTGGCAGAAAACACACCACGTTATCTGATTATCAATACAGGCAATGCTAATGCTGCAACAGGCACAGTCGGTTATCAAAATGCAGAAGCCACTTGTGCCAAGTTAGCTGAATTAACGGGTGTTCAAGCCAATCAGATTTTACCCTTTTCAACTGGTGTGATTGGAGAGCAACTCCCCATTGAACGCTTAGTGCAAGGCATTCAACCTGCATTAAATGATTTAAATGCGGATCGTTGGGCAGATGCTGCATCAGGCATCATGACCACAGATACCACACCAAAAGGTGCATCTGAACAGTTTGAGCTGGATGGTGTGAGCTATACCATGACAGGAATCAGCAAAGGTGCAGGCATGATTCGTCCGAATATGGCGACTATGTTGAGCTTCGTTGCAACCGATGCGCCGATTCGTGTTGAATTGGTACAGCGTTTATTGCAAACCACGGTTGAGCATTCTTTTAACCGCATTACCATTGATGGTGATACCTCGACCAATGACTCTTGTATCTTTGTGGCAACAGGTCTAGCTGGCGGTGCTGAAATTCAAAGCCAAGACGATGCACGTTATCAACAAGTGCTCGATGTGCTTGCACGTATCATGAATCGTTTGGCGCAATTGATTGTACGTGATGGTGAAGGGGCGACCAAGTTCATTACCGTTCAGGTGGAAGGCGGAGCCAATACCCAAGAATGTTGTGATGTTGCTTATAGTGTTGCTGAGTCGCCACTTATTAAAACAGCTTTATTTGCCTCAGATCCAAACTGGGGTCGTATTGTGATGGCGATTGGTAAGGCGGGTGTACCAAACCTAGATAGCAGTAAAGTTCAAGTCTGGCTGGGTGATGTCCAGATTTGCCTAGATGGTGGGGCAAACCCAGACTATACCGAAGAAGCGGGCGCAGCCGTCATGGCTGAGAAAGAAATTAGCATTCGTATTGACCTCGGTCGTGGTACAGCAAAAGACACGGTTTATACCTGTGACTTTTCTTACGACTATGTCAAAATTAATGCCGATTATCGCTCATAAATTTGCGTTATAATAAAGCCTCCACAGTGGGGCTTTTTTTATAAGCTAGTTTGTGGATGAGGTGATTTTTCCCAAATGATCACGCCATTACCCACGTTAAAAGTTTGCAGTAATGCAAGCACGCAGGATAGAGAAGACGTTTTATGAATGATGCGAATTTAATTGCGAACGAAGCCAAAAATATTGTGCAGGCGCATTTAGATCGTTTGGGCGAGCCAAAGGACAATAGCCTTAGCCCAGAAGTGAAACAAGAAAAGTTTGCCCAAATTGCAGCCGAGTTGAAAAAGCGCAATGCAGTGCTAGTGGCTCACTATTACTGTGATCCGGAAGTGCAAGAGCTTGCCGAACTGACTGGTGGCTGTGTTTCTGATTCATTGGAAATGGCACGTTTTGGTCGTGATCATCCTGCAACAACCCTTGTGGTGGCAGGCGTAAAGTTTATGGGCGAAACCTCTAAAATCTTATCACCTGAAAAAACCGTGTTGATGCCAACTTTAGAAGCAACCTGTTCACTTGATTTGGGTTGCCCTGTGGATGAGTTCACAGCATTCTGCGATCAGCATCCTGATCATACTGTGGTGGTGTATGCCAATACCTCAGCGGCTGTGAAAGCGCGTGCCGATTGGGTGGTGACATCAAGTTGTGCGGTTGAGATTATTGAGCATTTAGATAGTTTGGGTGAAAAAATTATTTGGGCACCAGATCAGCATTTAGGGCGCTATATTCAAAAGAAAACCGGCGCTGAAATGTTGTTGTGGGATGGTGCATGTATCGTGCATGAAGAATTCCGTGCGCGTGGTATTGCGCAGATGAAAGCGCTCTATCCAGATGCTGCGGTACTGGTCCATCCTGAATCACCTGAATCGGTGGTGGATATTGCAGATGCAGTGGGGAGTACTTCACAGCTGATCAAAGCTGCACAGACTTTGCCGCATAAACAAATGATCGTGGCAACAGATCGGGGCATTTTCTACAAAATGCAGCAAGCAGCGCCAGATAAAGAATTATTTGAAGCACCAACTGCAGGTGAGGGGGCAACTTGTCGTTCATGTGCACATTGCCCGTGGATGGCAATGAATGAACTTGATGGCATTTTGCATGTATTACAGCATGCTGATCAAGAAATACACGTTGATCCAGCCCTAGCTGAACGTGCGAAATTACCCTTAGATCGAATGTTGAACTTTAGTGCTTCTTTGAAACGCTAAAATGTCTGAAAATGCTTGTTAAATATACATTTGATAAGGATTTATTAGTTTTTTAGAAAATAGGTGTTGACGTTCTAAGGCGTCGCGCCTAGAATGCACACCGTACCGCACGATGTGCGATACAATAAAAGCTGAAAAGAAATCGGAGCATAGCACAGCCTGGTAGTGCACCTGGTTTGGGACCAGGGGGTCGTAGGTTCGAATCCTACTGCTCCGACCATTTAAAATATGTTGAAAAACATAGTTTTAAATATCGGCGAAGTATCGTGATAGTATTATCATCGTTATGCGCCTGTAGCTCAGTTGGATAGAGCATCCGCCTTCTAAGCGGATGGTCACAGGTTCGAATCCTGTCAGGCGCGCCATTTGGCAGCTTGGTATATAGAATCAAAGTTTTGATGGTGGATGTAGCTCAGTTGGTAGAGCCCTGGATTGTGATTCCAGTTGTCGCGGGTTCGAATCCCGTCATTCACCCCAATTTCGGAGCATAGCACAGCCTGGTAGTGCACCTGGTTTGGGACCAGGGGGTCGTAGGTTCGAATCCTACTGCTCCGACCATTTCATTGATTATCAATGATTTAATTAAATATTCCCTCCTTACTGTAATAAATACCACATTGTATTTACGGATCTTTTATTCGATCACTAGAGCCAATAAAAGCATTCCCAGATTCCCATTTCATTCCCAAAAAATTGATTGATAAAGACTCAAATATCAGCAAATAGGGGGAAATTGATAATCCCATTAGAATTTTGATGTTAGTCAATTTTAGAAGTAATAAAGTAATATCTAATAAATAACTTATAAATTTCAACAAACTAAGATATGCACTTGATGTAATTTATTAGAAATATTTAAGTAATTACTTACTGTTAAAAAAGGTCATTTCACATATTTTATATATATATTAAAATCAATTGGTTATGAAAAATTACCTATCGTATTACAAAAAATTACTTAATTGTGTAATCAATAATAATATTTAAAAACAATTGTTTATATGTGTTTCTTACTTTATTACTTCAATCAAAAGGCGAAAGGTAGTACATGACGGATATCTGTGCTTTTTTTAAATTTAGGATCTGAATTTTGTGCTGATCATTTTTTGATGTAAGCATAACTTTTGCTTTAGAATATTTGATTTAGTCCCACACATGCACTTCGAATCTAGATTGTTCACCTAAATTCACTAAGCTTAATTTTCAGCTCAGTGAATCTAGATTGTTCAACCGATTTTAACGAGCTGAATTTTCAGCGCGTTAAATACTCAAGGGTTTAGTTATGAATTTCCAGTCTGTTCAAAAAGCGTTTGACGAATATATTTTGCGATTTGATTCATTTCCTGATCTGATTCTTATGGGTAGAGGTTTTCAAATAAATTTCTTAAATGAAAATCCAGCGCCTAACTGGAAAGTATTATTAGAATCAAAATCTGAAATTACCGAAGTAATGGGGTGTAAAGTAATTCTTGTTCCGTATCATGATTATGAATATAAATTTGGTTTTTATGAGTTTGATGATTTAGAGCAATATAAAAATCATGTAATTGATGATGCTTATAGAAAGTCTACAGATTCATTTCACATTTATAAAAATATGCCATCTAGTTCAGATATTAAGCCTTGGGAATCATTACCAACAAGAGGGGCTATCTGGGACCCTTATTTAAAAATTCCATTTTCAGTCCAAGAAACATTTAAAAATGCAAATATTTCAAAGATAGAAATTGAGAAAAGAAAACAGGATTACAGTATTAGAAAGGGCATCTATGAGCCAGAACCGAGGTTTTAGTATTTTGCAGTGAAATGCAGTATAAGAAAATTAGCCTAAGCAGTAGAACATCCTAATCGCAACGAGCCTATCAATCCATTTATCCAGTGACCCACCTTGCAGTAAATCAGCCCTATTTGTAAACCGCAGGTGGGGTGGGCAACTGCGCGGGGACGTCCAAGGCCTAGGGAGGGTTTAGATGATAGGCATTATCATTTATGTATTTTTACATAAAAAACAATGATTTACTTGGTTAAACTTGAGAGGGAAGCGAAAATACCTCTTATGAAGTTAGTTAAGTTGCTGTTTTTAGGGGAAATTGTAATGAATGAAGAAGTAATGAAAGTTCAACTAAACTTGTAGAGTTGAATGAATTGTTAATGCTTATTAAATCAGCTGAATTAGATCATTCTTATTTTATTGGTGATATTCAAAAGCTAAATTATGATATTGATATGATATTAGAAAGATTTAGACCATAAAAAAAAGCCCTCAAATATGAGGGCTTTTTTTTAAACTCCTTTATTTTATTTCAAGTTCTTTAAATCTAATAATTTCATCGCCAGCTAATTCATTAAATCTAAGCATACGTGTTTTTAAAGGTTCTATCTCATTTTGATAAAATGCATCCGTTGCCGATTTAATGTCACCAAAGCCACCAGCATTACTTGGGACGATGCCCATTAACTGTGGTGGAATTCTAAGTGAAGCTAAAACATCATCACGGGTTATAGATTTAATATGGGTGAAGTCATCCTTAGCAGCTATTTCTGAAGTTGGAATTACTTGGATGCCATCTTTTTTGCCATTCGGACTGTAAAAGAAAAGATTACGGAAGTTGCCTGGTCCTTTACTTTCTTTTAGTGCTTGTCTGAGTGCTGTAATGTCATTCGGATCTGAAGCTGGATCGTTCACATATAAAATGAAACCAGCATGTGAACCATTGTTGTAGTATTTGCGTCGAAACAAAGTAGCAGACTCATTTAACCAAGCACTCTGCAAAGCAGATATATATTCTGGTGTACCATAGATTTCTTGATCGATGTCAGTTTCACGGATTTGTAAAATTCGATCTGCAGGGAATTCAAATTCTTCATATCCCTTTTTGCCATGATTTAAATAGAAATACTGTCCATGTTCCCCGCCAGCTCGTGTGTATTTTGCCAAAGCTGGTTTGTATTCAATAGTATTTTTGAGTCGTGACTTTACGTCTTCCATATAAGCATTTCCGCACCATACATAGTCCAATGCCAATTGCTCAAAAGACATTTGACTTAAACGAGGGTGGGGGATGAATAATTTCGCTAAAAAGTTTCTTTTAAGGCAAATTCCACTACTTAGATATGGAGTTGATTTCCAACTCTTAGATAATCCCACCAAACTGACCTGTGGTTCATACCAACGGCCATTAAACCAACATTCCATATAATTTGATAAATCATTACCGTCCATGATTGGTACTGCATCACCGAATGAAAATGCTTCTACTTGTTGCTTTGCCCCCGATGATTGAGTGCTTTGCGGTAAATGATTGAGCGCAGTGGTTACCAAACCTTTTGCTATTGAAAAAGGGTTCATGAATAAATCTCCAACATAGATGTATTTGTTTCTGTAATTCCAGCCAAGGGCTCGTTATAGATGGCGTGCATGAGTGCCCATGCGAGATCCGCATGACCGATCTCTTCAGATCGTCCAGCCGAGAAAGTGATTTGTTTTTGACTTGAGGTTAAAGTCTTTTTAATACTCATTAATGATTGAGCGAGATCCTTGTCGCCAGCATCAAATTCAAGTCGGCCGTTACGGATGACATCCAGTGTCTTATAGACAAGTTGGGATTTCACTTCAGGCGAATAATTGAAAGTAGTGAGAGCAGGGAAGAATGCGCGGACTAATTCAGCAACCCCATACCCCATGCCAGTGGTATCGATACCAATATAAGTAACGTTGTACCTTAATGTGATGGCTCGGATATGTTCTGCTTGTTGTGAAAAATCATCACCTTTAAATTGATGACGTTCAAGGACGCGAAATTTACCACCAGGTACAGCTGGAGGAGCAACAACAACAAGACCCGCATTGTCTCCAGTCAAAGCTGGATCGTATCCAATCCAAACAGGTTTATTTGCGAAAGGCCTGTTATGCCAGACTTTGAAATCATTCCAGATTTCAAGTGTATCAACCATGCAGATCTGCAGCATGCTAAGTGGGAACATGGACTGGCCATCATCCACAAATTCACACATCAATAAGTTTGCATAATCTTCTGGCGAATATTCAAATTTGAGTTGTTTAATATCAAATAAGTCACAGCCACCCGCTACCGCATCCTCGACCGTAACAATTTGCCTCCAAATTCTGTCAGCACATTTTTTACCTTTGGCCAAGGTTTTATGCGTGATATCAATTTTTAAGTGGTCGGCTTTCGGTTTACCTTTATTGAATCGAGATCCTGTCCAATGTGCATAGGCTTCGTGGGTGATCGTAGAGGGTGTTGAAAAGTATGTTTTGCGCCATTTTTTATGCATGGCCATACCAGATGCAACTTTCTCTAATTCATTGAATCCATAGGTCCAGAAAATTTCATCAAAATATAAATTACCGTGATGTCCTTGGGCAGTCCTGTAGTTCGTACCTAAAAATAACAGTTCGGCACCATTAGATAAGACAATCGGGTCACCAGTGAGTTCTACACCACATACCTCAGAAGCAAAGGCTTTGATATAAAATTTAAAAATATGAGCTTGGGCTTTAGATGCAGACAAGAAGATTTGATTTCGTCCAGTTCTCAATGCATCGATGAGGGCTTCACGGGCAAAATAGTAAGTCGCACCAATCTGACGACTTTTTAGAATCATGCGTGAACGTTCGTCCATTGCCCGATACCAAGTCCATTGGTAATCGAATAGATTTTCTTCAAATGCGAGGATGAGCTCTTCGATTTGCTCTTCAGTAAAGTGATTGGGAATGCTTTTACGTTCTGTATGACGCTTACGAATATTGGGATTTAAATCCGCTTCAGATCCACCATTTCGATACTTTTCAACACGGGCAAATTCTTTATATGCTCGCATTAACATATCGATTTCTTTGATATCACCAGAAGTTTTTTTATTTTTTAAAATCAATGTCATTAAACGGACAGTTAATGCATTTTCAACTCTGTTTTCTGGTTTTTCCTTTTCCCAATCCTCGCGTGTTTTCCAAGCCTGAACAGTTCGTTCATTCTCGTTGAGTACTTCTGCAATATCGACAATTTTCCATCCAAGCCAGTAAAGGAATTTAGCCTTCAGCTTGTTGTCCATAATCAGATGCAAATTGGCAATGGGGGATAGATCATTCATTTAAAAATGTTTGCTGGATTAATCATCCGCAAACATTCGCAATTTCTTAACTACTATTCAGTCTGTACCAGTTGTATATCGGACTTTTACAACTTCAAGTGTTTGCAGCAGATATGCATGATTGCCCATTCTGCACCTATTCGAAAACGTGAATTTTTCCATAATTTCATTGATAGGTTTGCAAATGAGCAAAGAAGAAAAGAAATACAAATCGAAGTGGTTTCGTATTGCTGTAGCAGGGGATACCACTGACGGTCGTGAAATCCAATCTGATTGGATCATTCAAATGGCTCAAAGCTATGATCCAAATACCTACGGTGCTCGTATCAACATTGAGCATTTACGAAGTGTTTATCCTGGTGGAACTTTTGGTGCTTATGGCGATGTACTGGCTTTAAAAACAGAAAAAGTAACCATCAATGGTGAAGAAAAAGATGCTTTGTTCGCCCAAATCGAACCAACCGATAATTTAATTTCTCTGAATCAGCAAAAGCAAAAAGTCTATACATCGATTGAAGTTGATGAAAACTTTGCCAAAACAGGAAAAGCATATCTGATTGGTTTGGCCGTGACAGATTCACCAGCATCTCTTGGTACTGAAATGTTGGCATTTGCTGCTGGAGCTAAAGTAAATCCACTCAATGAACGTAAACAGCGCCCAGAGAATTTATTCACCGCTGCTGTGGAAACTCAAATTGAATTTGAAGAGGTCAAAGAACCTCAATCCTATTCCGCTGGCTTACTCGACAAAGTAAAAAAACTATTTTCTAAACAAGAAAAAAACGAGCAAAAGTCAGCGGAATCATTCTCTGAACAAGAAAACGCGATTATCGAAATTGCGACAGAAACAGCAGAGCAGGGCAAAGCCGTTTCTAAATTAGAGAATGATTTCAGCACTTTAAATACTGCACATGAGCAGCTTAAAAATGAATTTAACGATCTGAAGCAAAAGCTCAATGGTGAACCTGATTCTGAACCACGCCCAACCTCGGGTAACTCCCAATTCACCGAAGTTGTCGATTGTTAATCCCACGATAAAAATATAAAGAGTACATTCAATGCGTATCGAGACACGTTTAAAATTCAATGCTGCGATGCAGCAACTAGCCAAGTTGAATGGCATTCCAAAGGTTACACAAAAATTTACTGTAGCCCCGACCATTCAGCAAAAACTCGAAGACAAGATCCAGTTGTCCTCGGCATTTCTGCAGAAAATTAATATCCATCTGGTATTGGAACAATCGGGTTCGGCTGTAGGTCTTGGAATTTCACGTCCAATCGCTTCACGTACCAATACTGATACTACAGATCGTCAAGCCAAAGACCCAACGTCTATGGATGAACGTTTTTATATGTGCCGTAAAACTGACTTCGATACTGCGATTAAGTATCAAAAGTTAGATCAATGGGCGAAGTTCAAAGATTTCTATGCTCGCTTCAGTGGCCAGATTCATAAACGTCAGGCACTGGATCGTATCATGATTGGTTTCAATGGTACTTCGATTGCAGCAACGACTGATATAGTGGCCAATCCTAAGCTTCAGGATGTGAACAAAGGCTGGTTGCAAAAAATGCGTGAAGAAAACGCTGCCCGCGTTATGTCTTCAGGTGCAACGGTTGGAAAAATCAAAATTGGTGCTACAGGTGACTATCACAACGTCGATGCTTTAGTGATGGATCTTGTCAATGAAATGATTGATGAAGTACACCAGGACAATCCAGACTTAGTGGTACTTTGTAACCGTAAAACCGTTGCAGATAAATACTTCCCACTGGTGAATAAAGAACAAGAAAACAGCGAGAAATTAGCTGCGGATATTATTATCAGCCAAAAGCGCATGGGTAATTTACCAGTCTATGCGGTGCCATTCTTCCCTGAAAATGCAATTCTGGTGACGACTTTTGACAACCTTTCAATTTATGTTCAAGAAGGATCTCGTCGTCGTACTGTGATCGATAATGCCAAACGCGACCAAATCGAAAATTATGAATCTTCAAACGAGGATTACTACATTGAAGATTTAGGTCTTGCTGCTATGGCTGAAAATATTGAACTGGTGTAAACCATGACCTTAGCACGCAATCATTTCCAGAAGCATAGTGCCAAAGCAGCAGCCGAATCGGCTGCTGAGTTTGGCAATATGCAAGAGCAGACATTCTATGAGCTGCAACTTTCACAGTTGAATAATGATATTAATCGTTTGAAGAACATCCAATCGATTGAAGCCAAAATTCAACTTAAACAAGCTTTAGTTCCAACTTACTTGCCATATGTTGACGGCATTATCGAAGCAAATAAACCAGTTCAAGACAATGTTTTCATGACTGTTTTGGTTTGGTGTATCGATACTGGTTTTTATGAAAAAGCAGTTGAAATGGCTGAGTTTGCTTTACGTCATAGCATGATCATGCCTGATCGCTTTGAACGAAAAACTGCAACATTGGTGGTTGAAGAAATTTCAAATGCATTTTTGAAAAAGTTGAAAACCAATGCCGAGATTGATTTACCAATTCTTTGGGCATTAGAAACTTTGCTCGAGAGTGAAGATATTCCAAAAGAATCACTGGATATGCCAGACCAGGTACGAGCAAAACTGTTAGTCGCTTTGGCCAAAGGTGAAATTAAAGAAATCAATGCTGCGATTACCTCTAATTCTGGCGAGATTGATGACCAACTACCTGAATGGGTTTGGCACCATGCCAATCATGCAAAAGAGCGTTTAGAACGAGCGATTGAGTTGGATGATCGTTGCAATGGCAAGCAAGATTTAAAATCGTTGACGACTTTACTGAAGAAATTTCCAGAACCTAAAGCCACTGAAAATGCTTCAGAAGTCGAAACTCAACCAACCGAACAAGGTGAACCATTGCTAAACACCAATGGGTCGCAAGTCGTAGATGACCAAGGCAACTTGGCTTTTAAAACGACATAACCAAGTGCCCTCGCACCGCATGGGCGAACGATTGCGATGTCATTACATTGTGATACTCATTAAACAATCGTTCCCACCCGTGCACTAATAATTACAGCAGGGGAGATCTCATGGGATTCGTTGCAAATGGCAATATCACACCAAGTCAGATCATCATCAAGAATGACCCGTTTTTTCCGCAAATTGCTTTGGATGATATTCGGGAAAAAATCCGAATCGATGGCTCAGTCACAAACGAAAGATTAAAACAAAACATCATTGAAGAAGTGATCGATGTAAACCGTTTATTAAAGGCACTCAAATCCAAAGCATTACAATTATCAGATTTGTCTGAAGGCGAAGTCGATGATTTACCTGAAACGGATTATCTCTACTTCTCAGCGGTGTCGAATGGTGTAGCAGCAAAGGTAAATGAGAAATATCGGTCTTATGACAGTTCAAATGCTGGTTTAAAAAATCTCGAAGATTCAGGCCTTACGATTGATGAATATCGTCGGAATAAACAATGGGCAATTCAGCAGTTGCTAGGCGAAAACCATACGGTGGTTGAATTGATATGAGTAAAACAGTAACAGCTATCCAAAATGACACCGTTGATTCAATTTGCTGGCGTTACTACGGAAGAAGTTCTGGTGTAGTGGAAATAGTCTTAGAGGCCAATCCTCATTTATCAGAACTTGGCGTGATTCTTCCATTGGGTACTTCACTGATATTGCCCGACATTGATACACCGCAACAAACAAAACAAACCATTCAGTTATGGGATTAGAAAAATATGGCAGAACCAGCAACAACCACAACAATGACAGCTTTGACTATCAGTGCTGCTTCATTACTGCCATTTATTAATGGTAATGCTTTACTCGGGGCGGTCTTTGGAGCTGCACTATTTGCTACGACAAAGAAAGATTTAAGACCCTTACAACGTTTAACCACGATGATTCTAGCGACTGGATTTGGCTATTTACTGGTACCTGAAGTTATTGCCCGAACATTTATTACAAATGATGCAACGGCAGGAATGGCAGCAGCGATTTTTTCATTGCCAATCATTTTAAAGCTCATGGTTTGGGTGGATCAAACCAGTCTATCTGACATTTGGAATAAATTTCGTGGTGGAGGAACATCATGATGGAAATCCTATTTCAATTTATTGCTTTGCTGGCCTATATATTTTGTGGGCTACGCATCATCTGTTTTGACCCAGCTGGGTTACGCCATCGAAGATTTTATTCATGCATGGCAACGATCCTAATCGCTTCATTTATGGGTCAAAGTGTACATATTCTTTTATTTAAAGACCCCGTTACTTTATGGGATGCCATTTTTTCAATCCTATTAGCAGTCATCATTTATCGAGCAAAAGGTAATGTGGCCAAGGTAATCTGGAGTACATCATGATTTTAAAATTTGGTTCAAAAGGCGATGCAGTTGCTACCCTTCAAAAACAGTTAGCTGCATTAGGTTATAAAAATATTGGCGGAAAGCCACTTAATGTGGATGGCAATTTCGGACCAAGTACTGAAGCAGCCGTTATTCAATTTCAACGCAAACATGGATTGGTCGATGATGGAAAAGTGGGAGATAAAACTCGCAAAGCATTGATGGGGGGCAATACTGATAAGTTTTTAAAAGGTTCAGACTATAAAAATGCTGCAGTACGTTTGAAAGTACCTGAATTGGTCATTCGAGTGTTAGGGGCGGTTGAGAGTCAAGGTGTTGGATTTTTGGATAATGGTAAAGCCAAAATTTTATATGAACGCCACCGCATGTATTTTTATCTTGGCCAAGCCAAAGGTAAAGCTTTTGCTAATGATCAAATGAAGAAAGTACCAAATTTAGTTAATTCGGTATCAGGTGGTTATCGTGGCAATGAGGCTGAATACACCCGTTTAAATTTAGCCATGAATATCCATAAAGAGTCAGCGTTGATGTCGACGAGTTGGGGACAATTCCAGATTATGGGTGAAAACTGGAAGGACTTGGGCTATGCATCGGTACAGGAATTTGTAGACCAGCAACAAATCAGCGAAACCCACCAAATGGAAGCTTTCTTACGTTTTATCGAGTGGAAGCCTGGTCTTTTAACCGCATTACAAAAGCAAGACTGGCATACGGTTTTTACCCTCTATAACGGGAAAAATTATAAAAAATTAGGCTATCAAGCTAAATTCCAAAAAGAGTGGGATCACCTTGAGCCAATTTATGGCGAGGTTAAAGTCGCATGAAAAAACCAGAAAGCTTGCGTACTCACATGCTCGATGCTGTAAAAGAATTACAGCGAGATCCAGATCGATTGCTAATTCATACCGACAATGGAAAAATCCGAAGTCTTATGTCTAACGGGCTTTCGTTTGAGTATGAATATGAATTAGAAATCATATTGACTGAGTACGCTGGCGAACTGGATGCCGTGATGATTCCTCTTTTAGATTGGGTACGCATAAACCAATCAGATTTATTGGTAAATTTAGATAAGAACAAAAATGCGTTTAAGTTTGAAACCGTTCTTTTAGACAATAGTAAGGTGGATCTAGCACTCAATTTCCCAATTACTGAACGTGTCATCGTGAAGCGGTTGCCTGATGGCCAATTAGATATTTCGTTCCCGGGCGAACCACAATACGAAACTGCAGCTGAGCCAACACCATTTAAAATGATCGATCATAAAACAGGGGAAGTACTTGCGGAGTGGATGTCAGCAGATCCTGAAAATTTATTTTTTGGTAATTAATTATGGCGGAGTTACAGGCTCTTAGTGATCATTTAGGCGCAATGTTGATTAAGCTTTCGGATGTAGAGCGAAGAAAGCTTGAAATGTCGATAGGCCGTAAACTTCGTGGATCTCAAAAGAAACGTATAACTAAACAACAAAACCCCGATGGCAGTAAGTATGTGCCACGGAAAAATAAGCTACGCGACAAAAAGAACAAGATAAAAAACAAAATGTTCAATGCAATTAAAAATGCCAAGTGGATGAAAGTCCAAAGAACAACAGAAGGTGTGGCCGTTGGCTTTGCTGGCCGTGTTGCATTTATCGCCCGTGTTCATCAATTTGGTTTACGCGATAAAGTGGATCGTGATGGTCCAACAGTCAAATATAACAGTCGTGAATTATTAGGATTTACACCTGAAGAAATCGCCATGATTGAAAATGATGTTTTGGCCTATGTTTCAGGCTAGTTGTAAAACTTAGATATACAACTTCAATTCAGTGCAAATTTAAAAGCATTGCAACACGATTGCAGCATGAATGCTGATATCAATCGTCGTCTTGAAAACATTATCCGTTTAGGAAAAATCAAGACCTTTACACCGTCTCTACCGTTTCCAACAGTCACCGTCGATTTAGGCGAGATTACGACTGCGGAGATTCGTCTTTTAAATTTGAGGGCAGGCAACGACAAAACTTGGGACCCGATTAGTCCTGGTGAAGAAGTAATTGTTTTAAGTCCTTGTGGGGTGCTTGAGTTAGGTATTGCGATTGCTGGCCTAAATAATGAAGAAAATCCAGCCTTGTCTAATGATCCAAATAAGAATATCCGACTTTTTTCTGATGGTTGCTTGATTAGTTATGACACCAGTTCACATGTTTTAGAAGTGATTTTACCAGAGGACGGCACTGCCACTATTACTGCGAATGGTGGTGTCACAGTAAATGCTAATGGAGGCGTAACGGTAAACGCGAATGACGGACTTACCATAAATGCAGTATCTGGAGGTACTACTCACAATGGAAACCTTTTCATAAACGGAAGCAGTGTCACTACTGGAAATAATACCGTTGGCGGTAGTCAACTTGTGCAAGGCAGTAGCCATGCAACTGGTGACTTCAGTACAGAAGCTGATGTCAAAGCTGGCGATATCAGTCTCAAATTTCATAAAACTACTGAAGTTCAAAGTGGTAGTGATATTTCTGGAGTACCAACTTCATGATAAATAAAAATAATGGTCAATCTTTGAAATCTGAAATTCAATCACTTCAGCAGTCAATTCAGGACATTATTTCTACTCCCATTGGTTCCCGTGTAATGCGTAGAGAATATGGATCATTATTATTTGAACTACTTGATCAACCAATCAATGACAGTCTAATTCTGAAGTGTTACAGCACGATATATACTGCAATTACCCGTTGGGAGGATAGGATTCAGATTAACAAAATTTATTTATCCCCCTCTAAAGGTAGTCAGTTAGTTTTTGAGATAGATGGAAACCTAAGAATTTCTGGCCAACACATGAATCTGCGAATTCCTTTAAAAATGGGAGCTAGTTCATGAGTGTTGATTTTAATCTATTACCTAAACCTAATTTTGTTGATGAAGTTGATTATGAGCAGATATTAATAGAACGAAAGGAATATCTAATCTCGTTATTTCCTGAAAATGCGCAAATGGACATCCGTATTCAATTGAATCGTGAATCTGATCCTTTACATAAATATCTTCAAGAAAATGCTTATAGAGAAATGATTCTTCGCAACAAAATTAATCAGAAAGCCCTTGCTACGCTTTTGGCATTCGCAACGGAAGAAGATCTCGATGTTTGGGGCGCAAATTTTGATGTCATACGTTTAATCATTACACCTGCAGATCACTCTTTTGTTCCACCGATTCCAGCTCTCTATGAATCAGACGATGACTTTAGATATCGTATTCAAAAGAAGCTTGATGCTCTTAGTACAGCTGGCCCAGAATCATCCTATGAATACCATACTTTAAGTGCAGATGGGCGAGTTGCTGATGTGAAGTGTAGTTCCCCTTCGCCAGCGCATGCACTACTCACAATTCTTCAGCGGGATACTGAAAATAATGCTTCTACTGATGAGTTGAATTCAATCGTTTATAACTATGTATCTGGAGAAAAGAGACGTCCTACGGGAGACCGAGTATTAGTTCAGTCAGCTGAAATTGTTAATTATGAAATTGAAGCAATATTAGTGACAAAAAATGTCCCTGAAACTGAGCCTGTATTATCTGCAGCAGAAAATAATATTTTGGCATTCACAAAAGCTGCGAAACGATTAGGTAAAGGGGTTTATTTCTCTGATATTTATTCTGCTTTAAAAGTTTCGGGAGTTGAACGGGTTGAATTGCTTAAACCTTTTGATGAAGTATCAGTTTCACAATTTCAGGCAGCTTTTTGTACAAGTTTGAAATTATCAGTGAGGAGTGAATAATGGGTTTGCTTCCTCCAAATGCTACTGATTTTGAAAATAAACTGGTTGAAACAGCGTCAAAAAATACTGATTTAGATGCTGATTTATCTAGGTTGATTCGAATTGATGATGCACCAGCTGATTTCCTATCAATTCTAGCTTGGCAGTTTTCAGTAGATCGTTGGCAAGAGGATTGGCCTGAAGAAATCAAAAGAGCGCAAATTAAAAACTCTGTAAAAGTTCATACCTATAAAGGGACTAATTATGCTCTTCGATCAATTGTAGAAAGCTTTGGTTATTCATTAACGATCCATGAATGGTGGCAAGAAACACCAATGAATGTTCCAGGCACTTTTCAAATCACAATTGATACAAATGGTCGTGCCCTCACAGAGAAAACATCAAAAACATTAGTTGAGCTACTTCATGATGCAAAACCGTTAACACGAGAACTGAAAGCAATCGAAATTAACGTCATCAATGTTCAGGGTGAAACAAATGTTGCTTGTGGTTGTTATGGCGGTGATGACGTAACCATCTATCCCAAAGTAGATGATCCTAACTCTTTAATCTATCCAGTTTTTGCTTTTTATGAGCATGAAACAACTAGTATCTATCCTAAATAGAGAATAAAAATATGGCTGCACTTTATCACTCGCTATTTACTGAAATGGGTTTAGAGCTCTTACGAGAATCAATCCAAAACGGAACTAAGCTTGGTATCACTCATATGTCTTTTGGTGACGGTGGCGGGAGCTTACCAATACCAGATGCCACTTTTACCCAATTAATTAATGAAGTATATCGAGTTCAATTAAATCGTCTTTCCCCTTCAAAAGAAAACCCAAACTGGCTGGAAGCTGACGGTGTAATTCCAAGTGCAGTTGGTGGCTTCAATATTCGTGAGGTTGGTTTATGGGCTGGTAATGTGATGGTAGCTTATGCCAACTATCCACCGACTTACAAACCGAGCGGTGATCAGGGTACAGCCCAAATCAAAACTATTCGTATTGTTCTACAAATTGATAATACTGCAAATTTTGAGTTAAAAATTGATGCCAGTGTTGTAATGGCAACAATTCAATCAGTTCAAGAGGCAAAACTTGAGGCCATAAACTATGCAAATGATCTAGCTAAAACACAATTAGAAAATGTTGAAACAGTTAATGATTTGGCTAATGTGCAAAAGGAAAATGGTAAATCAGTTTTTGTTAAAGGGTTTGAGATTGGGAGTTCTGTAGGTAACGGAATATTTACTTATTATGAAGACCAAAAAGACATAAATGATGGGGGAGTAATCATTAATGGATGGTGCCGAAATATAGGAGAATTTATTTATGCATCTTACTTTAATGATGACATTATTAAAGCAGCAAACTATGCTGCAAAATCAGGTTTAAAACTTGTCTCATTAGAAAAAGAATATCCTGTAAATGAAGAATTTGTATTACCAGAAAATTTAGTCTGGTTATCAAATAATTCAACGATTAAACAAACTGGAGCTGCATCAAATAGTGCTACAGCTTCAGGAGTCGCGCCTCAATCAAATGTGACGATACAGGGACATCTTACGATTGACATGGGAGCTCCAACCGCAGGTTGGGGGGAGAAGTGTCATCTGCGTTTAGATAGTTTTAACAATGTCACACCTAAAGTTCGTGGTTTTTATTTTGATACCATTAAATTAAAAAATGGTCATTTTAATTGTAATGGCTTTGTCATGGCTGGAGGGGCATCATTAGTGCGTGGTAAACGCATTGAATGTGACGATACAAGCGTGATAGGACGTGTTTTTATGGCGCATTGGGGGAATTTCACCCAGCATTATAATGACAATGGAACATATCGACATGTTGAGAATTGGCAACCAACTACACACCCTCATGACTGTATTATTGATGAAATTGTTGCTGGGAATTTAACATGTAATACAACTGATTATTCTGGTATTGCGTTAGTCTCAGCTGGATATGACATTCATATCGGGAGCATTCGTGGCAATCTCTTAGATTCAACAATTTCAGGTAAAGGGCTTCTCTTTTTAACGCCTGGTGATCTTGCATTTGCTTATGCTACGAATGAAGAAAAGTCCCGTGGTATGAAGAATATAACGGTCGGAAATATCACTGGACAAACGTATGCCCTTGGCATTGGTCTTATCGAAAGTGCGTTATATGCAACTGTAGATGATTATTCTAATGTTCCTAATCCACCTAGTTCAAATGATTATCTGGCGAAAATCTCAGCAGTCATTGATTTTATGGATTGCAAAGGTAAGGTAGAAGTTGGAAATACATCAAATATTTTAATTAACGGTGGTAATGGCTTAGGTTCGTTATATGTAAAAAAAGCCATTGGCCAGTATTTCTATTCTGCACTTTATTTACGGAACCTTAGCGATAACGTTGTAATTGATGAATTAATTGTAAAAGATTCGAAAACTAATCCAGTTTGTATTGTAGGTACTGGAACTAACTCAACTAAATTACCGAAGAATACACATATTAAACGTCTTGTTTGTGAGAGATATGGCATTACTTCATCGAATACAACATACAGATCGGCAATTAGAAATGAAATGTCGATTAATACTCAAGTTGATGAGATTGTGGTCACTGAACATGGCAATGCATTCTGTGTTGCATCAACGAACAATACGATGGGTTATGGTTTTAAAGTGGGTTCGATCATTCAGAATGACCTAACCTATACGAGTACTTTTTTAGTCAATAACTTAAATACAGTAAATGATCCGATTCAACTTGATAATTTTATTGATAAATCAGGAAAGGTTACATCAGCAATCAGCGGTGGTGTTACAACACGTCAATATGGCCATATAAAAGAGTATATTTCAGCAGTATTCCCGACAGGTCTTGCTGTGAATTTTGGAGATACAATTACGATTCGTAATCCGCCTGCTGGAGGAGTCTACAAATACTTTGTAGTAACTGGTGGACTAGTGGGGACAACAGCCGAATTGCAAAAAACTGAAGCAAGGAAAACTTTTTTAACTCAAGCAGACAGTATTACGATTGCAGCCAATACATCGATGTTAATTCGTACTGATGGTGCGATTTCAGGACTGGTCATGGGTGATTTATTAAGGTTTACATATACTAAGAAATTATCTGGTTGTGTCTTATATGGCGATATTTATGAAGATGGCAAATTTCATGTCTATTTATATAACCCCACGAATGTTTCAGTAACGATTGATCCAGGTTTTATCTACATTAAACAATGTTAATTATATGTAAGTTGTAAAAGCAGCATATACAACTCTCGCCACATGAAATTATGAGAGTGATTTGTCAGCCTGTGATCTGAAAACAAAACAACAGATCACAGGCTTTTTTATGGCTACAGATTCATATTTTCATGGTGTACGAGTCATTGAGATCAATGGCGGTACACGTCCCATTCGGACAGTATCAACTGCAGTGATTGGGCTTTTAGCCACTGCAGAAGATGCAGATCCATTGGTCTTTCCTCTTGATACTGCAGTATTGATTACAGACATCCAGCGTTCAATTGAAAAAGCTGGAGTAAAAGGGACTTTGGCGCGTTCACTACAAGCCATTGTTGACCAAACCAATGCACTTGTAATTGTAGTGCGAGTTGAGCAAAAAACCACTGAAGCAGAGCAAACCACTGCAGTCATTGGTGGGCAAGTCAATGGCCGTTACACAGGCATGAAAGCCTTACTCACTGCAGAACAGAACCTTAAAGTCAAACCACGTATTTTGGGTGCACCAGGACTCGATACAGCTCCAGTGACTGCAGCACTAGGTGGTATTGCAGAAAAGTTACGTGCATTTAACTATGTGGGAGCCAATGGTTGTGACACCAAAGAAGAAGCCGCTGCGTATCGAGATGCAATTGGTTCACGCGAGACCATGATCATCTGGCCAGACTTCTTGGGATGGGACACAGTAACATCTTCAACCACAACATTTGAAGCAACTGCACGTGCGCTTGGTCTACGCGCCAAAATCGACAACGACACTGGCTGGCATAAAACTCTTTCAAACGTTCCAGTGAATGGGGTGACTGGAATCTCTAAGGATGTTTTCTGGCAACTGCAGTCTATGGAGACTGATGCGGGTTATCTCAATTCCAATGAAATTACCACGCTTATTCAGCGTGACGGCTTCCGTTTTTGGGGATCTAGGACTTGTGCAACAGATCCGCTATTTGCATTCGAAAACTACACCCGGACAGCACAAATCTTATCGGACACGATGGCCGAAGGTCATATGTGGGCAGTCGATAAACCTTTGCATCCATCTTTGGCCAAGGACATTGTTGAAGGCATCAATGCCAAATTCCGTGATCTGCGTACGCAAGGGTACATCATCGATGGCCTGTGTTGGTTCGATCCAGCATTCAACAGCAAAGAGTCTCTAAAAGCAGGTCGATTATTACTTGATTATGACTTTACCCCAGTGCCTCCACTTGAAGATCTCACATTGCAGCAACGCATTACAGACCGCTATCTCGCTGATTTCGCGTCACGTATGACTGCCTAAATAAACAGGAACGAACATGGCTTTACCAAAAAAACTCAAATTAATGGACCTGTTTAACGAAGGTAATTCATACCTTGGCGAGACAGGTGAAGTCACACTGCCAAAGCTTGGACGTAAGTTTGAAGATTGGCGTGGTGGTGGCATGAACGGCAACATCAAATGGGATGCTGGTCTCTCAGATGACATGATCGAGATGTCTTGGAAGCTTGGTGGTATTGATCCTTTGGTGATCCGCCAATTTGGTGCTGCATCTGTTAGTGCTATCGGTTTGCGCTTTGCTGGGTCATATCAGCGTGACGATACAGGTGAAACATCTGCAGTCGAAGTTGTTATCCGAGGTCGTCATGAGGAAATCGATTTCGGCAACGCCAAAGCGGGTGACGATACAGAAAAATCAATTAAAACCATCTGGTCGTATTACAAATTGACCATCGATGGCAAGGTTGAAATCGAGATCGATATCCCTGGTCTAATCGAAAATGTTAACGGGGTGGATTTGCTTGCACCACACCGCGCGAACATTGGCCACTAATTTTTCCTCCCTTCAGTAGCTATGCGCTGCTGAAGGTTTTTTATTTCATTTTTATATTTAAGGAATTTGCCATGCAAACTCAAGAACAACGCAACAACTTACAAACCATTCAAAATCCAGATGTCGAAGTCGTAATCCTTGATACCCCTTATAAATTAGGTGATATGACTATTACGCAAGTGGAAGTCCGTAAACCTTCTGTGCCTGCACTAAAAAAGGTCCGTATTGCAGATATCCTGAATGGTGATGTAAATGCCATTTGTACTTTATTGCCGTTATGCACAAATCCAACCATTACGGCTAGTCAGTTAAACAATAACGTAATTGATCCAGTCGACATCATTCAAATGGGTGGAGCGATCATTACTTTTTTGCAACCGAAATCAGTGCGTGCGGAAATTGCACTCCAACAGTAGAAGACGCAATCGCCAATATCGCTGTGGTGTTCAACTGGACACCGCAGACTTACGACACTATGTCACTAAGTGAATTAATGGAGTGGCATCAGAAAGCAATAGAAAGAAATGGGGCAGATGCTGAATGAAGCAATTAAGATTGGAAGTACTTTTTGGAGGGAAAAACAAGTTAAGTCCAGCCCTTAAAGCGATTTTAGGCAGCAGTAATGCTGCCAGTCGTGCATTAAAAAAGACTAGAGATGAGATTCGTTCCCTCAACGAACAACAGAAAAAAATAGACGGGTATCAAAAACAAAAAAAGGCCGTTCAAGACCAGGCTAAAGCCCTTCAGGATCTACAAAATCATATTAAAAACTTGCGTCAGCAAATGAAGACCAATCCCTCTGCAGATCTCACCCGTGATTTTGATAAGTCTGTGGCCAAAGCACGCAAACTAAAACAAGAATATGAACGAAACCGCATCGAGCTGCAGCGCATGCGGACAGATATGAATAATGCGGGATTATCTACAAATAGATTGGCAGATCATCAACAGCGACTCAGAACACAATTGCGCCAAGCCAATCAATCCATGCGTGAACAAGAACAACGTTTACAGCGTATGACGCAAATGCAGCGAAATTATGAACGGCAGTCGGGACATCTACGTTCTGCAGCTGGCTATGGCATGGGTGCTGCAATGGCGGGTGCTGGTGCAATGTACATGATGAGCAAGCCGATTAACGAATCTAAACGGTACGATGTCGAAGCCAATCGTATTCATGCACTAGGCCTAGGCGATCAAGTCAGTAAACAGGCGATTAAATTTGCTGAAAGTATGGATACTTTCGGGACATCCATCTATGACAATGCCGTATTAGTCCGTGACGGTATGACAATTTTCTCAGATTTGCATCATGCTGAAATGGTCGCACCGACCTTGGCCAAGATGAAATTTTCCAATCAAGCCATGTTTGGCCATGAGAAAGGGGAGGAAAACGAACGCGCATTTATGGACATGCTTAAGGTCATCGAGTTACGTGGTGGTTTAAAAAGTGAGAAGGCATTCCAAGACCAGGCGAATAAGATTCAACAAGTCATCACAGCCACAGGTGGACGAGTACAAGGGAATGAATGGCTGAATGCGATTAAGACTGGTGGTATTGCGGTCAAAGGATTAACGGACGAAGCACTTTATTACAAAATGGAGTCAATCGTTCAGGAATGGGGTGGCTTTCGCTATGGTACCGCAGCCATGTCTGCATATCAGAATATTTATCAAGGCCGTACCACTAAACGAGCAGCCAACAATATGGAGCGTTTAGGCTTAATCGAAGATGCAAGCAAATTAAAGCACGACAAAGCTGGCCAGGTAGCTTTCTTGGATGTGGGTGCGATCAAAGGTGCAGATCTGTTTAAGAAAGATCAATTTGCATGGATGGAACAGGTACTACTGCCACAATTGGCATCAAAAGGCATCACCGAGAAAGGACAAATTCTCGATGCAATTGGTAGTATTTTCACTAACCGTACTGCATCCAACCTTTTTGGTGATATGTACCTTCAGCGTGACATCATCAATAAAAGTGCCAAGATGAATGCCGGTGCAGACAATATTGACCAACTTTATGGTAAAGCAAAAAACACCGCTGCGGGTGAAGAACTAGAAACCAAAGCCAAGCTAAATGATGCATATCTACGCTTTGGCCAAGTCATCATGCCGATCTATACAAAGGCACTTCAGGTCGCTACAGGTGCACTCGAAAGCTTTACTGGCTGGATGGAACGTAACCCAACTTTGGCCAAAGCCTTAGGTCTCGGATTACTAGGTATTGCAGCAAGTATGATTGTGATCGGCGGTGCACTAGTCGTGTTCTCACCGCTTATCCTAAGTATGCTAAGCCTGCGCTTGCTCATGGCATCTACAGCTACAAGTGGAACCCTATTAGGACGTGTATTCGGCAAGGTCCCTGCAATTTTTAGCTTCGTTAAATCAGCGTTATTTGGCTTAGGCCGTGTATTTTTGTGGGTAGGGCGTTTATTTCTTACAAACCCTATCTTGTTGGCCATAGCTGCGATTGCGACTGCAGTCTATCTCATTTATAGAAATTGGGACTCTATTGGTCCTTGGTTTGCAGAAAAGTGGAACATGGTAAAAACAAGTGCTTCATCGGCTTGGGAGTCTGTTAAAACGGGATCTAGTAATGCTTGGTCAACTTTAACAACTACATTTGCCCCAGTGGGAAATTGGTTTGCAGCAAGATGGACTGAAATTAAATCAGCATTTAATGGAGGCATCCTTGGAGTATCTGCATTAATTGTGAATTGGTCACCATTGGGCTTGTTCTACTCAGCCTTTGCCAGTGTATTAAGATGGTTTGGTATCGACTTACCATCAAAATTTACAGGTTTCGGTACCATGATTATTGACGGGCTTGTAAGTGGTATTAAGTCAGGTTTCCAAAAATTAAAAAGTACGTGGACCGACATCAATAACTACATGCCCGACTTTATGAAAAAGCGGATGGATATCCATAGTCCATCCCGTGTCATGGCTGGCTTAGGTGGCCACATCATGACGGGTATTACGATGGGATTGGATCAAAACTTTCCAGCCCTGAAGGAAAAGTTCCAGCATGCATTGACCATTTTTAACCCACGGGCCAGCGAAGCAATTTCGAAAATTGATATCGCTCCAGCTTTAAATAAAGTAAGACCGGTGCAAGCAATTTCTCCATCTCGTAGTGAGGGGCAGTTCGTCATTCAAGGTGATCAAATCACGATCCAGATCACTCAAGCACCAGGACAAAACTTACAACAGCTTCAGGCCATGATTGAAAACGTATTAGATCGTCGTGATCGTCAAAAGTTAGCGCGTATTCGTAGCAGCTTCAAAGACCAGGAACATTAATATGATGATGATTCTCGGCATGTTCGTATTCTCAATACCAACGGCCACGTACCAAAGCCTTCAACGTTCAACCACATGGAATCATGTCAGCAATTCTCGTGTCGGTAGCATGCCTGCATATCAGTTTACGGGCAAAGGTGAAGACACGATGACCTTAGATGGATCTATTGTTCCCCAGTTTGGCTCTCAAATGTCGATTACCGCTTTACGTGTAATGGGTGATACAGGGAAATCATTTCCATTGATCGCGGGTAACGGCAAAATTTTCGGCCTTTGGGTAATTGATAGTGTTGATGAAACCCAAAGCTATTTTTTTAAAGATGGTACACCACGTAAAATCGAGTTTTCTATAAAGCTAAAGAAAACGCAAACTGTGGGAGTTTTAATGGGGAACGTTCTTGGCAATGTTTTAGGTAATATCTTATGAATATTGCTTCGACCGTTACCAATATCGCCACGGATGTAGATCGCGGTTTCAGTGATAGCTATCCCAATGCAATTTACCGCTTGATGGTCAATGGTACCGACATTGGTACCATGATTCAGGATCGGCTGATGCGTATGACCATTACTGATAATCGTGGCATCGAAACTGATTCAATTGAGATCGAACTAAGTGATCATGATGGTTTATTAGATATCCCGCCCAAAGGTGCGGAGATTGAAGCATGGATCGGCTGGAGCAATAGCGGTCTAGTTTATAAGGGAAAATACCTGGTCAAAGAACGTGGCCACCAAGGAGCACCCGACATCCTCACGCTACGTGCTGAAGCAGCAGATCTTAAAACAGCGTTTAAGAAAAAAAAGGAACGCAGTTTCGATCAAAAAACCATTGGTGATATTGTTCAAACCATTGCAAGCGAACATGGATTGATACCACGGATAAATGAAGAATTAGCAATTATTTTATTACCCCACCTCGATCAAAACGAATCTGATGCTAATTTGATCACCCGTATAGCCGATGAGCATGATGCAATTGCAACAGTCAAAAATGGCAATTTATTATTTATGCCTAAGGGTGAAGGCAAAACCATTAATGGCAATCCATTACCTGAGGTCGTGATCACAAGAGCCGAGGGAGATTCACACCAATATTCTGATACTGACGGGGCAGATGATGTATCTGGGGTAACGGTCTATTACTATGACAATACCCATGCCAAACGACAGAAAGTCACCGTAGGTATGTCAGATGAAAACACCAGGGAAATACGCAATATTCAACGGGACAAACAGACTGCAGAACATGTGGCCAAAGCTGAATTCAATAAAATAAAAAGTAGGTCTGCGACTTTTAGTTTTACATTAGCCTATGGTAGGCCTGAACTCATTCCTGAATCACCATTATCCTTTATTGGCTTTAAAACTTTGATCGATGACATCGTATGGCTTGGAACGCGAGTAATTCATGAGTATAACGAAAGTGGGGGATATACAACTAAATGCGAAGCTGAAGTCTATTTGCCCGATGCCGACAGTTTATCAGAGCTGATTGATAATAACGGTGGAACATACACGGGCATTTTGGCTTACTACAAAGACGGAAAAAATACGGGGACCATAACAAAAGGGGATCAATCAACACCAAAGCGATTAACCTATCTGTATAAAAATCGCCAAACTGCAACGGCAGCCGTGGATCGTGAATATAAAGCCTTACAAGATGAGAAGGATTAAAACTTCCATTGTTGGCCACGCCAAACAACAAAGCGCGCACCGGTGTTAAATTTTAGTTCCGTCCCTTCATAGTCATATACTTTGACGAGATTGCCTTTTCGGTCTTTTAAGCAAGGTAAATCAGCATTTTGACTATCAGTTAAACGGACCCGAATCCAACTTTGTTCTAATTTTTCTTCAGCCATAAAAAATCCCTCCTAAGAGGGATTAGTTTACGTTAAAAATTGGTGATAATTAACTCATTGCCATTATGTTCTTCATGAGCAGCTTTATTATTGACTGACCAGCGAATCTTTTTATGCTGGACCTTGTAGTCTTTAAATAACTCACGCACTTCAGGTGCATCATTCAAACTTAAAATAAATTTGCCTTGGATGCCGTCTAGCTGCTCCTTCAGCAAATAAAAATCTTGTTTTGACCAGATCCCTTTACCATAGACATTCTCACAATCCCAATACGGTGGATCGATATAGAACAATGTCTCTGGACCATCAAGACGCTTCAGCACGTAATCATAGTTAGAATTCTCAATAGTCACCTTTTGCAGACGCTCATGGATTCCCTTCAGATGTGCGCGTAATTCATCACCCAGTTTTAAACGCGCAGCGCGATCTTTGGAGTAGCTAAATGAACCATCTAACTGGCAACCAAAAGCTGCTCGAAGCATATAATAGAAGCGGGATGCACGCTGTAGATCTGTTAATCCCTGTGCCTCCGATTGCTTGAAATCATTAAACACAGTTCGGGACATGAGTAGAAATTCAAACTCATCCAAAAACGCTTCAAAATGGTATTTAAGTACTCGGTACAGATTGATTAAATCGTCATTAATATCGTTGATGACTTCGACAGGGGAAGGAGTCTTTTTAAACAGTACCCAACCCGCACCACCAAAAACTTCCACATAAGTTGTGTGCGAAGGCATGGTTTCTATGATTGTTCGTGCGAGTTGAGATTTTCCGCCAAGCCAGCCACTGAAGCTGTGGCCTTTAGGATTGTATTGTGGTGTTACAGAAGTGATTTGATTCATCTATCTTACCTGGTGTGATGAGACGCTCTGGGCATTCAGGTAAGGCACTCGGGGTGCTCTGGAAGTTATTTAATGTTTTACAACGAGGGCACTTTATTTCTAATTGATCAAAGTATCCCGTTTTCGCCAGCAGTTTTAAACAGCACTGGCATTTAAGGTTTTTCATAACTTTGGCTACTTCCAACAAAGTACGCTAATACTATTAAAAATTACTGGAAGGTACAAATATTTGTTCATATTTACTATAATGAACAAAATTACAACCATTGGGCAAAGCATGGCTTCAAAACGTCAATTCAAGTGTCCACATTGTGTTTCTGCTTTAGCGATACGGTCCAGTAGAGAAGAACATGCCATTTTGAAAACACTTTGGTTTCAATGTAGCAATGTGAACTGTGGTTTTACCTGTGGTGGGCATATTGAAATAACGCACACTATTTCTCCGAGTGCTATGCCAAATCCATCCATACACCTTCCCACCTTAAAAGAATTAATGGAGCTAAAAGCTGCCAATGATGAGGGGAGCGAAAATGCCAACTAAGACACTTAATGTTCAACTTTTCATAAATGATAGAAACGTCCTATCCAATTTTCCCGTGGATGAAATTGAAATCAATGTAAATGGTGGATACACGCACTGGAACAAATGGAAAGATCAAGCACAGGGCAATGGTTCATTTTTTATAGGTGTAGACCTATCAAGATTTGCAACATTGGCAAGAGATCAAGCAATTAATAGATCTATATTACCTGGTACGTTTATTTCTTCTTTTTGAGGACAGCATTTTGGATGATCCCCTTAAATTATTTGACCTCTTTTATCAGGATATTACTCCAGAAATGAATCCACCAGGCTTCCCTAAATATCGAAGTGAGATGATGCACTATTGGTGGCGGGAACGATTTTTGAATGCATTTCATGGGGGTCAAGAGCCAAACGGATTAAGAAGTTGGACTGAGGCTCCTCAAATGTGGCTAGCAGGGTATAAGCAAAGGACAGAATAAAAGCCGTTAAGCGGCTTTTTTTATTCAGAATATAATAAGCTGAATACTGATCTTCCATCACGATCATTCTTAATGAATGAATCAAAAATTTTGTGTTTAATCACTTTGTCCAAGAGTACATCATCTTCAATAGTTAAAAGGGAAATGATGTAAAGTTCTCTTGTACTAAAATCAGATATAAAAATAGATAATGCTAAATCTCTATCTTTATCATCAATACCTTCGAAGTTTTCAATAAAATTAATAATATATGAGAAATATTCATTATATTTTGAGCCTTTCAAATAACTATAAGAAAGAAGATATTGTGAACCATGAATCATTTCTTTTAATATTCTTACGATTTCATCTTTTTGATGAAAATCACTTCCGTAAGTTTTCTCAAAATTCTCATATGTTCTTATCGCTCCCAAATGTAATGCTTTAAAAGTACTTTCACTCTTAATATTCTCAAGTTGTGACGATGGACCAAAAACAGGCAATTTATCAGCTTCTTCGTAGTAAGTTTTTTTTCTATTAAATAGTGGAAAAAGTACATTAAAGAAATTCTGAACTTGAGCCTCTCGAATCTGTTTTTCTAAAAGTGTTGCTTGTTGTTCTGTTATCAAAGCTTGTTGTTCGGCTATATCATTACTTTTTTGAATTTCTAAATGTTGGTCCTGAACAGCTTTTCTTTGTAATTGTAATTCTTTCCTTTGAAGAATTAATGTGATGATAAGTGTTGCAAACGCTAGACCGCTAAATAAAGTATTCAGTGCTCCAAATGTATCACCAAAAGTACCAAAGTTGGGATCATCAGAGGCTTGTATGTTCCACTCTAACCATTTTGCTAAATGTGATAAAGCCCAAGGAAATAATAACCATATAATTACAATTCCAATGATAAATAATGCTATTTGCCATTTCTCTTTTTTATCTTGCTGAATTTGGTTGTTTTTATTCATCTTTTATCTAGCCACCTGATAACGACACATCGACTGGCCACAACGTGCATTTTTAATCACGGTACCATCTTCCAGATGCAGTTCATCTACCTTGCCACCTTTGGCAATATTTTCATAAAGCGCAATACCCGCTTGACCGCCTAACAATGCTCTGGTGATCCGTTGGCCATCTTCAAATACAGCAGTTGCTTTAATGGGATTTTTACTATCGTATTTCCAAGCAACATCGATATATTCTCGGCTCAAATCCAACTGCAAATAATTGGCTAGATCTTTACTGAAGTAATAACTTTGCATTTGCTCGCCATTTTGGTTTGTAGCGTCTTCCTGATCAGCGATTGTTTTGCCTACGGCTTTTAAAATGGCTTTATCGTCATGTAAACTCACCTTGGCCACAGCTTTTGTATAGTCAACCTTTGGCCATTCAAACTGTGGTCGATCTTCATCAGCCAATTTTTCATAATGTGCTTGAGCATTGGTTGCATTTTGCTTAGGGTCATCGGTCAGTTCAAACGGTGGCTTATTGTCTTCAGTTTTCTGGTCAATTTCAGCCTTAGGTGCATTAGTATTTTCTAATGATTCTTGAACACTTTTTTTGGTACCTTGTTCAACGGGGGGAGCAAATACACCAATCATAGCAAATGAAAAAAGACTGACAGCAACTCCATAAAGACTGATTTTGCCTCGACTTAATGGAGACTTTCCACGTACAGCAGTTAATGATGGATTGATCAATAAAACGATTGTTCCAATAGTTGAAGCCAAAAGCAGTAAAAAGAATAGAAGCGCCAAAAAATTCCCTCATTATTATAAAATAGTGAATCATTATATTGTCATAATGATTCACTATAAGAAAGTAGAATTAGACTTTAACCAGTTGTGCTTTCTGTTTTCGTGGAATTTACCTCTTCTTTCTTAGATGGAATTCTTTCAATCAGATTATTGACGATAGTTGTTATATTCGAAGATAAATCCACCTCATCGCCCTTACTTGCATACTTTCCATCATTTGCTTGGTTAAAATAGCTAGGAATAAGCCCTTTACGGATCTCTTTTTGTTCTTCTGGAGTCATACGCGCCATAAATGGTTCTAAAGCAGCTAGTTGTAAAAACGTTCTATGGTTCTCTTGATAACATTCATAATGTTTAGAGGCTTGTTTAGATAGGTATAATGCGAGAACAAAGAACATTAATGAAATTGATAGACGTGACACTAATAATAAATAGTTTGTTTCTACAACTTTTCCAACAGGTATCTGAGATTGTTCCCAAAATGCAAAAACAAAAACTGCAATTGTTGAAACGATTGCTGCGATAATTGACCAAGATGTATACTTTCTATAGTTCTTATACTCAATTTTTTCTTCATTAGCTTTTTCTTTATAATTTTTTGTCAACTCATAAATTCCAGCTTTTTCAACAAGTCCTAGAAGATCTGAGTGAGTGGTTTTTATCGCATTAATTTGATCATTAACTTCGTTAAATAATGTGTTGATATCTTCAGCTATATTTCCTTTAGCTACTTGAATCTCATTTTTAATCTTGTCATTTTCTGTTTTAATTATTTTTGAATATTCTAACTCAATGTTTTGAGTCCTTTCATTCAAATCAGCTAAGTTTTTTAATGCTGCATCAACTCCAGTAGTGAGCAAATCATGGCTTTTACCTAGTTTGTTACTATCTAATTTAATACTCTTATACTGATTTTCAAATTTTTTCGCTAAGTTTGCTACATCATTCTCAAACTTTTTTATAATCAAAGCAGTATCTTCTTTAAATCTAGTCTGATAACTACTATCAAAAATTTCTTTTTCTGTCCTTAATTCCTGCAACATTAGGCTTTTAATATTACTTAATACACGTAAAGATTCATCTAAAATTTGAGCTATTTCTTGGTTAATAGACTTCAAATTTTCAATAGTTTTTATAAGGAATGATTCAAGAGGTTTTAATACAAGGTTTTGTCCATCTTCACCTTTTAATTCTGGAGAAATTGTTAAACACAATTTTTTGAAATCTTCTACATGCGCTTCAGCTTTTTTAGCTAGATTGTAACAATAATTTGCATCCGTATTGTATTTTTCAAAATCAATATTTATAGAAGTTAATGAGTTATATTCAATGAACAAATTTTCAATACTATAAGTTAAGCCTCTAATCTTATTAGTAGTGTTGTTTATAAGCATTTTTTGATCTACTAAAATTTGTTTTGAATTTTTATTTTCTGTATTAATATCAAGATGCTCAGTTATTTGTTCTTCTAATTCATTATAAAAAAAAGTATAAGTTTTTTTATTGCTTAAATTAATATTTCTAATTTCTCCTAAATTTTGAATAAATTCATTTTTAATCGATTCGATCATTGCTAAAATCCTTTCCCCATAAAGTTTATTAAAAAAATAGTGAATCATTATATTGACATAGTGATTCACTATCGGCAACATGTAAAGACGCAGCAAAATCTGCGTACAGGCGTGGAAACCTGTCCAAACAACACGAAGAGCAGAAATCATCCGCTCAATAGCGGCTTTTTTTTGCCTAAAATGTCTGATCTGTTAGACTTCTATGGTAGATCGGGCAGGGCAGTCGAAAGGCTGGCCGTTTCTTCGTGTACGGTATTTCCACCCCTGTTCGGTCTACCTCCATTCCGTGGAAAGGATGGCGGTAGGTTTGCAAAGACTTACACGAAGGAATAAGTCATGAAAAAATCAATTCAAGCCATCGAGCACACACCGATCAATAACTGGCACGATTATCAACAACGCCAGAAGCAAAGAAAATTCGCCAAAATCCGTAAAAACTTTATTGATGGTTTTGCAGCCTTATGTACGGTTGTATTTACAGTTTCATTATTCTTTTTTGGAGGGCACTAATCCATGAATACAGAATTAATCCCATACGTGCCCATTGCCCCTCGCGTTCAATCAAAACATCGGAAGCTTGTCGGAATCTGCGTTTTGTTCTTTGAAATTGTAGACAGATCTGTATATTTATCTGTTAAAATCAACCACGTACATGACAAAGGATGCCTCGCAATTTGTCCAGATCAAATCAATGATCTAGCAGACGAGTTACAACTCAAACCAATCAATCTCCAAGAGTTAAAGAATGCTCTTGAGAATCTGATTTATCCCAAATTTTCTGGTGAAAAAATTATTCACAGCCCTATCTGGAACAATAAGGAGGTCACCGTATGGGAATTCCAATTAAATCAGATTGATAGGGTAGAGGAAATGAAAACGACTTATACAGATGCGTCACTTAATATTGATAGTTCACTTGGTGCTCTACGTGTTTGGAGAAAGTCGCTAGAAGCTTCCACTGGTGATAAAGATGTCATTTATAATAATAACGATTTAATCTTTCTGCTTCAGGATCTAGAACATAAACTGGAGAAGGTCCAGCAATATGTTGAAGATACCGAGTAAATAAAAAAAGCCTCCAAATTGGAGGCTTTTTTTATTCTATTTTCATGGCATTACGAAGGTCTATGCCTGTAAACACTGATTTATTAACGTCTACTGGTATGGCTTCCTTTCCTGTTATTGGAAAATTTATACTATTTTCAGCTTTAGATTGCCTAATAGGATCTGGAATATCCTCAACAAATGGAACGAGAGCTACTCCAACACGAGATCTATTTTTAGACATTTGTTGAGTTGAGTAAAATGACCCACCTACTTTCCAACCAGGTCCTGATACATCTAAATCAGATTTAACTCCTTGCATGACAGCATAAGAAGTATTGAGGATAGCAGCCGTCGAAATTACTTGTATTGATTTTAATTTCAATTCTTTTTGAAGGGCAAAGTTTTTTCTTACTTGTTTAGCTAAACTTTGAAATTTTTGCATATCAATATCACTGAGGCTAATATGACTTAAAGCACCCTGATAGAAACGATATTCAACTTTATAGTTACCTTGAAGTTGTGATTCTGCGAGTGGAATCCCAATACTTGCAGCAGATTTTGTATCGAGCAAATATGAATCATAATTATATTGGGATGGTTTTATAGCGGGTAATTTAGCTGTATCCTTTTTTATATAATTTCCATAAGGAAACAACAACGTATTGCCTTTATCATCTTCAGCAATAGCAACAAGTCTACCAGGTATATCGACTAACTGTTCGTCTTGAAAAATACTTTCTTCCAATAATATAAACCCTTTAAATGGATCAGCTAAATCACTTGGAATTAATTCACCTTGTTGATCTTTTTTAGGATTCGATGCTGAGTATCCAAACCAACCAGCATGCGCAGAAATGCTTCCAAATAGAAAGGTTAGTATGATGAGTTTTTTTAACTTCATTGTGTCTCACCTCGAGGTAATTGAATTTATTATTTGGGTGCGTAAGAGCCAAAATATATTGTAGTAATTTCTATCGTTGCACCTCAAATATAAACTAACTTTATAATAGAAAAAAATCAAATAGATATCGACAAAATAAAATAAAAAAAGCCTCCATTTTGGAGGCTTTTCTCATCCTTAATCATGTTTTTTCTATGTCCTTGGCATAGGCTTTGCTCAAACCTAAAAGGGCAAGCTGGCCGTCAGGAGACAGTTGTCTATACGCCTTTAATAACAAGCTTTCTTCACTGGTGAGACCAGCATAATCAGGATCAATGCCTAAGAGCACGTAGCGTATGTCCACACCATTCTTATGCAAATTATGTAAATACATCCATTGGTCAGGCACGTTTCCACGTACATACGCCCCTAAAGTATTGTCACTAGCACCGATTTCTCTTGATAGAGGTTTTGCTTTCAAATTCTTTTTTTCAAGCTCCTCTTTAAAACGTATCGCTATCTCCGCTTGAATAGTCGGGTCGATATCAGGCATAAAAATATTTCCTTTTTATGTTTAAAGGTAAAAATTCTGTGCTATAGTGATTCATAGCAAATCACTATGTTCTTAGGATAACGTATGAGCACAGAAAAAACACCTCCGTACCTTACCCGTGCCCCCAAGCTGGAAGAGCCTCGTAAGAGCGTCATTATCTATTTGCCCCTCAGTGAATATGACGAAATCACAGATTTAGCCAAAGCCACCAATCGCAGTAAATCAAGTATTGCTGGCGAACGCTACAACGCAGGCAAAGCACAAGAGGGTTAAACAGATGCACCATTTCAAACAAAAACGCGAACACCGATACAACGTCAACTTAAACGATGACGAGGCAAAGTTATTCGATTTACTGAACAAAATGACTGGCGAGCATACGGGGGTAATCATAAGAAACCTCGCGTTAAAGCAAGCACTTGCCTTATTAACCTCAGATGATTCGGTTGATTTTAGTCTAGATAACATCCTAAACAAAGGCACGCTTGAGCACCTCCAAGGGAGCTGAATATGCCGACAAATAAAACTGTAGCTCTCACAGAAAGAGAGAGGGTCATCATTGAAGAGGCCAGAGTTCAACTAGGACTCGAATCAATGGAAGAAACAATCGAATTTCTTTATCGCCAACGACTGAAAAACAAACTTTTTAGCCTCGCTGGACGTGAAATCGTCAAAAAGAAACGTAGCTTGTAGAAAAATTATGTATCCAGAAACGCAAACCTTAATTGTAGATCGGTTGTATAACGACTACGGTTTTAAAGTCAAAAACGGTAAATTACGTGGCGGTCGCTGCCCTGAATGCAATCACAAAGAGCGTTCGGCTTGGGCACATGCTGAAGCACCATGGGTCGTGTTCTGCCCACGTAAAGTTGAGTGCGGGAAAGAGATCTCTATACGAGATCTTTATCCCGACATTTTCGAAAAGTGGGAGAAACGTTTTAAACCCACTCAAGATGATCCCAACAAAACCGTGAATGCCTATCTAGTTGAAGGGCGTGGTTTTCCTCTGGAGAAACTTTCTGAGCTCACCTATTCACAGGAATACTATAGAAGCCCTGACCATGACCTTGGCTCTGTCACTTTACGTTTCCCAATTACCGATCAAGAGGGTAACGAGGGTTGGTGGCAACGTATTTTGGATGATCATGGAGTCCTTCAAAAAACCACAAACAAATATAAATGGGAATCTAAAACTCATGCTTGGATGACACCAAATACCAATTATATTGATTCAAAAGAGATTTGGATTACTGAAGGCATATTCGACACGATTGCACTCTGGCTTTCAGACATTACCAGTTTTTCTGCTTTAACAAGCAATAACTACCCCTCTATATTTCTTAATTTATTAGCCAGCAAATGTGATGGTTTAGGCAAACCTCGACCAAAACTGGTATGGGCGTTTGATAATGATCAAGCTGGCCATGATGGTATTTTTAAAAATTTAGCACTGGCTGCAGCAGATGGATGGGAGTGCGAAGTTGCATTACCACCTGGTGGACGTAAAAAGACAGATTGGAACGATCTCTATAAACAAAACCGCCTCACATTTGGCTATTTAGAAACCTATAAATATTACGGATCTTTGCTTGTAGCAGAGAAAGCTGTGGATAAAGGCATACTTATCTACAAGCACAAGGGGACTAAGTCCTTTCCTTTTGATTTCAATAATCAGGTTTATTGGTTCAAATTGGACATGGATAAATATGATGACTACATGAAGGGCATCAATTTTGAAGATAAAGACAATCAGGACTGGGCACAGGAAGAAAAAGACAAGGCAATAGAAGAACGTCGAGCAGCTGCCATACTTCATGCAGCTGAAGCGAAGTTAATCATGGATTGTCGACCACGTGGTTTGTATTACCAGTACATGGCTGAAATTGACGAAGCCGACTATTACTTCCAGATAGATTTCCCTCGCGGTGCAAAGACCATTAAAAATACCTTCAGCGCAGGGCACATCTCTTCAGCTTCAGAGTTTAAGAAACGTCTTTTACACATTGCACCAGGTAAATTTTACAAAGGGAATAGCAATCAACTTGATGCCTTTTTAGAGCGTGAGCTCACCGACATCAAGCGCGTTCAATTAATCAATTACATTGGCTACCATGCCGACCAGAAAGCCTATGTTTTAGGTGAATTAGCCTACCAATCAAGTAAGCAGTTCAAATTAAACAAAGAGGATTATTTTGAACTCCCAAACAAAACCAACTTAAAGTGTAAAGCTCCTTTTGCTTTAGAAATCAATCCGAAATTTACAGATTATAAAAATCAATGGATCACAGATTTTATCGATGCGTACAGCGTTAGGGGACTCATCACATTAACGGCATTTTTTGGCAGCCTATACGCCCAACAGATCCGCAAAATGCACAAATCCTTTCCATTCTTTGAAGTTGTCGGTGAACCGGGTACGGGTAAATCGACTCTACTTTTATTCTTATGGAAATTGTTTGGCCGTATCAAATACGAAGGTGTTGATCCCGTTAAATCGACCAAATCTGGCTTGATTCGTACCTTCAGACAAGTTTCTAATTTGCCAGTCGTACTGATCGAGTCAGAGCGTGAAAATGAGAAAGGGACAATCAAGCAGTTCGATTGGGATTCGCTAAAAACATTATTCGATGGTGGGTCGCTAGGCGCCCAAGGGATGAAAACGGGTGGTAATGAGACCTATGAACCGCCATTCATGGGCACAATCATTATCAGCCAGAATGCCGAGGTTGTTTCTACCACACCCATTATGGAACGTATTGTTCACACCAAGTTTTGGAAAAGCCAACTTACTAAAAACAGTTTATATGCATCACGCAGACTTGATAAATATGAGCCAGAGGATGTCAGCCAATTCATTCTGCAATGTTTATCAAAGGAAGCAGCAATATTAGAAGCCTACAAACTTGGCTTTGAAAAATACGATGCGATTTTGCACCAGGAACAAAACAACATTCGCAGTTCACGCGTGGTTCAAAACCACGCCCAATTTATGTCGTTATTCGATGCCCTTTGTAAGCATGTTTGTGAGGTTCCAATTGATATCCAAAAGCAAGTCCATGCCGAATTTATCTCAATGGCTCAGACACGGGACAAGGTGATCAAGTCCGATTCGATCATCGTTCAGAACTTCTGGAACACCATCGAAGAAATGGAAGATTCGATTAGAAAGGTTGAACACCATGACAGCGTGGTAAATCACTCAGCCAAAACTGACATTTTCGCAATCAATTTTGCCCATTTATACAAAGTCGCAGCGGATTATCGGTATTCACTGCCTGAAGTAAACGAATTGCAGACTGCGTTACGCCACAGTCTTCATTACCGCTTTGTCGAGGCCAACAAAGCCATTCAAAGCAAAATCACAAGTACTACCAAACGATGCTGGATCTTTGAAAAGCCAGTGTCATCACGGGACTAATCCCATTTTTAAGGAAAATCTCTATGTATAAGTTAAATATTTCAACTTCAGCATGTATGCAAGCTTCGTTGCCCATCTCAGCAGATGTTGGCCAGTTTCTAATAAGTCGATTGAATCAATTGGACAGGAAGACTATTCACCGCGATGACTTGTTAGAAAAAATTGGTTATCCAGTTGGCGTTGGCTCTAATTCAGGCTCTTTCTTACAGAGCGTTTATAACTTTGCTGATGCGATTCTGAAAGAATCAAATGCTCATCATTTCAAAGTTGAAATCGAAGCGATTCCAGCACATCCAAAAGTTGATTCAATTTTCTCAGAGGTATCGAATCTACCTGAACATGGTCGTTCAATCGTTGTGATCTTTAAAGATAAACAAGTTATGTCAGATGTTGAGTACTGCAATAAATGCAAAGAATGGCATACACCTAAAGGCAATTTAAAAGAAAGACATATTCATCAATGGGCATATACAGAGGATTTCTACAATTTATTAAATTTACCTGAATTCCCTAAAGCAAAATCTAACAACGGTGATAAAGCTGAAGACCTAGCAGATTCTTTGGCTCAGCTATTTTTACTTAAAGCTCTACTAGGTGCAGCGAAGTCTGGATCTGGAAGTTCACGTTCATTTTTCTAATTTTACAGGCACACATACAAAAGCGGCCACTTTTGTATGTGTCACACAATCACCGGAGAGCAATTATGCAAAACGATTCTACAGTACAAACCGAACAAGCGGAAATTCCTACACATTTACAGTGTGAACCACGTACATACGAAGTCATCTATGACAGGTTGAACCATTGCTCCCATATCGCAGTTTATTTTGCATCCATTTGTGAGGTGCTCAATGTCTAAATATCAATGTAAATGTGGTGGTCTTATCCTTCCAAACTTTGATTTATACAAGGTGGATGATGAAGTTAATTTCATGATCCAAAAAAGAAAGCGTATTGGTAATGGTGAAATCCTTGTCAACCAAACAGCCCACCAAGGAAGAATTACCAAAATTGATGGCGATGACATCACAGTTAAAGCTGCAGTACGTATTTATGTGCTGTCACGTTATGAAATAACTCCAAAAGATGCACCAGGACCAATCGAATATTTCCGCCTAGGTAAATGCCGATGTGAACTGGATCTTCAAGGAGAATCCGCATGAATATGGCAGTCTTAAATTTTATAAAGCAAGGTAGACCATCCAAAATAAAAAGCACCCATGGTACCTGGTGGGATTCAGAATTAATTGTTTTGGAAACGATGCTCGAGGAGCATAAATCAATTACTGAAATTGCAGATGTATTGGATTGTACAGTTAAACGAGTTCGCCAAAAGGTTGATTGGCTTAGAGTCAAGGGATTACCACCAACCAAAGGTGGTCGACCAAGACATGCATTTCGTCGTACTCGAGGCACTTGGTGGGACTGTGAAGTTGCTGTTTTAAAAGCCATGCTGCAGGAGAAATTCAAGGTTCCCTACATTTCTGAAGTACTGGATCGAGACACAAATTGTGTGCACACAAAAATCAAATATTTACAGATAAAGGGGGAGCTATGAGAGGCGTAAACAAAGTAATTTTGGTCGGCTCACTTGGAGCAAACCCACAGTCTAAAAACTTTCCGAATGGTGGCTCTTATACCCAATTCTCGATAGCAACTTCGGAACGCTGGCAAGACCAGCGTTCAGGGGAATGGCGTGAAAATACAGAGTGGCATCGTATCGTGGCTTATGGCCGTTTAGGTGAGATCGCAGTCCAATATCTTGCAAAAGGCGCAAAGGTATATATCGAAGGATCTCTTCATACACGCAAGTACACCGATGAAAAGCGAATAGAACGCTATGTGACTGAAGTAAAAGTAAGTCAGATGCAAATGCTCGATACTCAGCCGATCGCTAACCCAGTTTAAGGATAATAATGATGGATTTTCAAAATATAGTGATCGCACGTCAGGCGATCACGGACAAGCATGGTACCAATAAACCCCAATTAATCATCCAGAGTGAAATGGATTGTCCTGTGTGTACAACGGGCAAAATGCGTTATCAAATTAGTGCACACAATGGTCATATCGCTGCCGAATGTTCTACCAGTGACTGTGTAAGATGGATGGAATGATTATGAACTCAACTCAAGGTTTAATTTTCGACACTGAAACTCATAAACTACATGGCGACATCATTGAAGCTGCAGCTATGGAGGTTGGTTTTACTCCGTATTCAGATTTTCCAATCGTTCCTAAAATGTTTGAGTTTTCTAAGCGATACAAGCCAAGTGAACCTATTTCAATATCGGCAATGGCCATACATCACATTGTTGATGAAGATCTTATCAAATGTCCATCATTTACTAAGTTCCGTTTGCCCAAAGATGATATTGAATATCTGATTGGCCACAATGTTGATTATGATATTGATGCTGTAAATCGAGCTGGATGTGACACAACGAACATCAAACGTATTTGCACACTGGCTATGGCTAGATATCTTTGGCCACATTTTGAATCTCATAGTTTAACTGCTTTATCTTACCAGTTAAGTAGTGATCGTAAGGCCACAAGACGAGGTTTGAGAGGGGCACATTCAGCAATGAATGATTGCAAAACAACATATTCTCTCTTATTGCATATTGTTAGGCAAAAGCAGATAAAATCAATGGAGGAGCTTTATCAATTTTCTGAAATTGCCAGAACTCCAACCCATATTTTTTATGGCAAATATAAGGGTTATGCAATTTCCGATTTACCTGATCAAGCCCTCGATGACCTCATAGAAACATCAGATGGCTTCCTATTAAGTTCATTGCGTACCGAATCTTTCAGACGGAGTGAGCTCCCTTTCTAAACCTATAAAACACCTCAAATGCGCCTCCGAATGAGGCGCATTTTTTTTAAAATAAGTTTATGTAATTTTTAGGAAATATTATGGCAGCGGGTATCGAGTGTCGTGGTAATAGTTTACGAATGTGGATTCTCAATAAAGGTGAAAAAATTAATGAACCTTTAGAATGGCCAGCGACTCCAGAACACAAAGAACGAGCCAAGCAATGGGCTGAATTGATCACCCTAGAGATGAAAATGGGAAAGTTTGAGCTATCAAGGCATTTCCCTAATTCAAAAAATTTAAAGGAAAACCAGATCTCCTACTATGCAAAAATTTACTTAGATGACATTAAAAAGGAAGTGGCTCCAAGTACTTATGCATCGTATGAAGGGCATGTAAAAAACCACATAAACCCCAAATGGGGCAAATTACATCCCGAAGAAATTGAGACTAAACAGGTAAAAAAGTGGATTAAGCAGCTGAAGGAAACGCACAGCAGTAAAACGATCCGTGAAATTATCACGAGATTCTCTCAAGTCCATGCTGTATGGCGTGATGAGAATAAAGTGGCATTTGATCCATTCCAAAATATCACCATTCACCAGGCGGATACTCCAGAGCCAGATCCATTCACGAAAGCTGAAATAAATCGATTGCTTCAGACAGAAACAGATCTCGATATCGAAAACCTCTTACCATGCCTTTTCTGGACTGGCCTTTCCATGTCGGAACAGATCCCAATCGCATGGGAGGATATCAATTTGGAGAAAGGTACAATTCAAATAAACCGGTCTTATGTTCGTGGTGTATATCGAGTCACTAAAAATCGTCGACGTAAACGTGAAATTAAGCTGTTAGAGCCAGCTTTAGATGCATTGAAGGAGCAATATCACTTTTCAGGAAATGCACGAACACAGGTGATTGAAGTACTTCAGCGTGATAACCATAGCTATAAAGAGGAACGTTTAAGATTTGTCTGGCTCAATCGTGAACGGTCGACACATTTTGAGTATCACGAATTACGCTATCGATGGGGCAAACACCTCAAAAAAGCAAAAGTACGAAAAAGGGGAATCAACCAAGGTCGGCATACATTTGCGAGCCAATTATTATCTAGTGGCCAAGTTCCCCCGGAGTGGATTGCGGAGCAGCTAGGGCATGCAGATACATCTATGATCTATAAGCATTATGGCAAATTGATTGCTGAAGATATGCCAGACTATTTATCCAAAATTAACCAATATATTCAGCAGTAATAACCAATATAGTGATTCACTAAATAATTACTCTGAAAAGTAAACAATAAGTACCTGAATTGTTTAGGTACTTTTTTTTTATTACTCCATTACTCGGCTAAACATAGCATTCCATACAGCCACAATAACCCTTCAATTTTTTGCGATCGTTGTCCTGGTGCAATGGACATACCAAGGCTTACATATTCCCATATTTGCCCATTTTAAGACCTCTTAATTCCTAATTTATTGTTATATATTGAATTAATTTTAATTTGTGTGGGGTTCGAATCCCGTCATTCACCCCAATTTCGGAGCATAGCACAGCCTGGTAGTGCACCTGGTTTGGGACCAGGGGGTCGTAGGTTCGAATCCTACTGCTCCGACCATCATCTTAAAAGATGAGATAAAATACCGCTAAGTTAGCGGTTTTTTTACGTCTGGATTTTTTTGTTGAATTAGATTTATGGGACATTGAAAGATTTATGTTTTCTAAATAATTTTTTATATAAATCATCGATATTTAAATATAATAATATTATTAAAAATTAATAATTTTTTAAATTAATTATAATTTTTATTGTTTTTTATTTTAATTTTTTGATAATTATTTCGCATTTTTTTGCTTTATTTTCCTATTTTGTTTGTTTGGAAATATTTTGAGATTCTTTATTTTTATCGATTTTAAATAAATATGATAATTATTTGTATGATTCTTATTTTTGCCTAAAGTAATATTAATGGGGATTGTTATGGAATATGTAGATTTAAAATCATTTGCTGTAAAAGTAGCTACTAATGAATGTTTGTTACATTGGGAACTGAATAGTGAGAGTTATACATATCTTCAGTTCAGTTTATTAGTGAATAATTTAAGACATTGGTTGGCACCCACAGCTCATAGATTAGATATTGGATGTAAGATATTGAAAGGAGTTAAGAAAGAAAAAGGAAGTTATATAAATATAAAACAGATTATTGAGGCTTTTGAGCAAAATATTGCTGAAGAAAAAGGTCTTGATACTGGGCAATCACATGCTTTTTTATTTATTAAGTCAGTAGAAGCGTATAGTCAAACAATATTCAAGAAAAGGCCTATATATGAAAAGGGGTTGCCAGCAACTGTGAGGTTGAAAGCTAAATCTGAGCTATTATTTGGTGAAAATTTATATGTTATGCTAGGGGCAGCACTAGCTCAAGAAATACATGCTTTACCTCAATTAGAATTATTGATAAGTGGTGCAGAAAAGAATAGATCTAAATTTACAGATGAGCGCTGGAATGATGTGGCATATTTTTATGATATCCATTTGGATGGAACAGAAGAGAGGCATGCTGAAGATTTAAATAGAACAATTTGGAGTATTATTGATACTGATAAGAAACGAGAAGAGTTTTTGAAAGGTTTTTATGAGTTTTTAGATTTGCTAGAGCAATTCTGGGATGAGTTATATAGAGAGGTTCGCAATGCAAAACCTTAGTTATGTCTTTATTAGCATATTGGGAGGTGTGATCGTTCCACTACAGCTCGCAATGGTAAATACTTTTCGAAATACAAGTGGTGCTTCTCAAATCCAATCAACTTTTGTGCTTTATGTTGGTGGAGCAATTGCATCACTAATCATTGCATTAATCGTTGATGGTACGATTAAACCTCCGTTATACCAACAAGCCTCATGGTGGATGTGGTTTCCTGGTTTTCTTGGTTCTATTTATATTCTTTGTATGTTTCTTGCAGCTCCTCAAATAGGAGCAACAAATACATTGTTATGGGTTTTCTTAGGACAAATGCTCTTTGCAACGATTATTGATAGTACTGGACTTCTAGGAATGCAAATTAGAAAAATAGATGGATTAAAGCTGTTAGGTCTGTTTTTTATCCTTATGGGCGGTTTGATTCTAATTTATAATGAATATAAAAATATAAATAATTAAGTGAATGTTGATAAAATATATTCTAAAATTTTAGATCTTATTTTTTTGTTCTTAATAAATTAAATTTAAAATTACTGGGGAAGGAATATGCTTTTATACTTTATATTTTTCATTATTATTCTTTCTATTATCACTTATTTGAAATCACCATATTTTAAGGGAAGAATCGGAGAGCTGATGGTTAAGGCTCACGTAGAAAAGGGGTTAGGAGAGGAGTACATGTTATTAAACAACGTGACGATCCCTGATGGCGAGCAAGGTACAACTCAAATTGATCATATTTTAATAAGTCCTTATGGGGTTTTTATTATAGAAACGAAGAACTATACGGGGTGGATTTTTGGTAGTGTTCGACAGAAGCAATGGACGCAAAAAATCTATAAGAAAAGCTATAAATTTCAAAATCCTTTACATCAAAACTATAAACATAGCAAAGTGCTAGAGATAGTGCTAAATGACGTGTTAGATCCACAATATTTGCACTCGGTTATTGTTTTTACGCCTCGTAGTGAGTTTAAAACAGAAATGCCTGAAAATGTGTTTCGAGGTAAGACTTGGTTGAAATATGTGAAAAGTTTCAATGAGGAGGTGATCAGCCCCATGAAACAGAAAAGAATTCGCTCTCGTATTGAGAAAGAAGTATTGGAACCATCGTGGAAAACAGATCGTCAACATGTTGAGTATCTGAAACAGAAAAAATTAGAGAAAGAATCCATCCAGTAGTTTTGCAATTGGCTCTCTTTTTACAGCAACGTGACTGCTTGATTTGACTATTGCGCTTTTATTGCGTTGCAGTTAAGTTACTTTTATTGATATGAATTGGTTAGACAACAACAGTATTTAAATGCCAAGTTCGGCATAATGCGTCCACTTTTTAAAAAGAAAAAACAGAGTATAGCGATGACAGAAACAGCTTTTGATTTTGTAATTATAGGTGGTGGTTCAGCAGGTTCGGTACTGGCTGGTCGATTATCTGAAAATCCAAATATTTCGGTATGTTTATTAGAAGCTGGTGGTGATGGCAACAGTTGGTTGGTGAATACACCTTCAGCAGCAGTGATCAGTATTCCAACCAAGATTAATAACTGGGCTTTAGAAACCATTCCACAAAAAGGGCTGAATGGACGTAGAGGCTATCAACCTCGTGGAAAATGCTTAGGTGGCAGTTCTGCCATCAATGCAATGGTGTATATCCGTGGGCATCGTAGTGACTATGACCATTGGGCTGCTTTAGGCAATACGGGATGGTCTTATGACGATGTTTTGCCATATTTTATAAAATCAGAGCATAACGAGCGTATTCGTAATGAATATCATGGTCAACACGGACCATTAAATGTCAGTGAATTGCGTTCGGACAATCCGTATCAGAAAACCTTTGTTGAAGCTGCGAAGCAGGTCAATTATCCACTCAATGATGACTTCAATGGTGCAGAACAAGAAGGACTCGGTGTTTATCAGGTTACACAAAAAAATGGTGAACGCTGGAGCGCAGCGCGTGGTTATCTGTTTCCTTATTTAGGTAAACGCCCGAATCTACATGTGATTACCAAAGCTTTGGTGTCAAAAATTGTGATTGAAAATGGTCGTGCTGTTGGGGTCGAATATAAACACAATGGACAAAGCACGATTGTTCGTGCCAATAAAGAAGTGCTCTTATCTGCGGGTGCATTCCAATCTCCACAAGTCTTGATGTTGTCGGGGATTGGTCCACGCCAAGAACTAGAAAAACACGGTATCCCTGTAATTAAAGATTTGGCGGGTGTGGGTGAAAACCTGCATGATCATCCTGACTTTATTTTTGCTTATAAGACCAAGCAAATGGAAGGAACTTTTGGGGTGTCGGTTGGGGGAAGTGTTGATTTAGTCAAACAGATTGGGCGTTATCGTAAAGAGCGTCGTGGTTTAATCACCACCAATTATGCTGAATGTGGTGGTTTCTTAAAAAGTCGTCCTGAATTGGATAAGCCGAATCTACAGTTGCATTTTGTGATTGCGGTGGTGGATAACCATGCTCGAACCATGCATATGGGACATGGAATTTCATGCCATGTTTGCTTGTTGAATCCGCGTGCGCGGGGTTCAGTCAAACTCAGTGGTAAAAATGTCGATGATCCATTATTAATTGACTTTAAATTCCTTGAGGATGAGCAAGATCTGCAAGATATGGTTGATGGTTTTAAAGTCACGCAAAAGTTAATGAATGCACCCGCTTTAAGTGAAAAAATTAAAGAAGATATGTTTACAGCCAATGTGCAGTCTGATGATGAAATTCGTGAGATTTTACGGCACCGTGTCGACACGGTGTATCACCCTGTTGGTAGTTGTAAAATGGGTGTGGATGAGATGGCGGTGGTCGATCCTGAGCTAAAAGTGTATGGCATTGCAGGATTACGCGTGGTGGATGCGTCGATTATGCCAACCGTGGTCAATGGCAATACCAATGCACCTGCAATTATGATTGCTGAAAAAGCGGTGGATTTGATTCGTCAAACTTGGAAGTAAGTTCTAAGTTATTGAAGAGCTAAGCTATTTGCCTTAGCTCTTTTCATTTTCAGTGCTGTTGCGTGGCGTTTCCAGCATACGCGGAAAAGTAAAATGATAATCTTGCAGTGCATAGCGGAACAATTGAGCAGGGCGCTTGCCGACAATTTTTTGCTGTCCCGTTTCTTCAACGGCACCTGCTTCTTGCATACGCCGTCTAAATGATTTTTTTTCTAATCTATGACCTAAAATAACTTCATAAATCGTCTGTAATTCAGTTAGGGTAAATAACTCAGGCATCAGGCTGGCGGGTAAGGCGGTATAGCGGGTTTTATTGCCAAGACGTTCAAATGCCAGTTGTAGTAGCTGTTGGTGATCAAAGGCTAAATCTAGTTGTAATGCTTGATCGATCGGAAGCCATTGACGATGTTCGGTGGTGCTGCTTGTTTGAATTTCAAATTGGTCAAAATCAATCAGGGCAAAATATAAAGCGGTAATGGACCAACCACGTGGATCACGATGTTGATTGCCAATGGTTTCGACTTGTTCTAGATAAGGGGAGTGAATCCCTGTTTTTTCAAGCAGTTTACGGTGTGCTGTTGCCATTAAATCGGGATCGGTTTTTAAATCGACAAAACCACCCGGTAGCGCCCATTTGCCTTTTTCGGGAAAGTTGGAGCGTTGAATCATTAAGACTTGTAATTGACCTTTTGCTACAGAAAAAATTGCCATATCGACCGTAAACAGAGGCGTGTCATAGTCTGTTTTTTGATAGTGGGCAAGGTATTCCTGTTCGGAGGTATAGGTCATTTGGCGTTGTCTCATGGATGAGTGAATCAAGTATAAAGGTTTTTTATAGATTTGAATGAGCTGATGGTACATCCTGAGCGAAGTTCAAAGTCATACTTTGAACTTCGTGCAAGACAGTTAAAGAGGCAGCATCCATGCCGTCTATCAATGTAGCGTAGATGAATTTCAAATTTGAAATGAGTGATCTAGATATCGCTTTAGACCAATCTCTCCCGAATTTGATCAAGTGAGCATTCTCTTAACAATTGACCATTTTCAAATACCGTTTGCAGTGCGCCCATTTTCTCCTGTTCAAAGCTTTGTTGATCAAAGAGCTCAAAACCATGTTCAGTTTGTTCAACCCGTAACAAGCCTTTGGCTGACTTTTTAACACCTGAATCCGTTACAGGGTCTTTAAACAGTTCACGACCGACACCGTTAACCTGACCCCAAGTGGCTTTGACTGCAAAACCAAAGCTATCACGAGTCAAATAGTTATAAGTATAGCTGCCGATTCCAAAGACCAGATTATTTGAAGCAAAGCCTTTGGCCTCCAAACCTTTTAAGATATTTTGGGCACGTTCTAGGGTAATCGAGTCACCATAAATCAAGCCAACTCGTTCATTCAATACCTTATAGCCTTGAGCGGTTTCTGTGCCGCCGAAAATTTCCCATAAACATTGCACTGCACCTTTATAAGCGGGACTATCTCGCTCTGCATCAGGATCGCCACAGATAATTTTCACAGGATCACCTGAGTCAGGGCGAAACACCACTTTGGCGAGTCCGAGGGCATTCGGTTGGCGTTTTAAAATCTCTGCTTTTAATTCCACGCTAAACTCGGTAATCACACGCCAGAAATCCCAAGTATCTGAAACGATACTGACTACACCGGCAGGATAAAGCTCACAGATCAGACGTCTAAAGGTCTCGATTTCACTTTCTTCACTGCCCATACACATCACACTGTGTTCTGTTGCAGGTACTGAAACGCCTACGACACCTGTTGCGTTGTAATATTCTTCTGCATAATCAATAGAAGCAACTGAATCTGTCCCAATAAAACTGGTTAAGTGACCCACACCCGATTGGGCAGCATCATAGATCCCACTCATCCCTCGGCTACTAAAATCATGGCCTTGAACAGCAACAAAGTCTAAAGCTGCACCTGTTTTTTCTGCATATTGGGTCAACAAGCGTTTATATTCATAGGCAATGCTGGCTGTAGTACAGCTTTTCCATAGCTCGGCACTGAGCACGGTTTCGATGTAGTTGGTTAGCCAAAAGAAATTCGGGTCAGTATTGATAATAGTCAATACAGGTACTTTGATATTGACGCGGCTACCTTCTGGCAAGGCTTTAATTTTTAATGGTAAATAGCCGAGATCGTGTAAAGCTTCGATGTGCTCGACAGGCACTGCACCTTCACCTAAAGAATTGTCCATACGGCGTTTATAGGCTGCGACTACTTTGGCTTTAGGTTGATTGAAGAAGCCTTCATTCCAGGTTTCAATCAAAAAGTGTTTGATAAAGCCTTGTAGGCCAAAGAACACTATCTTGTCATCAAAATCCGGCAGCATTTTGGCTAAACGTGATGAACGCGGGGTAAAGTTGGCATAGACGTATTCAGTTCCCACTGGATACTGGCGACGGTGGTCGGCTTTATAGAAATCAATTGCATTGAGTGGGTTAATTTTAATACTCATTTTTATTGGCCTCGTGCTTTAAATCTTAGTTTTGAAAATTGATAATGTTGAGTTTGCTTGCTTCTGTTTGTGGCAGGCTATTGCTGGTAAAGACCTGATCGACCAAGCCATCAAATACCGCGATACCTTTGCTAAAAATGCCATGCGTGACATATAAAATAATGTTTTGGCAGTTTAGGCTGCGTAATTGTTTGGCAATACCAATAAAGGTTGCACCACCGTCACAAATATCATCGGTGATCACGGCTGTTTTTCCTGTCAAATCAGGGCTATCCACCGCCGTTGTTCTAATTTTTCCAGTGCTTGGATCACGTTTCTTTTCACAGTGAATCACTTCAATGGCCTGTTGGCGTTGCGGATTAATACCGTTTGCAATCGCTTGGGTGCGCTGTATTGCGCCTGCATCAGGACAGATCAATACGCTATTGTCGGCGCTTAAAATCTGCATCAATGCTGGGCTTTGCTGGATAATCTCAATCGGCTCAATATTGATCACTTGTTGGAAGCGGGTATTTTTACGTAGCAGCTCAAGGGTCACTGGGCTATGACAATCCCACACCACAATTTTCTGGCGTTGCCCTGCAAACTTTTCGCTATTGCTATTTAATAACTTGGTCATTAAATCCAATGAGAAGGCCTGACCTTGTGCACAGATACGGTCTTGACGTGCATAGGGAAAATAAGGGATTTCTACCGAAAGGTGAGTGTCTTGTTGCAACAACACATTTTCTAATAGCAGATAATCCATCACATCTGCACTGTTCTGTAGTGAGGCTTTGATCTGAGTGTCAGCTGTTAATTGGTTTAATAATTCAGGTTGCAGTTGAATATGACGCTCACCACCTGAAAACTGCAAAAACTCGATGGGAACATTCGCTTGAGCTGTCATAAGTTGAATCGTCATTTTTAATTTCTCTTTTATAGTGGCTTAAAGCCAGTAAATATATATTGGCATAATGACACTATTAAATGCAAGGTTTAAATTTGATCGTTTTAATAAAAATCGGGCAACAATTGAGAAAAATAGACTCATCTATTTGAAGTTAAAAGAGAATAATTTTTAATCTTTTTTCAATCAATCGAGCTATCCTAAAATACATCATTTGCTGACTTTATTGCTTCGATATATTGATATTTCGGTCATAGTTTTTGACAATTATCCTTGTCAGGATTGAGTCATGTGTTGTTTGCTTGGCACAGCAACGGGTTAAAGTGCTGAAGGTGAACAATGGGAATAAAACAAAAAAGGAAAGCATTCTATGAAATCTCTGGTTTGTCATAACGCTGAGCTGAAACTGGAAGACAGTGTTCAATTGGTCCCTGCTAAAGGACAAGTCCTGCTTGAAGTGGTGCGTTGCGGTATCTGTGGTTCGGATTTACATATGCAACATCACTGTGATCATATGCATGATTTGGCAGCACGCGTCGGCTTTAATGGGGTGGCAAAATCCTCAGATAAATTGGTTTTCGGGCATGAGTTCTGTGGCAAAGTCTTGGATTATGGTCCAAAAACACGACGTAAATTAAAAGCAGATACGTTGGTTTGCGCCATGCCCTTGTTAAATGTTGATCCGCAAGGCTATGTTCCTACAGGCTTGTCACCGAGTGCTTCCGGTGGTTATGCAGAGCAAGTCTTGGTGCAATCCAGTCTGATGTTTGAAGTGCCGAATGGTCTAGATGCGGACAGTGCAGCATTGACTGAGCCAATGGCTGTTGCACTGCATGCAGTACGTCGTAGTCGAATCAAGAAAAATGAGCCAGCGATTGTAATTGGTTGTGGCCCTGTCGGTTTGGGCGTGATTATTATGCTCAAGGCCGCAGGCGTTAAAACCGTGGTTGCCAGTGATTTTTCACCGAACCGCCGTCGCTTGGCTGAGCAATGTGGTGCAGATATCTTGATTGACCCTAAACAACAGTCTCCATTTAGCAGTTGGAAAGAACTGGGTTTATTGGGCAATGTCTCTGAAGCGATTAATATGGGGATGGGGCTTTTTGACAAGGTTCAAACTTACTCATTACCGTGGGTCAATGCCATGCGCGTGGGGGATAAACTTGGAATATTGCCAAAGCGTCCAGTGATTTTTGAGTGCGTCGGTGTGGCTGGAATTATGCAGCAGATTTTGGAAGGTGCACCACTGTTCTCACGTATTGTGGGGGTGGGCGTGTGTATGCAAAGTGATAAAATCGAACCTGCCTTGGCGATTAATAAGGAATTGGAAATCCAATATGTATTGGGTTATACGCCGCTTGAATTCCGTGACACGCTGCATATGATTGCAGAAGGTAAAGTCGATTGTTCACCATTGATCACAGGTGTGGTCGGTTTGGAAGGGGTGGGCAATGCCTTTGAGGCGCTGCGCGATCCAGAGCAACATGCCAAGATTCTGATTGATCCAAAACGTGCAGGTACAACGATTGAACTGATCAAGCCTTAATATCCAAGATTTTAAAAGCCGCTTTCAATGAAGCGGCTTTTTTTATGCCAGAAGACTTGATTCAGCTTGGATTAGAAGCTTTTGGTCAGTGACAAAGTTACGGTTGAATCAATTGGATTGGAGACTTTGGCGTTGGGATTGCCATTGCTGTATTGCTGATAAAAACCGTCTTTATCCCATGCTTTGCTATAGGTCAAACTGCTGGAAAGGTTATAGGGTAGCTCTTTGTTGACGGCAAAACTGGCATCTTGGAAGCTGGCAGCAGAAAAGTTTTTAATGCGTTGGTTGCCATAATGGGCATCGACTGACCAACCTTGTGTAATCGGTTGATGCCAATTGACATCCAAATACCCCGAGCCACGTGAATGCTTATTGTTGCCGACGCCTAAGGTATCCGAATTATTGCCGAAATAATCTTGGGTATAGGTAATCGCATATTTCACGCTGAGCGGGCCGTAACTGATTTCAGGAATAATTTCCCCATAATCAAAACGGGTATTGCCTGTATCCGCAGTGGTTTTTGCCCCAGGATAATAGTAATAGGCGACTTTAGTGCCGACGGTTAAATCACCAAAACTGCGGCTATAGCCAGTATATACATCCCATTCGACTGAAGCATCGCGAATAAAATGATCGCTTACGGTCGATGCCCATGTACCCGCATAAAAACCGCTGGCATGATTGTAGTCCAGTCCCCCTTGCAAGGCAGGTTTGCCCCAAGTTTGTTGAAAACCGCGTGAAACGTATTGGCTGGCCGCAGTAATATTGGCTGAGTAGGGGGAAGTGGTTTCAGTGGCGTGGGTGCTTTGAAAATAAAAAGCCAAAGGTGCAATTAAGAATAAAGTTTTTTTCATCATTTCTCCCTGAATGAAGTGGAACCCGAAGCTGAGCTTCGGGTATCCCCTGAGGAATATCTTCCTTATAGTATTGGACGTAACGGCGCTTGACGTACAGGTGCTGTACCCGCTTTGTAATAAGCCGCTTCAGAACGAGGGAGTTTTTTGCCACGGATTTGATCGGCAATTTTTTCTGCGATCATAATGGTGGTGGCATTTAAGTTGCCGGTAATGATTAGTGGCATGATGGAAGCATCGACCACACGTAAGCCTTGTACGCCATGCACTCGACCTTGGCCATCGACCACCGCCATGTCATCTTCGCCCATCTTACAGCTACATGATGGGTGGAACGCCGTTTCTGCATGGCTACGTACGAACTCATCCAGTTCTGCATCGGTCTGGATATGTTTACCTGGACTGATTTCTTCACCACGATACGGATCAAGCGCAGGCTGTGCCATGATTTCACGGGTGATACGGATTGCATCACGGAATTCACGCCAGTCCTGTTCTGTTGACATGTAGTTGAACAGAATACTTGGATGTTCAAACGGATCTTTGGATTTGAGCTTGATCCGACCACGCGAAGGCGAGCGCATTGAACCGACATGGGCTTGGAAGCCATGCTCTTTTACTGCATTACTGCCGTTGTAGTTAATCGCAACAGGTAAGAAATGATACTGGATATTCGGCCAGTCGAACTCTTCCGAACTGCGGATAAAGCCACCCGCTTCGAACTGATTGCTTGCGCCCACACCTGTGCCATTGAATAACCATTCAGCGCCAATGGCAGGCTGGTTATACCATTGCAGTGCAGGGTAGAGTGATACAGGTTGCGTGCATTGATATTGCAAATACATTTCCAAGTGGTCTTGCAGGTTCTCACCGACACCCGGCAGGTCATGTACCACATCAATATCCATCGATTTCAGGAAGGTACTTTCACCTACACCTGAGCGTTGCAAGATTTGTGGTGAGGCAATTGCTCCTGCACAGAGCAATACTTCACGTTTGGCTTGTGCCTGTTTCATATTGGCTTGGTCAGCACCAATAATATATTCCACACCGACTGCCTGTTTTTGATTAAACAAGATTTTATTGGTGGTGGCATGCGTGACGATGGTTAAATTCGGACGACCTTTGGCCATATCCAAATAACCACGCGCGGTACTTGAACGACGACCTTTTGGGGTCACGGTACGATCCATTGGGCCGAAACCTTCTTGTTGATAACCATTTAAGTCATCGGTACGTGGATAACCTGCCTGTACGCCTGCTTCAACCATGGCATGGAACAGCACATTATTGCCATTTTTAGGGGTTGCCACGGATACAGGACCTTTGTCGCCATGATAGTCATTGCCGCCAATATCACGGGTTTCGGCTTTTTTATAGTAAGGTAAGCAGTCGGCGTAGCTCCAGTCTTCCAAACCTTTCATGCTTGCCCACTGATCCAAATCCATGGCATTACCACGGATATAGCACATGCCGTTAATCAGTGAAGAACCACCGAGGCCCTTACCACGACCACATTCCATACGGCGATTGTTCATGTGGGGTTCAGGATCGGTTTCATAGGCCCAGTTATAGCGACGACCTTGTAAAGGAAAGGCCAAAGCGGCTGGCATTTGAGTACGGAAATCTAAACGGTAGTCTGGACCACCAGCTTCCAAAAGTAAAACAGTCACGTCTTTATCTTCAGTCAGACGTGTTGCGAGCACATTTCCGGCAGATCCTGCGCCAATGATAATGTAGTCATATGCTTGAGTATTCATCGTTATCCCTTTTTCTATTCTTGAGGATGCCGAGGCAATCATGGGATTGCTCGGCATTGAGGATTAATTTTGAGGGTGAAAGCTGAGGGCATTAGAAAATGCTGTGATACTCACCCAACTCAACTTGAACGGATTTGATACGGGTGTAATGCCCCAAAGTGGTTAAGCCATTTTCACGGCCAACACCAGATTGCTTGTAGCCGCCCACTGGCATTTCCGCAGGTGATTCACCCCAGGTATTGATCCAGCAGATACCAGCTTCAAGTTGATGAATCATACGATGCGCTTTAGTGATGTCTTGGGTCACCACACCTGCAGCTAAGCCAAAGGTGGTGTCATTGGCACGACGAATCACTTCTTCCTCAGTTTCATAGCTGAGAATGCTCATCACAGGACCGAAGATTTCTTCTTGCACAATCGCCATATCATCTTGGCAGTTGCTGAATACCGTCGGGAGCACATAAGCACCTTTGGCGAGATCACCTTCTGTGGCACGACCACCACCAATCAATAGTTTTGCACCTTGCTGTTTGCCTGACTCAATGAAAGACAACACTTTTTCCATATGCGGGAAGCTGGTGAGTGGACCGAAATTGGTTTGCTCAGCCATCGGATCGCCAATACGAATGCGTTTTACCCGTTCTACAACGGCGGCTTCAAAAGCCGCAAGCAGGGCTTTCGGTACAAACACGCGAGTACCATTGGTACAGACTTGGCCTGAGCTAAAGAAGTTTGCCATGACGGCGATATCCGCAGCACGGTCGAGGTTGGCATCATCACAAATAATCAGCGGTGATTTACCACCCAACTCCATGGTGACTTCTTTCAAGGTTGAACCCGCAGCGCTGGCCATCACTTTCTTGCCAGTTTCGACACCACCCGTGAACGAAATTTTTTCAATCACAGGATGTTCAGTCAGCCATTGACCGATATCACGACCCGCACCTTGAACCACGTTGAAGACGCCGTCTGGAACGCCCGCTTCCGTATAGATTTCAGCAAGTTTGAATGCGGTTAGCGGCGTAGTTTCGCTTGGTTTGAAAATCATGGCATTACCCGCAGCAAGGGCAGGGGCAGATTTCCACATTGCGATTTGAATTGGGTAGTTCCAAGCCCCGATCCCAGCCACTACACCAAGGGGTTCACGACGGGTATAGAAGAAGCTTGATTCACGAAGTGGCACTTGCTCGCCTTGAATGGCAGTTGCAAGACCTGCGTAGTATTCGATGACATCGGCACCTGTCACAATATCCACAGTCGATGTTTCGCTGTAGGCCTTACCAGTATCGAGGGTTTCGAGCTGGGCAAGTTCATCATTACGTTCACGTAGGATATTAACTGCACGGCGTAGGATGCGAGAACGCTCCATCGCAGTCATGGCTGCCCAGACTTTCTGGCCTTGTTGTGCGCTTTGAACAGCCGCTTCAATGTCTTGTTGTGAGGCTTGTTGAAGTGTTGCGATCACTTCACCGTTGGCAGGGTTAATGCTGTTAAATGTTTGACCACTGGTTGCTGCGACATAACGTCCGTGGATATATAACTGGTGAACTTGTGCATCACTCATTCTGTTTCTCCTGCAAAGGTTTGTTCGCAAATTGCAATTGCGTTTTTACATAATCGTAAGCAATGGAACGTGCCAACTGGCTGTCAAACTCATCATGACTGCTCAAACTGCCACGTAACCATAATCCGTCAATCAAAGCCGCCAATCCGCGAGCGGCAATGCTGGCCTGTTGTTTATCCTCTACCAACATCAAAAAATAATGCTTCAGGTTGGAGTACAGGCGTTGATCATTAATTCGTTGTAAACGTCCAAGCTCGGGCAAGTGCATACTGGCTGACCAGAAGTCTAACCAGACCCGCATGGCTTGTTTGTTGACCTGACTGATATCGAAGTTGGAATCAATAATGGCCTTGATCTGGCTTTCTGGATGCGCATCTGCTTCAGCTTTGTATTGGTCAGTCTTTTGACGCAAAACGTTGAGCATTTCCTGCATACAGGTATTGATTAGACCCTGTTTGTCACCAAAATAGTGACTCACGATACCGGTCGATAGTTCGGCCTTTTTTGCAATCTGTGCAATGGTGGTATTGGATAACCCCACTTCAGAAATTACATAAAATGCGGCGTTAATAATTTCTTCACGTCGCACATGCTCTGGTTTAACTCTACGCTTTGTCATGCTTATCCATTTCAAGCCCGGCCAAGGTGCTTTTTATTCAACATTTCTCGATGTAGAGCATCATAACATTTTTTTATCATACTTTTTATTGATTGAACGTTCAATCAATAAAAAGTATAATCTGTAAAAATCAATGAATTTTTGATTGGCAAGAATAGAAGTAGCGTAATAAATCAAAGATTCTTATGGATAAGGCGATAAGCAGAATTGAACACTTATCACATTATTTTTTAAGAAAAAAACACCAATTGCAAGGAGCAAGAACATGGTGTCAGAAAGTAATGAAGGGTCCCCATCTGAACCTATACGTTTAAATTTGTTTGTTTTTTGGAGCTCCGCAATCAGTATCGGCATTTTTGGCCTATTGTTTGTGTTGTTTCCACAGCGCAGCCAGTTCTGGTTGACCTATATACAAGGGCAGGCCAATCAATTGTTTGGTTGGTACTACATGCTGGTGATCGTGTTTTGTTTAGGTTTTGTTGCTTGGCTGGCTTTTTCACGGGTTGGGCAGATTCCTTTAGGCAAAGATGACGATAAACCTGAGTTTGGTTATCTGGCTTGGGTCTCAATGCTGTTTTCGGCAGGGATCGGGATTGCACTGTTGTATTACGGTGTAGCTGAGCCTGTTGATCATTTCCTGCGACCGCCTGAAGGTCAGGGTGGCACCATACAAGCTGCGCGTGATGCCATGATGTATAGCTTTCTGCATTGGGGCATTCATGGTTGGGTGCTGTATGCCTTGCTGGGTGTCACTTTGGGTTATTTTGCCTTCCGTCGAGATTTGCCGTTGGCCTTACGTTCTGCGCTGTATCCGATCTTTGGTGAGCGGATTCATGGTCTGATCGGTGACTTTGTCGATGGTTTCGGGATTTTAGCCACGGTGATTTCTCTGGTGACTAACTTGGGCATCGGGGCTTTGGTACTGGTCTCGGGTCTACATTATCTTCTCCCAGAAATTCCCAATAGCCAAACCACACTGATTGCGGTGGTGTTGTTGATGATGTCAGTGGCGACCATCACTACCGTGGTCGGAATTGAAAAAGGTCTGGCGTGGTTATCTCGTATTAATCTACGATTACTCTATGCCTTATTGCTATTCGTGTTCCTGACAGGCCCAACCAATCATTTGCTCAATGGTTTGGTGCAGAACATGGGCGATTACCTCGATCATTTTCTGGCAAAAAGCTTTGATATGTATCTTTATAACAGCAAGGCGGGTGAGTGGTTAGGTTCGTGGACCGTATTCTATTGGGCATGGTGGATCGCATGGGCACCATTCGTGGGTATGTTTATTGCGCGAATTTCCAAAGGCCGTACCATTCGCGAAGTGGTGTTGGGTGTCTGCCTGATTCCACTCGGTTTTACCTTGGCTTGGATCTCGATTTTTGGCAATACTGCAATCTATTTTATTCTAGAACAGAAGCAAAAAATCCTCGGTGACTTGGTGTTGACTGACCCTGCTTTGTCCTTATTTAAGCTTCTCGAATTTTTACCGTTCAATCCTTATATTGCTGGGATTGTTGTTGTGATTTGTTTCGTATTGTTTTTGACCCCTGTGGGTTCTGGTACACTCATGATCGCAAATCTGTCCTCGAAAGGGGGTAGCAATGAAAGTGATTCGCCGATTTGGTTGAGAATTTTCTGGTCTGTGGTGATTACCATTGTCAGTATCGGGCTGCTGTTGGCAGGGAGTTTTCACTCCATGCAAAGTGCCGTGGTGCTGTGTGGTTTACCATTTTCCGTTATTATTTTGCTGTATATGTTTGGCCTGGCCAAAGCACTAAAACAGGATCAGTTTCGTCCTACACCGCCGCAAGTGATAACGCAGGTAACTCAGTCATCACAAGCTATAACTGAAAAATCAGAAACATTGTAATTCGGGTAAATGACTTTTATTTTTCATTTTTTATTCAGACATGTCTTTTCATTGATGCAAAGGTGGAAAGACGTAGATGAATATTTTCTTTTTGTTCTCTAACTCCCTGAGGATTGTATGGCAACAGATAATCCAAGAGCGGTTGATGATTCTACATTAGCGAATAAAGACCATTTAAATCGTGTGGTCTTTTATGTTTCAGCTCTACTTATTTTAACATTTGCACTGGTTACGATTTTTTTTAATGACTTTGCCAACCACTTACTTAATGTGGTGCTGGCTTGGGTCAGTGATAAATTCAGCTGGTATTACTTGCTGGCAGCAACGCTATATCTGATCTTCGTGATCTTTATTGCCTGCTCGCGTTATGGTGATATTAAGCTCGGTCCGAAGCACTCCAAACCTGAGTTTAGCTTGCTGAGTTGGTCGGCCATGCTGTTCGCAGCGGGCATCGGCACAGACTTGATGTTCTTCTCGGTGGCTGAGCCGCTGTCTCATTATATGAATCCTCCAGTGGGCGAGGGACAGACCTATGAAGCTGCGCGTCAGGGCATGGTCTGGACGCTGTTCCACTATGGTTTAACGGGTTGGGGCATGTATGCACTGGTCGGGATGGCCTTGGGCTATTTCAGTTATCGTTATAACTTGCCGCTGACCATTCGTTCTGCCTTATACCCAATCTTTGGGAATAAAATTGACGGGCCGATTGGGCATACCGTCGATACAGCCGCAGTCATTGGTACGATCTTTGGTATCGCCACCACCTGTGGTATTGCGGTGGTGCAGATCAATTATGGTTTGCATGTACTGTTTGACGTACCTGAAAATCTATGGATTCAGATCGCCCTGATTGGTCTTGCTGTGATTGTCACGATTATTTCGGTGACGGCAGGGGTCAATAAAGGCATTAAGGTTTTATCCGAAATCAATATCTATGCCGCGATTGGTCTGATGTTGTTCGTCCTGTTCCTCGGCAATACCGAATTCCTGCTCAATGCCTTGGTACAAAACTTTGGTGACTATATCAGTCGTTTCCCAAGTTTGGCCTTGGAAAGCTTTGCCTTTGACCGACCAAAAGACTGGATGAACAGTTGGACCTTGTTCTTCTGGGCATGGTGGGTCGCATGGTCGCCATTTGTGGGACTGTTCTTGGCACGTATTTCACGTGGTCGTACCATTCGTGAATTTGTCTGTGGTACCTTGATCATTCCTTTATTGTTCACGATTACGTGGTTGTCTATTTTCGGGAATAGCGCTTTATATAACGTAATTTTTGAAGGCAATACGGCACTGGCACAAACTGTACTGACTGATCCTGCACATGGTTTTTATGACCTGTTGGCGCAATATCCAGGCTTTGCCTTTATTGCGGGGATCGCCACCATTACGGGTCTATTGTTCTATGTGACGTCTGCCGATTCAGGGGCTTTGGTACTCGGTAACTTTACTACCAAGTTCTCCAATGTCGATAATGATGCACCACGTTGGCTGAGAATCTTCTGGGCAACTGCCATTGGTTTGCTTACCGTGGCGATGTTGATGGCCAACGGGATTACTGCACTGCAAAGTGCCACCGTCATTATGGGCTTGCCGTTTAGTTTTGTGATGCTATTGGTGATGGCGGGCTTATATAAATCCTTGCGCTTAGAAGATTATCGTAAAGCCAGCCGTAGCCTGAATGCTGCACCTGTGGTCGGAAACGTGGATATTTTGAACTGGAAACAGCGTTTGTCCCGTGTCATGCATCATCCAGGCAGTAGCGAGACGCAACGTATGCTCGATAGCGTGTGTAAACCTGCGGTACAAACCGTGGCGGATGAGTTGGTGAAGCGTGGCATGAATGTCGAAGTGACGCAGGGTGAAGTCGAAGAAAGCGAAAGCCTGTATCATCTTGATCTCACCATTTACATCGAAGAAGAACATAACTTCGTGTACCAGATCTGGCCAGTCCGTTATATCGCGCCGACCTTTAGTGAGCGTGGTAAACGCGGCAAACAGTTCTATTACCGCTTGGAAACTTTCTTATATGAAGGTTCTCAAGACAATGACTTGGTTGGATACACCAAAGAACAGGTGATTAATGACATCTTGGATAAGTACGAGCGGCATATGACCTTCTTGCATATCAATCGTATTAGTCCCGGTAATCGTCCTTTGTACCCTGATTCGCAAGATTAATCGAGTCAATAAAAAAACCTCACGTCATGTGAGGTTTTTTTATGGGTGGACTTATAAAGCACCATATTTTTGCCATGTTTCACCAGTTTCATAGGGAGCATAATGGCTTTTCAGTTCATGCAGAGATTGGCTTTGGTAAATTGCAAAGATGATCATAATCAAAAACAGGCTGATCAACTTAATGGCGCGTTTATGTTTATATTCGCCCGCATATAAATAGAAAATACAGTAAAAAGCGATGATCAAATAGGTGCAAAATAAAGAGTGAAAGGCCAGATAGAGCAACAGTAGTGCTGTAATTGCCAGAGCAATTCGGTTTTTTAAGATGTTGGGGCGCAAGCTGAGTAGGTTCAGAATCAACAGACCCAAAGAAGTCCAGAACAGATAGGCTTGCCCCCCGATAATGACAATATAGGTCGACTGTAGCCACAATAGTACTAGCCATACAAAGACGGAAAAAATAATAAATTTAGAGAGGCCTGAAGATGCGGGCAAAGTGTGTTTCATATGATATTGGTTTTTTAAATAGCTGTTTGTTTGGGGGATTAAAAACGAAACTTCAATAAATCTTTGGTTTTGATCTTGGTCAGTAGCACACAGAACAAAGACAGTGAACCGCCAATCAACATGGCTGGCACCACGCTAAAAAAGCGTGTCATCACACTGGACTGCAATGCACCCAGCTCATTGCTGGACGTGACAAAGATGCCATTAATGGCAGCGACACGACCAAGCATGTCTTTGGGTGGAATCAATTGCAGTATGGTTTGACGAATAATTATGTTGATGCTGTCACATGCCCCCATGATAATGAGAACTGCGATGGAAAAATAGAGGTGTCTGGTAACAGCAAATAACAAAGTACACAGACCAAAGCCAGTGACCGCAATGAGCATCATCTGCCACGGTCTGGATTTAGGTGGATAACGTACCAAAATCAGCAGCATGATCAAGCCACCAAATGCAGGTGCGGCGCGTAATAGACCAAAACCATCGGCACCAACATGCAAAATATCTTGGGCAAAAATGGGTAGCAGCGCGATGATGCCACCAAAGAAAACCGAGCCGAGATCGAGAAACATCGCCCAAAAAATAATTTTGGTTTTAAAAATAAATTGTAGTGCGTCTTTTAGACTTTGAGCCACCGACTCCGTTTGGATTTGAGGAAACGCGCGCTTCTGTAAGCACCATAGAGCCATACTGCCCGTAAGAAAAAGCGCCACAATCACGGCAAAGGTAATATCCAAATCCAGATGCGCCAACAGAAAACCGCCAACCACGGGTGCAAGTATACCGCAAGCTTGCCAGCACATACTGGTCCATGTCGCTGCATTGGTATACAGATGCTCAGGTACGACAAAAGGACGTAAGGAGTTAAAGCAGGGGCTATAAATACCGCGAATACAGCCAAATAAAAACAGGATACTGAAAGTCGCAATCAGTAGGACATTGGCACTGAACGTCTGGGTGTTATACAGATCGAAGCAGATCCATAAGCCAACCGATAGGGGAATGGCAAGGCTAAAACTGATTTGTAAAATACGCTGCCGATTAAAACGGTCAGCAATATAACCGCCCCATAAAGACAGAGCGAGAAAAGGTAAGAAATCCATGATCCCAACTAGGCCGAGAATGAGCGGATTTTTGGTGATTTGATAGAGATGAAAAGCCACCAGCACTTCTTGAATGAGCACCGCAAACGTTAGGCAGCATTGATTGAGGGTCAATAACCTAAAGTCACGACTGGCAAATGCAGCAAAAGCAGAGTGGGGTGCAGCAGCGGGCATAAGGTGTTATGTATAAAAAAGAGATAAAGAAAAAGGGAGGAGCGAAAACTCCTCCCATTTTCAATGGGCTTGGCGTTGCTTATTGCGCAACAGCTTCCGCTTTTTCGACTTTCTTGGCAGGAACCAAGTTTGCAGGAGTCGTATAGTTCAAGCCTAAAGTTGAACTTGAGTACTGACGGATTTGATCTAACAACGCTGGATCAGTTGAAAGGTCTTTACCATAAGAACGCACGATTTCATGTAACTTGCCATTCCATTCACCTTTAGTTTGCTCAGGGAAGGCTTTTTCAAGCAAGTTGAGCATGATGTAAGGTGAAGTTGAAGCACCCGGAGAAGCACCTAACAATGCGGTTACAGACTTGTCTTTAGACGCAAAGATTTCTGTACCAAATTGCAATTTAGCAGGTTTACCCGGCTCTTTTTTGATGATCTGAACACGTTGACCACCTTGTTGTAAATGCCAGTCTTTTGGATCAGCTTCAGGGTAGTATTTTTTCAACTCGTTGAAACGATCAGCATCAGACATTAACACTTGGCTTACCAGATACTTAACGAGATCGGCATTTTGTAGACCAATTGCAGTCATAGGCAAGACGTTGTTTTTGTTGGTCGATGCAAGCAAATCAAATTGTGAACCATTTTTCAGGAACTTGTTTGAATAGGTTGCGAATGGGCCAAACAACACATATTTTTTACCATCAATATAACGGGTATCAATATGTGGAACAGACATCGGAGGCGCACCAAGATCAGCACGGCCATAGACTTTGGCTGTATGTTTTGCAGTGATTGCTGGGTTGTCAGTTACTAGGAACTCACCACCTACAGGGAAGCCCGCATATTGTTGTGCTTCTGGTAAGCCAGTCATTTGCAATAATTTAATTGCAGCACCGCCCGCACCAATAAATACGAAACGTGTTTTGACATGATCAACTTTGCCCGATTTCAAATCTTTGAAAGCAACAGACCACGTGTTGTCATCATTTTTGCTGATGCCCGTCACTTCAGTTGAAGTGCTGAGTTTAAAGTTAGGACTCTTTTCGAGGTTGTTGATCAACTGGGTCGTGATAGCACCGTAGTTCACGTCAGAACCAACGTCCATACGGGTTGCAGCCACTTTTTGTTGAGGATCACGACCGTCCATCACCAATGGTGCCCATTGTTGAATTTCAGCTTTGTCTTCACTTAATTTCATGCCCGCGAATAACGGATTTTGAACCATGGCAGCATAACGCTTTTCCATGAAGTTCACGTTATCGCCCCACACAAATGCAATGTGTGGTACAGGGTTAATGAAAGTGTTTGGTGTTTCGAGTACACCTTGTTTGACTTGGTATGCCCAGAATTGCTTGGCAATTTCAAACTGACCCGCCACATTCACAGCTTTAGAAATGTCCATTTTACCGTCTTTTTCTTCGGTATAGTTCATTTCCATAAAGCCTGAGTGACCTGTGCCCGCATTGTTAAAACCGTTTGAACTTTCTTGTGCAACAGCATCAAGACGTTCATACATGCGGATGTTCCAGTCAGGTTGTAACTCGTTGAGATAAGTACCCAACGTGGCACTCATAATCCCGCCACCGATGAGTACGACATCGACAGTAGGTTCGTTGTTGGTGGTTTTAATTGCCTTAGACGCAACTGGTCTAAAAAGAAAGGCAATTGCAATAATAATTAGTACCACGAGCAGTACTAATAAATATTTCCAAAATTTTTTCATTCAATTTACCTTAAAAATTAAATGACGCTCTATATGACAAACCATATAGAGAGAAAGAATTTAAATGATGATACAGGCGCAATAAAGGCACATCAGCAGGGCAAGGGATTGCCTTAACACTGATGTTGAAGAAGTTAGTTCATGAATTTTACTTTAATTTAGACGGTGTTTTAGTTGTACTAGTGTTTCAAAATGTATCAATCAAGTTGATTATGATTATATTTAAGATGGTTTATTGTTAATAATTCTAGTAATGTTCACCTTTATTGGGTAGGGCGAGAGTTTTCTCATCCTTGATACATGTTGTTTCTGACATTTAAATGATTAAGTAAATGAATAAACTAAATTTAATATTGAAAAGTGGGGTGGTTTTCGCCATTTGTTTGTTACTCCAGGCATGTGCTACAACGCCGCAATCAAGAGAAATGAATGCAGTGGCAAAAGATGTGTTCGCACCTGAGCAACAAGAAGAGAAATTATATCCTGTGGTCTTAAGTATCGGTTTTAATAATGGGATGAATTTTCCGTTTTTACTCGTAGAAAGTCTTACAGAAAAAACCATGATCCGGAAAAATAATAAGACCTATAAAATTGATGTTATTAATTCAGGAGTTTCACGTTCTACACTGATTTATAGTGGGAAATTACCTGCGGGGGAATATCGTGTTGTTGAGCTGAACAGCTTTATGCCGAGTGCAAATCCGATGCTGGCAGGGGCAACAAAATTTATCAATTTGGTGGATAATGAGCAAGCCAGTCAAGCCCGTACATTTAAAGTGGTTGAGAATACAACCACTGATCTTGGACGTATATTTTTGACGCATGCCAATGGTGCATATTTTTTTTCAAGATCTGAAAACTATCCATCCAATAAAAATCTAATCAATAAATTTGGAGATAAGTATCTGCAAGCGATTTATAAAGACAAGGTTTTAACAGGCTGGACTCAACCCATTACTGAGATAGAAAAACATTTTGGTAATGAAAATAAATTATTACCTTTTGGAATGCAGTGTTTTAAGGAAACACCAGACAATAGGGTGGTTGCAGCAAGTAAAATTGGTTCTATTTTTTCTTTTTCCTTAAACGATGATATCCAAGATAAAAAAGAAAAAGCCAAAATATTTCAAAGCCAAGAAGCTCTGTCTTTTGACTGCGTAACTGTAAAAGAAAATCGTCACTTTGATTTTTTAGCTTATGGTGAGATGAATAATTTCTATAAGCATCAAAAAGATAGTGATACGCTAAGTCCTGTTGATACGGGTAATTTGCCTATAGGAATCATTGCCTATGTTGTGGGTAACGATCAACAAGGTTGGTATTTAGCACATATTGTGGGAACTGATCTGACTATTTATCGTAGTGATCGTTTAGAAAAGGGGGATTGGAAACCAATTTCAACAAAAAAAATATTCAATGCTTGGTTAGGGCTGAATGGTTTCTGGATGTGGGAGGATGAGCGCGGTTTTGATTATGCTGATATGTATGGAAATATTAATCGCTATGAGTATGCAAGCAAAGCATGGAGCCAAAATAAGGTACCCGATAACGCCAATATCACGCAGCTGTTTGTTAACCCAGACCAGTCCTTTAGTTTGATTACTTCTAAAGGTGGTTTTGCAGGTGTTTTTGCTAAGCAATTTAATTCAAAAGATCATGGTGCGACATGGCAAAAAATTGATAGCCCATTTAAAGTCAATATTTGGCCAGCGCAATTTTCAAAGCAAGGCGATATTTATATTGCTTCTGGACCATTTAGCTGGGGTGAGTTAGCGGTTAAAGAAGAAGCAACACCCACATGGGAAAAACGTAAAATAATCCCGCAGAGCTATATCACAGTGCTTGACTCAGGGGCTCTTTTAAATACTTATTTTTCACCTTACTATGCCCTTGTTAATTTTTCTAAAGACAAAGGCAAGACGTGGAATCCCGTCTATTCAACCTATAGCAAAAAATTACATGAGCTACAGCAGAAACAAGATGCTTCAGCTCAAAAATAATGAATGAGCTTGAGAAAGAAACCGTCATTTATGACGGTTTCTCATTGATTCGAATTTACCATTTATGGCTATAAGACACTTTCAGCGTAATGCCATTTGCGAGTAAATGACTGGTATTGTTGCTGTTTCTCATCAGTTGGCTATACAGCGGGTAATATTGCTTGTTAAACATATTTTCGATACCGATGGTCATCGTATCTTTCTTGTTCAGTGCAAAGCTACTGAGTAAATCAGCGGTGGTATAAGATTTGACATCATAACGTCCAAAGCTATTTACGCCATTCAAACGATAATCCTCTGCGCCAAAATAAGTGGCTTGAATGCGGTTGGTCCAAGTATCAGTTGGACTATAAGAAATATAGCCTGTGACTTTTAACGGTGGGATACGGTAACCAGTCATATCTTGCTCAGTATGGGTATTTTGAGGGGTTTCGCGTCCTTTCATCCACGTCACACTCCCACCAGCCCCCCAGACTTTGGCATCTTCAAGATAATCAAGGGTCGCTTCTACACCAGTCACTTTTTCTTTGGTTCGCGCAAGCACCAGTCCATTATTAAAGGATTGCACACCCCCCAGATCAGAAGTGGAGTGGAATACCGCTAAACTAGAACTAAAATGATTAAAATGACCATTCCAGCCAAGCTCATAATTATCCACTTTGACAGGTTCTAAGAAAGAAGAACCTAAGTCGAAACCTACCCCTGCATTACGGATGATGACACCAACATCGGGGAGTTGGAAACCCTGATTAAAAGAGGCATAAATCGAGTGTGCATCGGTAGGTGCAAAGCTGACATTGGCATTGTAAAGCCATGCGTCTGCTTTGACTTTACCGCCTTGAACCGTATAAGGATTGGCTTTGCCGAGTTGAGACAAGGGAATAAAGCTGTCAATTTTGGCATAACTGTCTTCATAACGTGTGCCGATTTCTGCTGACCATTGCTCATTGAAACGGTGCTTCAATTGCGCAAATCCACCGATACTTTGCGTGGTGAGCTCAGGTAAATAAATCAGTTTGCCATTTTTGACAAATTCCAGACCACCTGACTGGTCATAAATTTGCGGGTCGAAGGTATCTAAAGGCATTTCACTTTTTTCACGGCTAAAATCGCCGCCCCAAACCAGCGAAGTGTCGCCTAAAAACGCAAGCGGTGTATTCACGGTTAAACGGCTGCCCAGCACATTATTTTCTTGATAGACCTGATCGACTTGTCCGCCACGGGTCGCAACTTTACGCGCATCAAAGGGTGCAAAGCGGGTAAAAAAGTCACGATAATACAGTTGCGCATCGACTTTATTGCCGAAGAAATCTTGATGACTATAGGTCAAATTGTAGATCTGATTTTCATTTTTATTCTGGTCTTTTAATTTCAGACCCTTGATTGCCTTCGCAGGCACAGTCCCCGCTGGCAGTTGAGCCACACTTGGATCAGAGGCATAGTTCGAGTCTTGTTCCGCATTATAATAATTTGCAGCAAATTGAAGATACTGATTGTCGTCCAGATGATAGCCAAGTTTGCTACCGATGCTATAGGCATCTGCATCAAACAGGTCACCTTGACTGGGTTCAGGTGCAACCCGTCTGCCACGTGCATCGTATGGACTGCCAATACGTTGGTAGCCAAAATCGAGCGCATAATCGAAGTTATTTAAGCTGCCAGAGAAATATTGATGGATGTCACCACTTAAGGCATCGGAACGAAAATTGGTTAAGCCCGTCTGCAGACCAATCACAGTTTTCGCGCTCGGTTCGCCACCAGCCGCTTTGGTTGTAATCGAAATGGTCCCCCCAGCTGCACCACTGCCATAAATCGCATTACTGCCTCGAATCACTTCGATACTGCTAATACTTTCAGGATCAATCGCAGAAAGCCCCCTTGAGGTATCACGGGTGAGATTCATCGGAACACCATCGACCAAGATCAGCGCATTACGGCCACGTAGGGTTTGTCCATAATCGGTAATGGTGCGACTGGAATCGGATAATCCCGGAACGACTTTTGCTAATACGGTGGCGATGTTGCCTGATGAGGCATTTTTTAACAGCTCGATTTGTTTTTCATCGAGCTTGGTGACTTGTTTGGCCGAAGAGGACAATTCATCTGCACGCGATGCCGTAATGCTAATGGTCGGCAGCACTTCGGAGGGCTGATCTTGATTGGCAACTTCAGCAGGCGTTGCTGCAAAAGATGAGTTTGAAAATAAGATAAATCCACCGATAGAGAGAAGGGGAATAAGAGGTCTGGCTTGTTTTTTTCGATTAAATACACGATCTTTTTTCATCTTCTGTCCTTTGATCTCAGCCTGAGATTGCTTTTTAATTGGTCTGAATTATAGTTGAGAATGAGAGCTATTCACAGTTTGATCAATTAATACAGCTTGCTTGTTATGTCCAGTCGATTGATTCAGCCCTTATGTAATTTTTATTGGTATCGTATTGATTTTTAATTAATTGAACTGGAGTTTTTGTCCTATGGTTTGTCTATATCCGCCCGAAATTCCCTGAGCGATATTCATCTGCAAAATTACCATCAATCGAGGATACTGAGCCATTTTCATCTCAGCAAATTTCTTAACGTGAATTTCATTCATTTTTGACTTAGATTAAATCATTTTTATTCAGCTAATGATTACGGTATAAATCACTCTATACAGAAATTCAGATTTATCTCAGAAATTAGGGTGGCGGATTAAAATGAGTAGCGCATTTAATTTTACGATCAAGAGTATTCGTTTTGATGAGAACTATTACCCATCAGAAAATACCCGTATTACAACCAACTTTGCCAATTTGGCTCGTGGTCAAAGCCGCCAAGAGAATCTGCGTAATACCCTAAAAATGATCGACAATCGTTTCAATACCTTGGCGCATTGGGATAATCCAGAAGGCGATCGTTATGCGGTCGAGCTTGAGATTATTTCTGTTGAGATGAAGGTTGAAGCGGGCAGCGATAGCAATGCATTGCCTTTGATTGAAATTTTAAAAACCAATATTGTCGATCAAAAAACCAATGAGCGTATTGAAGGTATTGTGGGTAACAACTTCTCTTCTTATGTGCGTGATTATGATTTCAGTGTGCTATTGCTTGAGCATAATAAAAATCAGTCTGGATTTAGCACACCAGAGAACTTCGGTGACTTACATGGCAACTTGTTTAAGAGCTTTATTGAGTCAGAGACTTACAAGGCAAACTTTAAAAAACCGCCTGTGATCTGCCTCAGTGTTTCCAGCAGCAAGGTCTATCAACGTACTGAAAATCAACATCCAGTATTGGGTACGGAATATCTGCAAGATGAATATTCATTAACGGATGAGTATTTCCAGAAAATGGGCTTAAAAGTGCGTTATTTCATGCCGCCAAATAGTGTTGCGCCGTTGGCCTTCTATTTCTCTGGGGATTTATTGGCGGACTACAGCAATCTGGAATTGATCAGCACCATCAGCACCATGGAAAGCTTCCAGAAGATTTACCGTCCTGAAATTTATAATGCCAATTCAGCGGCTGGTAAATCCTATCAACCAAGTTTGAGCAACCAAGATTATTCACTGACGCGCATTGTATATGACCGCGAAGAGCGTAGTCGTTTGGCAATTGAGCAAGGCAAATTTGTTGAAGAACAATTTATCAAACCTTATCAAAACATTCTGGAACAGTGGTCTGCCAGTTATGCAGCACAAAGCAACTCGCAAAAAAGTTACGCGCACTAATTTATTGAAAATATAAGGTTATTGATGATGAAAAGATTATTACCAACGTCGACTGCGGGTAGCTTACCGAAACCGTCTTGGTTGGCAGAGCCTGAAAAGCTTTGGTCACCATGGAAATTGCAAGAGCAGGGTCTGATTGAAGGTAAACAGGATGCTTTACGTTTGTCTTTGCATGAGCAGCAAGTGGCAGGGATTGATATTGTTAGTGATGGCGAGCAAACCCGTCAGCATTTTGTGACGACATTTATTGAGCATCTTACAGGTGTTGATTTTGAGAAACGTGAAACGGTGCGTATCCGTAATCGTTATGATGCCAGTGTGCCAACTGTAGTCGGTGCGGTATCGCGTCAAAAGCCTGTTTTTGTTGAAGATGCCAAGTTTTTACGTCAGCAAACCAATCAACCAATCAAATGGGCGTTGCCAGGCCCAATGACCATGATTGATACGTTGTATGATGCACATTATAAAAGTCGTGAAAAATTGGCGTGGGAATTTGCCAAAATCCTGAATGAAGAAGCCAAAGAGTTAGAAGCGGCGGGCGTGGATATTATCCAGTTCGATGAACCTGCTTTTAATGTATTCTTTGATGAAGTAAATGACTGGGGTGTGGCGACTTTAGAGCGTGCGCTTGAAGGGTTGAAGTGTGAAACTGCGGTACATATTTGCTATGGTTACGGCATTAAAGCCAATACCGACTGGAAAAAGACCCTCGGTTCTGAATGGCGTCAATATGAAGAGGCTTTTCCAAAGCTACAACAATCAAAACTTGATATCATCTCACTGGAATGTCACAACTCGCGTGTGCCGATGGATCTGATTGAATTGATTCGTGGTAAGAAAGTGATGGTGGGTGCGATTGACGTGGCGAGTAACACGGTTGAAACGCCAGAAGAAGTTGCCGATACCTTACGTAAAGCACTTCAGTTTGTCGATGCAGATAAGCTCTATCCATCAACCAACTGTGGTATGGCACCTTTGGCGCGTGATGTTGCACGTGGCAAGCTGAATGCATTAAGTGCAGGTGCAGAAATTATTCGTCAAGAACTGCAAGGCTAAAATGCACTGATGTTGTGAGGTTGAAAGGGCGAGTATGTGCGCCCTTGATACCAATGCAAAGCTCGGGTTTAATTGAGGAATAAAGTGATGGTTGAAGCAACAGATTTTAGAGATGCAATGTCTTTACTCACTAGTGCGGTCAGTGTGATTACCACCACAGGCATGTCTGGTCGTTATGGCTTTACTGCATCTGCTGTATGTAGCGTCACTGATACGCCTCCGACTTTATTGGTATGCATGAATAGAGCTTCGAGTTCGCATGTGCATTTTGTCGACAATAAAATCCTGAGCGTGAATGTGTTAAGCGCAGATCATCAGCATATTTCGAAAGCCTTTTCCTCTAAATTGAGTCCAGAAGAACGTTTTAAACATGGAGCTTGGTCAGCATTGGAAACAGGTGCGCCAGTTTTGGATGATGCCTTGGTGAATTTCGATTGCGAGATTGATCAGATTCAGGACGTGGGAACGCATACGATTTTTATTTGTCGTATTGTGGCGGTTCAACAAAGTGGACATGATCAAAGCTTGGTGTATTTTAACCGTGCTTATCACCAAGTTGGGCAGACCGAAGTCGCTTAAAGCAGTGCGCTTTAAGCCGACTGGTTGATTATTAAAATACATTTATATGATAATTTAAAAATAATAAATAATTTAATTGATTGAAAAATAATAAGAAAATCACTTTGGCCCAAAGTGTAGCATTGACACCCTTAGACCCACTGATTATTCTTTAAGCGCTGGCCTACATCGCCAGCCGGTTTTGACAGACCGTTTCCTAAGTGCATTGAAAAACCTAGTTTTTTTGGTGTAGACTTGTTCGTCCCTCTTTTGTAGCGGTAGGGCGAAAGGGGGACGCCTTCGGGCGTGCTGATTCTTAGGTTCAGTCTGTCAACCCTCTTTCTCCCTGCCACCATAATCTTTATGTCTTGGCAGCGTTCCGAATTTTGTAGGAGTTGGCCATGCACTGTATTTTTATTTTTCTCAATTAGTCTTTGACGCCGTTTGATTGCCTTTAGGCTTTTCAAGCGCTGCTTTGTCACGACTAAAAAATCATATCAACAATAAAACTTGAGATGCGCTCAGGCCGTCTTATCGGGTCTTTGCACGCCTTTTTTTCGCTTATTGCAGCATAAATGGCCGCTTGATCTGGTTGAGCAACAACAAAAAATTATTCAATCATGGAAATGCTATGCCACCTTTTGCTTTGACTTATCGTGCTTTAAAAGTCTTGGATACCTCGCAAACGCTGTTTAACCAAGATGGTTTTCATCATGTTGGGGTCGACCTGATTATTGATGAGTCTAAAATTGCCAAAGGCACCTTTTATAAATATTTTCACTCCAAAGAGCATTTGGTTGAAATGACGTTGAGCTTGCAGAGAACGGCACTCAAGAAAGAAGTCCGTTCAATTCTCTATGCCAATAAACATCTATCAGGGCGTGAAAAGCTAAAACGGATTTTCTTTCTGCATGCCGATGTAGAAGGGATGTACCATTTATTGTTTCGGGCAGTTTTTGAAATTAAAACCCGTTATCCAAAGGCGTATGAGATGGTGGTGGAGTACCGAAACTGGTTGATTCGTGAAATTTATATGTTGTTGGCAAGGACGGATATCAATGCTGCAAAAGCAGATGCACAGATGTTCTTGTTTGTGGTGGATGGGGCAATGGTACAGTTGTTAAGTGGGAATAAGGTGGATAAAGGGAAGTTGTTGGAGGGGTGGTTGGTGGGGATAGATTGAGTTTGCATGTAATTTAGGAAGATTATTGTTGGAATTTTAGAAATAGATGTTTATGTGTAATTAAATTAATTGATAGCTATGAATAAAAATCTAGACTTTTTATCGGTCAGGCTAATAATACTATGTTAACTGTAAACTAACAATGATTTACTGTTGTAAGCGTTTGAAATATAAATTATATTCTATGATAACTATTTCTAATATATTTTAAAAGTATGACCATACCAAGTAGTTTAATATCAAAAGCTAAGAATGATAAGTTAGTGATTTTTGTAGGTGCTGGCCTATCAATGAACTGTGGTTTACCAAATTGGAATAAGCTGACAATAGAAATTTTAGAAGGTTTAAGAGAATATGACGAAAAATGTGATAAATATATTGATGCAATAAATGATGATATTATGACACCTGTAGATGTCCTACAAAAGATCGATACGTTAAAAGTTAACGCAATTGAAATTTTAGAAAAAGTCATAAGATCTCATGATGATAAACTACCATCAGTTGCGCACCAAACTCTAGGTTCAATCTCTACAAAGATAATAACTACAAATTATGATAACCTGCTAGAGAAACAATACCAAAATTTTGAAATGGTTTCATATAGTAATAAATACAAGGTTTCTAAAATTTCTGGGTATGATAAATATATTTTTAAAATACATGGTGATATCAATGAGCCAGATAAATGTATTTACTTTCCTTCACAATATGAAGAGCTATATAGTACTGATGAACAGGTTTCTATTTTTGAACTAAAAAAAATTATAGCTGATAAGTCTATATTGTTTGTAGGTTTTAGCCTTTCAGATCCTTATATAAAACATGTGATGAACTTTATGGGTGAATTATATAATGGCTATACACAAGAACATTTCATTATTTCAACACAAGAAATTAAAAGTGAGAATGTTCGTTTAACTTCTATATTAATAGATTCATATGAAGACTTAGAAAATAAATTAATTCAAATAAAAGATAGTATTTATCCATTGCTAGGAAATCAATTAGAATCGGAGGGTGAATGTGAGATTGCAACAGAAATAGAAAAATCTAAGAATATAGATGAATATGATATTGAGATACCTCCAGCTAGTAAATTTTGGGTTGGTCGGAAAAAAGAAATTCAAAATTTATCAGTTGATTTTTTTAAGGTGGTGTTTATTACAGGGATTGGTGGTCAGGGGAAATCCGCCTTGGCTTCATATATTTTAAAAGATGCAATGCAAAAAGATATATATGAATTTGTGGATTGGCGAGATTTTAAAGAGGAAACTAATAGATTTCAAACTAAGTTAATTTCTTTAATACAGCGTCTAACAAATGGTGTTTTTAATATAAAAGAATATAATTCTATTTCAACAAATGAGTTGATTGATATATTTTTTAGAAATTTGTTTAATAGAAGAATATTATTTGTTTTTGATAATATTGATAGCCATATTGATCTAGAGTATTTTACCCCATCAGGAAGTATGAAGTATTTTTTTGACCAAGCACAAAAAACTGTGCATAACTCTAAATTTATTTTTACTTGCCGGCCATTTATTAGAGAAGCTGGTTCAGAGTTTTATCAGATTAAACTTGATGGGTTGTCAGAAAATGAATGTCTAGAAATTTTTGAATTATATAGAATTTCGGTTAATCGGAATCAACTAATAGAATTATCAAATAAGTCATATCAGCTAACAAAAGGTCATCCTTTGTGGATAAATCTAATTGCAGCTCAAGCTTCTAGAGGGATAGAAACAGTTAATAAATTCATAAAAAGTATTGAAGATAAAACTAAATTTAATGAAGAGGCATTTTCATCAATTTTATCTGAAAAAATTTTGAATGAAGTGTGGTACTCTTTGAATGATAAGCAAAGGAATCTTTTAAGAGGGATTGCTGAGTCTGTTAAACCAGAAACTACTCTTAATTTAAAAAAGATTATGGAGTCTGAATTAAATAGTAATCAGTTTGACAAAGCATTCAAAGTTTTGAAAAATTTAAATTTAATAGAAATTAAGTCATCTAGTGATAATGCTGATTTAGTGGAACTACATCCACTTGTAAAAGAATTTATAATATCAAAGTTTCCCGCTAATGAGAGGTCAAAATATATTACCTTGTTGGTTCAGTATTATGATAAATTTATTTATGTTTTAAAGTCACGGCTCAATGATGATTTAACTTTTTCAGATTTTCAAAACTGGATGTCTAAAGTTGAACTAAATATTAACAATGAGGATTATGTTTCTGCTTTAAGTGTTCTTGAAGAGGTTTACTCTCCAATTTTAATTGCAGGCTATACTGAAGAATACCTAAGGGTTTCTGAAAAATTATTTGGTTCAATAAATTTTAAAATAGCAGTTGATAATGAATATCCATATTTTCATAGTCTATTTTTTAGCCTAACTACTACATTGACCCAATTCGGAATTTTCGAAAAAAGTGAATGTTTATTAGAAGAATATGCCAAATTTATACCTGGAAAAGGTAATCATTTTTTATCTTATTGTAGTGAAAAATGTTACTCTTTCTGGTTTCAAGGGAAATATGTAGAGGCTATTGAAATAGGGGAGTATGGGGTACATTTATTAGATGAGTCAGGGGTTTCGGATGTATCTGTATTGCGTCATAATTTAGCCTTAGCTTATCGTGATTCAGGTAAAGTTGAGAATGTTAAATTGGCACTTAATCATTTTCTGAAAAGTGAGGACTTAGAAAATATTTTAAATAATATTAAAATTGAACTCGGAGGGGAGTTTTATGGAAATGTAGGTAAGTGTTTAGAATTTCTTGGAGATAAAGAAAACTCATTAACTTGTTATTTTATTTCATTTGATATTATAGCTAATGGACGAAATAGGAATTCAAAGTTGAACATCGGTTATGCTGCATCTTGGATATTTAATTTATTAAAGAGCACTAAAGAAAAGAAGAGTTCCTTATATTTTTATAATATGGCCTTAAGTAATTGGGAAAAAACTGCACCTCCGCAAGCTAATAGATTAAAAGATTCTATGGACTTAGTTTCAATTGATAGTCAAATTAAATCACAAATTGAAAATTTACCTCAGTGGAAAATTGATAGATATTGTAAAGATTTTGCAAAAAATGGGATGCGAAGAGGCTTTTTTCATTCTCAAGTTTTTGATAATACTTAAAATATAATTAAGTTTGACTTAATATCTTATATTATAAAGTATAGGGGATTTTGAAGGTTATATAAGTTTTACTTAATATGTCTAAATAAAAACTGTATAAAAAAACCGCCATCTCGGCGGTTTTTTATTAGCTGTTAATTCAACTTACCAGCTTAACGCACCACCAGTTTGGTAATCCGTTACACGCGTTTCAAAGAAATTCTTCTCTTTACGCAAGTCCATCATCTCAGACATCCAGCCAAACGGGTTGGTTACACCAGCAAACTGCTCAGGTAAACCAAGTTGCGCTAAACGACGGTTACAGATGAACTTCAAGTATTCTTCCATCATGCTTGCATTCATACCCAATACACCACGTGGCATGGTGTCACGCGCATATTCGATTTCAAGCATGGTGCCTTCAAGAATCATTTGAATCACTTCTTCTTGGAACTCAGCCGTCCACAAATGTGGGTTCTCGATCTTGATCTGGTTGATCATGTCGATACCGAAGTTCAAGTGCATCGACTCATCACGCAAGATGTACTGGAACTGCTCAGCAACACCGTTCATCTTGTTACGACGACCCATACTCAAGATTTGAGTAAAGCCACAGTAGAAGAAGATCCCTTCAAGAACACAATAGAACGCGATCAAGTTACGCAATAAACGTTGGTCGTTTTCAGGCGTCCCCGTGTTGAAAGTCGGATCACTTAAAGATTGAGTGTACTTCAAGCCCCACGATGCTTTACGCGCAACACTTGGAATCTCGCGGTACATGTTGAAGACTTCGCCTTCATCCATACCCAAAGATTCGATACAGTATTGATAAGCATGGGTGTGAATCGCTTCTTCAAATGCTTGACGCAAGATGTACTGACGGCATTCAGGGTTGGTAATGTGACGGTAAATCGCCAAGACCAAGTTGTTTGCAACCAATGAGTCCGCAGTCGAGAAGAAACCTAAAGAACGCATGATGATGGTACGCTCATCTTCAGTTAAGCCATTTTCAGACTTCCAAAGCGCGATATCGTGGTTCATGTTGACTTCTTGCGGCATCCAGTGGTTTGCACACCCGTCAAGATATTTCTGCCAAGCCCACTCGTATTTAAACGGAACAAGCTGGTTTAAGTCTGCGCGACAGTTGATCATCGCTTTATCATCAACCTGTACACGCTGTGCACCCATCTCAAGCTCTTCCAAGCCCGGTGCAGCATCTAAGTGTTCTAAGGCAGCAGATGCTCGTGCCAACGAATCGGTTGGATTTGTTGATCGCACGGAATTGGTTCCAGCGGGTTGTGCAGCTGCCACGCGCGGCGATGATTGCTCTGAATCAGATACCACTTGCGTATTAACCGTTTTTTGCGTGTCGATGGGCGCAGACTTGTGTTCAGGTGCAGTCGGTTTTTGCGAATCATCTTCAAAATCGTCCCAACTAAGGATAGACATATCAATTCTCTCTTCGTTGCTTTATATCTTTTATTTAGACATCTCAAGCAAGGAGATGCCCTACTATACGCTCAATTTGTGTAAGCAAAATTAAGTTTTATTGATTGAGTTTTTAAAAGTGACCAATGGACACTGACAATCCCTAAGACTTATTTTGATTACGCTGTTGTCTACGTATTTTAAAAAACGCGTAAACGAGGGGGATATAAAACACTAGAAAGGCACAAATCAGAACAATCACACCAAATTGATAATTATGACTGAGATGGAACATGATCGATGCCTCTATAGGAACCTCTCTCGCGGCGCTTTAGTCGCTCTTCACCTCTCCTAAAAGGAGAGGGAGTTTATGGAGAGAGGAATAAAATTACTGACAAGCTTCGCAGTCTGGGTTGTCAATTGAACACGCCAATGGCACTGGTGCTGCTGTCGTGAAACCATCTTCTTCAACCGCAGTTTCAGGTTTCTTCTCAGCCACAACTGCCGCTGGTGCTGCCGCAACCACAGGCGCTTCAACCGATGCTGGTTTAACTGCATTCAGTGCGCCAGTATTGATGGTTGATTTCTCAGCCGATGTTGCACCTAAAGCTCGGAGGTAATAGGTGGTTTTAAGACCACGTAACCATGCCATCTTATAGGTGATGTCAAGTTTCTTACCGTTCGCGCCAGCGATGTAAAGGTTCAATGACTGTGCTTGGTCGATCCATTTTTGACGACGTGACGCAGCATCTACGATCCAGCGAGTATCCACTTCAAATGCAGTCGCGAAGATTGCTTTTAATTCTTCAGGAATACGCGCAATTTTTTGTACTGAACCTTCGAAGTGTTTCAGATCATTCACCATGACGGTATCCCAAAGACCACGTTCTTTTAATGCACGAACAAGGTAAGGGTTGATCACGGTGAACTCACCAGAAAGGTTCGATTTCACATACAAGTTCTGGAAAGTTGGCTCAATTGATTGAGACACGCCACAAATGTTAGAGATGGTTGCAGTCGGTGCAATCGCCATCACATTTGAGTTACGCATACCGTCTTTTTGAACTTTAGTACGTAAAGTATCCCAGTCTAAACGTTGCGTGCGATCCACTTCGAACATACGCTCTGGACGAGATTTTGCAACGATTTCTAAAGAGTCGATTGGCAAGATCCCTTGATCCCACAATGAGCCTTTGAATGTTGAGTAAGCACCACGTTCAAGCGCAAGGTTGCTTGAGGTTTCGATGGCGTAGTAGCTGATCACTTCCATTGATTCATCAGCGAAATCAACCGCTGCATCTGAACCATAAGCAAGATTCATTTCATACAATGCATCTTGGAAGCCCATGATTCCCATACCCACAGGGCGGTGCTTCAAGTTTGAATTCTTCGCTTGTGGCACGGCATAGTAGTTAATGTCGATCACGTTATCGAGCATACGCACCGCAGTTTTCACTGTACGCGCAAGTTTCTCACGATCTAATACACCACCTTGAACGTGTTGTACAAGGTTGATCGAACCTAAGTTACATACCGCGATTTCATCTTGGTTGGTGTTTAAAGTGATTTCTGTACACAAGTTCGAAGAGTGAACCACGCCCACATGTTGTTGTGGTGAACGTAAGTTACATACGTCTTTGAATGTGATCCACGGGTGACCCGTTTCGAACAACATCGAAAGCATTTTGCGCCATAAGTCTTTGGCACGGACTTTCTTATGCAGCATGTTTTCTTGTTTTGCGACTGCTTCGTAGTGCGCATAACGCTCAGCGAATTCAGCACCCGTTAAATCATGCAGGTCTGGTGTTTCAGACGGGGTGAACAATGTCCACTCAGCATCTTCAAATACACGTTGCATGAACAAGTCAGGCACCCAGTTCGCTGTGTTCATGTCGTGAGTACGACGACGGTCATCACCAGTATTCTTACGCAGCTCTAGGAATTCTTCAACATCCAAGTGCCAAGTTTCGAGGTATGCACAGACTGCACCTTTACGCTTACCACCTTGGTTGACAGCAACGGCTGTATCGTTGGCAACTTTAAGGAAAGGAACCACACCTTGAGATTTACCGTTAGTGCCTTTGATATATGAGTTCAAGGCACGAACTGGTGTCCAGTCATTACCTAAACCGCCAGCCCATTTAGACAACATTGCGTTATCACGCATTGCGCCATAAATGTCGTATAGGTCATCACCGATGGTGGTCAAGTAACAGCTTGATAATTGCGGACGCAAAGTACCTGAGTTAAATAGCGTTGGTGTAGATGCCATGTAGTCGAAGCTAGACAATAAGTCATAGAATTCGATTGCACGGTCTTCTTTATTTTCTTCGTTAAGTGCCAGACCCATCGACACACGCATAAAGAATAATTGTGGTAATTCAAAACGCACGCCATTTGAATGGATGAAGTAACGGTCAAATAAAGTTTGTAGACCTAAGTAAGTAAATTGGTTTGAACGTTCTGGTTTGATCGCAGCAGCCAATTTAGCAAGGTCAAAGTTCAACAAGTCTTCAGAAAGCAGGTCAAGCTCGATCCCTTTCTTCAAGAAAGTTTCTAAAGCGTCGCCTTCCAAGGTTTCTGCTGGCAGACCTAAGAACTCGAGACCCGTGCTGACCAATTCGCTACTGAGTAAACGTGCAGTCACATAAGTATAGTTCGGCTCTTGTTCGATACGGGTACGCGTTGCCATCATCATGGTGGTCGCGATATCGCTTTCTTTTACGCCGTTGTATAAGTTCTTTACGGTTTCATCAAGGATGGCTTGAACATCAATCCCTTCTAGACCTTCACTTGCAGTTTGGATGGTTGCGGTAAGCGCATCCAAATCCAACGGTTGGAGCTGACCATTGGCATCTGTAATTTGTAGGGTAGGGTGATGGTTCGCACCAGTTTGCTGACGAGCACTTGCGCGTTGGTCACGATAAATCACATAGGCGCGGGCAACTTTTTGCTCGCCTGTGCGCATCAATGCCAATTCAACTTGGTCTTGAATCTCTTCGATATGAATCGTGCCACCAGACGGTAGGCGACGATTGAAGGTGTTCATAACCATTTCTGTCAGTTGCGTGATACGGTCATGGATACGACTTGAATCCGTACCTTGTTGACCTTCAACAGCTAAAAATGCTTTCCCAATCGCAACAGAAATTTTCTCGGCATTAAATGTCGCAATCTCACCGGTGCGCTTAATGACCTGAAGTTGGCCAGGAGTAGAAGTGATGATGCTCATGTCAGCATAGCTCCATTATCATCTATTTTTATGTTCATTGACCGTTTGAATCGAGCAAAAAGTATGCCACGATGTTTGAGGGATAAACACAATACTTAGTGGTTAAAGTTTATTTTCAACACAAGATACGGGATTTTTTGGAGTAGATCAATCCTTGACATTTTAGTAATTTTTTTTTCATGTCTTAACTGCTGAAATCACAGTCACATAGCATATCAAAGCCGTTAAAAAAGGCTTATAGATAACTCTGTGGATAACTCAAAAAACAGACACTTAAATTGTTTTGGGCGAATAAAGAAACAAATTGTTTAACATTGGCACAAAATCTATACTAAATATTCATCCTGTCGGAAAATGCATATATTTCTGAAAAATATATTAAAATTCATAATTTTAATAAAAAGATAACAAAACAGGGTAAGCGTGTATCAGTTTGGTGAACGGCTACTTGTTTACAATGTAAACGTGTGTATATTGCAAAACATAAACCAATGTATCTATCAGATTTTTATAGATGGATTCACTCAGATTTTAGGGGCAACAAATGAGCCAAGAAGAAAAGTTACCGAAGATTTTAATCGTAGAAGATGATGAGCGCTTAGCACGTTTAACACAAGAGTATTTGATTCGTAACGGTTTAGAAGTTGGAGTCGAAACTGATGGTAATCGTGCAATCCGTCGCATTATCAGCGAGCAACCAGATTTAGTGGTTCTTGATGTGATGTTACCGGGTGCAGATGGTCTGACCGTTTGTCGTGAAGTGCGTCCACATTATCATCAACCGATTCTAATGTTGACTGCACGTACAGAAGATATGGATCAGGTACTTGGTTTGGAAATGGGTGCAGACGATTACGTTGCAAAACCAGTTCAACCACGTGTGTTATTAGCGCGTATTCGTGCTTTATTACGTCGCACTGACAAAACAGTAGAAGACGAAGTGGCACAACGTATCGAATTTGATGATCTGGTGATTGATAACGGTGGTCGTTCAGTGACTTTAAATGGTGAGTTGGTTGACTTCACTAGCGCTGAATATGACTTGTTATGGTTATTGGCGTCGAATGCAGGTCGTATCCTGTCTCGTGAAGATATTTTCGAGCGTTTACGCGGTATCGAGTACGATGGCCAAGACCGTTCGATTGATGTGCGTATTTCACGTATCCGTCCAAAAATCGGTGATGACCCAGAAAATCCAAAACGTATTAAAACTGTACGTAGTAAGGGTTATTTATTCGTTAAAGAAACCAACGGAATCTAAACACGCTAAGCCTCCTGATCTCAGGGGGCTTTTCCCTTAATAGCAAGCTCTGTGCAGCGTGGTTGTTTAGGGAGAGGTGTTCACTAGCTTGGAATTATTTACCCAATGGTAAGTCGAGTACTAAAAAACAGCATATTCTTGCGTATTTATGCTGGTTTGGTGGTTTTGGTTGTTGTGGTTGCCGCATTTTGTTATTTGCTGGTGCAGATCATTAACTATCAACGTGCGCAAGAATATCGTGAATCTCTTACTGATGGTATTTCCTATGTCATTAGTGAAGGGGTGTCTCGTCAGCCAGAAAAGCAACAAAAGTTAGATTGGATTTCCGATGCTTCTGATTTGCTGGAATTGCCGATCTACTATGTGGATGCGGAACGGGTAGAACTGTCTCGTACTGAGAAAAAACGTATTGCTGAACAAAAGTCAGTGGTTCGGTATGATGCCAATAATGGCATCGGCTATATTATTATCGGTCTAAAAGACGATCCTAAACATTTCCTCTATATCAAAGTCGACAAAATTGGCGAACGCCAAATGAAGGCGCTGCCGATCTTTGTACTGGATTATTTGATTTTTTATCCAGGGCAGGAGCGGGAATATTTAGACAAAATCAAAAAACATTTCTATTACCCAATTGAAATTGCCGATATTAAAGATATCAATCTGGATTCAGAGCAGATTGGTCGTTTGCGTCAAGATCAAAGTGTGTTGTTGTATAAAGACAGTGCAACAGTACGCGGCACCACCATTTCCATTGTTTCGCCAATGCCGAATCATTCTGCACAAGTACTGATTTTAGGCCCTGTGCCGATGTTCAATTGGATGCCATTCCAGCTTTCTGCAGGCATTACCTTGTTTAGCTTGTTCTTGTTGAGCTTAGGGGTTTACGGTCTGATCTTGCCATTAGAACGTAAAATTCGTCAGGTTCGTTATGCTTTGAATAAGATGAAGTCTGGTGATTTGTCCTTACGTGTCCCGATTGAGGGCAGCGATGAAATGGCAAACTTGGCCTCCAGTTATAACAACATGTCCGACCATATTCAGCGTTTGATTGAAGCACAGCGCGAGTTGATGCGTGCGGTATCGCATGAGCTCAGAACGCCTGTGGCGCGGATTCGTTTTGGTATGGAAATGCTGGCGGAAGAAGACGACTATAATTATCGTATTCAGCAGGTCGACATGATCGATAAGGATATTGAAGCGCTCAATACCTTGATTGATGAGATCATGACCTATGCCAAGTTGGAGCAGGGTACGCCATCTTTAGATTTTGAGGACATTGTCTTGGTTGAAGTGCTTGACCAAGTCGCAATGGAAACCGAAGCGCTGAAGACGCAAAAAGAAATTGAATTGATTGCGCCACCATTGGCCTTGAAGGTGGATGCAGAGCGCCGTTATCTACACCGAGTGGTGCAGAATCTGGTCGGTAATGCGGTCCGTTATTGTGATCATAAGGTGCGCATCAGTGGTGGGATTCGTGCCGATGGTAATGCCTATGTCTGCGTTGAAGATGACGGGCCAGGAATTCCAGAGCAAGAGCGCAGTCGTATTTTTGAAGCTTTTGCTCGCTTGGATGATAGTCGTACCCGTGCTTCGGGCGGTTATGGTCTAGGTTTGTCGATTGTCAGCCGAATTGCTTACTGGTTCGGTGGTACCATTCAAGTCGATCAAAGTCCAAACTTGGGTGGCGCGCGCTTTGTTATGACCTGGCCTGCCAAGCGTTATAAACAAGTGATTAAGAAATAACTACCATGTAAAAAGGAATGATGCAGATCATTCCTTTTTTATATGCAGCAATAAAAAAGCCAAAGCGCAATGCTTTGGCTAAATCAGGTTTTTAAATGACCTTGTTTTATCGCTGCTTACTCATGAACAGAGGGGTCAGGTTCAATCAGGGGTTTGCCTGAGCGCAGACCTTGCAATGCATCCGCATTAAAATCAATCAGTAGGGCATTATTTTTAATATCAATTTTATAGCCTTTGATGAGTGCTTGATCTCCATTTAAGGTTTCGACTTTATAGCTGTCTGCAATATTCAAAATACTTTCTAGATTGGTTGTGGTTGCCGCAAAATCCTCTCTAAATACTTCGTAGATGTCTCTTAAATCAAAAATCGCATTATCAGCATCTGGATGTTTTCGAACATAACTTTCTATATGACGCATCAGCAGTTGTGAAAAAAAGAAATAATCCGAGTCGTGTGTGTATTCTAGATGCATGTTTTTCTCCTTTTGTGCTCATTCTAGAATACTCATCTATTCGCGCTGCTGTGTATAAAGATAATTAAAGTATTTAGCTGAATTGCAACATATTATGTCGAAATGACAACTTGGTTGCGACCCAGTCGCTTGGCTTGATACAGCGCATCATCGGCCTGTTTAAATAGTTGCTCTATTGAATGCTGATTTTCAGGTTCACAAATGCAAACACCGATACTGATTTGAATCGAAAAGGTCTGTTGCGCTGCATATTCAATCGGGGTTTGACTGATTTGCAGGCGAATTTTTTCCGCACACAGATAAGCCGTGTCGGCATCTGTATCGGTCATAAAGATGGCGAACTCTTCGCCGCCTAAACGGCCCAGTAGATCTTGTGGTCTAAGCAGGCTTTGAATGGTGTGTACACAGCTTTGCAAGGCACGATCACCCATCTGGTGTCCATAACTGTCATTCACCTGTTTAAAGTGGTCAATGTCGAGCATCAGAAAAGCAGTTGTTTGACCGGTGTGGGTTGCTTGTTGCTGAAACAGTTGCACCGATTGCAAAAATTGGCGTCGGGTCAGGCTGGAAGTCAGTTCATCATGGGCGATGGTGTGCTGCAGCTCTTGAATCAGCTTGGATCGTACCATATTGATACTGGAAACCGTGAGCGGGGCAATGGTCATCATAATCAGCCCAAGGCGGATTGAGATAGCATTGTTTAAAAACTGTTCGGGGTAAAGCAGCAGATAGTTTTGTGAGACATGATAAATCACAAAGGCGCAGCTGATTGAGGTAATTACTGCCACTGAAAAATGACGATAGCTCAAAGCGCACCAAATTAGGGCGGCAATCGGGTACAGCAGTGAACCGGGGCCTGCATCGTAGTAGCCAATCGCAATCGAAAAAATGACCGCAAATAAGGGCAAGCTTTCTTGCACGGTCTGGGTTTTAAATTCTTTCAGTTGTTGTTTAAACTCGGCGAAATGTGGTGCACTGATCATCGCAGGGAGCAGTAACAAGGCATTTTGGATTTCAGCAGTAAACCAATAACCAAAATCGGTCCAGAATGAGCCGAGCGCGAATTTGGTGTTGAGTAAAGGCAGGGTCAGCGCTGCAAATGACGAGCTGGCCAAAGCGCCGATACAACAGAAACTGAATAGAAAGAGATAAAAATAACCGTGATGCAGTGAGCGGATAAAGGCATTAAATTTGATATACAGGGTCAGTGTGGTGATGACATAGAGCAAATTGGCAGAGTTCAAGCAGATATTGAGCAAGAGAGGAGTGCCTTGCAAGGCATCAGCAAGTAGATAGCCGACAATTGCCCCGATAAAGCTGATCGGGTGCCGAGTTTGTGGAAAGCGAATCAGTAAACCCAGTAACACCGAGTTTGCAGGCCAAAAAGAGGCCAGAAAAGTCAGGTGTCTGGTGGCGATGCCAAGTAGGCAGCACAGCAGAATCACCCCCGCAAAGAGTAGAAATAGTTGTAAAAGCGAGCGTGGTTTTAATGCTGCATGAGCTTGGGGCATTCGGACATGGTTCTGTAGGGGAGAGAAGGTCGCGCTATTATATAAATTCTGCTTAAATTTTCATCATAAATTTGTATCAATGCAATGATTTAGTTCGTGCTGCAATAAATTGGGGCAGTGGATCAAAACACGAATGTTTTTTAAGGCCTAAATAAAGAAAAAAATGATCAACATGCTATTCTTGATTAGATAATTCGATTTTTAGGGGTGAATTAACCATGATCTTGGATATATCTGTAAATTTAAGGACAAAATCATCCGAAAGACTAAAGCGCTTCAACTAGCATGAGAAATTAGAAATCAGGTACAATTGGCGGGATTAATTTTGTGTTTGGTGTATTTGAAGGCCAATACATACATTCTTTGTTAAAAATAGGCCTGCCAGGAGTTATCCCCGCATGAGTGCCATTACTCCATACGAATGGGCAATAATTGCCTTCGTGATCGGCGTTACATTTCTTTGCGTTTTTATGCTGACAGTTCCCTTACTCCTCGGGGGTAAAGCATGGGGACGTGCAAAGCAAGAGCAGTTTGAATCAGGTGTAGTTGGTGCGGGCGGTGCTCGTATCCGCTTGTCAGCCAAGTTCTATTTAGTTGCAATTTTCTTTGTGGTTTTCGATCTAGAAGCCCTCTATCTCTACGCTTGGGCAACTTCAGTTCGTGAAGTTGGTTGGGTGGGTTTTGCAACGGCTGCCGTCTTTATTTTGGTTTTATTGATTGGTTTGATTTATGAGCTTTCTACGGGCGCACTTAACTGGGCACCTTCAGATCGTCGTAAAGCAGCTGGCGTGAAGACCAAAATCGGTTCGCCAAATATGAACATTGCAGACATTACGCGATTCAATAACATTGAAGAGTTAGTTGTCGATCCTACTGGTCATATTCCAGCACAGTCTTCTGGTCGTGTTAAATCTAAAACACCGACTACATCATTACTTGAAAAGGAGTAAGTCGGGATGAAATATACTTTAACCCGTGCGAATCCGGATGCCGATCAATATCCATTACAAGATCGTCAAATCGTCACTGATCCACTTGAGGAAGAAGTGAATAAAAGTGTGATGATGACACGTCTTGAAGATGTGTTGCATACAGCAGTGAACTGGGGGCGTAAAAACTCTTTGTGGCCATTTAACTTTGGTACATCATGCTGCTATGTCGAATATGCAACCACATTAACAGGTGTGCATGACTTGTCACGTTTTGGTGCCGAGGTAATTCGTGCTTCACCACGTCAAGCAGACTTGATGATTGTTGCAGGCACATGCTTTGTCAAAATGGCGCCTGTCATTCAACGTTTGTATGAACAAATGCTTGAGCCTAAATGGGTCATTTCAATGGGTGCTTGTGCTAACTCAGGTGGTATGTACGACATCTATTCAGTGGTTCAAGGTGTAGACAAAATTATTCCTGTTGATGTGTACATCCCAGGCTGTCCGCCGCGTCCAGAAGCATTAATCCAAGCATTGATGTTATTGCAAGACCAAATTCAACTTGAGCGCCGTCCACTTTCAGCGGTTATTGGTGATGATCTTCAGCCTGTGTATAAGCCAAAGATGATGCCAGAACGTGACCGTAAAAATGCGGAACGTATTGCGGTGAAAAACCTACGCTCTATGGATGAAATTAAATAATTTTAACGATGAATTTTTGACATATTTCATGATGAATATGGTCGTCGGGAAAATTGACAAAATTTGTATTAAATAGGAAGCCAAGCCAATGGCTGAAACTGACATTGCTATGCCAGAATCAACTCCAGTTGATTCACGCCCAGCATTTGCAATCGTAGAAGAGCTCAAAACCAAGTTTGGTGAGAACTTCTATGTGCAGGCGACTTTTGAAGAGTTTCCAACAGTCTGGGTTGAGCGCGCACGCGTGCAAGAAGTCCTTATGTTCCTCCGTAAAGTGGAACGTCCTTATGTGATGTTGTTTGACTTGTCAGCGGTCGATGAGCGTTTACGTGTTCACCGTGACGGTTTGCCAGCATCTGACTTTACTGTGTTCTATCACTTGTTATCGCTTGAGCGTAATAGTGATATTCGTATTAAAGTTGCATTGAATGAAAATGATTTAAGCATCCCAACCGCAACCAATATTTGGCCTAATGCCAACTGGTACGAGCGTGAAGCTTACGATATGTTTGGTATCGATTTCGCTGGGCATCCAATGCTCCGTCGTATTTTGTTGCCAACCTATTGGGAAGGTCATCCGTTACGTAAAGAATATTCTGCCCGTGCGACAGAATATACCCCGTATATGCAAGACCAAGCGAAGCAAGATTTCGAACAAGAACACTTACGCTTTGTCCCAGAAGACTGGGGTCTAAAACGCGGTAATGATGACGAAGACTTCATGTTCCTGAACTTGGGTCCGAACCATCCATCTGCGCACGGTGCGTTCCGTGTGGTGTTACAGTTGGACGGTGAAGAAGTTAAAGATTGTGTGCCTGATATCGGTTATCACCACCGCGGTGTGGAAAAGATGGCTGAACGTCAAACTTGGCATTCATTCATTCCGTATACCGATCGTGTTGACTACCTCGGTGGTTGTGCGCAAAACATGCCATATGTGATGGCTGTTGAGCAGCTTGCTGGTATTAAAGTTCCAGAGCGAGCACAAGTGATTCGTGTGATGTTGAACGAGTTATTCCGTATCAATAACCACTTATTATTCTGTGGTACAGCGATTCAGGATGCGGGCGGTATGACCCCAGTATTCTATATGTTCGCAGACCGTCAAAAAGTCTATGACATCGTTGAAGCGATTACGGGTTACCGTATGCACCCAGCATGGTTCCGTATCGGCGGTACCGCGCATGACCTTCCAAACAACTGGCAAAAGCTAGTGAAAGAGTTGTTGGAATGGATGCCGAAACGTTTGAACGAGTACTACACTGCGGCACTTAAAAACTCAGTCTTTATCGGTCGTACTCGCAATGTTGCGCAATACGATGCGAAATCTGCGTTGGCTTGGGGTGTGACAGGTACAGGTTTACGTGCAACGGGTATTGATTTTGACGTTCGTAAATATCGTCCATACAGTGGTTATGAAAACTTCGACTTTGATATTCCAGTGGAATATGAAGGCGATGCATACGCACGTGTCTTGGTTCACTTCCGTGAAATCACTGAATCATTAAAAATCATTCAGCAGTGCTTGGACAACATGCCGTCTGGTCCATATAAAGCGGATCATCCATTGGCAGTTCCACCACCGAAAGATAAGACATTACAAGATATTGAAACCTTGATTACGCACTTCTTAAGCGTCTCTTGGGGTCCTGTAATGCCAGCGGGCGAGTCTTCATTTATGACGGAAGTGGTGAAGGGTGCGAGTACCTATTACCTCACTTCTGATAAGTCAACCATGAGCTATCGTACCCGTATTCGTACACCAACGTTCACGCATTTACAGCAAATGCCTTCAGTGATTAACGGCAGTTTGGTTTCTGACTTGATCATTTATTTGGCAACCATTGACGTGGTTATGGCTGACGTGGATCGCTAGGGGTAAACGATTATGATGATTTTGACTGATAAAAAACCACGTGTGAATGTTGAAGGAATTTTGACTGCGGACGAAATTCATGACATTGAACATCACATTGATCATTACCCATACCCACGTGCGGCTTCTTTGGATGCTTTGAAGTGTGTACAGCGCCGTAATGGTTGGGTTGATGATGCACAAATGAATGCGATTGCACAGTTGTTGAGTATGAGTGTGGCGGATCTGGAAGGTGTTGCAACTTTCTATAACCGTATCTACCGTCAACCTGTGGGTCGCCATGTGATTTTATTGTGTGACTCAATTGCATGCTTCTTGATGGGTGCAGAAACTTTGGCAGAAGCGTTCCAGCGCGAGTTGGGTATCCAGTATGGACAAACCACAGCAGATGGTCGTTTTACCTTGCTCCCAATTTGCTGTTTAGGCAACTGTGATAAAGGTCCAACTTTAATGATTGATGAAGATACGCACGGCCTCGTGGACGTGTCATCAGTTAAACAGTTATTGGAGAAGTATGTATGAATACTGAACCAAAACCAATTTATGGCGACGGTAACCCAGAAACGCATCCATTGACTTGGCGTTTGAGCAAACAAGAGTTTGTTCGTGCTGCCGATGAATACGAAGCACTAGAAGGTTATGCTGGCTTTAAAAAAGCCTTGAGCATGCCACCAAAAGATGTGCTTGAAGTCATTAAAGCTGCGACAGTCAAAGGTCGTGGTGGTGCAGGTTTCCCAGCGGGAATTAAATGGTCATTGATGGCGCCCAATGATGGTGGCCCACGCTATTTGATCTGTAATGCCGATGAAATGGAACCAGGTACCTTTAAAGACCGTTTGTTGATGGAAAAACTTCCTCATCAATTGATCGAAGGCATGCTGATTGCAGGTTATACCTTAGAAGCAACTCAAGGTTATATCTTCATTCGTGGTGAATATGTCGAAGCAGCTCAATACTTAAATGAAGCATTAGAGCAAATCCGTGCCAAAGGTTACTTGGGTGACAATATCCTTGGAACAGGCTGGAACTTTGATATGCATGTTCACACCGGCGCAGGTCGTTATATCTGTGGTGAAGAAACTGCATTGATCAACTCACTTGAAGGTCGCCGCGCCAATCCGCGTACCAAACCGCCATTCCCGCAAGTTGCAGGGGCATGGGGTCGTCCGACGATTGTCAACAACGTTGAGACCTACAATAACTTGCCAGCGATCATGTTGCGTGGCCCAGAGTGGTATATCAACTTGTCTGCGGGTAAGTCGAAAGATCCGGGCACCAAGATTTATGGTGCATCAGGCAAAGTTAAATTCCCAGGTCTTTGGGAACTACCATTTGGTACAACTGCGCGTGAAGTGATTGAAGAACATGCGGGTGGTATGCGCGACGGTTTAACCTTGAAAGCATGGTTACCGGGTGGTGCATCAACGGATTTCTTGGCTGCTGAACACATTGATTTGCCAATGGATTCAGAGACGATCATGAAAGCAGGTTCTCGTTTAGGAACTTGCCTACTCATGGTGGTGGATGAAAGCCAATGTATGGTTTCTGCAACACGTAATTTAGAAGAATTCTTTGCGCGTGAATCATGTGGTTTCTGTACACCATGTCGTGACGGTTTACCTTGGGCAGTGAAAGCGCTTAAAGCACTGGAAACAGGCGAAGGTAAGAAAGAAGATATCGATCATTTACAAGAACTGACGCGTAAATTATGGATCGGTAAAACTTTCTGTGCTCACGCACCGGGTGCGATGGAGCCGCTTATGGGCGCACTTAAATATTTCCGTAACGAGTTTGAAGCTAAGGTTAAAACCCATGCTCCTGCTCTAGACGTAGAACAAGCTTAAGGAATTCGACTATGGCTACAATTCATGTCGATGGAAAATCGTATGAAGTCAACGGCTCAGAAAACTTGCTACAAGCATGTCTTAGCCTTGGCATCGACATCCCGTATTTTTGTTGGCACCCATCCTTAGGTTCTGTTGGTTCTTGTCGTCAATGTGCGGTGACTCAGTATGCGAATCCTGAGGACACACGTGGACGTCTGGTGATGTCATGTATGACACCTGCGACCGACAATACCTATATTTCGATTGAAGACAAAGAAGCAACGGATTTCCGTGCGTCGATTGTTGAATTCTTGATGACGAACCACCCACACGACTGTCCAGTCTGTGAAGAAGGTGGTCACTGTCATTTACAAGATATGACCGTCATGACGCAACACGATCGTCGTCGTTATCGCTTTACCAAACGGACTCACTATAACCAAGAGTTGGGTTCGTTTATTGCGCATGAGATGAACCGTTGTATCGCCTGCTACCGTTGTGTGCGTTATTACAAAGACTATGCGGGTGGGACGGACTTTGGTGTCTATGCCAATGCGTCACGTGTCTATTTCGGTCGTCCAGAATCAGGTACTTTAGAATCTGAATTCTCGGGTAACTTGACTGAAGTGTGTCCAACAGGTGTATTTACCGACAAGACTCATTCAGCACGTTATAACCGTAAATGGGACATGCAATATGCGCCAAGCGTATGTTTCGGCTGTTCTTCAGGTTGTAACATCTCTCCGGGTGAGCGTTATGGCGAAATCCGTCGTGTTGAAAACCGTTTCAATGGTTCTGTGAACCAATACTTCCTTTGCGATAAAGGTCGTTTCGGTACAGGCTATGTGAACCGTGAAGACCGTCCACGTCAACCACAGTTCCGTAATGGTGAAACTGTTGCAACCGTAACTGTTGATCAAGCGCTTGATCAAGTGATTACTCAGCTGAAAGGCAAGAAAGTGTTAGGTATTGGTTCTCCACGCGCAAGCTTGGAATCAAACTATGCACTGCGTGAGTTGGTTGGACAAGACAACTACTCAACAGGGATGTCTCAAAAAGAGCAGAACTTGGTTGAGTTAGCAGCATCAATCATGCAAACACAGGGGATTTATAACCCGAACATGCGTGAAATTGAAAGCTATGATGCGGTGTTGATCTTGGGTGAAGACTTAACTCAAACTGCACCACGTATGGCCTTGTCTGTGCGTCAAGCTGCGAAAAACAAAGCCAAAGAAATGGCTGCTGCAACACGTACACCAGACTGGTTGGCTGAACCGGTACAACGTATCGGTCAAGATGCAAAATCCCCTATCTATATCCTTGCGGCAACGCAAACGCGTTTAGCGGATGTGGCGACAGGTGAAGTGGTTGCATCGCCTAATGACATCGCACGTTTAGGTTTTGCGGTTGCTGCTGCGGTGAAAGGTGAAGCATTGACTGGTTTGGCAGATGATGCCAAAGCTTTTGCGCAAACCATTGCGGATACTTTGAAAGCGGCGAAAAAGCCATTGATTATCTCGGGGACTAGTTTACAAGATCCTGCAATCATGGAAGCTGCTGCTCAAGTTGCGCAAAACTTAGGTGGAAATGCGGGCTTGTCATTGACTGTTCCTGAAGTGAACTCAATGGGCTTGGCATTGTTTGGCGGTTTAAGCCTAGAACAAGCATTTGCACAAGATTTTGATGCCGTGGTTGTGGTTGAAAATGACTTAACCCGTCGTTTACCTGTAGCACAAGTCAAAGCTGCATTAGATAAAGCTGAAACTGTGATCGTCTTGGATCATAGTGAAACTGAAACCTTGAAACTTGCGGATATCGTACTTTCGGCAGCAAGCTTCGCTGAAGGTGATGGTACTGTGGTGAGCCAAGAAGGCCGTGCACAACGTTTCTATCAAGTGTATGACCCAAGCTACTACAAGCCAGAATATGCGATCAAAGAATCATGGCGCTGGTTACATGCCGTTGAGACAGGTCTTAAAGGCAAAGCAGTTGATTGGACATTGTTGGATGATGTGATTGAAGACATCGTCAAGAATGTACCCGTACTTGCTGCAATTGAAGAGGTTGCGCCAGATGCGGGTTACCGTATCCACGGCTTGAAGATCGCACGTGAACCACGTCGTTACTCGGGTCGTACTGCAATTCGTGCGCCGTTATCGATTCATGAACCGAAACAGCCGACTGATCCAGATTCAGCATTGACGTTCTCGATGGAAGGTTATGTCGGAACTCAGACGGCATCTTCATTGGTACCTTTCGCATGGTCTGCGGGCTGGAACTCACCACAAGCTTGGAACAAATACCAAGATGAAGTGGGTGGTCACTTAAAAGGTGGTGATTCAGGTATCCGTCTATTCGATCGTTTAGCTAAACGTCCTGCACGTAGCTATGTTGCACCAACAGCTGTGGTGGTGAACCCTGAAAGTTTCCGTCTTGTGCCAATGCACCATATCTTTGGTTCTGGTGAATTCACTATCAAAACACCTGCAATGGAATCTCGCATTCCTGAAGCGATGTTTGCGGTGGGTGAACAAGATGCAACACGCTTAAATGTTCAAGATGGTCAACGTATTACAGTACAAGCGGGTGAGACTAGCATTAGCTTGCCAGTACAAGTCATCGAATATTTACCAACAGGTTATATCGGTTACCCAATTGGTTTAGCACCAACAGTTTCATTGGCAGAGCCTGTGTCTGTGGCGGTAGGAGTGTAATTCATGAATCAAGAAATTATACGTCAAACGCCACTTTGGGCTGAGAACTGGCCAATCGCTTATTCAGTGATTCAGGCGATTGTGATCTTGCTGGTAGTGGTTTTGGTTGCTGCTTTAATGTCATTTATTGAGCGTCGTCTCTTGGCATTATGGCAAGACCGTTATGGTCCAAACCGTGTTGGTCCTGGCGGTATGTTCCAGATTGTTGCCGACATGCTCAAGATCATGTTCAAAGAAGACTGGACACCGAAGTTTGCTGATAAGCTGACTTTCCGTTTAGCACCAGCCGTTGCGATGGCAACTGCGGTACTTTCGTTTATGGTGATCCCAGTAAGTCCTACACTGGGCGTTGCAGATATGAGTATCGGTCTATTGTTCTTTATGGCAATGGCGGGTATCGCAGTCTATGCAGTGTTATTTGGTGGTTGGGCATCGAACAACAAATACTCATTACTTGGTGGTCTTCGTTCTGCGGCTCAAACCATTTCTTATGAAGTGTTCTTGGGTATCTCGTTGATGGGTGTGGTTGCGATTGCTGGCTCATTCAACATGCGTGAAATCGTTGAAGCACAACGTGATATGTGGTTCATCATTCCTCAATTCTTAGGTTTCTTGATCTTTGTGGTTGCGGGTGTTGCAGTTACGCATCGTCACCCATTTGACCAACCTGAAGCTGAGCAAGAATTGGCGGAAGGTTACCATGTTGAATACGGTGGTATGAAGTGGGGGATGTTCTTCGTTGCGGAATACGTCAACGTCGTTTTGATCTCGGCATTGATCGTGACTTTATTCTTCGGCGGATGGCTTGCACCATTTAACTTAGAAATTCCATTTGTTCCACCATTATTCTGGTTCGTGATTAAAACAGCATTCTTCGTAATGATGTTTGTCTTGGCGCGTGGTTCGTTAATGCGTCCTCGTTATGACCAAGTGATGAACTTTGGTTGGAAAGTTTGTTTGCCATTGGCGTTGGTCAACTTGTTAGTGACTGGTGCTGTGATTCTGATGAATCAGGCCTAGGACAGCAGGGAGTACAAAATGTATAAAATTCTAGCTGGATTCGGATCGATTGTACGTTCGTTGTGGATGGTGTTTAGCCATGTTACACGTAAACGTGACACGATTTTATATCCAGAAGTACCGGCTGAACAAATTGTGCCACCACGCTACCGTGGTCGTATTGTATTGACGCGTGATCCAGACGGTGAAGAGCGTTGTGTGGCATGTAACCTATGTGCGGTTGCTTGCCCAGTTGGCTGTATTTCATTACAAAAAGCGGAAAAAGAAGATGGACGTTGGTATCCAGAATTTTTCCGTATTAACTTCTCACGCTGCATTTTCTGCGGTATGTGCGAAGAAGCATGTCCAACGACTGCCATTCAGCTGACCCCAGATTTCGAATTGGGTGAATATGTACGTCAAGACTTGGTTTATGAAAAAGAGAATTTACTCATTTCTGGACCGGGTAAATATCCTGACTACAACTTCTACCGTGTCACTGGTATGGCTGTAAGCGGCAAAGAAAAAGGTCAAGCACAGAAAGAAAGTGCACCAGTTGATGTACGGAGCTTATTACCATGATGTGGCCATTTTATTTGATGGCACTTGTGGCCATCGTTTCAACGGTTCGTGTTGTAACTAACACGAATCCAGTGCATGCACTGTTAAGTTTGATCGTTTCTCTTCTAGCGGTTGCTGGTATTTTCATGATCGTGGGTGCGCCGTTCGCGGCTGCCCTTGAGATCATCGTATATGCCGGTGCCATCATGGTCTTGTTCGTCTTCGTTGTGATGATGCTGAATCTTGGACAAGAAACCATTGAACAAGAAAGTAAATGGTTGAGTTCAGAGGCTTGGGCTTTTCCTGCACTGATGAGCTTTTTATTGGGCTTGCTTTTGGTGTGGATGCTCGGTGGCGAATACACCACAATTTCTGCGCCGATGGGAGCAGAAGTTGTAGGTCCGAAAGCTGTCGGTCAAGCACTATTTACTCACTATCTATTATTGGTAGAAGTTGCCGCGATGTTATTGCTAGCAGCACTGGTTGCAGCATTCCACTTAGGCAAACGTGAACCAGGTGCAGAAGAGGATAAAGAATAATGGGACACATCCCTTTAGAACATGGTTTGATCGTTGCAACCATCCTTTTTGCACTGGGTTTTTACGGTGTAATGGTGCGACGCAACCTTTTATTTATGCTAATGAGCCTTGAAGTAATGATGAATGCCGCGGCTTTGGCATTCGTTTTAGCGGGTAGCGTATGGGCGCAGCCAGATGGACAGATCATGTTCATCCTGATTCTGACGCTTGCTGCAGCAGAGGCATGTATCGGTCTTGCGATCGTCCTTCAGTTTTATCATCGCTTCCATCATCTGGATGTGGATGCTGCTAGTGAGATGCGCGGATGAGTACATTATATTTAACCGTTTTATTTCCGCTCATTGGTTTTATCCTGTTAGCGGCAGGGCGTAACAAACTGTCTGAAAATGTCGCTGCCATTATTGGTGTCGGTTCAGTTGGTTTATCTGCGTTATTTGCTTTAATTGCTGGCCTTGCATTTACCAGCAGTGGCCAAACCGTTTTTGTTCAACACTTATGGACATGGTTCAGTGTTGGCGGTTTTGAGCCAGGCATTAGCTTGCACCTTGATGGTTTGTCATTATTGATGACAGGCATGATCACGGGTGTTGGTTTCTTGATTCACATCTTCGCATCTTGGTATATGCGTGGTGAAGAAGATTACGCACGTTTCTTCTCTTATTTCAACCTGTTCGTTGCCAGCATGTTGTTGTTGGTACTTGGCGATAACTTGGCGTTATTGTTCTTGGGTTGGGAAGGCGTAGGTCTGTGTTCATATCTATTGATTGGTTTCTACTACTCAAACCCTGCAAATGGTTGGGCAGCAATCAAGGCATTCACCGTAACACGTGTGGGTGACGTATTTTTACTCATCGCATTGTTCTTGCTCTATCAACAGTTTGGTACGTTGAATACACAGTACATTGTTGAAAATGCAGCGACTGTGATGACGCAAAGCTCATCATTGTCGATCTGGACAGCATTGATGTTGTTCTTGGGTGCAGCAGGTAAATCAGCGCAAATTCCATTACAAACTTGGTTAGCCGATGCGATGGCTGGTCCTACACCAGTTTCTGCATTGATCCACGCCGCAACAATGGTGACAGCAGGTGTTTACCTATGCTGCCGTATGTTCTCAGTGATGGAAATGGCGCCAGAAGTGATGCAATTCATTTCGATTACGGGTGCAGTGACCTTGCTGGTGGCTGGCTTTGCCGCATTGGTGCAAACTGATATCAAACGTATCTTGGCGTACTCAACCATGAGTCAGCTCGGTTATATGTTTATGGCGGTGGGTGCTGAAGCATATCAAGCTGGTTTATTCCACATGTTGGCTCATGCATTCTTCAAAGCGTTATTGTTCCTTTCTTCAGGTGCCGTAATTCTTGCATGTCACCACGAACAGAATATTTTCAAAATGGGTGGATTACGTAAAAAGATTCCATTCGTATTCTGGTGTTTCGTCATTGGTGGTGGCGCCTTAGCCGCACTTCCAATCGTGACCGTTGGCTTCTTCTCTAAAGATGCGATCTTGGGTGCAGTCTATGCACAGTCGACTATTGCAAATCTTCCGCTTTACCATACCTTGTACTGGGTAGGTGTTGCTGGTGCATTCTTAACGTCTATCTATACTTTCCGTTTAATCTGGGTGGTGTTCTTCGGCGAAGAGAAAACTCATGCGCATGCGATTCATGGCGTGACTTACTGGGCACCGCTTGCAATTCTTGCTGCGTTATCGACCGGTATTGGTTACTTCCTGCAAGCGCCAGTCGCAAAATTATTGACTGCGGCAAGCATTCCAAGTTTTGTGATTCCTGAAAGCTTAGAAGCGGCTGTTGCACATGCTGAACATTTAGCAAGTGGTGTGGCCCTTGTTGGTTTGGCTGTTGGTATCTTCTTGTTTGCCTTTGCGTATGGCGCAGTAAAATCGTTTGCTCAGACTTCTTTGGGTTCAGGCTTAGCGCATATCTGCCGTACAGCATTCGGTTTCGATGCCTTGTATGACATCGTATTTGTAAAACCTTATTTATTGATTGCGAAAATTTTAGGTCGTGATCCAGTTGACGGTTTATGGTTAGTATTGCCTGCCATTGTGAAGGGCGGGAATAGCTTTACCAGTTCGCGTCAAACCGGTTCATTACGTGAATACGCATCAAGCATGTCACTCGGTGTAGTGGTGTTATTGATGATCTTGATCGTGATTCAGGTTGTGGGGAAATAAAATGGAAAACAATTTAATTTTACCCGCACTGATTTTAGTTCCTTTCATTGCTGGTTTTATTTGTTGGCTGGTTGATAAATACGACCAACATTTACCGCGTTGGATTGCCTTGATTGGTATGCTCATTACCTTTGGTTTGGGCATTGCACTTTGGCAAAGTGGTACATATAGCTATGCTGTAGGTAGCCCAGCTCCCCAATGGGCTGCTGAATTCTACCTACCTTGGATTCAGAGTTTAGGTATTAGCATTCACTTAGCGGTGGATGGTTTATCTCTGCTTATGGTGCTGTTGACTGCCTTACTGGGTGTACTTGCAGTAGGCTGTTCATGGGGTGAGATCCAAAAGAACGTAGGTTTCTTCCACTTAAACCTCCTGTGGAGTTTAGGTGGGGTTATCGGTGTATTCTTGGCGATTGACTTATTCTTGTTCTTCTTCTTCTGGGAGATGATGCTTGTACCAATCTATTTCTTGATTGCGTTATGGGGTCATAAAGGCTCGAATGGTCGTTCACGTGTTTACGCTGCAACCAAGTTCTTCCTCTATACACAAGTTGCTGGTTTGATCATGTTGATCGGTATCTTGGGGCTGGTTGCTTATGGATACATGCATACACAAGAGATTAGTTTTAATTACTATTATCTCATGAGTATGGCGAATCACTTGGATAAAGAAGTACCAGCATTGGCATATGGCTTTATGGTGTGTATGTTCATCGGTTTTGCGGTGAAACTACCTGTCTTCCCATTACACGGCTGGTTGCCTGATGCGCATGCGCAAGCACCAACAGCGGGTTCTGTGGATTTAGCTGGTATTTTGATTAAAACAGCAGCGTACGGTTTACTTCGTTTCGTAATTCCATTCTTCCCAGCAGCGTCAGCACAGTTTGCTGATATTGCGATCATTTTGGGCTTGATTGGTATTTTCTACGGTGCATTCCTTGCGTACCAACAAACTGACATGAAACGTTTACTTGCGTACACGTCAATTTCACACATGGGTTTCATCTTACTTGCAATTTATGCAGGTAATATTCTGACTTTCCAAGGCCTAATGATCATGATGTTGGCGCATGGCTTATCATCTGCTGCATTGTTCATTATGTCGGGTCAAGTCTATGAGCGTGTACATACACGTGATTTACGCTTAATGGGCGGTCTTCGTGGTCAACTGCAATATTTGCCATTCTTCTTAATGTTCTTTGTTGCAGCGCTCGTAGGTGTACCAGGTCTAGGTAACTTTATTGGTGAATTCCTGATCCTTATGGGTTCATTCAAAGCCTATCCGACTTTCACGATTATTGCCGCAGTGAGTTTGGTGTTTGCGGGTCTTTATGGTCTGATTCTGATTCACAAAGCTTTATTTGGTGAACCGAATCCAGAACAAAAGCAGCACTACAAAACACCGTTAAAAGATCTATCTGCACGTGAAGTCAGCATTCTGATGATCTGTGTAATTGGTTTAGTTTGGTTAGGTATTTACCCACAAACTTTCTTGGATATGTCTCATTCAAGCATGCAGTGGTTGGTAAATAGTTATATGCCAGTACAAGAAGTTGTTGAAACTGTTCAACAGGCTGCAACTCAACTTGAACATGTGGAGATGCAATAAATCATGAACTTCACACTTTCTTTTTCTGAGCTTATGCCACTTGCTCCAGTGATGATTGTTGCTTTGACTGCAATCGTCGTGATGTTGTTGACAGCGATTAAACGTAATCACAACCTGATTGCGACAACTTCGGTTGTCGGTCTGAATTTAGCTGCGATTTTGATTATCTATACGATATTTAGTGGGAGTTTCATTCCATCAAATATCATGGGCATGTTTATGGTTGATCCATTTACCATGCTCTATCAATTTCTGATTCTAATTGCAGCCTTGGCTTGTTGTACTTTGTCTCATGCTTATATTGAGACCTATAAGGAAAACCGCGAAGAGCTTTATATCTTGTTACTGTGTTCAGTGACAGGGGCGATGTTATTAGTTGCGAGTACGAACTATGCATCATTCTTTATTAGCTTGGAATTAATGTCGATTCCTGTGTATGGCATGTTGGCTTATACCTATCAACGTAGTCAGTCTTTGGAAGCTGGGATTAAATATCTTGTGCTTTCGGCAACGGCTTCTGCAATGTTGCTTATGGGGATGGCCTACGTTTATGCTTATACAGGTAGCTTATCTTTTGCAGCCGAACCAAGCCGAATGTTTAATAGCTTTAGTCAGCCTGCTGTTGTGCTTGGACTTGGTCTTATACTTTTTGCAGTTGGGTTTAAGCTATCATTAGCACCTTTCCATAAGTGGACACCTGATGTGTATGCTGGTGCACCTGCACCAATGGCTACATTCTTAGCAACAGTCTCTAAAGTTGCCATGATTGGCTTATTTGCTAGATATGTTTTATCTTCAGGATTTATTCTTGCCGATAGTCTAAAATTAATGGTTACCATTCTGGCTGTCGTTTCGATCGTCGTTGGTAACTTATTGGCTGTTCGTCAAGTCAATCTCAAGCGTATCCTTGCTTATTCATCGATTGCTCATTTCGGTTATCTATTGGTCGCTTTGGTTAGCGCACAAAATATTGAATTTATTCAAATTCGTGGTTTCATGACCTTTGAAACAGTCAATGTTTATATTATTACTTATGTGTTGACCACTGTTGGTGCTTTTGGTGTCGTGACATTAATGTCGAGTCCTTATAACAATAAGGATGAAGCTGGTAGTTTAGCTGAGTATCGTGGTTTGTTCTGGCGTCGTCCGATCTTGACTGCGACTTTAACCGTAATGATGTTATCGTTAGCTGGTATTCCATTAACCGCGGGCTTCATTGGTAAGTTCATGGTTGTGAAAACAGCCGTAATGGGCGCACATTGGTTCCTTGCAGCAATGGTAATTGTTGGTAGTGGTATCGGTTTATATTATTACCTGCGTGTGATGGTTGTTATGTACATGACTCCACCAGATGTGCCTCGTATTGATGCTGATGAGCATTGGGGTACACAAGTTGGTGGTATTATGGTACTCGGAGCTGCTTTATTAGTCTTTGTATTAGGTATTTATCCTGACCCAATGATTTATTTAGCTAAGTATGCAGTTTTTGCAGTTTCACCAGAGTTACAAGAGTTTATTCTTACTTTGGTGCAAAAAGGCATTTATTAAACGTGTATAACTGATAAAAAAAAGCCCTAAAGTTAGGGCTTTTTTTTATTGACGAGTAAAAAACGTTTTATAATAGAACAAGATTAACATTACCTAGGTACTCACTCGTGTCGATTCAAGAAATTCGTCATCCGCTTATTCGCCATAAACTTGGCTTGCTACGTCGTTCTGACATTAGTACCAAGAACTTTCGTGAATTAGCGCAAGAAGTCACGATGTTACTGACTTATGAAGCAACAAAGGATCTTCCTGTTGTTGATCATGAAATTGATGGGTGGGCAGGGAAAGTCTCAACTCAACGTATCGCAGGGAAGAAAATCACCATTGTACCGATTCTGCGTGCTGGTATCGGGATGCTTGAAGGCGTTCTTAGCCTGATTCCAAGTGCTAAAGTCAGCGTCTTGGGGCTGGAACGTGATGAAGCGACCTTAGAAGTACGCACTTACTACAAAAAGTTAGTGCCAGATGTTGCCAATCGTTTAGCCATGATCATTGACCCAATGCTGGCAACAGGGAACTCTTTAATTGCGGCCATTGATGTATTGAAAGCAAGTGGCTGTAAAGATATTCGTGTCATGATTTTGGTTGCTGCACCAGAAGGCATTGCCAAAGTTGAAGCTGCACATCCAGATGTCCGTATTTATACCGCATCGGTTGACCAAGGTCTGAATGCAGAAGGCTATATTGTTCCTGGTCTGGGTGATGCAGGTGACAAGATTTTTGGTAGCGTGCAAAAAGACTAATTTTACCAGACCGATAAAAAGAGACTTGATCCATCCGTAGAACCTTTCAGGGTGGATTGAAAGTCTCTTTTTTATTTCGATATACTGTAATGATTACATTGAGAACATAGGATAAATGTCATGGCACAAGAGTTCTATCAAGGAAAAATTAAGCAATATAATCCTGATAAAGGATTTGGTTTTATTGCGACATCTGAAGGCGATATCTTTTTTCATATTTCAGATTTTCCTGCGGCAGAAGGCGAGCCGAAAAGAAATGAAAAAGTGAAATTTGTGGCGCTTGAAAATGGTGGGAAGTTTAAAGCAACGCAAATTGAGCGTGTTGATGCAAATCCTGCTAAAACCAAGAAGACCAAAATTGCCAATCACAATAAGTCGATTACAACCGAGTTGTTGTCGAACTTTCGACGTTAATTGCTTAAGTTGATATCTTTCAATATTCGCACTTAGTTTAGGTACATGATAAAAGAGGCTTTTTAGCCTCTTTTTGATTAGAATAGGGGCAATATAATAAGCGTGTGTTGATGATGTTGGTTGAGGGTAAAATTAAAAAATATAATGCTGAACGGGGCTTTGGTTTTATTGAAGTCGAGGGGAAGCAAAGCGATATTTTCTTTCATATTCGTGATTTTCCTCGAGCTGGAGGGGAACCTAAGCTTGGTGAAAAACTAAAATTTTCCATGGTGCACGATACCGATAAAGGGAAATTTAAAGCTGTTCAAATTGAACGTTTGGATCTAATGCCTACGCCTATTCGCAAAAGCACTATTGTAGCGCCTCAATCAAGTACTTCTTCTAAGCAGGGAGCAATCGTTACGGTCATTGGTGTCGTAATGATTGTGATTTTGGCAGTTTTGGTTTTCCAGAAATATCAGTCTTATCTGCAATCAGAACAATTAAAAACAGCTCAATTGATAGAGCAACAAAAGCGAATTGTTGAAGAACAGCGAAAAAAGATTGGGGATTTACCTGTAGTAAAGTTGTCTGAAAAAACAGAAAGGGCGTTGCAATATGATCCAGAACGGCCTATACAAGCAGCACGCTCAACAACTGCTGTAGGTGCCCAATTTAGCTGTGATGGGCGTGAGCATTGTTCTCAAATGCATTCTTATGAGGAAGCTGTCTTCTTTTTAAGAAATTGTCCGAATACCAAGATGGATGGTGATCATGATGGCATTCCATGCGAGCGGCAATTTGGCCGATAAAGGCAAGATATACTATCCAATAACGAGGTGAGAGCTTATTTATTTGGATTCTCATCATAAGACTTTCAGATTGACTAAATGAATGGTAATTATTTTGTTAATGATTTTTATTATCATTTGTTAATTTATCTTATATACTGTGGTCAAATTTTTATCGGGGTTTGATCACGTGAAAAAGAATATCTTATTTTTATCTCTTATTGCTTTGCCAATGTTCGCGCTTGCTGATGACAGCACAGTTTTACCGACCATTACCGTAAAAGCAGATTCACAAGAAACGGATGCGACAGGCAAACTTAAAAAAGATGCCAGTTTAGGGATACTCGGTGAGAAAGCGGTATTGGATACACCCTTTAGTATCCAGTCTTATACCGAGCAGGCGATTAAAGATAAACAAGCTGACTCGATTGCGGGCATTCTTAAAAATGACCCAAGTATTCGTACCACCACCAACAGTGGCCATTTAAACGAAAACTTTATGATCCGTGGTTTTCCAGTAACATGGGAAGATGCCAATATCAATGGTTCTTATGGCATGTCACCAAGTGGTCGTACCCCGACTGATATTTTAAGCTCAGCCAGCGTACTCAAAGGTCCAAATGCATTGATTGCAGGGATGGCCCCAGGCGGTAGTGTTGGTGGTGTGGTGATGGCAACCACCAAACGTGCCGATCGAGATTTGACCCAAGTTTCAGCCATGTATGAAGATGGCGGCTATTACAAATCAGGTTTTGATGTGGCACGTCGTTTTGGTGAAAACAAGGAGTTCGGAGCACGCGTCAGTGCGACTTATGGACAAGGTGAACACATTGTTGATGGCTTAGAAGATAAAAATAGCGCAGCGGTATTGGCTCTCGACTACACCACGGATCAAGCCAAAATTAATTTTGATGCCTATACCACACGTGATAGTCGTGAGGGTGGTTCACCGGCTATGATCTCTTTTTCAACGTTGAAACGTGTTTTAGCTGCGCCAGATGGCAAATTGAATTATTTTCCACATTTAGAAGGCATGCAAAGTGCCAATTACGTGGGACTATCTGGGGAATATAAGCTTTTACCGAATTTAAAAGCCTTTGCAGGTGCAGGTTTTAATGAACGTGAGTATCGTGGACATTTATTTGGGACACGTATGGTTGTACGTGACCTGCCAGCCAACTCAATGGGAATGAATAATCCTGCTTTGATTGGGGCGAATGGTGATGCACTGGCACAATATTATCGAGTTGGTTCAAAGGAACATAACACGACTTTTAATGCGGGTTTAGAAGGTCAAATTTTCACGGGTGATATTTCTCATACGTTGGCATTCCGTGCGGATTATCTCAAACGTAAATACAGCCAACATAAAGGGCGGGGGGCAACAGAGGTTTATTTCCCAACCAATATTTACAATCCAAGCAATGAAGGGCATATGCCGAATACATGGCCAGAGATTGTTCCTACTGCGGATGATGTATATGTCAGCTATAGTCTGAGTGACCAGATTTCCATGCTGGATGATAAGCTACAGTTTATTTTAGGTGTACGTTATCAAGACATGGATTTAAAAGCACTGACGACCAATATTAAATTAAAGGATGATAAAGTATCTCCAAGTGCAGCCATTGTTGTGAAACCTTTTGGTGAGGAAACCTCGTTCTATGCCAGCTATGTTGAAGGTCTGGTGAGAGGGGCAACCGTGAATGTGGCTACGGATGTAAATAATAATAAAACCTTTGCGCCCTTTGAAAGCAAACAATATGAAGTCGGTGCCAAATATCAAGGAGATCGTTGGTTACATACTCTAGCACTGTATCAAATTAAAAAGCCAAGTACGATGACAATGCAGTTGGCAAAAGATGATCCACGATATGTAGATGGTAAAACAACACAAATCACAACTGATGGTGCGAAGACCGAATCCAAAGGGGTTGAATATGGTTTTTCAGGTAAAGTCACTGAGGACCTGATTGTTTACGGTAATCTGGCTTATATCGATACCGAATATAAAAAAGCGATTTCAAGTGGTGTGAATCTTTCAGGGAAAACGATTGAAGGTACGCCTGAGTTCACAGCAGGTGTGGGTGTAGATTATCAAATCCCATTTGTTGAAGGATTAAGCGTGAATGCCTTTGCGACTTATGTTGATGAGCAATATTTAACGGCGGATAACACACTCAAGTTACCTGATTATACGCTGGTTGATTTGGGTGCGAAGTATGCGACCAAACTTGGTGGGGTCAATACAACTTTCCGTGCCAATGTTGATAATGTTGCAGATAAAAAATATTGGGATGGCGTGTTTACCAGTGGCTTTACCACAGTAGGCGCAGGCCGTACCTATAAATTGGGGGTCAGCTTCGACTTCTAATCATACATGCAATAAAAAACGCTTCTGACTAGAAGCGTTTTTTATTTTCAAAACAATTAAACTTTATTTTCACAGAACTGCAAAAAGGCTTTTAAACCTGGTCCTTGATACTTTTGACGGTGCACTAACATATAGAGCGGGCGGGTTAATTGCCAGAATGGAGTATCCAAGATTACCAGTTGGCCTTTCTCTTGAAGCGGTTCAATCGCGAGTCGTGACACGCAGGACATGCCTAAACCACCTGCGACAATTTTTAAGATCGCTTCATTATGCCCCAAAGTTAAACGGATATTGGCATCGGGCAGATCTTGCAAAATTGCATTATCAAACACTTCACGTGTACCTGAACCTTCCTCACGTAAAATCCATTCCACATCTAGAAAATCGGTTGGGCTGATTGGGCGATTCAGTTGTGCTAAGGGATGATCAGGCGCACAACATACAGCGAGCTCATCATCACGCCAATGGATACATTGCAGTTGAGGTAAATGACAAGAACCTTCAATCAAGGCAAGATCCAATTGGAACTGATTGACTGCTTCAATCATTTGACGGGTATTGCCCACTTGCAGTTGCAAATGTGCTTGTGGATGACGTTGTAAAAAGTCAGCCATCAAATCTGGCATTAAATAGTCACTAATCGTAAGAGTGGCACCTAAACGTAAGTCAATGCTTTGAAGTTCACCTTTAGCAGCTTGTTCAAAAGATTCACAGCGACCTAAAATTTCTAAGGCTTGTGGGAGTAAAAAACGTCCCAAATCATTGAGTTGTAATCGTTTACCTAAACGGTCAAACAGCGGTGCACCCAGACCATCTTCTAAATCAGCTAAGGCCATACTTGCCGCACTTTGTGTGAGTCGGACAGCATCGCTCGCTTTGGTAACCGTTCCTTCCTGAGCGACCGCCACAAAAACAGCCAACTGGCGTAATGTCATGCGCATGTTAAATAGCCTTAATGTTTTGAGTATCCATCAATTATTCGATCATGCTAACATGAGCGCACTGTTTCGTGCCACGTTCTCATCATGTCAATTGAAAAATTTAGCGTAGAAAAGGTTTTATCTGTACACCGTTGGACTCATAATCTTTTTAGCTTCACCATGACCCGTCCAGCACATTTCAAATTTACCGCAGGGCAATTTGCCCGTATTGGTTTAATGGTTGAGGGAGAATTGGTGGTACGTGCCTATTCTGTGGTTTCTTCACCTTTTGATGAAACTTTAGAATTCTTTTCAATCGTTGTGCCTGATGGTGCTTTTACCTCGAATCTGCAACACCTCAAAGTTGGGGATGAGTTGTATCTGGAAAAAATTTCCTATGGCTATCTAACGCTGGCACGTTATCAGCAACCTTTACCACAGGATTTATGGTTATTGGGAACAGGGACAGGACTGGCACCGTTTTTGTCGATGTTACAAGACTTTGAAACGTGGAATAAATACCAGCAGATCAATCTGGTGTACAGCGTCCGTACGGAATCTGAGTTGGCTTATGTCGAGCGTATTCAAGAGATTGCCGACTTATTTGGCGAAGGGCATACCGGCTTTAAGTTTATTCCAATTATTACCCGTGATCCGAATGCCGCTCTGCATGATCGTTTGCCTGTTTTAATTGGCAATGGTGAATTAGAAAAAGCAGCAGGACTGTCTTTTAACCGAGACAGTAGTCATGTGATGTTATGTGGTAATCCACAAATGGTGGAAGATACCAAAGAAGCGCTGAAGCAACGTGGTCTCATTATGAATCGTCGTGGTGAAGGCAATATTGCAGTCGAGAATTATTGGTAAAGCAAATACATCATCACTTTTAGTTGTTTTATAAGAAAAAGAAAAAGGAAAAAGAATAGGATGGAGGAGCAAGTCGGAAAAAAGGCAATTGGCAAAGTTCCTTATATCGCTTTTTTTGTAGGAATGCTCATCATGAGCATTTTACTCATCTACAGTTATACGACGACCTCCGTTGGTGGGTGGGGCGATTTAGGTCGAAATATCATGGTCGGGCTGACCTTATTGGTTGTTGCGGCATATAGTTTATGGTTTTTTCTTTGTGCACTGTATCTTTGGGTGATTTATCATAAACAGCCCAATGTGGATGTGTCTCCGGCAAATTGGGCTATGGGTTTACATGCTTCCACCGTGATATTTATCTTGTTATTGTTTTTTTCGGGTAGTTAAACGCAATAAAATACGATGTTGTGTTTGATCGTCTTAATGTACAAACATATCCATAAATTCACGAATTTCTTGAATGGCCGTGTCGACATCGGTGGTTAACCACGTCGGTTCGAACAAGCCGATATAGTGTTCCAAGCGATCCTGTGGGACGACCAGACGTACTGGACAATCTTCTTCTAGTAGACGCCATGGCAGAATAGGCACCTCATTATCCAGAAACGGTTGTACATTGCGAATATCGACAATCATGGCATTGATACAGTCGGGCAAAGGCATCACCGAAAATTCTTCGGTACGACGACGGAAGTACTCTAAATCGCCCCATTTTAAGATATAGCTCGGCTTATTGAACTCAATAATTCCAATCAAATGTTCATCGCGTGTGTGATGTAAAAAACATTGATGGGTGACATCAGTGTCTAATTCGAGGGAGATGCTTTGTTGGCTATAGGACATAAAGCAGAACGGTTGAGAAATGAGGCGCGTATTATAGCTTATTTTAACCCATTCTAAAACCGCCTATATTTTAAACAAAAAGAAGACCAATGAAAAGTAGAGTTCTGCAACCAGTGCAACGATAGTCCGAAGCTTTTTCACACAATGCAACAGTCGGTGTTGCTAATATAAAACTTGAAAAGTAAAAGGATGAGGGCTGCTATCATGCATGATTTTAGTAAGCCACAGCCTCATGTGGCCAGCAAAGAAGAAATTACCAAAAAGAGAAGATTGCCCGTTTATATTTTGATTATGGTGGGAATCTTCCTGATTGCATTACTTGTTTATATGGTTGCTGATCATTCAGCCAATCCAACTGCTCAAGTGACAATGGCACATATGCAGTCGGCTATTCTGAATGTTTAAGCAAGCATATCTTTAGACCAAAACCTATTCATCATAAAGCTCATTGATGTGAATCAATGGGCTTTTTTGCAAAATTATGAGACCTTTTTGTTGTATTAGTGATGCCATTGATTGATTGGAAAATAGACAAAAACTAAGGTGGAAGCATCCATAAATCATGTTCTTTATTGCAGAACGTTCTTGGGTGGATGTGTATCAAGATTTAAAACACAATATAAGGATAACAACATGAATGAATTTTTTAATGACCCCTCCAATCGAGGAGGATTTGATGCAATGTATTATTGGGATCAGTTTCATCCTATTTTTGCTGCAGTTGTCATCCTATTGGTGGGATGGATTGTTGCTTTAGTGATTGCAGCAGGTGTGAAAAAATTACTGCAAAAACTTGATACCAATCATAAATTGTCTTCTGCCACAGGCCGTACCCCAAATATCGAAAATCTGGTCTCCAAACTGGTGTTCTGGTTTGTGATGATTCTTGCTGTCGTTGGCGCACTGAATGTTTTAAATATCAGTGGGGTCAGTGATCCATTCAGCAATATGGTGGGTCGTGTGTTGGCCTACATTCCGAACTTGCTGGCAGCAGTCGTGGTGGGTTTTATTGGTTGGATCGTAGCACGTTTGGTTCGTGCGGGGTTGACCAATGTGCTTGCCAGAACGGAACTGGATGAAAAGCTCAGTAATGAAGTCGGTGTCAGTTCACTCAGTACCAATATCGGTGAGATTTTTTATTGGTTGGTATTATTACTGTTCTTACCAATTGTTTTATCTATTCTTGGTCTAACGGGCTTATTGATCCCTGTCCAGAATATGGTGAATGAAGCGATTGCTTATCTACCGAATCTGTTCATCACCGCTGTCATTATTTTCGTGGGATATATTCTGGCGAAAATTGTTCGTGGGATTGTCGAGGGACTCAGTAATAGTCTTGGTCTACAAGCACAAGCAGAAAAAGTTGGCTTATTTAAAAACTCCAATGTGGCCAAATTCTTAGGTTCATTCGTCTTTGCCATTATTATTATCACCACCTTAATTGTGGCCTTTGAAGCACTGGGTATCCAAGCGATTTCTCAACCTGCAACCGCCATGCTGAATCAAATCATGTATGCAATACCACAAATTATTGCAGCAGGTTTGATCTTGATTGTGGCCTATATCGTGTCGCGTTTTGTGGGACGTTTAGTAGCTGAATTGATTTCTGGGGCCGGGGTGGATGAAATCCCGATGAAGCTGGATTTACAACGCTTCTTGGGACAAACCCGTGTGTCTGATGTGGTTGGTTATCTCATTGTTTTCTTTACCATGTTATTTGCAGTTTCAGAAGCAGCAAACCGACTTGGCTTAGAGCAGGTCAGTGTACTGATTGCGATGTTTATCCAGTTCGGTGCCAGTATCTTGCTTGGTGCTGTGATTCTGGTGATCGGCTTCTGGTTGGCCAATGTGGTTGCCAATATTGTTCAACGTGGTGAATACAACAGCTCACGCTGGTTGGCAAATCTGGTCCGTATTCTCATTATGGGCTTAGTGATTGCAATGGGCTTAAAAGCCATGGGTATTGCGGATTCGATTGTGAATTTGGCTTTCGGTTTAACACTTGGCTCAGTTGCTGTGGCGTTTGCCTTGGCCTTTGGTTTAGGTGGACGACAACCTGCGGAACGTTTACTCAGCGATTTGCTGGATAAAGCCAAAGCTGAAGCAAAACAACCGAATCCTTTACATAAGGAAGAAGTTACGCCAACAAATCCTGTGAGTCCAACGGCACCAACATCTACCAATACAGTCAATCCGACGCCACCAACACCGCCATATTCGGATGAATAGAAAAAATAATCTTTGATTTTTTTGATCAATTCGACCACTCTAAGCAGGGTGGTCGTTTTGTTTGTATCAGCGCTATTGAGTGTTATTTGGGATTGTAATCGGGTGTTTTAAGCGGGTTCAAAGGCTTTAATGAAAAAATTTGACCTCAAAAGCAATTCATTTATCGCTCAAGTATCAATAGTCTCTAAATAAAAAGTCGATAGGAGAATGAAATGAAGAGGCCAAATCGAGTATTCGCACCGATTATTATTGCAGGGATTACGGTTGGATTCTTGGCGAGTGCTTATAAGTTTGTGGTTGCTAAATCAAACTCTTCGAAAGAGAAAAGTATTGAAAGTACGCAGCACATCACAACTTCAGAAGCGGCAAATTCTTCCGAGCAACGTAACTGAAGCGGGCTATACCGAATTAAGCCCGCAGTATGAGATTGCATTAAACGAATTGAGCTGCGGCTTGGGCAGAAGACCATGCCCACTGAAAGTTATAGCCGCCTAAGTGTCCCGTTACATCGAGTACTTCACCGATAAAATAGAGGCCTTTCTGTTTTTTACTTTCCATGGTTTTGGAAGAGACTTCGCTGGTGTCTACCCCACCGAGCGTGACTTCGGCAGTACGATAGCCTTCCGTGCCTGATGGTTTTACCGTAAAGGCATGCAATTGCGCCGCAATATGTTCGAGCTGTACATCACTGAGGTTGCCAATTGGCGTTTCACTTTGTTCTGCCCAAATCAGTTGTTGTAATTCAAGTACGATACTTTTGGCGGTAAATTCACTGATTAAGGTGCGTAGTAGAACTTTAGGCTGTGACTTTTTCTTATCTTTAAAAAATTGTGCAAAGTCTTGGCTTGGGAAGAAATCAATTTTAAAGCTTTCCCCAACATGCCAGTAGTTCGAAAGTTGCAGTGAGCTTGGACCACTGAGACCACGATGGGTAAACAGCAAAGCTTCGGTAAATTGATGACGATCGTTGACCAAAGTGGCATCTAAGGCATTGCCACTCAAGCGGGTGGTGACTTCTTTAAACTGGTCTGAGAAGGTGAAGGGAACCAGACCTGCACGAGTTGGGAAGACATGGTGTCCGAACTGTTGTGCCAGTTCATAACCAAAACCTGAGCCACCAAGTGTGGGAATGGATAAACCGCCAGTTGCCACCACCAAAGACTCACAGTGATAAGTCCCTTGACTGGTTTCAATGATAAAACTTGAATCCGCCTGAGCCTTCACTTGTTGTACTTCACAGTGGGTTTGAATCTGAACCCGTTTGGCTTTGTCACATTCTGCAAGTAAAAGTTCCAGAATTTCTTTTGAGCCTTTGAGGGTGAATAATTGCCCGTGTTTGCGTTCTTCATACTCAATGCCGTATTCACAGACCAAACCGATAAAGTCCCAGTTGGTATAACGGGTTAAGGCTGAGATGACGAAATGCGGGTTTTCAGACAGATAATTGGCAGCTTCGACCTCCAGATTGGTAAAGTTACATTTACCACCACCTGACATCAAAATCTTTTTGCCGACTTTATTGGCTTTTTCCAATACCACAACCGAGCGCCCACGTTTGCCTGCTTCTGCAGCCAACATCAAGCCCGATGCACCAGCACCTAAAACAACAACATCAACTTGATGAACCATGGGGAAATACTCAAGGGAGGAAAAGCGGGCAATTATAAAAGATTTAAAGCCTTTTGAGTATGCTGATTGTTTGATTAAAAAATATACTTTTAAAATCAAAGCATGTTATAAAATTGGTCTCAATAAAGGGGATAACAATAATGAATGATAAGACTTTTTTAGAAGACACACCGCCGAATCAGCAAGATTCACTCAGACAATATACCTTAATTATATATGGGCTTTATGCGGCCAGTATTTTTGTGGGATTGACCAGTATTGCTGCGATTATTATGAATTATATGAAACGCGATGAAGTTAAAGGAACATGGTTGGCTAGTCATTTTGAATGGCAAATCAAAACCTTTTGGATCACGCTCATTGCTGCAATTATTGGATTTATCTTGTCTTTTGTACTCATTGGCATTCCGATTCTATTCGCAGCATCAATCTGGTTTATTTATCGTATTGTCAAAGGTTTAGTGGTGTTTATGGACAATAAGCCGATTGGTGATGGCTGGTTTTAAGCACTTGATTCGATCAGGTGAAAAGTCACTTTCGGGTGACTTTTATTTTAAGCGACCTTGTAAACCACCAGTATGGATTGCCAGAATACGGCTATTTTCAGGAAAATATTGTTGTTGGATTAAATCGAATAGCCCCATCATCATCTTTGCGGTATAGACCTGTTCCAAAGAAATTGCATATTGTTGTTCAAAGTGCTGCATAAATTGCAGCAACTCAACGGTGGTTTTGGCATAACCTCCACAACAATAAGCATCGGTTAAAGACCAATTACTTTTATTGGTCCACTGTTGAATATCTCGTTTTAGGAAATCGCCCTTCAATGCAGAAAAGCCTAAAATCTGTTGTTGTTCTGAACTGCTTTCAATTAAGCCTGCAATAGTGCCACCTGTTCCAACTGCACAACAAATCACATCATAATTCTTTCGGTCATCTTCGCTCAAAATTTCCTGTGTTCCTTGCAGTGCAAGTGCATTGCTGCCACCTTCTGGAACAATAAAGGCTTGAGGATATTGCAGTTGTAGTTGTTGTATATACTCAGCCTCATGACGCAGACGATACTCGGCTCGGCTGACAAAATGTAGTTGCATGCCAAAATCTTGTGCTGTCTGTAGGGTAGGGTTTAAGTCACGGGTCGCAAGTTCTTCACCTCGGATCATGCCAATACTTTCAAAGCCAAAGTGCTGCGCGGCATAGGCAGTTGCGGCAATATGATTGGAGAATGCCCCCCCAAATGTGAGGACTTGGGTCAAACCTTGTTGTTGAGCTGCGAGCAGGTTGTATTTTAGCTTATAAAATTTATTGCCTGAAATCTGTGGATGAATCAGATCTAAACGCTTAATCGTCAGTTGAACCGAACTGGGAAACGCTAATGTTTGATAGGGGGTAGGAAAAGCAATGTGATCAAACATTTTCGAACAAGAGAAATGGATTTGATCACATTGTAAATGGATTTGATTGAGAATGTCAGTCTTGCATTAGGAGTCGGTGTCCACAGAGCTAATTACCGACATCCCAGGACGTAAGTTTTCGATACCTTTTTGATTTGGATCAATGGCGATACGGACTGAAATCCGTTGCACCACCTTGGTGAAGTTACCTGTGGCATTGTCAGGTTTCAGCACGCTGAATTCTGAACCTGCCGCAGGGGAAATTTGCTCGACATGTCCGGTAAATTTCTGATGATTCATCGCATCGACGGTGAAAGAGGCTTTTTGCCCAATTTTCATATTGGCAATTTGAGTTTCCTTAAAGTTGGCAATCACCCAAGTCTGTGTTGGAATCAGATAAAGCAGTTGTGTTCCCGCCGCCACATATTGACCAACGCGTGGATTGACCTCACCCAATTGTCCATCCAATGGGGCAACAATGGTGCTGTAGTCCTTGGTGGTATTGGCTTGGTCGAGTTGTGCCTGTGCACTATTGACTTGTGCTTTTAAACCTGTCTGCGCCACTTGTGCCGTTTTTAAGGCTTCTTGTGCCACCAAGATATTGGCTTCGGCCTGTTTCAGTAAGGCGTGATTATTTTGGGCATCTGCCGCGGCTTTGTCTTGTTCAGATTTAGATGCAGCACCGCTATCTCCCAATTGCTGGTAGCGTTTCAGCTGTGCCACAGATAAATCATATTGTGCTTTGACCTGATCCAGTTTGGCCTGTGCCGCGACAACATCGGCCTGACGTTGTGCAATGGCTTGGGTTTGATTGGCAAGACTGTTTTCGGCTTGCTCAACGCCAGATGCTGCCTGTGTGACCTTTTGATCATAGGTGGTGGCATCAATATGCATTAACACCTGACCTTGTTTGACTTGGTCAAAGTCTTTGACCAGCACATCTTTGATATAGCCATTGATCTGCGAAGACAGGATGGTGGTTTTGCCTTTCACATAGCTATTGTCGGTTTGTTCAACCGCTGTATGGAATGGACCAATGCGCCACGCCCATAAGATAATGGTGATACCCACCAATAATACCAATAGCATCCACCACAGGGTCGAGCGTTTGGTCTTGATTAGCTTACTGGTCGGCGGAGGAGGCGGTGGTGGCATTTGTGCCACAGTTTCAGGCGCCCTTGCTACTGGCGTTGTTTCATTTTGCTCCGTGGTTCGAGCATTATTCTCTTCGGGTTTATCTTGTTCTGACATCATCTTTTCTCAATCAAAAAGGATTAACTGGCTGCTTGCAAATTTTTGCGGGTTTTGTATTTATTGCGTGCGTATTTAAATAAGCCCCATAGCAGTAACACCACTGCAAAAATACCGTTCAATACGATCACATCGTTATAGGCACGGACTTGCGCTTCACGGGTGACCACTTTATTCAGGTTCTGCAAGGCTTGGTTGTTTTGCAGCACAGGATCATTGGTATTGATCATGGCACTATGCTGATAGGCTTGTAAACGCTGTGCAACAATCGGATCGGTGGGATCCAGATTGCTATTGATTTCCACTTTATAATCATAGGTATGGCGTTGCTGATAGGTGTTGAAGAAGGATGAGCCGACCAAACCACCAAAGTTCTGTGTCGCTGAAAACAGCACAATAAAGGTCACCACATATTGTGGACCACGTTGTAAGGTGCGCATAAAACCCATCAGCAACAGCGGGCCGATAAAGACCCCACCTGCAAAGCTGACTAAGAATTGACTGCGATAGAAGTTAGCAGGGCGCACATCACTGGTCAGGTGATAATCCAAGGCACAGGCAATTAAAATCAGGATTTCAGCAAGGAATAAATTTAAAATTAAACGTTCGCGATGGAAGGTCAGCGCGCTGAATACTGAACCTGCAATGGTGCCACAAAAGATCACCATATAAAGCGGTACAAATTGATCAGGGCCCATGCCCATGGTCTTGAGGAAATTAACTGCGGCATAACTTTGCTCTGACATGAGCAAACGTAAGGCAAAGGCACTGACTACAAAACTGAGTAAATCACCTGCCGCTAACCAACGGGTCATAATCAGTGGGTTGCTGCGGTAATGTTCGTAAGTAAGCCCTAATACAATCAAGCAAAAACCGACAATTAAGGTATAAGCCAGCCAAGGGCTATTGAACCACCATAAAATAGGCCCTTGGGTCAGTACGATACACAAACAAGCAAAACCAGGGGCGAGCAAGGCAAAGGTAAAAAAGTCCTGCTTCTCAAACACCTCTAAGCGTAAGCTGCGAGGCAGTTTTAATGCCACCACCATGGCAAAACAGCAAATTGCCAAACCCAATTCAAAGGTATAAATCACATCCCACTGATTGGCGCTAAGTAGAAAAGGCGAGATGATCCAAGCCAAAGGTAGACCAAGTTGCTGAAAGCCGAAAGCCAAATAAATCCCTTTGGCCATATCCGCCTTACCAAAAGCTTGCATGGTGTAATACATTCCCAGCGAACTCAGTGGTGCAGCAGCCAGACCTGCAATGAAACGTACAAATAAGGCCATTTCATAGGTTTTGACAAAGATATGCAGAATCAGTACACCAATAAAAACCAGCAAACCGATTTCAGAAAACAGGCGTAAGCCATATTGTTGCCGTGCTTTGAATAAGATGAGGTTGGAACTGACATTGGCCATCACATAGGCTGCAGGTAGCCATGCTGCCTGTGATGGGGTCAGGCCATACTCACCTTGGAAAATCGGCAAATTCGCAACGATAAAACCATTACTTAAACTGGCTGCAATACATATAAACAGACCAATAACGAAGTAAGCAAGACGTTTTGGTCTGGCATGGGCAATTGCAGCAGGCGAGCCGGGTAAGGTTGGGCGCTCATCAGCAGACCAATCTGGAGGTGTCTCAAGATAGCGAGGGCTTTTATCCATGTTATTTCCCGAACTAAACTTTAATGCCGTTTAATAATAATTCTATTGCTCGTTTGGCTAAGCGCACTTGATCTGATGTATTATGCCCTTGAAATGAAGACCCCAAGATCGCTGTGATCATTCCGAAATCTTGTGGAGTAAGATCAGGACGACAAAGCTGATGTTGTATGGCTTGATCAATCAGTGGCTGTAACGCTTTATCGCGTCTTTGATAAATGTTTAGCATGATTGGGTCTTGCCGATCAATAATACGCCAGTAATCAATCAGTACAACTAAATGCGGCAGTTGTTCGATATGACCTTCAATCAAACGAATAAAACCATCATTAAATGCCAGTAAAGCCTGCGACCGTTGTTCTAAACGTGTAATCGCTCGTTCCAACAAGGCAGCCACCAGCGCTTTACGATCTGCAAAATTACGATAAAACGTTGCACGTCCCACGCCCGCATGATCAATGATGGCTTGTAATGGCACATGAACCCCTTGCCTGCGGAAGATTTCTTCGGCGGCATTGAGGAGTTCATCACGATTATGCGCTGCCAATTGCTGACGTTTTGCCATGACCTAAATTTCTTGGGAGATATAGGGTGAATTAAACGGACATTTTTGTCCGAAGTAAATATGTCGAGAAACTTTATTTTGTTTAATTTCGGTAAAATCGCAGTTCTGAGTGATTTTTCTAAGGCAATACAGTGTTAAAAAATAAGGGTAAATTACTCATGCATAAAAAATACAAATAGGTGAAACATGCAAGGATTCATCCATCGTTTAGTGAAAGGAATCAAGTATCGACCATATTTGTCTGCGACTTTTTCTTTGGGATTGTTGATTTACGGGGCTTTGCATCTGTTCACGCAATGGCATTGGGCAACCTGCTTGCAGCTCGGTTGGAATATTGCGATTTGGCTGTATTTATTTCTGACCTTGAAAATGATGTGGCACTTGGACGCCACCCATATTTTACAACGTGCCAAACAGCAGGATGAAGGCAAGTGGATGATCTTGACTGTGGTGCTGATCGCTATTGTGATTTGTTTTATTTCGATTGTGGTGCAGTTGGGACATGTCCCTAAAGATCAACCTATTTTAAAAACAGTACTCATTTTACTGACCATCGGCACGATTTTCTCGACATGGTTATTACTGCATACTTTATTTGCCATTCATTATGCACATGATTACTACCTTGCCAAAAGTCGTCATCAAGATGCAGGTCTAGATTTTCCGAAAACCGATCAACCGGATTATCTGGATTTTATCTATTTCAGTTATATCATCGGTACTTCTGCACAAACCGCTGATGTCTCGATTACCAGCTCAGAGCTTCGACATCTGAATATTTTTCATTGTGTGTTGGCCTTTATTTTCAATACCGTAATTTTGGCGGTGGCGATCAACGTGGCGGCCAGTTTGATTGGTCTTTAATTGATAACTTATTTTTATTAATTTGTATAAAATTGATCATTTTTATTTTTGGTTGTTGTTGGTTATTTTGAATTTAGACCGACAACGCAAGGATAAGAACATGAGTACCCAGCATCAAGTCAATCAACAGCAATATCAAGATAAATCTCAAGCCTATTTAAACAGTAGTGTTCACGCACAAGGGATTGAGTTTGCAAAAATGCAGCACTTGATCCAGTCACAGCAATTGAAGACAGTGTTGGATTTAGGTTGTGGTGGCGGCCATGTCAGCTATCAAATTGCACCCTTTACCGATCAAGTGACGGCTTATGATTTAACGCCGTCAATGGTTGAATTGGTGGCTCAGCAGGCCAAGCAAAAGGGCTTTGATCATGTCAAGGCTGTACAAGGTGCAGCGGAGAGTTTAGCTTTTGCCGATCAAAGCTTTGATTGTGTGATTACGCGCTATTCAGCGCATCATTGGCAAAATGTGGCACAGGCGATGGCGGAAATTCGCCGTGTATTGGTGCCGCAAGGCAAGGTGATTATTGTCGATATTTTAGGGCACTCAAATCCCGTGATGGATACCTTCTTTCAGACCATTGAAACGATTCGAGATCCAAGCCATGTACGCAATTATAGTTTACAGGAGTGGATGCGCTTTGCTGAATATGCAGGTTTTAGGGTTGAGACTGTTGAAAAGCAATATTTAGATCTAGAGTTCAAGAGTTGGACGGAGCGAATGCAAACCCCTGAATATGCAGTCCAGACCATACGGGATTTACAGCAAAAGGCAGCAGATCAAGTTCAACAATATTATCGTATTCAAGCAGATGGTTCGTTTAGCAGTGAAGTGTTGTATTTGGTACTTTCAGCCTCATGTGAATGAGGCGAGCAATAAAACATTGAATTCCCAATTTATTCTAAGCAGAATAAGCTGTCTATTTTGTGGCACTTAGACCACGGCTTAAATCAATTGGGTATATTATAAAATGACAAGTAGATTAATTTTAGCAATCAGTGTGCTCTGTTGCAGTAGCACGCTATGGGCTAAAGCAGAAGTTTTGGCCCAAGCGGGTGAGGTCAAAATTATTAAACGAAACTGTAATGTAAAAACCGATGCCTGTGACTATATCAAAGTCTATAAAGGTCAAGAAAAGGTCTTAATATCGCAATGGAATAAGACGGCAAGAGCCTATCAATTCACCCCAAAACGGATTGGTTTTCAGTTGGGTGCAACTGGCAATCCGCATATCCTCACGGTGTATGATCAAGATAACAAGCAGCAGGAATTCTTTGAATTATTAAAAATGTCACCCGATCAAAAGTGCTTTGTGACCAAACAGCAATTGGACAAAGAACATGACAAAGTGGTGTTTTACCGGCTACCTGAACTCAAGCCTTATCTCAGCATCAGTAAAAAGGATCCAAAGTTTAGCGAGATGGGACAGATTGGCTATTCCACCTTCTTTGATGAGAGCGATGCTTCGTTTAATTTTGGCTATGATGCAGAAGAAGACGGAGAGAAATACTTTCAGGAGATCAAGGTCGAAAATCCATGTAGTTTAAAACCAAAAATCATTAAACAAGGTGATGAGTAAAATCAAAATGATGAAGCAAAATAAGATGTTGAAATGGGTACTGGCTGCCACGGTATTGGTTGCTACACAGACTGCTTTTGCTGCGGAAGATGTCAAGAAAACACGTTATGGGCAAGTTCAAATTAAAGTCAGCCCTGAGACTGGACAAGAAACGCTATATTTTAATCATAAAATGGTGTTGCCAAAAATTGAGGGCAATAACGGTCTGTCAATTGAAGGCATTTATAAACTACACATGGATGATGTGGTTTTGGTGCAAGACATTGGCGGCAGTGGTTGTCCGATCCAACTGAATTTTGTGAAAATCAGTCCGAATCAGAAAGTGACGGTTTCGCCTGTTTTTGGTTCATGTTCGGATCTCATCAAGGTTTCAGCGAAGCCGAATCAAATTATCGTGAGCATGCCTGACTTTATGGGGGCACCAGAAAGTGAGGAGCAAGAGCGAAAAGTTGCTCAGAAGAAAATGATTTATAGCTATGATGGAAAATTACTGAAAGAAAATGGCAAGCTGCTGCTGCAAGAATGAGCGCACTATTCAGCAAATTTGACTGAATTTTTGCTCATAGATCTAAGAGCTGATCAGGAGGATGAAGTAGATCATCAAGATCTACTTCATTTTTAGCCTTTCAAAATGATTTAGTGAAACACTGTTTCTAAGGCTTTTAAACCGACTTTGGGATCGAGCAAGCCGTTATAGATTTCTGGAACTTCACGATCTACACCTAAAAGCTGATAAATGGCGAGCATGGCGCCACGAATTGAATATTCCACGGTAAACACCACATCATCCTCGAGTTCCACAAATTGGCCCAAGAAGGCAAAATTAACGGCATTTTCTGGAATCAGTAAGGGACGATCGCCCGCTTTACGACAGGCAAACAGGGCAGAGGCATAGGGCATCATCACCGTGGTTATATCACTATGCGCCAGTACATGATCCAAGATATCATCGAATCCGAGTTGCTGAATTAACTCGATTACAATCTCTTGCCCAGTGGCTTCACTCATTGGTTTTTTGATGTAGTCACCGATGTGGTCAATTTCAAAACCATAGCCCCATAGGGTAAATTTTCCTTCAGGTAAATCGGCAAAATGTGGCTGTGCAGGCACCACGATGGATAAATGCCAGCCTGATTCAAACCATGTCATTAGTGCGCCTGTTCCTGGTTCATTGCCTGTGTATTCGATGATACGTTTCAGCAAGACATCATCATGCAGCGTCAGGGTAAAGGACTTCCATTTATGTTCGTCGATATTGCCATTAAAGGTCATTGGGCGACCAAAATCAGGTGCTTTTTGTGCAAGGGTTTCCCATAAGCGCCAGCCATGATCCTGTCGATCACGAATTAGGGCAGGCACATCATTTTGACTGCCATAACGTGAATCTGCTGTAATCGAACCTAAAGTGAAAAGTGCCAAATCATGTTCACCCAATACAATCTGTTCCGTGCCTTCTGGCAGGTTGAGATACAGTTTGCTTGCCTTACGCTCTTTACTCTGCTCATCTTCAACAAAATCAGCGTCAGTGACATAAGTACCAAAGCGGACATCCACGCCTTGTTCGACCAGCCAACGTTGTAAAGGATAAATCATCGAATCATATTGATTGTATTTGGTGCGTTTAACCCCAGCCAAGGTATGGATACGGGGTAATTCTTGAATAAAGCGTAAGAAATAACGACGTAATTCTGCTGCACTATGCCATTTCTGAAAGGCAAAGGTGGTGCGCCACATTCGCCAAAAATTGCTTTGGAAAAATGCATCATCAAAAAATTCATCAATACAACGACTGCCAATCCGTTCTTCTTTGAGTGCCAGCAGGCGTAGCATCTGTGCACGATTCAAGGTGGATAAACCAAGCTTTTCGGCTTCCGCAATCACATGATTCGCATCAATTAAACGGGCTTGGGCATGGGTTTTAATTTTTTCATTAAAATCGCGACATTCCTCACGGACAGAAATATTGGGATCTTCCAGTGAGGGGATGCTAGAGAATAGATCCCATGTGCAGAGATAGGTTTCATCGGTCAGCATTCGTCCGCCTCGCGTCACCCAAGCGTGATTGGGATTGAGTGGGTTATGTCCACCATCCATTGAACCACCTGAAACCTCAAGCTCTTCTAAAATATGAATGTTTTGGGCAGGTACTTTGGCGTCACGAATGGCAAAGGCTGCTGCCGCCATGCCGGCAATACCGCCGCCAATGATCCAGAGATGTGATTGTGAAGGGTCTAAAGTTTTCAGTTTTTTAGTTTGCATCTAATGTGCCTCGGTTATCGTTATTGATGAAAATGAATTTAATCCATAATTTTATTATGGGATTTGAGTTGCTAAAAATAAATGAAAGTTACACTAAAATGGATGACAAATTTTGATCATAAAATTAGTTTTATAGAAAAATCGGATACTTGATTTATGGCGGAGATGAATATGCTATTTTTAAGTGTTTGATATTCATTATAAATTGAGTCTTTGCTCTACTTTGTTGCTTTCTAATCAGATGACATCGCTTGGAGCTCTCAAAAATTGCTGAGATTAGTCAAAATTTTTATATCTTCTCGCTCTACTTTTTCAGTAAAATTAATATTTGAAAATTATTCTAATCTAGAGGTTTCACTTGGAATCGTTATTGATTTTAGGTTCAATTGCTTTGGCGTTAATGTTGGGTGCAATCAGCCCAGGCCCTACCTTTATTTATGTGGCTAAAAACTCAATTGCGATTTCTCGTAAGCATGGACTGTTTACCGCCTTGGGAACAGGGACGGGTGCAGCTTTATTTGGTTTGCTTGCGGTCATGGGCTTGCAAGCGATTCTATTGGCGGTGCCTTCTGCTTATATCGCACTAAAAATATTTGGTGGTTTGTACTTACTTTGGCTGGCCTATAAAATTATTAAACATGCCAAAGAACCGATGGAAGCAGTCAATGGCACTGTGAATCGCATGAGCTATGCACAAGCCTTTCGTTTAGGGCTGATTACTCAGCTCAGTAATCCAAAGATTGCGATTATTCTGGCCAGTATTTTTACTGCTTTATTACCGAAAGACATTCCAAGTTATTACTATGTGGTGTTGCCAATGCTGTGTTTCTTTATTGATGCCGGTTGGTACTCGCTGGTTGCAGTGGCGCTGTCAGCCGAAGGCCCGCGTAAAGTTTATTTAAAATCAAAATCGATATTTGATCGCATCGCGGGTGGTGTGATGACCTTGCTGGGATTAAAGCTGATCTTTGGTATGAAATAATAGAGCAGAAAAAGCGACCGAGAAGGTCGCTTTTTTATTGCCTAGAATTAGCTTGTTCAGCTTAATCTTTAAAGTGTACAGGAATCCATTGATAGCTCTTTCCATCAGCAGAATAAATATGCCCAATCCCCGGAAAAGGTAAATGCGGAGCTGCAATGGTTTGTCCATTCTTGGCAAAGTCAGCAAATTGTTTTAAGCGTGTAGCAACCGCTTTTTTCGGATCAATATCATATTCAATCGCAGTTTCAGGTTGATCAAATTGCACAGTATGTGAATGCACGATATCTCCAATAAATACTACGCTTTCGCCCTTAGTTTTTAATTCATAGCTAAAGTGACCGGGCGTATGTCCCGCCGTGTTAATGACTTTAAAGCCTTGAATCTCATCACCGAGTTTATAGGTCTTAAAGCGTTGTTGGGCTTGGTAAGGCGCAATCGCTTGCTTAATGTGCTTAACCGTTCCTTCATAACCCGCTTGTTGGTCTTTTGGAAGCTTGGTTGCCTGTTTTGGATCTAACCAATAATTAGCTTCATCACTGGAAACGTACACAGTTGCATTGGGGAAGTTGGCAACCCCATCTTTACTGATGCCACAGACGTGGTCGGGGTGTAAATGGGTGAGTAAAATGGTATCGACCTGTTCAGGTTTATAACCTGAAGCCTCGAGGTTTTTTAGAATCGAGCCTAAATGTGCACCAAAACAACTGGCTGCACCGCTATCGACGAGTACCAATGATTTTCCTGTATTGACGAGGAAAGCATTGATTGAAGTCTGTACGCCTTTGTCTTGATCAGCGTAATACTTTTTCAGGATTTGTTGGACTTGTTGTGGGGAAATATCTTTAAACAAGCTTGGGGACATAAAGTTGGTGCCATCGAGCAGGGCGGTAATTTGTACGTCACCGACTTGATGTTGATAGTAGCCTGCAACCTGTTTTTGTTGTTCATTGATCGGCAAAGTTTTGCTGGTTTCTGCGTGGCTGAGTAAAGGGAAGCTGCTCAAGAATGAGACAGAAAGGAGGAGGGCAGTTTTTTTCATAGAATCATTAAATTTATTAGAGAAAAACTTTTTTACCATGAATTCAAATAAAATTGGGTGTTTGAGCGCAGAAAAAAATCCGCTTTTGTAAGCGGATTTTATCGGATGTTCTCGTCTTAGCGTATGGCCTTACTGCTGGGTTAGCTTGGAAAAATCCACCATTTCAAACTCTTCAAGATCACAATTTGCCAGTGCACATTTCTGCTCAGTATAGGCCGCCTCACCTAAATTTTGTTTGGCCTTATTTGCCCAAAACTCAGCTTTTTTGGCATTTTGCTGCTCAACTGGTAGTCGAAATCCATATTCATCTGCAAGTGTCATTTGTGCAGCAACAGAACCTTGTTGTCCTGCTTTTTCGAGCAAGGGGATGTATTGTTCAGTACTTGAATAGTATTGCGCCAGCAAATAACTTGCATAAGCATCCTTTTGATTGGAAAGCTTTTGAATTGGCTTAATATCGATTTGTTCTTTTAATGCTGAATCCTGTGAAAATAAAGCAAATTCTAAAAGTGCAACGGATGCACTTAGGTCTCCTTGTTTGATGTAGCGATTCATCTGCTCTAAAAATAAGTTTTGTTGCTGATCGATATATTGTTTTGCCTTTTCCTCATTGTTTTGTGAAAGTAGCTGTTTTAATGTGGGATCAACTTTTATATTGGGGTTTTCATCATCCGATTGGAATAACGTATTGAATGTCAGTTGAATTTGATCTTTGGCTTGCTGCACTTGAGGACTAAATTGAGATTGGGTTTCCTGAGCTAAGGCGATTTGAAAAGAAAAAATGCTGAAAAAGAAGACGGTGATTATTCTCTGGAACATGTTTTACCTAATGTATTTATCGTTCATTTAATATTTTGGTTGAATTATAGAAATAAAAAAAGGGCTTCCGAAGAAACCCTTACATAAGTTTTATATATTAAGACACTTTATCGCCTGGTTTCGCGCCAGATTCAGGTGAAATCACCCAAACCCCTTCGCCATTACCTGCTGCAAGTACCATACCGTTAGAAATACCAAAACGCATTTTACGTGGCGCAAGGTTGGCGACCATCACCACCAATTTGTCTTTTAGATCTTCTGGCTGATAAAACTCACGAATACCACTAAACACATTACGCGGTTCAGCTTCACCCACATCCAAAGTCAATTGCAGCAATTTATCAGAACCTTCAACAGTCGCGGCTTCTAATACTTTTGCCACACGAAGATCGACTTTCATAAAGTCTTCAATGCCGATAATTTCAGCTTCACCTACTTTTGGCTCAGGCTTTTTCTCGGCTTTCTTTTCTTTTTTCTTCTCAGCTTTTGGCGCTTCTGCCGCCGCAGCTAAAGAATCTTTAGATGCATCTACCATTGCTGCAACCGCTTTGGCATCAACACGTTGCATTAAAGGCTGGAATTGCGCAATTTCATGTGCAAGCAAAATTTGCTGACGTGATGCAAAGTCGAAGCTTTCAAGTTGTAAGAAGGCTTGAACCTGTGCAGCAAGCGTTGGCAATACAGGCGCCAAGTAAATCGCAAGTTGACGGAATAAGTTAATACCCACTGAGCATACATCATGAACTTGTTGTTCCTGACCTTCTTGCTTGGCAAGTGCCCACGGTTTTTTCTCATCAATATACTGATTGGCACGGTCAGCCAATGCCATGATTTCACGGATTGCAGCTGAGAATTCACGTGCTTCATAAGCCTGTGCGATTGAATCACCTGCATCAATAAAGCTTTGAACCAGTTCAGACTCTGCACATGTATCTGACAACGTATTATTGAAGTTGGTGTTAATGAATTTTGCACAACGGCTAGCAATATTCACCACTTTACCGACAAGGTCAGAATTTACTTTTTGAACGAAGTCATCCAAGTTTAAATCTGAATCTTCAACTTTGTCAGACAGCTTAGAGGCAAAGTAGTAGCGTAAATATTCAGGATTTAAATGTTCTAAATAGGTTTCAGCTTTAATGAAGGTACCGCGAGACTTCGACATCTTCTGACCATTCACGGTCAAGAAACCATTCACAAATAAACCTGATGGGGTACGGTAGTTAGCACCTTCAAGCATTGCAGGCCAGAACAGCGCATGGAAGTAAACGATATCTTTACCGATGAAGTGATAAACTTCTTTGTCGCTGTCTTTTTTCCAAAAATCATCAAAGCTTAGATCTGGGCGTTTAGTTTTGATGTAGTTTTCAAAACTCGACATATAACCAATCGGTGCATCGACCCAAACGTAGAAATATTTGTTTGGCGCATCTGGAATTTCAAAACCAAAATAAGGTGCGTCACGCGAAATATCCCAGTCCGACAAACCCGCCTCAAACCATTCGTCTAGTTTGTTGGCAATCGAAACAGGTAAACGACCTTGGTCACGGGTCCATTTCTGTAAGTATTCTGAGAAATTCGGCAATTTAAAGAAATAATGATCTGATGATTTCTCAACAGGGGTCGCACCGCTCAAGGTTGAGCGTGGATTTTCTAATTCGGTGGCGTTATACGTTGTACCACATACTTCACAAGCATCGCCGTATTGATCTTCCGCTTTACATTTCGGACATGTGCCTTTAATGAAACGGTCAGACAGGAACATGCCTTTTTCAGGGTCGAACAGCTGGCTAACAGGACGAATGGCAATATTGCCTGCTTCACGGTTTTTAATATAGATTTCTTCTGAACGTGCTTTGTTCTCATCACTATTGGTTGAATCATAGTGATCGAAATGTACGCCAAAACCATCAAAGTCACGGATATGTTCTTTCTGAACATTGGCAATTTGTTGTTCTGGGCTGATGCCATTGGCCTCAGCGCGTAGCATGATTGCTGTACCGTGAGCATCATCCGCACATACATAAGTCACATCATGGCCCATTGCACGCATCGCACGAACCCAAATATCTGCTTGGATATAACCGAGTAAGTGACCCATATGGATAGGACCATTGGCATAAGGTAGGGCATTGGTGACTAAAATTTTACGCACGGATATTGTTCTCTCATTCGTATTTGCAAGGCAGATGATTTTACATGACTTGGCCCCGACTTGCACAAGGGATTCAGTGAAATCTTTTCAAGCCTCGTTTTTAATTATTCTAGAACTTCATTAAAGCTTCACTTGCACTTCAATCAAAACACATTTCCTTTACTGATAATGGCTGTATGGTCAATAAATAAAGGAGATAACAATGAGATCTTGGCATTTGCTTTGTGCATCTTTCTGCGCAAGTGTGACATCAGTTGTTAGTTTTGTGATTCCGTATTGTTTGTTCTTAAACTTTCAACAAAACCATTTATTGCATGTGGTCAGCAATGCAATGCAAGTGATGCTGTATCTCACCCCATTTCTCGTCGTGCTTGCTTTTATCTTCTACGTCATTGTTCTATCAGTATTGAAATTACCCAGCAAAATTTTTGATTTGGTGCAGTTCTTTAAAGTCAGTCTGGTCTTTTTTACGGGATGGATGTGCTTAGTATTGATAATTTTATTTGAAGATCAGGTCAAGGGCTTTGATTTTGAAACATTGGCCATGAGTCTTTTCATTTTTATTGCAGTTTTGCCCGTACTTGCAGTGGGTTGTATCAGTGCCAATTGTTGTTATGTGTTGATGTGCAAGAAACAGTATAAAAGTGTTTTTAGTTAAGTACTTTTAATTAACTGAAGCTTTTTTGTTTCGTGGTAGAAATAAATGCCGTAGCTTTTGAGTTTAGTTTGATGTCCATTCATGGTGAAATAACCTGAACAGGGTACTTGCCATTGCTTCTCTGTATTCTCAGTAAAGCCGATCCAAGCTTGGCCACTAAATATAAATGTACGATCATCTTTCATTGTAAATTCATCAAAATAGATTGCATCGCACCAGAATGTATTTTGACTAAAATCTATTTTAGAAAATTTCCAGCAACTTAAAAAAGCAATAAAGCTTTCTAAGTCTTCGCGTTGTTTATATGTTTTGAATTGAAGAATAGTATGGGCAATCTCACGCTCTATAGCCAAGACTCTACGTTGAATTCTTCTTTTACTGGAATAAACATAGTTTGACCACTTTGCATACCTTTCATCTTCTCGTTTTTGCAGTATAAGTTCTTCATTCATATTCGATGTTGAGTGGTTTTATCTATGAGTTTTTGATCATTGAGTTTTGAAAAAAGTATGCATCCCGAAGGATTACATACTCTGCATTTGTTTGACGGTCACACTATGCTTTGAATTTTTTCTTAAAGAGATAATCTTTCCTTTAGATAGGAAATGAATGTGATAGCTCTTTAAGCCACCCGTTTTCGGATCAAGGGTAATTTCAGCAAACATTGGTGTCTGCCAAAGTTCATCACTGCCCAAAGTTCCTAACCAAGCCTGTGCTTTTAGTGCCGCCGTAAATTCATCTTTGCACTCAAGCTCAGTAATACTGAGTTCACTGCACCAATGTTCGGTTTTAGGAAATTCAGCTTTAGAAAATTTCCAGCAAATGGTCAGCGCCAGACTACTTTCAACAGGTGCTTTATCGTCACTTTGCTGATCAATAACTGGAATTAACTGTTCAGCCAGATCCTTTTCAAACGAAAGAATCATGTTCTGGATTCTTCTTTTACTTGAAAGAATGTAGTTCAAGCGTTTTTCTTGGGCTTGAAGTTCCTGCTGAATTTCTAAAAGTTCATTTTCATTCATATTAGGTAATTCTGACAACGAGGTCTATGATTGAGATATTGCGGAAGTATATCCGAACTATCTCCTTATATTGTTAATAGTTTTTAATACAAATTTATTGGTTGTAAAAATGATCGAAACAGCCCGACTACGTTTAAGACAGTGGCAAGCAAAGGACTATGCTTCCTTTGCCGCAATGGGTACTCATCCACAGGTGATGGAATATTTTCCTAAACTCCTGACTCGAGCAGAAAGTGATGCGATGATTGATAAAATGAAATCAATTATCGACACGCAAGGCTGGGGTTTTTGGGCGGTTGAATTAAAACATAACCAGCAATTTATTGGTTTTACTGGTTTACATGATCAACCGACACAATTTTCATTTTCACCGTGTGTGGAAATTAGATGGCGACTCGATCAGGCTTATTGGGGACAAGGTTATGCACCAGAAGCGGCTCAAGCGGCACTTGCATTTGCTTTTGATCAATTGAAACTGGAGAAAGTGGTTGCCTTTACCACTTTGGAAAATGCTAAATCACAAGCTGTGATGCGAAAATTAAAGATGCAAAAAGTGTCTGAGTTTCAACATCCCGCTTTAGCGATGGAGCATCCTTTAAGTTGGCATGTACTGTATGAAATTTTAAGACATGATTTTATTGAATAAATAGGATGTTATTCATTTATATGATTTTTATATCTGAAAATGAATAGCTTTAACAATCCGCAATTAATTGAATCTTCCTGTATCCCATTTGTTTCAATTTGCAGCAATGGGCAAAAAAAAACTCCAAACACGGTATAACTAAGGTTGATCCAAACAATATGTTTTTTACCTATAGAGTGAGGAAATACCATGACAAACGAAAAACTTGATGAATTAAAAGACCAAGCAGCAGAATTGGGTAATGACTTAAAATACAAAGCAAAAGAAGCTCAGTTACAAGGTGAAAAAGCAGTTGATGACTTAAAGCATTCCGCAGAGGAATTAAAGTTAAAAGGCGAAAAAGCCCTTGATGATCTCAAGAAAGATGTTTCTGAGCAAAATGCTGAAGGTAAAGAGGCGGTTTCAAATAAAGTGGATGATCTTAAGGCCAAACTTGAAGATACCCAACACGCAGTTCAAGACAAGTTTGATCACTTTAAAGAAGAAGCTGGTCATAAATTAGATGATGCCAAAGCCAAAGCTGCTGAATTGAAAGATGAAGCGGCTGCCAAATTTGATGATCTAAAAGCTCAAGCCAGTCATAAGCTGGATGATTTAAAGAAAGCTGCAACGGATACTATCAATAAATTCAAAGGTTAAGCTTGCTAACCGAAGGATTGACTAAAGATATTCCTCAAACATATGTAAGGTATGTTTGAGGATTTTTATTTGAATCTTTTATAATTGTTGTCTATCAGGCCGTGCAAATGAATCGAACGGGTTGATTGATGGACATATCGGTATATTGTTGGCGTTCTAGATCGAAAATTTTATAAAAGGGCTGAGTGCGTTTTTGATCAGGAAAAAGCTGATTCATTAATGATTTTTCTAAGACTGGCTGAGTCTGTTGGTGATGTATTTTGCCTTCTTTATCGATGTAGAGTTTTACATTCAATCTGAAAGATTCACCTTCTAATGGAACACTTTTTTGTAAAAGCAAACAGGCCATTTCAGTTAAGGAAGACGGTGAGGCAACCCGTCGAATACGTTGTGTAACAGCTTGATCTTGCATGGAAATAAAAGAATAAACTTGCTCATAGTTTGAGAACAGGTGTCTGTTCGTGTGATCACGCTGTTCTGCCGAGGTCTCCTGAGTAGGTAAATCCTCTGGCTTTATCTGTTGCGCAAGCGCTAAGACATGGCGATTAAGTATGTCTGAATTGCTTGCTTTGAATAGTTGAATCTTTAATCCGTTTTTTTCTGGGCTAATTCGAATCGAGACCTTAATTTCCGATGACGCAGCTTGATCTTTGTGCTTATTTACCACAATTTCTGTTTGTGGCGGCAATTGATAAACAGCACGATGAATCGATTCTTGGGCAAATAGCGGGAAGCAAGCAAATAAACTACATATCACTAAATAATATCGTGTCATTAAACCCTCCCAAGTTAAGCATAAGCATCATGTGGCACAGCATATGATAAAAGAACAATCTGGTATTTTTTTATCATCGGCATGATTAGCTTAACAATATAACCCGATCCTGTGACAAGTATCAGTTGCTGCAGATTGAAATTTAAAGCAGAAAAGTTGCTATAAAAAATGAGCAATTATCTGTTTTGATATGAGCGTCCATTCTTCAATACTGCTAAACTAGCCAAACTCAGTGAAATGTTGATCTGTTTTTGGAGTAAACAAAATGTCGTGGCTTTCTTCCTTAAAATCTGTTTTTTCACCAGCACAAGAAGTGAAGGAAGACGAGATTCAAACAGTTCTACAAAGTTATGTACTGCCACATTCAGACAATGCGCTGAAAGATCGTATCAGCCAAGTCAATGTACAAGGTCGTATTTTACAACTTACCGTGAATACCTTTCCTGAAGAAAAAGATCATTTACAGCAAATCCATGATGAACTGGCCGAAGCTTTGGAAAAGTGTGGTATCCAAGAATTAAACTTACATATTATTCAACAAAAACATGCGGCACATGGTGAGGCTGGCCATAGTTGCTCATCTAAGCCAAAAGCAGGAAATAGCAATTTACCCCCTGTGATGGATGCTTCTCCTCAAGCAGAAGCTGATCCGAACAATCCACCGATTCAAAAAGCGGCACCACAACAACGCGATGTAGCAGCACATCCACGTATTCAAAATGTGATTGTGGTTTCATCTGGTAAAGGTGGAGTAGGTAAATCAACCACCACGGTGAATCTGGCACTTGCATTGCAACAACTCGGTTTGAAAGTCGGTGTGTTGGATGCCGATATTTATGGTCCAAGCATTCCAACCATGTTGGGTAATGCCGGTAGAACGCCGCAGATTGAAAATGAACATTTTGTGCCTTTAGATGCGTATGGCATGGCGGTACTGTCGATTGGGCATTTAATTGGTGCGCACAATACACCTGTGGCATGGCGTGGCCCGAAAGCAACAGGCGCATTGATGCAGTTATTCAATCAGACTTTATGGCCTGATCTAGATGTATTGGTGATTGATATGCCACCCGGTACAGGCGATATCCAACTGACTCTGGCACAACGTATTCCAGTGACGGGTGCAGTGATTGTGACCACACCACAAAATGTGGCGTTAATGGATGCAACCAAGGGTATTGAATTATTCAATAAAGTGAATATTCCAGTACTTGGTGTGATTGAAAATATGTCCACGCATATCTGTTCAAATTGCGGTCATGAAGAGCAGATTTTTGGGACAGGCGGTGGTGATCTGTTATCTGAGCAATATCAAATTCCTTTACTTGGTCATCTACCTTTAGATGCCAAAATTCGTGAACATGCAGATAAAGGCACACCAAGTGTGATCGCAAAAGATGCAGCCGCAGACAGCTATCTCAATATTGCACAAGCCGTGTTGCAGCAAATGGAGAAGTTACCAAAACGTCAGAAAGACGATAAACGTATTTTCTAAGTACACAGAAAACCCAACATGCTGATGTTGGGTTTTTGCTTTCTAAAGTAAATCACTTTTTATTTAGTCCATTTCAAAACTCACCTTAACAGCAAAGTAGGTACGTTACTTGCTTTGTATAGGGTTTCTTTTTTAAGACAGGTTAATGATGCAAGTTAAATATTTTATCGGTATCGCCAGTGTATGTACGGCTCTATTTTTAGGGGCATGTAATGGTGATGGCAATTCAAATTCGACTCAACCTCAAGAACAAGCGAAATTACAGCCGATTGTGATCCAAGGTGCATTACCAGTTGAATCAGAGCGAATGGCATCAAAACTAGACAATGTGACTGTAGAAACTATCGGCGGCTGGAAATTCTGGAAAGGCACTTATAAAGGCTATCCAATGGTGGTGTCTAAAACCCGTATGGGCATGAGCAACTCAGCCGCAGCAACAGCCATTGCAATTCAGCATTATCAACCGATTGCGATTATCAATCAGGGTACTTCGGGTGGTCATGATCCAGACTTAAAGGTATTTGATATTGTACTGGGCAAATACACCACCAATATTGGTGCATTTAAAACCCCAAATAAGCCAATTGGCGGTGGTTCTAACTCACTGGAGTGGAATGAAGCCTTTGATGTCTTACCAGAAGATGAGTCTGATCCAGAACCGATTGCTATTCGTAAATTCGAAGGGGATAAGGAGTTACTGGTCGCTGCCTATAAAGCTAAAGTGCATTACAGCAAAGGACAAGTCGTTGAAGGCACTATCGGTTCAGCAGATACCTGGAATAATGAATTGGATCGTATCAACTTTTTCCATACCAAATACGGAACTTCTGTAGAGGAAATGGAAGCAGCATCGGTGGCGCAGATCGCGCAACAGTTCAAAGTACCATTCCTTGGGGTGCGTATCTTATCGAATAATATTACCAATAATGGTGCCTATGACCCTGCAACAGGCGAAGCGTGTCAGGACTATGCGCTTGAGGTGGCTGAGCAATATATGAAGGCGAAAGCAGACGCTAAATAATGAATGTGATCGAGAAGAAATCATTTAAATGGTTTCTTCTCGCTGCTGTTTTTCACGTTTGCGCCAGCTGCGAATCACGATCCAGCGCCACAGCAGGTGAGTCGCTAAATAAAATAAAATGGCAAATAAAACAGCTTCAATCATTAGGCCAGAAACTAAGATCTTGGTCAAACTAAAATCAATATGACCATGCCCAAAGTTCTTAATCCAGTTTAAAATCTGATGTAACACTCCAAGCAACATCTCTTTATTGATCATATTGACGTGATAAATTTTGCTCCCAAACCAAAAGCCCAAATAAAGAATTGGCACCACGGTAAACGGATTGGTGAGCCATGCCATACAGAGGCCAATCGGCAAGTTCACTTCAAAAAATAACACCGTTAAAATGATGAATAAGCTATGAAATGGAACAGGCAAAATTCCCCAAAAGGTGCCTATAAACATGGCTTTTGCAATTGAGCGACGATTCACATACCAAAGCAATGGATTCAAGGCGCGGTCACCAAAAATTTTCATCAGCTTTAAGCTCGCGACTTTCTCTGATGAAGGCAGCCACTTGTGAAAGAATTGCTTAGGCATAAACGCGGAAATAAACCCAATTGAACAGATAAACAGGAAATTGTATAGAAAATAACACGATTTACTTAGTGAAAACTTAAAATACTGACAGACATTATTGCACTAATCATAGGCCTCCGATGAATAGCTTACATTTCTTGTATTTTAAATAGACGGTTTTTATGCTGTGACTGTTGAGTAGAGTCAACTTGTAATTTATAAAACATAGTTAAAACAGTTGTTTATATTGTTTTTGGTCATAACTGTTTACAGTTATTTTTTTGCTATGGTTTGTGAATTGGATTAATCTGAAAAATATCTTCTAGTGAGGTCATTCAATGATTTCATGGTTCTTTATTGGTTTAGTCATTACCATTTTGCTGACTCCTGGCCCTACCAACACCTTATTGGCATCTTCTGGTATTCAGGTGGGCTTGCGTCGATCTTTATTATTGATTCCTGCGGAAGCGGTTGGCTATATCATTGCAATTAGTGCATGGGGAATGTTGATTGGTAAAGTGTCTGCCACCTTACCAGCTTTACCGATTTTTCTGAAATTATTAAGTGCGGGTTATATCGTCTTTCTTGCGATTAAATTATGGCGCACTGCCAACCAAGAAGTGGCTTTAAATCAACCGACCATTCGACCTAGAGAGTTGTTATGTGCAACCTTGCTTAATCCAAAAGCATTGTTATTTGCTTCAGCGATATTTCCCGTTGCTGCATGGAAAAGCCAAGAGATTTACATGGCACATATGAGTACTTTTGTCGGCTTGATTTTGCCCATTGCATTATTTTGGATTTCTGTCGGTGCAATGTTAGCAACCAATAAAGTTGCATGGTTATCTCAATCAAAATTACAGCGCACTGCGTCTGTCGTTCTGATGGCTTTTGCCATTCCGATTAGCTATTCAGCATTAATCAATTTATAACTTTGGCAGCGTTATCCCCATAACAGGATAGTGCTGTTGTTTTCATTGATACCATTTTACGTTAAAGTACTCGCCAATTATTAACTTCGTCTATGGATAAAAAGTCATGGCAATAAAATCTGATCGTTGGATTCGTGAAATGAGCGAAAAACACGGCATGATTGAACCTTATGCAGAGAATCAAGTTCGTTTTGATGAAAACGGAGAAAAGTTGATTTCTTATGGGGTATCGAGCTATGGCTACGATGTCCGTTGTGCACGTGAATTTAAAGTGTTCACTAACGTTCATTCAGCAATTGTTGACCCGAAAAATTTCGATGACAAAAGCTTTATCGATATCGAATCTGATGTATGTATCATTCCGCCGAACTCATTTGCTTTGGCGCGTACGATTGAGTACTTCCGTATTCCACGTAATGTTTTAACTGTTTGCTTAGGTAAGTCGACTTATGCGCGTTGCGGGATTATCGTGAACGTAACGCCGTTAGAGCCTGAGTGGGAAGGTCACGTTACCCTAGAGTTCTCAAATACAACCAATTTGCCAGCGCGTATTTATGCGGGTGAAGGTGTTGCACAGATGTTGTTCTTTGAAAGCGACGAAGTGTGTGAAACCTCATATAAAGATCGTGGCGGTAAATATCAAGGTCAAACAGGTGTGACTTTACCGAAAACTTAATAACGATACATAAAAAAAGCTCACTCTGTGAAAATAGGGTGAGCTTTTTTTATGTGATCTGTTTAAACAAATACGATATTTATGGCCTAATTTGTTAAGTTAAATTAAACTTGTATTTAATAATAATTAAAATATAATTAAAAAACGATTTGTTTTTATACCAGCTCACAGCGTGTAAATAGATTAGAACCCTGTCTGTGGTTGATATAAGACATTATAAAAATAAACAAATATGGATGTTTTAAACACGGAGGTCGGTCATGCGACAGTTTAAATCTCTTCATCTAGCAATGCTTTTGTTCAGCAGTTCATGCTTAAATTTTGCATATGCCACGACGAGTACATTGAAAAGTATGACGGATAGTGAGCTGTCTGAAGCAGCGGGACAGGCATTACTGAGTATGTCTTATATTTCACCCACTGATTTAGCCAATAAAGAAGCACAACGCATCGGTGGAGATAATAGCATTGGTTTCTATAAGCTCGGTTTGGAAGCCGAAATGGAACTTAATGTAAATATCAAAAGCCTTCAATTGGGATGTGGTGGTGTCAATGGAGCAGGTGGCTGTGATATTGATATTGATTATATTAGTCTGAGTGGTTTAGGTAATTCGGCGACTTCAAATACAGATAGCGCCGCTGATCGTGCTGCCCGTGTAGGTTCATCCGCCGTGTTAAGCAATCCATTTATCGAGTTTGCAATTAAAAATCCAGATAAAGCCTCTACTCGACAGGTTGTAGGCTTAAACTTAAGTGCTGAAAAGGCATTGGGTTTAATTACGTTTGGGCTGGAAAATGGCCCTGAAAAGAGTGGAATTAATTCACTCAGTGGCTATATGGAAATTGCTGCAACCACTGGTGTTGCCAATGTTAATGGTTTCGGTAACAGTCAAGTGGCGGGAGAGGCGGATAGAGGCACCTTGAATCAGTCAGATGGTTATAACCCAATTTCAGGTAAAATATGTTCTACACCTTTACTCTGTATACCAACGATTGATTTTGAAACCACATCTTATGCACTCAATCTTCGAGATAAAGCCACAGGTAGTAATATTTTAAAAGGTGATTTAGTTATAGGGCAACAAGCGATTACAGGCAAACGTATTAACACTGCAAATTTGGCGGCGACTGCGAAAGTACGGGATGTTGATCTGAGCGGTAATATTGTAGCACGAGCCATTGGATTGAACCTAGATAAACAGGTGACGGGTACGATTCAGAACTTGCTGGTTGATGCAGCGATTAGTGAAAATTTAGGTTTTTTCCATAAAGTGAACTTAAATGGTACAGCTGCTTCACTTTCTTTACAGTCCCAAAATATTCAATGGACGAATAACAAATCCGTGTCTCAAAATGGTTGGTGGTTAGAGTTTAGTAATCCAATCGATATTGGTTTCATTGAACCTGTGTTTAATGTGGATATCCCCAAAGCCACGTTAAATGAAGCTTTTGCGCAAGTGTCTCAGTATTTGAATGATCACCCGATTGATTGTGGGGCATTGGGGGCGTTGAATTGTCTTTTGGGTGATACCGTTCCAGTCGGTACCGTGAATTTAATCAATGCAACTCGGCCACAAATGGGCTTAACCGATTTGCAATTGGCGACTCAAAACTTTACGCCAAACTGTTATGGCACTTTAAAATTCTGTTAGCGTGATTTAAATAAAATGAAAGCAGCTTAGGCTGCTTTTTACTTATATATTTTAATATGTTAACTCTAGGTTATAAATTTTATCAAAAATATAATTGCTTAGAGTGGTCTGCTCATTGGGGGATATAAGACTTTAAGCTTGATTGTTAATTTTCAGCGCTATTCTGCATCATTCATCATTTTTTCCCAAATATCCTATTGGATATTTTCAAAACAGGCCCACAAAGCTTTGTGCATGCGTGCATTTAGATGAAGTCTTTTATAAATCGTCTTGATTATTGTTTGATCTAAGTGTTGATGAATTACACTGCAATTATTTGCCGCAAATTCTTTCATTTTTTATTTTTCTTTAGGCTTAATGATCTATTTGATATTTATTACTATTATTTTTTCTGTGACAAATTTTTACCTTTATGGGCTATTTCTGTCATGAATTGTATATTATTTAACACTTTTCGGGTTTATAGTGAAAGTGGATATAGGGTTGATTATTAGTTTACTAATTTTTTGTCTACCCAGTTAGTGCGATGCAAAAAATTGTTTGGAACTAATATCTAGAATTAAAAAAAGGATTTTTTAAATGAAAAATAAAGGTTTATCCATAATTTTTTTAGGGATGGTCGGAGTTTTTGTTAATCCTGCATATGCGACGACGAGCACCTTGAAAAGTATGACGGATAGTGAGCTGTCTGCAACAACTGGGCAGGCCTTAATGAGCTTGTCTTATATATCACCCACAGATTTAGCCAATAAAGAGGCGCAACGTGCAGGTGGTGATAAAACCATCGGCTTCTATAAATTAGGATTAGAAGCTGAAATGGAACTCAATGTGAATATTAAAAAGCTTCAATTGGGCTGTGGTGGCGTCAATGGGACGGGTGGTTGTGATATTGACATTGATTATCTGAGTTTGAGTGGTTTGGGTAATTCTGCGACATCCAATACAGATAGCGATGCAGACAGAGCAGCGCGTGCGGGTTCATCAGCGGTGTTAACCAATCCATTTATTGAATTTGCAATTAAAAATCCAGATAAAGCTTCGACTCGCCAAGTGGTCGGTCTTAATCTAAGTGCAGAAAAAGCATTGGGTTTAATTACCTTTGGTTTGGAAAATGGGGCTACCAAAACGGGTATTAATTCACTCAGTGGCTATATGGAAATTGCTGCAACTACAGGGCTTGCCAATGTCAATGGTTTTGGTGACAGCTTAGTGGCAGGAGAGGCTGGAAAAAGTACTTTGAATCAATCAGACGGTTATGATCCAATTACAGGTAAGGTATGTAGTTTGCCTTTACTTTGTGTACCTACGATTAATTTTACAACCGATTCTTATGCACTTAATCTTCGGGATAAAGCCACAGGAAGTAATATCTTAAAAGGTGACTTAACTTTAGGGCAGCAGGCAATTACAGGAAAACGTATTAGTACTGCTAATTTAACAGCGACTGCAAAAGTACGTGATATTGATTTAAGTGGCAATATTGTGGCAAATGCAATCGGGTTAAAATTGGATAGACAGGTTACAGGTACGATTCAGAATTTGTTGGTTGATGTGGCGATTAGTGAAAATCTCGGTTATTTCCATAAAGCAGATTTGAACGGTACCGCTGCGTCATTATCGTTACAGTCTCAAAATATTCAATGGACGAATAACAAATCGGTGTCTCAAAATGGTTGGTGGTTAGAGTTTAGTAATCCTATTGATATCGGATTTATTCAACCAACTTTAAATGTCGATATTCCTAAAGCAACACTTAATGAAGCTTTTGCGCAAGTCTCTAAGTATTTGAATGATAACCCAATTAACTGTGGTACCTTTGGGGTGTTAAACTGTCTTTTTGGTGATACCATTCCAACAGGTACAGTCAATTTAGTTAATGCAACACGACCACAAATGGGCTTAACAGATTTACAGTTAGCGACTCAGAACTTTACGCCAAACTGTTATGGCACATTAAAGTTCTGTTAGTGTAATTTAAATAAAATGAAAGCAGCTTAGGCTGCTTTTTTATTTTTTTAAGGAAAATAATATGATGATTTGACCTTTATTAAATTGAAATTAATTTACCTTTATAGGTCATTTTATCGGATTTTGTTTATTATTTAACAATATTTTAGTTTATATTGTGATGACTTTAAGATCATAAAATGAAACTGAAGCATTTTAATAAGCGAATCTTTTAGGGGTAAGCATCTTATTTAAATGCTAAGGATTTAAATGGATTTCTATAATGAAAAATAAACATTTATCTATATTTTTTTTGGGAACTATTGGTCTGTGCTTAAATTCAGCATATGCCGCGTCTAATACAATGCAAAGTATGACCGATAGTGAGCTGTCTGCAACAACAGGGCAGGCATTAATGAGTTTGTCGTATATTTCCCCGAATGATCTTGCAAATCAAGAAACACATCGTCTTGGTGGGGATAAAAGCATAGGGTTCTATAAACTCGGTTTAGAAGCTGAAATGGAACTCAATGTAAATATTAAAAAACTTCAATTGGGCTGTGGTGGTGTCAATGGGCCAGGTGGTTGTGACATCGATATTGATTATCTTAGCCTCAGCGGTTTAGGTAATTCAGCGACCTCAAACTCGGATAGCGCGGCAGATCGTGCGGCTCGTGCAGGTTCATCTGCGGTATTAACCAATCCATTTATTGAATTTGCAATTAAGAATCCAGATAAAGCATCTACACGTCAGGTGGTCGGGCTGAATTTAAGTGCTGAAAAAGCATTGGGATTGATTACATTTGGTCTAGAGAATGGTGCTCAAAAGAGTGGCATTAACTCACTCAGCGGCTATATGCAAATCGCAGCAACTACGGGTATTGCCAATGTAAATGGCTTCGGTACAAGTCTTGTTTCAGGAGAGGCTGGTAAAGGAACATTAAAGCAGTCGGATGGATATGATGCCATTTCTGGTGAAGTCTGTTGTACCTTGGTTGGTCTAGGTAATATTCCATTTACCACAACCAACTACAACTTAAATTTACGAGATAAAGCCAGCGGCAGTAATACTTTAAAAGGTGATTTGATTTTAGGGCAGCAACCGATTGAAGGTAAGCGAATTACCAATGCACCATTAAAAGCGACAGCGTATGTTCGCGATATTTCCTTGACTGGAACAATTGATGCGACTGCTAGAGCTCTTGGTTTTATTAATGTGCCGCTAACTGGAAAAAATGTTACTGGTACAATTGAAAACTTAACAGTTGATGTGGCGATCAATGAGAATTTGGGTTATTTCCATAAAGCAAGCTTGAATGGGACTGCCGCATCTTTATCACTCCAGTCTCAAAATATCCAATGGACCAATAATAACTCTATTTCTCAAAGTGGTTGGTGGTTGGAATTTACTAATCCAATTGATATTGGATTTATTGAACCCGCTCTCTCTGTGGATATTCCTAAAGCAACATTGAATGAGGCCTTTAGGCAGGTCAGTGCATTTTTAAAAACGAAAGAAGGGCGAATTCAGTGTGGAGATAATTTAGCAAGCGAATGTCTATTTGGCAGTGATATTCCAGTTGGGACTGTCGATCTTCAGTATGCGACACGTCCGCAAATGGGGTTAACCGATTTAGAGTTAGCCACCCAGAAATTTACACCTAACTGTTATGGTACATTGAAGTTTTGCTAAAGTTTTTGATGAATTCGCAAGGCAGCTTCGGCTGCTTTTTTATTTTCCTATTAGAAAAGTCCTGTCCTTGTTTATCATCTACTGCATTGAAATCAATTTACCTTTATGGGTCATTTTTATCGGATTGTGTTTATGGTTTAACAAAAATTTAGTTTATATTAAGCTGAGTTATTGAATGGCATCGGATGAAGCCATTACGTTTTTATAAGTCATCTTATGGGGATAAGAGTCTTATTTAAACTTTCAGGATTTAAAAGGATTTTGAGAATGAAAAGTAGAGGTTTAGCTATATTCCTTATGGGAACTATCGGCTTGTGCTTAAATTCAGCCTATGCCGCTTCCAATACAATGCAAAGTATGACGGATAGTGAGTTGTCTGCAACAACTGGGCAGGCTTTAATGAGTTTGTCTTATGTTTCACCAACAGATTTGGCAAATAAAGAATCACATCGTTTGGGTGGAGATAAAAGCATAGGGTTCTATAAGCTCGGTTTAGAAGCTGAGATGGAGCTCAATGTAAATATTAAAAAGCTTCAGTTGGGTTGTGGCGGTGTTAATGGGCCAGGTGGTTGTGACATCGATATTGATTATCTGAGTCTGAGTGGTTTAGGTAATTCTGCGACATCAAATTCAGATAGTGCGGCAGATCGTGCGGCTCGTGCGGGTTCATCTGCGGTATTAACCAACCCATTTATTGAGTTTGCAATTAAGAATCCAGATAAAGCATCGACTCGTCAGGTGGTTGGGCTGAATTTAAGTGCTGAAAAAGCATTGGGATTGATTACTTTTGGCTTAGAGAATGGCTCACAAAAGAGTGGTATTAATTCACTCAGCGGTTATATGCAGATTGCACCGACTACAGGCATAGCCAATGTGAATGGTTTTGGCAATAGTCTAGTCTCCGGAGAAGCTGGTAAAGGGACATTAAAACAAACAGATGGCTATGATCCAATTTCAGGAGAGGTATGTTGTACATTGTTTGGTTCAGGTAATATCCCATTTACAACAACCAACTATAACTTAAATTTGCGAGATAAAGTCAGCGGTAGTAATACCCTAAAAGGAGATTTAATTTTAGGACAGCAAGAGATTACAGGAAAACGTATTACCAATGCGCCACTAACAGCGACAGCCAAGGTTCGAGATATTGCTTTGACTGGAACCATTGATGCAAATGCGACCGCGCTTGGTTTTATTAATGTTCCTTTAACTGGAAAAAACGTTACAGGGACCATTCAAAACTTAATGGTTGATGTGGCGATCAATGAGGATTTGGGTTATTTCCATAAAGCAAACCTGAATGGGACTGCGGCATCTTTATCGCTCCAATCTCAAAATATCCAATGGACCAGTAATAATTCTATTTCCCAGAATGGTTGGTGGTTGGAATTTACCAACCCAATTGATATTGGATTTATTGAGCCCGCTCTCTCTGTGGATATTCCGAAAGCAACATTGAATGAGGCCTTTAGGCAGGTCAGTGCATTTTTGAAAACGGACCAAGGTCGAATTTTCTGTGGAAATAATTTAGCGAGTGATTGTTTATTTGGTAGTGATATCCCTGTGGGTACAGTCAATTTAATCAATGCGACACGCCCACAAATGGGGTTAACCGATTTAGAGTTAGCCACCCAGAAATTTACGCCTAACTGTTATGGTTCACTGAAGTTTTGCTAAGCTTTATGCTTGCGATATAAAGCAGCTTAGGCTGCTCTATATTTATGCGCTTATCGGAAAAATGTAACATTTAGCCAGTTTGTTTTGCATTTGTGTAATTATTCGGCATAATAAATTCTGTGATGAGATAGACATGATTCGTCTATATTTTGAGTGATGCTAGGAAGCAGCGTTTAAAAATCACTCAGAGGGATGAAAGAAAAAATATAATGTAGGTGCGGAGCACTAGGTAATTAGGAAGGTCAAGATGGCTATACTCCAGATGGATTCATTTCAAAAGACGGTTTTAGCGAGCCTGATAGGACTATGTGTCAGTCAGTCTGCTTTTGCATTGCAAGAAATCTCAGATGAAGGTCTAAGCCAAACGATCGGTGAGGGCATTGCCTTACTTCCTCAGAATACTTATATGATTTTTCAGGGTGAAAAAGCGACGACGACGAGTGCGGACTTACTCAATCGACAATTAGATACGGGTTATATTAATTATGTACCTGTAGGACCACTCTCACTGACCGCAACGGATACCAATAAGAGTGGAGGCGTGGATGCTGGAGATCGAGCTGTCGGTAAGGCCGACTTATTTTTATATGGTTTAGCGGTTTCTGCTTCGAATTCAGCACGTACAACCAATAATAATGAACGCGTCGGTTTAAATACTACTGGAAATGCAATTAATGCGATTAGTAGTTGGGGAACCGCAAGTAATCCATGGCTGTTAAAAGTTCAATCTGAAGCGAATATCCCAACGTTTACACCAGACGTTATTACGTCGAATGGAACTACGCTCAATACAGATACGGGTGTAGTGACCTATATGGCTTTGGAAGCACCACTCTATGAATATTATAATGACAATACGAGTGGTACAGGTGCGCCTACTGTAATTAAGACAGGAGCCGATCCTGTTGGTGCCAGTGCTTATAACTTAAAGTTAGGTTTATGGGCCGATGCCTTTGTGCGTAATCCTAATAAAACTGATGGCGCATCGGATCAGTTTCAATATGGCAATAGTGTGGGGCAAGTTGGTACAGATATTGATGCCAATCGCGCTAACCGTCTGCGTTTGCAGGGAATCTGGAATGGTTTTAGTTTAAATGGTAGTAACTTAAAGGTTTTTCAAACTTTAAATGGTGCTGGAAATACAGGAGGATTGAGTCCGTTTTATAACAATACATTGGGCTTGTCAGGTGTATTTCGTTTTAACAGCGGTGATGGTTCGAATTTAAAAGCGGGTATGACGATGAATGCCCCAACATCAACAAAAACAGATACGTTGCCAACACTTCCCGCAGGTCAAACCTGTACTGCTTGTGGCTCTGGGTCTGATATCTGGACAGCACGTTATAGCCCTGATCAAACGAGTAATCCGGGTTCGACAGGCGTCGTTCAATATCGTATTCGTAGTCAAACGACAAAAATTACTTCAACAGGTAACTGGACCGCACCAACGGGTCTAAATGATCGCGTACTACGTTTGAGTACGAGAGAAACAACAGATACGAATAATTTGGCGACACCTGCGATTCAAGGCGGTAGTGCACCTACTTTCGATGCAAATGAAGGCATTTTCATTTATAACTTAAATACCAACCTGGTTTTGGGGAACTTATACCAACCTGTCATTTTGGGTTCAGATGGTAAGAACTTTAGTTTGGAAGTTGCTCGAATTCCAAATAAAGAAAGTATTTATAAGAAAATTTATACCGATTATTCAGGTTTAGATCAAAGCTATAAAGGTTCAACCTGTAATGTATACCAGTGTGGTAGCAATATTAGCTTAGGTGGGAAAACCTATCAGGGTTCTAATGCAACTCACAGTAGTATTAGTATCGGAACGGTATATAGTGATGATGCAGGGAAAACACTTCAGGCATTTAAAGGAAATAGTACACAAGACGCCGTTGGTATTTCTTTTGGCTCTTTGAGTACTGGGGCGGTATCGAAAGACCAGTATTTCTATCAATTGCAAAATCAACAACGCACAAGTGTGAGCTGTAGCGGTTTATTTTGTAGTGGCTACCGTTGGCAATATCGAACCAGTAGTGGATCAACAACAGGAAGTAATGGGGATTATGGTTTACGCTTTGACTCAACCAATGGGGTAAATTGGGTCGATATTGATAGTACCTCTCTCTATAATCCGACCACAGCCAATACGGGCTATACTCGACAAGATAATGGCAATACCAATTCAAAATTTGTTGTTCCAACAACTACCGGAGCATTACCGAATGCTCGTTTTGAAGATGGGAAGTGGTATACAACAAAACCAAATGCAGACATTAATACGTATAAGCTAAATACAGCTTCGCCAATGAACAATATGGGTTCAGCTGTGATTGATGGTGTATTGATTCAGCACCTTAAAATTACGACTACTGGGCTATAAAGGGAGTAATACGATGAAAAAAATCTCAACTTTACTTCTTTTATTAATGGCGACATGGACTCATGCTGAGTTAGAAGTTTTGGATAATGATGCTCTTCAAGCTGTTGAAGGACAGGCAGGGGCAGATCTATCCTTGAAGCTGTCTTTGAACCAAGTTTATAACACGACAACTGGAAAGTATGAGTTTGATAATGGTTTGGGTGGCGTTTGTGCAAATTTAGCCTTTTGCCATCTTGGACTTTCTGTAAATAAGCGTTTTGTTAGAAATGGCAATCAACCTGTCAGTGATCCAACGCAAGCGAATCCCGCCAATAAAGTTTGGTTAGTATTTAAAGGAATACAAGGGACCATCGATTTGCAAAAATTAGGTTTGGATGGCTTCGATTTAATTTACAATGATGACGGTGGTGCGGCAAAAACTAAACCAGCAATGCAATTAAGCATGGATGCGACAAAACCTATTTTAATCCGAAACTTTGGTTTCAATGCGCTTGCCATCGAGCAAGATGATTTTACCAGTTATTATGACAGTAATGGAAAACTAGTCGAAGGCTCTAATCCGACCACGCCACCAACAAGTGGATATGGTTATTTAAAAGCACCAACATATGCTGCTGATCATCCTTCTGTTTATGATCGTAATAAAGAAACAGGGTTTATGGGACTGAAAATGAATGGCAATTTAGCAATACAAGGAAATGTCATGATGTTTTCTTGTGATGCAAGTCATCCACGGTGCTAACCAAGTCTACTTTTCAAAGGATTGAAGTGATGAAAAATAAAAAATTAAATCATCGGACCATAAGTTTTGCTCTTAATGCTTTGGCTGCAAGTATTTTTTTCATTAGTCATTCTGCTTATGCATTACAAGCATTGGATGACAGTGCAATGCGCAGTGTAAATGGGCAAGACGGTGTCCATATTGAAACAACCTACGACAATATTAATGTCGATCAATTCTTTTGGCAGGACAATGCGGGTCGTGGAAGCGCAGATGCTGCTGGTACAACATTAAAAGCCGTTGCGAATAATTTTAAAATACAAAAAAATGCTTTAGGCGATCAGCTCGGTACAAATTATAAACTCAATACAGGCAGCAATGGCAATAAAACAGGTCTGGATATAGAGTTATCATCTAATCCCTCATTAATTACAATTGATTCATTCCAGATTTGTGATACCAACCGTTGCAGTAGTGATATTGGTAATTTAGCAATTCAAACAACCTCACCTTTAGATTTAAAGTTTAAGACCACAGATGGTTTATTTAGTAAAAATAGCCAAACATCTTTGGAGCTTGGCTTAAAAAATGCAACCGTCTATTTAGGACAGACTTCAAACAGTCAGCTCAATCAATTAATTTTGAAGAACTTTAACTTTAATTTTTTGGGTAAAGGTGTGATGTTTGTCGATGCCGTGGAAGGTATTAAGTTACAAACAAATAATGCATTGTTGAGTGGCGGCGCTGCAAATGCTTCATTAACTCAAACACCAAATAACGATTATGGCTATGTAGACTTTACCCGTGTTAAAGATACAGGTGCTGTGACTGCAGGTACATATTCTGATGCAGGGGTAGCAACAAACTCAGGCTTAAACCTAGAGATTATGTTGAATAAAAATGTAAACCCTAGCTCTCCTTACACACTTGATTCAACCAATACGCCATTGAATCAACAGGCTGCACCCAATAACAAAGCTCAAGGACTCATTCGAGTTGGCGCAAATGGACGTATGGTCAATGGTTCTTTACAGGTACGTGGTTTAAATGCAAATAATGCAGCGAATCCGACTTATGGGACCAGTTATGGTAATCCAAATAATACCAATATTTTAGGTAAGACGACCGATAATAAAGCAATCATGGGAGACACGGGTATCGCTTTCCGTATGAAAGCTGAATTCACCAAAGATGGTGACTCCATGTTGGGAAGTGATGGTAAAGCCACGACTTTAGAAATTGGTGGGGCTGGATTAAATACCTATGGTTTTGAATTCGGTAACTTAACTGGTTTACAGCTCGGTACACGAGGTTCTTTTGATACAGGCAATGTTTATATCAATTTAGTTGATGCTAAATCTGTATTTTTACCAGCGAATTATGTGTTTCAAACATCTAAATTTGGTAATGGGAGTTTCTTGACCCAAGATGCTGATTATATTCAGAATATCCATAAGGAGACAGGGGCAAACAATCCATTTAGTTTATTAATGGCAATCCGTGGTGCCGAGTTCCAAGCGATTTCAAGACGAGGGCGTTTTACCAATAGTGCTACAAGTAATCCTCAAAGTGGTTATGCGCCAATTAATGAACATACAGATAATAATTGGGGGTTGGCTTTACCTTTTTATAATCTCAATGCCAACATGGCGATGTATGGTACGCGAATTAATGCAAATGAAGCCTTTTATTTTGATAAAAATGGGGTGAAAAAGGCTGTTGCAGACAGTGGGACTACACCACGGTTAGGTTTTTCATTGGGGATGAGCACTACTGGGGTCGATCGTGATGCCAGTTATAAAGCATTAGGAAATAAAACCACTTCAATTTTAGTGATTGATGGTGCGAAGAATTATTATATGGGACTGCGTAACATTGACATGTTATTGAAAGGAACTGGCAGTATTGGTCTTGAAAATGGCAGTTTTAACGCAACACTTAAGGATATGTTGATTGTTATGGCGGCGGAAGTCGCTGCTGGATATTTACCTGGCGCAAGTTATAGTGGTGGTGTTGCTCCGAGTAATAATTTTGCTTTAAGTAGTGATGTATTATTTGGTTTAAAACTTCGTGTCGGTGGCGATATGAATCTTTCTCTTATTCCGAATAACGAATATAAAACTGATGGTACAGGCAACGCACTAAATATTGTGGGTGATCTAAAACTTAATGCAGCAAGCAATAATACGATTCAAATTAGTGATCCTGTGGATGGTTCAACCTTAGGTTTAGACAATATACAAGGTGATATTGCTTTTAATAATGCAATTCAAATTAATCGAAATAGCGCTGGCGAAGGTGTGGCAAGTTTTAATGCAGGACTGACATTTAACCCGAATCGGACCACTGATGGTGTGTTTAGAACCAGAGATATTAACCTTTATTCTCCATCGGGCAGTGCTCAACGGTTAGGTGAAATGGCAATTACAGGTGGACGTTTGACCAGTCAATTTTCTATTATGCCTCGAAATTAGGCGCTAGCAGTTGATAAAAGCATTCAGTTCCACTTGTCTATTTGCTAAGAAAGTGATTGTGCTTGAAAAAGGTTATGCTAAGCTATAGTACATATTTTAAACATTTGTCTACGGATGAGGACAATGAATAAAAACAAAAAATTTGGATGTTTGTCATTATTACTGTTGAGTCCTTTATCAATGGCAATGCAGCCTATGGATGATCAAAGTCTTTCGGCTATGACAGGGCAGGATGGTTTAACGATTGGTGTCCAAGCAAATATTCAATTCGATCAAATGGCCATTATCGATAATGATGGCTTATCCTACGGCGGTTATACCGCACCGTCTTATACCAATCGTGCAGGTTTGGTGATTGCTGGTGTTGCAGGACAATCGACAGCAGCTCCTGTCAAAGTGACAGGTTTGAATGGTAGCGCTGAGACTACTTTAGGTCTTAGAGCTGCGATTGATACGGACGCTGGTACTGCTTCCCGAGGTGGTGCATTTGCCAATATTGCATTGGCTTTTAATAACAACGTAACAGGGCTTCGAATTTCTCCTTTATCGATTTATACCGCTGGTTCTTCATCCCTCTCTAATTTGAATGGCAGCACTTATACGCGCAATACGATTTTTAATTCAGGCACATTACTTAAAAGTGATGTAAAAGAGTTACTCCGTGTGGGTGGAATTGATATTGTTTTTGCTTCGAATAAGCCAACCATGAATATTCAGATGGGTGCATCTCCACAAGGACATATGGTGATGTTTGATGGAGCCATTGAGTCGATCTGTGGCACGGGTACGGGCTGTAATATTATGTTGGTGTCGGATTATGCAACATCTGGTGACTCGACGACTGCACCTGTTGGCGCAAGCTTTAATTTCAAATTGACCGGAAATAATGGTAATCCCTTTGGTTTAAAAGGCTTCTATGCTGGAATTTATGGTCCTACTGGGACGACGGATAAAGGTGGCGTAATTTTCGGAAATACCGGAACAAGTAATAAATTTGACTTACAGCTCAACAATGTTTTGTTAGGTACGAATAATGCTCAACAAGCAGGGACATTTAATAACCTGCCTAATGCTTCGATTGGAAATATTGGCATGACAGGTGCATCTATAACCAATTTAAAAATGAAAGTCAGTGGAATGTAGCGACTACATTCATTAAAAAAGCGGCCGAGGCCGCTTTTTTAATGAAGAGGTATGAATAACAATCAGCTTTGTTTTAAATACTGAATGATTTCATCAAGCTGTTTGATTTTTTTCACTTGTCCCCATAAGGCTTGTGCTTCTGGATAAGCTTTGGTCATCATCCCTAGCCATTGTTTATAACGTCCCACCATACCAATTTCAGTCTTGTATTGGCCGCTTAAGAAACGTAGTTGTAACTCCACTAAATCCTGCCAAGACAAAAGCGCCTGATCCATATTTTGGCGGATACACAGGGTTAAATCAGGGGTGGTGACTGCTCCACGTCCAATCATCAAATCTTGGCAATGTGATTGTGCTAAACAGGCTTTAGCATCGGCATTGTTCCAGATCTCGCCGTTGGCGATCACATTGATGTTTAAGGCTTCTGTAATGGGCTGAATTTTTTCCCAATAGGCAGGTGGGGTATAACCATCAGCTTTGGTCCGCGCATGTACAGTGAGCCAGCTTGCACCTGCGTCTTCAATCGCATGGGCATTATCTAGCGTATGATTTTCATCAAGGTAGCCCAAACGCATTTTGGCTGAAACAGGAATATGCGCAGGCACAGCATCGCGTATCGCTTTTACCAGCAGATGTACGGTTTCAGGCTCATCCAATAAAACAGAACCACCGCGATGGCGATTGACTGTTTTGGCTGGACAACCGAAATTTAGATCAATAGCTGGTGCGCCCAGTTCTACGACTTTGGCAGCATTGGCAGCGAGCATATCGGGGTTATTGCCAAGAAACTGTACATGTACAGGTGTACCTGCTGCAGTTTTACCCCCATTTTTCAGTTCTGGACAAAAGCTATCGTAGATATGATCTGGTAGGATGCTATCGGTAATCCGGATAAACTCAGTCACGCACCAATCAAAACTGCCAACATGAGTGAGCACATCACGCATGATCGGATCAGTCAGACCTTCCATTGGGGCGAGTACAAGTTTCACGATTTATTACCTAGCGAAGCGAAAACAGCGTTATACGCATTTTAAGATAGGCTGTCTAGTTTTTATTAAAATGTAAAAACTAGCGCCCTAAAATCATTTCTAATACAAATTTACTGCCCATAAAACCAATGGCAAGCAGGACAAAACCAGTAATGGTAAAACGAATGGCTTTGCGTCCACGCCAGCCGAATTTGTAATGTCCTATGAGCAAGGCGCCATATAAGAACCATGAAATAATACTAAAGGCGGTTTTATGTGCCAGATGCTGGGCAAAGAAGTTATCAATGGTAAAGAAACCAAACAACAAGGCTGCTGTCAGCAGACCAAAACCTGTGATAATCAAGTCAAATAGCAGGGATTCCATCACTTGGAAGGGCGGCAATAAGTTGACCCAGATCCGTCGTTTTTGTTTCTTTTTTAGTTCTCGATCTTGGAACCATAACAATACCGCATGAATGGTAGCCATCAGTAGCACTGCATAAGCAGATAGCGAAAGAATGATGTGTAAATCTAAGCCCAAGCTATGCTGTTCAATAATTTGATTGGGTTGGCTAAAGGCAAAGCCCAAGATTAGGCCAAAGGCAGCAACAGGTGTACCGATCAGGTTCAATGGCAGAATTGGGCGGATCAGGCTCAAAATCAAACTCAGCGCTAACATCAGCCCTGAAGTAAATGACATCAGGTTAAAGACATCATAGTTCACCCCAATCGGCGTCATCATGTCTTGGTAGAGCACAGTACTATGCAGTACCAAGCCTAATCCAACCATCAGACCATAACACCAAAGATTTGGACTACGTTTTGACATCAATCGAATAAATAAATACCAAAATGAACTGGTATAGGCGATGAGTGCCAAAATTGTGTAAACCAAGGGGAGACTGATCATGTCAAACCTTTTTTAGGAGGATGAATAATATTCACCATATAAGATATAAATTCGCTTCGAACTACAGTATCCTATAGCATCTTACGCATAAATTTTCTATTTTAAGAAAGATTTTTTTGCAACTAGCCATTTTAAGCGGATTTCGCAATGTTTGATACCTTAACAGAACGACTCACACAGAGTTTAAGAAATGTTACTGGCTCAGGGCAGCTGACCGAAGACAATATTAAAGATACCCTACGTGAAGTACGTATGGCACTTCTTGAAGCCGATGTGGCGTTACCTGTAACTCGTGAATTTATCGCGAAGGTGAAGGAAGAAGCGCTCGGTCAAGAGGTTATGACTCAGCTTTCTCCTGGTCAGGCATTTGTAAAGATTGTCTATGATGAACTCACCAAGATGATGGGTGAGGCAAATGAGACACTAGATTTAAGCGCAAAGCCACCTGTTGTTGTCCTACTTGCGGGTTTGCAGGGTGCGGGTAAAACCACAACAGCTGCAAAATTAGCGCGTTTCTTAAAAGAACGTCAAAAGAAAAAAGTCATGACTGTTTCTGCTGACGTATATCGTCCAGCAGCGATCAAGCAGTTAGAAACCGTATCCAATGAAGTGGGTGTTGGTTTTATTGCTTCAGAAGCAACTGAAAAGCCAATTGATATTGTCAATCGTGCCATTGAGCAGGCAAAAATCCAATTTGCTGATGTCTTGATTGTCGATACTGCGGGTCGTCTGCATGTCGATGAAGACATGATGGATGAGATCAAAGAATTACATGCTGCGGTGAAGCCGACTGAGACGCTATTCGTCGTTGATGCGATGACAGGTCAGGATGCTGCCAATACAGCAAAAGCATTTAACGATGCTTTAGCTTTAACGGGCGTGATTCTGACCAAAACGGATGGTGATGCGCGCGGTGGTGCAGCACTTTCTGTTCGTGCCATCACGGGCAAACCAATCAAGTTCTTGGGGATTGGTGAAAAGCTAGATGCACTTGAGCCATTCCATCCAGATCGTGTTGCACAACGTATCTTGGGTATGGGTGACGTCCTTTCTTTGGTCGAAGAAGTTGAACGCAAAATCGACAAAGAAAAAGCCGAAAAAATGGCGAAGAAATTGCAGAAAGGCGGAACCTTCAACTTTGAAGATATGCTGATGCAATTTGAGCAAATGAGCAAAATGGGCGGCATGATGGGCTTCTTGGACAAGTTGCCGGGGATGAGCAATGCGGGCATTCAGGATGCAATTGAAAAAGCCAACCCTGAAAAGCAAGTGAAGCGTATGGAAGCCATCATTCAGTCGATGACGATCAAAGAGCGTCGTAATCCTGATTTGATGAATCCGAGCCGTAAAAAACGTATCGCAGCAGGTTGTGGTATGGATGTAGCTGAGGTCAATAAGTTGATCAAGCAACAAGCACAAATGGCGAAGATGATGAAGAAATTCGCCAATCCATCAGGTATGAGCAAAATGTTGAAATCATTAGGCAATATGCAAAAGCAATTTGGTGGCGGTGGAAATATGGGCCCTTTATTTGGCAGCAATGACCAGAAAAAGTAAGTTCTAAACTTCCTAAAAAGGCGCGTGATGCGCCTTTTTTAATGCGGGTGTGTTGTATAAATTTAATACAAAATATCAACATTCAAGGTGCTTTAAAAAGAAGAAAATTAAAAATAAGTCTATGTTTTACATTGAAAAGTAGTGTTAAATATGTCACATAATTCAAAAAATAGCGTATTTATTCTGCATTGTGAAAATGCTGACCCAGAACAGCATTGGTATGCATGGTTAGAACAACAACTGAAAAGTGAGGATGTTTTCGTTGAACGGGTTTTTCTTGCGGATGCCAATCATCCTGAAGCAGAGATTTGGCAAACTTGCTTGGATGCACAGCTCAAGGGGTTAAATGAACAGAGTATTGTGGTGGCACATGGCTTATCTTGTGTGGCTGTGGCTCGATTTCTCGCCAAACGACTCAAGCAGCATGCCGTAAAAGCAGGCATTTTTATTGCCGGTTTTCATGATCCTATTTCAAAACATCCTGAGTTCAACAGTTTTCTTGAACACTCCCATTTTGAAAGTGGTTTATTGCGTGTCAATATTCAAAGACGTCTGGTGTTTTTTTCCAGTAATGATCCAGTGGTTCCTGTGCCACTCACCTTTAAATTTTCCAATTTACTCAATGCCCAACTGATTGAGGTGGCTCAAGCTGGGCATTTTCGTACAGAAGATGGGTTTAGTGAGTTCCCTCAATTATTGCAAGTTGTTCAAACTTTGCTGAAAGCTGAGTTTAGTTGAACATAATGGCGTAAGCCTTTGAGTAATAAATCAGATTCAACTTGCGGTTGATAGTGGCTAAGGAATTTTGCAAATAAGCTCGCATCGCCACCAGTCAAAATCAGCTTCTTCGGCGATTGTTGCATAATTTGATCAATGCTGCTGATCAAGCCGAGCAAGATGCCGTGATGTACTGCATCCACTGTGTTATGACCAGGTTTTAAATTATCAAAAGCAGAGTCTGGAATTTTAATGCCTTTGGTATTTTGAATCAGCGAATCTCGTTGTAGATATAAATTTGGCAGAATATAGCCGCCCAGATGTTGCAATCCTTCGACCAGATCAATGGTGAGGGCAGTGCCACAGCCAATCACACAAAAGTTTTCATTGGGTTTTGCCATGGCGAGGACTTGCAACCAACGGTCAATCCCGAGTTGGCTTGGCACATCATAGCCGCAGTGCAGTCCCGCATATTCAGCATGCACTTTGGCAAAAATAATTGGAATATCCAAAATGTCGAGAATCATGTGAATACGTTGATTATTTTCCGAATCCAAAACCGAAGAAATGCCGACACGACTTAAATTCTGATGACGAAAGTGCTGAATCAAACCGAGCAATAAATCGGCAGGTGACTGTAGGTGTAACTCGGCAGCATGTTCAATGACTTGATCATGTGCGGTGATCCAGTATTTTAAGCGGGTATTACCAATATCCAGCCATAAACTTTTCATTGCATCATCACTCTTTTAAATCGAGGCAAGACGTAAACGGCCTTGATAGAATTGTTGAAGCTGATCGGTTTTGATCAGTACCGCGCCGTCATTGGAAATCCCTTGAAATAGCCCCTGAACTTTACCGAGGGTATGTTCAAATTCGACCTGTTGATTCAACCAAATTGCATGATGGTTAAAACGTTCAGCTAAATTATAACTGCCATGTTCGAACCATTGTGCTGCTTGTTGAATTGCGGTGTAAAGTTCCGCAATCAGGGTTAAACGATCTACATGGGCTAAACCGAGCATGGCTAAAGAGGTGATCGGTTGGTCTGCATTTTCAACAGGGGGAGTACTTAGATTCATCCCTACACCGACAATGGCTTGATTGGGTGAAAGTGGTTCTACCAAGATTCCGCCCCATTTCCCCTGAGGGCTGTATAAATCATTGGGCCATTTGACCTGTAAGTTCAAGCCATGCAAGCTAGGCATCTGTAAGATATTTAACGCAACTTCAAGTGCTAAGCGACCATCCAGTGCTGTATTGGTTTGGATCAGTGTGCTTAAATAAATGTTGCCCTCAGGAGAGGCCCATTGTCGCTGGTGCTGACCACGACCTTGGGTTTGCTGTGCACTACAGACCAATCCTGTGGTCATCCCTTTCTGCGCAATTTCACGCATATCATCATTGGTCGATGTTGTGGTTGTTTTAAGCAGCACCACTTCTGGAAATTGATTTTTTGCGTTCAATAATTGCTGAAGCTGGCGGGTTGCGAAATCATCCATCATTTTTACAAGTAGAGTGGTCATGTGTTTATGGAGTTAATCATATATTTGCTGATTGGCGCAATTGCTGGATTTGCTGCGGGGCTATTTGGTGTGGGCGGTGGTCTAATTATTGTGCCAATTTTATATATTGTGTTCACTCAAATGAATTATGACCCCAATGTCATTATGCATATTGCAGTTGGAACATCCTTAGCAACCATTATTGTGACCTCGATTAGTTCGGTGATGGCACATCATAAAAAAGGGGCAGTGTTGTGGCCCGTATTTCGTAATTTGGCACCGGGCTTGGTGTTGGGTTCATTCCTCGGTGCTGGGGTGGCTGATTTGATGTCAGGGCAGCATTTACAGTTGGTGATAGGTGTCTTCGCCGTCTGGATGGCCTATAAGATGTTTAGAGGGGCAAATGCAGTGGTTGATCCAAATCGTCATCTTCCTTCAGCAGCGTTACAACTTGCTACGGGTGGCGGCTTTGGTGTGGCATCCGCGATTTTTGGTATTGGGGGGGGCAGCCTTACCGTACCTTATCTCAATCGACATGGCGTAGTGATGCAAAAGGCAGTGGCAACTTCGGCTGCCTGTGGTTTACCCATTGCAGTGGCGGGGGCATTAGGCTTTATGTGGTTTGGTGCTAAAGAGCAGATTGAAGTGCCGAATACGATTGGTTATGTGCATATCTATGCTTTCTTGGGCATCAGTGTGATGAGCTTTATCACCGCAAAATTTGGTGCCAAAGTGGCACATCGTCTGTCACCAGCCATGCTAAAAAAATGTTTTGCAGGCCTATTGGTGGTGGTTGGCAGTTACTTTATTTATAAAGGTTTGCTCTAAACCGTTTTAGTGAGTGAGACCATAATGTACTTCAATGGTGGCAATCAACGTTTCGACCAGAACAAGTACATCATCTTGCTGACGTGCATCAATAAAGAATAGTGGGTAATTCAGTTCTTTGGCGGCCAGCCAGTCACGATACATGGATAAGGTGCGTTCTGGCATACGATCAATATGGGTAATTGCAATCACAATATTATGACCAAAGGGCTGAAAGGCCTGAAGATATTGCTCTAAATCTAATAAAGGGTTTTCGGCAGCGTGATCAATCATGACAATAGTGCCGATTGCACCTTTACAAATCACTGCCCAAATAAAATCGAAGCGATCTTGCCCGGGTGTGCCATATAAACCGACCTTGAGCCCGTCCTCCAAAGTCAGTTCGCCATAATCAATCCCAACAGTGGTCAGTAACTTGTCATGTGATTCGGTATCGGTGTTCAGTGCTTCGGTACTGAGGACTTCAATTTCAGATAATGCTTTGATTGCCGAGGATTTACCTGAACCCATGGTGCCACCGAAGACAATTTTATATTGATGTAAAATCATAAGGATGACCTTAATTAAAAGCCTAAACGATGGCGTAAGCGACCAAATAGTTTTTTCATAAAATGTTGTTCTGTTTCGCTTTGCTGAGTTTGCGGGCGATATTTTGCCTGTTGATCTTTAATTAGTGTTCCACACTGTGCGCCCAAGCATGCTGCAACAAAGTGCCTGACTTTCTGTTCGGGGAGGTTAAGTTGTTGGGCAACAAGGCTGATCTGTGCGCCTTGGGCAAAACAAGCAGACATCCGTAAGATATCTTGGCGGTCAAGCTTGTTTCTGGGTTGTGGCCAGAACTGCAGATAAAAACTCGAGGCAGAGGCGGGACATAATCCTTCAAAGTCCATGGAGGTCCAGAGTAAATGCCAGAGCCATTGTTTTAAGTCTTGCTGCGGTGCATCTAAAGTCCAATGCAGATCATTTTGCGTGGCATAGGTGTAGTTCAGGCTTGGGTCGGTTTGAAAAGAATCAAATTCAGGATGTTGCCATAGCCATTGATTGCGTGGATCGGCAATGGCGAGTAGTCCTTGGTTATCAAACAGCTGAATCTTGCCATTTTTCGGATTCTGGATTTCTTGTAATACTTCTTTAATTTGTTTGCGCTGAAAGGTCGGGGTACCTTCAGTTTCGATATTTTCTGAGCTTTGATTTAAGCGTTCATTTAGATGAAGGCTGAGCCAGTGATGCAATGAATGGAGATGGTTCAAGGGCAGAAATAAGGTGTCATCTTCAATGGCGCTATTTTTATCAAGGTCATTGGCAATTTTCAGCACATTGATTTTATTGTTTTGCAGCAAGCTTTTAATATTGGGGGAATCAAAAAATAGCTGATTGATCATGAGGATATCCAGCTGCGGCTCGGCAATATTGCTCCAATTGATTTGGACATGATGTGGCACAGCCGTTTCAACCTGTTGTTTTAACTCATTTAAGGTTCTGAGACTGAGCCCAAAAATAGCAATATTGACCGCTTGATGAACACCCATGTTATGACTCATCTATATGTGTACTGAGTAATTCAGTAGGAGAATTAAAAGTGCGATATTTTTAATGAAAATATTATTTTTTGTGACTTGTATCAATTAAAAAGCGATGAAAGAAAATCTTTTCAGATGTGTGGTTAAGTTTCACTTGAGTACATAAATATTTGATATTCAAAATAGAAAAACTAACTTTTTAGTACATATTGAGAATCATATTGCGATTTTTTCGCGTAATTGGCTTAAAAAGCAATAAAATTGTCAGACAATGATATAGAATTTATAGGGCGAGATCAGTTAAAACAAAAAAGCGCAAACAGCATTGTATCAATGCGTATAACAAAGATAGCGAGGGACTCATGAATCTCGAAGAGGCTGATAGTCTTTCTGAACAGATTGCAAAGTATATTAGTGAACAAATTATTAGTGGTGAGCTGGTTGAAGGTGAACGCATTCAAGAGTTGCGCATTGCCAAAGAATTAGATGTCAGTCGTGGCTCGGTTCGTGAGGCACTGTTGTTACTGGAACGGACTTATTTAATTGAAATTTTTCCGCGTCGTGGCGCGATTGTCTCTGAAATGTCAGCACAACAAGTCAAAGCCTTATTCGACACCAATGTGATGGTGCTTGGGCATATTGTGCAGCGGATTAGTGAAACGTGGCGAGTCAATGAAGCAGAACAACTACAAACTTTATTGGATCAACTGGTCGAATTTGTTCGCGCAGGCGATATCGAAAAATTTTACGATGCCATTTTTAAATATCTGGCAGAACAGCATGACATGGTGGCGAATCCTTATTTGATGCAATTTTATAAAGAACTGTTGCCGTCGTTACGCCGTAGTTATTTTTTGACCTTGAATACTTCGCGTCGAGAGCTACAAGAATCATTTACCCTATTCAAGTTGGTGATTGATGCTATTTTGATCCGAAAATCACAACAAGCTGCTTTATTTATGGAAGATTTTTGTCGACACTTGCGCAACCTTGTGTTGGAATCTCTGACACGTATGAAACAGATTGAATTGGCTTGGGCTAGACGCTCACGCCGCTAGTTAGGGCAGTATGCGTTTAAGCAGTTTAAAACTTTCAGGCTTTAAATCTTTCGCCGATAGTACAACATTACATTTTAAGGCCAACCGTACTGCGGTGGTTGGGCCGAACGGTTGTGGTAAATCAAATGTCATTGATGCGATTCGCTGGGTGATGGGCGAGTCCAACGCACGCCAGTTGCGTGGCGGCAGTATGCAGGATGTTATTTTTACCGGGACCGCCAAACGCAAACCCGTTGGGGTTGCCAGTGTCGAACTGCGTTTTGATAATACTTATGGCAAACTCGGTGGCGCTTATAATGCCTATAGCGAGCTGGCCGTCCGCCGCCAAGTCACCCGTGAAGGTAAATCTGAATATTTCCTGAATGGCACCCGTTGCCGTCGCCGTGATATTACCGATATTTTCTTGGGCACTGGTTTAGGGCCACGTTCTTATGCGGTGATCGAACAGGGCATGATTAACCGTCTGGTTGATGCCAAGCCAGAAGAAATGCGTGTGTTTATTGAAGAAGCGGCAGGAGTGTCCCGTTATCAGGCACGCCGTCGTGAAACCTTACAGCATTTAGAACATACTGAACAGAATCTGGCACGTTTAGACGATATTGCGGCTGAACTAAAATCTCAACTCCGCAGCTTGAAGCGCCAGTCTGAAGCTGCAATTCAATATAAGACCTTAGAAGGGCAGATTCGCACTTTAAAAATTGAAATCCTTTCGTTCCAAGCCAATCAAAGTCAGAAATTACAGCAAGAATATACCGTTGAAATGACGGCACTGGGCGAAAACTTTAAACTGGTTCGTTCTGAGTCACAGACCATTGAGCACGATCTTGAAGCCACCAGTGCTTTATTTCAGCGTTTAATTCAACAGTCTTCACCGTTGCAGCATGAGTGGCAACAGGCTGAGAAAAAGCTGTCTGAATTAAAAATGACTTTGGAACAAAAACAGAGTTTATTTCAACAAAACAGTACCAGCTTGCTGCAACTTGAACAGCAGAAAGTACAAACCAAAGAGCGTCTGCAACTCTCTGAATTACAGGTTGAAACCTTAAGCACTCAATTTGATGAGCAAAATGAAAGCTTACTTGCCTTAGAGCAGCAGACACAAACGGCTGAGCAAAATTTTACTGATGTTCAGGCACAGCACAAGCAAGCACAACAGCAATTTGATCAACTGAAAACTCAAGTCGATCAGCAACAACAAAAAAAGTTGCAGATGGCGGCGCAAATTGAACAGCTCGGTAAGAATGTGCTGCGGATTGAGCAGCAAAAGCAGACCTTGCAAACGCAAACCACTCAGATTCGTGCTCAGGTTCAGGATGATGAACAAGCGCAGTTACAACAATTGCAGCAACAACTGCAACAGGAAATCATTGCGTTAGAAACGGCAATTGAGCAATTACAGCAGGATGTTCAAACACAGCAAGATCAACAACAGTCGAACAAAACGGATCTGCAAAGCCTGAAAACAGAAATTCAGGTTTTATTGGCTGAACAAAAGAACTTAAATCAGCTCGTCGCAAAACAAAGTCCGAAGCATGATCAAAATGCAGTTCGATTGATGCAAAGCCTACGTTTAAGCGCTCAAGCTAAAGCGCATGCAAGCATTATTGAGAAGTTCTTAGCCAAATGGTTACAAGCGCAGTTGATTGAGAATGGGCAAGCCTTCCAAGAGGGCATCTCACGACAGTTAAAATCATCACCACAGCAGCCTATTCAAGTTGCAGAGCTGACCTGTTTGAGTGAATGGATCGAGGCACCACAATCTTCTTTATGGGCCAATGTCGCCGTTGCAGAAGATTTAACCACAGCTTTGCGATCTCAAGTGGATCTCCAGCACGCACAATCCATTTTAACGCTGGATGGTTATCATGTCGGCTCAGACTGGGTGATTGCTTTGCATTACGATGAAGACAGCCAAACTGCGCAGGGTATGCTTAGTCATCAAGTCCGTTTAGAAGAAATTGAACAGCAACTGGCACAGCAACAACCACAGCTGGATAACTTGGAACATCAGTTTTCTCAACAGCAGGAAATGTTGCAACAGCAGCAACAGCATTTGCAGCAACAACAGCAAAGTTTGAAGCAAAAGCAAAAAGAGCTGCAGCAACTGGATGTGCAAATTGCCAAACTACAAAGTACCGCACAGGCCTTTGTGTTGCAGCAACAACAATTGGCCGATCAGTTGAAACAGCTTGATCTACAGCTTGAAGAAGATGCCATGCAGCGTGATGATCTGGAGATTGATCTGCATGCGCTGGCATTGAAATTAGAATCGGTGTTGCCAAATTATAAGACTTTGCAATTTCAGGTGGAAAACTTGAATGAGCAGTTGGATGAGCAGCAACAACAGTTGACTCAACAACAGCAGCAACGTGAAGCTTTGCGTCGCCAGACTTCGCAAGCCAATCAGCAAATTGAGTTGTTAGAGAAAGATATCTCGTTCCTAAAAACACAATACCGTCAAATCATTGAACAAATCGAACAGGCCAAGAAGTTTGTTGATCCGATTCAGCTTGAACTACCCAACTTGGAGTCACAATTCCAACAGCAATTCCAGCAAACCGAAAAGCTGCAAAAAACCTGGAATGAATGGCAGCTGGAACTGAATCAAGTACAAGAGAAGCAGCAGCAACTGACGGAACAACGCCATCAAGCACAGCAAAAAGATGAGCAGGTGCGTGAGCAGTTAGAGCAAAAGCGCTTGGCTTGGCAGGCGGCGAAATCAGATCGTGAACATTATTTAGAGCAACTGAAAGAACTGAATACAGACGCTTTATCTGATGTGTCGATTGAAATTAAAGATCATCAGCAGAAACTGGAAAAAGCCCAGCAGCAATTTGAGAAAATCGGTGCCGTGAATTTAGCGGCTTCACAAGAATACGAAGAAGTGTCACAGCGTTTTGATGAACTGAGTCACCAGATGCAGGATCTACAAAATACCGTTGATCAGCTCAAAGACGCGATGAAAAGTATTGATCAGGAAACGCGTAAGTTATTTATGACCACCTTTGATCAGGTCAATCAAGAACTGCAACTGTTGTTTCCAAAGGTATTTGGTGGTGGTGAAGCGACTTTAAGCCTTGAAGATGATTGGCAGTCTGGGGTGAAACTGATGGCGCGTCCACCTGGCAAGCGTAACAGCTCTTTGGCCTTGCTTTCAGGCGGTGAAAAGACCTTAACGGCTTTGGCTTTGGTGTTTGCCATCTTTAGATTGAACCCTGCACCGTTCTGCGTACTGGACGAAGTTGATGCGCCACTTGATGATGCCAATGTACAACGGTATTGTAATTTGGTAAAAGAGCTTTCTGAACAAGTGCAATTCATTTACATTACACATAATAAATTGGCGATGACAATGGCAACTGATTTACTTGGAGTCACCATGCCAGAGCCAGGTACATCAAAATTAGTGACTGTCGATTTAGAACAGGCAAAAGAATACGGGTTAGTTGCGGAGTCTTAGTATGGAAATGAATACAATAATAGGCATTGTTGCCGCCGTTGCGATTATGCTCGTTGGTTTAATCATGATTTTAAGAAAACCAAAACCAGTTGAGCCATCATTAGAAGCAGATTTACATATTAATCCTGAAAGTCAGCAACCTGTGATTCCACGTCATGTACGTGACCAGCTTTTACAAAAAGAAGTGGTGACCACAACTGAGCGTGTTGAACCAAGTTTAAATACTGAAGCAATTGTAGTGGAGCCTGTGGCAGAGCAAGCCATTGATGCGACTAGTGTTGAAACAAAAACGACGGAAATCGAACAAACTGCTAAAGCAGATGAGGCTGTTGAAACTGTAGTAGAACTGGAAGCGGCTCAAAAAGATCAGACAGCAACGACTGAGCCAGAAACAACAGTGGCCTCTGAAAATGTAGAAGCTACAGAGGAAAGCAAAGCGGAAACTGAGCTCAGCTTAAATCCAAATATTGAAACGGTTGCGATTGAAGAGTTTGATGGCGAAAGTAATATTCTGGATGTGCATTTACATGAACAGCAGCGCTATGATGATGAAAGTGCTTTAGCAACTGCAGAACAAATTATTGCCTTGAATGTTTATCCGAACCCACGCCGTGCCTTATCAGGTGATAAAGCACTTAAAGTATTATTGAAATACGGTCTACGTTTCGGTGAAATGTCATGTTTCCATCGTTATGAAAACACTGATGAGCCAAGTGCCTTGATGTTCTCTGTGCTGCGTATGACGGATAATGGACCAGCAGGTTTTGATTTAGAAACCTTATCTGGCGAACAAGTACAAGGTCTAGCATTTTTCCTTGCATTGCCAAATAGTAAAGCAGTCACGGGTTATGACATGATGACCAGTATTGCGGGATTAATTGCGCGTGAAGTCGATGGTAAAGTCTATGATGAAAACAATTTAGAGTTTACGCCGCAGTTGAAAGAACATTGGCGTCATCATGTGATCGATTATCGTCCAAATCAGGCGACGGTTTAATTAGTTGCTTTTTCATAAACTGATTAACATGTTTTTAAATTTGAAAAATAAAGAACTTAACGGAGTCATGTTCGGTTCTCATCCTATTTTAGGTTAAACCTTCGGTTCGACTTACTTTTGTTTCGACAAAAGTAAGCAAAACCATTGTCATCTGCAAAACCTGTTCACTACTTTCATTAAAGTGATTTTATTGCAAAAACATTATCTTGTTTAAATCACGCAGATTGCAGATGACATTTCTGAGTATCATATTTCATGTCTAACTCAGGTTCGATATACTAAATTTAGTAAAAATTATAGGGCGGTTTTTCCGCCCTTTTATATGGTGAAGTTTAAATGGAACACAACTCAGTTATTGAGCAAATGCGTCAGTTGATTCAACTAATTGCAAAACACAATCATGCTTATTATGTGATGGATCAACCTTCCATTTCTGACAGTGAATATGACCATTTATTTCATCAGTTGAAAGCACTAGAACAACAATATCCAAACTGTATTCAGGCCGATACCCCGACCAATAAAGTGGGTGGTCAAGCGCTATCAAAATTTGAAAGTGTGACTCATGCAGTGCCAATGCTGTCATTGGGCAATGTCTTTAATCAGGAAGACCTGTTTGCTTTCGCCCGCCGTATTGATGAGCGGTTACCGAATCAAAAAGTCCAGTATGACGTTGAACTGAAACTCGATGGCTTAGCGATTTCACTGTGGTATGAACATGGCGTCTTGGTTCGTGGCGTGACACGTGGTGATGGTGAGACAGGTGAAGACATTACTCAGAATGTTAAAACCATTCGAAATTTGCCGAAAGTATTATCCAGTCAGTATCAAGCGATTCCAGCGTTTCTTGAAGTTCGTGGTGAAGTATTGATGCCAAAGCAAGGCTTTGAAAAGCTTAATGCCGATCAAGAAGCCAAAGGTGACAAGACCTTTGCTAATCCACGTAATGCAGCAGCAGGAAGCCTTCGTCAGTTAGACCCAAATATCGCCGCTTCACGTCCATTGGCGTTCTATGCCTATGGGATTGCCCAGTGTCAGCCCAATCATGGCCTTGAGACCATGCATGATAGTTTGCATTGGCTCACCAAGTTCGGTTTTGAAATTGCTGAACGTCAATTCCTGTGTGCTTCGATTGAAGAAGTACAACAACGCTATGAACAGATTCAACAAGAGCGTCCAGATCTTAAAGTTGAAATTGATGGCATGGTGATTAAGGTGGATAGCCTTAAACAGCAACAACAATTAGGTTTCTTGAGTCGTGAACCACGTTGGGCAACGGCTTATAAATTCCCTGCACAGGCAGCACTCACCAAAGTTGAGAATATTGACTGGCAAGTGGGGCGTACAGGAACACTGACACCTGTCGCACGTTTAGCCCCTGTCTTTGTTGGTGGGGTGACAGTATCCAATGTGACCTTACATAACATTGGTGAAATCCATCGTTTAGATGTGCGTGTTGGCGATACCGTTAGTGTTTACCGTACCGGTGATGTGATTCCAAAAGTTGAGAAGGTTTGGGCTGAGTTCCGACCTGCCGATGCAGAGATGGTGCATCTCCCGACCAATTGTCCTGTGTGTGAATCACCTGTGGTGATGCCAGAAGGTGAGGCCTTGGCACGTTGTTCGGGTGGTTTGTATTGTGCTGCGCAACGGATTGAAGCCATTCGTCACTTTGTTTCACGTAAAGCTTTGGATATTGAAGGCTTAGGCGACCGTTGGGTGGAGTCACTTTTACATCTCGAACTACTTAAAGATGTGGCTGATATTTATCATTTACATGAGCATCGCGACACTTTATTGACCATCGAAAAAATGGGTGAGAAATCGGTTCAGAACCTGATTGATGCGATTGAAGCAAGCAAGAAAACCACTTTGGCACGTTTTATTTATGCCTTGGGAATTCGTGGTGTCGGTGAGACCACCGCACGTATGCTCGCCAATACTTTCCAGACGCTTGAAGCATTGAAAGCGGCCGATATTGAAGCACTCAAGAAAACCCCTGATGTGGGTGATATTACTGCTGAGTGGATTGCGGATTTCTTTCAAGCACCGCATAACATCGAAGTGTTAGATCGTTTAATGGCGGCAGGTATCCATTGGGATGCACCGACAGCTCCAACACGTCAACCATTGAATGGTGAGAGTTGGGTGGTGACAGGAACATTGGAAACCATGGGCCGTGATGAAGCAACCCAGAAGCTTCAAGCCTTAGGTGCGCGTGTCAGTGGCAGTGTGTCCAGTAAAACCAAATGTGTGGTTGCAGGTGAGAAAGCGGGTAGTAAGCTGGATAAAGCGCAGAAGCTAGACATTCGAGTCTTGAATGAGCAAGAGTTTTTAGCGTTTTTAAAGCAGTATGAAGCTTGATGATGTAGATAAAGAAAGTGCTAAGTTAATCATCATGTATTGCTTAGCACTCATTCTTCCTTTTTTTGTGATGCTTGCTTATTATCGTTATGATAATGCAGTTAAATGCAATCAAACGAAAGTGCTAGGTAGTGTACAAGAAGATGTCAATACCCAGCTTTTAAATGCTGTATTGGAAAAAATTGAATTAAGGCAACGCTTGTTTTTCGATTTATTAAAAGCGCAAGAAATACAAAAAAGGTCGGCTTGTCTACAGAAAAGTCATGAGGATGCAGAGAGATGCTGGAGAGAATTTCAGTTAGACGTCCAAAGCGAAATCAAGATGTTTGATCATGCGGTTGAGCAGTTCGCTCACGTGAAACCGCATCATCTGATTGCTTCTGATTCTATTTATGATCAAGGGTTGTTAAAGTCAAATGTGTATCAGCCTAATCATATGGTGGAGTTCGCTTATCAGCAAATAAAACGATATTTAGTCGATCAAATAGATCAAGGGGATGCTTCACTATCTCAACTTGATTTTGAGTTACGTTGGCAATTAAGACAGAAACTCTATCAATATGCTGATTTAAGGTTGGGTCAGGTGAAAAGCGTTGAGTCTGAAAATAATTCACAAAAAATCTGTCATGTGAACGTTGAGTTTCAAAAAGGTAAGACTGCTAAACTTTTCTATCAACCTTATGAAAAGCTTGAATCCGCTGGTCGACATGGGGCAAGAAAAGAATATGTCGCGTTGCTCTATTTAGAAGACCACCATGGTCATCATTATAAGGATATTGGTGAATACATCTTAGAAGCATTTAAGATGAAATAACGGTGAGCGAGGCACCTCTCAATGATGAAATTGAGAGGTGCTTTTTGATTAAATATATTTTTTCACAATGCCATCATCCAGCAATTGCTGGAAATGTTCGCAGACACTTTCACGCACATCGCGATATTCAATCCCGAGTTCATTGACACTACGTTGTGCATTAAAATAAATTGGATATCCCATATTCAATTTTACAAATTCACGTGAATGGCCGAGGATTGGTGCGACAAATGAAAAGGCAGTTTTTGGCACAGTAAAATGCGGGAATGGAAACTTATAGCCAAATTTCTGAGTAAGTGCCTTACCCATATCCAATAAGCTGAGTGTGCCACCACAAATGATATAACGGCCTTGTGCTTTAGGATTTAGGGCTGCTGCGACATGCGCATCGGCAACATCACGGACATCGACAATCCCATTCCACATTGGCGGTACACCAAACAAGGTGGTGCCATTACCAAACTGTTGTAACACTTCAATACTGCCTGACTGACTCGCATCGGTGAGGGAAGGCCCCATCACTAAGGCGGGATTAATACAGACTAAATCCCAACGATTTTGTTGTTCAGCCATGTCCCATGCTTTGCGTTCTGCCGCGACTTTTGAATAAGGGTAGGGCTGATGTGTTTCGCTGCTGGTATTGTTCCAATGGCTTTCATCAAACTCGTTGTTGGCAGTATTTTGAATCTCAATCGCATCACCATAGGTCGAGGCAATACTTGAGGTCAGCACCACACGTTTGACCGACTCGGTGCGATTAACACTGTCTAATACATTTTCTGTGCCTTTCACCGCAGGCTCAATAATGTCTTTGACTGCATCTTTATAATTGGTCACCACAAAAGGAGATGCGGTATGAATCACGATTTCACAATCTTTCATTGCATCATCAAATGAACGTGGTTCAAGCAAATCGGCTTTAAAAAATTCAATCTTGCCAGAAGATTGCTCTGCCAGATCGTACAAATGCTGAATCTTATTTTTCTTCGATGGATCACGCACCGTTGCATGAACCGTATAGCCTTGATTCAACAGACGTTCAATAATCCAGCCTGCAATATAACCCGTCGCACCAGTGACCAAAATTGGTTTACTTTTATCCATTGTGGTTTCCACATTATGTTTTTGTGATTGCTGTTATTTACCGAATTTTGCTCAAACAAACAACAGCTGAACAGTCATTTTTCATGATTTTTTGATCAAAACATCAGCGGAATAAGAAGCATTGCTAATGGTTACAAAAAATCAAACAAATGATTTTCAATAGGATTATCCCTTTTTAAAGCTATAAATGATATGCAAAGGCTTATTTTATTTAGATAAATTCAGCCAATTCGAATTGTAAATGCGTATGTTTCTCATTTTAATTTTATAAAAATCATAAACTTACACACATTTGTTTTTGCAATTCTAGTGTAACTTGGCCATAATATTGTCATTCGATAGGAGTAAGTATTATGCGTGGCAATCCAGAAGTCATCGACTATTTAAATATGCTCATTGGCGGTGAATTGGCTGCTCGTGATCAATATTTAATTCATTCAAGAATGTACGAAGATTGGGGCTTGAGCAAAATCTACGAGCGTATTGACCATGAAATGCAAGAAGAAGCATCTCATGCCGATTCAATCATTCGTCGTGTGCTGTTCTTAGGTGCTCAACCGAATATGCATCGTGAAGACATCAATGTGGGTCACGATGTGGTGAGCTGTCTCAAAGCAGATTTAGCCCTTGAATATCATGTGCGTGAAAAATTGGCAGTGGGTATTAAACTGTGTGAAGAAAAAGGCGACTATATTAGCCGTGATATGTTGCGTCAGCAGCTTTCTGATACAGAAGAAGATCATACCTACTGGTTAGAAAAGCAATTGCGTTTAATTGAATTGATTGGTTTGCAGAATTATATTCAATCACAAATTTAAGTGATCCATCCGACTGAATTCGTAATGAAAAAAGAGAACTTCAAATGAAGTTCTCTTTTTATTTGAGCGGAAGAAACTGTTTACTCAACCATCAGGCTAAGACTTAGAATTTTTTACTGTAGTTGACAAATAAGCGGTCTTCACCAAAGTCATTGCCATGTTTCACATCATAGTCAATGCGGATGTATTGTAGGGCAAAGCCTTTGAGATAAGGCTGCTGAAAAGCATAGTTCAGAATAATATTGGACTCAGTTTCATGGTTTTGATCGCCATTGGCGGCCTTAAAATCATGACCATAGACATATTTCACCATCGCATTTAGCCCTGGTACATAGTCCTTAAAATCATAGCCATACATCAAGTGATAAGACTTTTCATTCTTCTTGAAGAAGCCTGTGGCATTCCAGTTGATAAAATAAGTTTCAGGTAGGAAACCATCAGGCAATGGATAGGCCGACTCACCGATAATCTGTTGATAGCCCAAACCAAAAGACTGATTATTCACTTTCAGCATTTCCAGTATTCCAATATTTTGCGCATCAATATCAAAGTTGTTGCCATCATTTTTAGCATTGAAATATTTAAACTTGGAATTCAATGAGAAGTTCGGTTGTTTCCATGTATGCTCTAGCCCAACATAGTGTTTGTTGTAGAGGTCTTCTAAATTGCCGAAGTAGTATTCGGCCTTCAATGAGGGCGTCAGTTGATAACGCAGATCCAGATAATTCAAACCATCCGAGTAAACGGTTTTGCCATTCGCAGTAAAAGAAAATTTCTTAAAATCTTCTTCATTACGCGGTGACACTTTGGTCACTCGGCCTATTTCGGCATAGAGCTGATCAGAAAGTTGTGACTTTAAGTTGGTGCCCCAATACGATGCCAACAACTGGCGACTGGCATCTACCGCCGTCACAGGAAGATCCAGCCAGAGTTCACCGACACTGAGCAGTGTTTTGTCATAGCCCAGTTTTAAGGTCGCACCATATTTTAAATAGTCAGAGGCTTGCGATTGTGTTTGGGTGTCGAATGGCAACACAGTATCCGCCACATGCTTATCTTGACTCAAACGTACCGCATATTGCACTGAAGCATCCGCACCAATGGTGATCGGTTTATCTGCGATTTGTAGTGGGGTATCCCGCATATTTGATTTGTAAAATAAAGATGCCGCTTGAGACCAGCTGCCTGTATTTTTAAGGCTCGGGTTGTCATAGTCGCGGTTGATATAGGCATTTTTGAGGGTAAATTTCCATTCATCTTGAGCTGGCTGGGCTGTTTCAGCAGCGAAAACAACCGGGCTAGACAAGCCACTCATTGCCAATAGGCTTGCAACTGTTAAACGCGTAGGGCAAAAGCGCTGTAATAATTTCATAATCCATATCCGAAGTCAGTGCGCCAATCCTCGGCGCACTTATTGTTATTGCTGAGTGAGCGAAGTTTGTGGGTTAAAGTTTGGAGCTGTTTGGGCTGCAACTGAAACTTTTAAATTGACCATAAAGATGGCAAGCGCCGCGATAATGCCAGGGATGGCAATTGCGAGAAAATTCATTTGGTGAGGCAGTTCAAAGGTGAGCAAAGCACCTGTTAGGACAGGGCCGATGATAGCGCCAATTCGCCCAATACCCGAAGCCCATCCCATCCCAGTTGAACGTACTGCGGTTGGATAGAATTGCGCCACAAAGGTATAGAGCAGAATCTGTGAGCCAATGGTTGCTGCCCCTGCGATGGCAATCAGGCTATATAAAATGAATTGGGGGCTATTAAAACCCAGCAGAATCAGGGCGGCTGCACCAATCACAAACATGCTGGTAATCACGGGTTTTAAGTGGAATTTATCAGCCAGTGCACCACCGCCAATTGCGCCGACCATGCCTCCAATATTCAGTGCAAATAGGAACAACATACTGGCACCTAAAGAGTAACCTGCTTGTAGCATGAGTTTAGGTAACCAACTGCCTAGCGCATAGACCATCAATAAGCACATAAAGAAGGCAATCCAGAACATGAAGGTACTAAAACTACGACCTTGCTGAAACAGTGCACGCACAGGCGCTTCGGTGCTGGTACTTTCATTTAGAATCAGTTGAGTATTGCTGGTTAATTCAGTTTCAGGTGCGATTTTAGTGACAATCATCTGGGCTTGATCGTGATGATTCGATTTCACTAAAAATGCCAGAGATTCAGGTAGAAATTTCCAGATCAGTGGAAGAAGTAATAATGGAATGCCTGCAATTAAAAACATGATTTGCCAGCCCATGTCTTTGACCAACCATGCACCCAGTAAGGCAGAGCTCATTCCGCCTATGGCATAGCCACTAAACATCAATGCAACCAAAGTGCTGCGGATTTTCTTCGGGGCATATTCGGTCATGAGTGCAACCACATTTGGCATCACCCCACCAATGCCAAGTCCCGCGATAAAACGTAAAATTGCAAATTCAGTTGGACTTTTCGCAAATGCCCCTAAGAAGGTAAAGCCACTGAATAAGGTGACACAGATCAGAATGGTTTTTTTACGACCCAGTTTGTCTGAAAGTGTGCCAAAAATCATGGCGCCAAACATCATCCCGAATAAGGCTGCGCTGGCAAGCAATCCAGCTTGCACGGCAGTCAGTGACCATTGCTGCATCAATAAGGGCAGTGCCACACCATAAATTACTAGATCGTATCCATCAAAAATAATAATGATTAAACACCAGATTAAAACTTTCCAATGAAAAGCGGTAAAACGCGCTTTATCAATTATGTCATTAATATTGACCTTGTTTGTATCCATTGCTTCACCTCCAATTTGTGAAGTACCGAGTTATTTTTTATTAAGCTATTTTGTTATTGGATCAGAGTCAAAAACCTAATTGATATATCTTTATGTCTTTAAAGTATTGTGATTTTATTTGGTTAATCTATTGAAATTTATATTTTTATTTTATTATTTAATTCGGTTTGTAGAATTTGCATTAAATATTAAATGGTGAGAATTTTGCTGATTTTATGCTGCGTAAATGTGTTTTTTTTAAACGATAAAATCATTTTTAAATAGGAGGGATGTTTTTAATTTGGATGTATTTTTTTATTTTACCAATTGGTTTAATTGATGTTGGATTGATTTTAAGTATCTAACTGGACCTCATAATTTTATATTTTAAAGTGAGGTTTAAAAATTGCCTTGCTGACTTTTTAAAAACACAACTTGATGTGACTAAAGTCGGCTTTGATATGACAGCAAGGCGGAGAGTCGGAGGAGTTGTTTTCTTTTTCTTAAGCCGATTGTGTTGCAGCGCGTTGGGTGAGAATGAGATGGGCAATCACCCCAATACAAATTCCCCAAAATACCGAACTTAATCCAAGAAAATGCATCCCTGAAGCTGTCGCCAGAAAGGTAATCAGTGCGGCATCACGGTGTTGAGGACTCTGCATGGCAGCAGTAATATTGGTTGCAATTGCGCCGAGCAAGGCTAAACCTGCTAACGCGGCAACCAGCTCTTTGGGCAATAAGCTAAACAGCATCACAATACTGCCAGCAAATAGTCCGCCAAGAATATAAAAAATCCCATTGGCAATCCCTGCGATATAGCGTTTTTCTTTCAGTTCATGTGCATCTTTGCCCATACATAGCGCCGCCGTAATAGATGCGAGCACGATGGTAATACCGCCGACACAGGCCACCGCTAAAGAGGCAATACTGGTTGCAGTAATAATCGGTTTGGCAGGGGTGTCATAACCACTCAACTTCATGATCGCCATCCCCGGTAAAAACTGACCCGACAGACTGACCAGAATCAAGGGCAGTGCCAGATTTAAGGTGGAGTTCCAAGTCCATTCCGGGCTGATCCATTGTGGAATCGCTAGATGAAAACTGACTTCTACAGGATTCATTTTTCCCAAGAATAAACTGAGTGAAATACCAGCTGCCAATACCCAGATCATGGTGTAGCGCGGCATCAGCCGTTTGGCAATCAAAAACACAATCAGCATGCTGAATACAATTAAAGGCATGCTGTCCGAGGCGGTAAACAGGTTGATTCCAAACTGGAATAGGATACCTGCCATCATGCCAGCAGCAACATCTTGAGGAATCCATTTGAGGAGTTTGTCAAAACAACCCGTAATTCCAATCAGAAAAATCACAATCGCAGAGGTGATATAGGCCGCGATGGCTTCATTCAGAGAAATGTCAGGAAATAGTGTCACCAATAAAGCGGTCCCTGGCGCAGACCATGCGGTAATAACAGGGGTTTTGTATTTGATCGAGAGATAAATCCCCGCAACAGCTGCACCGATGGAAATGCCCCAAATCCATGACACCATCATCTCTGTCGAGACATGGGCACGTTGTGCTGCCTGAAAGAAAATAATTAGTGGCCCTGAATAGGAAATCAGCACCGCCAGAAAACCAGCAACCGTGGCTGAAATAGACCAATCTTGTTTTAATGTTTTGAATAGTGTTGTCATTGGGTGATGGCCTCCATGCACATCCTATACTTTATCTGAAATGCAAAAGATCAGGGCTAACCCTGATCTCCACCTCCCACAGGAATGACACTACCCGTGATATAGGAGGCATCATCGGATGCAACAAAGACAATGGCTTTGACCTGTTCCTCAATACTGCCATAACGGCCCATAAATGTGCGGTCGATGGTTTGATCGACGACCTGCTGCATCCAGTCTTTTTCATTTTGACTGAGAGGATTGTGATTGCGTGGTACTTTGCGTGGTGGGGCTTCGGTTCCACCTGTGGCAATGGCATTGACGCGAATTCCATCTTTGGCATGTTCAAAGGCCAGTGATGCCGTCAGTGCATTGACGCCACCTTTGGCTGCAGAGTAGGGAATACGGTTAATGCCACGAGTGGCAATCGAAGAAACATTGACGATCACGCCTGCCTGTTGTTGAATCATTGTAGGCAAGACTGCTCGGCAACACCATAAAGTTGGAAAAAGTGAGCGATTCACTTCCTTGATAATTTCTTCTTCAGAAAATTCCTGAAAAGGTTTCATCCAGATCGCACCGCCGACATTATTGATTAGAATATCGACTCGACCGAACTGTTCAATCGCTTTGGCAACGACACTTTGTGCACCCGCAAAGCTTTCCAAATCGGCTTGGATGGTGATGGCATCAGCACCCAAGGCTTTTACTTCAGCCAGCACATCCTGCACATAATCAGAACGATCTGCTAAGACCAGTTGTGCACCTTCGGTCGCCAGTTGTAGCGCCACGCCACGGCCAATGCCTTGAGCACTGCCAGTGACAATCACTACTTTATGCTTAAATCTTTGTGCTTGAGACATAGGTTAATTCTCCAGTAACCATCAATTCGCAGAGAACTTTTCGAATAGGAAGTGAGCAGGTTTGATCTGTTCTGCCTCTAACCAACCACGGACGGCTTCGACCATTGGTACAGGCCCACAGAGATAAATATCAACATCGCCACTGTTTAGCCATTCCGATTCGATATGGCTTGTGACATAGCCTTTACGCGCATGTTGACTGTCTGGATGGGCAACCACAGTCCGATATTCAAACCAAGGGAATTTCGCTTGTAATTCTGCCAACTTTTCCAAAGCCACCAGATCAAAATCGTTGGTCACGCCAAACACTAAGCGCACAGGTTGGTTAGAACCTTTTTCTTCCAGTACTTGTAGCATCGACATGAAAGGGGCAATGCCTGTACCACCCGCCAGCATCAGTACAGGACGCGTGACATTACGGAGATAGAAACTTCCGAATGGTCCTGTAAAAGTCATCTTGTCACCCGCTTGAGCGGTTTTACTCAAAAAGTCGCTCATTTTGCCATTTGGGACATTACGAACCACAAAGCCTGTTAAACGGTTACCGGGCTTGGAACTAAATGAATATGAACGGGTTTCGCCTGTTGCTGGAATAGCAACATTGACATATTGCCCTGCAAGGAAATGGATATCGGGTTGCCCATCATCCAGTTGAATATCAAAAGTAATGGTGGAATCAGACAGGTTTTCAACGCGGGCCAAAGTCCCTTGGAAAGAATGAATTTCAGTTTTACAGACATCAGATGATGCTTGAATCTGGAATACAGCATCTGAGCTTGGGCGGCATTGGCACGCCAGAATATAACCTTGCTCTGCTTCTTCAGGCGTCAAGGCATCTTCGATATACGTTTCTTCTGGCATATCATAACTGCCAGATTCACAGAAGGCACGGCAGGTACCACAGGCACCGTCACGGCAGTCCAAAGGAATATTAATTTTTTGGCGATAGGCTGCATCGGACAGGGTTTCGCCTTGAGCGACACTAATAAAACGTGTCACACCATCTTCAAATTGAAGTGCTACATTGTGGTTTGACATGAGATGTATCCTACAAAATAATTTAAATTTGGGACCCCAGCCAACAGTCCGTTTGACTGAGGAGACCTATTTTTTAGAGGTGGTAAATATCAATCACTTGATTGATATAGTCATTTTTTAGTACCACATATTTGCTTAAGATTTTGGGTTGATTGTCAGAGCAATCAATCACATAGCGTGACATACCAAAGTAGCTATAGGTGGTTTTGTAGCGAAAGCTCAAGGTATTCCAGTTAAAGCGAACCGTAAGCTTATCTCCGTCGCGCGCAACGATTTCAATGTTGGCAATATTGTGACAAGTGCGGGTATCGGGCATGGTGGCAGAAGAACGTTCGGTCTTGATACGGAACACACGGTCTTCCAAGCCTTGGCGATCAGGGTAATAAATCAGTGAAATTTCAGCTTGTGGATCTTCAGTGAGTTGATCATTGTCATCCCACGCAGGCATCCAGAAACTGGCTTCAGGGGCATAACAATTGAGCCAATCGTCCCATTGTTCATCATCTAAAAAGCGTGCTTCACGGTAAAGAAACTGGGCAATATTTTCCAAGCTGCTTTTGTCTTGAATACTCATGCGTTTTCTCCTTGAGCCGCGATTTGCTTCTCAGCGACAATGGCGTGTTTCATGGTCTGCAGCCAGTATTGATGTTGCGCCAGATAAAGGCCTTCATCTTCGGTTTTAATTCCGCTTAACATCGGTTTAAGGCCAATTTCATTGGCTGCATCATCAGGGCCATAAATCCAGTGTTTTGAACCGCGGCACATATCATTCCATTCCAGTGCAATACCTGCATAACCAGCCTGACAGGCACGGAATTCTTCCAGATCATCGGGTGTGGCCATACCAGAAGCATTAAAGAAATCTTCATATTGACGTATACGACGCGCACGTGCTTCAGGGGCTTCACCTTTCGGCGCAATACAATAAATCGTCACTTCAGTACGATCGACCGAAATCGGACGTAACACCCGAATTTGAGAGCCGAACTGATCCATCAAATAGACGTTTGGATAGAGGCAGAGATTACGCGAGCGTTCGATCATCCATTTCGACATGGCTGCGCCGTATTTCTCGGTATATTCGTCTGCCTTCGGAAAATTCGGACGATCTTCTGGATTGGCCCATTGCGTCCACAGCAGCATATGACCATTTTCAAAACCATAAGAACCACCGCCTTGCTTGCCCCAAGAACCTGCGCTCATGGCACGAATATTATCGGCAGCTTGAGTCTCTTTGCGGTGTTGGGTGGTTGCGGCATAGTTCCAATGCACTGCTGAAACGTGATAACCATCGGCACCATTTTCAGCGGTGAGTTTCCAATTCCCTTCATAGGTATAGGATGATGTGCCGCGTAGAACTTCTAAACCATGCTCGGATTGATCGACAATCATGTCGATGATTTTGCTGGTTTCACCCAAGAATTCTTCAAGCGAAGGCACATCTGGATTGAGGCTGCCGAACAAGAAACCTTTGTAGTTTTCAAAACGTGCGACTTTTTTCAGGTCATGTGAACCTTCTTGGTTAAAGCAATCTGAATAACCTGCTTCACTTGGGTCTTTAACTTTGAGGAGTTTGCCTGAGTTGTTAAAGGTCCAACCGTGGAAAGGGCAGGTATAGGTAGCTTTATTACCGCGTTTATGGCGGCAGAGTTGGGCACCGCGATGGGAACAGGCATTGATCATGGCATTCAATTCGCCATTACGATTGCGGGCGATGATGATGGGTTGACGTCCGATATGGGTGGTATAGAAATCATTATTATTGGGAATTTGACTTTCGTGGGCCAAATAAACCCAATTGCCTTCGAAAATATATTTCATTTCGAGGTCGAATAAAGCTTGATCGGTAAACACTGAGCGATGAAGTTTAAATTCACCCGTGTCGATATTATCGACCAGTAATTCATCAATGCGGTCAAGATGGCTGGTATTGATTACAGGAATACGTGGCATGTCCGTTCTCCGACTTTCCAAATCTGTGGAAGTCATCGAGTTACGCTTAAAGCGTCTCGATATCCTAATATGTTGTGTGGTGGCTTGAACCGATAAGGATGAATATGGGCAGCTGGAATCTAGCGGAAGCGATTCATAACTTCATCGGTTTATCTCTTGTCTATACCTTAAAAGAATGAGTAAACTGTGTCTAAGACTGAATTTATATTTTTATATATCTTAAAGGTATGGAAACCTCATGGAATTACGTCATTTACGGTATTTTGTTGCGGTTGTTGAAGAACAGAGCTTTACCAAGGCCGCAGAAAAACTATTTATTGCTCAACCCCCTTTGAGTCGGCAGATTCAAAATTTGGAAGGCGAGCTAGGAATTCAATTGTTTGAGCGAGGCAGCCGACCGTTACAAACCACACCCGCAGGGCATTTCTTTTATCAGCACGCGATTAAACTTTTGTCTAATGCAGAAGAAATTAAGAGTATGGCGAAACGGATTGGACTGATCGAACGCAGTGTCACCATTGGCTTTGTCGGGTCGCTGTTATATGGTTTATTACCCCGAATCATCTATTTGTTTAGGCAGCAGCAGCCACATCTCAATATTCAGTTAGTTGAAATGAGCACCACAGAACAACTGCAAGCCTTAAAAGAAGGTCGCATTGATGTGGGCTTTGGGCGCTTGCGGATTAGTGATCCTGCGGTTAGGCGAATTTTATTGCGCAAGGAACGATTGGTAGTGGCGGCGCATACCAGCCATCCGATTGCACAGCGGACGGAAGGGGTCTATCTGGCTGATCTGATTGATGAAAAGATGTTTATGTATCCCACTTCGCCGAAACCGAATTTTTCGACTCAACTGCTGAATATTTTTGCCGAGCATAGTTTAGTGCCGAAAAATATGCATGAAGTGCGGGAAATTCAATTGGCCTTGGGTCTGGTGGCCGCAGGTGAAGGTTTATGTGTGATTCCTGCCAGTGCCGATACTATTCGTTTTCCACATCTCAATTACATTCCGATTCTGGACAATGGCGCGGTTAGCCCAATTTTTCTGACTGCACGGGCAATGGATCGCAGTGAAGACCTACAGCTGTTATTTGATTGTGTTTATCAGGTCTATGATCTGGAAGGCATTCCGTATCAGCGGACTGTGTTTACACTGGATCAGAATCCGATTGATGATTCCAATGGCATTGATTTTTAAAAGCGTATAAAAATGCCTAGACTTCAAATAGCTAGGCATAAAAGCAATCAATAAGCTGATTCAAAATCTTCAAAGCGATTATTTACTTTGTAAGGTTTTTAAATCTTTCAACACTTGATCCGCATGGGTTTGTGTATTGACACTGGTATAGTGATACATCACTGCGCCTTGTGGATTGATTAAAAAGCTCTCTCGCTTGGCAATTTTAGCAATACCCAAATTTCGGACAATGCCAAATTTACTGGCCAGTTCACCTTGATCATCAGCAAGAATCGGGAAGGGTAGGCCAAGTTTTTCTGAGAATTTTTGATGTGATGCGACATCATCTAGACTGACACCCAGCACCACCGCATTGGATTTAGTAAATTGAGGATACAGTGATTTAAATTGATTAGCTTCTTGAGTACAGCCCGCCGTGTTGTCTTTAGGGTAGAAATATAGCACCACCCATTTGCCTTTATATTGATTTAAAGTATGCCATTTTCCACTTTGATCTTGCAGTTTAAAATCTGGTGCAGACTGTCCAACCCATTCTTTTTGTGCGGTATCTTGCTTTGAAAATAAGGTACTTTGTGCGCTACTGAGCGTCGGTGAGCCGAGTAAAAAAAGTGAACTACATAAAACGAGAACTTTGGACTTTATCGTATTCATCATGTTGATCTCAAAGTGTAATAGCAGCTACTTTAGCAAATTTAGACATTAGATGTGTTAGAAAATTCTTTACAGGGTTTTGCTCTGCTTTATATATTTCAATTGAATAGCGATTTAGAAAAAGAAAAGGAAAATCAATGGATGTTGGTGCAGTTCTGATTAGATTAAAAGCCAATACACAGGCGAAAGTCGAGGCTTGGCAGCAAGAAATTCAACGACGTAAAGCAGAAGCCATTCAAACACTGCAAGCTGAAGGTGTAACCGTTGAATCTTGGTTTCAACTTGAATTGAATGGGGAGCACTATTTACTTGCGTATATGCGTGCTAAAGATCTTGCTTATGCACAGCAGGTGGCGAGAAAGAGTTGCTTTGATATTGATCAGGTGCATCAACAGTTCAAGCAACATTGGGAGCAAGTGATCCCAGCACAGCTTTTGGTAGATTTGGAAAATAATGAGCAGTGTTAATCAGGGTATACTGCGTTGAAGTTTTTGGAAATGAGCAAGCACGTGATCTATAAGATTCTACTCATCACGGGGTGGGGCGGTGGTGCCGAATTATTAAAACCTTTACATGAGGCTTTAGAACAAAAGGGACATAGCGTTGAACGGCTTAATATCTTTAATGCGCTAAATGATGACATTTTGCAACAGCAAGTTGAACTCGCAGTGAAATTTGATGTGATTGTGGGATGGTCGCTTGGTGGACAATTGGCAACATTACTGGTCGATCAAATCCAACATCAATATGCTGAACAGAAAGTTTTAATCACTTTAGTGTCGAATCCCTGTTTTGTCGCCCAAGCAGATTGGGCGACTGCGATGCCTGTTGAAACCTTTATGCAGTTTAAACAGTCCTTTGAACAGGACGCGATTAGTACTTTAAAGCGTTTTGGTTTGTTGGTCTGTCAAGGTGCAAGTTCGGCAAAGAAAGATTTCGTAGCCATGCAAAAATTGATTCGTCCACAACCGATTGCATTGCTTCGGGACGGATTGCAGTTGCTGGAGCAATTAAATCTGGTTGAGTTGTATGAAAACTATCAGGGTAAACAGTTGCATGTCTTTGCAGAGCATGATGCTTTAGTTCCTTACCAAGTTGTGCAAAAAACAAAGGATTTAGCTGCAAAAAATCTATCTGTTGTATCGGTCGATGGAGCTTCGCATGGTTTTCCATGTTTTATGGTGGAGCAGACTGTGCAAATAATTGAAGATTTTATTCAATAGAGGGTTTAATCTTGCTTGAATTGAAAGTTCTCGCAATATATTTTAGCTTTTGACAAGTTTAAGATAAAGTTTATTTTATAGGCCTAACGGAATCGTGCCGAGTTCTCATCCATTTTAGGGTATGCCTTCGGCGACCTACTTTTCTTTCGGGAAAAGTAGGCAAAACCATTTGTCATCTGCAAAACCTGTTCACTTCTTTCATTTTTTTGTTTTGATCTAGTGTACTAAGCCTTGTATCTTGTTTATACCACGCAGGTTGCAGATGACATTTCCGAGTATCTAAAAGCGTGATTAGGCTGATGGAAAATTTTGAAATAGCAGCAAATGAGGTAGAGGATGACCGATTTATTTGATTTAGAACATATATGGCATCCATATACTTCGATGTTAAATCCACTGCCAACTTTTAAAGTCAAATGTGCCTATGGTGCGACCATCGAATTAGAAGATGGGCGAACTTTGGTTGATGGCATGTCTTCATGGTGGTGTGCGATTCATGGCTATAACCATCCTGAACTGAACCAAGCAGTTACAGATCAATTGCAAAACATGGCGCATATCATGTTTGGCGGTCTGACCCATGAACCTGCGATTGAATTAGGCAAACTATTATTAAAAATCACGCCGCCGAGTTTAGATAAGATTTTCTATGCCGATTCAGGTTCTGTTGCTGTAGAAGTGGCCTTGAAAATGGCAGTGCAGTATTGGGCTGCGTTGAATCAACCCGCGAAAACCAATTTTATTACCACCCGTTCTGGCTATCATGGCGATACATGGAATGCGATGTCGGTGTGTGACCCAGTCACAGGCATGCATCAGATTTTTGGGACAAGTTTACCCAATCGAATTTTTGTTCCCGCGCCACAAAGTCGTTTTGATGGTCAATGGAATCCGCAAGATATTCAAGAACTCACGCAGCAGGTTGAACAGCATCATCACAGTATTGCTGCTCTGATTATTGAGCCAATTGTGCAGGGCGCAGGCGGCATGCGTTTTTATCATCCTGAATATTTGCGCCAAGCCAAGGCCTTATGTGAGCAGTATAATTTGCTGTTGATCTTTGATGAGATTGCTACAGGTTTTGGACGTACAGGTAAAATGTTTGCTTGGGAACATGCCCAAGTTGAACCTGACATTATGTGTATTGGTAAGGGCTTAACAGGCGGTTATATGACGCTGTCTGCGACCTTAACCACCAAGCAGGTGGCTGAAACCATTAGTCGTGGTGAAGCGGGTGTGTTTATGCATGGCCCGACTTTTATGGCGAATCCACTGGCTTGTGCGGTTGCTTTAAGAAGTACCCAACTATTGGTTGAACAAGATTGGCAAACCAATATTCAACGAATTGAAAAGATACTTACTCAACAATTAATAGATTTAGCCCAGCTTGACCATGTTGCGGATGTACGGATTTTAGGTGCGATCGGGGTGGTGGAGTTAACCACAAATGTCGATATGAAAACCTTGCAGCAACAGTTCGTTGAACGGGGTATTTGGGTACGGCCATTTGGAAAATTGGTCTACGTAATGCCGCCGTATGTGATCACAGATGACGAACTTCATTATTTATTAGCACAGATGAGCGAAGTGGTGAAAAATATGCAAGGAGCAAATGCCAATGTCCTTGCTTGATCATTATGCCGAGCAGCTTGACCAGTTCAAACAGCAAGGTAATTTCCGCCAATTTACTTCAAATCAACAGCAGGGACGATGGATCACGATTCAAGATCGAAGCATGTTGAATCTGGCATCGAATGATTATTTAGGCTTGGCCGCTGATTTAAGTTTAAGAGAAGAATTTCTGGATACGCTGAAAATTGAACGAGCGCTCTTTAGTTCATCTTCGTCACGCTTGCTGACTGGTAATTTTGCAGAATATGAACAATTTGAAAATAGCCTAAGTGAAGCCTTTGGTCGTGCTGCCTTACTTTTTAATAGTGGCTACCATATGAATATCGGTATTTTACCAGCCTTATGTGATAGCAAAACCGTGATTCTGGCCGATAAACTGGTACATGCCAGTATGATTGATGGCATTCGACTTTCGACTGCTCAATATGTTCGTTATCGTCATAATGATTTGCAGCATCTGGAACAGTTATTACAAAAGTATCATCAAGATGAGCAAATTGAACGCATTATTGTGGTGACTGAAAGTATTTTTAGTATGGATGGCGACGAGACAGATTTAGCTGCATTGGTGCAGTTAAAGCAACGCTTTGCCAAAACCATGTTGTATGTCGATGAAGCTCATGCGATTGGGGTCAGGGGGGAGCAAGGTCTGGGTTGTGCTGAACAATATGGTGTATTGGATCAGATTGATTTCTTGGTGGGAACCTTTGGTAAAGCAATTGCCTCGGTGGGCGGCTATATCATTTGTGATTCAATCATCCGTGATTATCTGATCAATAAAATGCGCCCTTTGATTTTTAGTACCGCTTTGCCTCCAATCTCGATGGCATGGTCAGATTTTATTTTTAATAAAGTGCTGAGCATGCAGCAACAGCGTCAGCACTTGGCAGAGATCAGTCAGTATTTACAACAGGCGGTGATTGCAAAAGGTTTCTCCAGTCCATCCAGCAGTCATATCATTCCAGTTATCGTAGGTGAAAGCCAAGCGGCCATTGAAAAAGCACGCTATGTACAACAACAAGGTTTTTATGCCATGCCAGTACGCCCACCAACAGTGCCACAGAATAGTTCACGCTTGCGTATTTCCTTAACCTCTTTGGTGCAAAAAGCTGAATTGGAACAATTGGTGGAGTGTTTGTGAGCATCAATAAAGCATTGGTTGCACGACGTTTTGCCAAAGCAGGGCAAAGCTATGTTGAGCATGCTGTGGTACAAAAGCAAATTAGTGCGCAGTTATTTGAATACCTTAAAGTGTATTGTCCGCAGAACTTAGCCTCTGTACTTGAGATTGGTTGTGGATCTGGCAATCTCACCCACTTACTTCAATCTCATTTTCAAGTTGAGCAACTGTTTTTAAATGATTTATATGCAGATGTGGGTCAGCATTTTCTCAATTTTAAACATGTAAATTGGTTGATCGGAGACATTGAACAACTGAATTTACCGCAGTCCTTAGATGCAGTGCTTTCCAGTTCAGCATTGCAATGGATGGTTGATCTGCCTGCATTATTACGGCGGATTCACAAAGCCTTAAAACCCAATGCATATTTCGGTTTTTCTACTTTTGGGCCAGATAATCTAACTGAAATTAAGCAGTTGACAGGACAGGGCTTAAATTATGTTGGCTTAGAATCTTTAAAGCGACAGCTTGAACAGCAAGGCTTTGAAATACTACTCATCGAGCAAGAACTGAAGCAGGTATATTTTGATCATCCAAAAGCGGTATTACAGCATTTAAAAGCGACAGGCGTGACTGCAACAGCAAAATCACATCGCTGGACCAAGCGATCCCTGCAGCAGTTTTATTCGGATTATCAACAGTTTTATGATGAACAGGGTTTTAGCCTAACTTATCATCCGATTTATGTGATTGCACGGAGAGCAAAATCCTTATCTTTAGGTGATGAATAGAGTCATGTCTGACCGGTTAACACCCAGAAATAATGTAGTGCATGGTTATTTTTCACTAAGCATAAGTTTAATTTTTCTGATGTTTTCTGCTTTTCCGTGGGCATTAATTTGCTTGATTTTGGGTGTTTTACTAATTGGCTTGGGATATGTACGGGTTTGGAAAAAAGACCAAATCCCCAATCCTGTTGTAGAAGGAGCGGTTTTGCTGATGATTCTGTTCTCTTTTTGGTCAACGAGTTGGATAACAGATTATATTAACCAAAATGCACCAAGAAAGACGATCTGTGGTTGGGCTAAAAACATTGAAAAACCAGGCAGAAGTAGTGGTCAGTTTTTATTGGTGAATGACGAAACGAGTCAATCTTTTTCCTATACTCACCAGATGCAAATACAAGCAATCAGTGAAATCTGTATCGAATACTCTTTAGATCAACGTTTGAATGATTATCCTTATATTCATGAAATTTACCCTAAAATTTCAACAATTCAGAACAAGGAATTTAAGTAGATGAGTCGAATTTATTTTGTCAGTGGTATTGATACTGAAATTGGTAAAACGTATGCCACAGGCTATCTCGCCAAACTTTGGACCGAACAGGGACAGCGTGTTATTACCCAGAAGTTGGTACAAACGGGGAATGTCGATATCTCTGAAGATATCGAAAAGCATCGTGAAATTATGGGTAGTGGCTGGTTTCAGGAAGATCACGAGAAGCTGACCATGCCTGAAATTTTTACTTATCCTGCCTCGCCGCATTTAGCCACACGTTTGGATGGACGTGATCTGGATTTTGCCAAGATCGAAGCAGCGACCAAGGAATTGGCTCAGCGATTTGAGGTGGTATTGTTAGAAGGGGCCGGTGGTTTGATGGTGCCTTTAACCACAGCGTTGTTGACCATTGATTATATTGCTCAGCATCAATTTTCTGTGATTTTGGTGACTTCAGGACGTTTGGGCAGTATTAATCATACTTTATTGAGTTTAGAGGCATTAAAGCAGCGTGGTTTGAGTTTGCATGCTTTGGTGTATAACTTAAAGGATGAGTCGAAAGATCCACTTATTTCGAAAGATACCGCAGATTATTTAAAAGCTTATTTGGCAAAGCATTTTCCAGAAGCAGAATGGATTGAATTGGAAAAGTTTAACTAACTTTAGGTATTTATTGTCTAGTAAATATCTACGATCGTGGAGGGCGGCAAGGATGCCGCCAAGTTAGACTGCCTTGCGCTGCTTTCAAAGCCTTGCTTTGAAATTGCTCAGGACGTACCGTCAGTCTAACAAAAGATTTTTGTTACTTTTCATCTTTGAAAAGTAAGATGATATTCCTGTGATTAGATGAGAGATCGAGAAGACTCCGCTAAGATTACTTTCAGGTTTAATCTCTAAAGGAAAATCATAATGAATAAAAAGAAATTTATTTTTATAACACTCTGTCTATCAAGTCTAATCTCGGCAACTCATGCTGCCGTGCCAACAGATAAAACCATCATCAGTTGGATTACTAATTTACAAGATTCAAATGCCAGTCCACCTCAAGCCATTCAGATTGATTCAACCGAAGCCGTAAAACTGATCTCGGGTGAAGAAGCCTATTTATCTGGCGTAAGTTTTGAAAATGCAGGACGCAATTTTTGGGCTGGCTATGTGTTAACCCGTCCAAAATTAAAACAGGCTCGAATCTTAAAAGAGTTTGGTGGTCAATCGAATAGCTTTAAAGTGCATTCCACTGTTTATAAAGCTAAACCGATTCAACTGATCGAAATTGAAAGTGCGGGCTCAGGACAGGGCACAGTCGAGTCGAGTAAAAGCTTAGTTTATTTCACTCAGTGGACCAGCAAACTAATTACAGAGGTAGAAGAGTCTTCTTATAACGGGCGCTATAATGAAAAACTGGGTGCGGAAGATTGTCGTACTGGCCGAGACAATTCAGGCTATTTAAATGTGATGCCTTATTCACCTTATGTGATTCGAACCACAGTGACAGGAGATGCCTGTAATAACAAACCGCAAGGCTATAAAGTGAGTAGTAAACTGATTCCGATCATAATCAGTGAGATCAGATAAAAAAGCTAACAAGCGAACTTGTTAGCGCTGGAGTAATGTTTAATTATCTGATTAATTTTTTGTTTTTATTCTTTAGTTATTACTGACGATGCCGATTTTAGTGACATTGCTCTGTTGAGCCAGCGCCATCACCATCGCAATATTTTTATATTCAGCCTGTGCATCAGGTTTAAATTTGATTTGATCCTGATCGGCTTTTTGTGCAACTGAGTCAAATAAAACCTTGAGTGCCTGGCGATCAGCTACGGCTTGATCATTCCAAAAAATATGTCCTTGCGCATCAACCCGTAGATTGATGGTCTCAGGTGGTTTTTGCTCAGTTGGTGGTGGGGGGCTACCATTTGGCAAATTAATGTTAATGGCATTATTTGGAATCGGAATCGTGATGATGAACATAATCAGCAGCACCAGCATGACATCAATCAATGGTGTCATGTTAACGTCGAGCATTACATCATCTTCATCATTTTTTGAACCCACATTCATACCCATGTGTGATTCTCCTGTTATGGTGTAGAAGCAGGGGGAGTGGTAACAAAAGCGATTTTACCAATCCCTGCTTGCTGAGTTGTACTGATCACCTGATCTATTGCTGCATAGTGAGTCTGTTGATCGCCTCGAATATGAACCTCAGGCTGCGGTCGTTTTTGCGCTTCAGCTTGTAAACGGGCAAGTAAGGTTTCTTTATTTGCAACGTATTGTTCATTCCAGAAAATATCCCCGGTTTTATTGATGGAAAGCTGAATATTTTGTGGGGTGGTGGCATAAGGGGTATTTTTTTCTTCAGGTAGTTTTACCGGAACAGTGTGCGTGACCACTGGCACTGTAATTAAAAAGATAATCAGCAGCACCAGCATGATGTCGACCAGCGGGGTCGTGTTAATCGTCCCGATGACATCATCGTCACTTTGATCTGAATTCATCATCATGCCCATAATGCTGTTCCTTATTTAGAATCACGGTTTGGGTGATTACTGTTTAAGTCACCGCTGAGGAGTACCGCATGTAGGTCTGAACCAAATGAACGGACATTGTCCATGACTGCTTTATTGCGACGGGTTAACCAGTTGTAGCCCAATACAGCTGGAACAGCGACAGCCAGACCAATTGCGGTCATAATCAGTGCTTCACCCACAGGACCAGCCACTTTATCAATTGATGCTTGGCCTGAAATACCGATCGCAGTAAGCGCGTGATAAATCCCCCAAACGGTTCCAAATAAGCCTACGAATGGTGCGGTTGAACCGACCGTTGCAAGGAAGGCCAAGCCATTGCTTAAGTGACTTTGTACTTTTTCGATGGCGCGTTGAATTGAAATCGTCACCCATGTGTTGAAATCAATACGCTCTAATAAGGTGCCATCGTGATGTTTGGTCGAACGAATGCCTTTTTCAGCAATATAACGGTAGCTACTATTGCTATTTAAACTTTCTGCAGCGCTATTTAAAGACTCTGCTTCCCAGAAATGACGTTCAGCTTCTGTGCCATGGCGTTTGATTTTACTTTGTTGGAACACTTTCGACAGAATGATGTACCACGTGCCAATCGACATCAGTACTAAGATAAATAGCGTTGATTTTGCAACTAAATCACCTTCGCGCCAGAGCGCTTCTAAACCATAAGGGTTATGTACTTTTTCAGCGGTTGCTGGTAATGGCGGTGGTGTTGGTGCAGCTTGGGTTGTAGCATCTGTACTCACACTTGTGACTGCGGTGGTTTGCGTGGTTTCATCCGCCCATACGGTTGCAACAGGCAGTAATGTACTGCCTGCGATGAGGCCTATTGCTGCGATTTGAGAAATACGTTTTACTGTGTTTGTCATGTTTAAATTCTCCAAAAAATTTGTTTGTTCAATGCATTTAATTAGGAAATCGTGAATGGATATTCGATCTCGTACCATTCTTGTTGTGGTACACCGTCTTTCATTGCAGGTTTAAAAGTGCACAGGCTATAGGCTTTCACAGCTGCTTTATCTAGGCTTTTACTTCCACTCGATTTTTTAACTTTTGAGTCGATCACTTTGCCTGAACCATCAACCAGTACACGAATACGCACCGTACCTTCTTCTTCATTCATCAAGGCTTCACGTGGATATTCAGGTTTTTGACATCCTGCCTCACCCTCAGAAACACCGCGCGAAATTCCTGCGGGTTTTGCTGGCGCCACAGGTGCAGCGGGTGCTGTTGGAGCAGCAACAGGACTCGGGCTGGCTGCAGCAGGCGTGGGTGTTGGTGTAGCAACAGCCGTTTTAGTCGGTTGAGTCGGTGCTGGTTTTTGTACAGGGGTGACTTTCTCCACCTGTTTAGGTGGGTCAGGCATCTTGGCCACTTTTTCAACCATCTTTGGTGGCTCAGGTGGCTTTTCTTTGGGTTTCGGTTCCTCAGGCTTTGGAGGAGGTGGTGGTTTGATGTCCTGAATAATCTGTAGTTCTACAGGTTTATCAACAGGCTTGCTAAAGTCAGTCGCTAAACTTGTCATCAGAATATAGGCGATAATGAGATGTAGAAATAACACCAGGCCAATACCAACAAGGCGTTTGGCAGGTTGATTTTCATTCTCAGAAAAGGGGATGCCCATAATTACTCCTGAAATTGTAATCAGTAATTCATATCCATTCGATACGGCTGATATCGATTTAGACTGATAAAAACCGCTTGGAATGTGATGAAACAGAGGATTACGGTGAATCACTACGACAGAACAACATTCATGTCGTAGTGATGAAACGCATTAAAATTTATAGGTGCCGCGGACAAAATAGGTGCGTCCTGTAGGATCGCTATAACGTGGGTCATAGCCATACTGAAATAGTGCCAGTGAGTTTGAGGCAGCAGGTTCCTCATCAAAGATGTTTTTAATACCAAAACTCAACTCAGTGTTTTTGAGGCCACGATACGTCCCAGAGATGTTATAGACGCTGTAATCACTTACACGATGGTTTCTAAAACCTTCTTTGATATTGGCGGAGTTCTGATCCTTATAGCCTTGAGTAAACTGTTGCTGAAAGTTCAGCGCCCAGTTTTCATAGCTCCAGTTTAGGTTAGCAACATGTTTCCAACGAATGGTTGGACCCCCCGCTGCCCCACCAACAACAGGAGGACTGTTATCTTTAAAGGCACCTAAATTACTAAACCACTCCCCATTTTTTTCAGTTTGATAATCAAACTTTGTGACGTAGGTTCCGTCGATCCCGAAACCAAAGCGACCCGTTGAAGTTTGTGGTGTGAGATAGTTCAGTCCAATATCAAAACCTTGTGTTTTGATATTGCCCATGTTTTGATTTGTGGCAATCACATAATCAATTGAACCATTTGCTTTACGAACGAATTTATCCGCATATTTGCTTGGGTCTGCAAAGATACTGTCGGGACTGAGTGCAGAGATCTGGTTTTTCACTTCGATATTGTAATAATCAACAGAGAAAACGAGATTCTTGATTGGTTCAAGTACAAAACCTGCTGTGATTGAGGTTGATTTTTCTGGTTCTAGATTCTTATTTCCGCCATTTTGTTGATAAAATTGTTGTCCGCAATCTCGTGTTGCATCACCTTTGTCTGGAAGTGGCTTTCCGCCAGGGCATAAGATTGGATCATCATTAATGGGTGAGTTGGTTAAGGCATTGCCTGTATTTAACTCAGCAAGCGTTGGTGCCCGAAAACCGGTGCTATATGAGCTGCGGAGCATTAACTGTTTAATTGGTTCCCAGCGTAAAGCAAATTTAGGGTTAAATGTGCTGCCCACATCACTATAGTTATCGTAGCGGGCTGCCAATTGAGCCTCTAGCGTTTTATGTAATGGAATATTGAGTTCAGTGAAGACTGAGCTAATATTACGGTCACCACTATCATTCGGCTTTTCTGCATCAACACCCGTACTTGGCGCTTGTGCTGCAATATTACGGTCTACTTTATATTTCCAATTATCATAGCGATAGCTCCCTCCAAAAGCGAAACCAACATCACCAGCAGGTAGGCTATAAATCGTGCGGCTTAAAGTGAAGTCAAAGATCGTTGAGTCAAGCGTTGCATCTAGATATTTGCCTTTCACATTAAGCGTATTCCAGATGTTGGGATCATCGCCTGCTGCTTGTGGTCCGAAGGGGTTGAGAATTCCTTTGTCTAATACAGTTTGTAATTGGTCCTTGTTAATAAAACCACTTTGCAAACTTTCATTGCTATTACTACGGGCATATGTAACCCCAGTATTTAAATCCCATCCAGCAACTTCACCTTCAATCCCTGTAAACAAACGGTGGGATTCGTATTGAGATTTTTTCTCACGATTCCCTGCTTGTGAGCGAATTCTAAGTTCTAAGGGTTGACCACTTAATCCGTCTACAGCAGGTACAATACCATTACCAGGGAAGTATTTACTTTGATCATTGATGGTTACGGTATCGACAAAAACATCGGGTGCAACAGAAGTATTGACTTGATTACGTGAATAAATATATTCACCGATTGCATTCAAATTATCACTGAGCTTGAAGGTGATATGCCCGAGTGCAGAAATATCCTCCGTCTTTGGTGTAATACCAATCGAGGATTGGGTATTGAGTCGGCAATTATTACCTACAGCGGTTGTATTTGCATAACCAAGGCAGCCTGTCTTCGCATATGGATTACCGCTTGCATCTTTATTACCTGGATCAACAAAGTTCGCTGGAAATGCGCCAATACTGCGAGATTCAAGACCTAGTTCTGGAATGACTCCTCCACGTTTACTGACTTTACGGTCCTTTGCCCAAATTTCACTACCACGACGATAATCAATAACACCAAAAATATTAAAGCGATCTTCATCTAAATCACCATAGCCACCAAAGACACTAATATTTTGTGTATCTCCGCCACTTTCTTCTGGTTGAGTTAATCCCGCACTGAGGTTTAATCCTGTAAATTGTTTTTTGGTGATAAAGTTAATAACCCCACCAATTGCATCAGTCCCATAAATTGCAGAAGCGCCATCGCGGACAATCTCAATACGCTCAAGCATGGCAAGGGGGATAATATTTAAATTGGTCACACCACTATCAAAGGCATTTGCAGCCAAACGACGACCATTGAGTAAAATGAGCGTTTTATTTGCTCCAATCCCTCTTAAGTTGGCAGTTGCCCCAGCAGTTCCTGAAAAACCAATACTTTGGGATGTGTTTAAACCTGACTGATTCGCTGTAATTTTAGAAAGCGCTTCCTCTGTAGTCGTTACCCCTTGTTTCAGAATTTCGTCTACTTTGACGATGGTAATGGGGGATGCACTCTGGGCTGCAACGCCTTTGATGGATGAACCCGTGACTGCAACTTTTACAACTTTGGCTGCTTTTTCCTCGGATGGTGATTCTGCCTCAGCAGCATGAGCCATGGTTAAACACAGCATACTTAAACTAAGCGTACTAAGTTTGAGTATGGTTTTGCTCGTTTTTGACGTAGCGTTTGGTGGAGCGAAATTGGCATTTTTCATTGTTTGTTTAACCCCTAAATGGTTTGCCACTCTAAAATTCGATCAATCCGTTTTAGCAAGACCTGTGCCAAGCCCTATTTTTAGATTTCGCTTAATGTAGAATAAATTATGTAAAAGTGTTTTAGTTTTTATATATAAGCTTTTCATATTTTTACTAAATATTAAAAATATTGAAATAATTAAAAATCTAGGTTTGTTGTCATAAAGTTCCAAATAATGCATATTCATGTAATGTGTTAAAATGAATCATAAAGTTTTATTTTTGCTTTTTTCTGGTGCAAATATCATTTTGTTGCTATAAAACATGTAGTTTATTGTTTTTATTTCATTGAAATGGAAAATAATATATAAAAATATGATTTGGCATAAAGTTACTTTTATTTAAGATGCGTGAAAATCGGATCTGCTATGAATACGGCTTGATTAAAAAGTAATCGCGATTTTTTTATTTGAAAAGTGGCATGAAATTGGCTAGGTAATTTTCAATCTTGAAGGGGTTTTTCTTTGGATTTGATTTTTCCAATTGGTAAGAAACATTAAATAAATGATTTTTTAATAAAAAATTGGAATAAGAATCGTTGGAAGGAAAACGGTTGTAGTGTTGAATGCTATGCGAAAGTCTAGTATTTATTAAAAAACGATGATGTGAGCACTGATTTGAAGTCAACTTTTTTTACGGTCACTGTGTTATCAACTGTTATTGCATTTATGCCGATGGGCTATGCGAAAACACCCGCTCAGGCAGATAAAGTACTCCGTGTTGCTTTTGAAGCGCCAGATGATGGTTTTGATATGGTTAAAACTTTCAATTTTTATAGTGGTAGTGTTGCCGATGTGATTTTTGAAAGGTTGCTTCAATATGATTATCTCGCGAGCCCAGTTAAGTTAATACCTGCAACGGCAGAGAGCTTACCTGTTGTTGAAAAAAATGGTCAGATTTATATATTCAAAATAAAGCCAGGTATTTATTTTACTGATGATCCTGCATTTAAAGGCAAGCGCCGAGAACTGGTGGCTGAAGATTATGTCTATTCAATTAAGCGGATATTAGACCCCAAAAATCATGCCTCAGCATTTTCTTTTATTGATAATAAAATTGTGGGTGCCAATGCGTTGGTTGAACAAGCCAAGAAAACGGGTAAATTTAATTACGATGCAAAAATTGAAGGTATCAAGGCACTGGATAAATATACAATTCAATTTACGCTGACACAACCTGATTATAATTTTCCTTATATTCTGGCCTATAGCACCTTTGGTGCGACTGCCCGTGAAGTCGTTGAATATTATAAAGATCGTTTAGCCATGCATCCTGTAGGAACAGGGCCTTATATGCTGAGCAAATATGTACCGCGCAGCAAAATTGAACTGGTTGCCAATCCAGATTATCGAGGGTTTGTCTGGAATTTTAAATCGACAGGCACGGCCTGGGATAACCAACTGGTTAAAGAAATGAGTGGCAAGCAAATGCCGCAAATTGGCAAAGTCAATATCAGCATTATCGAAGAAGAACAATCACGTTGGCTCGCTTTTCAGTCCAAGCAACTCGATTTTGATAAAGTCACTGAAAATGCAATCCCAAAAGTACTGGATCAAAATAACCAGTTAAAAGCAGCCATACAAAAACAGGGTATACGCCTTTATGCGAATAAAGAAGCAGAGATCACCTTTTCAATGCTGAATATGCGTGATCCTGTGGTGGGTGGAAATAGTTTAGAGAAAGTGGCGTTAAGACGTGCAATTGCAATGTCTTTTAATGTGCATGAATATATTCGGATTTTAAGAAAAGGGCAGGCGGTAAAGGCAGAAATGCTCGTGCCAGCAGGGATCAGTGGTCATAATCCGAATTATCGCAGTAGCATCGGCTACAATCCGGTACTCGCCAATAAGTTACTGGATCATTTTGGCTATAAGAAAGGGCCAGATGGCTATCGTCATCTTCCCAACGGTAAGCCTTTTACCTTAAAAATAAATACAGAAACGGGATCAGCCAAGGTGATTGCCTCTGAGCTTTGGAAAAAAAGTTTGGATGCAATAGGCGTTCGTTCTGAGTTTAAAGTGAGTAATTTTGCCGATAATTTGAAAGCTTCAACCCAGTGTCAATACATGATGTGGAGTGGGGCATGGCATGCGGATTATCCAGAGGGTGAAAACTTCACACAATTGCTTTATGGCCCGAATGTTGGACGTGGTAACCAATCCTGTTATCAGTCAAATGCTTATGACAATTTGTATAAACAGGCAATGCAGCAACCCCCTGAAAAACGCATGCCATTCTATGAAAAAATGAGTCGCCAAATTGAAGCTGACAATGCATGGATTTTACAAGACACACGAATTCGGAACTGGTTGATTCAACCAGAAGTACAGGGGTTTAAAGCTCATCCGATCATGAATACCAATTGGCAATACTTAGATATTGTTTCACCAAATCAAAAATAAGTGATGCGTTTATGATGAAGCAAAATTTAAAACTTTCGATGCAACGGAGCTGTCTGGCACTGCTACTGGGGACAACACTGAGTTTTGGGGGCTCGCTTGCAGAAGCGAAAAACCCAGCCGATCCTAAAAAAGTCTTACGCTATGCCTTTCCAGTGGCAGAAACAGGATTTGATCCCGTAGCGACACAAGATCTATATTCAGCACATATCTTGTATTCTATTTTTGAAACGCTCTATACCTATGATTATTTAGCTTCGCCCGCCAAGTTGGTACCGAAAACGGCAGTGGCCTTACCTGAAGTGAGTGCGGATGGGTTGACCTATACCATTCGGATTCAGAAAGGGATTTATTTCACCCCTGATCCTGCATTTAAAGGCAAGCCACGTGAGCTCACCGCTGCGGATTATGCGTATTCATTCAAACGTTTACTTGATCCGAATTTGCATTCTCCAAACAGCTGGTTGTTCGAAGATAAAATTGTGGGAATAGAACCTTTTATTCAACAAGCCAGTAAAACAGGAAAATTTAATTACGATCAGCCGATGGCTGGGATACAAACACCAGATCGTTATACTTTGGTCATTCGTTTAAAAGAACCGAATCATAATTTTCCGATGCTGTTGGCACATCAACCCACGGGTGCAGTGGCACGAGAGGTGATTGAAAAATATCGGGATAAGGCGGGCTATGTGATGGGACGGCCTGTGGGAACAGGTCCTTATATACTGTCACATTGGACACCAGGTTCACGGATTATATTGAAGGCAAATCCAGACTATCGTGGTTTTACATGGGACTTTAAGGCCAGCAGTCCAGAGGATCAAAAAATCGTACAACAGATGCAAGGCAAAAAAATGCCACAAATCGGTGTGGTCGATATTCAGGTGATTGAAGAATCACAATCGGGTTGGCTGTCATTCCAAAAAGATGGTTTGGATTTATTTACACTTGATGGTGAATTACCTGCACAGGCTTTGCAATCTGATGGTTCATTAAAACCTCAACTTGCCAAGAAGGGCATCCAACTGTCTCGTATCTCAGATCCTTCGATTGATTATTTGTATTGGAACATCCAAAACCCCGTAGTAGGTGGTTTTAGTAAAGATAAGATTGCATTGCGTCGCGCGATGTCCATGGCAGTTTCTAAAGAAAAATTTATCACCGTCTTGGCCAAGGGGAATGCCAAAAAATTAGAATCACCGATTCCATATGGTGTCGCAGGGCATGATCCAAATTATAAAAGCAGCATCCCTTATTCGGTGAAGGCGGCCAATTTATTACTCGATCGCTATAATTATAAAGTGGGTCAAGATGGCTGGCGGACCTTACCTGATGGCAAACCTTTAGTGATTGAGTTTATGCCATCGACCAGCAGTGCACGAAGTATGCAAATGGCCGAGTTACTCAAGAAAGATTTAACCAATATTAAAATTAATATGGTGTCGAAGCCTGTTCCTTTCGCGGAAGGTTTAAAAGCGGAGAAACAATGTAAAACCATGTTTAAGGCTTCGGCTTGGATTGCAGATTATCCTGACGCAGATAATTTTGTGCAGTTGTTTTATGGCAAAAATATTCATGCAACCAATCATACCTGCTTCAAATTACCTGAATATGACCGTCTCTATGAGCAATCATTGAGACTTGAGGATGGCCCTGAACGCGATATGCTGTATCGCAAGATGTCACGGTTGTTAGAGTTTTATTCACCCGTGCAATTTATGTCGACCCGTTACCGTACCGTGGTCGCGCAGCCGCGTGTGATGGGTTATAAAAAACACCCTGTTCTGCCAGCAGAATGGATGTACATCGATATTCAAGATAAGAAATAACAAACAGATTAAATTGGAGAAAGCGCATGGCGAAACAAATATTGAAGTTGTCGACACTGGGACTGTTATCAATGGCGGTTGCGGGAGTGAGCCAAGCGATTTGGGCTGAAAATACAAGAACCACGTTACCGATCTTAAAAACCAGTGAAAGTGCTCAATGGTGTGATGCCAACTTGCAGACATTTAAACAGCGGATTGCTCAACTGGAAAAGCAAACAGTAAAACCCCAATCTGATGCTACACCTGTATTGGCAGAGTGGGATCAGTTGATGGCAAGTTTTGAAGATTTTGCAGGGCCGATTAGTTTATATAGCAATGTTGATCCCGATGCCAAATTACGTCAAGCTGCTGAAGATTGTGAAGTTAAGCTGAATCAATTACAAACTGAAATTTATCAGAATCCAAAACTGTATCAACGTTTTAAAAACACCAAAGCCAACGATGCAATCGATACTAAGTACCGCCAAGATATTCTGGATGCCTTTGAAGATACAGGGGTACAACTTCCTCCTGCAAAAAGAGCACGGGTCAAAACAATTTTTGATGAGTTGACCAAACTTTCACAAGAATTCTCCCGCAATATTCGGGATAACCCAGAAAAATTAGAATTTACGCCTGCCGAGCTGAAAGGCTTACCAGACAATTATATTTCAGGCCTAAAGAAAAATGATAAAGGCAATTATTTATTAGGCTTTGAATATCCAGAATACCAACCTTTTATGGAGTTGGCCGACAGTGATGATGCACGCAAACGTTATCAAACTGCATTTACACGTCGCGGTACAGAAAAGAACTTAGTCTTGCTTAAACAGATTATCGACTTACGTTATGAACTGGCACAGCTGTTTGGCCAGCCAAGCTATGCCGATTGGGCTTTGAAGAAACGTATGGCGAAAACGCCAAAAACAGTGAATACCTTCTTGGCAGATGTACACAAAGTGGTTGCACCACTTGAGCAAAAAGAAGTGGAGGAGTTACGTGCATTCAAAGCCAAGACCTTGAACACAACTGTAGAAAAAGCTGAAATTAACCGTTGGAATGTCAATTATTGGAGTGAAAAACTCCGTAAAGAAAAATACCAAATTGACCAAGAAAAACTGCGTGATTATTTCCCAACCTTAGCAGCACAAAAGTGGCTATTTGCGATTTCATCTGATCTTTATGGCATTGAATTTAAGCCAGCCAAAGTCGATGCATGGCAAAATGAAGTGGAATATTATGACGTCACTGACAAAAAAACAGGTGAAGTCCTTGGTGGCCTATACATGGATAAATTCCCACGTGAAGGCAAGTACGGGCATGCTGCGGTCTGGGGTGTATATGGCGGCAGTACGCTGAGCAAACGTAAACCCATTTCAGTGTTGGTCACCAACTTTAACCGCAAAGGTTTAAATAGTGACGAACTAGAAACCTTTGTGCATGAGTTTGGTCATGCCCTGCATGGCATTTTATCGAAAACTCGCTATTCAGCTCAGTCAGGCACCTCGGTAGAGCGCGACTTTGTTGAAGCGCCATCACAAATGTATGAAGAGTGGGCACGTCGTAAAGAAACCTTGTCTAAAGTAGCCGATTATTGTGACCCCGCTTGTCCACGCGTAGATGATGCGCTGATTGAGCGTCTTAAATCAGTACATAACTATGGACGTGGTCTACGTTATGCGCGTCAAACCCTATATGCACAATATGACATGGCTTTGCATGGTGCAGATGCACTCAAAGTACAGCCGATGGATGTCTGGAAAAAAATGGAATCGGCAACCGCATTGGGCTATGTACCGAACACTGAGTTCCCTGGTCAGTTTGGCCATTTGATGGGTTATCAAGCGGGCTATTATGGCTATATGTGGTCTGAAGTATTGGCCTTGGATATGTTGTCGGCTTTTGGCGATAACTTAAATAATCCAGAAGTAGGACAGCGCTACCGTCAGGCGATTTTGTCACAAGGCAGTCAAAAGAATGCAGCGCAACTGGTCAAAGACTTCTTAGGCAGAGAGCCAGATAACAAAGCCTTCTTTAATGAAATTACAGGTCAACGGGTCAAATAAGGATTTGCCATTATGCTTGCTTATGTCGTGCGTAGACTATGGCAAATGATCCCGACCATGTTGGGTGTCATTTTGCTGATTTTCTTCTTGTTTAACTGGGTGGGGGGCGATCCTGCATATATTTTGGCAGGAAAAATGTCCAACCCTGAGCAAATTGAAAACATCCGTAAACAGTTGGGGGTCGATCAACCTTATTATGTACAGCTGTGGATTTTTATTAAACAGATTCTGACTTTCGATTATGGTGCTAGTTGGAGTACAGGCGAATCTGTCTCACAGATTATTCTGACCCGATTAGGCCCATCATTGACCTTATTGATTCCATTGACCATTTTACAAACCGTGATTTCAATCATCTTGGCATTGGCGGTTGCATCAGTGCGTGGTTCATTGACCGATCGCATGGTGATGATGCTGTGTACCATTGGCATGTCGATCAGTATCTTGGTGTATATCATTATCTTCCAATATGTGTTGGCCTATCAACTCAGTTGGTTCCCTGTTCAGGGCTGGAGCGATAGTTTTAGTCAAAACTTATTCCATTATGCCTTGTTGCCGATCTTGATCATGTTGGTGGTGAGTATTGCTCCAACGCTACGTTTATATCGCAGTTTCGTCCTCGATGAAATTAACCAAGATTATGTGCGGACTGCGCGCGCTAAAGGTGTAGGCGAGTCTCGGGTCCTCGGTGTACATGTATTGCGGAATGCCTCGATTCCCATTGTCACTGAAGTGATGGCCAGTCTGCCAGCCTTATTGATTGGTGCTTTCCTGATTGAACGTTTCTTTGGTATTCCAGGCATTGGTCGAGAAATTATTATTGCGGTTGAGCGTAGTGACTTTCCTGTGATTAAAGCCATCACCGTATATATCGCTGCGATCACCATGATTTTTAACTTGATCGCTGATCTGATTTATAAGCTTCTCGATCCTCGTGTACAGTTGAAATAGGAGGATAACGATGCTCAGTACAATTTTTAAAGGCAAAGCCTCCCCAAATGAATCTTCTGCATCAACAGGACTCTGGCATTTGGCCTTGAATCGATTGAAGTCAGATCGAATTGCCGTGGTGTCTTTTTTGGTGGTGTTATTTTATTTCATCTTGCTCGCTTTATCGATGACAGGGGTAATTGCCTCAAACTGGAATAAAGAAGTTGCAGTCAGTTATGCACCACCGACATTTTTAGGCGCAGATTCAGAGTCAGATCAAATTAAATCCAATAGTGAAACCACAGCCGCTTTGCCTGAAAATCCAGTCGATCCCTTGAAAGATGTGATTCAGCAGCTTAATGCCGAAATTCAGGCTGAACAGCAAGGTGGTTCAGTCATTGATAATTATGGCATGGTTGATCCTTTGGCTGAGGATATGCAGCAGATTGATCAGCAACTCGGTGGGCATTTACTCGATCAAAAACAAGAACTCAAAACCACTTTGCCTTTTGGGGCGGATAAGTGGGGGCAAGATATCTTGTTAAAAACCATCAAAGGCGCTGAAACTTCAATTCTGGTCGGTTTATTGTCGGCATTATTGGCGGTGGTGATTGGTACTTTTTTGGGTGCAATTGCAGGTTATTTTGGCGGTTGGGTCGATGATGTTCTGAACTGGTTCTATAACATTTTTACTTCGATTCCTTATCTGTTATTGGTATTGGCCATTGCGGCAGTCCTACAACAAAAAGGCATTCTGTCGATTGTGTTGATCTTGGGTTTAACGGGATGGACGGGAGTATTTCGTCTGATTCGTGCCGAATATATGAAACATAAATCGCGTGAATATGTGTTGGCAGCCAAAGCCATCGGTGTCAGTCATCTGCGCCGTATGTTCGTGCATATTTTTCCGAATGTGAGTCATATTGCTTTGGTGCAGATTTCGATTTTGGTGGTGTCATTCATTAAATCAGAAGTGATTCTGAGCTTCCTTGGTTTTGGTGTACCTGTTGGCGTGGTGTCTTGGGGCAGTATGTTGAATGAAGCACAAAGTGAGCTGATCTTGGGTAAATGGTGGCAATTGGCTGCTGCATCCATCGCAATGGCTGTGTTAGTCACTGCATTTTCGATGTTTACCGATGCCTTACGTGATGCTTTAGATCCTAAGTTGAAATAGCGGAGAGACAAATATGCAATATCAGAATGAAACAACGCTATTACGTGTCGATGATCTCCGTGTCAGCTTTAAGGGTGAAAATAAGCAGTGGATCGAAACAGTCAAAGGCATTTCATTTTCAATTCCTAAAAATAAAACCGTAGCACTGGTTGGGGAGTCGGGCAGTGGTAAATCGGTCACTTCCTTAGCCGTGATGGGGCTGTTGCCAAAAGGGCAAAGCCAAATTGCTGAACACAGTCAAATTTGTTTTGAAGGTAAAGACTTACTTAACTTATCGGCCAAAGAGATTCGCAAAATTTGTGGTAAGGATATTGCCATGATTTTTCAGGAGCCGATGTCCTCGTTGAATCCTGTCTTTACCGTGGGAGATCAAATTGCTGAAGTGTTGTGTATCCACTTAGGCATGGGGCGCAAGCAGGCCAGAGTACGGGTACTTGAATTGCTGAAAGAAGTGGGTATTCCTGCACCGGAAACCAAGATTGATGCTTATCCGAGCCAGCTTTCAGGTGGTCAGCAGCAACGGGTGATGATTGCCATGGCGATTGCCTGTGAACCGAAGTTATTGATTGCCGATGAGCCGACCACAGCCTTAGATGTCACCATCCAAAAGCAGATCATTGATTTATTAGAATCTTTACGACAACGTCATGAAATGTCGATGCTGTTTATTACCCATGATTTAGCCTTGGTGGGTGAAATCGCAGATGAAGTGATTGTGATGCGTCATGGTGAAATTCGTGAAAGTGGCCCTGTTGAACAGGTGCTGGAACAACCACAAGACGTGTATACCCGTGCTTTGCTGCATTGTCGTCCACAGTTGGCCACTCGCCCATACCGTTTGCCTGTGACCAGTGATTTTATGAAGCAGGACGAAAATGGACAACTGATCGAAGCCACCAATCTATCTGATTTAAATCTGAGACAACGTGCTCGTGGTCTGACTGGTGATGAACCCATTGTTTTAGAGGTCAAAGACCTGAAAAAGTCGTTTTATAGTCGTAAGGGCTTGTGGGGACGCGAAGAATTTCAAGCGGTGAAAGGTGTCTCTTTTCAACTGGCGAAAGGTAAAACCTTGGGACTCGTTGGAGAGTCGGGTTCAGGTAAAACCACCATCGGTTTACTGTTGATGCGTTTGCATGAGGCAACGGGTGGGCAGGCTTTGATTGGTGGCAAAGATATTCTGGCGATGACTGAGAAAGAGTTTTGTCAGTACCAACGCAAAATTCAAATCATTTTTCAGAACCCTTATGCTTCACTCAATCCACGCTTTACCATCGGGCAGATTTTATTGGAACCGATGCGGATTCATGGTGTAGGACAGAATGATGCTGAGCGTAAAAAGATGGCATTGGAACTGTTAGAGCGCGTCAGTTTGCCTGTGCAAGCCTATGATCGTTATCCACACGAGTTTTCAGGTGGACAGCGACAACGGATTGCGATTGCACGTTGCTTGACCTTGAAACCAGAGATTTTGATTTGTGATGAGTCTGTTTCTGCACTGGATGTGTCGGTACAGGCGCAGGTGTTGAATTTGTTGCAGGACCTACAAGACGAGTTTGGCCTGAGCTATATCTTTATTTCGCATGACTTATCTGTTGTGAAATACATTTCTGATCAAGTGATGGTGATGAATCATGGCGAATTAGTTGAAATTGCCAATTCTGATCAACTGTATTTACATCCTCAACATGAATATACCAAGAAGTTGTTAGCCGCAATTCCGCAAGGAGGTTATTTAAACTAGAAGTAATGAAAAGTTAATAAGTATAGGTTTATGCATGAGAGATAGAGGCTATTTTCTCTATCTCTATATTTATTTAAAAATCAATTTCTGAAAATGGTTTGAGCTTTTCAGCTTTCTCTTGAGCTATTTTATCTTGTTGGTTTTTTTGATATTGCTCTGTAACTTCTTGAGAATAAGCTGTAATTCGTTCTACCCATTTTCCAAAACGGAAGTCAGTAACATAGAGTTTCTCATTTATTGTTTGACTACGAAAGATAATAGTTCCATCAGCCATTGTAATACTTGCTGTTGGATAGTTACCACTATGATGTTTGAAGTTCTCATATTTATTAAAACTTAAAGTACAATTTTCCCATTCCGTTGTCCTTGCTTGTCCTCCTTGTAATGTAAGATTTGCACCTCCGCAGGTAATATTACGAATAATTTCATAAATTTTTAGTTGTTCCGCATGTGTTTGCTTTTTTCTTATTTCTGGATCATTAAAAACTTTTAAACTATTTTCAACTGAATATACTGCTGCAACCGATGATACTGACGACCAAATATTCACTTTTAACTTCCTTATAAATTTAAATTTTTAATTTTAACAAAGCAATTAGACAGGTGGTGTCTCAGTATCTAAATATTTTATTATTCAAAAAAAATGCAAGGTTATTAACCTTGCATTTTTATCTTCAATTAAAACTTCTTAAAGCCTTTATTGAAGCCAATGGTTTTACGACCATTGTTATTGTTGGTATTGCCGCTTGGACGTTGTTGCTGTGATTGATCTTGTTCATCATCACGACGTTGCTGACGCAAGTAACCGCCACGACGTGCCGCCATTGGCTTTTCAGACATACGTTCAGTACGGCGTTTTGCCATACCGAATAAACCTGTACCTTGGCGTGGTTTCAATTCCACTGATTTCGCCAAGTTGTCGATATCGCTTTTATCCAATTCCATCCAACGACCTGTACGTAATTCACGTGGCAAAATGACGGTGCCGTAACGAGTACGTAATAAACGGCTGACTTTTAAGCTTTGTGATTCAAAGATACGACGGACTTCGCGGTTACGACCTTCTTTAACCACCACTTGATACCAACGGTTGATACCATCACCACCGATTTCAGAGAATGATTCAAACTTGGCTGGACCATCTTCAAGCTCAACACCTTTCAGCATGTTATTGCGAATTTGTGGGGTAACTTCGCCCATCACGCGAACAGCATATTCACGCTCAACTTCGTTTGAAGGATGCATTAAACGGTTGGCAAGCTCACCATCATTGGTGAATAACAATAAGCCAGTACTGTTAATATCCAGACGACCCACCATCACCCAACGGTCGTTGGCGATTTGAGGTAAATGATCAAATACGGTTGGGCGTTTTTCAGGGTCATTGCGTGAGCAAATTTCACCTTCCGGCTTATAGTAAATTAATACGCGACGACGAATTTCATCTTCAATTTGGAATTGTACTTTACGACCATCGATACGGAGTTCATCACCTGGTTCGATACGTTCACCGACTTGGGCAATACGGCCATTAATGCTGACACGACCAGCAGCAATGACTTCCTCCATATAGCGACGCGAGCCTAACCCGACTCTCGCTAAAACCTTTTGTAATTTTTCACTCATGACAGCACAACCTTAGACATAATGATCAACAGTTCACCTTTCTCAGGACTTCGGCGCATGTGCGTCGAGTGTCATGAATGCTTCCTTGGCGTTCTGCAGGGGAGGCAATTGACCTAGCGAAGCTAGACCAAAAGCATTTAAAAATTGGGGCGTTGTAATCAACAACGCAGGTCTTCCAGGTAAATCTCTGAAACCAGCTTCTTTAATCCAGTTCCAGTCAAAAAGCGTTCTTAAATTTTGGCTATTATTGGATACACCACGAATCTGCTCAATATCGGCACGTGTGACGGGTTGATGGTAAGCAATCACTGCGACAGTTTCGAGTAATGAGGGTGACAACTTGGTTGGGCGCTCTGGCCAAACCTGCGCAATAACATTTCGATATTTAGCACGTACTTGAAAGCGAAAACCTTGTGCCGTTTCAATCAACTCGATTGAACGACCATGTTGTAACATTGCCAGTTGCTGTAAAAACGTGCGTAATTGTTGCTTATTATATTGGTTTTGAAATGCTTCTTTTAGACGTGCAAGCGAAACTGGTGAGTCACTGGCAAATAAAATCGCTTCAATCTGCAATAAAACTTCATGATGAATGTCTTCAAACGACATGCCTTCATTTTGCTCAAACTGATCTAAACTCATGCGCTCACTCCTTGAATGGTTAAAGGAGCTTCAATGCCTGTATGGATAATCTGAATTCTTTGCTGACGTGTCAGCTCAAGTACTGCCATAAATGTAACGACCATACCCATCCGACCTTGCATGGGGTTTAATAATTCAATAAAACTCAATGCCTCACCTGATGCGAGTTGGCTTTCAATAAAGGCAATACGTTCTTCTAATAGCACGGGCTCTTGCGCTACCACATGGGTGATCGGTTCAGGCCGGTTGAAGACACAAAATAAAGCATCGTGTAAGGCAGCAACATCATAGCCTTCATAAATCGGAGCGATGTGTCCAATACTGACATTGGTACTAAAAGTATCGCGCTCGAAGATCGGCATTTGCCCCAATCGTTCAGCAGCTTGTTTAATACGTAAATAAGTTTCCAAACGATCAATCAATTCTTGTTTTGGATCTTTTTCGAATTGATCGACAGCAGCTGGTTTAGGTAGCAGTAAGCGTGATTTTAAATCTGCAAGCAATGCAGCCATCACCATATAGTCAGCAGTCAGCTCGATATTCAGCGATTTCATACTATCCATATAAGATAGATATTGAGTAGCAATCGGGGAAATATCGACTTGTAATAAATCAAAGCCATTTTTTTGAATCAGATAAATCAAAAAGTCCAATGGACCTTCAAACTGTTCCAGCAAAATTTCAAACGCGGCAGGCGGGATATACAAATCTTCAGGTATGACTTCTTGCCACTCGTCAAGCACGCGAATGGAAGGAGTGGACTCCAAAGTTTGGGGGAGAATTTGGTTCATTACCGTTATAAGCCACGCGAATTTTCAAAAGCATGAAAGATATAATTTTTTGTGCAAAGAGAGGCACATGCTACCAAGAGCAGGCCTATTGTAATCGAAATTGCCAATTTAATAAATTGCTGACTTACAAAAACCTTAAATTTCTCAGGGTATTTTATTTATTTATGTGCAGTCGGCTAGGTCATATAAAAAACTTATGCTTAAATTAACAACGAAAACCGTTCTTTCTTTCAATTATAAATCATCATGAAACATTATTTAAAAACACAACAGAATCAGTTTGGGCAAACGGTTGGCTTTGCTCTAGAGCATCAATTTTGTCAGCCAATTCAACATCATCTAGATGGGCAATATGTCAAATTGATTTACATCGTAAATGAAATCTCTGATCAGGCTGCAAGTCAAATTTGGGATGCAGTTGCAACCGAAGAAAATGCTGCTTGTTGGACGTATTTGCCATATGCTGCACCGCAAAACCACGCTGTGTTAAAACAGGATTTACAAAATCTATTTGGTTTTAAAGCTTCCTCGCATTTTTTAATTGAAATTGATGGTGCGATTCAAGGTTGGATTGCGTTGTTAAACCCAAGGTTAGAGCAGGGTGCCATTGAAATCGGTAATGTCTATTTTTCTCATCGAATGAAGAAATCCAAAGCCTCAACGGAAGTGATATTCCTATTATTACAACAATGCTTTGCTCATGGTTTTAGGCGTGTAGAGTGGAAGTGTGATGACTGTAATGCACCGTCTAAAGCCGCAGCCTTACGTTTTGGTTTTCAGTATGAAGGCTTATTCCGTCAAGATCGAATCACTAAAGGGCATAATCGGAATACGGCATGGTTTTCAATTATTGATGAAGAATGGCCTGATTTAGAAAAAGTCTATCAACAATGGCTGAGTCCAGATAATTTTGATGCGCAAGGTTTTCAGAAGCAGCGATTGTCTGACTTTTTGATGGATTAAAGATCAGTGCTTACTCAAAAGCACTGACATCACCGACACCACGACGTACGATTTCAGGATTTTCTCCAGATAAGTCCACGATACTGGTGGTGGATAAGGTACCGAAGCCGCTGTCGATAAATACATCTATGCGTTTGCCTAACTGGTTTTCAATATCATAAGGATCATCCAGCGGATCTTTTTGGTCAGGTAAAATCAGGGTACTGGTTAACAGCGGCTCACCGAGTTCTTGTAATAAAGCTTGCGCAACAGGATTGCTTGGAATACGTAACCCAATGGTTTTTTTCTTTGGATGCATTAAACGCTTTGGCACTTCGCTAGTCGCGGGCAAAATAAAAGTCGTAACCGCTGGTGTATTATTTTTCAATAAGCGATACATGGCATTATCAACTTTGGCATAGGTTGCAATGTCAGATAAGTCACAACACATAATGGCATATTGATGCTTAGGGCCTAGGCCACGAATTTGTGCAATCCGTTCCATCGCACTTTTATTCCCGATTTGGCAACCAATGGCATAGGCTGCATCGGTGGGATAAACCACAACATCACCCGCACGAATACGCTCAACGGCTTGGGTGATTAAGCGAGCCTGTGGATTCTCAGGATGGATATGTAAATGCAACATCTTTGAACTCCCTGATCTATATGGCTAAATTTAGTATGAAACGTGTTGAGGTCAAGTTGCAAGCATTAGATGTGACAATTTTGTCTTTTAATCAAGGTCTTCGCGTTTAAATTCATTCAGTTGTAATGGTGTGCTATTTCGGGTGCAATGACAGATGTAATCAATGAAATGCGCTGCGTCTCGAGGCAATTTAGCTTTACCAGAAAAATAAGCTTGTACTTGCGCAAAGACATGATCTTTAAATTGCTGACCGTTGCCGCCATCGCCGGTTAAATTATCCAAAGAGACACGAAATTTCCGACCAAATGCAGTCGCAAATAACCATTCAATTGCTTGCGGCTTGATTTCCACTTGCTCAAATAAGGCTTGCTGTTCGGCGGTTCGCCCATCTGGAGCATACCAATAGCCTAGATCTGGCAATAGGCGGCGTTGTGCGCCAGAGATGCTCCAATGGCTGATTTCATGCAGGGCACTATTAAAGAAACCATGGGCAAATTGGATTCTTGCAGCGTGCTCATTGGTCGCTGGGAAATATTCTGGTTCAAAATCACCTTTAACTAGTGTGACATTATGGTGGGAAAACCAGTGATTAAAGTGTAAAATAAGCCAATCGACCTGTTCTGGTTCTGATGTTAACTTTTGCCAAGATGAGCGTTGCACTTGATCTGGCGTTAATGCAGGAGCAGAGGTTGAATGGGTGCTTACAAGTAATGAAGTTGTTACTTCAAGTTGCGGCTGCAACAGGTGCATTGCTTAATTTACCCCGAGTTCTGTCTAAAGAAGTGCAAAATTGTATCTTAATCTTTGACAGAGTACCGATGAATTTGTAGAATTGCCGCCTTAATTATGTCAGCAAATACCTTTCCGGCACAGATTGAGCCGTTTAAATGGGCTGAACAGGGCTTTACATGGTCAGGCACACTGCCATTGTCTCGCTTTGCTCGTATCGCTCGTGAAGCTGTTGGATCAATTAATGATCGATTGATCAACGTAGACTGTAAGCTATCAATGGATGCATATCATCGCATTGTATGGCTAGATGGACATATTGAAGCGAAAGTTCCAATGGAATGCCAACGTTGTTTGGATACTGTTGAAACTGAACTTACTTCAAGTTTTCATTTGGCTTTGATCGATGATGAGTCACTGATAGAGCGCTTGGATGAGGATGCTGATTTCATCGTTTTAGGTGAAAGCGAGTCTTCGAAAAAAGGTGATTTTGATACACCTGCTTCGATTGATTTGCTCGCACTACTAGAAGATGAACTGTTATTGTTGATGCCTTTATCTCCCAAGCATGATGTTTGTGAGCATAAGCATCGACCTACCATTCAGGACGTTGTCGAAGAAAAGCGGGATAACCCGTTTGATGTTTTGGCAAGTTTGAAGGGTAAACTTAACTCATAATTTGTGATATAATGTTGAGTTAAGACAACTGAATTTGTTTCTGATCCATTTTTTCGATCTTTGTAAGGAGCCATCATGGCCGTTCAGCAAAACCGTAAAAGTCGCTCTCGCCGTGACATGCGCCGTTCACATGACGCTTTAACCGAGAATGCATTATCTGTAGACCAAACTACTGGTGAAACTCATCGTCGTCACCACGTGACTAAAGACGGTATTTACCGTGGTCGTCAATTATTCGCTAAAGCAGCTGATGCTGAATAATTGAACCATATGCATTAAGCGTTAGCTTAAAGTATAGAAAAAATGGGAGCGAAAGCTCCCTTTTTTGTTGTTTTTCGCAATTAAAAAACGATTTAATCAATGGTAAATTGCCGCATCGGGAAAGAGTCTATTGTCATTCTCATGTAAAATCATGCGTGTTGATGAAATTGGCGATAGACCATTTTAAGGATTTTTATATGTCGACTAAACGACTTGAGCAGGCTGCTCAAGCAACAAAAACAGCATTTGTTTTTCCAGGTCAGGGCTCACAAAAAGCGGGCATGCTGGCTGAACTTGCAGAGCAGTTTAGTGTCGTTAAAGATACATTTGCAGAAGCATCAGAAGCGCTAGGTTTTGATCTTTGGCAGATTGCCCAAAGCGGTGAGGGTTTAGACCAAACTGAAAATACCCAACCTGTGTTACTGACTGCAAGTATTGCCTTATGGCGTGTTTGGTTGGAACTGGGTGGTATTGCACCGAAATACTTGGCTGGCCACTCTTTAGGAGAGTACAGCGCATTGGTTGCAGCAGAGGCAATGACTTTGGCTGATGCAGTGAAATTGGTGCATTTACGTGGCAAATTGATGCAAAGTGCCGTTCCACAAGGGACAGGCGCAATGGCTGCAATTCTTGGCTTAACAGATGAAAAAGTGATTGAGCTTTGTCAAAAAGCCAACGCTTCTGCTGCAGGGCAAGGTTCGGTTGAAGCGGCAAATTATAATGCACAAGGTCAAGTTGTGATTGCGGGTAGCACTGCTTTAGTTCAGCAAGTGATGGCAGATGCAAAAGAACAATCAGGAAAGGCCATTGCGTTGCCTGTTTCTGTACCATCACATTGTAGCTTGATGAAACCTGCTGCAGAAAAGTTTGCTGAAGCTTTGGAACAAACTGCCATTGAGCTACCACGCCTTCCTGTAATACAAAATGTCAACGCGGAAATCGCGACAGATGTTGCTCAGTTAGGTCAGGCATTAACCGCTCAATTGTACCAATCGGTACAATGGACACGGACCATGCAATATCTGCAAGATCAGGGTATTCAGTACGTGGTCGAATGTGGACCAGGTACGGTACTGAGTAATCTTGCCAAGCGATTACCGAACATAGAAAAAGCATTTGCGATTGATAGCAAAGCACGTATGGAAGATGCCCTAAACGCAGTGTTAGTGGCAGAAGGAAAAATTGCATGACACAACAACGAAAAGTTGCGTTAGTGACAGGAGCAAGCCGTGGTATTGGCGCAGCGATTGCACAGCAACTCATTCAAGACGGTTTTTTTGTAGTAGGTACCGCGACTTCTGAAGCAGGCGCGCAAAAACTCACAGAAAGCTTTGCTGAGCATGGAGCAGGCGCTGTACTCGATGTTCGTGAAGGTGAAGCCATTGATGCACTGGTATCAGACATTGAGCAAAAATACGGTTCAGTGCTGGTATTGGTCAACAATGCAGGCATTACCAAAGATAACTTGTTGCTTCGGATGTCTGAAGATGATTGGGACGATATTCTCAATATCCATCTGAAAGCTGTTTACCGCTTATCTAAGCGCGTATTGAAAGGCATGACCAAAGCACGTTTTGGTCGCATTATTAATATCAGTTCAGTGGTTGCACACTTTGCCAACCCTGGACAAGCGAACTACTCCGCAGCAAAAGCAGGGATTGAAGCGTTCAGTCGTAGCTTAGCCAAAGAGATGGGGAGCCGTCAGATTACAGTGAACAGTGTTGCACCTGGTTTCATTGCCACTGAAATGACTGATCAGTTAAGCGAAGATATTCGTAAAAAAATGACTGATCAAGTAGCTTTAAATCGTCTAGGTGAACCTCAAGATATTGCTGATGCAGTGAGTTTCCTTGCCAGCGATAAGGCTAGTTACATTACTGGTACAGTTTTACACGTAAATGGTGGTCTATACATGGCCTAACTGGCGATGTATAAACTTTTAAAAAATCTTATATTCAATTAAACTAGTGGCAAATTAAAACGCCACAAGCAATGAGGAGAATTCCTGTGAGCGATATCGAACAACGCATCAAACAAGCGGTAGCTGAACAATTAGGTATGCGTGCTGAAGAGATTAAAAACGAAGCATCTTTCATGGATGACTTAGGTGCTGACTCTTTAGATTTGGTTGAACTTGTAATGTCTTTCGAAAACGATTTTGACATCACGATTCCAGATGAAGATTCAAATGAAATCACAACTGTTCAATCTGCAATCGATTACGTAACTAAGAAACTTGGTTAATCATCTTGCATGATCAAAAGCCACCGTCAGGTGGCTTTTTTGTGTCTATAAATTTTACAACAGTGTGTTTTTCATTAAGTTCTAATGCATATACATATATTTACAAGACCGCGTTAAATTGAAACTCGAGTGTTTTATTTTTTCTGTATAACTAGATATAAGTCTATTTTGACGATGAATGCGGTTAATAATTACAGAGGAAATAACAATGGGTCTTTTTGATTTTGTTAAAGGTATTGGTAAGAAAAATACAGCGCCTGCAGAGCCTCAAGCTGCGCCAGCAACACCAGCTGAACCCTCAGCTCAAGAGATTGCAAATAAATTATTAGGTTTGATCAAAAGTTTAGGTCTTGGGGTAGATGGCTTATCGGTGACGTATAACGGTAATACTGATACGGCAACCATTAAGGGGCAAGTGAAGAGTCAGGCCGATAAAGAGAAGATTGTACTTGCGGTCGGAAATATTGATCATGTTGCACAAGTGGATGATCAAATGACAGTCGAAACACCTGAGCCAGAAAGTAAATTCTATACGGTGAAATCAGGAGACAATCTGTCGAAGATTTCGAAAGAATATTATGGTGATCCAAACCAATACAATAAAATTTTTGAAGCCAATCGACCATTACTTAAAAATGCAGATGACATTTTCCCTGGTCAAGTACTGCGTATTCCACAATAATCTGTGGAGACTAAAAAGGCGCGAGATGCGCCTTTTTTATTGAACTTAGATTCGAAAGTTCATTGTTCATGACACAGGTTAAAAGCGTTTTGGTATCTTTTGCCCATTCGGTACTGGGGTTTCTGCATGTTTTAACACACCAAATAACCAGGTTTCAGCATGTTGAACTGCAATTTTTAACGAATCACCCAGCGCCAAACGTCCTGCAATAAAACTTGCCAGTGAACAACCAGAACCGTGATATTGACCTTCTAAGCGTGGACAGCTGCTTTCTGCAAGCATTTTACCATCGGCATAAAGCACATTACGGATATGATCAGGGGTATCTTCATGGCCACCTTTGACCAATACCGCTTTTGCACCCATTTCAAACAGTTTTTGGGTCGCTTGTTCAATATCATCCAGACCCGTTAAGGCCCTTAGTTCAACCGTATTTGGCGTGATGACTGTTGCCAGAGGTATCAACTCTACAAAAGCCTGAACTAAGGTTGCTTGGTCACCGAGCGAACCTCCACTATTTGCGACCAATACTGGATCAAGCACATAGAGATAATCGGGATGTTCACGCAAAAACTCAGCCAGTGCCGCAATATTATCTGTTGTGCCGAGCATACCTGACTTCACGCATTTAATCGGCAGGTCACCGACTACAGCATTGGCTTGCGCCAAGAGTAATTCTTTTGAAGTGGCTTCAAAACCAAACACTTGTTGCGAGTTTTGAATGGTTAAAGCGGTACAGGCAATGGCTGCATGTGCACCACTTTGTCCAATTGCTTCAATATCGGCCTGTAGGCCAGCTCCACCCGATGGATCTAAACCTGAAAAACAAAGTACGGTTGGACGCACTGCAATTTCCTTTTATTCTTCAATCTACGGTAGTATAGGGAAGTTTCGAGAAACTCTCGACTCTGTTGTGTAAGACTGCAAGAGATTGAACGAATGACGATCAAAAATATTCTCATCGATTTGGATGGAACCTTAACCGATCCTAAAACTGGGATTCATGGTTCAATTCGTTTTGCGCTAGAAAAATTAGGCCAACCTGTCGCTGATGATGTAGATCTGGATTGGACCATTGGGCCACCCCTCAAAGCATCTTTGGCAAAATTACTCAATACTCAGGATGATGACTTTGCTGAGCAAGCGTTACTTGCCTATCGAGAGCGTTTTTCGGTGACAGGTTTATTTGAAAATGAAGTATATCCAACCGTGGTGGATACTTTGCAACAGTTGCAGGCGCAGGGCTATGCTTTGTTCTTGGCAACGGCTAAACCAATTATCTACGCCAAGAAAATTTTAGCTCATTTCCAGTTGGATCAATATTTTACCGAGATGTATGGCAGTGAGTTGACTGGTGAGAGAACTAACAAGGCGGATTTAATCGCTTATATTCTTGAACAACAGCAATTGGATGCTCAGCACTGTATTATGGTGGGGGATCGCCAATATGACATTATTGGTGCGCGTGCCAATGGCATTGAAACCATTGCGGTCAATTATGGCTATGGTCGAGCAGAAGAGTTGGCACAGGCGCAGCCAGTGACGCAAATTTCACAGTTTAGTCAGCTCATTGAAACAGTGGCTGAACTGAACGCAGAACGAAAAGTTTCATAAAACGAATTGTAAAAAGCCTCGATAATTCGAGGCTTTTTTATATCTAATCAGACATTATGTTTTAAGCGGTATTGCACCAATTCTTCGATGCTAATCACAGTTAAGTTATGTGTTTGTGCATAAGCAAGCACTTGAATCCCTGAAGCCATTGAGCCATCAGGATTGGTCAATTCACACAGTACCCCAGATGGTTTTAAACCTGCCAGACGTGCTAAATCAACAGTCCCTTCAGTATGACCGCGGCGACTTAGCACACCGCCTTCACGTGCACGTAAAGGGAATACATGACCTGGACGACTGAGATCACTCGCCACAGCACCTTCTTGGGTGGCTGCCAAAACAGTGGTGACACGGTCTTTAGCAGACACGCCTGTGGTCACGCCTTGTGCCGCTTCAATGGTTACGGTAAATGCGGTTTTAAACTGACTAGAATTATCGACCACCATGGGTGGAAGTTCTAAATGGTCAGCCAAGGCTTCGGTTAGGCATAAACAGACAATACCCGAGCCATCTCGAATCATTTGTGCCATCGTTTCAACAGTCAGTGTTTCGGCAGCAATAATAAGATCTGCTTCATTCTCACGGTCGAAGTCATCCATCACCAATACAGGTTTGCCTTGGCGGATATCTTCTAAAGCTTGTTGAATACGTTGTTCAGCAGGGGAAAGGGCTGAAAAGAACAGTTCGGGTTGGATTAAACTAGACATAATGAAACGCTCTCGTAAATAGGATACGGTTGAACATTTCAGGACTGATGTAAAAAATAAGCGTACACCAAAACAACGCAAAAAGCGTATTTCGGTGGTTTCGTCTTCTTTCATCCGGACTATACCGTCGGCTTTGGTTTCTCACCAAATCTGCGAGTATATATAAATATATATACAGGCTCGTGGGCTGATTAGGTCATTGCAATGTGATGCCTAACTTACCACCGGTGGGGAATTACACCCCGCCCTGAAGCGATGTGTCTTGATTATAGCCAGATTTTTATGAGAAAAGGCAAGTTTTTATAGAATGAATCGTTCTATAAAAATGAAAAAATAAGCTGAGAACTTGTTCATGTTTTTCTATTTATTGGTGAAACTGGTAATCGATTTAAATTGAGCATACACTCGAAAGATAAAACAACAATAATGCGGAGGGTTTAAGGATGGAGAAATCCGAGTTGGAACAATTAGCACAACAATTACATCGGCCTGTGATGAGTCTTAAAGCATTTTCTCAGCTCCCCCAACAGGATTTGGCTTGGCTTAATCAACAATTACAACATACCTTAGCGAATGAAGACCAGAAAATGAATCAGAGCTTGTATCAAACGCCTTTTTTTCTACGTTGGCTGTTCCGAGATAAAGCATAGGGAGTGCAGCCATGACTCGACTTGCGGTACAGGCAGAGATTATTAAATTGGCGCGTATTTTGAAGGTTACCGAAGCTGAATTGGCTTTTATGCAGCCCTTGGCACCAGAAAGTTTAAGACAATTACGTTTTGCCATATTAGAGCGATTACAAAATCAGCAAAAAAAGCGTTTCCGTTATTTGGCTGCATGGGTGAATTGGTTACCGCGCTGGATTAGTGTGTTTATGGTGAAGCATTTTTTAGAACCCTTTATCGTGGCTCAAATTGCGGTGTATTTATCGACAGAAAGTTCTTATCGCATCGTAAAGCATCTGCCTGCTAAAACGGTTGCAGCAATTTCAGTGTATTTAGACCCACGCTTGGCAAGAGAGTTATTGGGCTATCTCACCACCCATCAGATTACCGACATCACCAAAGTTCTACTGGAACAACGTGATTTTGTCACGATAGGTCGCTTTGTCAGTATGTTGTCTGATGTAGTTCTACAAGATGTGGCGCAAGTCGTTGAGAGTGAAAGTGATCTGTTAGAGATTGCTTTTTTTATCGAGTCACGTGAGCAAATCGACCATTTGGTACATGTATTGCCCAAACAGCGGATTGAGAAAGCCTTATTGATTATTGGTGATCCAGCACAGCGCTTAGTTTGGCCCAAAGTTTTGGCCTTGATGAGTTATATCAGTTATGGGCTGAAGCAGGAGTTGGGCGATTTAGCAGTTTTGCAAGGCGAGCCTGTGGTCAATGCCATTATTCAAGCCACACAGGAAGATCAGTTGTGGGAAGATATGTTACCTGTGGTTGCTTGCCTGTCGGCACAAGCACAGCGTTTCGTAGCCAATTTGCCTGCATTGAGACAGGTAGAGATTATTCAGAGTATCGTCGAGGCAGCTGATCGTTGCGATTTATGGACCGATATGTTGGTGATTGTGAATTATATGCAAGATGAGGCTAGAGATGTCGTTGCAACCGCGATTGCACAAATTGATGAGCAAGTCCTGCATCATATTGCTTATGCTTCATTATTGCGCTCACAATGGGAGGTGACTTTTGACATCATGCGTCGCATGCCTGTTGCAAAGCAGCAACAATGCCACCGAATTCTAGATGGTTATATGCAGCAATTAGATCCGGAAACCTATCACTATTTAGATATTTTACTAGATCGTTATCAGATTCGATCTGTACAGTTGTCATAGTTCAATCTAGTGGCTTTATGCATTAGGCAATGTTTCGCGAATGGGTAACAACATCTCAATGGCGTGGTTATAGCCAAGCTCAACCAATTCATCCAGTTTATGCCAATCAAACATCCCGATGCCTTCGATCGGCATGCGAACATGTAAATTTGCCCGCTCAATTGCAGCTGTTTGGATCATGGTATCACTGGCAAGAGTCGCGGTACGCATCAAGATTTCTGCCAGTCGTGGTGCGTGCAACAGTTTATCTTTAATAATTTTATTCCAGTTAAGCAGGGCGCTCTGATCTGGTTCTTCCAAGCCAATTCCAGGAACTCGAATGTCATCGTGCAGGCTGACATTACTGGCAATTATGGTCCCTCTTTCTAGGTTTTGCATGACATCTGTGGGGAGGTTGTTAATCACGCCGCCATCGCAGAGCAGATTTTCATGCCAAGCGACGGGTGGTGCAACACCCGGCACACTCATACTGGTACCGACCCAAGTCGCCAGTTCACCTTGATCATGAATCACGGCTTGACCTGTAGTAAGGTTGGTTGAAATACAGTAATAGGTCTGTCTGAGCTCTTCAATTCTGCGACTTCCAAAGATGGCATGCAGACGACTGTGGAAACGTTGTCCCCGAATGAGGGAAACCCGTGGCATGGTGTAATCATTGAGATAATTACGCGCCACAAAAGTCTCATAGGCAATATGCGTCATTTCGACACTGTCAAAACCACAGGCCACTAGCGCCGCGACAAAAGCTCCCATACTGGTACCACCGACAATATCAATCGGGATATGCAGTTGTTCCAAGGCACGGATCAAGCCGATATGGGCGAAGCCGCGTGCACCACCGCCGCCAAGCACCAAACCCACCCCTTGACTGGAAATCTGTCGTGCTACCGCACAAATATCATTCTGTGCCCAAGGATGGACAAAGTAATGGGCACGAGCATGATAGAGTTGTTTCCAGATCAGGGTGTGCGGTGAAGGATCACCTTCGGAACGCAGTAAGACCAATTCAATTGGGCTTTGCCAGTCATGTTGGCTGAGGACATGCGAGAGTGGGGTTTGGGTCGGGGTTTGATTGGCTTCGGCCAGAATCAGAATCCGATCTGCCTGATGTAAACAGCGTTTTGACCATTCATCTTCACTGTTATCGGCAGCATAAAGGACATAGCAATGCTTTTCTTCTAAGCTGGCAAGCCATTGTCTCAGTTGTAAATCCTCAGGGCTATAGTCCAGTGGGGTTTGGCTGAAACCTGTCCCAAACAGGGCATCAATATGTGCTGCAGTCACCAAACGCACATGCGGCCAGCGCTGTAAATGTTCAGTTAGTTTTTCTGCCAAATGGGTGGCGGGAATATGAGCGGAGACAGGAATGACTGAAAGTGTGCGACTGCTTCCCATCACATGGCAATGCTGTTGATCGGGCTGGGAGCGGTTGATGATCAGCCGAGATAAAGCGAATAGGACTTTGGGGTGTAGGTGAATAAAATCCAAAAATTGCTGCTGTGGAATTCCAATAAGCGCTGTATCCCGAACAGCATTGACTGTGCAATGATGAGGCTGATTGGAAATCACGCCAGTTTCACCGACAAGTTCATGACGACCATAATAGGTCAGTAATCCTGTTGTGCTGGTGAGTTTGACACGCCCATAGGCAACAATATAGACATGATCGGCAATGTCATGGGCGCAATATAGTTGTTGTCCCGTTTGCAGATGACGTATATGGCAAAACGGAAGCAATGTTTCAAGCATTGCATGATCTAGATCAGCAAAGAGGCTAACTTTACTTAAAATATTAATAATATCCATATTGTTCAAATTATCTTTATTGTCTTTTTATTGAACAAATTCTGGTGCAATTTTACAAGTTTGCTTGCGTAAAACTTGGCCTTATTTTTCAGTGTTTTTGTATTTTTGTTCAAGTGCATGAGCGGGTTGTATTCATGCAATAAAAAAGCCATGAGCTGTGGCTCATGGCTTTTTAGGAATCTTTTATGGCTTATGCAATTTGTACAGGAATACAGTTTGCAGTGTGGTTCACTGTATTGTCTGGGTTTGCATAAACTAAACGTGGTTTGTGAAGATTGGCTTCGACTTCGGTAAAATCGCCGAAAGTTGCAATAATCACTAAATCACCAACATCAGCTTGGTGTGCTGCGCCACCATTGACTGAAATAATACCTGAGTCATCTTCACCACGGATTGCATACGTGGTGAAACGTTTGCCGTTAGTGACGTTCCATACGTGGATTTCTTCGTATTCACGAATCCCTGCTAAGTCCATTAATACGCCATCAATTGCACAAGAACCTTCATAATGAAGCTCTGCATGAGTCACAACTGCACGGTGAATTTTACATTTTAATAAACGAGATAGCATGGCTAGCGTCTCCTGAGTAAGACCTAAGATGATTATCTTATGGTTGACTTGTCACGTTTTCCGCGGGCTATAGGCGGTTTGATGCGCATTTTGCGCTTAAAAATGCAATATGGCAAGCGGGATTGATCAACAATTCAGTTTAAGCGGGTTTGTAAGCGTTAATTTGATTCATTGCCTGAGACACTTGTCCACCAACAAGCATTTTCACCTGAGATAGGGCATGGTCAATGGCTGCATCCATTAAGCCTTGTTCACTGCTAGGCGCTTTACCAAGCACATGACCAGAAACGCGTTCTTTGGCACCCGGATGTCCAATTCCAATACGTAGACGATGGAAATTAGCACCGATATGCGGGACGATATCGCGGAGACCATTGTGTCCACCGTGTCCGCCACCTGTTTTCAAACGAATAATGCCAGGATTCATATCCAGTTCATCATGCGCGATCAGGATTGCTTCAGGTGCAACTTGATAAAATTTTGCGAAAGGGACAACACTTTGACCAGAACGGTTCATAAAAGTGGTAGGGAGTAATAAACGGACATCATGACCTTCGATTTGGCCACGACCACTGTATCCATGAAACTTAGGATCAGCTTTTAAAGAGATGCCATAACGATCTGCAAGCTGTTCAACGAACCAGAAACCTGCATTATGGCGGGTTTGGGCATATTCCTTTCCAGGATTGCCCAAACCAACAATTAGCGAAATATTTGACACTAATTTACGCCTTTAACACTTATGCGCGTTTGAAGTCAGCGTGCATAGGCGTGTTTTTAGCTGGGTGACGTTGTAACGCTTGGATTTTAACGTTTTCAACTTTGTCACCGATTTTGATTTCGATTACTTCTTCGAAGAAAGCGTTGTTTTCTAAAGCTTTAACGATTTCACGAAGCTCTAAAGTAATGGTTACAGGCTCAGCGCTACCACCGTAGATGATTGCTGGAATTTGTGCTGCATGACGAAGGCGGCGGCTCGAACCTTTCCCTTGTTGTGCTACTTCACGTGCTTGAGCGTTTAATACGAAGTTTGCCATGGGCATATCCTCATTGAGTTTAATGAACTAAACTTGCGACCAGTTTAGTGATAGAAAAACCCTAGCGAGCTAGGGTTTAAGAAAAAAAGCTGGGCTATTATAGATAACTATCGAACATTGCGCTAATAGATTCTTCGTTATTGATACGACGAATTGTTTCAGCAACCATGCTCGCAACAGATACTTGGCGAATTTTGCCTAAGCTCAATGCTTCATCTGAGAGTGGAATGGTATCTGTAACAACCAATTCATCAATCACAGAATTACGAAGGTTATCAATCGCTTTGCCTGATAGAACAGGGTGAGTTGCATATGCAACAACACGGCGAGCACCAAATTGTTTCAGTGCATCCGCAGCTTTGCATAGCGTACCTGCTGTATCCACCATGTCATCTACGATGACACAGTCACGATCTTTTACATCACCAATCAAATGCATCACTTGTGATTCATTTGCTTTTTGGCGACGTTTATCGATAATCGCTAAGTCGATATCACCCATTTGTTTTGCAACAGCACGGGCACGAACAACACCGCCAACGTCAGGTGAAACCACCACGAGGTTATGATGTTGTTGTTGACGTAAGTCAGCCAATAGCGCTGGCGTACCGTAAATGTTGTCAACAGGAATATCGAAGAAACCTTGAATTTGGTCTGCATGTAGGTCAATCATTACCACACGGTCAATTCCAACGGTTGTTAGCATATCTGCAACAACTTTCGCTGTAATTGGTACACGAGCAGAACGCGGACGGCGATCTTGACGTGCATAACCGAAATAAGGAATGACAGCAGTGATACGACCAGCACTTGCACGACGCAAAGCATCTGCCATGACCAAGATTTCCATGAGGTTATCATTGGTAGGCGCACAGGTAGACTGAACGATAAAAACGTCTTTACCACGAACATTTTCAGTAATTTCTACTGAAATTTCACCATCAGAGAACTTGCTTACAGAAGCAGCACCTAAAGGAATGTGTAAATGGCTTACGACTTTTTGAGCGAAATGTGGATGAGCACTTCCACTAAAAACGACAAGATTGGGCATGAAGCACCCTTGGCGGTTGGCTTATAATGAATTTGGATGGCAGGGGCGGCTGGATTCGAACCAACGGATGCCGAGATCAAAACCCGGTGCCTTACCACTTGGCGACGCCCCTAATGCGGCAGAACTTTAATAGTTTTACAGGATAATGTCAATATATTTGATCAAATATCAATATAAAACAAGTCTGTCTTAGATATGGCAGGGGCGGCTGGATTCGAACCAACGGATGCCGAGATCAAAACCCGGTGCCTTACCACTTGGCGACGCCCCTAAATTCGATGATATGTAATGGCAGGGGCGGCTGGATTCGAACCAACGGATGCCGAGATCAAAACCCGGTGCCTTACCACTTGGCGACGCCCCTATATATTACATATATCTATCTACAGATGAAAATTGGCAGGGGCGGCTGGATTCGAACCAACGGATGCCGAGATCAAAACCCGGTGCCTTACCACTTGGCGACGCCCCTATCAGGTAACTTTAAAATGTCTAAGAGGTGATTCTGCTAAACTATTGACCAAGTAAGCTTTACAAGGCGCGTTTTGCAAAATTTGCTCTATATCCATTTCATTGGTTACTTCAGTAAAAACACAAGCACCTGTACCTGTAAGCTTTGCTAGACCAAACTGATCTAAATATTGCATTGCTTCTTCTACTTCAGGGTATAACTGTCGAGCCAGAGGTTCAAAGTTATTTCCAAATTTAGAAGGTTCTATCTGATAGGCGCAAAATGTAGTGATCTTAGAATCTCTTGTCAATGTTTTTTGCGAAAAAAGCTGTTGAGTGCTGATAAAACAGTCAGGTTTTAAGATTATGAATTTTTTTTGAGCTAAGTCTATGAATGATAAATGTTCCCCGATGCCTTCAGCCCATGCATTTCGACCTAAAACGAAGATGGGAACATCCGCACCCAGTTGCACAGCATACTCGGCCAATTGTTGCTCATTTAGATCGCATTGCCAGAGTTGATTGAGTACAAGTAGGGTAGTGGCGGCATTGGATGATCCGCCACCGAGACCCGCACCCATAGGAATATTTTTTTCAATGGCAATATTTAGGCCACAGATTTTTTTTGCATGAGGTTTGAGCAGTTGTGCTGCACGATAGATTAAGTTTTGCTCAAGAGTGACTTCGCTTAGACCCTCAATTTGAATGGTTGGCTCTGCAATCGGTTCAAACGTCATCCAATCATATAAATCAATCAGTTGAAAAATAGTCTGTAATTCATGATAACCATTGTCACGACGACCGGTGATATGCAGAAATAAATTCAATTTGGCAGGAGAAGGCACTCTAATCATATACACAATCTAAATTATCGGTTTTGAATAACCATTGTAATACGGTTTTCTTTGTCATCGGCAAGCGCTTGCTTCAACAAAAGTTTATTGGGAAGGGGTTGCGCATCATTATAGCTAAAATCAACCGTCCAGCCATCTTCAACCAATTGCTTTAAACGGTTACTTTCATCTTTACTGGTTTGGGCATTTTGAGTGGCTGGCTTAGCTTGTACCCAGTAGGCAAGATGCATAATCGGAGCTTGCCAACCTGTTGCTTTTTCGAGTAATTCTTCAGGTGTTTCAGCCGTAATCAGGCCTGTTTTGGCGCTGTTTAAGGTCACTTGCCCTGGTTTCCCTTCAATTTGGGTTTTACCCACGCCTAAAATTCCGGTGAGCTCAATATCAAACTGATCTTGTTGTTGTACCCATGTAAAAAAAGCACTGCCAGATTGTTGAGGGGTGCGCACACCAATTTTGCCTTGCAGGCTAAAGTTGTTTTCATCTTGCACTTGAGGGGAAGTCACGACTTTATTTGGCTGGCTGAAATGTTGACAGCCCGTTAATAATAAAACGCTGCTGCTACATACCGCGACGCATAATTTTGAAAACAAGCGCATGGATTTAACTCTTTTTTACGGTGATGGGTAAGATTAAGCTATCAAGTTGTTGTAATTGTGGGGCATTGGCATGTTTTTGTTTCAATTGCTGTAACACCTCGCTAAATTGCGTGAGTGCGCCTTGCATATACAATGCTTTGGCATAACGAATGCCGATATTGACATTTTCACTCAATGAATAGGCTTGGCCTAAGACTTTGGCGGCAGTATCAAAATCATTTTGCAGGAAGGCAATATAGCCCAAAGTGTCGAGAATTGAGGCTTGCTCAGGGGCAAAATCCAGTGCTAATTCGGCATATTTTCGTGCCTCTTTGAGACGACGATTTTGCAGCGCTAAGGTATAGGCATAGGCATTCAGATAGGTTGGGCTGTTTGGCTCAATGGCTAAAAGTTGCTTGAGCGTTTTGTCTAATTTATCACGATCAGTATAAGGATCGAGTAATAACACCTCGGCATAAATCAATTCTGGATCGTCAGGTAGACTCTTAATCGCTTCATCTAGTAAGGCCAAAGCTGCCTTTTTATTATCCATCTTCTTTAAAATATCAGCCTGTGCCTGATACAGAAAGCTGGCATGTTGAGGGTAGTTGACTCGTTCCTGCGTCAAGAAACGTAAGGCATCATTGAGTTGCCCTTGTTTCTCAAAAATCGAAATCATATTGCGTCGAGAAACAATATATAAACTCCCATCCACCAGACGATAATAGGCTTTTGCGGTTTCATAATGCTGTTTACGTTGCGCATTGATCGCAAGGTAGTAATACGCTTCATTCTGATATTTTGCCGATGAACGCAATTCAACCAGATATTGCTCAGCTTTTTCGTATTGCTTTAAGTCAATACTGGTTAAGCCTGCAATGAACAAGGCTTCTTCTGCCTTGGGATGGTCTTTGATAATATCTTCAAGCTTATCGAGGGCTTGTTGCTGTTGATTGATTTGAATGTAATAACGCGCTTCCGCCATCCGAACATCAACATTATTTTTATTTTTACGGCTGGCTTTTTCAAACCATTCTTTCGTTTCTTCATCATTCTGCAAAGCCATTAATAAGTTGGCTTTCATTAGAATAAAACTGGTCGATTTTGAGCGTTTGCGCAATGCACGATTGATGTTGTTGAGAGCTTGTTCATACAAGCCATCTTGTGCTTCTAAACCTGCAATCAAGGCCAGAATCGAAGGATTATTTCGTTCTTCGCTGGCACGTAGGGCATTCAGTAAAATCTCGCGATCCTGAGCTTGTTCAGGCGCAATCCCCGCTAAAATTTCTTCCAGATCGGCGGTGGGGTCAATATTAAGAATCTTATCTAGTGTTTTTGCTGCCAACTCATATTCATGAGTCTTGAGGGCAATATGAGACAAATAAAACAGTGCGGGAACATCTTTCGGTTCTTGTTCAACCCAATGCGTGGCAATGTTTAAAGCTGATTGCAAGTCATTGTATTCTAATGCAATGTCTAGGGCGCGCTGTTTGATTGTGGTTGAATTACTGCGAATCGCAAGTACCGTATAATTGTGTAATGCGGTTGCAATATCATCATAAGCAAGGGAAAATTCAGCCACCATGCTTTGTTGTAGCGCATGCTCAAAACTCTTGTCTGCATACATGTCGTGTATTGCTTGTGCAGAGACATAAGAGCTCATGCTACCTAACAACAAGATTGTGGTAGAATACCGTCTAATCGTCTTGCCGCTAAAAAGGGTACGGCGATATAGCTGACGCAATTTTTATTGATCCAAAGTAATGCTTTTTATGACACCGATGTTGCACAATAACATAAATTTAGCGAAATGATGATCTGATATGTCTTTCTTTGCATTGGGCGTCAACCATCAAACAGCTTCTGTTGAACTTCGCGAACAAATTGCTTTCAATGCAGAGCGATTAGCTGCGCTATTGCTTGAACAAAACCAACATTCATCGCTGAATGATCTGGTGGTGGTGTCAACCTGCAACCGCACCGAAGTCTATGCCATGACAGAAGATGCGGATAGCGTTCTGACTTGGCTGGCCCAAGTGAATAATATTGATGTAAAACAGTTAATTCATCATGTTTATCGTTACGAGAATGCCCAAGCAGTTACACATCTGATGCGTGTTGCCAGTGGTTTAGACTCGCTGATGCTGGGTGAGCCACAAATTTTGGGGCAGGTGAAAAGTGCATTGGCGCTGTCCAAAGATGCAGAAACCGTTTCGCCAGAATTAAACAGCGTATTTGAATATGCTTTTTATGCAGCAAAGCGTGTCCGTTCTGAAACTTCCGTAGGAAGTCATGCTGTTTCAATGGGTTATGCGGTTGCGCAGTTGGCTTCTCAGGTGTTTAGTCATACTGAAAAACTGACGGTGATGGTGGTCGCAGCAGGTGAAATGAATAGTCTGGTTGCCAAACATCTGGCAGAAATGGGGGTGGCGAAGATCTTGATTTGTAACCGTAGTCGAGAGCGTGCTGATCTTTTGGCCCAAGAGATTGCCCATCAAGTTGATGTGGAAATCATTCCTTTTGCAGAACTTGCACAAAACTTGCATAGAGCGGATGTGGTCTCAAGTTGTACAGGTAGTTTGCATCAAGTGATTGAATATTCAGACGTTAAAGTAGCCCTTAAAAAGCGCCGTTATCAACAGATGTTGATGGTCGATTTAGCTGTTCCACGTGATATTGACCCCAAAGTCGAATCATTGGATAACGTCTATTTGTATGGTGTTGATGACTTACAAAGCGTGATTGATGAGAATCTGGCACAACGTCGTCAGGCCGCGGTTGAAGCTGAAATTATGGTGAATCAATTGGCGACCCAATTGATGACCCAGCAAAAAGTCAAAGAAGCCAGTGGTACCATTCAGGCATATCGCCAACATAGTGAAGAAGTCAGCCAAAAAGAGTTGGCGCATGCTTTGGAAGCACTGCAACATGGTCATGCAGCAGAACAGGTGATGCAAGAGTTTGCGCATCGTCTGACGCAAAAGCTGATGCATCCCACTTCGATTTTACTGAGAGAAGCGGCAAAAGCTGAAAATCCAGATTATTTCGAATGGCTACAGCAGCATCTGCAAGATGTGTTTGAACATGAGCGGAAGCCACGTCAGTAATCATCGTTATGACAATAAACGCAAGCTAATCTGTTTGGTCAACTCATTTAGTTGTTGACGCAAATTACGTGACTCAATCAAAGAAATGGGTGATTTGAGCTTTAAACGCAAATATTTCTCTTGTAGACCTAAGGCGTATTCTTTCGCCAGTTTATCTGCTATTTCAGGTGCTTGGGTTAGTGATTGAATATTGGTTCGCTGCATGATATCCGCCAGTTCATGGCTATAACTGCTACATGCACCGAGCACATAATAAGTTGCCAATTCCTGATCATCTGGCAAGTCATCAAACACAATATTCAGTGCTGCCAGAATCTTGGCCAACAGTTCATTTTGATCAATCACTGCCCGTAGCTCTTCAAAATGAATATAAAGAAAAGGGTGGTGCATCAAGATTGCCACTGCAAAATCTTCATCTTTGGTCTGAATATTAAATGACAAAGAAGCATCATGGCTGATTTGTGGCGTAAAGCGTTTACCCAGACCGAGCTTTTCACGAAAAGACTGACTCAGTAGATAACGAAATGAGCCATGTTTAGGCAATAATTCCGTTAATTCACGTAGTTCCCCCATCACCAGACTTTTACCTTCTGGCGTACTGACATCATGCTGTCCTGTTAGATGGGCAAACACAAAGTCAGATAACAGCGGCGCTTGTTGTAAGAGTTTTTGGAAGTTTTCTAAGCCCTCACGACGAATCAATGAGTCAGGATCATGTTCATTCGGAAGCACAAAGAATTTCAATTCACGACCATCATTGAGTAATGGCAGGGCAATTTCTAAGGTGCGTCGAGCCGCTTTTTGACCTGCGGCATCTCCATCAAAGGCAATGGTAATTCGAGAATTTTGTTTAAACAGGGTGGTTAAGTGATCAGCATTACTGGCGGTTCCTAGTGTTGCCACCGCACCATTAATCCCATATTGCTGCAACGCAATCACGTCCATATAACCTTCGACCATCAACCAGTCATTGGCCTTGAGTTTACGGCCTTCGTATAAGCCATAAAGCAATTGGTTCTTATGGAATACTTCCGAATCAGGCGAGTTGATATATTTGGGCTTAATCTCATCGTTTAAGGCACGACCACCAAAACCGACCACACGACCTTTATGATCGCGAATCGGGAAGATGACACGTTCACGCAATAAATCGAAATCTCGACCACTGTCACTGGAACGAATCAGGCCAAGTTGTTTTAAACCTTCAATATCTTGCGGAAAGGCTTTTTCCAAATGCTGCCAGTCTTCAGGGGCATAACCCAAACGCCAGAATTGAATGGTCTGTGGGGATAAGCCACGCTGTTTAAAATAGTTCTGTGCCTTTTGACTATTTGGGAGTTGGCGTTCGTAGAATTGCGCTACATTTTCCAATAAATCGTAAAGATTACCTTCCTGTACCTGTTCATCGATAATATTGAATGAGGGATCGAACTGGGCAAAAGGATCATCCATATAACGATCCATATCGACAAAATGTCCGTCGATAAATTCCTCAGTCGCAGGTGCGGGGACGGCATTCTCGACTACAGGTACAACTGTTGGCTGTGGAGCCGCAACTTGCTGAGGGCTACGTCTATAAGAGAGTTTTTTATTGTCCTGATTGTCTTTGGGGAGTTCGATGCCTGTCTTATTCGACAGTTCTTTCATCACATCGACAAAATTACGACCATCAATATCCATCAAGAAGCGAATGGCATTGCCGTTGGCCTGACAGCCGAAGCAATGAAAATATTGCTTATCACGATAAACATGGAAAGAGGGTGATTTTTCTTGATGGAAAGGACAACAGCCCGAATAAGTACGTCCCGTCTTTTTTAACTTCACACGCTGACCGATCAAATCGACGATGTCGGTTCGATCTAAAATTTGATCAATCGTATGTTGTGGAATTGCCATGTGTGTTTAACCATTTAAGACGGGGGAGTAGAACATTGTTGCATTGCAAAATGTCAGGAATCATTGTTGCATAAAATAAAAAACAGGCAAGGGAGACTTGCCTGTTTGATGTATCAGGTGATTGCAAATTAGTTTGCGGCATCGTCCTCAGATGTATTGTTCGCTTCTGGCTTATCGAGTAAGCCAAAGCTTAAACGGTTTTTCCAACTCGGTTTATTTTCCGTGGTTGCTGCTGGTGCTTCAGGTGCTACCACTGGAACAGGTGTGGCTTGTTCAGCTTCAGGCTTACCTAATAAGCCAAAGCTGAGACGATTGGTGAGGCTACGTTGTTCAGTATCGCCTTTTGCTTCATCTTTAACTTGTACAGTTTTTGATTCACGTCCGAGTAAACCGAGTGTGGCGCGGTTGACCCAACTGCCTTCTTTACGTGCAGCACGTAAATTCACTTCACCATTCGATTTGACCAAGTTTGGATAGTTGAGTTTTAAAATCTCAATATATTGTTGCGCAGTCGCTTGATCGCCCAACTTTTGATAGCTATACGCCAAAGTGGCTAAAGCTTCAGGTGTTTGAGGTGTTTGCGGATAATGTTCAATTACCCATTGTGCACGCTCAGCTGCTGCTAGCCATGCTTTACGCTCAATGTTGAAACGTGCAGCATTCATTTCGCTTTCAGCCAATTCTTGACCGATAAATTTCATGCGCTGTGCTGCATCGACAGAATACTGACTACTTGGGAAGCGACGGATTAACTCGACAAAGTTTTGATAAGCCAGTTTGACATAGCTCACATCACGGTGTGATTGCTGTAAAGAAGTATAACGAATCAAGCTATCGTAGTTCATTTCCATGTTGGCTACACCACGAACATAGTAGGCATAATCGACATTGGGATGTTGTGGATTTAAACGAATGAAACGATCTGCAAGTGCAATCGTACCTTCATAATCTTTTTGTTTAAATTTCGCATAAAGCAGCTCAAGTTGAGCTTGTTGCGTATATTGCCCCGTTGGATAATAGGTATCTAAAGCTTCAAGTGACTTGACTGCATCGGTATATTGGTTGCGTTCAAGTGATTTTATCGCTTTTTCAAAATAAACTTGTTCACTCGATTGTGGTCCTTTATCAACCACTTCTTTCTTACTTGGATTGCTGCTACAGCCCACAAATGCAGACGCTACACCTAAAGATAGTGCAAGCACCGTAATTTTATAACGTGGTAGCGACATAAAAACTCCTCTGTTATTCTGGGCAATGAGCTACAATGGTGCTATTAAACCATTTTTGTACCGATCATCAAATGACTTCAGCACAATCTTCCAATTCAAACTTCTCTGAAACAGATTTCTTACTCGAAGATTCTGTCGATGCAGATAATCATAATTCCGACTCAACTGCAACACGTTTATCGTTGCAAATTCAACTTGATGAAAACTATTTAGGTCAACGCATTGATCAGGTTGCCGCAATGGTTTGGAGCGAATTTTCTCGTGAAAAACTCAAGCAATGGATGAAAGATGGTCATCTGTTGGTAAATGGTAACATTGTTAAGCCCAAGTACCGCTGTGAAGGGAATGAACTGCTCACGCTTGAAGTCGAACTTGAAGCGCAAACCTCGAGCCAGCCAGAAAATATCCCCTTAAATATTGTCTATGAAGATGACGATATTATTGTCATCAATAAAGAAGTCGGCATGGTGGTTCATCCAGGCGCTGGTAATCCAACTGGAACTTTAGTCAATGCCTTACTTTATCATGCCCCAAAATTAGCTGAGCTTTCTCGCGCAGGTTTGGTGCATCGTATTGATAAGGACACCAGTGGCTTATTGGTGGTTGCGAAAAATCTAGAAGCACAATTCTCACTCAGCAAGCAATTGGCTAAGAAAACGGTTTACCGTGTTTATGATTTGATTGCCTATGGCAACATCATTGCGGGTGGCACCATTGATGAACCGATCAAACGCCATCCTGTCGATCGCATCAAAATGGCGATTTTACCAGGCGGACGTGATGCAGTAACGCATTACAACGTGAAAGAACGCTTCCGTGACTTTACGCGCGTTCAGGCGCAGCTGGAAACAGGTCGTACCCATCAGATCCGCGTGCATTTTAGCTATCTAGGTCATGGTTTGGTGGGTGATCCAGTGTATGTCAATCGTGTGCGTTTCCCCGCAGGTGCTTCAGAAAAACTGACGGATATGTTGCGTAGTTTCAAACGACAAGCCTTGCATGCTGCAAAGTTGGGGCTGGTACATCCTCGTACGGGTGAAGAAATGATGTTTGAAGCACCGTGGCCAGAAGACTTTACCCAATTGCTTGAAGTCCTGCGTAGTGAAAATGAAGCGTATTAAGTAAAGCGCTACCGCCCTCTAAATCTACCTCCTTAAAAAAAGAGGTGGATTTCCGTGAATTCAATGTTTTAGAGTGCTTTAAATTCCCTCTCTTTTTAGGAGGGGGGCGGGAGAGGTTGACGGTAGACAATATAGCTCAGGAGATATTTATGGAATTTGTACAAGGTCTGCCGAAAGGGGTCTATGTGGCTCAAACACGGATTGAACATCCTCAGAGCATTGCAACATCCAATCAAAATCTATCCGGATTTAATTTGGCTTTGCATGTCAATGATGATGCGCAACGTGTTCAGCAGCATCGCATGTTATTACTGAATCAGTTATCTGCATTTGGTGTGGATAAAATTACATGGATGACGCAAACACATAGCACCATTTGTCATACCATCAATGAACAGATTCCATTTGTAGCTCTTGAAGGCGATGCTTTGGTCACCCAAAAAGCAGGTCATGCCTTAATGATGATGACGGCTGATTGCTTGCCTGTGGTTTTGGGTAATGCCGAAGGGACAGAAGTTGCCAATTTACATGCTGGTTGGCGTGGCTTGGCTAATGGCATTGTCGAAAATACAGTGGCTGAAATGCAGTCTCAACCCACTTGGGCGTGGTTAGGTGCTGCCATTAGCCAACCTTGCTTTGAAGTTGGTGCTGAAGTAAAAGCAGCTTTCTGTGACAAATACCCTGAATTGGCTTCGGCATTTATTGCGGGTCAAGTTGAAGGGAAATACCAAGCTGATTTATATGCGATTGCTGGCTTTATTCTTAATCGCTTAGGTGTCAAGACTGTTTTGGGTGGAGATCAGTGTTCTTATCAACAGGCCCAAGACTATTTTTCTTATCGCCGTGATGCAAAAACGGGACGGATGGCAACGCTGGTATTTATGCAGTAAAAGACATTCTTGGCATGCTTGATTCGCCTTGTAGCCTTTAAAAATGTTAAACTTGATCTAATTCATTGGTTTTTAAATTTTCCATGTCTGTGATTGAACAAGTTAGTTCCCAAGTTAAAGTTTGTGTGGTCTATCATAGTCCTTATGGACATACGGCCAAAGTTGCGCAATACATTGCTCAGGGTGCGGAGCAGGCAGGTGCGGAAGTACATCTACTTTCTGTGGCTGCACCCCAATGGGATTTACTCGACCAAGCCGATGTGATTGTGATGGGCTGTCCGACCTATATGGGAAGTCTCACCTCTGCGCTGAAGCAGTTTATGGAGGATTCTTCTAAACGTTGGTTGGCGCGTACTTGGCAGGGAAAATTGGCCGCTGGTTTTACCAATGGTGGTGGTCTCAGTGGCGATAAGCTGGCTGTGCTACAGCAAATTAATTTATTTGCGATGCAGCATGGCATGTTGTGGGCTGGTTTACCGTTTATGCCAACAGGACGAAGCCCTTCAGATATTAACCGTATGTCGAGCTTTTTAGGATTGATGACCCAGTCTGACAATGCCAGTGTAGAAGTCACTCCACCTGAAGGGGATCTGGAAACTGCGCGCAAGTTTGGGAAATACTTGGCGGAGTTACGGTTAAAACATATTCCTATTTAATTAAGAATGATAAAAAAACCTCCAATTGGAGGTTTTTTTATTACTTATGCAGCAGACGAGATTTATCACGTTGCCAGTCACGGTCTTTTTCAGTGGCACGCTTGTCATGTAATTGCTTACCTTTCACCAGTGCAATTTCAAGTTTGACCAAATGGCCTTTCCAATAACATGCCAAAGGTACACATGAATAGCCTTTTTGATTCACTGCACCCAAAAGCTTTTCTAGCTCACGACGAGAGAGCAGTAATTTACGCGTACGTGTTGCTTCTGGAACCACATGCGTTGAGGCAGACAACAAGGGCTGAATTTGTGAGCCCAATAAAAAAGCTTCACCATTCTTAAAAATGACATAACTTTCAGTCAAGCTCATGCGCCCAGCGCGCAGGGATTTTACTTCCCAACCTTGTAGGGACATGCCTGCTTCAAATTTTTCTTCGATAAAGTAATCGTGGCGCGCTCTTTTATTTTGAGCAATCGTGCCACCATTATGTTTTTTTACAACTGTTGCTTGCGCCATAATTTAAACTTCCACAATTGGCTCTATTGTGCCGTAAAACGCAACCTTTTTCCAATGTTTAGGAATTTCGCATTTAGAGCCAGCATTTGTTAAAATACACGCCTTATCTCATTAACTAGAGTACAACGCATGTCTAAAACACGTGTGATTTATCCGGGGACTTTCGATCCAATAACCAATGGGCATGTTGATTTGGTTGCAAGAGCATCAAAAATGTTTGATGAAGTTGTGGTTGCAATTGCGATTGGTCATCATAAAAATCCAGTGTTTAGTTTAGAAGAGCGTGTTGAATTAGCAAAAGCATCATTGAGTCATTTAAACAATGTTGAGTTTGTTGGTTTTGATGGCCTATTGGTCAACTTTTTCCGTGAACAGCATGCAACAGCTGTACTCCGAGGTTTAAGAGCAATCTCAGATTTTGAATATGAATTTCAATTGGCGAATATGAACCGTCAGCTTGATCCACATTTTGAATCGGTATTTTTAACTCCATCTGAGCAATATTCATTTATCTCATCGACATTGGTAAGAGAAATTGCTCGCTTAAAAGGTGATGTGACCAAATTTGTGCCTGCCGTTGTGGTTGAGGCCTTTGAACGTAAACATCAACAAGGTTGGTAGCGTGTCCTTATATATTACAGATGAATGCATTAACTGTGATGTCTGTGAACCTGTTTGTCCCAATGAAGCCATTTATATGGGTGAGCTGATTTATGAGATTGATCCTGCACTCTGTACAGAGTGCATCGGTCACCATGATCAGCCACAGTGTCAGTTGTTTTGCCCTGTTGATTGTATTCCGCTCGATCCCCAACATGTCGAATCGCATGATGACTTGATGGCGAAATACAAAAAGTTGACTGCGCAAAAAAATACGAGCAATTAACGGCGAACTTTGATAAGATGCGCCACGAAGTGGGCTGGACGGTCGCTGCTGTGGAGGTCTCCGTGACTGAAACAGGGGAGGAAAGTCCGGGCTTCATAGGGCAAGGTGCCAGGTAACGCCTGGGCGGCGAAAGCCGACGGCAAGTGCAGCAGAGAGTAGACCGCCTCATTCGTGAGGTAAGGGTGAAAGGGTGCGGTAAGAGCGCACCGCGTGTCTGGTAACAGTTCACGGCAAGGTAAACCCCACCAGAAGCAAGACCAAATAGGAATCCTGAGGCACGGCCCGTGCTGGATTCGGGTAGGTCGCTTGAGCGTATGAGTGATTGTACGCCTAGAGGAATGATCGTCCTCGACAGAACCCGGCTTATAGGCCCACTTCTTAAATTTTTTAAAATTGTGCTTGACGTGTGTATTGAAAGTTAAGATAATGCGCCCACAGTTTTCGGCTATGTAGCTCAGTTGGTTAGAGCACCGCACTCATAATGCGGGGGTCACAAGTTCAAGTCTCGTCATAGCCACCATTTTATAGACCACGCTCCTGCGTGGTCTCTTTTTGTCTGCAGTTTTTGTAGACTTTAAAACAATCTTTATGATGTGAAGTTTTCGATTATGTTTATTTGAATAGCAGCTCAGTCACGATTCAATTTCGTGGTTGAGGCATAGATGTGTTGAAATTTGATCAATTAAAGATTAAAAGCCTAAAAACTGTTCATATATTCTATATTTTCAAGGCGATAGACTTGACCCATTATGCGGAACACTAGATAATGCGCACACAGTTTACGGCTATGTAGCTCAGTTGGTTAGAGCACCGCACTCATAATGCGGGGGTCACAAGTTCAAGTCTCGTCATAGCCACCATTTTAAAAACCACGCTCCTGCGTGGTTTCTTTTTATCTAGATTTTGCTTGAAAAAATAATACACCAGACATGCAAAAGCCTGTAAATGAGTTATTCATTTACAGGCTTTATTTTTTATAGATGCTTTTCGATGGTGGCTAGGGTTTGTGGGCTTTCATAGAACGGTTTTAGGATCAACGTAATGATCGGTTCTAATACGCCGTGCTCATCTAATGCTTTCACAACTTTTGGATAGAATCGTACAGCCTCATTCAGCAGATCGGTTTCTTCCAAGCCAATTGCTGTGAAGACATCTGCTAGACTTTCATCTTTATAGAAGTCATAAAATACTTTAACACCGTATAAAATCAAATCTTGTATGAAGGCGGACTGGCGTAATTCTTTCCAGTACTCATAAATCATGACAAAGAATTCTTCGACGTCGAGTGGTGTTACTTGTTTGGTATATTCGGAGAGGGGCTGAGCTTTGTTGTCATCCCAGATATTGCGCGCAAGACTCTCAAGGTCGTCATTTGAAAGTAGGCTGAGATCGACCAGTTGTTCTTGAATGAATCGGCCAATGCTTTCTTCAATTTTTTGTTCAATACGTTGTTGTTGGCGATGTGAAAAGCTTTTGAGTTTTTGTTGCCATTCATATTTGCTTGCAGAAATCCGATCTTCATCCGATTGAGCAAACAGTTTCGGTAATTTGTTTTGTAGTGTTGTGGTGGCAATGTATTGGCACAGTTGCTGAATCGAAGGGCTTTCTTTTAAAAACTGATTTAAATAATGGCGAATATTTTCCAGCTCTAAAAACTTGGACAGCCACATTTCAAACTGGTGGTCTGAGAATACATCTTGTAATTGTGCCGAGGATTGCAGTGAAAACACATGCAGTCTTTGAGCAATTTCCCCAATAAATTCTAATAAGCCTGCACCGAGCTGCATTTCAAAGGCATAGCGTTTTACTACAGCCTGAATTTGGGCGAGTTCAACCACTTCCTTAAGTTGAATATTGGGTGCATGTTGGAGAAAGAGTTGAATAAACTGCTGGAAGAAATCAGCAGAAAGTTGGGTAGTGAGTTGGTTTTTATAAAATGCAACTTGCTCAAGCATTAAAGCTTGAGCAAGTAATTGTGACTTTTCAGAAACAATTTTTTCAGTCATTCGCGGTCCATCCGTTGACGATAGGATAGCGTCGTTCGCGACTGAAGGCACGTGAACTAATACGAGGCCCGATCGCGCCCTGACGACGCTTGTATTCATTACGATCAACCAAACGAATCACTTTCTCGACCACCTCGGTTGGGTAACCTTTGGCGATAATGTCTGCTTGGCTGAGATCTTCCTCAATATAAGCATATAAGATGGCATCAAGTACATCATAAGCAGGTAAAGAGTCCTGATCTTTTTGATCTGGGCGCAGTTCTGCCGATGGTGGACGTGTAATGACACGTTCTGGAATCACAGGTGTTTCTTCTAGTGTGTTACGGTATTTTGCCAGTTCAAAGACAATGGTTTTGTACACATCTTTGAGCACAGAGAAACCACCAACCATGTCGCCATACAGGGTGCAGTAGCCCACTGATATTTCAGACTTGTTGCCTGTAGAGAGCACCAGATTACCAAACTTATTTGATAAGCCCATCAATAGCGTGCCACGAGTACGTGCTTGTAAGTTTTCTTCAGTCGCGTCAGCAGGTGAGTTGCCAAAGAATGGGAACAAGGTTTGCATAAAACTATTCACGATTGGGTGAATTTCTGCAATACCAAAAGTCACACCCATGCGACGAGCTTGTTCAGTCGCATCTTCGACACTCATTTGTGAGGTGTAGGTATATGGCATCATCACCGCTTGGACTTTCTCTGCACCAATCGCATCGACTGCAATGGCCAAAGTTAGGGCTGAGTCAATTCCACCTGATAAGCCTAGAATCACACCAGGGAAGCCTGAACGTTGTACATAATCACGGGTTGCCATGACCAGTGCTTGATAAATCTCGGCAAAGGTTTCTAAGGCTGGAATCGCTTCGCTTATTTTATATTGCTTTTGTTCAGCATTGTATTCAGCATAAGCCAATGCTTCTTGGAAGCTTGCAATTTGTAATGCCAATTGACCATTATTATTGCTCACAAAACTTGAGCCATCAAAAATCAAATCATCTTGTCCACCCACTTGGTTGACATAGATCAAATTGAGATTTAACTGTTTTGCCAGTTCATTTAAGGTCTGAATACGGTGTTGTGGTTTACCCACTTCATAAGGTGAAGCATTTAACACCAGCACAGTTTCAACATTCAGCTGGCTGAGTTGTTTGACGGTATTGAGTGACCAAACATCTTCACAGATCAACACACCGAACTTGTGACCTAAATATTCGAACACAAGGTGTTGGTGACCTTCTTGGAAATAACGTTTTTCATCAAACACGCCATAATTTGGCAGGTTTTGTTTGTTATAAACCCCTAATACTTGCCCATCTTTCATGACAGCAGCAGAGTTATAGCGATGACCATCCTCAGTTTGGTGCACAAAACCGAACACCATCAAGATATCTTTTACTTCGCTGAGCTGGGCAAACGCTTTTTGAGTGCGTTTTTGTAGATTGGGGCGGAGTAATAGATCTTCAGCAGGGTAACCTAGCGTAGAAAGCTCAGGGAAGATGATCAAATCAGCCTGTTGTTGTTTCGCTAAATTTGCTTGCTCAACCATCTTTTGAGTATTTGCATCAATATTGCCAATGTGCGGAGAGAATTGAGCAAGGGCAACTTTAAAATTTTTCATTCAAACCTAATCCTGAGTTTTAACAAGTTCTGATATACAAGTTTTTGATTTATATGGGTATAGTTATTAAAAACAAGTGTATATCATGGCGCCAAACATTTTATATCTTAAAGAAAAATGACAAGTTTACTAATATATACTAAATGCACATTTTTCTGCGTAAAAATAACAAGTTTTTCTGTATAAAACAGCAACATTTCTCAATGTTTGCGTGATTATGGTGCATGATTGTGAATAAATTGAATAGAGCAATATAAAGTTTTTTTCATGCTATTTTTGCATCTGGGTGTGACACATCAATTACAGAGTCGATAAATATAAAAAATCTGAGAAAAAATAATTACTTTCACGTCTTTATTTGCTTTATAAGAATATTGAGTACATGTGTACTTTTTAAAAAAATCAATTAATTCATTGCATTATCTATTTGTTGTGCGTTTTTTATACCGTTTATCGGGAATATCTTTGCGACACTTGAGTGTACATTTGTGCACTGCTATTATCCTAATTAATGTGAACAGGCGTACACTTTGATGCTAATCCAGTGTACTCAAACACGAAAATGAAGAGGTAACAACAATGTCCGTTTTATTATTTCCTGTGATTGCTTTTGGATTGGCTGTTGTGGTTGGTCGTGTAGGCACCGTAATGTTCCAAGAAAAAGATCAGCAAGTTTAATTGATCGCTCAATTTTGATTGATTCATACATGAGGTAAAGACAATGTCGGTTTTATTATTTCCTGTGGTTGCATTTGGTTTAGCAGTGGTTGTTGGTCGTATTGGGACAGTGATGTTCCGTGAGCAAGATCAACAATCTTAATTTATTGATTTTAATAAGAGGTAACCCATTATGGTTTCAACAATTTTATTGCCTGTCATTGCCTTTGGTTTGGCCATTGGTGTAGGGCGTGTAGGTACCATTGTTAAGGATGCAATGCGCGTAGATTTTTCGACTGATATGGATGATAGTCATGAACACCCAATTGAGACTGGTAAAGGCACTGCAGCATAAGTTCAAGTGCGAATTACTCACTTAAAAAGCCCTGTAAATGCAAATTACAGGGCTTTTTCATTTTTGAGAATAATATTGGGAATTCTGTTCAAAAAGATATCGCGTGCAATATCACCTTGCTGTTCAATATTGTAACTAGAAAAAGCTTTACCTTGGATCAAGTGATATTGATAAGGGTTATAGTGTTTAAAGCTGAGATAATAGCCCGCCTGAAGGATTGCACCTTTGACAATCACATTGGTGTGCTGTTGAAACTGTAAAATATGTGCCAATTCGTGAATAAAAATTCCCTGCAAGGAGATGGAGCAAGTTGAGTAGTCTTCGTGGAAATATTTTTGATGGACGAATAGGTTGCCATTGGGTGCCATAAAAATATTGACAGGTTGCCAAGGTAAATAGGGGATATTAAAAATTTTGACTTTTGTATAATCAATTAACTGCCCAAAGATGGGACGCGCCATTTCGATTTCGCCAGAAGTCAAACCACGATATTGAAATTGATTCATTTTGAGATAAAAGATTAAGCTGGAAATGAATCGAGCTTTTAATCCTTGTATCGTGTGCTGAATTGGTTTGTTCATCTGAACTGGGCATCTGAAAAACGTGAAATCTGGTTTATTCTAAAATAAAAGTGAACTGAGCAGGGTGAATTTTGGTATGCGAAGCATTAAATTAATGGTTCTTTCACTCTGCTGGGTGAGCAGCGCAGCTTATGCGGATTTAGGGATACAGCACTATAAAAATTGTACGGGATCATCATTGAAAGCCTTACAAGCTGATAGCACGCTTTTTTTCTTAACCATTGATGCTTATAAAAATAACCAATACAACTACGCTGCAATCTTGGATGCATCTGAAACTGAAATGACGCAGTGTCTTATTGTGGATCAAAACCGAAACGTGATTTTAGATACGATACCCAGCATGATTTCTAACAGTTGCAGTGGACAATGGGATAAACAAAGTCGTACACCTGTGTGGATGGCAGATATTGGGGGTGGGAAAGATGGGGTTAACTATTTTCCTTATTTAGCCTCGGAGCAATTAAAGCAAGTCAATAAAAGTGATGTATCGGGGATCAAGCAAATTATTAAAAGCATTGATTGCCAATTATCGACCTATAAAAAACAGGATGCAGCCGAGCTAAATGATGCTGCATTTTTTCTCTATCAATTGGGTTATTATGATACTTCATTAAGATTGTTAAACTATGTCATAAAGTTAGATCCGAATAGAGCTGTGGCTTACTTAAATCGAGCGGATGCTTATTTAGCTTTAAAAAATATAGATCAAGCCAGAAAAAATTATAGGATGTATGCTGATCAAATGAAAAAGTTGGGCTTATCCAACAAAGTCCCGTTAAGAATAAAGAAATATTTATAATCTGAAGATAAGAGCAGAAATATAGAGCAGTCATTGCTAGCAAGAGATGAAATGAATGATGAAACAAACTTTATGGTTGTGCCTATTTTTATCTGTGTGCGTACAGGCCGATGCAAGTAATGAATATTACTGTTTTGCGGATGGCAAAAAATCAATTTTATTGGTTTCACCAGAATATCAAAAGATACAGTCGATTAAGTATTATCCTTATCTCAAAAATATCAAGCTTTCTGAGCCAGTCCATATTGAAGCGGTTGAGATGGGTGAAGTCGCTCAGCCAGAAGTGTATAAAACCATGAATGAGCTGATTGATGGCAAAGTGACAGGACAATATACCTTTGTGTCGCAAGGCTATATTCTTTATGACGTCAGCTATCGAAATTTGAAAACAAAAAAAGAGACCCACTTTGAGCAAGTGTCTTTAAACTTGAATGGGATAAGCTGTTTGTAGTTTGGATTGGGGTTAATGCTGTAGTCTAAGCTACAGCATTAGAAAAAGAACAGTGCTGTTGAGTTAAAACTGAGGTTTTACCACGACTAAAATGACTACCGCAAACAAGATTAGGGTTGGCATTTCATTAAAAAAGCGCCAGAACTTGTGCGACTTATAGTGAGCGTTGCCAATCAGTTTTTTACGGTAATAACCACAGACAAAATGGTAAATCACCAATAAACCGACCAGACCGACTTTGAGGTAAAACCATAAAGCTTCATGATAATGTCGGCTTGCATCGCCCCAGTCGACCAGAAAGTGGGCGGTAATGAGTGTGGCAATCATAGACGGCCACATAATACCGCGATACAACTTACGTTCCATGACTTCAAAGCGTTGATGACTGACGGCATCTTCGCTCATGGCATGGTAAACAAAAAGACGTGGTAAGTAGAACAATGCAGCGAACCAGCACACCACAGCAATAATATGTAATGCTTTTACCCACAAGAAAGCATCAGAAGGTGCATCCATCGATAATCCTCAGTGGGGGCGTGGGTGTGTTGATATTTCGACTATGCTTGCGTTATAGACTAAAACGACTTAAACAAGGCATGGAACGTAGGCAATGGTGACTCCATTGCCAAGTTTCATAACGAAGTTTAGGGAAGTTTTAGTCATAACCCTTCGGGACAGGGATATTTTTTTGCTGCTACTACGTTATGTTTCACAGCATTAGTCGCTGTTTATCACTTAGAATGACTAAGTTTCATAAGTCATGCCTTGTATTAGCTAAAAAATATCCTCTGTCGCAAGCATCTGTGAAATGTCAACGGACCCTCTACGCATCCCACTTCTTGAAAATGAGGCAAGCGTTTACGCCGCCAAAGCCAAAACTGTTACTCATGACAGTATTCAGTTTTGCATCACGCTTTTCAAGTACAATATCGAAACCTTGTGCGCCTTCATCCAGCTCAGTCACGTTGATGTTTGGCGCAATAAAGTCATTTTGCATCATTAATACTGAGTAAATCGCTTCCTGTACACCCGCTGCACCTAAGCTATGACCTGTCATCGATTTGGTTGAGCTGAGTGGAGGAACTTGTCCTTCACCAAATGCACGCTCCATGGCTTTAAGCTCAGTCACGTCGCCCGCTGGTGTTGAAGTACCATGTGTGTTGACATAGTCAATTTGCTCTACACCATGCTGTTTTGCTTCATCCAATGCCATGATGATACAACGTGTCGCACCTTCACCACTTGGCGCAACCATGTCAGCACCATCACTGTTTGCCGCATAGCCAATCACTTCTGCTAAAATATTCGCACCACGTGCTTGCGCATGTTCAAGCGATTCCAGCACCACGAAACCACCGCCACCTGCGATCACGAAACCATCACGGTCTTTTGAATATGGACGTGAAGCCGTTTCTGGTGTGTCATTATATTTTGAACATAAGGCGCCCATCGCATCAAACAACAAGCTTTGTGACCAATGATCTTCTTCACCACCACCCGCAAGCATTAAATCTTGTTTGCCCAATTGGATCAGGTTGTAGGCATAACCAATGGCATCAGCAGACGTTGCGCATGCACTGGTAATTGAGTGCGCAACACCTTGCAGTTTAAAAGCAACCCCAACGTTCGCAGTAATGGTATTACTCATATTACGAGGTACAAAGAAAGGACCGATTTTACGCGCGCCTTTTTCTTCTAATAGTTTGATCATTTCTGCAACAGATGCAGTTGAGTTGCCGCCAGAGCCGCCAGCAATACCGTAACGTGGATTGTTTGCCAAATCTTCTTGTTTCAGTCCGGCATGTTCAACAGCTGCGACAGCTGCGTTATACGCATACATCGCACAGACGCCCATAAAGCGTTTGAGTTTACGATCAATGCCATCAAAATCTTGTTCAGCGGCTGCACTGACATGGCTCTTGAAATTCAGTTCTGCATAAGTTGGGTTTAAACGTGTGCCTGAGATTCCATTTTTTAAAGAATGAGTGACCTCTTCTAAAGAGTTACCGATACATGAGTTAATGCCCATACCAGTGATTACAACACGTTTCATTTACAGATCCCTTTTATGGTAATACTAAGCCTGTGCATCTCGCTATGAATACAAGTCAGGAGAAAAATAACGATTAAAATGGCTTATGAGTGAATGACACCATGATAGCAGAAAGGTTTTTTATTTCTTATGGCAAATTTTATGCCTATTTTCAGTTGTGTAAATATTCGTAAATATTCGCGATGTTGTGACGAAACGAAATGAAAGTACACAGATAAAAGTTGAGATAAATCTGCATTCAACCTAGTATTTACCTAGACATGCACAGATTACACGACAGAGGTACTTGATGACAAAATCTAAAAACAAGCAATCTTCAGGTTTATTTGCACAAGCCTTTGGAGTGGCTAAAAAGCTCAGTTCTGAATTACAGAAACTTCAAGTTGCCCCAACCACTTCTGGTGCAGAACTTGCAAATTCAACTCAGATTGTTGAAGGCAAAGCACGTTTCAAAAGTCCATTTGAAATAGAAAAATATGAGAGTCCACAGCAAATGCTACGTCAGCAGTTTCCAAAACTATCTCATCAGCTGTTAGGTCGTCATTATGCTAGAGTGAATAATGTGGCGTCATTTGTCTCGCCTGATTTGGGAGAAAAGGTTTCTGATTATTTATTCCAATGGTTGAATGAGTTTAGTTCGAATAGTTCTCTGACTGAAAAAATCCTGGAAGAAGCAGGGGTCAAGGATATTATTGAGCTAACCCAAGATACGGGGCGTTCGCAACGTTTAAGTCAAGCCCTGATTGAGCAGAATAAATTGCTCGCAGCAGCTCAAGGTGCTATTACGGGTGCGACAGGCGTATGGGGTGCGGCGATTGATATTCCTGCTTCGATTGTATTGGCGCTCAGAACGATTTATCAAACGGGTCGTTCACATGGTTTTGATTTAGCTGAAGATGCAGATCAAGACATTGTTGCCTTTATCTTTAAAGAAATAGATTTAAGTCTGGTGGCGGAAAAACAAACTTTATTGCTTGCCTTAAAAGCTTTGAAATCAATGCTTGAAACCCATGATTTGCAGCAGTTTCAACAATTGTTAGGCTCGAATAATGATATCGAGTTAGTGAAAAAGTGGCTGGTGGATGAAAGCGGTCAGTTTAAATGGAATTGGTTAAACCGTATTCCTCAGGCATCGGTGATTGGTAAGTTGACCCCAGTCGCAGGTGCCGCACTCGGTGGTTTCTATAGTTGGAGACTTTTAGAAGACGTTGGACATAAATCTCAATCTGTTTTTGGTGCGGCGCGTTTCTATATGAATGAACATCCGCAGGAAAAGCTTTCACCTTTAGAGGCTTATTTTAAAGCCGAAGCGATGTCGAAAAAGAGTCCACGTTTATTAAGTGCGACCAGCGTTGAAACCAATAAAGCCCCATCTGATGAACAGAATGCCGTGATTACCAAGGTCACCGTTCAAGTCAAAGAACATACAGCGGTTACGGTTTCTGTAGATGATAAGGTTGAAGAGGGAATTCAGCAATTAGCTGAGCAGCATGTGGTTGAGCACCCGCATACTGAACAGCAGCCTGCGCTAAAGCAGCAAGAGCACCTGCCGGTAGAAGAGAGTAATGAAATGGGTACAGAAACGAAGGCACTTGATATCGAACCTGCATCAACAAAACCTAGTTAAGCGTTGTATGCAATTTTAGATATCAAAACACAACAAAGCCAAGAAATGGTCAGCACTAACAATGTTGACCATTTTTACTTCTTAGCTTACAATTATGTGCCCTTAAAAAGAGGTTATTTTCTTTTTTTAAGGTTGTTTAATAACGGGAGAATTGCCAAATGGCAACAACAAATCAGTTGATCCGTAAGGGTCGTACGACTTTGATTGAAAAATCAAAAGTTCCTGCGTTGAAGGCTTGTCCACAACGTCGTGGTGTATGTACACGTGTTTATACTACTACACCTAAAAAACCTAACTCAGCAATGCGTAAGGTTTGCCGTGTTCGCTTAACTTCAGGTTTTGAAGTATCTAGCTATATCGGTGGTGAAGGTCATAACTTACAAGAGCACAGTGTTGTTCTTATCCGTGGTGGTCGTGTTAAAGACTTACCAGGTGTACGTTACCATACCGTTCGTGGTTCTTTAGACTGTGCTGGCGTTAAAGATCGTAACCAGTCACGTTCTAAATACGGTGCTAAGCGTCCTAAGAAGTAATTCTAGGAAACTAGCCCAAACAACCCTTTAGCGTTTCGCTTGTTTGAATTCTTCATAGATTTGTAATTCAAGCGACGTATAGTAAGGCCAGCGTCGTGTACATGACACTTGTACAAACTGCTGGATTATCCTGAAGTGTCATATTATTAGGTGTATTAAAATGCCAAGACGTCGCGTAGTCGCTGCTCGTGAGATCCTTCCAGATCCAAAATTTAGCAGCCAAACAATCGCTAAATTCATGAACCACGTAATGCAAGATGGTAAAAAATCTATTGCTGAAAGTATCGTTTACGGTGCTTTAGACCGCGTTCAAGAAAAAAACAAAGTAGACCCAGTTGAATTTTTCGAGACTACTCTTGAAAAAGTTCGTCCTATGGTTGAAGTAAAAGCACGCCGTGTTGGTGGTGCTACTTATCAAGTACCTATGGAAGTACGCCCATCCCGTCGTACTGCTCTAGCTATGCGTTGGTTAGTAGATGCTGCTGCTAAGCGTTCTGAAAAAACGATGGCTTTACGTCTTGCTGGTGAGTTGCTTGATGCAGCTGAAGGTAAAGGTGCAGCGATCAAAAAACGTGAAGACGTGCATCGTATGGCTGAAGCCAACAAAGCCTTCTCTCACTACCGTTTCTAAGCGGATAAAACAGTCCCTAATCAGGAGAATATTCATGCGTACCGCAGCTCGATTCAACATCGCTCTTTACCAAAGTGGGGGCTTTGCGGGTATTTAAGTTGCCTGCTTGGATATTCGTGCGCATCAATTTAATTGGTGCGTCCTGTTTTAAATATAACATTTAGGAATGTAGACATCATGGCTCGCCAAACCCCAATTAGTAATTACCGTAACATCGGTATTTCTGCGCACATTGACGCAGGTAAAACAACTACAACTGAACGTATTTTGTTCTACACAGGTGTATCTCACAAAATTGGTGAAGTACACGATGGTGCAGCAACAATGGACTGGATGGAACAAGAGCAAGAGCGTGGTATTACAATTACCTCTGCTGCTACAACTTGTTTCTGGTCTGGTATGGCTAACCAATTCCAACAACACCGTATCAACGTAATCGATACACCGGGACACGTAGACTTCACAATCGAAGTTGAACGTTCTATGCGTGTTCTTGACGGTGCGTGCATGGTTTACTGTGCAGTTGGTGGTGTACAGCCTCAGTCTGAAACTGTATGGCGTCAAGCGAACAAATATAAAGTGCCTCGTTTAGCATTCGTGAACAAGATGGACCGTACTGGTGCAAACTTCTTCCGTGCTGTTGAGCAAGTTAAAACTCGTTTAGGTGGTAATCCTGTACCTATCGTTGTGCCAATCGGTGCAGAAGATACGTTCACAGGTGTTGTTGACCTTATCGAAATGAAAGCGATTATCTGGGATGAAGCATCTCAAGGTATGAAGTTCGAATACGGTGATATTCCTGCTGACCTCGTTGAGACTTCTCAAGAATGGCGTACTAAGATGGTTGAAGCTGCGGCTGAAGCATCTGAAGAGTTAATGGACAAATACTTAGAAGAAGGTGATCTTTCTAAAGAAGAAATCATCGCTGGTCTTCGTACACGTACATTGGCATCTGAAATCCAAGTTATGCTTTGTGGTTCAGCGTTCAAGAACAAAGGTGTTCAACGTATGTTGGATGCTGTAATTCAATTCTTGCCTTCTCCAACAGAAGTTAAAGCAATTGAAGGTATTCTTGACGACAAAGATGAAACTAAAGCATCTCGTGAAGCATCTGACGAAGCACCGTTCTCTGCACTTGCGTTCAAAATCATGAACGATAAGTTCGTAGGTAACTTGACCTTCGTACGTGTTTATTCTGGTGTTCTTAAACAAGGTGATCCGGTTTATAACCCAGTTAAATCTAAGCGTGAACGTATCGGTCGTATCGTGCAAATGCATGCGAACGAACGTCAAGATCTTGATGAAATCCGTGCAGGTGATATCGCAGCGTGTGTAGGTCTTAAAGACGTTACAACGGGTGATACATTGTGTGATGAGAAAAACATCATTACCCTTGAGCGTATGGAATTCCCAGAGCCAGTAATTTCATTGGCTGTTGAACCAAAAACTAAAGCTGACCAAGAAAAAATGTCTATCGCTTTAGGTCGTTTGGCTAAAGAAGATCCATCGTTCCGCGTTCGTACAGACGAAGAATCTGGTCAAACCATTATTGCTGGTATGGGTGAGCTTCACCTTGACATCATCGTTGACCGTATGAAGCGTGAATTCGGTGTTGAAGCGAACATTGGTAAACCAATGGTTGCTTACCGTGAAACGATCAAAAAGTCTGTTGAACAAGAAGGTAAGTTTGTTCGTCAAACAGGTGGTAAAGGTAAATTCGGTCATGTATATGTTCGTTTAGAACCTATGGATGTTGAAGAAGCTGGTAAAGAATACGAATTCGCTGAAGAAGTTGTCGGCGGTACTGTACCTAAAGAATTCTTTGGTGCGGTTGATAAAGGTATTCAAGAACGTATGAAGAATGGTGTATTGGCTGGTTACCCTGTTGTGGGTATCAAAGCGACATTATTCGATGGTTCTTACCATGATGTCGATTCTGATGAATTGTCGTTCAAAATGGCTGGTTCATATGCTTTCCGTGACGGTTTCATGAAAGCAGATCCTATCCTTCTTGAACCAATCATGAAAGTTGAAGTTGAAACTCCAGAAGACTACATGGGCGATATCATGGGTGACTTAAACCGTCGTCGTGGTATGGTTCAAGGTATGGACGATCTTCCTGGTGGAACAAAAGCAATTAAAGCAGAAGTTCCATTGGCTGAGATGTTTGGTTACGCGACTCAAATGCGTTCTATGTCTCAAGGTCGTGCGACGTATTCTATGGAATTCGCTAAATACGCTGAAACTCCACGTAACGTGGCGGAAGGCATCATCGCTAAGTTCCAAGCTGGCGGTAAAAAAGGTGACGACGAGTAATCTTTCGATTACTATATTACCCAACTAAAATTTAGTTAAAAAACCAAGTGCTCATGGGCGACCCTCATGAGCAGTTTATAAAGGAAGATCATCATGGCTAAAGCCAAGTTTGAACGTAATAAACCACACGTAAACGTGGGTACAATTGGTCACGTTGACCATGGTAAAACAACTTTAACTGCTGCGATTGCAACTATCTGTGCAAAAACTTACGGCGGTGAAGCGAAAGATTACTCACAAATCGACTCAGCTCCTGAAGAAAAAGCACGTGGTATTACAATTAATACATCACACGTAGAATACGATTCTCCAATCCGTCACTACGCTCACGTAGACTGCCCGGGCCACGCCGATTATGTTAAAAACATGATTACTGGTGCTGCTCAGATGGACGGCGCGATCCTTGTATGTGCTGCGACTGATGGTCCAATGCCACAAACTCGTGAACACATCCTTCTTTCACGTCAGGTTGGTGTACCTTACATCATCGTATTCTTGAACAAGTGTGACCTTGTTGATGATGAAGAATTACTTGAATTGGTAGAAATGGAAGTTCGTGAACTTCTATCTACTTATGACTTCCCAGGTGATGACACTCCAGTTATCCGTGGTTCAGCACTTGCAGCACTTAATGGTGATGCTGGTCAATATGGCGAATCATCAGTTCTTGCTCTTGTTGAAGCGCTTGACTCTTACATCCCAGAACCAGAACGTGCTATCGATAAAGCATTCTTGATGCCAATCGAAGATGTATTCTCAATCTCAGGCCGTGGTACAGTAGTAACTGGTCGTGTAGAAGCGGGTATCGTAAAAGTTGGTGAAGAAGTTGAAATTGTAGGTATCAAAGATACGGTTAAGACAACTGTAACTGGCGTTGAGATGTTCCGTAAACTTCTTGACGAAGGCCGTGCTGGTGAGAACTGTGGTATCTTACTTCGTGGTACTAAGCGTGAAGACGTACAACGTGGTCAAGTACTTGCTAAACCAGGTACAATCAAGCCGCACACTAAATTCGATGCAGAAGTATACGTACTTTCTAAAGAAGAAGGTGGTCGTCACACTCCATTCCTTAACGGTTACCGTCCACAGTTCTACTTCCGTACAACTGACGTAACTGGCGCGATCAAATTACAAGATGGCGTTGAAATGGTTATGCCTGGTGACAACGTAGAAATGTCAGTAGAGTTAATCCACCCGATCGCAATGGACCCAGGTCTACGTTTTGCGATCCGTGAAGGTGGTCGTACTGTAGGCGCTGGTGTTGTTGCTAAAGTAACTGCATAATCGCTTAGAGTGATAAAAAAACACCCCTTTGGGGTGTTTTTTTTATTGGAAAAAATATGAATACATTAAAATCTATACCCAATAAGAAAATAACCTATTGTTTACGTGTAGTTTATTTCGTTTTATTTACATGTGCTATTAATATAATGATCATGTTGCCCATCACTTTTTGTAAATCATATCAATGGCTTGAAACATACTTTTTATTTTTCATCATATTGTCTTTTGGATTAAGTACTTTGATTTGGTGGTATGTCTTTAAAGTTGTAAGCGCAAGAATCCTCTTTAAGAACCAAATTTGCAGCTACTCAATTGATGATTTTGGATTTCATTATCATTTATTCAGTGGAAGGAAAAGATCAATTTTATTCAGTCAACTAAGTCATGATTCAAATAGATCACATCCTGATATTTATCTTGTTAATTATTCCAACTTACCAATTTCGCTTTATGTTTATCTCAATACTGCAAATACAAATAAAGTTATCGTCGAACAATTATATTTTCAATTAGGTGGGTTTCTTGGCGAATATATAATTAAAAACTCACATGAACTTGCTTGTGAGTTCTTTAAGCGCGTGCGTCAACAGCGACCTGATATTACCGTCTCTCCTGAGATTTACTATCAACTTAATATACATCCCGAGCATTTCAATTTTGATCACGATGTTGAACATCTGAAAAAGAGGAATAGAAGGTGGGTATTTGGAATAGTGACTATATTTTTGATTGGTGTTTGTTTATTTATATACCATAAGGATCGTTTTATACAAGGAGGTTAGATTGTCTGATAATTTTCGCTAAAAGCTGTCCTAAACTGATAGCACGCTGTCCCAAACTGCACTTAATTGATTCGCATAAAAACGTAATATAAAACTCAAGAAAACGAACAAAAGTGCTCAGTGGAGATATTCCACTGAAAAGGAGTAGGCAGCATGAATGCTAAAGTAAATGTTTCGAATCGTGCAGGTGCAAGTTTCCCAGTACGTCGTATGAATTTTGATTTTAATGAAGTTCCTGAATATTGGGTCAGTGGTTCTGCCGGTTTAACTCACTTTATGACAGGCTTATCTGCATTGTTTCCAGATGGTGAAAAACTATTTATCGACTCAGTGCGTGCTGTACGTTATCACCCAGCGATTAAAGACAATGAAAAACTGCAAAAAGAAATCAGTGCTTTTATTGGTCAAGAGGCGATGCACACGCAAGAGCATGTGAACTTTAATGTTTCCGCTCAGAAATATGGGCATGACGTTGAAACATTGGAAAGAAGAACAGGCGTTGTGATTCAAACGGGTCGTAAACTATTTGCTAAATTGGTCAAGCCCTTTGGTATGACACAAGAAATGGTGGATTTGACGGCAACGACAGCACTTGAACACTTTACTGCGACCATTGCTTCAGAATTATTGCGTAACCCGCATATTCAAGCATTGATGCAAGACAAGACCATGGAATATATGTGGTTATGGCATGCGGTAGAAGAAAATGAGCATAAAGCAGTTGCTTATGATGTATATGAGGAAATTTTTGGTCGTGGCGTAAAAGCATACGCATTACGTAATACTGCACTGGTTGTTTCGATGGTTGCAATTTTCCTCACTCAATCTTCATTTGTCTTAAAGCTCTTGAAAGATGATGGAAAATTAAACCTGAAAGAATTGGGTATGATTTATCAATATGCCTATAGTCCATCAAAAGGAATTATCTCTGGAATGGCGGGTGAAATGTTGGCGTACTTTAAGCCTGATTTCCATCCAAATGATTTAGATACCGTACAGTTGTTGCAAGATTGGAAGGCAAAATTGGGTCTGTAAACGTTCTTTATTCTGACCTGGTTACTCCTAAAAAGGGACAATAAATATTGTCCCTTTTTTATTTTAATCGTTCATTTCATACATGATTTTCAACGTGATGACATGTCCTAAGATGATGCTTTTCTGACCTTATTTGCACTTATTCGATGCACTGAAAAGGGCGTATAAAAGAAGTATCAACGATGGTTTATGCAGAATATTCACGGATAGGAGAACAAGGTATGAATGCTAAAGTCAATATTTCAAACCGAGCTGGCGCCAGTTTCCCTGTACGCCGAATGGATTTTGAATTTGGTGAGGTGCCACGTTATTGGGCCAATGGTGATGCTGCTTTAACTCATTTTATGACTGCGCTTTCAGCACTGTTTCCAGAAGGTGAGCAATTCTTTGTGAACAGTACTCGTGCAGTACGAAATGATCCCAAACTTGCAGATGAGCGACTTCAGAAAGAGATCAGTGCATTTATTGGTCAAGAAGCCATGCATTCCAAAGAACATCTTGCATTTAATGCTTCAGCACAGGCCTATGGTTATGCTGTGCGTGAAATGGAAGGGCAAACAGGTCGTTTAATCAATCGTACCGTTGGTGTTGCTTCAAAAATCCTTAAACCTTTTGGTTTTAGTAAAGAGATGATCGGATTAACGGGAACTTGTGCGTTGGAGCATTTTACTTCAACCATTGCAGAAGAGTTGTTAAGCAATCCAGACATTCAAGCGATGTTTATGGATCAAACCATGTACCATTTATGGATGTGGCATGCTGTAGAAGAAAATGAACATAAGGCGGTCGCTTTTGATGTGTATGAAGCCATGTATGGTCAAGGTTCTAAAGCCTATTTTATGCGTTCACTGGCTCTGGTCATTGCAATGGGTCTCATCTTTATTACCCAATCTTATTTCACCGCAAAACTTCTACAAACTGATGGCAAGCTGACATGGCGTGATACCAAATACATGATCAAATTTATGTATGGTTATAAAGGATTTATGACCTGTCAAATCCCGACCTTATTAGATTTTTTAAGGCCGAAGTTTCATCCAAATGATCAGGATACGACTGAGTTGCTGAATAAATGGCGTGCTGAATTAGGTTTTAATTTGAGTTAACTTCAACGGGCAGTCAAAACTGCCCATTTTTTTATTCAAATTTTGCTTTAAATTGCGGATAATCTGCAGCAGTATTTTATAGAGTGATAGATCGTGATTCGATTGATGCAGGAAAGCGATTTGGATAGTGTTGCTGCAATTGAGCGCTTGGTGCAAACCCATCCTTGGAGTAAACAACAGTTTCAGGAATCTTTAGCCTCGTATCAATGCACGGTTTATGAACAAGCTAATCAGGTCGTAGGATTTTGTATTCTGCAGCCGGTCTTGGATGAAGCAAATTTATTATTAATGGCGATTCACCCGAGTCAACAAGGGCGGGGACTCGGTTATATGTTATTGGATGACTCCATTCAGCAATTAAAAAATAATCCGATCCAGATTTTTTTAGAAGTGCGTGAAAGTAATACTGCTGCCATTGGTTTGTATGAAAAAACAGGTTTTCATCAAATTGACTTACGTAAGAATTATTATCCAAACCCTGATGGCTCGAGAGAGCATGCCGTGATTATGGTCAAGACATGCACGGATGATTTTGCAGCGTTATTTAATAATTAAATTGTTCCACTCGGAAGGCAGTGTACTCATCAATGAATTGCCGAGCTGATGGATTTCATGGTCTGAAAGTGGGCGATTGAGGCGACGCCATTGTCCATCGAGCAATAATTCCAGTGGCGTATATTGCGATTTATAATTCATTTTGGATGAATGTGGTACCCAATAACCAAGGTAAAGATAGTCTAGATTGAGTGTACGTACATATTCGATTTGTTTGAGGATGGCAAAAACGCCGAGTGAGCGACGTTGTTCATCTGGATCAAAGAAGGTATAGACTGCTGAAAGTCCATCATCCATTAAGTCGCAGGTTGAAACAGCAATCAGTTTTTGATCTTTCCATAATTCGATAAAGAAGCTTTCTGTGCAGCTATGCACCAGAAATTTTTCAAACTGGTCTAGGCTGGCTGGGTACATATCGCCATCTGCATGACGTTCATTGATATAACGTTCGTACAGATCATAATGCTGCTGAGTCGCTTGCGATGTTGGCAAAATACTCATTTGCAAATCTTGATTGCGTTTCCATGCCTTTTTTTGGCTGCTGTTCATTTTAAATTCTTGAACAGGAACACGACAGGATAAACACTGGCGACACAGATGACATTCAGGGCGGTAGACAAAATCGCCACTACGACGAAACCCGACACGAGAAAGTTCTGACAAGGTCACCACATCGATACGGTGAATTGGATCTAAAAACACCATCCGCGCCGATTTGTTATCAAGATAACTGCAGTCGTGCGGTGGAGTAATATAGTACTGTAAGTCATTTAAAAGGGACTTGGGTTGATATGATTTCATTAATCTGTCCCTCCAAGGTGCTAATCCGTTAACCGTCTAATTTTGCAAAAACTGCAATTGTTTTACTTGAAAATACACGTTCTTGATAACTTTTCCAATTGATAGAGGGGGCAATAATTACATCTTGTAACGATTTAAGATAGTCTTGGCGAGAAAGTGTACGTGCACCAAGGCTTAAAAGATGATCATTGACCAATTGACAGTCAATCCATGGCAACTGATTTTCCTGTCCAATCAGCATTAGGGTATAAAAAGCCATCTTGGAAACATCGGTTTCGGTACTAAACATCGACTCCCCAAAGCAGCCTTTACCAATACTGACACCATAGAGTCCGCCAACCAATTTATCCTGCTGCCAGACTTCAACACTGTACGCATATCCTGCTTGGAATAATGCACAATAGCCTTCGATGATATCTTCACTGATCCATGTTTCATTGGCATAGCTTCGAGGCAATGAACAAGAACGAATCACATCTTCAAAGGCATGGTTAATGGTAATTCGATAATCATGTTTCTTCATATTCCGAAGCAAGGATTTACTCGGTTTGTAGGTATGAGGTTCGATAATGCAACGGGGTTCAGGACTCCACCAACAAATCGGTTCATCTTCATTGAACCATGGAAATAATCCATGTGTATAGGCTTCGAATAAGGTAGAAGGGTGAAGGTCGGCGCCAATACAGATAAATCCTTGTCCTTCAGGATCGGCTTCGATTGGATTGGGAAAAATATAGTGTGAGGGTGGGAGTTGTTGCATAGTGGAAGAAATCAATCAGACTCATTCTAAGCTAACTGAAGTTATCGGGAATGGCAATCTTTGTCGTTGCCATTCCCAAAACAGCTTTAACTAAATAAGCGCAGCTGTTTCGCAATCTGTAGTTTTTTGCTGTCCAAGAAAATTTGTGCTTTACCTTGAATAATTTCAAGACTTTTTTCTTGGTCAGAGACGGTTTTGCCATCTTTATCTAAGACCAACCAATTGAGTTGGCTGATTGCATCTTGTACATATTGTGCAAATTCACTTGCTGACTCTAAACCATCAATAAAATGTGCGCGATAGAACAATTGATGGAAATGTTCCGTCGGGATGCCAATACCAGTAATTGGGCTGATCAGCACATTATAGTTCTGGTGAAAACTGGCTTGTTTGAGTAAATAATGGTTCAGGCGCTGACATTGCTCTAGTGTCTGTTGTTTGGGTTCCAAGCTTTGGCAAGGTTGTGCCAAGCCTAAATGCGATAAAATCACCAGGGCATTGAGGATTTTTGCATAGCTTAATGTCGGTAAGCTTTGTTCTAGTTCCGCAATCGTTAGGGCTTGATAGTTTTCCTGTGCGAACTTATCACCAATCGGTTGGTAGATTTCCTCAATTAAATTGAAGGTGCCTAACAGCCCACTGATATTGGTGGGGAGTTGCTCTTTGGCAGTGAGCAATACAAAAGCAGTTTTACGTAGCCGTTCTTGTACTTGTAGAGGGGTAAGGGTGTTTTTACCTCGAATAAACAAATCACGTCTAAATTGAGTGTTGGCAAAATAGTCGCGACATTGTTCTTTAAAAATAGGGTGTTCAATTTCATTCAAAAAAGCTTGATGCTGTTCTGAAAAATTAATGTTATCGAGATGAGTACTTAAATCGGTAGAACCCGCATAGGATAACTTGATTTCATCCAGAATACGGACAATTTGCTGGAAAGAAAAACATTGCCAATCTTGATTCAGATATTCGTGAATCAAATAATTCGGATTTTGCTGTTTTAAATCAGCGACTTTTTGTACGGCATTGGGATTACGTTGCGCAAAAATTGGATTCTGTTTAAGTAGATCTTCACTGAAGGTGAGGGCCTCATTGACCTTTTGCAGTGGATTGGTACTTTTACTGTTGAATTTAAAGTGGCTATGGAACAACTCGCGAATTGGCATATTAGCTGCCCAACCAGTAACGCAGTTATAGCTGATATAGACAATCCCGTTGGGTTTTAGGAATTTTCGGATAAATTTGAGAATAATGTACTGATTTTCATAACTAATCCAGCTCCAGATACCATGCAGACTGATGGAGTCAAACATGGGGAGGTCAGAACGATTCAACAACTCTTCAAAACTGTCATCATAGAAATAATGTTCGGTCTGGCTCTGTTCTGCCAGTTGATTGGCATGTGCGGCATGGGCTGGGTTAAAGTCCGTCCCGTAAAATGCCGCTTCATTACAGGTCGCATGAATATTGACACTCACACCTTGTCCAAAACCAAGTTCGCAATGATGGTGATTTTCCTGAAAGTCGGGACTATCGATACCATTTAACAGCAAGCAAAACTTTTGGAAATTCGGGCTGAGGTCACGATAATAACCGTAGGTATAATTTACTTCTGTTTGGTAGCCATTCGTCCAGGTCGTTGTCATTGAAATATCCTATAGACTGATCGTTGATGTGTTTAAAAAGTCGTCATTTTTTTGATTGTATGGATACTGGCAAAAAAAAACCACCAAAGATTGGTGGTTTCTTAATATTGGCCTAATTAGTTTAAATTATCGAGATATTTCTCTGCATCTAAGGCTGCCATACAACCTGAACCTGCTGAAGTAATGGCTTGGCGGTAGATACTATCTGCGACATCACCTGCAGCAAATACACCTTCTACAGAGGCAGCAGTGGCGTTGCCCGCAGTGCCACTATGCACTTGGATATAGCCATCACGTAGATTCAATTGACCATCAAACATGCCTGTATTTGGCTTATGTCCGATTGCAACAAACAAGCCTTGAACTTGAATGTCTTGAGTGCTTGCATCTTGGGTTGATTGGATACGAACTGCAGTTACACCAGTTTTATCACCCAAGACTTCATCCACTTGATGGTTCCAGATAATACTGATTTTGCCTTCTTTTTCTTTGGCAAAAAGATGATCTTGCAAAATCTTTTCAGAACGTAAGCTGTCACGACGGTGAACAAGGGTCACATGCGCTGCAATATTAGAAAGATAAAGTGCTTCTTCAACTGCAGTGTTACCACCACCCACCACCATGACATTTTGGTTCTTATAGAAGAAACCATCACAGGTTGCACATGCGCTCACGCCTTGGCCCATAAACGCAGCTTCAGATTCAAGACCTAGGTATTGTGCAGTTGCACCTGTTGCAATAATCAACGCATCACACGTGTACTCTTCCATATCGCCTTTGAGTACGAATGGACGAGTTTTAAGATCTACTTCATTGATATGATCGTAGACGATTTCTGTACCGAAACGTTCTGCATGAGCTTGCATACGTTCCATAAGTACAGGACCAGTTAATCCTTCTGGGTCGCCTGGCCAGTTGTCAACTTCAGTGGTCGTTGTTAATTGACCACCGAGTTGCAAACCCGCAATCAGTGTTGGCTTGAGGTTAGCACGTGCAGCATAGACTGCTGCGCTATAGCCTGCAGGACCAGAACCCAAAATAATTAACCGTGAGTGACGAGCGCTCATTAAAGAACATCCTTTTTATATCAAAACTGCTAAAATTATACGTGAATCCAGAGCGGAGTGGTTTAAATCCATCGGGATAATATTGATTAACTCAATCGAATTGAGCTATATCCGAGCAGGATGTTAACAACAACAGTAAACAATCGTGCATCTTTTTTGTAAGAACGAGTGCATAATATAAAACTTATTGATTAAGGTAATTTAGACCTTAAAAGATACCAACAAATAACGAATCGGGTTACAGGACTGTATATGACTGCGGTGTCAAGTGTTTATGCACAACGCTTTTTAATGACATTATTTTTGATTTCTTTTGGCATTTATTTATTTCTTGCCACAGTAACCTATACACCGTTTGATCCGGGTTGGATGCACATTTCCAGTGATACCCAGCAGGTTTCAAACGCCAGCGGTGTAGCAGGCGCTTGGATCGCAGATTTACTGTTCGGTTTCTTGGGATGGGCAAGCTTGCTGATTCCTTTATTTTTGTTTATTGAAGCCATTCAAGTCTGGTGGCCAAGAAGCTTTCTTAACCGTCCATTTCGTTATGCTGCCCAGTTTTTCTTGATCCTGTCCATTTCCAGCCTCTTGTATCTGCACTGGAATACACCAGCAGATACCTTGGACAATGCGGCTGGAGGAATCATTGGTTATGAATTGGGACAGAGCTTATCGCAATTACTGACCATTTATGGCGCAACCTTGTTCCTACTTGCATTCAGTATCTTATTACTGACCTTAGCTTTTGGGATTCAGTGGAACAAGACCTGGGCTACATTGAAAAATACGCCTGCTTATTTACAAGATTTATTTTATAAAAATGTACCTCAGCATGAGTCTGCGTATGACCTGACTGAGCAATTGGCAGCCGCTGATACACCAGCAATTAAGAATAAAACCCAAAAAGCGTCTGAACCAACGTCTGAAACCGAAGAAGCTAAAGCCAATCAGGTTCAGGCAAAACTGATTAAAATTGATGATTCACATCATCAGTTGATGGCAGAAAAACTGTTCGCTGATGTGGTTGCAAAAGAACAGCAACAAAGTACTCAACCCGCACCAGCGGAACAACTTGAAGATTTTGAGCAAACCTTACAGCGCGCGCATCAATTTGAAAATGAAAGCCAGCGTTTAGTACAAACTGGTGAAGTGTGGCGTGCATTGCAACGCGATGATGCAAGTCATAAGCAAGAGATTGATGCCTTATTAAGAGCGGCGGATGATTCTGCCAATGCGGCTCATCCCTATGCAGCGCCTACTGCACATGTTGCAACGCAGACGACCAGCCACAGTAATTTAGATTGGAATGATGATCAAATCTTTGATGAGTTATTGGCTGCTGTTCCAAATAGTAAGACGGCGACAGACTTACACACCCCATTTACCCAAGAGCCTCAGGCACATTCTGCCCCTCAGGTTACTGAGGTCGAATTTGAAGCAGATATCGAAGCATTGATTAATGAATCTGCAAGACCAGCAGCTGTACAGCCTGAGACTGCACCGATTCAAAATGTAATACATCCTATCCAAGAGGATGTTCATCGCATCACTGGGCAGCAAGCAGACGATTTTAGCGATCTTATGGTTGAAGAAGAGCCTAAACAAGTGCCTGCTCGAAGCACAAGTTATGCGCAATCCTCTGCTTTTGTAAAAGCACCGATTGAGGTTTCAGCGGCGCCGAAAGAAACCCTGTCTAAAGAAGCCTTTCTCGAAGCATGGCAAGAAACGGCAGGTAAAGCTGATCCAGATGTGGATTTAGATATTGAAGATGATTTTGATCTGGATGCGCCGTTAACAGATGCATTTGGTCGTCCGATGTCACGTGCCATGCAAGTTGCGCAAAAACGCCGTGATCTACCGACTTTACCAGGTCTGGAATTGCTGGATGAAGTTGATCCAAACAAAAAGGTCAATTTTACCGCTGAGCAACTCGCACGTCTTTCTGAGCTTTTAGAGATTAAACTACAAGAGTTTAATGTGAAGGCTCAGGTGGTCGAAGCCCAGCCAGGACCCGTCGTAACACGCTTTGAACTGGATCTTGCACCAGGTGTAAAAGCCTCTAAAGTGACCAACATTTCACGCGATCTAGCACGTTCAATGTCGATGGCATCTGTCCGTGTGGTTGAAGTGATTGCAGGAAAACCATATATCGGAATTGAAGTGCCGAATAGTAGCCGTGAAATGGTACGCTTGATTGAGTTATTGAAAACGCCAGCTTTTGAAGACCCTGCGGGTTTGCTTTCTATGGCGATGGGTAAAGATATCTCAGGTAATCCTGTCATTACTGACCTCGGTAAAGCGCCACATATGCTGGTTGCGGGGACCACAGGTTCTGGTAAGTCGGTTGCAGTCAACTCGATGATCCTTTCGATGTTATTGAAGTACACACCTGATCAGTTACGTTTGATTCTGATCGATCCGAAACAGCTCGAATTGGCTAACTATAATGATATTCCACACTTATTAACGCCTGTGGTCACTGACATGAAAGATGCGGTCAGTGCTTTAAACTGGTGTGTCAATGAGATGGAACGCCGTTATAAATTGATGTCCTTCTTGAAAATTCGTAAGTTGAGCGACTATAACCGTAAGGTCGAAGAAGCGATTGCCAATGGTGAAGACCTTATTGATCCAACATGGAAAGCCAGTGATTCGGTTGTCGGTGAGCGTGCACCGCGTTTGACGCCGTTACCGTCGATTGTGATTGTTGCGGATGAGTTTGCTGACATGATCATGCAGGTCGGTAAAAAAGCGGAAGAAATGATTACCCGTTTGGCACAGAAATCGCGTGCCGCAGGGATTCACTTACTGCTTGCAACACAACGTCCTTCGGTTGACGTGATTACAGGTTTGATTAAAGCCAATATTCCAACCCGTGTTGCATTGCGCGTAAACAGTAAAATTGACTCACGTACAATCCTTGATGCAGGTGGCGCAGAAGACTTGCTCGGTCATGGTGATATGTTGTTCTTAGGGCCTGGTAAAATCGAGCCTGAGCGTGTGCATGGTGCCTTTATTAGCGATGATGAAGTGAACCGTATTTGTGATGCTTGGCGTGAACGTGGTGAGCCGGATTATGTTGATGAAATCCTGACGCCATTTGATGAAGAGCCAAGCTCACGTGGTTTTGAAGATGGTGATGGTGATCCAAGTCGTGATGCGCTGTACGATCAATGTGTATCGTTCGTTTTAGAGACACGTAAAGCATCGACCTCATCGCTACAACGTAAATTTAGCTTAGGTTATAACCGTGCGGCGCGCATTATCGACCAAATGGAAGAGAATGGCATTGTCAGCTCAATGGGTGCCAATGGTAAGCGGGATATTCTGGTTTAGAAATTATCTGCTAAAAAAAGCCTCTATTGATAGAGGCTTTTTTATTGATTAATCTTTAGGTTAGGGCAAACGATATTACTTTATGCTGATCCCATCAATAGGCCCGCGAGTACTAATAGCCACAATAGTGAGCCAATAATAATGACAACCACATGTGCAGTACTAAACTTTTCTTGGATTAGGCTATTAACTTCATCAGACTGTGTTTTGGCATAGTTAAATGCAACAAAAGCAGGAATCATGAAAATAAAATTGAATAGGCTAATCAACCAATAAGGATCAGGCAGATTACAGGCAAATGTTATGAGTAGATAGCCAACAAACATCCATGCTGCTGAGAATGATCGCGTATAGCCATTTTCTTGGGCATAGCTTTGAATCTTATTAAACAGCGAATATAAGAAGAAGATTGAAAAAATGGCACGCACGGCAGGCATAATTTTTAAATTATCTTTGATTGCAAAAAATCGCCATGCTTTAAACATCCACCAAATTTGATATAAACCAAAAGAAATGATGGATAAGACGATAAACTTCTTCATGCTGATAATTTTCAGATCAGCAAGGTGGTGTTTTATTGGTGGGGCTTCAATTAAATCAGTGTCTGAGTTTGTCATTGTCTTTCTTGGAAAATAGGTTGCTGAAAATAGAATTGTTTTGGTCTTATTTTAATAAATTGAAAAATAGTTAGATGGCAGTCTTTAGATGATGCCACATAATTGAAAGTCTGAGTATAAGTAGTACAGATACATTATGTGGCTTTATTCGAGAAGTACTTAAGCAAACTTTGCCAAAACTTCCAAGAAACCATCTTTTTGGCGTGGGAACTGCGCAATCACATCATGAATGCGTTGTCCTTCAGGATTGGTTGCATTGAGATCACGACCATCTGCCAAAAACTGGGTAATCAAGCGCTCATAGTCATTTGGACGCATATGTTTGAATGCATGATAAAGCACATGAAAGTCAGCATTTACGCCAGTTGGAGGAAGTTGGTTAAGGTAGGCAAACACACGCTCATCTGACCATTCTTCATTGAAAGTTGCTGGCTGTGATAATGCCATGACAATCTCCTCAGTCTTATAAAATAATAAAGGCAAAATACTTGGAGTGGGGGGAAGTTCTACTTTCCAAATCCACCCGCGTATTCTGCCTTTATTTGCGAAAAATCGCTAATGAAAAAACTTCTATCGATCTTCAGGTAAATTGATATTCATTTCTAACATTTCGATATTTGCTTCTGAACGAACTTGCATTTGAATATGCTGTTCATCCACACCACGAACATAACGACTCACCACCTGCATGATTTCTTTTTTCATTTGGTCGATTTTGTCTTGGCCTAGGCGACGACCTAAACCTTGTTCAGAGGCAACAATCACCTTTAAACGATCTTTGGCAGTTTGTGCACTTGATGGTTTTTCATCACTGCTAAAAAGTTTACTCCAGAATCCTGCCATAATTACGCTCCAAATAGTCTAGCTAACCAACCTTTTGGCTGTACTGCAATGTGTCGATAAGGACGGTCTTCACCAAGGAAGCGAGCCACTAAGTCATCATAGGCTTGACCCGCTTTTTCTTCTGCATACAGAATCACTGGCTTACCTTCGTTTGATGCTTGAAGCACGCTTGGACACTCAGGAATGACGCCCAATGTCGGCACTCGTAAAATATCTTTAGAAATATCGTCAATCGTAAGCATTTCTTGACGATCAGCACGTTCAGGGTTGAAACGCGTGATACATAGATGCTTACGAATACGACCTTCGTTTTGTTCAACTTTCTTGGTCTTGCTATCGAGCATGCCAATAATACGGTCTGAGTCACGAACCGATGAGATTTCAGGGTTGGTAACAATGATGGCTTCATCAGCATGATACATTGCTAAAATCGCACCGCGCTCAATACCGGCTGGTGAGTCACAGATGATGTAATCGAACTCTTGAGAAAGTTCATCAATCACACGTGCAACACCTTCATCGCTCAAGGCATCTTTATCACGGGTTTGTGATGCAGGGAGAATGTACAAGTTTTCAATATCTTTATCACGGATCAGCGCTTGTTGTAAGCGTGCTTCATTATTAATGACATTGACGAAATCATAAACAACGCGGCGTTCGCAGCCCATGATCAAATCTAGATTACGTAAACCTACATCGAAATCAATCACAACAGTTTTATGACCACGTAGGGCTAAACCTGTTGCAAAAGATGCGCTTGTTGTAGTTTTACCTACACCACCTTTGCCTGACGTTACGACAACAATTTTGGCCACCGAATCCACTCCTATTTATGGTCATACGCCCCTAAAAGGGCTTATTTGGTGCTTTAAAACTCAATTCAATAAATTAAAACTGCAAGGCTTCAAATTCAAGTTCTTGCTTGTTATTTAAATAAATATGTACAGGCTTTTTGATCATATCTTTGGGAATATCATCTGCTACACAATAGGTTCCTGCAATCGAGATTAATTCTGCTTCTAAAGAGTGACAGAAAATACGTGCTGCAGCTTGCCCACCTGCACCTGCAATGACTCTACCACGAGCATTGCCATAAATGTGAATATTTCCAGATGCAATCACTTCTGATCCACTATTCATGCCCGCATTTAGGATAATATCGCCTTGATCTTGGACCAAACATTGGCCTGTCCGCAAAATCTCATCATGATAAGAGGTGATATATGCATTCGATGTGTTTTTTTGTGGTGTTTGTATTGCAGCATTATCCGCTGTTTTTACAGGAGCATGATCAACCACTTGTTCTTTAGATGCCTTGATGCGCTGTAAGGGCTGATCGGCAGGTAGAACAGGGAATTGGATCGCCCGAGCTTCATCACCCAAAATGCCATCAATGACGGCCATCGGTTGTAAACCTAAATCAATTAAAAGCTGAATTAACGCAATCAGCTCTTGTTCTACGGTACTGTCAATAATGACGAGTGTACCAACATAAGAACCTTCATTCAGTGTACTACTCAGTTGCTGTCGGATTGCATTATGGTCATTAGTGTCAAAAGTCAGACGACTAAAATTCACCATTCTGCCCGTAATCCGTATATCAGCCATAATTTATCCTTCAGGGCTTTTTAAGCGCTCTATTGTGTTGAAGCGTGTTGTAAATAAAAGCAAATGCTAGAACAAATTACACGAATTCTCTAGCTTGATTGGTAATTTTTCTTGTAATCATTCTGCTTTTTTATCCAATTGATCAGATTCTTGCAAAGTTTGCTGCCATTGTTTGACTTTGACCTGTTTCCGAATCGCTTCAAGGCTTTCAAATACGACGGATTCGACCAATTCTTCTAGGTAGTGATTGTCAATATTTAGCTCACTGACCTGTTGTGCAATATATTGATAATTTTCGTTCGGTCTTTGTGCTGAACCAGAAGTAAATGGTTCAATTAAACCTGCACTGATGTTTTCACCTAAGCGTTGCCCGATACTTTGTATTTGTTGTTCGATACGTCCACCCACAATCGGGATCAGACGCAACAATTGGGTGAGCTCAGGGGTATCTTCAATGGCTTGATTGACAATAATACCGACTTTTTGAGTGATCACGGGTTGCTGTTGTTGTAATGCGGTCGCCAAGGACTCTTGTAACATTGAGCTCAGTGTCACGGTAAAGAGTTGTCGATGATGATCGACCAGATCATGAATAATTTTTTTATGGCTAGAGCTGGTTTGTAATTCGTGTCGAATGCCATCAATCACCGTAATCACAACACGATCAGACAGCTCTTCCATCACCACACGATAATAGAAAATCGCTTTGACCCGAATGCCATCGGGGACAACCTTATAACCGAGTTCATGGAGTCGATAAGCGATGATTCCAGCACGGAATAAACGTAAAAAACGTAAATGTGGAATAATGGCTAAGATTTCATACCAGTGAATAAAGGGGAAAAACCACCAACGGGCATGATGCTTTTGTGCAATCGAAATAATCCAACGCACAACCAGTTCAACAATCAAAAAGATAATGAACCATGCTTCAGTGGTAATCACCCAAGGGTGTAAATGGGTGCGATAAAAATCCAGCACACTGGAGAGATGGATAAAGTTGAAAAACCACGCCCCGATATTACTCATCAGGAAAAAGTTCATACCTAAGCAGAACAAGTTAAAAACAATAATAAACACCATGAAAATGTCATAGACGAGAAACAGCTTGAAAAACACACTGTTCGGATTGACATAGTTATATTTAGAGTTTTGTCCTGAGTCCTGTTGGGTCATGTCTTTACTCAATTCCTGATGAGAATATTAATTATATTTTGCTTTCATTTGTGAAATCAGCTGGTCTTTTTCAGTCCAGATTTGATCAACCCATTTTTGGAAACGTTCACGGTAAACAGGATCATCTTCATAATTGCCACCGAGGACCCAGTCTGGAATTTCTATTTTACGTAAATCGACGGCAATACGAGAGACATCGCCCAACCAAAACTCACCATAACCGGGTGCACCATCAGGATAGACGATGGTCATATCCACCAAGGCATCAATTTGATCCCCCAGAATATTGAGTGCTAAAGCGAGGCCACCCGCTTTGGGTTTGAGGAGATTTTGAAATGGGGATTGCTGTGCAGCATGTTTTTCAGCAGTAAAGCGGGTGCCTTCTAAATAATTTAATAAGGTAAACGGTTGACTCAGCAACTGTTCACAGGCCTTACGCGCTTCCAGCATGTCTCGTGATTTCAGCTCTGGATTTTTGGCAATTTGTTCTTTGCTATGCCGTTTCATCATTGGGAAGCCCAAAATTTTAAAGGCTTGCCCCACAAAAGGAATAAAAATAAGTTCCCACTTGGTAAAGAAACGGGTGAGGGGCATACGAGTTAAACCAAAATACTGATTCACCGTCGTATCGACCCAACTTTGATGATTACACATCATCAGGTATCGCCCCTGCAAATTCAGATCAAGTTGTTCATCAATACTAATGTCCCATTGTAAATTTGGCAGGACATTGTCAATTAACCAGTTGTTTACCCCTAACCAACTGTTGGTAATTTGAATATTGGTTTCATCCACTTTGGCTGATTTTTTAAATAATTTAGTGAGACCGAGTGCCAGTACGGGAGGACCATGAAAAAAGGTGCTGCCTGTAATCACTGAACTAACGGTTAATCCTTTACTGACTTTTTGCAATAGGGATGCTTTTTTATTAGCGGTAGCCATAAATCGAACCTTGAGTGCATATGTTTGAAAAAAGAGATGTTCCAACTATAAACAACAGATGTTGAAATACAACTGTATATTTTCAGATATTGACATTTTTTATAGATTCAAATGCGTAGATTGGTTTTTATTGGTAAGAGATAGAGACTATATTGTCAAGTTTGCTTGTAAATTGCGCGCTTTTATTTTGTGATGTGAGTCTCATTATGGTTTTATTCTGAGAGAAGTGTAACAATGAAGAAATTATGTTGGTGTGATCAAGTAAAATGCATCAAAATATTACAAAACTACTAATAAAGTGTTTATTATTAACAAAAAATCAATGGTCTAGCGCCATTTTCTCATTCATCATTTGTCCAGACAACAAAATACATAGACAGGAGCAACGCAATGCGTGCATTAGTAATTTCAACACTCGTAGGGGCTGGATTGGTACTTTCTGGTTGCCAAACGACTGGTAATAACATCGGTGGCGTTGAATACGATAAATCTGCTTTAGGTGCGTTAATTGGTGCAGCAGCAGGTTACGGTGTATCTAAGGGTAACGCAAATACAAGTAAGCAAAACAACCGTGCTGCAGCAATTGGTGCGGTACTTGGTGCAGCTGGTGGTTTATATCTCGATAACAAAGAGAAAAAATTACGTGAACAAATGGCGGGTACTGGTGTAGAAGTTGGTCGTAACCCAGATGGTTCGGTTCAATTAATCATGCCAGGTAGCATTACGTTTGATACTAACAAATCAAACATCAAACCTAACTTCTACGGTACTTTAAACAAAGTAGCGCAAACTTTAGGTGAAGATAACAAGAGTGCGATCTTAGTAACAGGTTATACAGATAACACAGGTAATGATTCAATCAATATCCCATTATCTCAAGCACGTGCTCAATCAGTGAAGAACTACTTAGCTGGTCAAGGTATTTCTGGTAGCCGTATCGATGCACAAGGTTTAGGTTCAGCGAACCCAATCGCTTCAAACGCGACTGCTGCTGGTAAAGAGCAAAACCGCCGTGTAGAAATCAGCATTTATGCTAAACAGTAATTTTTACTGATTTCAAAAAAGCCACCTTCGGGTGGTTTTTTTATTGCAAATCAAAATAGGCGACAGGCTACGGCGTGTTATTTGGATAAGGCATCATAATTTATACATATCCCTAGATTTACTATTGGGATTCTAAAACAGAGATGTCTATAATTGTGCTCGAAAAATCAGGCTCGGAAACGAGAGAGGTATAACCATGTCATCTGCCAGTCAACTTAATGACAAGCAACTTGAGGCCATGAAATATGTTCAGGGGCCATTGTTGGTACTTGCAGGTGCAGGTTCAGGCAAAACCTCTGTAATTACCCGAAAAGTTGCCTTTTTAGTACAGCAATGTGGTATTCCTGCCTATCGTATTACCGCAATGACCTTTACCAATAAAGCCGCCCGTGAAATGAAAGAGCGTGTCGGAAAATTGTTGTCACGTGAAGAAGCCAAAGGGCTTTCGGTCTCGACTTTCCATACGTTCGGTTTAAATTTACTCCGTCTTGAATTAAAACATTTACCGCTTAAAAACAATTTTTCGATTTTAGATGCCGATGACTGTAAACGAATCTTGATGGATTTGATGCAGCGTGACAATTTATCGGGTGCTGAGAGCAAAGAACTTCTTGCCAAGGCGATGAAGAAAATTTCAGACTGGAAAAATGATCTGATTGTCCCCGAACAAGCACACTCAACTTGTGAAACGGTTGAAGATGTCCAGTTTGCACATCTATATCAGCTCTACGAGCGCAATTTGCGTGCCTATAACGCCGTTGACTTTGATGACTTGATCGTGATGCCAACACGTTTGCTTCAGGAAAATGCAGAAGTGCGTGACAAATGGCAGAACCGTGTTCGTTATTTATTGGTGGATGAATATCAAGATACCAACACAGCACAATATACCTTGGTGAAGTTGTTGGTTGGGGTGATGGGGCAGTTTACTGCGGTAGGTGATGATGACCAATCCATCTATGCTTGGCGTGGTGCAAAGCCTGAAAATATGGCTTTGTTAAAAGACGATTTTCATAATCTCAAAGTGATTAAGCTGGAACAGAACTATCGCTCGACCAGTCGTATCCTAAAAGCAGCCAATGCGGTGATTGAAAATAATCCGCATATTTTCGATAAGAAATTGTGGAGTGATAAAGGTCACGGTGAAACCATTCGTGTCATTACCTGTTTGAATGATGATGATGAAGCGGAACGTGTGGTGAAAGACCTGATCACGCATAAGCTGATGAATGGTAAAAACTGGAAAGATTATGCGGTGTTGTACCGTGGTAATTTCCAAGCGCGTGTGATTGAAACCCAACTGCGTCAGATGCAAATTCCGTATAAGTTGTCAGGTGGTCAATCCTTCTTCGCACGTGCTGAAATTAAGGATGTGATGAGCTATTTACGTCTCATCATTAACCCAGAAGATGACAGTGCTTTCTTACGTATTATCAATACGCCTAAGCGTGCCATTGGCCCAGTCACGTTAGAGAAACTCGGTTTATTTGCCCAAGAAAACACCTTGTCTTTATTGACGGCATCGTCAGACCAACGTTTAAGTATGGTGTTACCGAAAAAAGCAGCAACACAATTACATGAGTTCGCTGATTTTATCGCGACCTTCACCCGTGAATTGCTTGATGATGATGAGCCGATGCCGAAAGTGCGTCAGATGATCAACGAAGCTGGTTATATCGACTATATCCGTGAGCAGGCAGCGACTCCTGCGCAAGAGAAAACCAAGCTCGACAGTGTCGAAAGTTTATATAGCAGTATTCAAAATTTATTGAATCGTACCGATGATGTCGATGAGAAAAATATTGAAAGCGTGATTCGTAAACTAGTGCTGTTGGATATGCTTGAGCAGCAACAGGAAGAAGAAGACACCGATAAAGTGAACTTACTAACCTTGCATGCCGCCAAAGGTTTGGAGTTTCCTTATGTGTATATGATTGGCCTAGAAGAAGAGTTGTTGCCACATAAGAATTCGATTGCATCGGAAACCATCGAAGAAGAACGCCGTTTGATGTATGTAGGCATTACTCGTGCGCGTCAAGGTTTGACCCTGACTTTGGCAGAGCAACGTAAGAATGGTGGGCAAATGCGTCAAATGACACCAAGCCGTTTCTTGGATGAAATGCCGCAAGATGATTTGGAGTGGCATGGTCGTAAAAAGAAACTGGCGCCGAATGTCGATCCAAAAGAACAAGCTCAGCAATACCTTGCCAATTTAAAAGCATTATTGAAACGTTAAGAAATTGTAAGTAGGAAATTTTAATGAAAGTTCAAGTTAAAGTATTAGATGCCCGTTTAGGTCAAGAGTGGGCTTTGCCTTCTTATGCAACCACAGGTTCTGCAGGTTTAGATTTACGTGCCTGTTTAGATGAAGCAATTGAGATTGCTGCGGGTGAAACCGTTTTAGTGAAAACTGGCTTGGCGATTTATATCGAAGATCCAAACTTTGCGGGTTTGATTTTACCGCGTTCAGGTCTCGGTCATAAACATGGGATTGTGTTAGGTAACTTGGTGGGTTTGATTGATTCTGATTATCAGGGAGAGCTCATGGTGTCAGTTTGGAACCGTGGACAAAATAGCTTCCGTTTAGAACCAGGTGAGCGTTTAGCGCAATATGTCTTGGTTCCAGTGGTACAGGCAGAGTTCGAACAAGTGAGCGAATTTGTTGCGACTGAGCGTGGTGCGGGTGGCTTTGGACACACTGGAAAACAATAAACTTTTCAGTAATTATCACTTTAAATGCAATGTTTTGCTGAAAAACGTTGCATTTTTCATATTGATTGTTGCCTCGATATATATTACAAAGCAGCTGATTCATTATTTTAATTTTGCTGAATAAGGGTTAATTAATTTCTTAATAGTTTCTGCTTTTTTTATGGATCATAAGATTATAAAAATAGGGGCTTACAGTGAATATACAACATACATTTCCGCTGAGTATTTTCCGTGCTTATGATATTCGCGGAAAGCTCAGTAATTTAACACCAAATATTATTAGCTCGATTGCCTATGCTTTAGCTGCACAATATAAAAATGCTGAACAGACAGATGTGGTGATTGGTTATGACGCACGTTTAACCAGCCCAGCTTATGCTCATATCATTCAACAAATCTTTGAACAGCAAGGATTAAAGGTCATTAATATTGGCTGTTGTTCATCGCCAATGATGTATTACATTGCTCGTGATTTTGGTGGCAATGGGATTATGGTGACCGCAAGCCATAATCCAAAGTCTGATAATGGAATTAAATGGATTCTAAAAGGAGAACCACCTACACCTGAAGTTATTCAGCAAGTTGGGCAATTTGCACAGATTTCGTTAATACATCGAAATGATTCACTGCTTTCAGAAAATTTGACACATCAGATTATTTCTAAATACTGTTTGCAATATCAGCAATCATTATTGACCGATATTCAGTTAGCACGTCCTTTAAAAGTGGTTCTAGATGGATTAAATGGTTCGGCAGGGCGGTGTGCCAAATTGGTTTTAGAAAAATTAGGTTGTACGGTGATTGCTTTGCGCTGTGACGCCAATGGCCATTTTCCCGACCATGCCCCAGACCCCTCCCATGCTGAACATTTAAGCAAGTTACAAGTCGCGATTGTGACTGAAAAAGCCGATCTTGGGATTGCTTTAGATGGTGATGGTGATCGTGTGGTTTTACTGGACGAGAATGCGCACATCATTAGTCCTGATCGCTTATTGTCATTATTTGCCCAGATTTGTTTGCAACAGCATCCGCACAAAGAAATTGTATTTGATGTGAAATGCTCAAGTATGGTGGCAGATACGGTGCAGCGATTAGCTGGGCAAGCCAAAATGATTCGTACAGGCAGTAGTTTCTTACGTGCTTATCTGTCTCAATCTCAAGGGACAGCGGTCTTTGGTGGGGAGTATGCTGGCCATTATGTGTTTAATGATGGTCGTGGCTTTGGCTATGACGATGGGCTATATGCCGCATTGAGAGTGATGGAGTACCTGACCCAATCTAGCGCAGCCAACCTATCTGAATTATTGGAGGCTTACCCAGAACGCTACTGTACTGAAGACACCTATATCAGTACCCATGATGTCAATCCACAACAGGTTTTAAATGATATTGAAATTTTAAGTCACCGTTTGGGCGCACGTTTAAGTAAAATTGATGGTGTAAGACTTGATTTTGACGATGGATTTGGCATTATTCGAGCATCAAATACTGGCGAATATTTTACCGTGCGGTTTGATGCAGATAATCAAACCCGATTAATTGAAATTCGTCAGACCTTTGTTTCTATGTTGCAAACGCAATATCCGCAGATTGCACAAGAACTCGCACTGGCTTAATAAGGAGAGACGCATGCCACATGAGCATATCGGCATTGATAAAGCAAAAATTTTGATCGAAGCTTTGCCGTATATCCAACGTTTTGCAGGAAAAACGCTGGTTGTAAAATATGGTGGTAATGCGATGACAGATCCAGAGTTGGAAAGTTCATTTGCCCGTGACATCGTGTTGTTAAAAACCGTGGGTTTAAACCCGATTGTGGTGCATGGTGGTGGTCCACAAGTGGATTCACTGTTGAAACGCCTTGGACAAGAATCTGATCGTATTGATGGGATGCGCGTGACTGATCAAGCCACCATGGAGGTGGTTGAGATGGTGTTGGGCGGTAGCGTCAATAAATCGATCGTGAATCTAATCAATAAGCATGGTGGCCGCGCCATTGGTTTAACGGGCAAAGATGGCAATTTACTGCGTGCACGCAAATTGCTGATGGAAAAACAGGAAGTAGACGGTTCGATTTCACAAATTGATTTGGGTATGGTCGGTGAAGTCACTGGCGTAAAAACTGATGTGCTGGAAATGTTTACCCAAAGCGATTTTATCCCCGTGATTGCACCATTGGGTGTGGATGAAGAAGGCAATACTTATAACATCAATGCGGATCTTGTGGCGGGTAAAGTTGCAGAAGCATTAGGTGCAGAGAAGTTGATTTTGCTGACCAATATCACAGGGGTATTGGACGAAAATAAAAATCTATTGACTGGTCTAAGCACACAAGAAGTTGATCGCCTGATCGAAACGGGTGTGATTTATGGCGGTATGATTCCTAAAGTGGGTTGTGCATTAGATGCCGTTAAAGGTGGTGTAGTGAGTGCGCATATTGTAGATGGCCGTGTACCACATGCAAGTCTATTAGAGATTTTTACCGATCATGGTGTCGGTACATTGATTACCAACCGCGCCAAACATTAATTCACTCTATTGATTTTAAAAGAGACCTTGAGAGGTCTCTTTTTTCGTCATGAGTTGTTCATGTTTTAGTCATTGCAATGTCATTTAAGCGCTTTAAGGTAGGTCTAGTCATAAGGAGCTTTCATTATGCTAGAAAAATTAAATCAATATCGCCAGACATTGACTTTACCTTTACGCCACAAACCAGCTCAAAATCAATTCCGTTTTGAATGGGTGGATAATTTAAAAGAATTACAAGAAGTACAACGCTTTAGAGCGACACAATTCAGCCATCAATTTGGGATGCGCTTTGAAGACGGTTTAGACCAAGACTTATATGATTTCGGTTGCGAGCACGCGGTATTACGTGAAAAATGGACAGGCGAAATTGTGGCCTATACACGGCTTAAATTGTTCCAAGGTCATGAAATCGGGCAGAGCTATAGTGCTCAAGAATTTGAAATCGTTCCACAATTCTCTCATTTACCCAGTATTCTCGAAATTGGACGAACTTGTGTTCATCCAAAGTTCCGTTCGGGTAAAGCGCTCTCTATGCTATGGTTGAATCTGACGCCTAAAGTACTGTGGTCGATGCGAGCCAAGTACTTAATGGGCTGTGTCAGTATTCATTTAGAAGATAATTTGGCGCGTGCCTATTATACCCATCGCCAGATTCAGCAGTTGGGTGAGCATCAGACGATTGATATCCGCTCAAAACGTAGCTTTGAACCCGAGCGTCCTGACTATAGTTTTCCACAAGATGAACGCATGCCAAAGCTTTTCCAAACTTATTTGGGTATGCAATCGAGATTGTCAAAACAAGCATTTTATGATGAAGATTTTAAATGCTTGGATTATTTTGTTTTCCTTGAAGTGAATAAGATTGCCACTTCTTTTGTGATGAACAAAATGGTGCAACGTTAGTACCTTATCATTCTTAATCTAATAGTGAGCACATATTGAGATTTACAAGGTATCTCTCCCTCATGCACAATAGGCATAGATGTTAGATAGTTAAAAGATATGTGCCAGCTATTAGGAATGAATTGCGCCACCCCGACAGATATTACATTTTCTTTTCGTGGGTTTTCACAACGCGCAGGGGTGACCTCTGACCACTGTGATGGTTTTGGGATCGCTTTTTTTGAAGATAAAGCCTGCCGATTATTTGTGGATAATCAATCTGCAGTCGAATCTCCTATTGCTGATTTAATTCGTAATTATCCAATCAAGTCTCGTAATGTGATTGCGCATATTCGTAAAGCTACGCAAGGTAAAATCAATTTAGAAAACTCACATCCTTTTTTACGTGAGTTATGGGGCAGACATTGGATTTTTGCCCATAATGGCGATTTACATGATTTTAAACCTGAGTTAAGTGGCCGTTTCGAGCCAGTAGGTAATACTGATAGTGAACTGGCATTTTGTTATTTACTGGATCAATTTGTTGAAGCCTTTGGCTACACCGAACCCAGCCTAGAAGAAATCTTTGCACTATTACAGCGGATTGCTCCGCAGATTGCAGAGCACGGCACATTTAATTTCTGTTTATCAAATGGCAAGGCGCTATTTAGTTATGCCACAACCAAACTGCATTGGTTAGTCCGCGAATATCCATTTCAACCTGCCCATTTAATTGATCTCGATGTTGAAGTCGACTTTAGTCAAGTAACCACGCCTGAGGATCGGGTTGCCGTGATTACAACGGAGCCTTTAACGCATAATGAAGCATGGACAGCATACCAAGCCGGGGAAATGATTTTATTTCAGCACGGTAAGCCGATTCTGCATGCCTTGACTCGAGTGGAGCGTTTAATCCGCGAGGCAGAAAACCCAGCCTTAAAACGAGTAACTAAAGCAGACCAGTATTAATATTTAAAAAGGTATTAATAATATATATATTAGATATACCTTTTATGGGTAAAACCTTCTTATTTTTTAGTTATTCTAATAAAATTAGATAGATATTTTTTCTAACTGGTTAAAAAATACTTGAGCGTTTTGATTGGTTAAAATATTAAAATAAATATAAAACAAGGGTTTAATTTATTTTTCTTATAAATAGTTAAAATCTGACAAAAATGCTGTGTTTTTATTTAATTGCTTTGTCGATATTATATTCTTATTCAATAAATCAAATATGGTTTGGGGTTCGATCTGGGTATGAAATGGTCTGTCGAATATAATACAGGAATCGAGGTGATTGATGATCAGCATCGTCGTATTCTCGATTATATTAATGAAATTGATGAATTAAATGAGGGCGATGATCGGGCAAAATTAAAAGGTATTTTGGATAATATCATTGATTATACCCAGTCTCATTTTACTTTTGAAGAAAGCTTACAAGAAGAAGCAAACTATAAATATCGCGTACCACATAAGCGTGTACATGACTTATTTATCAAAAAGATAGAGACTTATCGTCAACGTTTTGAGTTGGGACAAGAAATTGATAGTGAGCTGCATGAAGCACTATCAAAATGGTTAATCAACCATATCCGCCATGATGATGCAGATTATGTGGGCGCTGTAAAGGAAAATATGATTGGAATCATTAAGGAAAATGAAAAGAAAAAAGGGAAAAACTGGTTTTCTCGATTCTTCTCATAATAATAAGACAATAATAAAAGACCCCTTATGATAAATAATAATAAGGAGTGGTATGAGTGAACATAAGGGGTTTACTTAATAATATAATAATTCGTGCGCAGCAAATCATCGTAAGGTGATTTGCTTCTTTCTTTCGATATCTTTTGTTTTGATTTTCAGGCGTGAGAAAGGCAAAATAGATTGAATATTTCATTGCAAACTCCATAAAGCGCAATGAGCTCAAAGATTTTTCAAGGAATGCATTATGCAGGACACAACTCTGTCACGCTGGCTTGCACCAGTGATGGCGTTTTGCCTATCTTTTGTCATGATTACCACATTGGCGCCTACTGTTGGAATCCAGATCGATCGTCAATTCGATTTCTGGCTACTGTGGTTAGGCACCATGATTTTATTGGCATTACCTATCGGTTATCTTGAAATTGCTTTAGCTAAACGTTCGCAAACGACTGCATTACAGGCACTTTCTAGCTTAACACGTGATGCAGATGCGTCACCAAAATGGCGTATTGTGGGATGGTTGGCGGTTGTTTTTGTCCCATTTTTTGCTGGCAGTATGCTGATGACAGCAACACAGGTGACCAGCCAACAACTTGGATTAGATCTCTCAAGCCAAGTGGTTTTTGCGATTTTTGCGGTTGTGGCATTGGCACTGTCTTTTATTCCTCGTCAGTTTTTAATCGTTTTAACCCTGCTCGGGGTACTCGCTGCACTCGTACTTGCCAATGTGATGGGAACCCATTTACAAGCATGGCATTGGACGGGTGTCGAGTTTAAGGAGTGGGGCAATGCGACAGTACTTGCTTTGGTCGCAAGTGGTTTAGGCCTCGGTTTATATTGGCAGAGTAGTTTAGCAGCAGTGAAGCAGCAAGATGCCGCTACAACTGCGGTATTGCCGATTTGGGTGGCACAACTGCTTGCGGTGATTGCATTTGGCTTTTTCTCAGTTCAAACACAGCTTCCAGCGTTAGTATGGGTTTTTGCGGCAACACTGTCTGCTGCCTTATTAATTCAATTTGCCAAAGAGCAATTGGCGCAGCGTCAACTTGCGATTGTGATGCAATGGCTCATTTTACTAGCGGCAATTGCTATTTGGGCTGTGCCACAAGTCGAGCAAATTTTTAATACCTTGTTAATGTTATGGGGACTAGTGATTTGCCTAGTTTATGCATTGTTTGCTGGCTGGATTATGAAGATTAGCCATTTGCGCAAAGCGATGGGCTTTAGCAATGAGCTGTTTTATAACCTCTGGCGTATTGCCATCCGTATCGTGTTACCACTTTCAATTGTGGTGGCAATGATTGCAGTGATTGGGCAAGTGCTGTAATGGAGCAGGTTCAACAGGTTTGGGTGGCTTATGCATCACCTGAGCAGCAATTTCATCTCGCAGTTCGTTTTCATGAAGGTATGACGGCGCAACACGCGATTGATGCCAGTGGCTTAGCTGAGCAGGTAAGCTTGCCAGAGCTTTTGCATTTGGGAATATTTGGTAGCAAGATTGAAGCAGATACCGTGTTGCATGCGGGTGATCGTGTTGAGATCTATCGCGCGCTTACCATTAACCCGAAAGATATTCGGCGTAAGCGGGCGGCGAAGAATCCAGTTGGGCGATTTATTAAAGGTAATCGTTTTAGACCATCAAGCTCATAAAGAAAACCCCTCACGATTGATTCGATGAGGGGTTTCTTTTTACGGGAAAGCCGTTATAGTGGTGGCGCAGTCAAAATCGCTTCTTTTGATGCCGGTAAACCAGGTTGTGACTCTGGAATCGTATCTAAACCTTCCAGGCGTTCGACATTACCATTCGCATCAAAATAAACTTTTAGATGTTGACCGTGAGCCGCAGGTATTTTTGCTTTTTTCGCATAAGTACCTGGGATATAGTTGTAGATGTAGTCCCAACGTTGTGGATTCAGTGGATCTGTCACTGTTGGACTACCAAGCAAGAAACGGACTTGCTGAAAGCTCATGCCCACTTGTACTTGAGAAGCTTGTGCTTTGGTTAATGGTGTTCCCTGTGGAATATCAACTTTATAAACACCAAAGACTGAACAACCGCTAAGTACTGAAGTGACGAACAACGCCAGCATGATTTTTTGCATTTTGCTACACTATCCTGATAAATGATGATGCATTTGGTTCAAGGATAGATCATACTGCATCTAAACTCTATTGCCTATTCCAACTTAAGATTTGTTGAGAGACCTTTTTTTATGCCGATTTCCAATCAAGACTTACGCAAAGCTGGACTTAAAGTTACCCTTCCTCGTATTAAGATTTTGGAATTATTAGAAAATTCAAAACAACATCATTTAAGTGCTGAAGATATTTATAAAACCTTGCTTGAACAAGGTGAAGATGTTGGCTTAGCGACGGTTTACCGTGTGTTAACACAATTCGAAGCTGCAGGTATTATTCAGCGTCACCATTTTGAAAACAATCACTCTGTTTTTGAAATCATGCAGGAAGATCATCATGATCACCTTGTTTGCTTAAATTGTAATAAAGTTATTGAATTTACAAATGATATTATCGAGAAAGAGCAACATTCAGTTGCAGACCAACATGGTTTTGCTCTAACTGGACACTCTTTAAACCTATATGGTTACTGTAGTGATGCAGAATGCCAAGAGGCTTATCGTAAAAAATAAGCGCGATTGCGTTAAAATTTAAAAGTTCACGAAAATTGAACAAATAAAAAAGGGAAGGTTACAAAAACCTTCCCTTTTTTAATGGCTTAATTTGAATTATTGACCATCAAAGGTGATATTGCGGCTAGCACTCAATAACTGGTCTGCGCCTTCTTCTGACAGTTTGATGGTCAGGCGTAGGTCGTTTGGTGAATCCGCATGCTTTAAGGCATCTTTGTAGGTAATTTGCCCAGCTTTATAAAGATCAAATAAGGCTTGGTCAAAGGTTTGCATACCCAATTCGCGTGAACGTTTCATCAGATCTTTAATCTCATGAATTTCACCTTTACGGATATAGTCAGCCAAAAGCGGCGTATTAATCAAAATCTCAATTGCAGCGCGACGTGAATTCCCATCTGGTGTAGGAATCAATTGCTGTGCGACGAGTGCTTTTAAGTTCAGCGACAAGTCCATATATAATTGACTATGACGATCGGCTTCAAAGAAGTGAATGATACGATCGAGAGCTTGGTTGGCGTTGTTGGCATGTAGGGTGGCAAGTACCAAGTGACCTGTTTCGGCAAAAGCGATGGCATAGTCCATGGTTTCTCGTGAACGAATCTCACCAATCAAGATCACATCAGGTGCCTGACGTAGCGTATTTTTCAGTGCAATTTCAAATGAGTCAGTATCAATCCCAACTTCACGCTGTGTCACGATACAGCCTGCATGTTGATGTACAAATTCGATCGGGTCTTCAATGGTGATGATATGACCTTTCGAGTTTTGGTTACGGAAACCAATCATGGAAGCCAAGGAGGTAGATTTACCTGTTCCTGTTGCACCAACGAAGATGATGATGCCACGTTTGGTCATCGCCAATTCTTTGAGGACTTCAGGTAGCTTCAAATCGTCCATGCTTGGAATATGCGTTTCGATTTTACGCAGTACCATGCCTGGCATATCACGTTGCTGAAAAGCACTGACACGAAAACGGGCTGTCTTTTCACGGTTCATGATCGCGAAGTTACATTCACGCGTCTCTGCAAACTCTTTACGCTGCTTGTCGGTCATGATGGATTGAACCAGTTGACCTACAATTTCCCCTGAAAGTTTCGATTTAGAGACAGGCACGATCTGCCCGTTAATTTTCATTGAAGGTTCAACATCCGCAGTGACAAATAAGTCCGATGCATTTTGTTGAATCATCAAATTGAGTAAATCATTAAAGTCCATGATATTTCTCTAATCCATTTATTTTTATAGGAATGATTCAGGTTGTTTGGCGACAGTACGTGCAGTTTGTGGGCTAATTAAACCTTTAGATACCAATGTTTTGAGGCTTTGGTCCAGTGTGGTCATCCCGTAGTTAGCACCCGTCTGAATGGCAGAATACATTTGTGCAACTTTGTTTTCACGCACAAGGTTACGAATCGCTGGAATACCGATCATGATTTCATGTGCAGCAACACGACCACCACCATTCTTTTTCAATAGTGTTTGAGAAATGACGGCCTGTAGAGATTCAGACAGCATGGCACGTACCATGTCTTTTTCTTCTGCAGGGAATACGTCGATAACACGGTCAATGGTTTTTGCTGCAGAAGTGGTATGCAGTGTACCAAACACCAAGTGACCCGTTTCCGCAGCGGTCAACGCCAAGCGGATGGTTTCTAAGTCACGCATCTCACCGACCAGAATAATATCAGGGTCTTCACGCAGTGCTGAGCGTAGTGCTGCATTAAATCCGTGTGTATCACGATGCACTTCACGTTGGTTGATCAAACACTTTTTCGATTGATGGACAAATTCGATTGGATCTTCGACAGTTAAAATATGGTCATAACGGTTTTCGTTAATATAGTCGATCATCGCTGCAAGGGTCGTCGATTTACCCGAACCCGTTGGGCCTGTGACGAGTACAATTCCACGAGGATAATCACAAATTTCTTTGAAAATTGAGCCTAAACCCAAATCTTCCATGGTTAACACTTTAGATGGAATGGTACGGAACACCGCACCGGCACCACGGTTTTGGTTAAATGCGTTAACACGGAAACGGGCAATATTCGGTACTTCAAATGAGAAGTCAGTTTCTAGATCTTCTTCAAAATCACGGCGTTGTTTATCATTCATAATGTCGTACACCAAGCGATGTACATCTTTATGTTCAAGTGCTGGTAAGTTAATACGACGAACTTCACCATCCACACGAATCATAGGAGGCATACCCGCTGAAAGGTGTAAATCGGAAGCACCGTTTTTAACTGAAAAGGCGAGTAATTCTGTAATATCCATAATTTCCCCGAAACAAACTAAAATGTCTCATTATTTTGTAGAATAATATAAGGCTTTCATTCGGGCTTACCAACACCTTAAAGAATGGAAAGCAAAAAAAGATTTCGTAAATGAGAACTGTGTCAATGAATCAATCGTTACAATCCCGCCAATCTGTTTTAAATCAAATAGAAAAAGCTTGTCAGCGTGTACAACGCGATCCTGCAACGGTGCAATTGTTGGCTGTTTCCAAGACACATCCTAGTGCTAGCCTTCGCGCAATGTATGCAGTCGGGCAACGTGGTTTTGGTGAAAATTATTTGCAAGAAGCGCTAGAAAAAATTGAACAACTACAAGACTTAGAAATTGAATGGCATTTTATTGGTCATGTACAACGTAATAAAACCAAACATCTGGCGGAAAAATTTGATTGGGTGCATGGGGTTGATCGTTTGATTATCGCTGAGCGTTTATCTAGTCAACGTTTAGATGCTCTACCACCGTTGAATATTTGTCTGCAAGTGAATATAGATGGTCAAGATTCTAAAGATGGTTGCCAACCTGCTGAGGTGGTTGAGTTGGTTCAGCACATCAGCCAGCTTGCAAATATCCGTTTACGTGGTTTGATGGTGATTCCTACACCTGAAAATCATGCTGCATTTACTGATGCTAGAGTGCTATTTGAGCAAGTGAAAGCTCAACATGCGCAACCGCAAGACTGGGATACCTTGAGTATGGGCATGTCCGCTGATCTGGACGTTGCAATTGCGGCGGGTTCAACTATGGTTCGGGTGGGAACTGCATTATTCGGAGCAAGGGATTATTCAAATTCATCTAAAGTGAATTGAATAATAAGGTGTAGAAATAAAGAACAAATTACAATTATATAAAATATCTATGCTGCTGAAAAAAATGGCATAAATTAGAATGACATGGTGATTCATTTATATTGAAGCTCAATATAAATGAATCACCATTATTTTTACAAAGATAAAAATTGTATTTAGGATCACGTTTAAAATGAAAAAACTCTATTTTTTAATCTCTTTTATTTTATGTTTATTTTTAGCAGCGTGCAGTAAAAAACAGAGTGATGTGGCTGCAGAGGCTGCCGATAGTAATGCTCAAGTGGCTGTAGATGAGAAACTGGGTACCAAATGGGGCGATGAGATTAGCTCTCATGTGACCGAGGTGAATTTAAGCCGTTTAACCGAGCAACCGATTGCTGAATCACAAGTCCGTTATGCCAATAAACAATACCAAGGCAAGACCGTAAACAGTATTTCTTTGGCAGCAGGGAAAATTAGTTTTTCTATTGTTGATGATCTTGATCAAGCATTTGCTTTATCTCGGGATGGTGAAAACTATTATCTCTCGGCAAAAGATGGTCAAAGCTATCAATTAAAATATGAAAACCATACCGACAATACCTATGAAATCGTCGCAAGTGTTGATGGAATTGATGTTTTAAATGGTAGGGCAGCTTCCCGAAATAATGCTGGTTATGTGCTCTATCCACATCGTAAGCTTACAATAGATGGTTTCCGTAAGAGTGACTCTGCTGTTGCTTCTTTTACTTTTAGTAAGCCTGAGGATGCTTATGCGGCAAATTCGGATCATGGCTCAATTCAGAATACGGGTATTATTGGAACAGCGATTTATCAAGTTGAATCATTGAAATCCGCTGATGCAGCCGCAGAAGAAAAGCCGTCTAAATATGCTCCTTCACCAAAGGCTTTTCCAGCTGATAAGAATGAATAATGGATGAAAACATCCCTTTCAGATTCATTATCTTGAAGGGGTGTTCCTACTTAAAGAAATAAGAATTTCTATAAGACGTTTAAAATCATATAGATTTTGATCAGCCAATAATCAATGAATAGAAGGCAATCTAGTCTCTGCTATTTAAAATGTAGGTATATAAATGAATATCGCAAAATGCATATTGACTGTTTTAATTGTCGTTATATGTGCTTCTAGTAAAGCAACCCCAACCCCTGAAATTGAAAAAGCGGTTATTTCAGAGCATAAAACATATCAAGATTTTAAAGAAACCTTTATGTTTTTAATTGCAAAATTAGCTGAAGAGGGAGGTGCTAGCTCGCAAGAAGATGAAGTCATGGAAGTACATTGGGCCTGTGTACATCAGAACCAAATTGTTAAGATGTTTAATAATAATCAAAAATATAGAAAACAGTTTGATCAGGAGTTTGCCAAAGAATATACAACATTTGATGATACTTTAAAGGGCTTTCAAAAGTCTGTGCTCGAAACCCAATCTGTTTGTGCTGAGATGAAAGCAGCCTACGACAAAATTTAAATTTCGAATTGGGATGGGTTAACTTCTAATTCATCTCTTAAATCACTTCGAACTTGCTCAAATGGTGATACCTGAAGTTTTAAAAGGCTTGGTGCATATTGTATTTTTAAAGTCATTCATTTTATGGCAACCATTTATTCTATGTATTTTAATGTGTCGATGAAGTTTTTAAAATCATGAAGATTTTGATCGGCTATTGCTGAGGAAATTGTTGGATTGGGGTGAAAGAAAATGCTTTTCATCCCAACAGCTTTCGCACCTTGTATGTCTGCCAGTTCATTATCTCCGACAAAGATACAATCTTGTGGGCAAACACCAAGCTGCTGACAAGATAATAGAAAAATTGCGGGATCTGGTTTTCTCAGTCCGACTGCCTCGGAAATAATGATGCTCGAAAAGAATTCAGTCAAACCTAACGCATAAAAATTATGTTCTTGAAAGGGTGTTCTGCCATTAGAGATTAATCCAATTAAATAGCCTTGTTGTTTTAATTGGATGATGGCGTTTTCTACATGTTCAAAGCAGCATGAAAATTTATTAAAATCATTGATATAACTGGTTAAAAGAATTTCTTTAGAATGATGTTGAATTGAAAATTCCTGAATCAGATTCCCATAAACACGATCTTTCCAAACTTTGCCATTATCATCTAATTCAAGAAAGCGTTGGATAAATCGCTCTCTATCATTGGCAGCAAGCAATTGAAAGAAATTAATCTGCCACGTGAGGAATTTGATTAATGATGCCGTCCGATCAAGTAAGGTTTGATCGAGGTCGAAAATAACCGCTTTTTTCTGATTCATGTGAGTTAAGAATAGTGATTATTTAATCATCATAATGCTTTAACCGACAATTTCAATCCGACTCGAACCTGACCCAATCGGTTGTACTTGAATTTGTACAGGAATACGCTCATGCATTTCCTGAATGTGTGAAATTAACACCACTTTACGACCCTGACTTTGCAGCTGATCTAAGGCATTCATCACCATATGTAAAGAAGAGGCATCCAGCGTCCCAAAGCCTTCATCAATAAACAGTGATTCGATTTTCATAGAACCTGAAGCCATATTGGCAATTGCCAAGGAAATCGCAAGGGCAGTCAGGAAAGACTCACCACCAGACAGTGAAGCCACTGAACGGGTTTCTCCATCCATATCATGGTCAATAATGGCAAGACTGAGGGAGTTCTCTAAACGCTTTAAGGTATAACGCTGTGACAACATACTGAGTTGTTGATTGGCATATTCAAGCAGAATATCCAAATTATATTGCTGGGCCAAATCACGGAAATCTTTACCTTTAGAATCACCAATCAAACTGGAAATTTTATTCCAGCGATGTTCCTGTTGCTGAATCTGCTGGATTTGATCTGCAAATTGTTTTTGCTTGGCAACATTTTGTTGATGGAGTTCCAATTTTAGTTTGAACTGATCGCGTTGTTCAGCTTGCTGCTGTAAGTTCTCATGATTGAGATGGATGTGTTCAAGCAGCTGAGTCTGTTCAATTGGCGGCTGTTGTTGCTGATGAGCATCTAATTGCTGTTGCAGTGTTTTGAGTGCGGAGGCTGCTTCATTGAGTGAGCGCTCTGCATTGTGTAGTGATGTTCGAATCTGCTGTTCTTGCTCAGCACGAATGGCAAGTAAATCTGCGAATAGATGTTCTTCAAACTCAGGATGCTGGCTGAGCCATGCTCGAGTTTCGGTTTTGGATTGGGCAAGGCTAGCTTGCTGCTGCTGTTGTTGAGCCTTGAGCTGTTGCAGTTCATTTTTTTGCTGTTCAAAGCTTTGACGAGCCTGTTCAAAAGCTTGCTTGATCTGCTGATATTGATTTTGGAGTTGCTGACGCTGTTGATCATGCTGATTTAACCATTCATTGGCTTTAAGTTCGGTTAAACCTGTCATCGCCACAATCAATTGATGTGCTGACTCGGTATTGTGTTTGCCTTTAATCTCGATGTCTTTGAGTTGTTGGTTAAACTCGGTATGTTGAGTCAGTAAACCAACTAAATTGGACTTTAATAAATTCAGTTGCTGTTCGAGTTGGTCTTGTTGTTTGTTGAGTGTTTCAGCTTGTTCAAGGCGTTGGGCACGTTGTTGTAAACGCTGCGCGAGCTGTTGTGCGTAGGCTAAGGTTTGTTGCTGCCATAGGTTTTGTTCATCGCTACTCAGGCAATCTATAATATGCTGAATCTGTTGTTGTGACTGCTGTACGCTTTCCAGTTGATAGCGGATATTTTGAATGGTTTGGTTCAGGTGATAGTGGTCTTTATTGGCCTGATGCAATTGCTGTAACTCAAGTTCGATCTGCTGTTTGAACTGGGTTGTCTCATTGATGCATTGCTGTTGAGCTTTAGCCATTTCCACATGCGGCTGAGTTAAATCTAAGGGGACGTCGAACTGTGCTGCATGTTTGACTAACTCCTGATGTTGCATTTTGAATTTATCATCCGCTTGTTGCATGGCAGATTGCAATTGCGTCAGTTCGGTACGAATCTGGGTAAATTGCTGCTGTGTGTTTTGCCAAAGTTGAAAGCAGTGTTGCTCTTGTTGAATGGCCTGTTGCTCTTGCTGTTGTTGAAGTTCATACAAGGCTTTAGAGAGCTGACTGGCATCATCACGGTAGGGGTGTTCGGTGCTGCCACAGACCAGACATGCTTCGCCGTGTTTGAGTTCAGCACGTAGATGTTCAATATTTTCAGCATGTAATAAGCGCTGTTGTTGCAACATTTGCTGCAATTTTTCCCGTTCAGTTTTGGCAGACTGGAATTCACCTTGGCTGGTTTGTAGTTGTTGTTCAAGCTGCTGGTGTTGTAGCTGTGTGCTACTGAGCTGAGGACTTAGTTCATCACGTTCTTTTTTAAGTTCAAAATAATGCTGCAATTTTTGTTGAATGATATCCAGTTGATTTAGTTGAGCCTGTTGTTGCTCTCTGAGTTTTTGTTTCTGCTCAATTTGGTTTTCAATCTGTTGTGGTGTGCCAAATTTTTGAATGAGCTCATTCAACACGATCTGATCTTGTTCAAGCTTGGACTGAGCCTGTTGAATCGAACCTAAATTCTGTTCGACTTTTTGGTATTGCTGAATAAATTGCTTGAGTTGCTGCAGATGTGCATTCAAGCCTTTATCTAAAGCGGAGAATTGTGCGCTCTGTTGCAGCTGTTCAGAGCAACTTTGTTGTTGTATAGATAGGCTGTGGCGACTTTGTTCAAATTGCTGCTGTTGCTCAAGCAATGGTTGCTGTTGCGCTTCGTTTTGGTTTAAGCGGACTTTGGTTTTCTTATATTCATCAGCAATATATTCACGTTCCTGTACATATTTACGCACTTGAGTGAGTTCATGCTGATGGTTTTGTTCAAAGCTTTGAAATTGCTGTAAGGCTGTTTCAGCTTGGGTATAAGCCGTTTTTTCTTGCTCAAATTGGGTGCTTACAGCGCTAAAGTGCTGCTGCTTGTATTGAATCTGCGGTTCAAGCTGTTGCAGTGCTTTTTCCAGTTGTTGCTGTTGGAACACAACAGGACGAATGCCTGAAAAGGTTTCGAGTTGGCTGAGTCGACTGCGATCTGCTGCTAAAGCCTGATGTGCTTGAATTTGAATGTCATGCTGTTGTTGTTTCAGTGTGATTTCAGTTTGAAGTTTCTGTCGCTGCTCAAACCATTGTTGCTGTTGATTGAGCTGAACTTTGTCGGCTTCCAACTGCTGAACCTGTTGCTGTACCTGCTGGAATTGAGCCTGTAATTCGGCAATTTCTTCATCTGAACGAATTTCAATATGACCGAGCACATTTTCGAGTTGCTTGCGCTGGTTACTGATTTCACGGGTCTTTTCAAAAGCCAGTTGTCCAATTTTGGCAAAAATACTGGAGTTGGTCAGATATTCGAGTAATTCACCACGTTCATTATCGCGTGCCTTTAAAAATGCGGTCACTTCGGACTGCGCCAACAGTACCGCACGAGTAAATTGCTCAAAACTCAGTTGGGTAATTTGTTGAATATGCGCTTCAACCGCTTTGGTTTTATCTGCAATCACCACGCCATCGGTCAGACATTTGAGTGAACGTTGTACACTTTGTAGTTTGCCACTGGCATTTTCACGGGCACGTTTAATTTCCCAACGTGCGAGGTAATGTTTCTGGTCTTGCGCCACAAAACACAGCTCGGCAAAACCATGGCCTGTGCCGCGACGTAAAACCGTTAAGGGGGAGTTGGTCAGCAGTTCTGAACCATCGACATCTAACAGCTTACCGTCACTTTCTTTGAGGCGTGGAATTTTATTAAATAAGGCCAGACACATGGCATCTAAAATGGTGGATTTACCTGCGCCGGTTTTTCCGACAATGGCAATCAGTCCCGCACTGGCCAAAGGCTCAGTTTCAAAATCAATAAAATGCTCATCTGCCAGAGATGCCAAATTTTTCAGTCGAATTGATAAAATTTTCATGGCAGGTCCTTAAACAGTCTGATCATCTTCAAGTTGCTTTTGTGCTTCTGCGACCAAACTCATAAAGTCTTGAGTGACTTCATCATCGGCGTGATAGCCTTTTTTCTCCCAAATTTGCTGAAATAGTTTTTCGGGTGTCGGTGGTTCTAAACTAATACTTTGCTTGCGCTCTGCATTGCTTTCATTGGAGAGATATTGTCTGGAAATGCGCACCAGTCGATAACGATCTTTGGGCAGGGCATCTTCAAATTGTTGTCGTAAATTGGGTTGTGGGGGCGTCGTGGTGTGATATTCGATATCGACATATTCACGGTGCTCCAGATTTTCGATCGGTTCATTTGGTAGATTGCGCAGACGTTGCATGACTACACTGAGTTCATCTTTAATTTTATGCAGTTGAATACTTCGGGGTATTGGCAACGTTTCAAAGCTAAACGCATCTTCATTTTTTTTAGGATCAATGCTGACTTCAACCACTTGATGTTTATAGTTGATTTCACTAAATGACAGTGGAATTGGTGAACCGCTATAACGAATATGTGGATGCTGTACCTTTTGTGGTTTATGTAAATGACCCAGCGCCACATAATCAATGCTGTCATCGAACAGGGCTGTAGACAGTGCCTCTTCATTGCCAATGATAATCGGCCGCTCTGAATCGGAAGTTTCACCACCTTGCATATGTGCATGTGACATTAGAATTAAGGCTTGATCATCAGTTTTACGGCGTTTGGCTTCTTCGATTAACTGTTGGTGTAAATAAGCAATCGCATTTTGACTGTTGGTGGTGTGTTCATTAAAGCCTGTAATTTCGGCTGATCGTAAGAATGGCAGGGCAATACACCACGCCACAATCTGTTTTTGTTGATCATAAATCGGCAAAATTAAACGTTCTAAATCGAGGCTTTTATCTTGATTCCAACGAATCACACCAACGGTTTTGGCATTGTATTTTTCTAATAATGGCTCTACTTGTTCAATCCGATAACCTGAGTCGTGATTGCCTGCAATCATCAAGGTTTGCATCTGTGGGGCAAGCTCATGTGCATCGGCAAGGAATTGATACAGTTGTTTTTGTGCCTGTGAGCTGGGGTTGATCACATCAAAAATATCGCCTGCAATCAATAAGGCATGCGGTTGTTTTGCTTTGATTTGCTCAAGTAACCATGCCAGAAATTGTTCATGTTCGTAGTGGCGGGAATGATTATAAAAAAACTGCCCCAAATGCCAGTCAGACGTATGAAAAAAACGCACAGTCATAAATGAATCTAAAAATAAAAATAAACCAGAATAAGGTAGCACGTATTCAGAGGGAAGGGAGAGTCTTACTCAGCAGAAAAGCACTACAAGATGCCGCTTGATCATTTTTAAGCGATGCTCTAGTTTGATCTCAATGCCATTATTTTAACAATGAGGAATATAAAATGAGCTTAGGTCAAGTAAGCCGCGAAATTATTGATCACATCATGTTGATTGGCTTGGATCGAGTCGCAAAGCGTAATGCCTTTGATAGTCATATGATTCAGGATTTATCCCTTGCTTTAACCGAATATGAAAACAATGCTGAATTACGCTGTGCTGTGATATTTGCGCATGGTGATCATTTTACTGCGGGTTTAGATTTGGTTGAATTACAGTCTAAAATTTCACAAGGCATTTTTAATTTTGCAGCGGATCAAGTGAATCCGTGGGGAACAGGCGGTCGACATCGGACTAAACCGGTGGTGGTGGCTGTACAAGGGATCTGCTATACCGCTGGGGTAGAGTTAATGCTGAATGCCGATGTGGTGATTGCCAGCGAAAATACAGTATTTGGTCAGTTGGAAGTATTACGCGGCATCATGCCATTTGGTGGTGCAACAGTGCGCTTTGTACAAGCTGCTGGTTGGCAAAAAGCCATGCCTTATTTATTGACGGGGAAGACTTTTAATAGCAAAACGGCATATGAGCTGAATCTCGTCTCGGAGGTGGTGGCGTCAGGGCAGCAACTTGAACGTGCCTTGGAAATTGCCAAAGAGATTTGTAGTGCCGCACCGTTGGCAGTGCAAGCTTTATTGGCATCTGCAACTGATGCAGTCGTGGAAGGGCAAACAGTTGCATTTGAAAAAATGAACAATTATTTAATGCCGCTGTTTGTATCTGAAGATGCTCAAGAAGGCGTTCGAGCCATGGTGGAAAAACGTCCACCGCAGTTTAAGGGGCGGTAATCATTTAAATTTAACTTGAATTTAGCAAGTTACTGCGCCTGTTCATCGATTTCACAAATCCCAAAGGTATTATGATCGAGGTCGATGAAATAGCCTTGCCAGCAGCGGTTCGGTATCGCAAATTTTTCCATGGCGATAATCCCACCTAAACTTAAAATTTTAGCTGCCGTTTCATCGAAATTTGCCACCTCTATACTACAGGTAAAGGCATTGGTTCCACATCCTGTTGCTGGGGTTGCTACAGGACGCTGTAATAAACCGCCATGAATTCCAGTGGTTGCGATACGATGATATTCAATCGGTAGGCCTTCTACTTTTTCAAATTGCCAGCCAAATACGGATTGATAAAAGTGAATGTCACGTTGTGGATCTGATGACTGAATTTCAAAATAAATAATGTTGTTCATTCAATCTGCCCTTAATTTTTATAGTCTTAGGATTATTCTAAAGAGATATGGAATTGGAAGATGAGAGATTTATGTAAGCAGGTGCGCATTTTGCGGTTTGATCATAAAATCGCATTGAATACATTTGAGTAAAGTATAAGAGGTTAATCCTGCATTGATGAAGATTATTAAATTAGCGAATCATCCTGAATTGCGAGAACAGGCTGCAATCTGGTTTTCAGATAAATGGGAGATTCCTGTTGAGGCCTATCGAGACAGTATACAAAGCTCGATTGAACAGCCAGAAGGAATTCCGCAATGGTATGTGATTCTGAATGAACAACAGCACATTATTGCTGGCACTGGGGTGATCGATAATGACTTCCATGAGCGCAAAGATCTCAGTCCAAACCTATGTGCCTTATTTGTAGACGAGGCTTACCGAAAGCGAAATATCGCCAAACAGCTGCTGGATTTTGCCCGAGTAGAAATGAAAACATTAGGCTTTGAAAAGCTTTATCTGGTGACTGACCTAGATGATTTTTACGAAAAGTGTGGCTGGACATTTTTAACCACGGTGACAGAAGATGAGGGTGGACTGATGAAAATGTATGTAGCCAATACCTGATCAACCCCAAATTGCAGGCAAATAAAAACCGACGATTCGAGTGATGATAAATCGTCGGTCAAAATCTTTTTCAATGGTTCTGGCTGCTAACACAACCATTGTTAAAGATGGAGAGTCATAATGAAAGGTCACCGAAAACATCGCGGATGCCGTGCAATGTCCAATCGGTTGCTGCGACCTTATACCTTATATAACGACACTGGTTGAGGATTGGTTGACATAAAAATGAAAAAAAAGTGAAAAAAATTTATAATTATTTTCTAAAGCCAGTCTAATTAGGTTTATCTTTATGATTTCATTGCGTTTGTACTATCTCTGGTTTTTTATAATTTGTTTTACTGCAACATTGTTGGCAGGTGTACTGGCCGCTATTTTACCCAATAGTATTGGTGGCGTGTTGACTGCGGTTCCTTATTTAATTGCGATCATTGTTATTTTATTCAAATTTCTCAAGCAACAACGCCGTGCACCGACGCCACAGGAAAGGAAACATTTAAGCATTGGATTTAGTCTGATCTTTTGGGGATACAATGTCTGTGGCTTATTGTTAGGGCTGTTTATTTTTGCACGTAAAGATCCCGAAGTTTGGCAAAACTTCTTGTTATATCTAAAACAACCTGCATTTCTGCTTAGTATTTTAGCAATGTGGTTTGTGATCGCCGTGCCGCTCTTCTTAATTACCTATTGGTTCTATGGGCCGCAAGCACAAAGAATGGCCAATAAAATGTTTAGCTAGTCGAATAAAGTTCACTTGTAATCTACTTTTATTCTGCTAAGACTGAGATATGGAGCTGGATCAATATCAAGCGGGATGAGAGTGGGATGCAAAAACAGACAGTTTTAATCACAGGCGCAAGTGGCTTTATTGGTTCTCATTTGTTGCCTTTTTTATTGGAACGACAATTTCAAATCATTGCACTGACCCGACAGCCGAATTTAGTTTCTCAGCATTCAGACCTACGTTGGGTGAATGATCTTGATCAAATTGAAACGCAACAGATTGATTATGTGATTAATCTGGCGGGTGAAAATATTGGTGCAAAACGCTGGACGGAACAACGTAAACAGCAATTAATACATAGCCGTGTTGAGGTGACAGAGCAACTGTATCAATGGTTGGAACAACGGAAAATTTTTCCGAAATGTATTATTTCTGGTTCTGCGATTGGTTATTACGGTATTGATCCACAAGAACAATGGAAGCTTGTTTGTGATGAAAATACAGCACCGCAAGCGATTTTTATGTCTGAACTTTGCCAGAAGTGGGAGCAAACCGCTTTAAAATTTAGCCAACAAAATACCAAAATCATTCGTTTGGGTGTGGTTTTTGGGCAGGGCGGGATTTTGCCACAAATGCTGTTACCGATTCGATTGAATGCGGTTGCAAAAATTGGTTCGGGACAACAACCTGTGGTGTGGATTCATATCCAAGATGTACTAAATGCTATGGTTTTTCTATTGCAATCCAATCACAGTCAAAAGGTGTATAACCTTGTCGCACCTGAACAAATCAATCAACAACAATTTGCTCAAACGGCTGCCCACATTTTAAAGCGCAAACCTTTTATGCGAATGCCTAAGTGTGTATTTATATCGATGCTTGGCGAGCAAGCGCAGCTTATTTTAAATGGCCAATATGTGGCGCCCAAGGCCTTGCTGGAACAGGGTTTTCAATTTCAATATCCAGATTTAAATGTGGCATTAACTGCAATTTTAGCAAGAAATTAAATCCTGTCGCTTTAAGCGCAGCGGTGAATAAGCATTCGGATCAACCAGTGTCTCTTGCCCTAATATCAGCTGACGCAGCAGACGTGCTGAACCAGCGCCCATGCATAGACCATTGCGGAAATGTCCAAAATTGGTCCAAAGATTTTCCAGTTCAGGCATTGCGCCGATATAGGGAATGCCCTGTGGAGAACTTGGACGTAAACCTGCCCAGCGTTTTACAATTGGAAATTGCGCTAATTCAGGCACCATCTCTAAACAGGCAGTGAGAATATCCTGTTGAGTATGTTCATCTACGGCAGTGCTAAAACCAGTCTCTGCCATACTGGAACCACAGACGATGTGACCATCTTGACGTGGAATTAGATACATTACCTGATTCATACACATGGTCGGTAGCCAGTTTTTAGGGGTCTTAAATAACAGCATTTGTCCTTGTACAGGATGCACGGGGATATTACGTTGGATTTGTTGCTGCCATTGCTGGCTCCATGCCCCAGATGTAATCACGACATAATCTGCGCTAAATTTCTGACCATCTTCGGTTTCAATCCCTAGAACTTTTTTATTTTGAATCATTAATTTTTCAACAGGGCAGTGTTCAAAAAAACGTACTGCAGGGTGTTGTTTTAAGTAGCAAATTAATGATTGTAATAAACGTGGATTACGAACATTCGAGAGTTGTGGGAAATAGATGGCTTGTTGGAATTTCTGGGAAATATAGGGATTAATCTTTTCGAGTTTGGGGCGATTGAGCAGTTCGCATTGCTGCATCGGTTCTTGGTAGCGAGTAGCATAATTCAAGCCAACTTCAAAATCGTCCTGATCAAAAATCAGCATGCCCGTATCGTGGATTTGAAAATCAATACCCGTAACAGGCAGCAGTTTTTCATTCCATGTTTGGTAGAGTGCCTTGCCATATTGGGCCAGCTGATTGACTTCGGGCGCATAACGCCAAGGATACATGGGTGAGAGAATACCTCCACCCGCCCATGAGGCAGCTTGACCTGCAAGCTGTTGGTCAAAAATATCGACAGAGCAGCCTTGTTCAGCAAGTTCCAATGCTGACATTAAGCCACTAATACCCGCACCAATGATGGCAATATGCATAATAAAGTTAAGCCAAGTTAAAGATTCCCCTCTTTATCAAAGAGGGGTTAGGGGAGATTTTATTTCATCTCTTTTAATTTACGTGCTGCATCTTCTGCAAAATAGGTCCAGATCCCATCTGCACCTGCACGACGGCAACACATCAATGATTCTAGAATCACGCTATCAGAGAGCCAACCGTTTTGAATCGCACCTGCAAGCATGGCGTATTCACCACTCACTTGATAGATAAAGGTTGGGACACCGAAGGTATCTTTAACTTCACGAACTACATCCAGATAAGGCATACCTGGTTTAACAATCACCATATCCGCACCTTCTTGCAGATCCAGCGCAATTTCATGCAGGGCTTCAGCACGGTTGCCAATATCCATCTGGTAATTGTATTTATTGCCACCTTTCAGGTTACTGGCAGAACCCACCGCATCACGGAAAGGTCCGTAGAAGCTTGAGGCATATTTGGCTGAATAGGCCATGATGTTGGTGTAGATAAAATCGTTTTGCTCTAATGCTTGACGAATCGCACCGATACGACCATCCATCATGTCACTTGGTGCAATTACATCGGCACCAGCGGCAGCATGACTGAGTGCTTGTTTCACTAAGCATTCAACGGTTTCATCATTCAGTACATAACCCGTATCATCAATAATACCGTCTTGACCATGTGTGGTATAAGGGTCCAATGCACCATCGGTAATCAGAACCATTTCTGGCAATTCTTTTTTAAGTAGGCGACAGGTCGTTTGAACCAAGCCATTGTCGTCCCAAGCAGCTTCTGCGGTTAAGCTTTTATCTTGTTGTGGGGTGACAGGGAATAAGGCAAGTTTTGAAACCCCGAGTTCAAGCAAGGTTTCTGCTTTTTTTAGTAATAAATCAGCCGACAAACGTTGCACATTGGGCATGCTTGGAATGTCTTGGGTTTGTTGTTGTCCTGGTAGTACAAACACTGGATAAATCAAGTGATCTGCCGTTAAATGAGTTTCGCTGACCATGGCACGAAGTTGGTCATTTTTACGGATACGGCGCATGCGAGTCGCAGGAAAAGCTGGACGATTGAACGTATAAGTCATAACAATCTCGATGTTCAGTATTACACTATAGGAATAATTGAGGTATTAAGTCACGCTAGGGAGAGCTTAGCGCTGTTGCCCAATTACAGAACCCCGCTATTGTAGCCCCATATTTTTAGATTTGTGCAAAATAATGGAAAGTTATTCTTTCCATTGAGTGTAGGCCGCGTATGAATGATGTAAAGAGAAACTGGACTGGGAATATTCAGCTAGGTGCCAAGGCAGACCACCAAGTGGTGTTGAAACAGCTGTGCAAGGCATTCAATGCCTGTCCATTTTTTAACTACAGTGGCATGGTCATGCGAGTGGTCGATGATCAAATTGAAGCCTATGTTGAGATGCAGCCAGAACTGGTGGGGAATGTGGCATTTCAGATTTTACATGGTGGCGTTGCTGCCACGATTCTGGACAGTATTGGTGGGGTGGTTGCGATGGAGCAGCTTTATCGCCGTGCTACCCCAGAAGATTTACCTGATACTATCAAAAAAGTATCGCGTTTAGCGACGGTGGATATGCGGGTCGATTATCTGGCACCTGGGCGGGGAAAATTCTTTATTGCCCGTGCGGAAACCTTACGTCTAGGTCGTAAAGGATGCACCATGCGTATGACCATGGTCAATGATGAAGAGAAAGCGATTGCAACCGCAATTGCGTCTTATGCCTATTAATTTAGATGGCACAAGCTCAACTGTCTATTAGGCAGCAGCTTCTGTCCTGAACACCGCTTCCTTTTTTCGTGTTGATATCGTATTTCTATCTTGAACGATTTAAGCGTCAGAAAAGGGAGCTTCATTGTGGCAAAGCCAATCCATCATTTCGATTTTCTCAGCCATAATCGTGCAGCTTGGGATCAGCAGGCGAGAGAGCAGCAAGCTTGGTCACGTCCTGTCAGTCATGAACTGATTCGCGCAGCTCGTCATGGTGATTGGGAGCTACATATCACGCCAAGACCATTATCCAAAGCATGGCTCGGTGATATTGTCGGAAAAAACATCCTGTGCTTAGCCTCTGCAGGTGGTCAACAAGCACCTGTGTTGGCGGCTGCGGGCGCGAATGTCACGGTCTTTGATCTTTCTGATCAACAATTGCAGCAAGACCGAATGGTTGCTGAACGGGAAGGACTTCAGCTCAAGACCGTTCAGGGAGATATGTGTGATTTGCAGGCATTTCAGGATGCTGAATTTGATTTGATCATTCAACCGATTTCAAACCTGTATGTTGCCGATGTTGAAGCAGTATGGCGGGAATGCTATCGGGTACTGAAACCGCAAGGGGTTTTGATCGCCAGTTTTTATAATCCTGTGGTTTTTATAGCAGATCGCAATCCTCAATATGCCAAACAGGGGCTGATTCACCCGATTTATAGATTACCTTATTCCGATCTTCAGGATCTGAGTGCAGAGGCACTCAATGCTAAGCTGCAAGCAGGTGAGGCGGTGGTGTTTGGACATAGCCTAACAGATTTAATTCAGGGGCAACTGGCCGCAGGTTTTCTTATTCAAAGCTTTTATGAAGATGATCAACCACAACCACGTTTTTTAGTGGATCAATTCATGCCAACCTTTTTGGCAACACGGGCGATTAAAAATTAGCGGCCTATCTTCCCTAAAGTATGATTCGATGAGTCGGGTTGGGGTGCGAATATTTCTACCTCAATTGGCTGCATCATCTTTCTATAAAACGATCTAAAAATAATTCACACACTGGATAGAGATCTGGAAAAAGTGGATAGAGCTGGGCCATAAATCAGGCTTCAATCATGAAAAGGTTTTTATGGATTGGAGGAGATGAAAATGGCTCCACGTAATATTGCAGAATGGCAAGATTTCATCACAGGATGTTTGGATTTTCGCCCGAACGATGGCGTATTCCGTATTGCACGCGAGATGTTCACAGAGGCTGAGCTTTTCGATTTGGAAATGGAATTGATCTTTGAAAAAGTCTGGATCTACGCCTGTCACGAAAGTGAAATTCGCAACAATCATGATTTTTTAACGGTTCAGATTGGACGCCAACCGCTGATTATTAGCCGTGATGGTCAAGGTCAATTACATGCCATGGTCAATGCCTGTGAACATCGTGGTGCGACCTTAACCCGTGTGGCCAAAGGCAATCAATCTACCTTTACCTGTCCGTTCCATGCGTGGTGCTATAAATCAGATGGTCGTCTGGTCAAGGTCAAAGCGCCTGCGGAATATTGTGAAGATTTTGATAAATCCAGTCGTGGTCTCAAACAAGGACGCATTGCCAGTTATCGTGGCTTTGTTTTTGTCAGTCTGGACACACAAGCAACAGACACCCTTGAAGACTTTTTGGGGGATGCCAAAGTATTCCTCGATTTAATGGTGGAACAGTCGCCAACTGGTGAGTTGGAAGTCCTGCAAGGCAAGTCTGCTTATACCTTTGCAGGAAACTGGAAGCTGCAAAATGAAAATGGTCTGGATGGCTATCACGTCAGTACCGTGCACTATAACTATGTCTCAACCGTACAACATCGCCAACAGGTTAATGCAGCCAAAGGCGATGATCTGGATACCTTGGATTACAGTAAATTAGGTGCAGGTGATAACCAAACCGATGATGGCTGGTTCAGTTTTAAAAACGGTCACAGTGTTCTATTCAGTGAGATGCCAAATCCCGCGGTGCGTCCTGGCTATGACACGGTGATGCCTTATCTGCTGGAAAAATATGGTGCTAAGCGTGCTGAATGGGCGATGCATCGCCTCAGAAACCTAAACCTCTATCCAAGCTTGTTCTTTATGGATCAGATCAGTTCTCAACTGCGTATTGTCCGTCCTGTGGCGTGGAATAAAACTGAAGTGATTAGCCAATGTCTGGCAGTAAAAGGCGAGTCGACCGAGGCACGTCGTAACCGCATTCGCCAGTTTGAAGACTTTTTCAATGTCTCTGGCTTAGGTACGCCTGATGATTTGGTGGAGTTCCGTGAACAGCAAAAAGGCTTCCAAGCACGTTTGGAGCGGTGGAGTGATATTTCCCGCGGACAGCATAAATGGTGTTATGAGCTGACGCAAAATGCACAGGATTTGGGGATTCAACCTGTGATCACGGGCTGTGAACTGACGCATGAAGGCCTCTATGTCAATCAGCATGGTCAATGGCAACGTTTAATGTTGGATGGCTTAAATCGGAAAGCCTTAAAAATGCAGGATATCACCTACCAGTTAGATACTGTGACAGAGGAGGTCTAAGCCATGACTGCTGAATTACATTTTGCTGTTTCACAATTCCTTTATCAGAAATCAGAGCTATGCGACCGTTATGATTGGGATGCCTATCTGGAATTGTATGATGAAGATAGTGAATATCACATTCCGCAATGGATTGATGACCATCGTTATGTCGAAGATCCGAATCAGGGCCTGTCTTATGTCTATTATGCTGATCGCTCAGGTCTGGAAGATCGTGTGTTTCGTATCCGTACCGGCAAAGCGGCATCAGCCACGCCCTTACCCCGCACGCAGCACAGCATTCAAAATGTACAGGTCAAAACCCTGCCAGAGGGTTTGATTGAAGCCAAAGTCGGTTGGAGCACTTTATATAACCGTCAAGGTCTGGAAGGTTGTTTCTATGGACATGCCACTTATCTGTTAAGACCTACTGCAGAAGGATTCCGTATTCGCCGTCAGCACACGATTTTGCTGAATGACAAAATTGATTCGGTCTTAGATTTTTATCATGTTTAAGGGAGCATCATGATGGGACATTCAGTTGCACTTAATTTTGCCGATGGGAAAACCTTTTTTATTTCAGTTCAAGAGGATGAGTTACTGTTGAATGCAGCAATTCGTCAAGGCATCAATTTACCCTTGGATTGTCGTGAGGGCGTGTGCGGAACCTGTCAGGGCCAATGCGAAACTGGTATTTATGAACAGGAATATGTCGATGAAGATGCGTTGAGTGAGCGTGATTTGGCTGAGCGTAAAATGCTGGCTTGCCAAACGCGGGTCAAATCCAATGCGGCCTTTTATTTTGATCATAGTTCTGAAATCTGCAACGCTGGTGAGACACTGAAAATTGCCAGCAAAGTGACCAAGCTTGAACTGGTGTCAGAGAGCACCGCCATCCTGCATGTCGATGCCAGTTCATCTGCCAAGCAACTTGAGTTTCTACCCGGTCAATATGCCCGTTTGCAAATCCCTGAGACAGAAGATTGGCGTTCTTATTCCTTTGCCAATCGACCCAATCCAGACAATCAACTGCAATTTTTAATTCGCTTATTGCCTGATGGGATCATGAGTAATTATTTACGTGAACGTTGCCAAGTGGGGCAAACCATCATGATGGAAGCACCTTTGGGCAGTTTCTATTTACGTGAAGTAGAGCGACCGCTAGTGTTTATTGCAGGCGGCACAGGTCTATCTGCTTTTTTAGGTATGCTGGACAATATTGCCGAGCAAGTCGATGCACCCGCAATTCAGTTGTATTACGGGGTCAATCAGGCAGCCGACTTATGCGAGCAATCGCGGTTACAGGCCTATGCAGAACGGATGCCGCATTTTAACTATCAACCTATCGTCACCCAATCTTCAGAGACGTGGACAGGCAAAACAGGTTATATCCATCAGCACTTAAATCGGGAGCAACTCGCGGAACAAGCTTTTGATATGTATTTATGCGGGCCACCGCCGATGATCGAAGCGGTCAAATGCTGGCTGGATGAGCAAGCATTAAGTAATTACCGTCTCTATAGCGAGAAGTTTTTACAAAGCAACAGTGCACGTATTGCACTCGATGCTTAATCGAAAAGGGGTGGAACATCGTAATGACCATCCCTTTTTTCATTCATCAAAAACATCATCCTCAACATTAGAAATATCGGATGTATGCAATCAGACGACTCTGAAGGAGAGATTGACTGCACATATTTAATTGATCCAACCAACAGAAGTTTTAACAGAATTTGCTTTTAAGGGAATAAAGATGAAGACAGTTGATGTTAATACCGTAATCAATCGTGACCGCTTATCGCCACTACAATGGCTGGTCTTTGCACTAGGTTTCTTGGTGTTTTTTTGTGATGGTTTAGATACTGGAATTATTGGTTTTATCGCACCTGCCTTACTGGATGATTGGGGCATCAGTAAACCTGAATTGGCACCCGTACTCAGTGCAGCGCTGGTGGGGATGTCGATCGGTGCAATTATTTCAGGACCATTGGCAGATCGGTTTGGGCGTAAAGGGGTGATCGTGTTCACCACTTTATTATTTTCCATATTTACCATCTTATGTGGTTTTGCTTCTTCCACGCAGGACTTGATGATTTACCGCTTTATTACCGGCGTGGGTTTGGGTGCGGCGATGCCAAATATCAGTACGATTGTTTCAGAATTTATGCCTGCGAAACGTAAAGCCTTTCTGACTGGTTTGGCGGGTTGTGGATTTATGTTGGGGATTTCCTGTGGCGGTCTGTTGTCTGCTTATTTACTGGAAAATCTGGGTTGGGCCAAAGTGGTGATTTTAGGTGGCATTATTCCGTTGTTCCTCGTGGTGGCTTTATTACTGAAATTACCTGAATCAGTGCCTTATCTGATCAAACGAGAGCAGCAAGCCAAAGCGCAACAGATTCTGGCAAAGATTCAAGGTCATGCTTTTGCTGATACAGTCAAAATTGAGCTAGCGCATATCGATGTGGATCGTAGTGAAAGTCCCGTCAAAACAGTTTTGGGCAAATATCTATGGGGTTCAGTGATGTTATGGCTGTGCTGTTTTATGAGCCTGTTGGTGTTCTATTTGCTAACCAGCTGGATGCCGACTATTTTAAAAACCGCAGGCTTTAGCACACAACAGTTTAGTTTAATTGCTGCAATATTCCCTTTTGGTGGGGTGATCGGGGCCATTATCATGGGCTGGTATATGGATAAACTGAATCCAACTCTGGTGATTAAATATGCTTACCTGACTGCATTTATCATGTTTATCGTTGCGGGCTTCGTTAGTTCCAGTATCTTATTGCTTGGCATCAGTATTTTCCTGATCGGGGCATTGCTGACAGGGGCGCAATCGTCTCTATTGCCTTTGGCCGCTTTATTTTATCCATCGCAGTGTCGTGCGGTAGGCGTGTCATGGATGCATGGTATTGGTCGCGTCGGCGCCATCTTTGGGGCATTCTTCGGTTCTTATATTTTTACTTATGAGATCAGTCTTGGCGGAATTTTCTATCTGTTGGCTTTGCCGACCTTGATTGCTTTTATTGCTTTGAGTTTAAAAGCCATGCGTCAGAACAATAAAGCCAATCCAGTGTTAAGCACCAGTTAATGGAAAAAGCCCAGTATGTTGACTGGGCTTTTTTATATTTAAGAGTGTTCACTCATGTTTATTTCGGGTTTCACTTGGTTTTTCCCCAAATTCATCCTTATATTCCTGAGCAAAACGGCTGAGGTGGTTAAAGCCCCAATCATAAGCCAGTTTAGAGATGGAAATTTTTTGATGCTTAGCGGCATTGCTCAATATTTTATAGATTTGCTGTAGGCGATATTTACGTAGATAGGCCATTGGACTCAGGCCATAATGCTGCTGAAATTCTTCATAGAGTTTGGATTTAGACACACCTGCCAACGTGTGTAAGCTTTCAGCATTGAGGGCTTCATGGGCATGCTGAATGATAAAGTTTTTTACTTTACGCAGATAGGCAGGCTCAGCTCGGTTGCAGCGTTCATGTAGCGCCGCAGAATAATTATTCTCCTGAGACAGTAGCAGGGCTTTTATCACAAAATTTTCATAGTCCTCGGAAAACATGGGTAGGCCTGAGAAGTCAGCATAATGCGATTTTAACTGCAAGAAATTTTCAATATTGTGCCACCATGCTTGCATCAAGCCAGTCATCGACAAGGAAATTTCAGGGTTAAATACGATGGCTTCTTCAATTGGTTGATTGAGAAGTTCGGACAGCACCAGTTGCAAGCTATTTTCAGGAATGACCACCTGAAATTTTTGACAGTCCTGATTGATGACCAAATCCTGTAAGTCCTGATTGGAGACAATCAAACCAGTTTGTGCATCGGATTGGTATTTTGCGCCACGGATACTGAGCGTTTGTTTGCCGTGAAAGGGCAGGCTGATGCTATAGGCTTTTAGGTTGGCAATATTGATGGCGACATTGGCTCCATAGCTGATGGTCCCGATTGCCATTTTTTTATGCGGTAAACGAATCCCGTCATAATGAAAATCGAGTGTTTCTCGACATAGGGTATCCAAGCGGTGTTCACCACAGATCATTGACATCAGATCTTGAGCAAAGTCGGCCTGATGGGAATGATGGATAAGATCCATATTTTGGCTGAGTGATGTCATCGTCCTTTCACCTAGCGAAGTGTTTGTTGTTTTAGCAGCAAGAAAAATGCCATTCTGATCCATAAATGACCGCGTTTTTCTCGCGTGGAAAAATGAATTGATGTGCAAAAATCAATATTCCACCTGAGTTCATTAGAACAAATCCAGCCAAATACACAAGCCTATTCCACATATATCTTCATGCTTTATAGGTATGTTAAGCATTGTGGTGTCTGAGGAGACGACGAAGATCACATGCTTAGAACCCAAACTTTAAGTTTCTTATTATCATTAAAATATCAATTTATAAGAATTGAACGCATCAGTTATTTTTTTTAATCTCGTCATATGATTTTTTATCGTTAAAATGCGAAATGGTTTTTGTTCTTATTTTTCATTTTGGGTTTTTTTAACATTCAGTTAAGTTTTCAAAATTAAACTGATCGGCTGATTAAACCAAAAGTTAAAAATCTCTTTAATTTTCAGGAATAACTTATGACTGACGCTCAAGCCAACCAGCAGGATGCTGCTTCAGATTCGGCATCAGATGATGCAATGAAAGCAAAACGTAAAAAATTCCTTGGATTTTTCGCACTCATTCTCATTCTCGCTGCAATTCTGTATGGCATTTGGGCGTTATTCTTTAATCATTCGGTTAGTACAGACAATGCTTATGTGGGTGCAGAAACTGCACAAATCACCTCAATGGTCAGTGGGCAGGTGGCTGAGGTATTGGTTAAAGAGACCCAACAGGTCAAACAAGGCGATGTGTTGGTGCGTATTGATGAACGTGATGCCAAGATTCAATTGGCACAGGCGCAGGCAGAACTTGCTAAAGCACAACGCCAATATAAACAAAGCCAAGCCAATAGCAGCTCATTAAACTCACAAGTGGTGGTGCGTAATGATGAAATCACCAGTGCGCAGGCGCAAGTGACCAAGGCACAAGCCGATTATGATCGTGCTGCACTGGAGTTGAATCGTCGTAATGAACTGGCTGCATCGGGTGCAATTTCTAAAGAAGAATTAAGCAAGGCACAAAGTGCGGTTTCAACGGCAAAAGCCAGTCTGGATTTGGCTCAAGCAGGCTTGGCACAAGCGACCTCAAGTCGTAAAGCGGCTGAAAGTACTTATGCTGCCAATGAAGCTTTAATTCAAGGTTTCAATGAAGCCTCTACACCTGATGTTTTAGTTGCAAAAGCGCATGTGGAGCAAGCGGCATTGGATTTAGAACGGACGGTGATTCGTGCACCTGTTGATGGTGTCATCGCACGCCGTAATATCCAGATTGGACAACGGGTTGCGCCGGGTACAGTAATGATGTCGGTGGTACCTGTCTCTGCACTGTATGTCGATGCCAACTACAAAGAAAGTCAATTGGCGAAAGTCAAAGCCGGACAGCAAGTGACTTTACGCTCTGATTTGTATGGCGATGACGTGGTGTATCACGGCGTTGTACAAGGTTTTTCTGGCGGTACAGGAGCGGCATTTGCCTTGATTCCTGCACAAAATGCCACAGGTAACTGGATTAAAGTGGTCCAGCGTTTACCTGTACGTATCAGCCTTGATCCAAAAGAACTTGCAGAGCATCCATTGCGCGTTGGTTTGTCGATGCAAGCAGATATTGATCTTGCATCGAAGTAATCAGCCATGAAAACGCAAAATCCATTTGCAGAACTCAGTGGCGGGCGCTTACTGCTAGCAGCATTTGTTATCGCCCTATCAAATTTTATGGTGGTCCTAGATACCACCATTGCCAATGTCTCAGTCCCACATATTACTGGAAATCTTGCAGTTTCCAGTTCCCAAGGCACATGGGTGATTACCTCCTATGCTGTTGCAGAAGCGATTTGTGTACCGTTAACGGGTTGGCTCGCAGGGCGCTTTGGTACGGTTCGTGTATTTGTGTTCGGGTTGATTGGCTTTACCATTTTTTCATTCCTGTGTGGTTTGGCGACTTCATTGGAAATGCTGGTGTTTTTCCGTATCGGACAAGGTCTCTGTGGTGGTCCACTCATGCCACTCAGCCAAACCTTATTGATGCGGATTTTCCCACCTGAAAAACATGCACAGGCGATGGGTCTCTGGGCGATGACTACAGTCATTGGGCCAATTTTAGGGCCAATCCTTGGTGGCTTAATCAGTGACAATCTCTCTTGGCATTGGATTTTCTTTATCAATATTCCTGTCGGGATCTTCTGTGTTTTAGCCGCGATACGTTTATTGTCTGTGGCTGAAACCAAGACTGAAAAACTGCGAATTGATGCGATTGGTCTAGGCCTGCTAGTACTCTGGATTGGCGCTCTGCAATTGATGCTCGATCTCGGGCATGAACGTGATTGGTTTAATAGCAGCAGTATTATCATGCTGGCTTTGATCGCAGTGGTTGGCTTTATCGTGTTTATGATTTGGGAGCTGACCGAGAAGCATCCCGTGGTCAATCTGTATGTGTTCCGACATCGGGGCTTCGCCGTGTCTGTATTGGCATTGGCCTTTGGCTTTGGTTCCTTTTTTGGCAGTATCGTGCTAATCCCACAGTGGCTGCAGATCAATTTGGGTTATACCGCTACTTGGGCTGGCTATCTCACCGCCACCATGGGCTTTGGCAGTCTGACCATGTCGCCAATTGTGGCCAAGTTGTCAACCAAATATGACCCGCGTGCCTTGGCGAGTTTTGGTTTAGCCTTGCTCGGTGTTGTAACTTTGATGCGAGCTTTTTGGGTGACTGATGCCGACTTTATGTCTTTGGCATGGCCACAAATCTTGCAGGGCTTTGCAGTGCCATTCTTCTTCATCCCACTGTCAAATATTGCAATGGGCTCAGTCTTGCCTCAGGAAATGGCATCGGCTGCTGGTTTGATGAACTTCTTGAGAACCATGGCAGGGGCGATTGGGGCTTCAATTGCTGTGACGATCTGGGATGATCATGCCAAAGTGGCGCGCAGTGAAATGGTGAATAACTTACATCCGCAAGAAGTACAAAATACCTTATTGCAGAATGGATTCTCCTCTGATGCGACACTCGCCACGATTGCCAATTTGGTGGACAAAGAGGCGATTACCATGTCTGCCAATCATGTATTTATGCTGTTGGCGATTGTATTTGTGTTTGCCAGTGCTTTGATCTGGATGAGTCCAAAGCCGAAAGGCAATACGGGTGGTATGCCAACGCACTAGATATTTTGAAGAAAAAAAGCATCTCTTAGGAGATGCTTTTTTTATGTATAAAAATACTGTTTAAACTGAAATTGATAGATTTTGCCTATTTTTTTCTAAAGAAAGTATGCCAGAATCCAGTTGAAAGTGATAAGGATTATATTGTAATGACAAGGAAGGATATTACTGGGCATATCAGATAAAGACTAGAATCATTGAATATTATTAAAAGTTTATTTTTATCAAAGATTAAAACCTCTATACCTGAAAACAAATAAACTAGCATGAAAATTGCATGGATAGGCAGGTATATATAATGGAGTTATCACGTGAATCATAGATATTCATTTTTTTTCAGCAGCTTATTGGCTGTTGGTATATTACAGGGATGCGGAAATGACACCTCATCAGATCAAGCAAGCAAAGATTCAAATACAGATCAGCCTTCAAATTCCAATCTGATCATTGATCAAGACCCTAGCAGTTGCAGCAAATTGGCACAGGATGGCTCTAGTGTGGTGGTAGGTTCCAATCAGAATGGTGATCCAGCAGCACCCGAAGGTGCATCTGGTTATCGATTAAATAATACGGTGAAATATGCTGATAAATATATGGTGGTCGCGAATACGCCGTTGGCAGTAAAGGCAGGCTGCGAAATTTTAAAAGCAGGTGGAAGTGCGGTGGATGCTGCAGTTGCTGTTCAAGCAGTTTTGGGTTTAGTAGAACCGCAGTCCAGTACCATCGCAGGTAGCGGCTTTATGATGTATTACGATGCGAAAAGTAAAACTGTCACTGCCTATGATGGGCGAGAGACTGCACCTGCTGCGGCCAATGAATACTATCTGATCCGACAGGACATACATGATCCAGCATCTCCTGCACCAGTGCCAAGTACTCGCCGTAGTGGACGTTCGATTGGAGTACCTGGGGTAATGCGTTTATTGGAACAGGCACAACAGGAACATGGCAAACTGAAATGGGATCAGCTTTTTAATCAAGCCATTGATCTGGCCGATCATGGTTTTCGCATTCCGGGGCGTCTGGCCGATGCTATTGCAAGTAATGCCGACCATTTGGCACTGGATGCCAATGCGGTAGCGACTTATTTCTACCCAGATGGTACGCCTCGTAAAGTCGGTGAAACCATGACCAATAAAGCCTATGCCAAAACGCTGGAAGCACTGGCAAGTCAAGGTGCGAAAGCCATGTACAGTGGGGCGATGGCAGAGAATATCGTGGCAAAGGCTGGACAAACAATCGGAGATGATGCCGCCCGTACACCGATTACCCCAAGCTTGATGACTTTACAGGACTTATCTAATTATCAAGTTAAAAAGCGAACGCCAATCTGTAGCACTTACCGTGATCGTTACTATGTCTGTACCATGCCACCACCATCATCAGGTGGAATTGCAGTTGCACAAACGCTGGGCATTTTAGAAAATTTTGATATGAGTAAATATCCACCCCAAAATCCAGAAAATGAGGGTGGGATCCCTGATGTTATGGGCGTGCATTTGGTTTCTGAAACGGAACGCTTGGCCTATGCAGACCGTGACAAATATGTTGCAGATACTGATTTTGTGCCATTACCAGCAAAAGGTATTACTAGTCTGATTGATAAAAACTATTTAAAACAACGTGCTGCACTGATTAATCCGAACCAAAGTATGGGCGTTGCGCAAGCAGGTCAATTCGACTCAAATTCAGGTGTTGATACGACAGTAGAGCATGGCACCACTCAGTTTACTATCGTCGATGCCTATGGGAATGTGGTTTCGATGACATCGACGGTTGAATCCAGTATGGGGTCATTCCATATGGTGGATGGCTTCTTGTTATCCAATCAGCTAACCGACTTCAGTGCCAACCCTGTCGATCAAACAGGTGCTTTGTTGGCGAATCGGGTCGAAGGTGGTAAACGTCCACGCAGTACTATGGCGCCCACTTTAGTATTTAAAGGCACCACAGCTGATGAGTTTTATATGGCTACAGGTTCACCGGGTGGCGGAACCATTATTCAATATGTGGTCAAAACCTTGGTTGGGGCATTGGACTGGAACCTGAATGCACAGCAGGCGACATCGTTGGTGAACTTCGGCGCAACCAATAGCCCAAACACCAATATTGATAGCTCAAATGACCAATTATCCTTGCTTGAATTGATTGATGGCTTAAAAGCCAAAGGCCATGGCATTTCCAATACAGCACAAACCAGTGGTATTGCCACGATTATGAAAGTCAAAATTGATAAGCAAAGCAAATATGCTGGTGGAGTCGACCCACGCCGTGAGGGCATTGTGTTAGGTAATGGTGCATTATAAGCTCAAATTTAGAAGCTGTCCTAGTGGCAGCTCTTTCTAAAAAGAGTCCTTGAAAACGCAAGTTTCGCAACAATATAGGTTTATAAGTGCATATTTTGCTCGATGCTTAGAAATTAGCATTTAAATTCTAGTCATCTATGCTATGATTGCGCTGTACTTTGGGGATGTTTCTGGCTTCGACGCTGGTAATGAAACTCATAGATGCATGCCGAGAGCGCATTTCCTCTCGTAAATCAAATTTGCATTTTTTAGTCGCAAACGACGAATCATACGCTCTAGCTGCCTAAGGGCAGCTTGTCCGCTTCACTGAATACTTGTGGTCAGTGAACCCGACTGAAGCGCACGCACACAAGTCCGTATAAAGCCAAGCCTCGGGGCTTTGTACTAAATTTAGAGGATCGCGATTTGTACCCTGTTCGTCGGGTCACAAAGAGTTAAAATAGTAGACGATATCTAAGCATGTAGTATTCTCGAGCGTAGTGCTGGCGGACGCGGGTTCAACTCCCGCCATCTCCACCAAAATATTATTCGAGATTGTTCGATCCGATATAGAAAAGCCTTTAAGTTCAATGCTTAAAGGCTTTTTTATTTGCCTGTTTGTCCGATATCATCCGACTTGATTTGACCTTATTTTTGCCTTCTCTGGGTAATTATTGGGAAAATTTACTCACAAGATTCAAAATGATTGAGGCAGGAAAAAAGGCACTAACTGATGTGGAGTGCAAAAAGGCATTACCTAAAGAAAAGCAATATCGATTATCAGATTCTAATGGGTTGTCACTCATCATTGATCCCAAAGGGGGTAAATATTGGGCGCTTCGACTTACAGTTGATGGGCAAAGAAAATCTAAAGCATTAGGGCAGTATCCTGATCTAGATTTGAAAAAGCCCGTGAAATTGCTTTAGATATAAAATATAAGTTTTCTCGTGTAGAGGCTGTTGATGAGTTAAAACCACTTTTTAAAGAGGTGGTTGAAGACTGGTTTGAGAATTAAAAAGAGACATGATCATTCAAACATATCAGTAATGTGCGAGCATCTTTAGATGAGCTGTATATTGCTCTGGCCAATAAACGAATTAATCAAATTCAAGCACCAGAGGTATTGCAGATAATCAAAAAAATCGAATCTAGGGGCTCATTAGAGGTGGCCAAACGCACCTTGTCACGTTGTAGTATGGTCATGAAATATGCCATAGCTCATGGCAATAGATATGATAATCCAGCAAGTGATTTGGTCTACGCACTTAAAAATAAAAAAGTGAAGAACTTAGCTTCATTATCAGAAAGCGAAATGCCTGAATTCCTTAGACGGATCAAAACCTATCCAGCAGATGAAACCCATCATGCAATTATTCTGATTATGCTTACTGGCGTTCGAGTAAGTGAATTACTGCAAGCGTGTTGGGATGAATTTGATCTAGATGAGCGTAGGATATCCCTGCTGAGCGTATGAAGAACGGTTTACCCCATAGTGTACCCTTTTAACAGGCATTATGATCGATGAACTTCAGGCATTGCGTCTGACACATAATCAGGATCTGTTATTTCCACACCGACTAAATAACAAGCAAGCTATGCTTATTGAGTCAATTTTGGCTGGGAAAGCCTTATGGGCGGCTTTACATCAATCTAGATAAGACAAATGAGTTGGATTTGTGCATTTTTAGAACCATAACCTTGAACATTCCATACCTTGGTAGCAAGGCTACATTATTACAGTGCTGTATCAGGTAATCTACTTTCATGTTTACTATTAAAACTGACCTTACGAGGTAAGAGTACTGCCTAGAGTTACCATACTCCGATCTAATAAATGGACTTAACTTTAAGTAATGGAGTAAATCTTAATGATCCCATTACTTCAGCTAAGCAAATTAACGAACAAAGTAAAGAAGCAGGATTTTATCAAGAGGAAGTAGCTCATAAGCACAAACTGCAAATCAGTTTGGGAGGATTATATTTTTGAATTTGAAAATAATAATGCTTAAAGGGGTAGTATAAAAAATTAATTTTTAAATTATTGGTATGAGACTTATTTTGTTCTAATTTGAGACATATTTAAAATATAGGTTGTTAATTATTTAATTGTGTTGGTAATATTAAGTCTCTGAATTATTCTTAGCATTAATCAGTGAGAGTGAGTGAAGTCTCGGTGCCAAATGAGACAATGAATCTTGTTCTGAAAGGCCTGCCTTAGGCAGGCCTTTTTATTATCTATATAAGTTGGATAGCTGTAATGTATGATAAATTAATTTCGGGCTTTGATGCAGCTGGGTTGTATGCAAAAGGTGTTGAAATTGAGTATGTCCATCGGGGGGTATGGTATATTATGACAAAAAAGCAAGAATATTTATTCTTATCTGATTTGTATATTTTTAGGGAAAAAATAAATTAATTCAGTACAGTGTAGTTGTGTCCTAAATTGAAAATTTAAAAATAAATAATAAAGATATATAAGATAAAAAAGTCTAATTAATTTTTATGTATGAAATTCTTTGAAATGGTATTTACACAATCATGTGGGAACTGCTTAAGAGTTTTTTTTAGGCATAATAATGTTTTTACACGTGAAAAATTTATTAAATTCATCCGATCTGAGTTACTTGCTGAAATTGAAGTGGCTTATTTCCTCTGTACATCAAATAAAGATCAAGGATTACTTACTATTTATACTGAGATTTATCTGGATAAATGTTTTTATTTGGATCTATTAGCAAAAGATTTTATAGAGTGTGGGTTTGCAGAACGTGACTTAACTTCAATAAAAGTCATAGTAAGGGCGTTTAAGGATAATATTTGAACAATTTTTTATGCTAGTAATTCTGTATAGGTTTTACCAGTACTACTTGTATGTCCCAAAATAAAAAATGATATGACCCAAATGAGAAATAGGTGGTTAATTTCAGCGTGATAACCTTACAACTCCTGTTAACCAATTAACATTTTATGGTGTTTGTTATGAGAAATATCACAAAAACTGCTTTAGCTGTTTTATTAGTTTCAGGGTTTGTTGCTCAAACTCAAGCTGCTGTAACTGGTCAAGTTGATGTTAAATTAAATGTTTCAACTGGCTGTTCTGTAGGCGGTTCAACTACGGAAGGAAGCATGAACAAATTTGGTACTCTAGATTTTGGTAAAACAAGTGGTACTTGGACTAACGTTTTAACTGCCGAAGTTGCTTCTTCTGCTACAGGTGGTGAACTTGAAGTGACTTGTGATGGTACTGATCCTGTGGACTTTACAGTTTCTATCGATGGTGGTGAGCGTAGTGACCGTTCTTTGAAAAATACTGTAGCAGATGACCTTGTTTCTTATAATGTTTATCGCGATGCTGCACGTTCTAATCTTTATGCTGTAAATCAACCGCAAGCATTTACTGCGGTAGGTGGTCAAGCAACTCCAGTTCCTATTTTTGGTGCTATTGCTCCAAATGCGGGTACAGCAAAAGCGCAAGGTGATTACAAGGATACTTTATTAGTAACTGTAAACTTCTAACTTGTTGTTAGCTAGATGGGTTTGTTCCGTAGGGAGGCAAACCCATTTAAGGAGGGGAAATGCATTTTATTCGCGCTTTGTTTATAACGCTTTTAGGTTATTCGGTTGATACGGTTTATGCGGGTGATTTAGGCGCAAAATTAAATACACAGATAGAATTATTACCTTCATGTTTTATTAATAATAAGCCTATAGCTGATGGAACTACAAATATTAACTTGGGTGAAATAGATTTTGGTGAAACAAATGCTTCATTTAATGAGGTCATCGAATCAAGTTTGATCGGGGAAAATGGTGCAGGTATTCAAATTCAATGCTCTGGAATATCTCAAGTCAAATTAACTTTTGGTTCGGGTCAAAATGATGTAAATGTACCATCTGGTTTTTCTGGAAATTATTATCATGCCCTAACCAATGGGAAAGATTTTGTTGCTTATAATTTGTTGTATGGTGAAAATAAATTGATAATAAAGCCGAATGATTTTTTTGTTTTAAGTAATGTCAATCAACCTCAAAATGTAATTGTGTTTGGTCGAGCCATAAATAATGGTACTCGTATTTCTATGGGAAGCTATAGTGATATAGTTCCAATCGTTATTGAGTTCTAAAATGAAGAGAATAATATTTATTGTATTGCTTCTAGGTTCTGGCCAACCTATTTACGCAGCAGCACCGCAAACTAAATCCTCATTTATAGTTCAAGCAACTATTGAAAAAGGTTGTAGCCTAGTAAATAGTGAGCAGAACATGGATTTTGGGCAGCATTCAGCTTTGTCACAAGAGAAAATAACTTCAAGTATTATAAATACAAATACAACCTGGAGTATAAAATGTACTGAAAGAATGCCTGTTAGTGTTATGTTGGATGCTGGGGAGTATTTTGATGTGAATCATAATCGCCGTATGAAAAATAGCAGTTCATCAGAATATATAAATTACAAACTATATACATCTAGTAGTTTAAATACGGAGTATATGGCTGGGAATATTTATCCATTGAGCCCTACAACTGCTGCAAATTCTATCCTTGATTTTTCAGTTTATGGTGTGGCTGATCTTGATAATAATAATCAGTTTAGATCGGCGGGAATTTATAAAGATACAGTCTCAATTTTGATTTCATGGTGATTATATGGCTTATTTTCTTTCAAAAATAAAATTATTGTCGATTTCTTTCGCTTTAATTTTAACAACCTGTCTTGTATCTAGTTTTTCAATGGCGCAAGCAACATTTTTGATTTGGCCTATTTATCCAAAAATAGAAGCAAATGAAAAAGCTGTCGCTATTTGGCTTCAAAATACGGGGAAAACAGATGCAATGGTTCAGGTCCGTGTTTTTAAGTGGAATCAAAATAATTTTAAAGATGACTATAGTGAGCAAAATGAAGTCATTCCTAGTCCACCGGTGGCAAAAATAAAAGCTGGTGAGAAGCATATGTTGCGTCTTACTCAGGCAGGATTAGTTCCAGAAGGTAAGGAAATTGCTTACCGTGTCATTGTTGATGAATTACCCGTAAATTTACAAACTGAGGGTGAAAGTAAAGCATCTAAAGTTAGTTTCCAAATGCGTTACTCTATTCCATTATTTGTGTATGGTAAGGGTGTTGGAAGTGGCTTAACAGAAGAAAGTCAAAAAATAAATGCCAAGAATCCTTTAGCGAAACCAATGTTGTCATGGTATACACAAAAAAATGTACAAGGTAAGACCGAATTATTTTTGAAAAATGATGGGCAAAAATTTGCAAGACTGTCTGCAATTAAAACGACACAAACTGGTAAAGAAGTTGCTTTAGGCAAAGCTGCATTTGGTTATATTTTACCAAATTCAACAATGAAATTTGAGGTTGAACCTGGTATATCACGTGAATTACTCAATTCCATTAGCATTTATGGTTTGGATAGTTCTGGTGTAAAACAAGAGTTAATTGAAATAAAAAAGGGGGGTGGTTAAATGACTCTCCAATATAATTATTTATATAAGAGTATTCTTTGTATTCTAGTCACGGGCGGGGCTTGGATTTATCCTAAGGCATTAATTGCTGGGGAATTGCCTCCTGCTCCAAAGGGGATTGAAGAAGTTAATCAGTTATTCAAACTGTATTTGGATTTGAACGTAAATCAATATCCCACACGTCAGGTTGTACCGATTCTTGTCAAGAATAATGATTATTTTATTCAGAAATCCAAGGTCATAAATGATTTAAGTATCAGTATTCCAGAAGATGTAATGTACTCAAGTGCTTCTTCTTTGACTGATCAGGATGTCTTGACCCTTGGTTTTTCTGGTGACTCTTCTGACTGGTTAGCATTAAATACAATTCCAGAATTAAAGTATGAATATAATTCCGCTAGACAGTATTTTAATTTAGATGTGCCTGCTAGTTGGATGCCGACTCAAATGGTAGGAAAAGATTCTTGGTATAAACCTGAGCATGCACAGTCAGGGATAGGTTTATTGAATAATTACGATTTTTATACTTATAAGCCAAAGTTTGGTAATACTACAAGCAGTTTATATACTGAACAGCGCTTCTTTTCGCCTTATGGGGTATTTAAAAATTCAGGAGTGTACGTCAAAACCCATCATGAAAATTCTGGGGAAAATTCTAACTCGAGAAATAATGATGGCTATAAACGCTACGATACAACTTGGCAATACGATAATCAAAATAATGCAACCTCCTTATTGCTAGGGGACATTATTACAAGTAATAAAACGACTTGGGGGAGTTCGGTTCGTTTAGGTGGCCTTCAACTGCAACGAAATTATGCTACTCGACCTGATTTAATAACTTATCCTCTACCTCAGTTTGAAGGACAGGCTGCATTACCAAGCACTGTTGATTTAATTATCAATGGACAAAAGGCAAACTCTACAGAAGTACAGTCTGGCCCCTTTATTTTAAATAACATTCCTTTTATTAATGGTAAAGGTGAGGCTGTTGTTGTGACGACTGATGCTGTTGGTCGTCAGGTTGCAACGACTGTTCCCTTTTATATTTCTAATGCTTTATTAAAACCAGGTCTCTTTGATTATTCTCTTTCACTGGGACAAATTCGTGAAGACTATGGAATAGAGAATTTTTCTTATGGTAAGTTCGCCAGTGCTCTTGATGCACGATATGGTGTAAATAACTGGCTTACAGCTGAAGGACGATCTGAATTTTCAAGTGATTTACAGTTAGTTGGTGTGGGGTCGATTCTTAAACTTGGCAATTGGGGGGTATTAAATGGCTCTGTAACCAAAAGCTGGGCGGACAAATCTCTTTCAGAAAAGAAAAACGATAATTTAAGTGGGGAACAATATACAATCGGTTATAGCTATAATCGGAACCGTTTTGGCTTTAACATTAGCCATACAGATCGTAATGATGAATACTTTGATTTATCAAGATTACAATATTCAGATCTAATCTCAGCAAACAGTAATCGAAGCACGACTGCAAATACCTATTTTGCTACGAAAAAGTCTGGAACATTTGGGATTGGGTATATTGAGACTGAATCTAATAAATTTGAAAACAAACTATTAAATTTGTCTTGGGCTCCAGTGCTTCCTTCTTATATGAAAGGAGCAACAATCTCTCTTAGTGCCAATCATGATTTTATTGAGAATGAATGGAATGCTGCTTTCCAGATATCAATTCCATTGTTCCAGAGAGCTTCTACTGTAAATGCTGGCTATTCCTTTGATCCTTCAGGAGATTATGGCTACGTTAATTATAATCACATGACTCCATCTGAAGGTGGGTTTGGTTATGATCTAACCAGAAGGTTTAATGAAAATGCAGAAGATTTAAACCAGGCGCAAGTCAATTATCGTAATAAATATATTAATTCGAACTTTGGTCTTTCTGGAAATCATGACTACAACTATTGGTTCGGTGCTTCTGGCTCTTTCGTTTACATGGAGAATGGCCTTTATGCTGCAAATCGCCTAGGCGAATCATTTGCATTAATTGATACCAATGATGTTCCAGACGTGAAAGTCCGTTATGAGAATAATTTAATTGGTACGAGCAATAAAAGAGGCCGTATTTTTGTGCCTTCTGTAACCCCTTATTATGCGGGTAAATATAGTGTGGACCCAATTGATTTACCATCGAATTATACCATTACCAAAGTTGAGAACAGAATCGCTGCCAGACGCGGTTCAGGCGTAGTGATTAAGTTCCCAGTTAATAATTCATATTCAGCAAATGTGTATTTGGTTCAGGAAAATAATCAGCTAGTACCAGCAGGTTCAACAGTGCATAGAGCAGATTATGAATCCAGCTATGTGGGTATGGATGGTATTGCTTATATGGAAAACCTTACAGCTGAAAATTCAATAACAGTACAACTCCCGGATCAAACGATTTGTAAAGCAGATTTTTCAGTGGATCTCGCACAAGCAAAAAACCAGATTGTTGTAATTAAGCCAGTGATGTGCCGTGAGGTATCTAAACCATGAAATTCAATTCGAAAAAGATAATGAATGTTAGTCTTTTGGCTTTTAGTTCAGTTTTATTCATAAGTCATACGCATGCAAGTTGTTCAGTTTCGAGTACAAATAGAACTATTACTATAACTGTACCTTCAATATCACTTTTTGAAAATGGAGAAGCGTCAAGTCAATTTGAATCAGGTATGTCATGTGAAGGTTTTAGTGCAGCTTTCGCAAATATGACGTATTTAAAATATAGAGTTGAGCAAATGTCGAATACTTTTAAAAATTCACAGACTGGTGAACAACTTTACGCTAATTTATACGATACGGATAATGGAGCAATTTCTTCTGGTTTAGAAAAAGACATGAGTCGTTTTTCTCTACTAAACTTCTTTTCTGGGCCTAATGGCAGCTTACCGTTTTATTACCAGCTTCCTGCGGGACAAAACGTTTCACCAGGTATATATGATACAGATGTGCCATTTAGAATACGATGGTATTATTCAGTTCCAGCGTTTGCAGCTGCGGGGCTCGGATTTTTCTTTGAAAGTCCAAAATTTAAGCGCGGAGCATTGGGGATTGGTTTTAGATGGGGGGATGGAGTTGAGTCAGTCCAAACATTAAGAATTAGAGTACTACCTGATTGTCGAATTCTTGCGCAGAATGTCAATTTTGGGACAGCAGCATTCGCAGGACAATTTGAACCCATACAAACCTCAATGGGAATTCGCTGTTCAATTAACACGCCTTATATTGTTAGTCTAAATAATGGTCTTTATCCGCAAGATGGTAATCAACGTTCAATGAAATCCCAATCAAGTAATGATTTCATGAAATATGAAATCTATAAAAATGCTACATCTGAACGTTGGGGAAGTGGTAGTGAAAGCTGGTCTAGCTTAAATGCAACAACAAATCCAGGTATCCATGATGCAATAACACAACAGGGGTATGTATTTACCACTAAAGTTCTCGATAGTAATTCGGATAACTTACCAGCAGGTATTTACCAAGATACAGTGACAGTTGAGGTTTCATTTTGATAATATTTCTTAATTAAAATTTAGATATTCAATTTTTAAATATTAGTATTGTGCAGATTTACAGCTGTATTCTATTAGTTTGCTAGGATGTTTTAACTGCAAGGATGCAGGGGAATGTTGTAGGGATAAATGTGGAAAGTAAGCAACAAAGTAAAGTTCGTTTTGAAGTTATTAAGTATATTTTGAATAATTGTGAGAAGCTAAATATCCAACGTTCAGATCTAATAGAAAAATCTGGATTGGACGAAAATTTATTAGAAATAGATCCTTTATATGTCCCATTAAGTTATTTTGAAAAAATTGTTATATACTTAGATGAAAATCTAAAAGACCCTCTGTTTTTTTTGAAAGTTTTGTTAATTAATAATGGCCCATCAATCGCTGTTTTAGGATTGCTGATGACAGTCAGTAATAACCTGGACGAAGCTATTGTTACAGCCTGTAAATATAGAGAGATAAATGGAAATATAGGGGATGAAATGGTTGTTGGTGAAGATGAAAGTCAATTGTATTTAAAACTTATAAGCTGTTCTGATAACTTGACTTATATTAGGAGGGTTGTAGAGTTTAGGTTTTTGTGGTGGGTAGATTTTATTAAAAAGACTTGTGATAATGGTGGTGATTTTATTAAGTGTATCTATTTTGAACATAGATTAGTTAATGTTGGGGAAGAAAAGTTATATAGTGAATTTTATGGATGCCCAGTATATTTTAATATGGGTGTGTCAATGTTGGTGGTTTCGAAAGATGCTTTGAAGATACCATTTAGGTCGGCAAACAGAGAGCTATATTTAAGTATTGAAAAATATGTTTCAAGCTTATTAGATGTATATGTAAATGATGGATTTATTTTAAACAAGATAAAATCACTTATATCATTTCAATTGCAGAACGGAGTGGTTTCTCGTGAGATAGTCGCCGAAAGGTTAGGACTTAATATTCGTACTTTAACTAGAAAACTAAGTGCAGAAGGAACTACATACAGTAATTTATTAGAAGAAGTTAGGCTGGAATCAGCTAAGGAATACTTGAGTGATTCAAATATGAATATTGTAACTATTTCAAAGAAATTAGGTTTTTTTACTAGCAATGCTTTCATTACATGGTTTAAGATTTTAACTGGCAAAACACCTAAAAAATATAGAGATTATCAGAAAACGAATAAATAATATTTGTAATTTGTTTTTATTAATTATTTTTGAAAAATGCCTAGGCTGATTTTCTATTTATGATTTAGATTTCTCTAACAAGATGTTTTATAAATATAATTTTTTCTTAAAATCCATCTATTTTATTTTGGAGGGGTTGATTTCATCAGAGGCTAATTTTTTATATTATTTTTTGAATGATTTTGATGTTGTTGAAATAGCGCTTAATTAAATTTTGGATTAGGTTTTTGTTGAATAGTATTTGGAAATTATGTATTTTTTAAAGAAATGTAGGTTTTTTATTATTTTTTAAATTTGAATATTGTGAGGTGAATATGGACGGAAAAAGATCTCTGAGAGTTCGTTTTTCAGCTTTTAAATATTTTGTTGAACATTATGATTTTAAAGACCTTGATAGAGTTGAAATTTTAAAAGTTGTTGGTGTTGATGAAGAGTTCTATAAAAAAGAAAAGCAGTATGTATCACTGGAAATTTTTGAACGTTTAATAATATATTTAGATAATAACTCTGATGACCCTTTATGGTTCGTACATTTTTTGTTGAAAGATGGAGCGCCGCTTATTGGTGTGTTAGGAATGCTATTAAGTGTATGTAGTAACTTAGGTGAAGCACTAAATGTCGCATGTAAGTATAGGGAGATAAATGGTGATGTTGGAGAGAAAATGGTTGTGTCAGAAGATGATTATTATATTTTTTTAGAATTTATTAATGTTTCTAACAGTTCTTTTCTTATACAAAAATCTATAGAGTTTAGATATGCCTTATGGATAGATTTTATTAAATCTAAACTAGGAGGTAATTCTCAATATGTTAAATATATTCACTTTAAGCATAATGTAAAAAATTCTGAAGTGAAGAAAGTGTTTGATAGCTATTTTAATATTCCTGTTTCATTTGGTATGAATCGAAACCTACTAGCTATATCAAAAGATGCTTTAAAAAAAACATTTAAGTCTGCAGATCAAGAGCTTTATTTTAATTTGGAGAAGTATGTAGTAAATGTTATTGGACAGAATAAGCCTGAAGATGAAATTTCAAATAGAGTTAAATTTATTATATCATTTCAGTTGCAAAAGGGTGTGATATCACGAGAAATTGCTGCAGAGAAATTAGGGCTTAATATTCGTACATTAACTCGGAGATTAAATGATGAAGGAACTACATATACTAAGTTGTTAGAAGAGGTTCGTCTAGAAACTGCTAAAGAGTATTTAAGTAATTCAAATGCATCGGTAATAATTATCTCAAAGAACTTAGGTTTCTTTACAAGCAATGCTTTTATTACTTGGTTTAAGTCCTTAACGGGCGTTACTCCTAAAAATTACCGAGAATTGCTTGCTAAGTGATGATAACTTATGGGTGTAAATATCCTTACAGCCTTCACGAGAATAATCTATCTGATAGGTTAACCAGTCATGGAGGGGGGAACTATGTTAATGGTCATTTGATTTTGTTTAAGATAGTCTGAGCAGCGAAATTATTAGTGAGCATTTTAAAGTTTAAATTATGGGCAACTTACCATCGTTATGTGTAATCCCGAATAAGTGCTGTTACAACATGTATAAATTGCTCGATTCCCTCATAAGTTTGTTTCAGTATAAATCCAGACAGTCGAATTTCAGGAATTCATCATGGTAGTCAGGCATAGTATCTTTTTTAAATATCTTTCTATTTTAGGTTTTGCGACAAGTTCTGCTATCACAAGTGTGATGTGACTTTCGCAAGTCCGGAACAGGCATGGAAAAATCATGAGCAGGATATCAAATCGGCTCCTGAAAAAGCCAGTCAGCTTAAAAATGCTAAGGCAGTGAGTAATGTTATGTTGTTTGAAGACCGTGTAGGATACTCTGCACTCTTGATTCAGGGACAATATCCACGAGCACATATGAAGAATAAAATTGGACAAGAGCTCTGTTTGTGGAACAAAACTAGCAAGAAAGCTTATTTAACTGAGGCAAACATGAAAGTGCATTAAAAAGTACATATGCTACTTTTAATCTTATGCAGTAAGCATTTTTAATCCATCAAAAAATGTACCAAAATTTAATGGGTCAAAATTGGGTGAGTTTGAGTTATATTAAAATAAAATTTAAATAAAACAGTGTTTTATTGTTTTGGTTCAACTGACGTCATCTTCACCAAAATTCGGAAAAGCCCTGAAATGAAAGTTTCAGGGCTTTTTATACTAAAATTTAAGTATATAAAATCTAGATAAAATATTATTTATTTCAACTGGTTAGATCTTAAAAATAATAGCCAATATTAACGTTGACTTGATTTTCCCATTGATTGCTTCCACCTGCAGCAAGACTCTGTCCATAACTACTACCACCGATATAAGGATTATTTTTTCCAAATAACCATTCAGCGGCAATATACACATTTTTCTTGTAGGTAAAGGCGGAACCTAATACCAGCTGCTCTGAGTCTAGAAATGCTTTTTTTGCTTTATCGTATCGACTGTAATGCAGATACACATTGAAATCATTGATCTCCTTTACATTAAATTCTGGAATCTTATAGTTGAGATCTAAGCTGTAGAGCACACCTTTGTTGGCGACATTAAAAGTTCCATCATAAGAGCCGAAAGTCGTCTGATCATAGGGAGTATCAATCTGATTAAATATGCTGATAAATTTAAGCCCTAGACGATCTTTATTTAGCCCATAATGCAGTGCGTAGACGCCACGATGACCTTCTTTATCCTCTTTTAGTTTTGACTTTAACTGAGCATAGTATGCAGAGATCCCATAGTTTGCTGACCAACTGTCATTGTTTTGAGTATAGTTGTATTGTAAGGCAACGGCATCTTGCTCTTTAGAGTGCGTGCCATTCTCGAGATTTTCATCGGCAGGAATAAGCTGATTAGAATAATATGCCCCTTGGCTTGTTCCTTTGCCTTTCCACGGATTGGCGGCATAGTAAGCCGCATAGATTTCATGATTGTCTTTTTTATAATTATATTTTGCACCTAAGCGATATAAGTCTTCAATTCCTGCGATATAAGCCATCGACTCAATGACTGTACTGGTGTAATAGGGCTGAAAACCAATTGGAACCTGATTTAAACCGACTTGAATTGATTGCTGGGGATTTACTGCATACTCAAGATAGGCTTTTTTAGTGAAGTTAACATCACCAATATGATCAGTATAATCATAAGGATATGCACCACCCAAAACACGATGCTCGATGTGACCTGAGAGTTGGTCATAATAAAAATCGAGATTCACGATTGCTGTATCAAAACTTAACTTGCGGATATCTCGGTCAGGATCGTAATCCAAGCGCATACGAACAGCTCCGCCAAGGTCTACACGATTTTGGGAGACTTGCTTGGCATTCATTGTTTCATCGGCAGAACTTGCAGCACTGAAAAGTATGCCTAAATTGAACAAAATAATGGCTGAAATGGTCTGTGATTGAAATGTTTGAGTCGATACAGTACGTCGCATCAGGGATGAGCTATTTGAAAAATGTTGCATATTTTGTCCTTAAATTAGTTTGATCTGCCTTCCAACGGCAAGACTTATTCCCTCGAGAAATCGAGTGTTTTAAATTAGTTTTTGAAGATAAAGAGAGTTGTCCCGATCAAATCCTGTTTAATCGGGAGGAAATAACAACTTACTCGACAGGTTTGTCGTAGAAAAAGGTTTTAATAATTGAGAGCAGTTGCAGCATAAAAATAAACAGGACACAGAAGCCGCCACAAACGGCTAAATATTTAATTCCATCAATCCCTTGTCCACCGCCACCAAAGGCACTCATGATGATGGCAATAGAACCAATTAAAACACCCCAGATAATACGTTGGTACGATGGCGCTTCTTCACCAATCGGGACATTTTTGCTACACATACCTGCGATTGTAGTCGTAATGCTGTTTGCAGCAACGGCGGAAGAAAACAGAGTTAAAACCAGAATCAGCGGTACGATGACGATACCTAATTTAAATGGAAGGTGCTGTAAGAACGCCCATAGGCCAGACACTGCACCGTTATCCTTAATAATTTGGACTAAATCCAATACACCGCTTTGCTGTAAATAAAGCGATGTGCCTCCCCAAACTGAAAACCAGACGAGGGCAAAGCAAGAAGGCATAATCCAGTTCACGATAATGAACTCTTTTAAGGTACGACCGTATGCGATCAGCGCCAAGAACATTCCCATCAATGGTGCATAAGCCACCCAAACCGCCCAGTCAAACAGCGTCCACCATTGGGTTAAGGCTGGACCACCAATATCAATTGGATCTAGACCCCAAAGGAAGAAATTATCCAGCCAAATTGCCATACCCGCAGTAGATGATCTCAGGATGTAAAAGGTTGGGCCAGTAAGGAATAATAAAATCAGCAAGAAATATAAAACTTTCGATTTAATACTCGCTAGAATTTTAAAGCCTTTGTCTAAACCTAAATAAGATGAGAAGGTGAATAAGAAGGTGGTTAATGCACCTAACAGTACCCATAAAATCGTAGTGGCGTGATAACCATAAGCGACTTTTAGACCTGTGACCACGACAGTCAAACCCGTACCTAGGCCCGATGCTAAGCTGAGGACGATTGCCATGGTTGCAAGCACATCAATGATATCTGCAATAATCCGATTCTGAGCGTATTTTCCGAGTAGAGGTTCCAAAGTTGCAGCAACAGATAAGCCTTTTTTCTTGTTGTAATACATATAAGCGGCGATTAAACCAGAGAGGGTATACATGGAGTAAGGGATAAAGCCCCAATTGTAAAAGACACGGCCCAGACTCCAAATCGCAGCACTATGTGTCAATGGTTCTACCCCGACTTGGTTCAGCTCTCCATACACATTACCAAAATAGATAATCGGTTCGTTCACCCCATAGGTGATTAAACCAGTTGCAACGCCACTGCTGAGTGCCATGGCAAACCATCGACCAAAGCTGGTGCTGGCTTTGGCATCTTTTCCCCCGATACGGATATGCCCATAGCGAGATACCAATATGATTCCGACCAAGATGAGCGAAATCATGGAGACCCATTGATATAACCAACCAAAGTTTTGTAGTGACCAGTTAAAAAAATCTTTGGTCAGGTTAATTAACGCTTCGCTATGCGAAATGCCTAAAACAACAGCGGAAGACATTAATAAAAATAAGGGAACGAAGACACCCCAGCGTACGGTTTTTACCTGTTTTGAAACACCTTCCATATACTCATCCTTATGTATTCGGTGGGAGTAGGCTTATGACTTGCCACGGAGATATCCATGTGGCGATTGTTTTTTGCACAAGATAAACATTACATGCTTTATCATGTATATACAACTAAAGTTTGAATTTTAACCCTATGTTTTTTAATGGGATTAAATAATTTAAGCGAACAAGATTCTATCCAAGTGAATTGAATAAATGGATGTTGATCAATGAGGCTTTGATCTTAAAACTCAGTTTGAAAATAGAATAAAAAAAGACTTTTAAGTTTATAGAGCTTAAAAGTCCTGTTGATTTAATCTAATTTTTCAATTTTATCTTCAATGATGTTTAAAAGCGTACCATCGTGAATCATTCCTTTGATTTCATTGATAAAACTGTAGAGATAAGTATCTTGGTCTGAGATTTTGATACGTTGCTCTAATGCGTCGATCATTGCCTGCATCGCAGGACTTCGTTTTTTATCTTTTGACAGAAATTGATGAGCGTAATATCCCGATAACAGCTCAATGGCCAGAATGTATTCTAGCTTGTCGGCAATGGAGATTGCTTTTTTTGCGGCATTATAACCCATTGCCACATAGTCTTCTTGATTGCCACAAGTCGGGGTATTATCAATGGTTGCAGGGTGGGATAACATGCGCATGTCATTCAAAAGCGCGGCTTGCGTATATTGTGGAATCATCAATCCTGAATTTAATCCAGGTTGTTGAATCAGGAAATATGGAAATCCAGACAAACTACCATCAATCAAACGGTTATTTCTGCGTTCAGACATTTTGGCTAAATTTGTAGCCGCAATTGCTGCCGTGTCCATTGCCATGCCCACATAAGATGAGTCTGGATTACAGGCCGAAATGATTTCTTGCTGATTTTGATCATGCCAAACGATAGGATTATCGCAACATGCATTCATTTCAATTTCAATTGTGATTAGCGCATCATTTAAAACTTTCTTGGCAGCACCATGCAGTTGTGGGATACATCTGAGTGAGAGTGCATCTTGTAATTTGGTTGGATGTTTAAGTAGGGCCAGTTCTGAATCTTTTAGTAAACGTCGAATATTTGATGCCGTTTGTGCCTGCTCAGGATGAGGGCGAACCTTCATCACGCGTTCATCAAAGGCAATCAGGATTCCTTCCAATGATTCGAGACTAAGAGCCGCAATAATATCCGCAGACTTGGCCGCATTTTGCAGGTCATATAAAGCTAAACTGGCAAGGGCGGTAGTCGAGGTAGTACCTGAGATTAAGGCTAAGCCTTCTTTTGCTTGCAACTGTAGTGGTGGGATATTTTCCGCTGCTAATACCTCTTGGGTTGCACGTAACTGTCCATGGTAGTAAAGCTGACCACGTCCCGTGAGCGTCAGTGCTAAATGTGCCTCAGGCGCCAAGTAGCCAACCGAGCCTTCTTTGGGCATCCAAGGAATTAAATTCAGGTTTAAAAATTGGCGAATCCTCTCGAGTACTTCAAAACGTACACCGCTATAACCTTGACCTAGGTTTTGTAGAATCATCAGCATACAGGCGCGTGCTTGCTCTTCGTTGAATGGTTCACCAACGGAAACGGCATGAGATAAAATTAAATTTTCTTGTAATTCTGCGGTTTGTTGTTGAGAGATTTTTTCTGAACACAGTGCACCAAAGCCAGTGCTAATCCCGTACATCGGTTCATCACGAGACATCATATCTTCTAGAACGGCTCGTGATTTTTTGACACGTACAACGTAGTCTTCGGAGAATTCAAGTGGGGCTTTAAAGCGGGCAATTTGAATAAAGGTCTCTATATCAATTTTGTCGCCTAATTGAATGGTCATCGTTTCGTCCTGATACGTTGCTTTCATGTTTGCAAACAGATGCATTTCTTTTTGATATTGCCTAAGAAAAGCATTTCCCTTGCTCTTCACTATAGGAAGGTTTTATTTCCTACGCTTGTGCATAAAACACAGTTTCTTTATATACCTACTTTGATCTCGGCATTGTAGGTCTACAGCACATACACTTTTTCCATAAAAACTCAGAAAAGAATGATGATGAAAGATTTGGATGTGTTTACTTGTATATACATATGTATACTAGATTGGGTTTAAATTGAAAACAAATTTTTAAAATTATTTAATATCATTTTGATTTTATAGATTAAATTTTTATGATTGAGCTTTGTTTATAGTTCTTCGTAAAGTGAAAGTCATTATTTAGGAGGATTGTTTATATGTTGCTGTGCTTAGAACGCAAGAAGGGGTATTGAAAGAAAGGAACTCGATTTGAATTTTTAAATTAGCTCGTTTTAGGAAATATCTAACAAAGGGCTTTGCAGGAAATTTACATGATGTCCGAGTGTCGTACTGGTGGGTGTGGGGTCAACTATCGCTAAAATTTAAGATTATGGAAAGCCTCTAGGAATAAATAAATTGGCTAAACCCAAACTGACTATGGCCAATAGCAAAAAAATTACACATAAAGCAAATCTATTTTTTGCGATTTTAGAAAACTTTTCAGGTGCAATGGGTGCATAAACAGCCAATATAAAAAATAGGGGGACTAGACATCCAAAAAAATAAACAAGAGCATCGGTAAAAAAGTTTGAATGATCAATCATAGTTTTCTCTTACTTCGACAACTTCTCTTCATCAATTAAAGCTTTCTAGTTGTATCCAAAAATAATTCGTTCATTCTTGTATGCTACACGTTGCTGCCACATATGATTGCTCTGATGTAGTGGTCTTAGATCCATTCATCAAAGGGCTGGCATTCGTTGTATGTCCTATAGCGAATGATTGTGATTTAAAATCCAAAAGCCTTAGCCTGTTGGAAAAGAATAATGATAATTCCAAGCATGTACATGATTGGGAATAGGAACAATATAAGTAAGATAAATGCTCCTTCGAAACGAAATTTTATTATATCTACACGCTTTAACCCTTTAAAAGTTTTTAAAATATCGCTTGTTTTATTATCTTCTTTTTCAGGATGTTTCATCAATCGGATACGGTCAAAATTTTCACTTTGACGCCATAAATAGTCGCGATAATCATTATATAAAATAGAGGCATTGCTTAAGGCTAAATATATAGACCATAGCAATAGCAAGAAACCGACAATATATAAATTGAAAAATTCATACCAAATTAAATCAGGTTTAGTATCTGCTCGATATAAAAAAAGTAAACCTGTTCCTCCACTGAGAATTTGAAATGCGATATTTCGTGAAAATGATTGCAACTCTTTATTCATTGTATTGTCAAAAAGCATAGTGTACCTATATTTCTAATTGTCTTAGCTAAAGTAACTTACTCATTTGGAAAAACAAGTTGAGCATATAAGTAGAACGTCAAATAAAGTCGCAATGATGATTGTTTGATAAAATATGACTTAAAAAAAAATGATAAATATGCCAAAGTATCCACATTCTAAAATGATGATTTTGGTTACTTTTTAACATGACTCAAGTACAGCTCCAAGAACTGCAAAAACAACTATGGAATATTGCCAATACTTTGCGCGGCAAAATGGGCGCAGATGAATTTCGTGACTATATTTTAGGTTTTATCTTCTTTAAGTATTTGTCTGAGAAAGCCGTTAATTTTGCCAATGAATTGCTTGATGGTGAAGACATCGGCTTTTTAGAGCTTGATGAAAAGAATGCTGAGCATGTGCCATACATCAAAGAAATTAAAAAAAATGCCATCGAAGAAGTAGGTTATGCGCTGACACCAAAACAACTGTTTCATACGCTTGCAGAACGTGGCCGTAAAGGTGATTTCATATTAGATGATTTGGCTGCAACGCTAAAAGCGATTGAACAAAGTACGCTGGGTTCTGACTCTGCCGATGACTTTGCCAATTTGTTTGAAGACCTCGACCTAAACTCGACCAAGCTGGGTAATACGGCAAGTGACCGTAATGAGTTGGTGGCGAAGGTGCTGAGCCATTTAGATAATATTGATTTTGATATTTCCAATAGTGAATCTGATATTTTAGGTGATGCTTATGAATATCTGATTGGTGAGTTTGCTTCAGGTGCAGGTAAAAAGGCAGGGGAATTCTATACGCCTCAAACGGTATCAACCTTACTGGCGAAGATCGTAACCCAAGGTAAAACTCGTTTACGTTCAGTCTATGATCCAACTTGTGGTTCTGGTTCGTTGTTGCTCCGTGTAAAGCGTGAAGTGCAAGATGTGGATATGATTTACGGTCAGGAGATGAACCGTACCACCTACAACTTGGCACGTATGAACATGATTTTGCATGATGTGCATTTTGCCAAGTTCGATATTAAGCAAGAAGATACCTTGATTCGCCCGCAGCATTTGGACAAACGTTTTGATGCGGTGGTTGCCAATCCGCCCTTTTCGGCAAAATGGTCTGCTGATCCGTTATTTTTACAAGATGAGCGTTTTGCCACTTATGGCAAGCTTGCGCCAAGTTCTAAAGCGGATATGGCATTTGTTCAGCACATGCTGCATCAACTGGATGAGCATGGCACGATGGCAGTTGTGCTGCCGCACGGTGTTTTATTCCGTGGTTCGAGTGAGGGTGTAATTCGTCAGTACTTGATTGAACAGCTCAATGTGATTGATACCATTATTGGTTTACCTGCCAATATTTTCTATGGGACGTCGATTCCGACCTGTATTTTGGTGTTGAAGAAAAACCGTGGGCATAAAGACAATATTTTGTTTATTGATGCCAGCAACGAGTTTGAGAAGCAGAAGAATCAAAACAAGTTATTGCCTGAGCATTTGGACAATATTATTGGCGCATTTGAAAACCGTCAGAATATTGAAAAGTATGCGCATGTAGCGACTTTAAAAGAAGTGAAAGAAAACGACTTTAACCTGAATATTCCGCGTTATGTCGATACTTTTGAAGCTGAGGATGAGATTGACCTCAATGCAATTGCGCAAGCCTTGCAGGCTTTAGAAGTTGAAAGCCAAAAAACCGATACTGTTATAACTAAGTTTTGCAAAGAGCTAGGAATTGCTTCACCATTTGAGGAGGTGAAGTAATGTCTGTTCCGAAGTTACGTTTTAAAGAGTTTGATGGTGAATATAAGCTACAAAATATTAAGTCGATTGCTAAAATTTTTGTGGGGCGGGATCTTATTGAAGATGCTTTTTCTCCTGTAAAGACTGAAACACATGTTTATCCTATCTATTCAAATAGTGTTGATAATCAAGGCTTATACGGGTACTACAATCTTGAAGAGTTTAATTTTAGTGATGATGCCTTAACGGTTGTAGGCAGAGGGGCGGGGTTAGGTACAGCTTTTTATCGTCAGGGAGGGTTTGGTACTATAGGTCGTCTTTTATGCTTAACTCCTGAGAATAAAAAATTTCATCCTAAATATTTGGCTGATTATATTAATGATAAATTGGTTATTCATAATGAATCAGGTGGTATCCCTCAATTACCAAGATCATCGTTAGAAGGTTATGAAGTTACCCTTCCTAACCATGAGGAACAAACTAAAATCGCCACTTTCCTTTCCGCAGTCGATGAAAAAATTAGTCAACTCACTCAAAAACATGAGCTGCTTAGCCAATATAAACAAGGCATGATGCAGAAGTTGTTTAGCCAGCAGATTCGTTTTAAAGCAGATGATGGGAGTGAGTTTGGGGAGTGGGAGGAAATAAAATTTAAAGAAGTCATTAAAATTAAATATGGTAAAGATCACAAGAAATTAGATGATGGTGGCATTCCTGTTTTAGGTACTGGCGGCATTATACGCTATGTTGACTCATACCTTTATGACGGGGAAAGTATTCTGATTGGTCGCAAAGGTACAATTGATAAACCTCAATTTATATCAGGTAAATTTTGGACTGTAGATACATTGTTTTATACGGAAATAGGTGAAAAAATACTACCTAAATTTGCCTTTCAACAATTACTTTTAGTGAATTGGTTAAATCTGAACGAAGCTACAGGTGTGCCTAGTCTTAATACGACTTCCATTGGAAATATTGAGTTAAAAGTTCCATCTCTAAAGGAACAAACCAAAATCGCTAATTTCTTATCTGCGATTGACCAAAAAATTGAAGTCGTGGCACAGCAAATTGAACAAGCCAAAATGTGGAAAAAGGGCTTGTTACAGCAGATGTTTGTTTAATATTTTTATATCAGCAAAGTGAGAAAATTCACTTTGCTTTTTAATTTTTTATAAAACTTAAAATAGGATCAAGATGAAAAAACTTATACTCGTTGCTTTTATGACATTGCCAATCTTGGCACAAGCTCAAAGCTTTAAATATCAGAAAGATATTTCTGGTTTTAAGCACTATAAAGGAAGTGTGACCTTAACAGGAACGTACTCACGTACTTTAGACCCTGAATATTTAGATTATATGGGTGATGCGATTTGCTTTGAACCAAACAAGACATCATCGGCAATTATCCCTCGTCCAAAAGGTGATGAGCGAACTGCATGGTTCTGCTTTAGCAATTTTGAACAAGCAAAGAAAACATTTAAATTGCCAGATAGCATTAAAAAAGACTTTTGCAAGTATGAAGGTAAGGCAACCATCACCATTAAAGACTACAACTTATTCGTGGAAGAAACAGAAGGTTTTGATTTAACCCAACTTGTTTCAGCAAAAAATATTACACCTGCGAAAGCAGTTAAATGTGAAACCAATAATTAAATTTCATTGTCTATATTGGCGATGGGAAAACTAAATTTTAGGGGAGTATTTTGAGCTGATACTAAAATGATCAGTTCAAAATATATAAAAATCTGTGAGAGCAGATAGGGACGTAGAGCAAAAAAATGCAGGAAATAGAAGACCAACTGATTCAAAAATATGAGAATTTATTGCTTAAAGCCCAGCAATATAAAAAACCTGAACGGGAAATGACGATTTTTGATACAGCATTGAACAATCACCATGAAAATCCAATCACTGAACTATTGGCTTTCTTTCTCAATCCAAATGAGAAACATCAACTAGGGGATTGTTTTTATCAAGGTTTTATGGCCGCTCTAAAACAGTATGAGCAATATCAAGACTTTGAGTTTGGAGAGTTTAAGCAACTCTCTACACAACAGGTGACAGATCAAGGCAAATTTATTGATTTATGGGTGGAGACCGATAACGCTTTAATCATTGTAGAAGTGAAAGTGTATCATCATCAAAATAACCCTTTTAAAGAATACGAAGCTTGGGCAAATAAGAAAATTGAGTATCAAAATCGACAAGATCAGGAAAAACGTCTCATCAGCATTGTGTTATGCCCGAATGGTAAATGTACGGTAGCAAATTGGTTAGGTTTGTCCTATACCCAACTGACGACATCGATTAAACCGCATGTATCACAATATGCATTTAATCAAAATTTAAACAAATGGGCTGTTTTTGCCCGCGATTTTTTATTACACCTAGATAGCTTTAATTATTTATTGGACATAGATATGAGTCGTTTAAATTTTGTTGTCGATAATATGTATAAAATTCAAGAATTAATTGATTTAAAGCAAAGCGTTTTTCAAGATATTATTAGGCATATTAATACACAACTACAGATCGCATTAGGTGAAAATTATCAACCAGAAGTTAAGGAAAGAACTTGGCCAAATGGTCCAGCTTTCTATTTTAGAGGGCAAAGTTGGAAAGCTGCTTCGAGTTCAATCTTATATTTGCGCTTAAATAATAAGCCAATGAGTTGTTCTGTTCGTATGTACGTTCACAAACCTACGAGCGAATTACGAGAGCAGATTAAAATATTATTAGATGACTCTAAATACATGCTTTCAGGTGAATGGGATGAACAAAATAGTAAATGGTGGTGTCTGAAGTGGGATTTTTCAGAATTTGATTTAGATACAGTCACAGATCATATTATCTTTACGCATAAAATTTTAAATCGTGTTGAGCTTGAGTGGAAAAAATAGATTCTCTAAAATAATATTTGACTAGATAATATTATATTTGAGAATGCTTAATGCAGCAGAAAATAAAGCACTGTTTCTTATTTCAATTAAGTAACATTTAAGAGGGGGAAGTATGGCGCATGGGAAAAGTATAAAAATGTTTTTGGCAGATGGGTCTCCGAATGGGATTCTTACAGCCGAAATCATTAACTGGACGGGTCATGTACTTTCCGCACCGCGTACAAAGCTATCAGAACTTATTCAACGTGAAGAATGTTCACGGACAGGTGTATATTTCCTAGTGAGTTATGATCCTGAGAATCCACTTTATCCGAAAGTGTATATTGGTGAATCAGATGATGTTGCAAATCGTTTAAAGCAGCATAATCGTACTGAAGAAGCAGGTGGTAAAGATTTTTGGGAAAAAGTTTGTTTGGTTACAGGTAAAGATCAAAATATTACTAAGACGCATATAAAGTATTTGGAGAGTCGTTTAATTGAGATTGCACGAAGGAATGGTCAATGTCAGTTAATGAACGGAACATCTCATGATTACAGTAAATTACCTGAATCTGATACAGCAGATATGGAATATTTTCTTGAACAAATTCAAGTGATATTACCAGTTTTAGGCTATGAGTTTTTGAAAGAAATTAAACGTTCAAGTTTTAACTCCTTAGTTCCGAATGTAATGACTGGCGATGTTGGAGCTGATTTTTATCTAGCCATCAAAGATGTAAATGCAAAAGCAAAAATAGTTGATGGAGAGTTTTATGTTCTTCAAGGGTCTCAAGTGCGTCGAGAAGTAAGTCAACCTACCCACAACTATATGAAAAATCTAAGACCCCGACTTTTTGAAAATAATATAATTTCTTCAGATACCTACACATTTAATCAAGATCATTTGTTTTCAAGTCCTTCAGCGGCAGCAGCAGTGATACTTGGCCGCTCAAGTAATGGACGAAGACGCTGGAAGCAGTTAGGGACAGATTTAACTTATGAGGAATGGCAGCAGAAACAAGTAGATGACATTCAAATTTAACTATTAATCATCACCATAATATCAAGGGGAACTTTATGAAAATTGAACTGAATTGGATGGAGCCAATCGAATTAGGTAGCTCTAGTACCTTACGAGAAAACATTAAAAATTTAGACCTAAAATCTATTCCAGATATTGCTGGAGTTTATATTTTTTATCGAGAATATGGTGGAAAACAATACGCGCTGTATGTAGGTAAGTCTGAGAATATCCGTACTAGAATGAAATCTCATTTTAACAGCTTAAGTTTGATTGAGGGTTTAGAAAATACACCTCAAGGCGCAAAAAAGTTAATTTTTGCTGAAGTCAAAACACGTTCTGATTTAGGGCGAGCGTTGAACCAAGCTGAAAAGGGTTTAATTCAATATTACATTGATAAAGGTCATCCTTTACTTAATAAAAAACTGATGGCAGATCATTTCGATGAAATTATGCCTAAAGGAGAGGTGATTGATTTGGTTAATGAAGAGATTTGGGTTTATTCAACTCAAAGTACACGCTAATAATAGATTTTGGTATAGAGGTAAAAATGACAGTACAAAGCGAATATCAACTTGAAAATGAGCTGATTGCACAACTACAAGGGTTGGGTTATGCAACCGTCGTGATTAAAGATGAAAGCCAATTACTGTCTAATCTAAAAACACAAATTGAACGTGCTAATGGGCTTACAGCATTGTCAGAAACTGAGTGGAAGCAGGTCATTAGCTTTCTCAATACAGGCACAGTATTTGAACGCGCTAAAAACCTACGTGACCAGTTTCCTGTCAAATTTGATGATGGTTCAAGCAAGCACATTTTCTTTTTATCAGATGACCCAAGCAAAAACGTATATCAAGTCACCAATCAAATCACGGTAGATCATCGTGATTTTAATGGTCGAACCAGCCGTTTCGATGTCACGCTCTTGGTCAATGGTCTACCCTTGGTGCAAATTGAGCTGAAAAAGCGCGGCATGGAAATTGCCGAAGCCTTCAATCAGACGCAACGCTATATTCGTGAAGCGTATTGGGCAGGGCAAGGGCTGTTTGGTTTTATTCAGCTTTTTGTCATCAGTAACGGTGCAAATACTCGCTATTATTCAAACGGTACGACTGGAATTGAGTTTGCCTTTCCTTGGGCAGATGTTGCCAATAAACATATCAATGAAATTGTCGATTTTGCGGATGCATTTTTAAATCACACACATCTTACAGATATGCTGACCCAATACATGGTGATGTTGGAAACCAGTAAAAGTTTGATGGTGCTGCGTCCTTACCAAATTTATGCTGTGCAGAAGATCATTACTCATGTACAAACTTCACAGCAAAACGGCTATATCTGGCATACCACAGGCTCAGGTAAAACGCTGACATCATTTAAAGCCAGTCAGCTCATCATGAACATGCCCGATGTGGAAAAGGTATTGTTTGTGGTGGATCGTAATGACCTTGATACTCAGACGTCACGAGAATTTAATGCTTTTAAAGCCGAGAGTGTGGATAGCACAGACAGCACGCACACTTTGGTTAAACAACTCGATCAACGCCATGACAAGCTGATCGTGACCACCATTCAAAAGCTGAATCGTGCGATTAGCACGGACCGATATTTAGAACACATCAATTATCTAAAAGATAAAAAAGTGGTGTTCATTTTTGATGAATGTCACCGTAGCCAATTTGGTGATACCCATCAAAACATTAAAAAATTCTTTAGCAATGCACAAATGTTTGGATTTACGGGCACACCGATCTTTGAGGAAAATAGCCAATCTAAAGCAGGTTTGAAGCTCACTACAGAATACTTATTCAATCAGTGTTTGCATCAATATGTGATTGTGGATGCGATTCGAGACCGCAATGTATTGCAGTTCCAAATTGATTATCGTGGCAAATATACCGCCAAGGGGATGCAAAATAATCTCGATAATGGGGATGAGGTTGAGGGGATAGATACCCAAGAGCTTTATGACAATCCACAGCGATTGGAAATGATTGCCCGTTATATTGTTGAGACGCATGACACCAAAACCAAGAACCGTGAATTTACGGCAATGTTTTGTGTCAATTCAGTGGATACCTTGACGCAGTATTATGAGTTATTTGAAAAAGTACAAGCCGAGAAGCAGCAGCAAGATGAAGAGCTAGGTCGATTATTTAAACCACTCAGTATTGCGACTATTTTCTCTTATGCTGCAAATGAAGCGGTTGAAAATCTTGATCAAAATGGATTGATTCAAGAAGAATCAACTGCTACACCGAGTCAAATAAATCAGTCTAGTCGTGACAAACTGGATCGGTATATTGCCAATTACAATGCTCAGTTCGGTACGAATTATAATTCGGGCGATGGATTCTATGCTTATTACCGTGATATTGCAGAGCGAGTAAAGAAAAGGCAGATTGATATTTTACTGGTTGTAAATATGTTCCTTACTGGCTTTGACTCAAAGCCTTTAAATACCTTATATGTGGATAAAAACCTTAAATATCATGGTTTGATTCAGGCTTTTTCACGTACTAACCGTGTCTACAATGATAAAAAACCATTTGGGAATATCATCAGCTTCCGTAATTTAAAACGTGCTACAGATGAAGCATTGGCATTGTTTTCAAATAAAGAGACTCGAAAGACTGTCCTTGTCCCAAGTTTTGATGAAATAAAACAAGACTATGAGTTAGCAGTTGAAAAGTTATTGAGTATCACGCCTGATTATCTGGCTGTTGATGCTTTGATAACAGAAGAGCAGCAATTGGATTTCATCAAGGCATTTCGAGAAGTCATGCGCTATAACGCTCAGCTACAAACTTTTGTTGAATATGACCAAGATCAAACGGGATTAGATAAACAGCACTTTGCAAATTTTGCGTCTAAATATGCAGATCTATGTCGAGCGATTCGTAAAACCACCAAGAAAGAAAAAGTCTCAGTACTCGATGATGTCGATTTCCAATTGGATTTACTGCACAGTGATCGTATCAATGTGGGTTATATCCTGACACTGCTACAGATGGCAGTGAATGCTGAAACAGAGGAACAGCGTAAGAAGTATGAAGCTCAAGTACATGACCTGATTGGTGGTGATATTAGTTTGCATGACAAGCAGGACTTGATACAAAAGTTTATTGAAGAAAATATGCCAAAAATGATCAATGGGCAAAGTGTTCAAGTGGCTTTTGCTCAGTTCTGGGATATAGAAAAAGAGCAAGCCTATCAGCATTTTTGTGAACAAGAAAATCTAAAACCTGAAGCAATGAAACAAGTTTTAGATAATTATGAATTCAGTAAACGCTTACCAAGAAAAGAAGAAATGAAAGAGTTGCCAAACTACAAGGTCAAGCTATTTGAGCGAGACAGTGTATTAACCAATTTGTTGGTGAAAACACGTCAATTGATTGAGAAGTTTTATGTGGGGCTGTAACTTATTCATCAGATTCGGGTTTTAGGATTTTCAAAAAACCAGACCTATAAACTATAGAATAAGGGAGTTACAAACTCCCTTATTTATTGGCTAATTAAGAAGAAGTAGCTTCCTCTCCATCCTCACCCGAAACATAAACAGGTGACATCTGTCTGGCATCAAGAGGCTGCTTGCAACAATCACAAGTTAGACTTGGACTGGTCACATGCCCACAGCTTTTATGCAGATAACGTAACTCAGGAAATTGCTTATTTTCATTTTGCCAAATATTGCCCCAGGTACTCATGGTGACAATAATCGGATACAGGGCTAAACCCTTTTCAGTCAGCTTATATTCATAACGTTTTGGTGCTTCATGGTACAGCACCTTTTCAAAAATCTTGTGTTCCACCAAACGGTTAATACGCTCGGTCAACAAATGACGGGTGATACCCAACTGCTTTTGAAAATCATCAAAACGACGGGTTTTCATAAAGGCATTACGAATAATCAGCAGGGTCCAACGGTCGCCAAAAATTGACAAAGTCCGTGCAATAGGACAATTCATTTCACCGAGTTCATGCCATTTCATCGCAATACCATTTATATGTCTTTACAGGAAGCAGGCTGTCATTTTAGGACAACTTGAATGATTAAGATATCCACTTTATTGACAACTTATCATAGCAGCTATATTTTTCAATTAAGTTCTTTTTTGGAACTTAATATTTTGAGATCTATTCTTGAGGTGAGTTATGTCTGCGTCAGCGTTAAAAGAAAAATCAAAGCAAAAGATACCTGCATCATTTCCAGTCCGCCGTATGGATTATGAATTTCAGGACATGCCTAAATACTGGTGTAATAATGAACCAACCTTTACCCATTATTTCACAGGCCTTTCCACCCTATTTCCAGAAGGAGAGTCTTACTTTGTCCGTTCGGTCAGGGCTTTACGTGATCAAGTCAAAAGCAACCCGCAGTTGGATCGTGATATTGGGGCTTTTATTGGTCAGGAAGCGATGCATTCCAAAGAGCATCATGCCTTTCATGTCAGTGCACAACAATATGGCCTAGACCCTGAATCACTGGAAAAAGTCACAGGCATCATCCTTAAAGCCATTGAACGTACCTTTCCGAAAAAGTGGAATCTCTTGGTCACAGTTGGGTTGGAGCATTACACCGCAGTATTGGTGGTGGAGATGATGAAAAACGTCAATGAATTAATGACTGATACCACGATCCGTAATTTATGGCTGTGGCACAGTGTCGAAGAAACCGAACACAAGGCAGTTGCCTATGACATGTATGAATATCTCTATGGTAAAGGTTTGGATGCTTATATCCCACGGGTTGCGATTTTTAGCTTGAGTTTGGTCCTCATCACAACTTTTTCAAATGTTTACCAAGTGGTGTTGATGTCCAGAGATAAGCAATTACTCAATTTGAAATCGTGGGCTAAATTTGCAGGCTTTACCGTGCAGGCCTACCGAAAACTGGTGCCACAATTTTTCTCTTATTATCGTCGTGACTTCCATCCCAATGATACCGATGAGTCAGATATTGTGGCAAAAACCAAAATCAAAATTGGTTTATCGCCTGAACAATCGACTTTTATTCATTAATCAGCGCGAAAAAAATCACCCGCGCTTACACATCACCAAAGGGATAAATATCTGTAAGATAAGTTGAGCTCGCTTTGCGTTGCTGGCTTATCATCCAGATCAATTCAATAAAAGATGGAAATATAACAATGAGTACAGTGGTCTTACATCAATGGGAAATTTCACCGTTCTGCAAGAAAGTTGCGCGGATGTTGCAGTTTAAAGGCATTGCATTTGAAACTGTAAATTATAACGGCGTATTGGGGGCTAAAGTCCCAGGACTCAGCAAAGTCGGCAAAGTCCCTGTGCTGGATATCAACGGACAACGCATTCAGGACAGTACTAAAATTGCCCGTTTTCTAGATGATGCTTATCCAGAGTTGCCCCGTTTATATCCTACGGATCCGCTGCAAAAAGCCTATGTGGAATTGTGGGAAGACTGGTCGGACGAATTGTTATATTTCTATGAAGTATATTTTCGGGTCAGTGATGCCGATGCCTTGAATCATGCGGTGGCGATTAGTGCGGAAGGTCGTCCTAAGCATGAGATTGTATTAATGAAACCTTTGCTTAAAGCCGCGTTGAATCTGCAAGTGAAGATGCAAGGTACAGGACGAATGGCGAAGGCGGATATCGAGGCAGAATTTACTCGGCATTTAGAACGCATCGAGTTGGTATTGGGTCAAACGGGCTGGCTCGTCGGTGAGAGCAAAACCATTGCCGATATTGCAGTGGGTTCACAACTGTTAGAGGTAGTACGTACCAGTAAAATCTGGGGACCTAAAATTAACAGTTATCCGCATATTCAGCATTGGATACAACAATTATGAATCGGTCGAAGCAAGAGATAACGCAGCCAACTGCGATTGTTGCGGTGGTTGGTGTGGGTGCTGAGCAAGGCATTGGTGCAGCAGTCTGTCGTCGTTTTGCTCAGGAAAAATTCAAAGTCTATGTGGTGGGGCGAAGCTTAAATAAGGTCGAAAAGGTGGCGGCGGCGATTCATCGCCAAGGTGGGCAGGCGGTGGCTTATGCACTGGATGCTGAAAATGAGCAGCAGCTGCAGGCCTTGTTTGATCATTTAAACGATCAGCCAGAAGCATTGGCAGCGGTGATTCATAATGTGGGCGGTAATATTCCTTCGATCTTTTTACAAAGCAGTCTGAAGTTTTTTAGCCAAATGTGGCGTTCCACCTTTTTATCCGCAGTGTTGGTGGCGCAGCGTAGTTTAAGCATTTTTCAAAAACAGCAGCAGGGCACATTGATTTTTACCGGTGCCAGTGCTTCTTTGCGAGGTAAACCTTTTTTTGCAGCATTTACGATGGGTAAGTCTGCGCTCAGAAGCTATGCCTTAAATTTGGCTGAGCTCTACCGCCCGCAAAATATCCATGTGGCGCATGTGGTGGTGGATGGCATGGTCGATGGTGATCGTGTTAATAAAGCCTTATGGGGCTTGGGACGGCTAGCGCGGTTAACCCGTGGTACGGGTGGTTTAAATATTGAGGCAATTGCTGAAAATTACTGGATGCTCTATCAGCAAAATGTTGATTTATGGACGCATGAACTGGATTTACGTCCTTATCAGGAGAAATTCTAAGATGAGTAAGTTGCTGCCACACTGGTTGAAAGCCCAACAAAAAATGCAGGGCTGTGCGGTGATCGTGGGTAATGATGTGCAGGCGTTAAGCCCGCTTTTTAGCCCTGAGATACCTGTTTATCAACTTCAGCATGATGTAACCCAAACACAGCCACAGCTTGAGGTTCAAGCACAGAGGTGGATCCGTGTACGACTGAATTTACTGGATGCGAGTGCGCTAAAAAAATGCATGCAACAGATTCAAACAGCAGGGCATTTTGTCGATTTATGCATCTTTCAACCTGACTTTGTGCTGCCTGAAAATAGCCATACATTGTCCGCTGAACAGCTTGAGTCCTATTGGCAAAACACAGGCTTAACCGCAGTGAGTATTGCTCAAGCTGTGATTCGACAAATGCTCTCCAAACAACATGGGACTTTGATTTTTTTAGGGCAACAGCAGCCTATTCAATCTGAGCGAGATTTATTCAGTCAAAGCCTGTCTGCCAGTATTCGAGCTTTAGCACAGTCATTGGCGCGAGAGTTTCAACCGAAGGGAATTCATGTGGTCTATTGTATGCTGTCACATTGGCAAAGTGCTAACCATGCGTTGATGCAATCGCTGCAACAGACCTGTTGGCATCTGTATCAACAACCCAAATCGACGTGGAGTCAGGAGTTACGCTTAGGATTATAAAATCACGCGTATTCAATCTTTGGACTGAAATGCAGTATAGAGCAGGCTAATGATGTTTGAAATTTCAGTTTCATTGATGGCGGCATAGCCAAAACGGATATGAAAATGCTGATTTGAGGCTTGGCTTTCAGCCGCAAAATGCGCTTCAGCATCAATATGCAACTGATTCAGAAGCTCGTTATATTCAGCACGATAGGGAAATTTGAACTTGACCCATAGCGCCATGCCTCCCAACGGAGGGTTAATGTCTACCCGATCGTTAAATACCACTTGGAAGCGATTCACTGCAAAATCACGTCGTTGTTGATAAATTTTGCGCATCTTACGGATATGGCGCTTAATTTCACCTTGTTGCATCAGTTCCGCCATCGCCAATTCAGTGATGATATTGCCTTGTTTATCAATCAACAGAATCTCCTGATTCATGGCCTGGATGATGTCTCGATTGGCGACCACATAGCCAATCCTTAAACTTGGGGCAAAGACTTTAGACAGTGATCCAATATGAATAACTTTTTCTGCATGCGGCAAGCTAATGAGCGGTGGAATCGGGCGGCTGTCATAATGAAACTCATGATCGTAGTCATCTTCAATAATATAAAAATCAAAGCTTTTGGAGAGTTCCAATAATTTTAAGCGCCGATCCATTGCCATGGTCACGGTGGTTGGATATTGATGATGCGGGGTGGTATAGATTGCAGCCACATCATATTTTTTTAGTAGTTCTTCAAGATGCTCAATATCAAGACCGTACTGATCCAGCCCAACTCGAACGATGTGATAATGATGCGATAAAAAAGTTTCAATCGCAGGTGGATAAGACCATTGCTCCACCACAATCACCTTGCGTTGAGCAGACTGCCCAGCCAGTACACGAGCCGCTAAAAAAATCCCCATTTGGCTGCCACGAACCACACCAATATTGTCGATTGTGGTTTTAATAAAGCGTTCCATCGACAGCATTTGCAGCAATGCCTGACGTAACTCAATACTGCCTTGTGGGTCGCCATAGCCCATGATTTGAGAACGGGTCACTTGAATTAAGGCATGTCGATAGGCTCGTGAAAATAATTCATAGGGAATTAGACGCGTATCTGGAATGCCGTCATTTTTAACTGCTGTTGGACTTGCTGTACTCGGTGACGGATTGAGCTCTAGCGCAGCATTGCTCTTTTTATGTTTTAACTCAGGTAGGTTCTCTGCCACAAAGGTGCCTTGTCTTGGCTTGGAGATCAACCAGCCTTGTGCTTCTAAATCTTCATAAACCGACTGTACGGTTTTACGATTAATCTTTAATTCTTCCGCAAGCGAGCGGGAGCCAGACAGACGTGAACCTGAGCTGAGCCGTCCAGACAGAATCTCTTCAATAATCTGATTGGCCAACTTGAGAAAGATGGTTTTTTCTTCTCGCTCTTCAAGATGAAGACGAATCTTCCACGGTTGCTGCATGCTGATCTGGACCATATAAGTTTTATAAACTGGATATTTTAACTCATCCACTGACTTCGTATTCTGCATCTGTCCCATCCACAAATCAACCGTAGCGAGGTGGTCTTATGCAAACCGCATTACTCAGCAAACAGCAATTGATGCAAACTGCACAGCAGAATATGAATTTGATCCAAGAGGTCAGTTATACGGATCGACAGAAGTTAGCTTTAACTTGTCGTATTTTATTTGATCATGGCCATGATGCAGGCTTGGCGGGGCAAATTACCTGTCGTGCCGAACAAGAAAATACCTTTATCACACAGCGTTTTGGTTTGGGTTTTGACGAAATTACCGCAGCCAATTTATTGGTGGTTGATCAAGACCTCAAACCTTTAGATCAGCAAGGCATGGCCAACCCAGCCAACCGTTTTCATACTTGGATTTATCAGCAACACCCTGAAGTGAATTGCATTATCCATACCCATCCCACTCATATTGCAGCCTTGTCGATGCTACGTGTGCCACTGGCCATTTCGCAAATGGATACCTGTGCCTTGTATGAAGATTGCTCTTTTGTCGGTGAATGGCCGGGGGTGCCAGTCGGCAATGAAGAAGGCATTTTTATTTCTGAAGCTTTAGGAAAAAATCGGGCGGTGTTGTTGTCTCATCACGGTCAACTGGTTGCAGGCAAGAGCATTGAAGAAGCTTGTAATTTAGCGTTGTTGATTGAACGTGCTGCACGTTTGCAATTGTTGGCGATGTCAGCAGGGCAAATCCAGCCGATTCCACATGAACTGGCAAAAGAAGCCCATGACTGGTTGTCTACTGATAAGCGCAACAAAGTTAATTTTGCCTACTACGCACGTAAGGCGTTGAAAAACCATCAAGATTGTATTGAGGAATAAATCACATGAAAATTGAAGGCATTATTGCTTATCCCGTCACGCCATTTAAAGCGGGCGGGCAACAACTTGATCTTGAGGCCCTAACGATCAGTCTCAATGCATTGCTTGAATCACAGTGTGATGCGATTGCACCTTTAGGCAGTGCAGGGGAAAGTGCTTATTTAACTTGGCAAGAATGGCAGCAGGTGGCACAAACCACCATTGAGGTGGTGAATCAACGTGTTCCTGTGATTGTTGGAATTTCTGAACTGACCACTGCGATGGCGATTCAAAAAGCCAAGAAAGCAGAAGAATTAGGCGCAGATGTGATTATGGTGATTCCAGTGTCGTATTGGAAACTCACCGATCAGGAAATTTATGATTATTATCAACAGATTGCCGCATCGGTAAAATTGCCAATTATGGTCTATAACAATCCTGCCACCAGTGGAATTGATATGTCACCTGAATTGATCGTGAAAATGTTTAATGAGATCGACAATATTTGCATGGTCAAAGACAGCACCGGTGATATTCAGCGTATGCATAAATTTCATGCTTTAACGCAGGGGCAGTTGCCATTTTATAATGGTTCTAATCCATTGGCGCTAGAAGCCTTTTGTGCTGGGGCGGCAGGTTGGTGTACGGCAGCACCCAATTTGCTCGGTGACTTGCCAAAGCAATTATATCAAGCGATTCAACAAGGCGATCTGTCAAAAGCGCAGGCGATATTTTATCAGCAACTCCCTGTGCTGAGTTTCATTGTCAAAGGGGGTTTACCGAAAACAGTGAAATCGGGGCTCAATCTATTGGGCTTTTCGGTCGGGGTGCCAAGACCACCTTTGCAAGGTGCGACAGGGGCTGAAATTGAGCAGTTAAAAGGCTTGATACAAGCGGCTGTAAAATAAGCATGTTCAAGTCAGGTCGAGATTGATCGACCTGACGTCACTTGTTTGTGCTCTAAATTGGGTTTTGACGAAATTGGCTCGGTGTTACACCACTCCATTTTTTAAAGGCACGGGCAAAGTTGGCAGGCTGTAGATAGCCTAAGTACAGTGCAATATCCTGTATTTCGATATGATTGTTATGCAGAAGTTTTTGTGCTTCTTGATATCTGATTTCATCTAATAGACCCAGATAGGAATAACCGGCTTCATCCAGATGTCGTCGTAAGGTGCGACTCGACATATGCAGACGTTCCGCAACTTGATCTAGACTTGGATAACCTTTTTGCGGCGTGAGAACTAATTCTGTTTTAACACGTAAGCCAATATCTTGAATGGTTTCAGAAAAACGAATTTGTTCAGCTTCACATTGCGCTAAAGCCTGTTGAAAAGCAGTGGGATCTGCCATTTTGGTGACATGGTTGAGGATGGATGCTGGGTAGCAAATTTGGTTTTGGGCTTGATCAAAATGGATCTGAGGAAGTTGAGCTTGAAACTGTTGATGGTAAGGTGGTTCAGACCAATCTACCTGAAGTTGGACCTCAGCAAAATCACGCTCGGTTAATGAGCGTCCCGTTTGTACAATGCCAATCATCAGGCATTCATAGAAAAAACGTCTTAAAATTTCCGCCTGTTCAGCATGCTGACTGACGACGGGGTGAGTCTGCTTGATTTCAATGGTGGAGTGTTGTTGGTGTTCAAAAAAATCAATTCGGTAATCTTTGAGCCGCATATTAAAAAATTGCGTTGCAAGTTCAATCGACTGTCGCAAAGAAGGGCTACTCATTAGCGCATAGCCCATTGGACCATGGGCGGTGAGACGCAGTTTTAGCCCATATTCGTAGCCTAAACCAGTATCTTTGGCCAAACTTAAACAGATCCAAGCCAATTTTGACCATTGTTTGGGACTGATACGCGCATCTAATTGATGCAGCAATGCCGAAGCTATTTTACTTTGCTGCAGAATCTCGGAAGCAGAGAAGCCTTTTTCAACCATAATTTCCAAGAGTAAATGCACATAAGAAATCGGAATACTGGCTTTGGATAAGCCATAGGGATCTTTCATTTCTTGTTTTAATTTGGCCGAAAATGATTAGCAGTATGGCTGAATTACCGCTCACGCTCAAGTTTTAGCTCTTAGATACTAGGATTATTCTATTGATCTGAGTATGGATGATGAGTTTAGCACCCCCTTTAAAAGATTCCCCAGTTGTGATTACCGGTGCTTCTTCGGGTATTGGAGAAGCATTGGCACAACAATTTGCAGCACGAGGCTATTCACTTATTTTGGTTGCACGACGTGTCGATAAACTAGAAGCACTTGCCAGTCATCTACGTGAAAAATACCAAGTCGAGGTGACTTTACGTCCATGTGATCTTGCGGATCGCCAAGATAGAACCACTTTCCGCAAAGAGTTAGAGCAGATCAATGTCGCTGTGTTATGCAATAACGCAGGCTTTGCCACTTTCGGACGTTTGCATGAGTTGGATGCGGATCGGGAGCGTGAACAGACCGAAGTGAATACGGTGGCAGTGCAGGATCTGACTTTAGCGGTATTGCCGAAAATGATTCAGCGTCGAACAGGTGCGATTCTGATTGTGGGTTCGACCTCGGGTCATCAACCGACACCAGCCAACGCAACCTATGCTGCAAGCAAAGCCTTTGCCAATTCTTTTGCCGAATCACTCCATAGTGAGCTGAACGGCACAGGCGTGAGTTGTACCTTATTGGCACCGGGCCCAACCAAAACAGGGTTCAATGAAGTGGCAGGCATCAGCAAAATTGACGGCATTGGAGGCAATCTGGTCTGGGTGTCGGCAGAACGTGTTGCCAAAGAAGCCATTCAAGGCATGGCTTGCAATCGTCGGATTGTGATTCCTGGATGGCTTGCCCAAGCCCAGACTCTTGGAGGACGCTATACCCCACGCATCATCCTATTACCGATATTAAAGCAGGTCTTTTCGAGGTTAAAAGCATGAGACAGTTGATAAATGACCTACGCACACCTATTGGTCTCGCCAATTTAGGCAATAAGCTCTATCACAATGCCCAATATTTAACTGCGGTGGTCGAGGTGAATGAAAAGGCGATGGCCCGTTGGTTACCTGCTGGCATGAAGTTGGCCAAACCTGCCAGAGCGGATTTGTTTTGTGCCTATTTCCCCGAAAATGTCTATACGGGGGCGTATCACGAGGCAGGCTTATTTGTACATATTCAGGTCGGTAATAAAACTGGCATCTTTTGCCCGTGGATGATCTTGGATGATGACCGTGCCATGATTATTGGGCGGGAATTGCTGGGCTATCCGAAAAAAATCGGGGAAATCAGTTGGGACAATGATGGTTCACGGATTATCAGTCAGGCATCGCGCCGTGGAACGGTCTTGATTGAAATGGAAGCCAAACTGGGTGAGCTAATAAAGGACGCACCCCCCATTTTAGGTTTGCCGCATCGCAATATTACAGGCGGTTTAGGCTTAGGTTTACCCCGAGAAGTGCGATTCACGCCGAAAGAACATCCTGTTGAAGTACGTCGTGTTGAAATGAAATTATGCTTTAGGGGGACGGTGAATGATCCTTTGCATGAAATGGGCTTAGGCAAAGTGGTGGATGCACGTTTGCATCGGGTGGACTTATCAGGTGGTCTTATTCCACCGATTCAGATTCCACGGTTACGCACCCCATTATTTTTACTGCGCCAATTTAATCCGCGTGTTTTATAGCTGAGGGCCACCTGATGAATCTTGTTGCTGTTTCTTCAAAGCCGACGGTTGCTGACTATCGTCAAGTTTCTGCTTCGATTGATATCCAAGTACGTAACATGGATTTTGCTTTTCCAGATGACATTCCAGAATTTTGGTTTCACCAGAATCCTTTACTGAGCATGTTGCTGACCGCCTTATCCAGTGCATTTCCTGAGGGAGAGCGGCAGTTTATTCATAGCGTGCGCCTTTATCAATCACAGATCAAAGATCCTGTCTTACTGAAACAAGTGCGTGCCTTTATTGGTCAAGAAGCACATCACGGTAAAGAACATGATGGATTGAATACCATGATGTTGAAAAAAGGTTATCCAGTCGATCGAATTTATAAGCGATTTAAAAAGATGAATCGATTGATGCAGACACAATTTTCTCCTGCGCATCAGTTGGCGTGTACGGTATGCATGGAGCATCTAACAGCAATTCTTGCAGATTATTTTATCGCGACTGCACCTGAGGATTTGGCTTTATTTCATGCGCAGGTGAGAAAAATCTGGGCATGGCATGCCATTGAAGAAACCGAACACAAAGCGGTGGCCTTTGATGTGTATCAAAGTTTGGTTAATCGACCTTATTTCCTAAGGTTGGTGATGTTGGAAACAACACTTTCTTTTGTGATGATCACCACTCGCGGAACCATCGAGCTTTTACAGCACTCAGGCCAACAAGGCGATTTAAAAGGGGTATACCAAGGGCTTCATTATCTATTTGGACGTAAAGGTTTAATCAGAAGGATAAGCAGACCCTATCTCGACTTTTTCTCAGCAGATTTTCATCCTTGGCAGCATGACAACCGTGATCAAGTGAATCGGCTTAAACAGCAATATTTAGCATGAGCTTCTGGCAGCGCATTGGCTCAGATCAGCATCGCGCTGCTTAGCTATAGATTAATATTTTAGGAACAATGAAAATGACAGCATCACTATCCTCAAATTCTGCTTTACAACAACCACTGCAGTTGGCATGTGGCATCAGCATCCCAAACCGAATTGCAAAGTCAGCCATGAGTGAACAATTGGCAGATCGACATGGCTCGCCTACCACGGATTTACAGCAGCTTTATGCCGCATGGGCCAGAGGTGGAACAGGTCTGTTAATCACCGGCAATGTGATGATTGATCATCGTGCCTTTGTTGAGCCAAGGAATGTGGTGTTGGAAGACCAGCAATTCTTGCAAGCGCATAAACTTTGGGCCCAAGCAGCACAGGCCAATGGCAGCAAGATTATTATGCAAATCAACCACCCCGGTCGTGTTGCGGTTTTACCCTTATTAAAAAAGCCGATTGCACCCTCAGCGGTGGGGTTGGATTTGCCTGCAATGAATCTGATTCGCGTGCCACGTGCGATGTCTGAAACAGAAATACTGGAACAAATTCAGCGTTTTGCAAAGACGGCAGCACTTGCTGTGAAAGCAGGTTTTGATGGGGTACAAGTCCATGCCGCCCATGGCTATTTGTTGTCGCAATTCTTATCCCCTTTGGCCAATACCCGTAGCGATCAATGGGGTGGAAGCCCAGAAAATCGTCGCCGTATTTTGATTGAAACGGTTCGGACTGTGCGTCAAGCCATTGGTAAAAATAAAATTCTCAGTGTCAAACTGAATTCAGCCGATTTTCAAAAAGGGGGCTTGAGTCAGGAAGAATCGGTGCAGATTGCTTTGGCCTTGGAAGCTGAAGGGATTGATTTACTGGAAGTGTCAGGTGGAAATTATGAGTCACCCGCGCAACTGGGATATGCGCCTGAGCGTCAGGCTCTGCGCGATGCCTATTTTCTGGATTATGCCAGTGCTTTGCGCCAACACGGCAGATTACCGTTGATGCTCACGGGTGGGCTACGCAATGTCGAGCTGATGAATCGTATTGTGGCTGATGGTACTGTAGATTTGGTGGGACTTGCTCGACCATTTGCAATGCAACCTGATCTAGCCAAACAGCTCTTGGCTGGTAAATCCGTTGTTGCTGATGCAAAAATTCCAGCACTTGGCTATAAGCCCGTCGATGCCTATCTGCAACTGGCTTGGCATGCCGCTCAATTCCGCCGTATCAGCAGTGGCCAGAAACCAAAGGCGATTAAGGGTCTCGTCCGTACTTTGCTGGCATTTGGACCACGGATGGGTTTTAACATTTTGACGCAGGAATAGTCGTCACGGTTATTTAGATAAGGAGTTGTCTTATGCGTGGATTAATGAAAGAAACCCATTCAATTATTCCTCGACGCCCCATATTTGATTTTGCAGCAACACCGAGCCACTGGATCTATGATGATCCAATGGCATCGCAGATGCTCAATGTGATTAATCCGATTACACCTGCACCAGAACGCTGGTTTTGTCAGACTTTTCGAGATGCGCTGCCTTTCGTTCAAGATCAACAATTAAAAGCAGCTGTGATGGCTTTCATTAAACAGGAAGGTGCGCATAGCTATGGACATACTTTAGGGACGCGGCATATCGAAGCCTTAGGGATTGATTTAATTCACTATAGTAAAATGATGAACTGGATATTTAACGACCTACTTGGCCCAAAACCATTGGGTTATACATTAAAGCATGCTCGGTTAAAATCCATGTGGTTAAACACACGCCTTGCCATGGTCGCAGCGGCAGAGCACTTAACGGGGGTGCTGGGACATTGGGTACTCAATGCTGAGGGACTACAGCAAGCACCTGTTGATCAACAAATGCTGCGTTTATTGCTATGGCATGGTGCAGAAGAAGTAGAGCATCGTGAAGTGGCGGATGCGATGTTTCGGCATTTGAGCAATAATCTTGTATTAAGAACAGGCGCGGCAGTTTTTACGTTTCCTTTATTTATTGTCTTGGCCTATATAGCTGTGGAAACTCTCGTCGCAAAAGATCCTCAATTACCACATCGTTTCCGCTATAAAGATTATTTTCGTGCAGCGAGACAGGATCGCGTGCCGCGAGCAAGCTATATTGCACGTGCCTGTTTACGCTACTTCCATCCCAAGCATAGTCCCTTAAATGAAGGCTCAACAGCACAAGCCTTGGCTTATTTAAACAATATGCCTGAGTTTAAGCCAACTTAGATAGGAACGCTTCTTTCACTTTAGGCGATGCCTGCCATCATCATTTGAATAGCAGCATCGCTATATTTTTTGAGCACATCAGAGTCAGCAGGCGCGGATAAAAACTTAAATGCACCCGCAATAATCATCCCGACAATAGCATGTCCGGTCATTTCGGTATCCAGATCCGCTTTTAAATAGCCGCACTTAACGCCATTTTTTAAATAGTCTGCGGTAAGTAAGCCACCGAGGTGTAACAGGTTATGCACCTGTGCTGTCATTTCTTTATCAATTGAAGTGGCTTCGAGCAGAATTAAGCGCACAGCGCGTGGATTATCTTTGGCAAATTCCTGAAATTTACTGGAAATCCTTTCACATTGTGTTCGATAAGCGTCTAAGGTCGATACTGCATCTGGCGCATTTTCATCGGCCAATAAGGCGGTAATTTTAAACATGGTATCGACAATGACTTTATCCAGAATGTCTCGCTTATTCTCAAAATGACGATAGAAAGTGCCATGACCAATCCCCAGTCTTTTGGCAATGTCAGAGATCGCAGTTTGATGATAACCGCGTTCAGAAAATTCCAAAAAAGCAGCTTCAATAATTTCTGCTTGTAATTGAATACGTTGGCGTTCAGCACGCGAGAGAGTTGTTTGATCATTCATGCTAAAAATTTTATCAGAACTTTATCGGAAATACGATAAAACAAAATTTAAGAAAATTGACACATCATTCCGTAAATGACATTATGTTCCGAATTGGTGATTTTTTGACTAATAAAAGGAACTGCACATGGGAAAAAAATACAGTTTTTTAAACAAAGTAGTGCTGATTACAGGTGGAGGGCGAGGGATTGGTTTAGCCACCGCCGTTGCCTTTAGAAAACTCGGTGCCAAAGTGGCAATTGGCGATATTGATCTAGAACTGGCTCAGCAGGCCGCCACTAAAGTGCAAGGTTTTGGTGGCTATTTGGATGTACGTTCACAGAACTCATTTCATGACTTGATTGTGCAGATTGAAAAAGCACTTGGGCCAGTAGATATCTTGGTCAACAACGCAGGCATTATGCCAATGGGGGCGATGGTCGAGGAAAGCCAAGCCATCACCGATGCGCAAATTGATATTAATTTACGTGGGGTGATTCATGGCATGAAAGCAGTACTGCCCAAAATGCTGGCGCGACAAACAGGTCATATCGTCAATGTCGCTTCTCTGGCAGGTAAATATCCGATTCCGGGTGCCAGTATTTATTGTGCAACGAAATTTGCAGTGGTTGGGCTGACCGCTTCTATGCAACAGGAACTTAGAGATACGCCGATTGGTGTATCCGCAGTGTTACCTTCTAAGGTCTTAACCGAATTGTCCTCTGGAACAGGAGACAGTTTGCCGATTCCGACCGTAGAACCGCAAGATGTAGCGAATGCGATTATTAAAGCAGTAGCGCATAATCTGGCTGAAATTGCGGTGCCGAATTATTTAACCCATAGCCCGAAAGCGTATGGATTGGTACCGCACTGGTTGAATACAGGGTTTCGTAAATTCATCGGGGATGATCGCATTTTAAAAGGTCTCGATCAGAATGATCGTAAAGCATATAGCCAACGTTTAAGCCAACTGGCACAGACAAAATAAGGATTACAACTCATGGCGAAGATCGAAAAATTTCATGTGGTGATTATTGGGGCTGGCTTTGCAGGGATTGGCGCAGCGATTAAATTACAGCAAGCGGGTTTTACAGATATCGTAATCTTGGAAAAAGCTGATGAAATTGGTGGTGTCTGGCGTGCCAACACCTACCCAGGTTGTGCTTGCGATGTCCCATCAGCGTTGTATTCCTATTCTTTTGCACCGAATCCACAATGGAGTCGGGTGTTTGCACAGCAGCAAGAAATTAAGACCTATATACAACATGTTGCGCAGCAGTTCGATGTGCAAAAGTATGTGCGCTTTGGCTATGAAATGCTGGAAAGTGCTTGGGATGATCAGGCCAAGCATTGGGTAGTGAAAACCAATCAAGGTTTCATCCATGCCCGTTTTGCGATTATGGCAGGTGGACCAATGCATCAGCCTGTATTGCCGAAAATTAAAGGTTTGCAGACCTTTAATGGGGCCCAGTTCCACTCGGCAGAATGGAACCATGACTTTGACTTAAACGGTAAAAAGGTTGCAGTTGTTGGGGCAGGTGCTTCGGCAATTCAATTTGTACCTGAGATTCAAGCTCAAGTGGAGAAACTCACTTTGCTACAGCGTACCCCACAATGGGTATTGCCAAAAATGGATCAGAGTCTACCCAAGCTTGCACAGGTACTGTTTAAAGTGCTTCCAGTCACACAACGTTTAACCCGTTATGGTGTTTATGGCGTATTTGAATCGTTAAATTCCAGTATGCACCATCCAAAATTGGTCGGCCAGATTGAACGCTTAGCCAAATTGAATATTCATTTAGGGGTGAAAGATCCAGCATTAAGAGCAAAACTTCTGCCTGATTTTACCATTGGCTGCAAACGGGTGTTACAGTCTAATCAATGGTATCCCGCATTGGCAAAGCCGAATGTCGAGGTGTTGCGCTGTGGGGTAGAAGAAGTGCGTGGCAATACGCTAATCGCCAGTGATGGATCGCAACATGAGGTCGATGCGATTATTTTTGGTACAGGTTTTGAAGTGAGTAATCCGCCGATTGCCAAACAGATTCGCAATAAACATGGCAAAAGCATGGACGAAGTCTGGCAGGGTAGTGCTAAAGGTTATCTCGGTACCGTGGTTGAAGGTTGTCCGAATGCCTTTGTGATGTTTGGTCCTAATATTGCCGTGAGTTCATCCGCACTGATCATCATTGAGGCGCAATTGGCGTATATCTTGGATATGTTGAAGAAGGTACAGGCACAACAGATTGAAACTATTGAAATTCGTGCTGAGGTATTGGAACAGTACAATGATGAAATCCAAGCTGCATTAAAAAATACGGTCTGGAATACCGGCGGATGCAGCAGCTATTTTATCGATCGGAATGGACGTAATAGTACCTTATGGCCGTGGACGACTTTTGAAATGCGATCTCGCTTAGCACATTGTGATCTTAACGATTATGTACTTGGTTTTACTGAGTCTGAAACTGATAAAAAAGCCAGTTAAATGATGACTCGGTGATGTCATGAATAGGAGCACATGATGCAGCAAAAAATAATGGAAACAGGTCTGAAAATAGGTTTGCGACTGAGTTTTAAACTGGCCAGTGGTCTGGCTTTACCTTTTCCAGTGTTGCGTACTGCTATGGAAGTCGGCTCAACTATTTTTAAACCTAGAGCCGATGTTTGGGTCAAACAGATTAAATTAAGAGACGCACTGGATCAGCGTATTGTGTTCGCCGAAGTGGCAACCCCTGAAAATGAAGCGCAAGGGGTACTCTTACACTGTCATGGTGGGGCATTCTTTGCAGGTTCGTCTCGGACGCATCGTGCTTTATCGACCGAGTTCGCTGCACGGGGCAAGCTCATCGTATATATGCTGGATTATCGACGTGCGCCTGAACATCCTTACCCAGCGGCATTGAATGATGTGAAGTCGGTCTATCAACATTTATTGAATGATGGTTGGAAGCCTGAACAGATTATTTTGGGGGGAGATTCCGGTGGTTGTGCTTTGGCCTTAGCTTTAGCCGTTGAACTGAGATCGGCAGGAGATGCTTTACCTGCTGGAATGGTGATGATCTCGCCTAATGTCGATATCAGCTTAAGTTCGGCTTCTGTTTATAACAATGCCAAACGAGATCCAATGATTCGCGCCTATGCCTTAAAACGTGGTGGCGATGGATATCGTGGGCAACTCCAATCCAATGATCCACGCATTTCACCTATTTTTGCTGATTTAACTGATCTTCCACCGATGTTGGTTCAAGCAGGCAGCGAGGAAATTTTGGTCGATGATGCGATCCATTTAGCTGAACGTGCCCAGCAATCGGGTGTGCAGGTTCATCTGCATGTTTATGAAAATATGTGGCATAACTTTCAGATGTTTAATCGCTTTATTCACAAGTCTGAACAGGCCCTAGATGAAATTGGGAGCTTTATGCAGAAGGTCTTAATCAAGGAGAAATAATGGTTTCGCTTTTAACTTAAATTTTTAACAACGGTTCATTTTAATTTTAAAGTCTATATTTTTGATTGAGATTAAAGCCATTATCATTTTAAAAATAAAAACAAGTATGTCACTCGAACAGATTTAAAACGCATCACTTTGCTGCACCTTTCTATTCAGGCCAACGCTTAAACATGTTGCTTATTTGAGAACATATATAGTGCTTCAAGAATAGCCTAAGCTATCCTTGAAACATCCTATCGTTATTGTTGTGCGAGACCTCCACCCAAGACTTTATAGAGTTCAATCTGATTATTCAGTCGTGCCTGTTCTAGCACTAGTAAACTTTGCTCAGCAGCATAATGAGCGCGTTGTGCATCCAAGACACTTAAATAGCTATCAATCCCTGCACGAAAACGGGTGTTTGAGAGCCGATAGGTGGTTTGTGTCGCATTGACCAAACGCCGTTGTGCTGAAATTCGTTCGTCCATATAGGCACGCGTAGCAAGGCTGTCGTTGACTTCTCTAAAGGCTGATTGAATGGATTTTTCATAATTCGACAGCGCAATTTGCTGCTCGATTTTTGAAATTTTGAGATTGGCCTGACGGGTGCCCCAGTCAAAGATTGGCAGATCCAGACTCGGGCCAACCGACCAGACCGCATGACCTGATTTAAACAAATCACTAAGTTGCGTCGATGCATAACCTGCTGTGCCCGTTAAACGAATACTGGGAAATAAGGCTGCTTTGGCAACCGCAATATTGGCACCCGCTTCGTGCAATTGATACTCAGTCAGTTTGAGGTCTGGACGATTATTCAGTAAATCACTGCTTAAACCGGTGCTTAATACTGTGGTGCTGCTGATGTTTTGAACCGGTTGTTGTGGCAAGAGATGCACTGGAAGCGGCTGACCGACCAATAGGTTAAGTAAATTCTGCGCCTGTGCCAGCTGAGTTTGATAGTTGGCCGCATCATGACGTGCAGTTTCGACCGAGATCTGTGCCTGACGCAAGGGAATTTCACTGTCAGTGCCAGCATTGAAACGCTTTTGATTGAGCTGATAAGCATTCAATTGTGCCGCCAGTGTTTGTTGAGCAAGTTTGAGCTGCGCATTGCTAAAGGCATAATCTAACCATGCTTGGCTGACTTGACTGACCAAACTGATTTGCATGGCATCACGCGCACTTTGGGTCGCCAGATAACGATCCAATGCTGCTTCTTTCAGATTGCGAACCCGTCCCCAAAAATCTAGCTCATAAGCGGTAAGGCCTAAGCCGACTTGCAAGCTTGAACTTGGATTGTGGGGATCAAGTGTCGGGGAGACTTGGCGAAGCAGATCGGCACGACCAGCAATCATTGGAAACTGATCATTTTTGCTGATCTGATAATATTGCTGTGCGCGCTGAATATTCAGACTTGCGCTGCGTAAATCACGATTATGACTGAGGGCTAGTTCAATCACTTGCACTAAACGTGGATCGGCAAGAAACTGTTGATAGCCTTGACTAGCAATGGAGTTGCCTTGAATCGAATGATCATAACTGTTCGGAATATCGGCACTGACAATAGGTGGTTGTGGTTGAAGGTTTTGGCAGCCACTGAGTGACAAGGCCAAAGCGGTCATCATCAGCCCAACACTGACAATTTGCCTGTATGCACGATGTTGAGAGGTTGTGGTGAAGGCGTGGGTGTTATTCATGCTTCGTACTCCATCGCATCAATTTTCTGTAGTTCCTGTACACGAGCCGAACTTTGGTTATGTTGACGTGCCAGCAGACTATAAATGGTGGGCAATACAAACAGGGTAAAGAAGGTACCAATCAACATGCCGCACACGATCACGACACCAAGACCAAAACGGCTATGTGCACCTGCTCCAGTGGAAAACAGCAGTGGAATAAGACCAAATACCATTGCTGCCGTGGTCATCAGAATCGGGCGTAAGCGAATTTGTGCTGCTTTGAGAATGGCGGCCCGTTTATCCAACCCTTCATGCAGTTGCAATTCATTGGCAAATTCAACCATGAGAATGCCATGTTTACTAATCAGACCAATCAGGGTGACCAGTCCAATTTGGGTGTAGATATTGACAGTGGCATAACCTAAAGCCAAAGGAATCAAAGCACCACAAATCGACAGGGGCACGGTAATTAAGATAATGAACGGGTCGACCAGACTTTCATATTGCGCGGCCAAGACCAGATAAATCACCACCAAGGCAGCCAAAAATGCAAATAACAAGGTATTGCCTTCCTGCATATATTGGCGGGCATCGGCTTGCCAGTCATGGCTAAACCCTGTGGGCAACTCAGCAGTGACTTGTTCAAGGAAGGCCAAGGCTTGACCAAGTGAAACCTCAGGTGCAGGAATGGCTTGGAAGGTTGCTGCATTTTGTTGGTTGAACTGGGTCAGCTTATTCGGTTCAACGGTTTCGTTTAAATGCACAACAGTAGACAGGGGAATCAGTGTTCCTTGATCGGTGCGTACAAATTGTTGGGTCAATGCTTGCGCAGTCAGACGCTGGTTTTTGATGCTTTGCGGAATGACATCATAAGCACGGCCCAACATACTGAAACGGTTGACATAGTTTTCACCCACGAGCGTGGCGAGCGCCTCGCCAATATCCTGCATTCGAATGCCCAAGCTATTGGCCTTGGCACGATCGACTTCAATTTTCAGCATCGGATTATTGAAATCAAGATCACTGTCTACCACCACAAACAGACCACTTTCACGGGCTTTTTGTTTGATATTTTCCATGGTTTGATAAATGGTGGCATAGTCTTGCGCACTACGCAGCACCATCTGAATAGGCAGTCCACCTGTTGAACCAGGCAAGGCTGGATTTTGGAAGACAAAAATACTGCTTCCTTCTACAGCGCCCACTTTGCTTTGTAGTTCCTGTTGAATCTCATCTGCAGAACGGTTACGTTCAGCCCAAGTGGATAAGGTGGTACCGCCAAAACTGGCTGCTGGGCCATCGGTTCCATTAATAATCCAAGTGGTACTGGTTTCAGGTAGCATCCAGAACACTTTATCCAATTCCGCGTTGAAGTGTTCGGCATAGTTTAAATTGGCATGCTGAGGTGCTTTAATTGCAGTGAGGACACTGGCTTGATCTTCTAGTGGTGCTAATTCCTTTTGTGGGAGTTGATAGAGCAGAGGCAGGCTGGCAAAAACAGCAACTGCAAAGACCACAGTGATCCAACGATGCTGCAATGAAAATTGCAATACCTGATGGTAAATGTGGGTCAAGCGTTCAAAAAACCATTCTGCAGCTTTGGCCATGCGGCCTTCGTCCTGCTTGGATTGCAGCAGATAGGAACTCATTACCGGGGAGAGCGTCAGGGCAATAAGTCCAGAAACCAGAACAGCACCTGCGAGTGTTAAGGCAAACTCCTTAAATAATGAACCCGTTAGTCCGCCCATCAGACCAATTGGCGCATAGACGGCAGCAAGGGTGATGGTCATGGCGATCACGGGACCTGCCACTTCTCGCGCACCCACCAGTGCGGCAGCAATAGGCGACAAGCCTTCTTCAATATGACGGTGTACATTCTCCACCACCACAATCGCATCATCCACCACCAGTCCAATTGCCAGTACCATCGCCAATAAGGTCAGTAAGTTAATACTAAAGCCAAAAATCAGCATCAAGCCTAAAGCACCCAGCATTGACAGTGGAATTGTCACCACAGGAATCAAGACACTACGCAGCGAACCAAGACAGAGATAGATCACAGCAATGACAATAATCAGGGCTTCGATAAAGGTATGCAGCACTTCATCAATCGAAGCATCAATAAAACGTGCCGTTTCATAAGCCAGATTGGCTTTGACACTGGGTGGTAAGGTTTTCTGGATCTCAGGTAATTTATCTTTGATGCCTTGTACAATCACCAGTGGATTGCCTGTTGGGGTGGCTTGCAGACCAATGAAAATTGCAGCCTGACCATCCATCGAGGCACTGGTTTCGGTGGATGCTGCACCAAGTTCAACCGTAGCGACATCCTGCAAACGAATCAGGTTCTGCCCATCATTACGAATCACCAGATTTTTGAAGTCTTGAATACTGGTTAGCTCGGTTGACACATTGACATTGGAAACCACCAATTCACCTTTGATTTGGCCCGGCGCGGCTTGGTAGTTATTTTGACGAATGGCATTGGCGACATCGGCGGCGGTGACACCCCGACTGGCCAAGCGGTCTGCATCCAGCCAGATCCGCATTGCCAGACGCTGGCTGCCGTAGGTTTGTACTTTTGCCACACCTTCAATGGTGGATAGCATCGGTTCAACCACTCGGGACAGATAGTCGGTTAGCTCAGGCATAGAAAGTTGTTCACTGGAAAAGCCGATATAGGCCACATCGGTTGATTCACCAGAGGAGCGTTCAATCACGGGGTCGAATGCCTGTTCGGGCAATTTGTAGCGAACTTGATTGACCTTGGCCATGACTTCGGTCAGGGCCTGGGTGGAATCTCGGTTGAGTTGCATACGCAGGGTAATTACACTGCGACCTTGCACCGAGGATGAACTGAGGTAATCAATGCCTTCAACTGAAGAGACTGCTTGGGCAATCGGTTGTGTGACGAAACCTTGCATTAGCTCAGCCGAAGCGCCCGGATATTCGGTGCTGATGCTGATGGTTGAACTTTCTAATAAGGGATATTGGCGAATCGGCAGTTTATTTAGGGAGAATAGACCCGCCAATAAAATCAGGGTACTGACCACCAGAGCCAATACAGGGCGTTTTACAAAAAGATCGGTAAATTTCATCTGTACGTCCCCTTACACTTTGGCTTTGCTTGGGGAGGAGGGCGACTGCTGCAAGGTATTTTCTGTGGGTTCAACTTGCATACCATCACTGAGTCGGACTTGTCCTGAAACCACCACTTGGTCACCAGCTTTGACACCAGATTGCACTTCGACCCAACCTTGATGACGTTCGCCGAGTTCGACCGCAACACGTTGAACTGTCAAAGTGTTGTGGTCTTTTTTGACCAGAAACACGGTATTGCCATAGGCGGTATAGGTAATCGCTGTTTCAGGGATCACCAGACTCGGCAGATTGGCTTCCTGTATTTCCAGTTTTGCGTACATGCCTGGTTTTAACTGTTGATGCTGATTATTGAGCAGTGCCTGTCCCATCATGGTTCTGGATTTACTCACCATCGGATCAATCGCACTCACCACCGCAGAAAAACTTTGTTCAGGAAAGGCATCTATTTTCAGTTGAACGGCTTGGCCGGTTTTTAAGCGTGCAGCCAGTTGTTCATCCAGTGTGAAATTGGCAAGCAGTTGCTGTGTATCGACCAGATTGGCAATACTGCTGCCTGCTTCCAGATATTGCCCTTGATGCACTTGGCGAATCCCGATTACACCAGAGAAGGGCGCACGGATGGATTTCTGTTCAATCAGGGCTTGTAGTTGCTGGATTTCAGCACGGGTCATATCTCGATCCGCCAATGCCGTATCCATTTCAGCGCGTGAAATAGCATTGCTATCAATCAGTTGTTTGGTGCGGTGATAGGCCATTTCGGCCTGTTTGAGTTTGGCTTGTAGCCGCCCTAAATTGCCTTGCTCGACATTGGTTTTTAGTTGAACCAGTAATTGTCCCTTTTTGACGTATTGTCCTGATTGAAAATAAATCTGTTCAATCACGCCTGTGGTTTCCGCAGACACTTGCACTTGACGTACTGCTTCTAACTCACCAATACTGGACAGAATACGGGGCGTGACTTGTTGCTTGACGGTGGTCAGCGCGACCTTGACCGGTGGATAACGATAGCTGGAAACATGCTCGGCTGTGCGGGATTTAAAATAAAAATAAGCAGCTACAGCAATGATGATTAACATGCTGATGATCAGCACAATACGCAGTTTGGTTCTCATGCGATCACTCCAACATCTTGAAGCTGTTGACGAAAATGGCTGGCAATCGCAATGCCGATTAAACCTCCAATCACTGAAATATGTTCAAGTGCAAAATACAGCGAGATTTGTGCTTGTACCCCTGACATATTCCAAAAGCGATGTACCAGTACAATCGTAATCACTAGAAAAACAGACAGCAGTGCAGCACCTAACCAGAGGTAGCGATCAAATAAAACACTGTAACTGCCCACCAGTAAAATCAGTGCCGAGGCATAATTAAACAGCCAAGCGGGTTCTAAACCTGCCGCTTGCATTTCTTGAAAGCCTGCATCGACATCCAGCACTTTGCTGAGACCTGAGCTAAAAAATAACAGTGCCAGACAACACCGGCTAATGATCCATAACCATTGACTTTCTAAACTTGATTTAATGAAGTACGGCATAGGCGTATTTCCTGAGTAGATTCAGACTGACTGCTGAAAAACATTAAAAATGAATTGCTTAATTGCATTTGATAATGCAGTGCCAAGCAGTCTAAAACCTCAAGTTATATTGAGGTCAATGGGGTGAGCTCGAAAATTAAAGTCTGGAAAAAGGCATTTTTAGCAGGAGTGTCAGCACAATTTGTGTCGATGCTTCTGCATTTTTTATGGAGCTGAGCTTAAGCAAATGGCTTGTTTTTGACTCATGATGGGAGGCTTTAAATTGACAAACTACTTTGCCATAAACTATAAAACCTAAAGTAATCTTGAGATATTGAACCATGACACCCGAACGAAAAATTGATATCAATCGGATGCTGACGGTTGGGGAAGTGGCTAAACGAAGTGGTGTCGCGGTTTCAACCTTGCATTTTTATGAGTCCAAAGGATTGATTAAAAGTATTCGAACCAATGGCAATCAACGTCGTTATCCTTTGGCTGTGCTGCGCTATATCGGAATTATTAAGGTTGCGCAAAAAGTGGGCATTTCATTGGAGGAGATTAAAAAAGCGTTGAGTGTTTACCCGATAGGCAGCAAGTTAACGGCGGAGCAGTGGGCAGAATTATCCACTTGTTGGCGTAAAGATTTGGATGAGCGAATCCAGAAGCTGACTCGTTTAAGAGATGAAATGGATTGGTGTATTGGCTGTGGTTGTTTATCTTTGGAACAATGCCGTTTGCGTAATCCAGAAGATATCCTGGCAGAGCAGGGCTCAGGTCCGCGTATTTTAGAGCGCGAGGATGATTCAATCATAGAACTTTAATTTATTGAAAAATAATAATTATAAATAGCATTTAAGCTTAGCTCTAGGAGACTTTAATAGCATCACCAAAATTGTCTATTGGGGTGAGCCACGTAATCTGACGTTATCGCTACGTGCAAGATTCTAAGCCATAAAATAATAGGAATTTGTTGAAATAAAAATCAGGGCATATCGCTCAGGATATGCTTTGATTAAAAATAATAAAAATGAATTGAGTAGAATTCTCGTCTTTGTACAGGTGACATTAACTTGATCGGGAATTCATCGTTAAATTAAAACAAGCGCTATTATTTTTTTGTTTCAAGCAACGCTAATGTCCCAATAATTAAAGCCTGCATACTGTCCATAAATTCGACCTCCATTTCAGCCTCTTCACTGGCACGGTCTGGTGCTTGAGTGGGTGCTTTCCCTGCCACCGTATAGATCGTATCCGCCACAGCAATACAGTGAAAGGCGATGGTGGAATTGAGCCAACGGGCTTGATCAAGCGACAACGAGTAGGCTTGAGCAACGACTTGGTGATGCGTACTAATTTTAGCCACCATCGATGGGGTGGAAGCCATTCTACGAATTAAGTAAGGCGTCAGTCCTGGGTTTGACTTTACCAGTTCACGAATAGAGTGCATGAATTCAAGCAGATAATCTTTGAGTGGCACAGCACGGGTTGCAGATGGTAACGGTATTTGCCATCGGGTGAAAATCTCTTCAGCAATCATGTACTTGAGTTCTTCAAGGCTGGAAATGTGTTTGTACAAAGCCATATGGCTGATCCCCAAAGCCGCAGCAACGCCGACAAAGGTGATGTTGAGTAAACCGATCTCAATACCTGCATTCATGATGCGCTCATGTGTAATTGTCCTTGGGCGTCCGCGTGCGGGAGATTTGCTGAGAGAGGTCATCTGTATTCCATAAAATTCAATTTTTTCATGTTGCCATGACAATGTTAGAGGGTCAAATCGTTTACTTTATTTAATTAGTTTACTACAATGCAACTAAATCTATTGATATTAATTCTCATTTGTATTTATGGGAGGTTGCTGCTTGTTGGTATGAAGGATGAGTGGCAAAACTTGAATGAAAAAATGAGCAAACACAGGATTGATGCTGCTATGTGTGCAAGTCGTGTAGAACAAGTTCGGCCCCAAGATTCCAATCCTTTAAATTTCATATTGAAGCCAATACGTGGGTATTTAGTTTTAGCCTCATTGACTGCGGCACTGGGGGCGATGTTAAGTTTGGTTCCTGTGATCGGTGTTGTTTATCTGGTCAAAGCACTTTCAGTCGATATCAGCATTCTAGAGACCGGACAAATCACTGCCGATACCGTCACATGGATTGTGCTGGGAATATGCTGTTTGCTGATTGGTATGCTTTTGATCACGTTCAGTGAGTTCATTGCTCATTTGGCTGACCATAAAATTACTGGTTTATTGACCCAGAAAATTACCCAACGTTTGACTCAAGTTCCGTTGGGTTGGTTTACCAGTCGAAACTCTGGCGAAGTGAAACAGCTGATGCAGGATGATATTGGTTTACTGCATAGTTTAACGGCACATTTTTTTCCAGCATTTGGTCGAGCCATTGGCACGATTTCAATCGCTGCCATTTTTCTATTCATGATGGATTGGCGTATGGCAATTTTAGCCTTATTGCCATTTGTGGGCTTTTTCTTTTTCTTAGGCAAAGCTTTACATGCTAGTGAAAGCAATATTCAGGAGTTTGCAACGCAGCTTGGTCATATTAATAGTGCTGCGGTTGAGTTTATTCATGCAATTCCAATTGTAAAAACTTTTGGTCAGATGGGACAGGCCTCTGCTTCTTATCAACAAGCTGTGTATTCATTTGCTCAGGCCTTTAAATCCTTTACTCGTCCACTAATAAAGTCTATGGCACATGCGCACGCGCTCATTTCACCGATTACTATTTTGGGTGTCGTGTTGATCTGTGCTGCTTTATTTACTTATTTAGGTTGGTTACATCCGCTTGATGTACTGCCTTTTGTGCTGGTTGCGCCAGCGATTTCTGCGCCTGTGCTACTGCTGCATACCTTGTTGCACGATGTGCATGCCAGTCAGGGGGCGGCACAGAGGGTATTAGCACTATTAAAAACACCCATATTAGATGTTGTTTCACCGCAGCAATCCTCGCCAATTCAGGACAGCCAGATTTGTTTTAATCAGGTGAGTTATGCCTATGATGCAAAGCATCCTGTGGTTTCTCAGCTGAATTTTTCGCTTGAGCCTAACACTGTTACTGCAATTGTTGGACCTTCTGGGGCTGGAAAGTCAACCATTGCCCAATTGTTATTACGATTTTTTGATCCAACTGAAGGGCATATCACATTGGGTGGTGTTGATCTTCGGGAAATTGCGCCATCTGTGCTGTATCAGCATATTGGCTTTGTGTTACAGGACACACGACTGATTCATGCCAGTATTGCGGAGAATATTGCACTCGGGCGTTCGGCTGCGACTCAGGCAGAAATTGAGCAGGCTGCAAAAGCTGCAAATATACATCAACGTATTATGGCCGAAGCCAAACAATATGCTGCGATTGTGGGTGACGATATTCAGCTATCGGGTGGTGAACGGCAAAGAATCGCGATTGCCCGTGCAATTTTGTTGAATTCACCAGTACTGGTTTTAGATGAAGCAACAGCAGCAGCAGATGTCGAAAATGAAATTGCCATTCAAGAGGCACTTGCAGTTCTGGCACAAGGGCGAACGGTTTTAGTGATTGCACATCGTTTGAATACGATTATGCATGTAGATCAGATCATTGTGCTTGATCAAGGCAAGGTGATTGAACAAGGGACACATACCACACTGTTAAACAACCGAGCCTTGTATGCCCAATTATGGACGCATACAGAAAAACATGCCTCACGCTTACAGGGAGTGGAGACATGCTAAAAACTTTTTCTCGATTACTGGGCGATGACATAGCTATTTTTTATCGTTACATCGGCATCACTGTATTCTATGGCGTGATTTGTGGTGTGAGCATTCTGCTATTGGCCTCTATCTTGTCACAATTATTGCTCGGACAGTTTGATCAAATTATGCTGTGGCTGAGTGTATTGGTGATCATTGTTATTCTCTGTTGGTTGCTCCGACGGATTGTAGAGCAGATGGGCATACAGGTGGGGATTGCCGTTTTAGAGCGTGCGCGTTTGGGTCTTGGCAACCATGTCGCTGGCTTAGCGGTGGGCTGGTTTAATCCGCAAAATACGGCAAGTTTTAATCATCTGGTGACGCAGGGCATGATGTCTGTGGCGCAACTGCCTGCACACGTTTTTACCCCCTTAATTACAGGCATAGTTACGCCACTGATTATTGTCATTGCTTTATTGGTGACCCATAGCCTGCTTGGATTGATCGCACTCATTGCAATTCCTGTTATGGTCGTGGTGTTCTGGTTAAGTTCAAAAATTGCGCATCATAGCGATCAGGTTTATCAACAAAGATTTGCTGAAACAAGTCAACGGATGGTGGAATTTGCACAGGCTCAATCGGTTTTTCGTGCCTTTAATGGAGAATGCGATAGCCAGCGATTTTTAGACGATGCAATCAAGCAGCAACGTCGCTCAAGTCTCAAACTCATCATATTGTCATCTTGTGCAGCCGTTTTAAATATCTGGGTGATTCAAGCTGTTTTCATCTTGATGTTGATGACGGTAGTGTTCTGGTTGCCGTTTCAAGCCGTTGATACCACCACCGTGGCTGCATTTGCCAGTCTGGGTATTTCTTTATTATTGATTTGCCGATTTGTTGATGCCTTGCTTGAGCTTGCTGGTTACAGCGAGATTTTACGTCATGCCAAGAGCCAACTTGAGGCAATACAAGCTATTTTAAATGAACAACCCTTGCACGAATCCCATGCTGTTCAATCCTTGTGTGATCACTCGATTGAATTTAAGGATGTCTATTTCCGCTATCAAGATGATCAGCCTTATGTATTACAAGGCGTAGATCTACAAGTTGCCTCTGGCGGTATGACCGCACTGATCGGGGCATCAGGTTCAGGTAAAACCAGCTTAACTAAACTGGTTGCCCGTTTCTTTGATGCAAACCGAGGGCAGGTTCTGATCGGCGGTGTCGATGTAAAGCAATTGCCTTATACGCAACTGATGGGGCAGATCAGTCAGATCTTCCAAGAAAATTATCTGTTTGCAGGCAGTATCGGAGAGAACATTCGGATGGGTAACCCGAGTGCAACAGATGATCAAGTCATGCAGGTGGTTCAGCAGGCGGGAATCGCAGAAATGCTGGCCCGTTTGCCTGAGGGGCTCAACACGCTGGTTGGTGAAGCAGGTGTGCGCTTATCTGGCGGTGAAAGACAACGGATCGCAATCGCCCGTGCTTTGATTAAAGATGCGCCGATTCTTTTGGTCGACGAAGCAACAGCGGCTTTAGATGCCGAAAATCAGGCCATCATCTGTGAATTGTTGAATCAGCTACGCGGTCAAAAAACTATTTTGGTGATTGCACATCAGTTGGCCACGGTCGCTGCTGCAGATCAGATTATTGTGTTGGATCAGGGGCAGGTCGTTGAGCAGGGAACCCCTCAACAATTACGTTTGACGCATGGGCATTATTCACGTTATTTGCAGCAGAGCCAGATGATTAAAGGGTGGCAGATTGGACAAAGCCCTCAAGTTGCGGGACAACAGCAATGCCCTTGATTTTGGTAATCAGCTTTTGTCTGCTGTGTATCCTTTCACTGTTGATTGGTGCTCAGCAGCTAGAGTGGTCTGCATTGTTTAGCCAGTCCAGTGATGCTTGGCTGACCTTGACGGCGAGTCGAATCCCTCGCTTGCTTGCCATTATTTTGACTGGGGTTGGTCTATCGATCTGCGGTGTAATTTTGCAGCATGTTGTGCGAAATCGCTTTGTTGAACCTGGTACAACAGGAGGGTTAGATGCAGCAAAGCTTGGCATTCTGATCTCCTTAACACTAATTCCGACAGCAACGGTCATTATGAAAATGATTTTTGCAATGTTGTTTTGCTTGTTAGCCAGTGTGCTTTTTATTGCAATCATCCGTGGTATTCGATTTCGAAACACCGTATTGATTCCAGTTATTGGCTTGATCTATGGCAGTGTTCTGAGTGCATTGGCTGAATTCTATGCCTATCAAAATAACATTCTACAAAGTATGCAAGCTTGGCTACTCGGTGATTTTTCCCGTGTAGTACAAGGCCATTATGAAATCATTTTCATTATTTTTCCGGTGGTCGTATTGACCTATGTCTTTGCACATCGTTTGACAGTGCTTGGTATGGGCGAGGACATGGCAACGAGTCTTGGTCTTGGCTATGCAAGCACGGTGACCATCGGTTTGTTTTTGGTGGCAATTACCATTTCAGTCACGGTCATTACCGTCGGTGCCATTCCTTTTGTTGGCTTGGTGATTCCAAATTTGGTGGCATTAAAATATGGAGAGAATCTCGCCAAAACATTGCCGATCGTGGCACTGAGTGGCGCTTGCTTACTGCTCTTTTGCGACATTATTGGACGCAGCATGCTCTATCCCTTTGAAGTCCCGATTGGACTGACCGCTGGTGGTGTCGGTGGTCTGGTCTTTCTCATGCTGATTTTGAAAGGGCTTCGTACATGAACAACAATAAAAAGTTGAGTTTGATTATTGTCATGGCGACTGGGTTGGCGATTGCATTTGTGTTTATGGATTCAGGCTTTGATTTTGACCATGTTATTCCTAAACGTCTGTTGCGGCTGGCTACGATCATATTAGGCGGCATCTGCGTGGCATTTTCCTCGATTATATTTCAGACCCTAGTCGGCAACCGTATTTTAACGCCCTCCATTATGGGCTATGAAGCGGTTTACTTGCTGTGGCAGGTCATGCTGCTGTTTCTGATGGGAACGCAAACATTGTCTTGGTTTGGAGTAGAGGGGCATTTTTTTGTCTCGATCTTGGTCATGCTGCTTTATTCATGGCTGATACATCGGTGTTTACTGACACATGAGCAGATGGATGTGTTTCAACTGTTGCTGATTGGTTTGGTATTGACCATGGTGATAGGCACTGCAACACAGTTTGTTCAGCTCAAAATCAGCCCCGGAGAATTTTCTGTTTTTCAAGCTTTGAGTTATGCCTCATTTAATCGTGTACAACCCACAACACTGATTTATGCCACCCTGATTGTATTGGTGATCTTTTTATTATTACGCAAAAGGTTAGCCACTTTAGATGTCTTGGTTTTAGGGCGTGAACAAGCGATTTCTTTAGGGATTGATCATCATCAAGCCATGCAATTTTATCTGGCATTGATTGCGTTATTGGTTGCAATTTCGACCAGTTTAATTGGTCCTACCGCATTTATGGGTGTATTTATTGCCAACACAGCCTATGCGCTTGTGGGCACGTTAAAGCATAAATTTAGCTTGATGGCGGGAAGTGTCATCGCAATTAGCATCTTTCTTGTTGCTCAGATCTTGGTTGAGCATGTTTTTAATTACAAAACCACGGTCAGTATTTTGGTCAATCTGGTCTGTGGTATTTATTTCCTAACACTGATGCTTCGTGCCAGAGGTCTGACATGATTAAAATTCACAACCTGCATAAATCGTATGGCAATAAGCCTGTCATTACCAAGCTCAATCTTGAATTCCCAGCACAACAAATCACCTCGCTGATCGGTCCGAATGGTGCAGGTAAATCAACCTTACTGATGATGATGGCTCGGTTATCTAGACCTAATCATGGTGAGATCCTGTTTAAGCAGAAAAACATTACTGAGATCAAGATTGCAGAATATGCCAAGCACGTTGCCACGCTGCGCCAATCACCTGATTTTAAGCTACGAATGACGGTTGAAGAATTAGTGGCATATGGCCGATTTCCATATAGCCACGGCAAGCTGACAGCAACAGATCAAGATCAGATTGATGAGGCGCTTCAATTTTTAAACTTGGAAACACTACGCAGATCTTATCTGGATGAATTGAGCGGTGGGCAGCGACAAATGGCTTTTTTAGCCATGACCATCGCACAGCAAACCGATGTACTGCTCTTGGATGAACCTTTAAACAATTTAGATATGAAGCATGCGGTTCAGATCATGCAAGCCTTGCGGCGTTTGTGTGACGAGCAGGGGCGTACGATTATTTTAGTCATACATGATATCAATTTCGCAGCCAATTATTCAGATCATATTGTCGCATTAAAGCACGGCAATCTTCGTTTTAGCGGTTCAACTCAACAAGTGATGACAGAACAGCGCTTAAGCGATCTGTATGAACTTGATTTTGAAATTAGCAACAGCACACGCGGCTATATGTGCAATTACTTCAACTCAGCTGGAGTTTGAAAATATGAAAAGAAATATCAAATTATGGGGGCTGGCAGGTGCAGTGAGTGCTGCAATTTTACTGTCAGCATGTCATCCACCACCGACGGCATCGACGCAGACTGAACAAAAAAGGGAAGCTCCGCTTATTGTCAAACACCAATTGGGCACAACACGGATTGAGTATTATCCGCAGCGTGTTGCGGTGCTGGATATGAACGAAGCGGATTTTCTCGATCAACTTGCTGTTCCGATCGCAGGCATGCCTAAAGATTTTATCCCGCACTTCCTGCAAAAGTATCGGGATCAACACAATGTGCAAGACTTAGGGTCAATTGTACAACCTAATATGGAGCGGATTTATACGCTTAAACCCGACCTTATACTGATGACGCCATTGCAAGCAGATAAGTATAAACAACTAAGTGAAATTGCACCGACACTGCACTATGACATTAATTTTAATAATAGTCAGCAACATCATATTGAAATGATTAAAGCTCATTTACAGACGTTGGGGCAGATTTTTAATAAACAGAAATTAGCGGCTGAAAAAGTTGCTGAATTAGATGCCAAAGTTGCACAAGTACGCACAATAACCGCGGATCGCCCTGAAAAAGCCTTGGTGGTTTTACATAACAATGGCGCATTTAGTCATTTTGGGGTGCAGTCACGTTATGGCTTTGTCTTTAATGCTTTGGGGGTAAAGCCTGCCAGTACAGTGGCTGATACCAGTTTGCATGGACAGCCGATTTCCAGTGAGTTTATTCAACAGGCTGATCCCGACATTCTATTTATTGTAGACCGAACTGCGGTGATGGAACATCGAGCCTCGATCAATGCTGACAATGTTAGTAACCCCTTATTACGTCAAACCAAAGCATGGAAAACTGGAAAAGTCATTTTTGTAGATGCCGATGCTTGGTACACCACAGCCGCGAGTCCGACCGCGATGCATATCTTGATCGATGATGTGATCAAAGGATATCAACCATGAGGCAATAATTTAACGCATCCCGTTGTGAGGCTTGCTTCAGTCTAAAGCCTAAACCACCGATTGAAATCTTCTTGATGAACATACTTTTTTAATCAAAAAAAGTGTGTGGTCTAAAGTCATGCTCAAAAAAAGCCAAAGGAGCTTAAAACCATGAAAAATTCAATGCCTGACCCAAGTATCCGTATATCTAAACAATGTGGAAATGATCATCCTCAATTTAAATTAAAACATTTGGTTGTCAGTCAAATCATGCTGGGTTTGGGGTTATTTCCGCTGACTCCATTGCATGCTGAGGATTTAGAAAAAACCGCACAGACAGATCAAAACATCGCGACCTTAGCCACCATTCAGGTTCAGGCCGATAAAGAAAACCAGAACGATTTAGGCGGGCAAATTGCATCGCAAGGCCAGATTGGTTTTTTAGGCGATAAAAGCTTGCGGGACACTCCGTTTAGTGTCATCAGCTACACCGAGAAATATATTGCTGATCGGCAAGCACGGGATATTACTGATGTGATTGTTGCGACTGATCCCTCTGTCTATTCAACGGGTGCTTTTGGGGTCATCGCGGAAAGCTATACCATCCGAGGTTTTAACTCCAGCAGTACGCCCGCAGGTAAAGATACTGCTTTTGGAGGTCTATATGGTATTGCTCCGCTTTACCGTGCATCGCCTGAAATGTTTGAACGGATTGATGTATTAAAAGGACCTTCGGCGATGTTAAATGGTATGCCACCTGGCGGGACATTGGGGGGCAATGTCAATCTTGTGCCTAAGCGGGCAACGGATACACCAATCAATCGATTGACCACAAGCTATATGTCTAATGCTCAATTTGGTGGGCATCTGGATATCGGTAGACGCTTTGGCCAAGATCAGGCCTTTGGTGTTCGATTCAATGGTGTTTATCGGGATGGTGAAGGTGCAATAGATGATCAAGATAAAAAGACGCAATTAATGTCTTTGGGACTGGATTGGCGAGGTGAGCAAGCGCGAATTTCAGCAGATCTATATACCAGTCAAGATCAGAATGACGGGATCAATCGTGGGGTCACACTGAAAACTGGGGTGAAGGTTCCCAAGCCACCCAATCCTAAAACCTTATTAAATCCAACCTGGACTTTTTTTGACACCAAAGATAAGGGAATCATGTTACGAGGGGAATATGATTTCAACCCTGAATGGATGGGATATGCCGCCGCAGGCATGAGTAAGACCGAATACAGTACTTTGGGTGCAGCAAAAGGCGAAATCCAGAATGAAGCTGGAGATATCCTGTTTAACATTGCGCACTTAGGTTTTGAATACGAACGCAAGTCAGCAGAAGTGGGGCTACGTGGGAAGTTCAATACAGGTAATATTGGGCATGCTCTATCCCTCAATGCAACACACTATCGAGAGCTTGATGATGAGTTCGGGATTCGTCAAGGCTTTAAAACCGACCGCTTAACCAATATCTATCACCCCAATTGGGGTGCAAAGCCAGATCGAGCTGCCATTGCTCCGATCTTTAGCAACAAAGAACGTTTAACCAGTTATGGTCTAGCCGATACCCTATCTTTTGCCCAAGACCAGCTCCAGCTGACGTTAGGTATACGTCATCAAAATATCGTTACGGAAAGTTTGAACGCAAATGGCATACGGAACCTAAATGGTCTATATGATAAAAGTGCATGGACACCCGCTGCAGCGATATTGATCAAAGCCAATCCTCACCTTTCCTTTTATGCCAACTATATTGAAGGTCTAAGTTCAGGTGGCGTTGCATCTTCAAATTTTGAAAATTATGGTGAAATTTTTTCACCCTATAAAACCAAACAAAAAGAAGTCGGGCTTAAATTTGATGTCGAAAGCTTTAGCAGTAGCTTGAGTGTGTATGAAATTACAACACCGAGTGGTTATTCGACTCCAAATCAGGACAGCAGTAAAAAGCCGATTTACTCTATTGATGGTGAGCAGAGAAATCGTGGGATTGAATGGGGATTTTGGGGAGCACCTTTACAAGGACTACGTGTGATGGGGGGCGTAACTTATATCCAGCCTAAACTGACCAAAACACAAAACCCAGATGAGCTTGGTAATATGGCAACAGGTGTACCTAAGCTACAAGCAAAATTAGGTTTAGAAGGGGATATTGACTATGTACCAGGTCTGACTTTAACCGCAAATGCAACTGCTGCCTCTAAACAATATATCAATCGTATCAATACGATTTCAGTTCCTGGCCGAGAGGTGTATAGCATTGGGGCACGGTATTCAACTCAGATTGCTCAGTTTCCTGTGACATTTCGTGGAAGTGTAGAAAACCTGACCAATCAGGCCTATTGGTCGATGCCTCAATTTACCAGTTTAATGCTAGGCGCACCTCGCACATACTTATTCTCGGCATCTTTTGACTTTTAGTTATTGAAAGCTCAAAGACAACATAATTGAGCGATGTATATGATGTATATATTGTCGGTTGATACTGATTTTCATTGAGTTCGACTTAATCAGCTGTTTAACTTGTTTTAGAGAGCTGATTAATTATTTAAAACAATGAATCAATCAAATTCTGATTCTGACTATTCATATTGCAAGGTTCGAAGTTTTAAAATAAAACAAACAAAAAAGTGACGCAAATTGTCATAAATAGACGGTTCTGTATGGACATTAAAACGATATTTTGAGTAAAATGCGCTAAATTTAAGTAGATAATCTATAAAAAAAGATGGCGAATAATATCTTTCAAGCTTTAGAAAGCTTGGGCCTGACAGCACAAAAACGTGCGATTCACGCCCAATTTTCCAACACATCTTTAAATAATCAAGTTTTCTTACAACGTATAGATGGTCTGCATCAGCTCAATCATGGCATTGATCTACAATTACTCTGTCTTTCAACCAATGCGGTTATTCCTTTAAAAAGTTTTATTGGCAGTCAAGTGGCCATTGATATCGTGACCGATAAAGCGGAACTGACACGTATCTCAGGCATTATTACCCAAGCTGATATTGGGGCCAGTGATGGTTCGCTGACCATTTATCGTTTAGGTGTACAAGACCCGACCGCCTTGTGGAAGCATCGTCGTAACAGCCGTGTTTTTATGGCGAAATCTGTCGTGGATGTTGTGCAGACCATTTTTTCTGAATGGCAGCAACGCAGTCCCTTATTTGCTTCCAGCCTGACTCTCGATAAAAGCGGACTCACTCAGGACTACGATGTCAGGCCGTTCATCATGCAACATAATGAACGAGATTTTGACTTTATTCAAAGGCTTTTGGCTTCGGAAGGCATTAGTACTTTAATTGATGAAGCACAGCTGAAAGTATCTAGTTCAAGTGAACAGATTCAGCCGCAGAAACTCAGACTCATTGATGACAATAATCAATATAAGGCCCTAGAGCGCCGTAATATTCGTTTTCATCGTAGTAGTGCGACTGAAATACAAGATAGCATCACTGCATTTGTGGCACAGCGTTCCCTGCAACCAAGTGCGGTACATGTACAGCGTTGGCAAGCGGATGCCTTAGAACAAGAAGAAGGAGCAGGCAGTGTTCAGAGTAAACATTATCAGAGCGATCAACATGATAACCAACAGCTTGCGTTAGAACAGGCATGGCATTTTTCACCTGCTTGGATTCAGGATTTAAAAGGTGAGGATGGCGCGACCAAAGCGGGTAATGCTCAAATTGAAAAACTGAATCAGAACTTAAGTCAGTATTATGACTCACAGGCCAAGCAGTTTGTTGCGACATCAACCGTTCGCGATACTCCAGTGGGCTATTGGTTTGAACTCAATGAACATCCTGAAATTGATCAGCATCGGGGTTCAGATAAAGAGTTTTTAATATTTTCTAAAACTTTTTATAACCAAAATAACCTGCCTAAAGATTTAACGGATCAAGTCGCAGCTTTGCTTCAACAAAGCAATTGGCAAAGCAGCCCTTTTCAGCATGCGGTTTCGGATGAACGCCAAGCCAATCAATTGATATTACAACGACGTAATATTGGTCTGGTTCCTGAGTATAATCCGTTACAACATCGGCCTGCGACCCATCCACAACGTGCCAAAGTGGTAGGGCCAAGCGGTGACGAAATTTATGTGGATGAATGGGGGCGGATTAAAGTTCGCTTCCTGTTCACCCGAGCAGATGACCACAGTCATGATAGCGGTGCCGGTGCCAATGACAACGATACTGACTCTGCATGGGTGGATGTATTAACGCCGTGGGCAGGTGAAGGCTACGGTGCACGATTCTTGCCTAGGATTGGTGAAATCGTAGTGATTGATTTCTTTGATGGCGATATTGATCGGCCCTTTGTGGTTGGGCGGATTCATGAAGCACAGCGTAGCCCGACCAAGTTTGACCATGCCGGTAAACTACCTGATACCAAAAAACTGGCAGGGATCAAATCCAAAGAGTATCAAGGTGAAGGCTTTAACCAGTTACGCTTTGATGACACCACAGGACAAATCAGTGCGCAACTGCAAAGCAGCCATGCCACCAGCCAACTGAATCTGGGTAAACTCAGCCATCCAAAAGATAAGGCTGAAAGTGAAGATCGGGGTGAGGGTTTTGAGCTACGGACCGATCAATGGGGGGCAGTGCGTGCAGGCAATGGTTTACTGCTCAGTACCCAAAAGCAGGATCAGGCGCAAGGAGAGCATCTCGATGCCGAACCCGCCAAGCAACAGCTAGAAGGCAATCAGAACAATGCCAAGGCTTTAAGTGAAGTCGCCAAAAATCAGCAAACCGATGAAATTGAGTCTTTAGAACAGTTAAAAGAATTTGCAGAACAGATTGAAGCAAAGATTGCCAAATTTAATAAAGCATTGTTGTTGCTTCATTCGCCAGCAGGTATTGGTTTAAGCAGCAATGAAGATATTCATGTGTCTGCAGATGGGCAAATCAATCAGATTGCAGGCGATAGTATTAACCTGAGTACGCAGAAGAATCTGATTGGCCATGCTCAAAATCGAATTAGCCTGTTTGCTGCTCAGAATGGGATTAAGCAGGTGGCTGCCAAAGGCAAGTTTGAGGTTCAGGCTCAGTCAGATGGACTAGATTTGCTCGCCAAACAAGGCATTCAGATCATTTCCACTGAAAGTCAGATTCAGATTAGCAGTCCGAAAGAAATTGTGATTACCGCAGGCGGTTCTCAAATCAAGCTGAATGGCTCAGGTATTTTTCCTGTGACGGGTGGCAAGTTTGAGGTGAAGGCGGGGCAGCATTTGTTTATGAGTGGCTCAAGCGTCAGCGCTCAATCCAGTTTGCCACCACCACCAAAACGCGGGCAAGGTGTTTTGGAACTTATCCATGATTATGCACATGGCGAATTTGTAAAAGGTGCAGGCTACACCGTGACAGATACTTTAGGGAAAGTCGTTAAAGGTAATTTGGATGATAAAGGCTTTGCTCGAGTTTCAGGCTTGGCAACAGGTGCAGTAAAAGTTGTATTTGAAGATGATCAACGTGATCCTTGGGATAAGTCGAGTGATTTTAAACGTGAAGTTGAATGGCCTAATAAAAATGATGAAGATTTAGAACAATCTGAATCACTTTTAGCCAGTGTGAGTAAAAAAGCTCAAACTGCATTAGGTGGTTTTACCAAGCAACTTACTGACCCCAAAACCTTAATGAAGAATATTCAATTAGCACAAAAAATTAAATCTGATGGTGCTAAAACTTTGCTACCAATGCTCAATAATCAATTACAGGGTGTGGTATCAGAGAAAATTTCAAGTTTATTACCGAATACAAAATCAAATGGTAGCCTAGCTAGTTTAGGTGGGGGATTTGTTGCTTCGCAAAAAAGTGAAGTTAATCCTTCAAATATCAGCGGTATAACAACAAATGTTTTACCGCAATATTTAAAAAGCCCATTTGATAAGAACTAATAGAGAAAAAATACAATGGCTCAACCAAAAACAGAAGTTGTAAAACCCCTCAATGAAGTATCTATTAAAGATATCAATAATTCAAAGCAAAAAATTGATAAGTGGTTACTAGACCATACTCACCAACTCGTTGGTTTGAACTTAGTTAGCAATGTATTAGGGACTGTACCGATTATTGGGAATGTTATGGCTGCAATTGATGTAGTTACAGACATTTTCCAAATTTATGAAAAAGGTTATCAGAATGCTGATGTTTTTGATTGGACAACTGTAGGTATTGATTTAATAGGTGTTGCTCCTGTACCAGGTACAACAGCAATTCGTACCTCAGCTCGACCTGCATTGTTTTTAGTACGCCAGGAAGTAAAGAGGGTTGGAAAAGCTGCGTTAGCTGAAGCGGTAATTACTGTTATTGGTAAACATTTAAATGATCAAGTTGCAGGGAATATTGAAAAATTTTGTGCATCGGGTTTGACGCAACTCAACTCTATTTTAGGATCATGTGGAAATACCATTCAAGGAGCAACTACTGAAATTAATGGAGGAATTGTTCGTGTGGTGACACAGGGTAAAGTGTTTACCAATGCTGGTGCAAATGCGACACGGGCACAACAACAAGCTGCAGGAGTTGCTAAAGGATTAAAAAGTGGAGATCTTGTCCGAGCAGGTAAAAACTTAGTTTATATGACTGAAAACTGGGGTAAGGCACTGTTTAAAACTAATGTAAATAACAATGCTAAAGTCGTTTCAATGCTTGTTCCGCCACATTTAAAACAGCCCGTTTTAAATGTGGGTGCAACAATCAGTAAAGTAGGTGTGACTGCCAATGCCAAAATCAGAAAACTCGGAAATAAAGCTGAACCGCAAACAATAGGATGGTTATTTGAGATATTGAGATTAGGCGCTTCTCGATTCAGAAAGACGAAGTCAACTCAAGTGAAAAACACACAGACAACGCAGGCAAAAAATGCAAAGAACAATAATAAATTAGAAAAATCTAGGGATGAACATCCTGCAACTAACAATGCCAATAAATGTAAAAACTGTAAGGGTGGAACAGGCGGTTCTATCTCATTTGCAATGGGAACTGAGTTTTTAACGCATGATGATGCACTGATTCATCCATTAGTGGTTGAGCCACTGGCTCGTTCTTATATTTCGAACCTATATCAGTATGACCAATCCATATTTGGCGCACGTTGGACCACGCCATTTAGCAGTAAAATTGTACAATGTAGTCAATATAATGAAAAAGAACCAAAACAAAATATTGAACTGAAAGGTTGGGAGTATATTGGAATAGATGGTCGTCCTATCAAGCTACGTGAATTAAAGGTTGGGCAAAGCTTTTACGATGAAATTGAAACTTTTACCTATACAGTAGTTTCTGATGATATTCGTGCAATTACATTTGGTTCAAATGAATCTCGTTATTACCAAAAATATAAAAATGAATTTAGACTAGTTTCTATAGAGCGCCAAAATGGATTTAGCGTAGGTTTACGTTATGATCATCGCATTGATGATGAAAGCTATTTATCCGATATTATATTTAAACAAGAGCAAAATATCTTAGCGCACCTTGCTTTAAAGCTGAATCAAAACAAATTGGTTGATGAAATATGGTTGGTGAAGGATGGGCAATTAGAACGTCAGTTATCTGCATATCTATACAATGATCAAGCTGATCTGATCCAAGCAACCAATGAATTTGGTGCTTCTTACCAATATACCTACCAACACCATCTTCTTACTCGTTATACAGACTTGACAAAACGTGGTATGAATTTGAAATGGGATGGAAAATTACCAAGTTCAAAGGCTATTGAAGAGTGGGCGGATGATTATAGTTCGGCAAGAAAACTTGAGTGGGATGAGAATGTACGTGTTACTACCGTAACTGATATAGATGGTAATGTGACCGAACATTACTACGGCATTACAGGCTATACCTATCGTATTATTTATCCAGATAATTTACAGGAATGGTTTTTTAGGGACGATGCAAAAAATATTACCTCACATGTGGCTACAGATGGCACAGAAACAGTTTATAGCTATGATGAACGAGGTAATGTCCTTACGACAACGCAAGCAGATGGTGCAACAACTTACTTTGAATATGATGACAAAGATAATTTGATTGGGATGGTCGATGCAGAGCAAGGTCGCTGGTTTAAACAATACGACGGTTCGGGTAATTTAATCAAAGAAATTGATCCACTAAAACATGAAACAGCCTATGCCTATAACGCAATGGGGTTAGTGACCAATATCACTGATGCTAAAGGCGGACGTAAAGCTTTAGAATATGATGATCAAGGCAATTTACTGAGTTATACCGATTGTTCAGGCAAAGTAACCCAATGGCAATATGATGAGCGAGGACGAGTTAAGTCTGTTGAAAATGCATTAAAACAAAAAGTTGAATATTTCTACACTGAATTGACTACAGAAAAACGTGAACCTTTGATCAACGGTTTAGCCTTAAATGCCTTTGGGCAATTAGAAAAAATTAAGCATGCTGATGGTTCTATAGAACATTTTGTGCATGATGCTGAAGGACGATTGCTTGCTCATATAGATCCGAAGCAACACATCACGAAATATGAATATGATGCAGCTGGATTAATTAGCAAACGCACAGATGCTTTAAATCATACTTTAAAATATCAATGGGATCGTTTAAGCCGTTTAAAGCGATTAACTAATGAAAATGGTGCAAACTACGAATTCATTTATGATGCAGGCGGGCGCTTAGTTAAAGAAATCGATTTTGATGCTAAAGAAACTCTTTATCAATACGATGAATTGAATGGTCGTTTGACTACAAGTATTGAAGTTGCATCTGCCTATGGGCAAGATCTGAAAGATCGTGCAGCACCCAAAGATCGAATTCAACAATTCATTTTTGACAGTATGGGACGTTTGGAACAACGAACAGCAGGCTATGGTCACGATGGTTTAGAGCTTGAAGCAAAACAAACCGAAGAATTTGCTTATGATTATTTAGGTAATCTCATACAAGCAAAAAATGCCGAGAGTAATTTACAGTGGTTCTACGATGCTGCTGGCAATGTAATCAAAGAACACCAACAGGATTATAAAACGCATAAGACAGCGGTATGGAAGCATAGTTATGATGAAATCAATGATCGAATCAAAACCATACGCCCTGATGGACAAAATATAGATTGGCTGACCTATGGTACAGGTCATGTACAAAGCCTGATTGTGAATGGACAGGATTTAGTGAGTTTTGAGCGAGATGACCTACATCGTGAAGTTGTTCGCCACTATGCAAATGGGGTTAGCCAAGAGCAACAGTTTGACTTAGCAGGGCGATTACACAGCCAAATCATGCTCAATGAGCATGACAATGGTTACCAAAACCAATACAAAGTCCCAAACCAAGAAAAGAACAATGCACTACAACAAACTAGCCAATTGGTACAACGACTATATCAATACGATAAAACAGGTGAGCTGACAGCGATCAAAGATACACGTCGTGGCAACATTGCATATAAATATGACCCTGTTGGACGCTTACTTGAAGCCAGTAGTAAACTCGGTAAAGAAACCTTTAGTTTTGACCCTGCCAGCAATATTATTAATCGTTACAACGATGATAAAGCCAAAAGCCATCAACATATAGCGGAACAAAAAGGCTATGGTTATAACCGACTCGTCAACAATGTTGTAAAGGAATACTTAGACCAACAATACCAGTATGATGCATATGGGCAATTGATTCGACAAAAATCCAGTCAGGGTGATTTAAACCTTGAATGGGATGTTTACGGACGAATGATCAAGAGTCGAAACAACCAATTTACTGCAGAGTATCGCTACGATGCGTTAGGTCGTCGTATCCAAAAACGTAGTAAGCAGCATCATACAGGGGATGAACATAACATCATCTATGGTTGGGATGGCGATACACTTGCCTATGAATCGACAGAGCAAGCAACTAAACACTACATTTACGAAAAAGACAGCTTTGTGCCGATGTTACAAGCGGTGTATTCAAGTCCGATAGAATTGCATCAAACCCCAGATTGGACAGATCAGCAGTATAGTGTCTACAAAGATCCCTTGTGGAAAACGATGAAACAAAGCCGAGACTTTGATGCTATCTGGTTCTACCATTGTGATCATTTAGGTACACCACAAGAAATGAGTGATGACTCTGGTGCTGTCATTTGGAAGGCGGAGTATAAGGCGTGGGGTGAGTGTAAGACTGAGAAGGCTAAATCCAATTTCTTTGAAAACTCAGAAATCATCAGTAATAACATTCGTTTTCAAGGGCAGTATTTTGATGAAGAAACTGGGCTGCATTACAATAGGCATCGTTATTATTCACCTTATGTGGGGCGGTTTGTTAGTAAAGATCCCATAGGGTTGCTTGGTGGTATAAATATTTATGCATATACTGCTAACCCAGTACAGTGGATAGATCCATATGGATTGGCACCTTGTAACTTAGTGAGATATAAGCCTGATAAAGTCACTCCAATGGCTGGAAGTAGACAGGATGCAATTGATAGGGCATGGGCCTTAGAAAAGCAGTTGATCCAAACAACAGGTAGTGGAACAAGAGATTGGAGTGCAACTGAATTAAGTGCAATATTACGTACACCTAGTGGAAGTGGAAAAGGAAAGTTGTCTTCGGTAATGTCAAATTTAGGTTATACAGGACATCATATCAATAGTGTAAAAAATAATGGAGCATTAGGAGAAAATTGGAAAGGTGACCCAAGAAATATTGTATTCTTAGAAAACCCAAAGCATCCAAATAGTAGCCCTATGCCAAATGCATATAATGAGCATTTTCATTCAAATCAAGGTCATAGAGGAAGTACCACAAATGTATCGCGTGGAAGACTAATTGATCGCGAAACGATGATTAATCAGTTTAACAAAGGCTGTAAAATTTAATTTTTAGGAATAGATATGAATCTTATCAATTTATTGGAAAAAATTAGTATAAATAATCAAAAGATATATGGTGAATCATCATTTTTGATTAAGAAAAGTGAGCCAGATAATGATCAATTTTTAATTTATAAAAATTCTATTCCTGAATGTGATTTCAATATTGATATTGGAGGAAATATTAATGATTTTCTAGGAAGTGATTCTATTCAAGAAATTCAGTATATGTTTAGTGATATATTCGATAGAGATAGTACAGTGTTTTTAACACAGCATGATACTAATATTGTTTATATTGAGAATGAATCTGGAAAAGTTGGAGCATGCATTGCAGGTGACACACTTCATATTATTTCAAAAAATATATATGGTTTCTTAGAGGCAATTAATTTAATTCAAGAGCTAATTATTAATAAATATAATTTAAATCCTAGAAAAGATAGTGGTGGGTATGTTGAAGGATTTATTAAAGAAGTTAGGGCGAATTTGGAAATACAAGCGGCCGTTGAAGATATAGAATATTTTATAGAGTTTTTTTATGAATAAGATGATCACAGGTGTAAGTCTATTTACTTTCGTTTAGCTATTTATAAATACAATAAACTCAACAATGCTTCTGTCTAAACAGGTGGAAGCATAAATTTTATGCTATATATTTTAAAAATCAGCTCAATTCACCATTAATGCTTTACGTTATCTCAAAATAAGCTCCACGTAGGTAAGCAGCCTTTACTAAAATGGAAAGATTTTAGTAAAAATGCTAAAAGTTCAAATAATTGTGGTAAGGGACATATTTTCTTTGATAGTAAAGGTGCAGTACCTCCGTTAAGGAAAGGTGAATAAAATGAATAAAGAAGAATTGTATAACCTATCTAAAGAAAGATTGTATATAATATATCAGGATCTAAAATCATCAAATGTTGATAAACATATTTTGAATTCTATTCAATTTTTTGATGTTATACCTAGCGAGTCAATTTGGGAGAATTATATTTCTAAAAATGAAAATAAAGTAATTCATTTTGATAATGATTTGATTTTAAGTGAAAAATATAGGAATTACACTGATTTTGAAAAAGCATTAGATGATTTAAAGTGGTTTTCTGATGATAATAAATTGTTTTTTTTATTTTATAATAAGAAAAACGCTATTTTATTTGATGTTGTTTTTTTAGATTTAATTATAAAAAATCAAATTTTTTAGATAATGAGGATTATTTGTTATATTGTTTTGATACGAAAAAAATTATTACAGGTGGGTGGCAAGGTTTTGCAATTTGGGAAAGGGTTGCTGATTAATTTGAATATTTTGGTTCAATGTTTTATGTCTGTAAAATTTAAAGTATCACCTCTTGAAGAGGAAGTGATCGCATATTACAATAAAAATTGATTTTATATAAATAAAAAAACCAGTTAAAATACTGGTTTTTTTTATTGCTAGTTCTAATTCAAGGTCAATGTTTCGACTAAGAAATAGGATTACATCACAATTTCTATCGTTATTATTAGCCGTATATGGGATGATTCGTTAGTCGTGATTCTATTGGGTTAGATGGTGGCATTGATTCCTATCAATATGCTCCAAGTTCTACACAATGGATCGATGTATTAGGTTTGAATAAGTGTTTTATTGGGAGTATAAAGCAGATGCCCAATAAAGCATTTGAGCTGAAACGATTAACTCCACATTCTAAAGAGTGGATGGAAGCAATTGTTGTCGTGAAAAAGCAATAGCTCTATTAATAGTGCAATTAAAAATGCAGCAAGAGGAGCTTAAAATGACTAAGCAATTAGAAGAAAATGTTAATTCATTAATTATAAATTTTTTAGAAAATGGTGGTTTTTTGGAAAATCCATTAAATGAATCAAAATTAAACTTCGAATACCTCAAGATTAATGATCCGATATTAGCGGATAACATTTTTAATTTTCGAATAGAAAGCTATGGGCAAGTAGAGCTTCAAGAGTGGGATGTGGTTAGATCAGATGAAATTGTAAATATGGATGAGTTGTATATGGAGAAAAATAATGATATTGATGGTTTAACAACTAAAATTTTTAACTTCGTAGGAAAAAAAATGAATGAAAGAGTTATTCATGATCCGAAGTTAAATGAAGCTATCCCATACTTAATTGATAGCATTTATGATGATTTTACAAAGATTATTTTTAATGACTATACAAAACTAAATAATAATTTTTTTAATGAAGTACTTGCAGTCTACTTAGCAGGAGGCTGGCCATGTGGATGGGAGGGGAAATACCCCGAAGGCCGTTTAATAGTATTTTCAAATGAATAAACTGAAAGACTGAACCCATATGTTTTAAATTATACAAAGCTCAGTGATAAGTCATTGAGCTTCTTTATATTGGATAATTTATTGTGGAAAGCCACAAAAAAAGCCGAGGCTTTGAGGCCATCTGATTCTACCATTATGATCATTTAGGCACGTCACAGGAAATGAGTGATCAGTCTAGTACGATCATTTGGAAGGCGGAGTATAAGGCGTGGGGTGAGTGTAAGGCTGAGAAGGCTAAATCAAATTTCTTTGAAAATTCAGAAATCATCAGTAATAACATTCGTTTTCAAGGTGCATGAGTAAAGACAGAGCATTGCTCTGTCGGAAGCGCAATGATCAAAAAACAGGCTTGTTGCATTACAATGGTTATTACTCGTTTTATGATAAGTAAAGGCCGATTGAGCTGTTAGGGGGAAATAATACGTATATGTTTGTTAAAAATCCAATTACAGGCACATCATATTATTCCTGAGGAAATTTGGGCTAAACCTAAGGGCTTCCTAGATGATATTGGTATTGGTGGGAATAGAGTTAAAGCTGAAAATGGGGTATTAATGCTAGATAGTGAAGCTAAAGCGAAACAGATGAAACGTAAATTATATCATTGCGGATCGCATCCACTATATTCAGCAGCAATTAATCAAAAGCTAACACAGATTGAAAGAGAGTTTGGAGATAAAAAATAACTGCTTCACAAGCTAGGTATCAAGTTGCGAAATTACAAAAAAGTATGAGACTTGCTTTATCAGTACTAGGGTCTAAACCAATTAGATTAAGTTAGGTTTAATAATATGAATTATTATGTTTTAAGTGCTACACAGAGTGACATCTGTCCAATTTCACTTTCTGAGGAAGCTGTTCTATATAATCATAAAGAGCAGATTGATTCTGAATTTGAGTATGGTTCTCTTCCATGGTATAGCTATAAAACTAGCAAAAACTGTGAACTACCAAGACATGGTGTTTTAGTATTAAAAAATAAAAATACTAAAATTTCTTTTAGAAATATCAATGCTGATATTTATGTTGTAGATAGTTTTTTTAAAGAAATTTTGCAAAATTATATTAATGTTGATTTCTTTGAAGTTGAACTGGTTTCCAGTCAGTTGGATAAAATTGATAATAATGATTATTATATTTTTAGGTTTAACGAATTTTTAAATTATAGTGATGTTTTTGATTTAAATAAATCTGTGTATAGGTTGGATGGAGATTTCTTGGTTTTGGAAGAACCTCATTTGTTGGAAGAAGTAAGTGTAAATATATTTAAGATAAATAAAATTGACTCAGCACAAGATACTTTTTTTATAAATGAAACTGTTAAAAGTGAAATTGATAGAATTAATTACAAAGGTATAAGAGTTGAAGATGTTACTACTGCAAAATGGAGAGATTCTGGTGATTTTAGTTTTATGCTCTTAGAGGAAAGTGAGGTAAATGAATTTATATGGCCCATCTGATAGACTAAATTCATAAGCCTGACGCTTTACTGTTACTAAAGATACGTGTGTGGCTAAAGGTAGAACAGCTGCTAATCCTCATTTAGGTGCAGGAGGCGGAACGCAATACTTTATCGAAAACTCAGATAAAATGAACTTAGTTTCTACTGGGAGAATTATTGGGTGTGAGAGGTAATGAATTGAATTTAGATGTTTTAATTGACCAAAGGGTTTTAAGGGTTGGGAATTTTTTTCTTGATTTTGATGTTGAAAATGACCGAGGAACAATTAGGTCTAATTTAGTAAATAAAGATGATTTAGATAGCCTTATCTATTTGAGTGATAATGTATGTGTGGAAATTCTTAGTGAACAAGGAAGAACTATTTATATTTTATTTAATACGCCTGAGTTCTTTGATGCTAATTTACTTCACTCAAAAATTTTAAAAAGATTTAAGAAGAAGTATAAATTTAATGATGAAGATTTTATTGTTATTCATCCTGCGAGAGTTGCTTTGAAGCAAGATAAAACGAAATGGAATAAAGTTGAATTAACTTATGATCCCAAGCAGGGAGATATATCTTTAATACTTGAATATTAAATGTTATCTGTGAATGGAGTGTAAATTTGTTCAGTACGATGCTTATGATTAATTGGTACGTCAAAAGTCATCTAAAGGGGACTTGTACCTTGAGTTGGGTGTTTTTGGACGATTGATCGAATGCCGTAATGCAGAATACACCGCAGAGTATCGTTATGATGCTTTAGGACGACGTATTCAGAAACGTAGTAAGCAGCATCATACAGGTGAAGAGCAGAATGTGATTTATGGCTGGGATGGCAATACTTTGGCCTTTGAATCCAATGATCAGATCACCAAGCATTATGTGTATGAGAAGGATAGTTTTGTCCCTCTATTGCAAGCAATCTATCGTGAACCGATTGAGCTTGTACAAACACCTGATTGGACAGATCAGCCTTATCATATTGCCAAAGATCCTTTATGGCGTAAGACCGCCCCAGCAAAATCTTTAAATGATATTTGTTTTTATCATTGTGATCATTTGGGCACGCCTCAGGAGATGAGTGATGCTCAAGGTCAAATGGTCTGGAAAGCTGAATATAAGGCATGGGGTGAGCGCGTATCGGCAAAGTCCGCATCTAACTTTTTTGAAAATTCAGAAATCGTCACCAATAATATCCGTTTCCAAGGTCAGTATTTTGATGAAGAAACAGGTTTACATTACAACCGTTATCGATATTATTCGCCATATGTAGGACGTTTTATCTCTAAAGATCCGATTGGGTTGTTGGGTGGTAACAACGTTTATGCTTACGCGCCAAACCCTGTAAGTTGGATTGATCCTTTAGGGTTAACGGATGAACAGTATAATGGAAATGTATACCGTGGTATGAAGGTAGATGCAGAAGGTAAGCCAATAGTTTATTCTGGGCCAACAACAAATACACAAAATGCTGCAAACTCATTAGGAGTAAGGCCTGGAGAGGGGGGGATGTCTGGTGCTACCACTATTGATAGCCTACCTCCTCATAGAAAACCTGTACAAGATGGTGGTACGATGAAAGGAGCTAAGACCTTTTCTATTGAATCGAATGATTTAGATAAACATGGTCTTAAAGCAGTTAATGATCATCAAAATCATATTAGTATTGAAAGAAAAAATACTAATATGAGTCAAGAAGATTATGAAAAAGCTTTAGCTAATACAAAAGATCAGTGGGTGCCTTGTGGAAATTCTTAATGTAAAAGATAAAGTTGGAAAATATCTAGGAAAACTAGATAATTATGATGACTTAAAAAAATTTTTTAATTTCTTAATTAAAGTAAAGAATGTTAATTCTATTAGAAAAGATGATTTATATAAGGCTCTTCTGTTGCTAACTGAGGATTTAGATCAGGATTCAATACAGTATGCAATATTAACAGATACTATGGATTATTTTGTTGGCCATTATTCTGTTTTAAAAGAAAATAGTGATGAGTATTTTTTTGTAAAAAGTCTGAATTCTTGAAAGTTGTTAATATTTTTTAATTTTTAGCTTTTCTTTTAAATAAGTTGATTAAGAAGTTTTTAAGTTAAAGAGAATATTTGAATAATGTGGAAAGTCTGCTTAATTGAGATTTAGTAGAAGATAGCTTGCAATTTTCTAAAGATCTTATAGGGAATAAAATGCTTATGCCCCGAATCCAGTGGAATGGGAAGCTCCGAGAGGATTAATGAAAAGAAAAAGCGATAAAACCACGGGAAGTGGAAGTACTTCTAAGAAAACTTCTCCATGTCCTAAAAAACAGATCCTTGTAATGGTAAAGATCTTTTAACCTATGATAGCGAATGCTAGGTCTACAAATAAATATGGTGGAGATGATCATAGATGTTAAGGTTTTATTTTGATACTGTTCCAGATTTTATCGATATACCCGATAATTTTAGAAATAACTCTGGAGTTATTATTATTGGTGAAAAGGGTGATTTGTTTAATTTTTTTGATTTAGAAATTAATAAATATTTTTTGAAAGAAAATTTTTTAGTTAATTATTCTGTAAGAATTAGTGATTTTGATTTTTTGGAAAAAATTTTGGATTTTAAAGGTGCTTTTGGTCAAAATAAATATTTGAATTACAATAAAAGTAAATTTTACAGTGAAAAGTTTTATATTGGTAAGAGTCTTTATTATTATGATGTTTCAAAGTATAAGGATTTTTTTGATGAAAACCTAAATTTATTCAGAAGTGGTTTTTCTGGTTTTTGTTTTTTTTCAGATAAACTGGTTGGTGATAAGGTTAAATATGTGTTTCCTTTGGATTTTGTAAATAATTATTACGGAAATCTATATCTTAATTTCCCTGAGAATTTCTTGGATAATTGTAACCTAGTTAACAGGGTTGATGAGTTTCTAATTAAAAAGGAATATTTGAATGGAACAGGAAAGGTGCTAGGGATTGATTTTTATGCAAAGTATTTGATGGTCGATCGGAATGAGGTGATGGTGGTTAAAAGTTTAAGTTGATTTTTTACTGTTTTTAATTTCTTTTTAGACAATTTTTTATAAATACGGCTATTTAATTATTGGTTAATTAAAAAATAAATTCTTTGTTATTTTGAGGAGGATTGTAGTGGAGGTCGACGAGAAGGGAATTCTGCATTTAATTGATAAAAATATATGTGAATACAGTGAGCTTCAATATGCAATTTTAAATGGTGATGGTAATGTTATTTCTGAAGGTTATTCTATGTTTTCGCACAGAATTGGAAAGTATTATGAAAATTCGAAAATATTAGCGAATAGATTAACTTATGATAATTATCTTTCTTTTTAAACAATGAAAGTAAAGACGTAAGATGTTCTATTTTGACTCTTATTAGGGATAGTTTTACACTGCATGATTCTAATATAAGTTTGATGGAGTGTATTTTAAATATTTCTATTGATGGTAGTGATGAGGAAAGAGTGATAGTTAATACAATACTAAATGAAGAAATAGTAAATTTTTATAAGAATGAAGTTGATCGTATTTTAGTTGGCTTTGTTGAAAACTCTGGAAGTAAATATTTTTATGATTACTATACATTTAATTATTTGTATGAGTTGTTGGTTAGATTTGAGAGTAAGGATTTAATAGATAGGCTGCTCATGATAGGGAAGAGTAGTAATATAAGTGAAATCAAAGAAGCATACGAAGAAATAATTGAGGATTTAATAATAAAAAATATATGAAGATGATATTTTTCTAAATTTTTTAAAGATTTTATTTATGATTAAGTTTTCTTGAAATGAATATTAACAATCTGAAGTTAGTAGTGTTTACAAGCTTTTTAGGTGCTATTGCAAATAATGTAAGAGCAGTAGCATTCGACTTTAATGATGAAACTATATTTGTTTATGTGTATTTAGATGTTGAACCCAAAGATGAAGATTATGAAATAATTGATATTGCTGTTACAGAAATAATGGCAGCTTATCCACAGTTTTTAAAACAAAAAAATTCTTTAGAAAAGTCAGAAAAGCCAATAGGCAAGTTGCTTTCATATAAAGGTTGGGTTTTTTGTCGATATGAAGAGTAAAGCTAGTCTAGTTATGGTTAAGTTTTTTTATGAAGCTGGAACAAATTGAAACTGCAGATATGGATATAAAAAGTATAAAGATTTATGGTGATAAGTTTTATATTTTATTTTCAGCAGTTTATGATATATGTTTAAAACAATATGTGGAAAATGTAGAGTTGATTTTTTTAATTGGACTTCATTCAATGTTGAAATGTATGATAGTAGTATTGAAGAATACAAACAACTTGATTTACTTGAAATAAATAAAGGTAAAGATTTATTTACTTTAATTCAGGTTGTAAATATCTCTGATGATAAGGTTGAGTTAGAGGGCTTTAATGACGATGGTGCGTGGAATAAGGTTGTCTTTTTCAATACTTCTTATAGTTTGAATGTTATTGATATTGCTTGATTAGAAGTAAATATGAGTGTATTAAATTTTAAAAATAAAATAGTTCAGCTGTTAGAAAATAATGGTAGTGATGAGGATGTTGATAATGTATTAACTGACTACATTAATGAAGGGGGACGAGAAATGAAGTTTATAAATCTTTAAATGAATTTTTTTTGATGGAAGAAAGTATGATTCAAAAAAATATAAAATTACAAGATCAATTCGATTATTTGGGTGAGTTACAAACAACAATCATAGGATATTGTTCACCTAATTCTATTGTAAAATTTAAAAATGAACCTACCACTAATATGGATGATTTTTTAAGTTATGTTCGAGGTGAGAAATGGAAGGTTTAAAATGGTATATGAATGATAGATAAAAATATTGAATTGAATATCTATAAAACTGTAGATTTTTTTCTGAAATGCATTAATGAAAAAAATAAGGATAGTTTGTTATCTGATTTTGAGGTTACCTTAACAATGTATCAAGAGTTAGAGGATACTCTTAACAATTATTTTGATGGTGATTATAAGCTATCATTGATTCCTTTTGATGAAATTCATTTAAAGGAAGTAGAAAATATGCCTATATTTGAATTGAATGAAATGGACGATGGTGAATATGTTTTAGAGTGTGTAGTGTATAACTATGAAAAAGATACTTCATTGATACTTCAAGGGAATGTTGATTTAACTAATGGTAATGTACATTTTTTTGATCCTTTGTTTAAGTCATGAGGTGATGTTTTTAATAAGGAAGCAAGGACTAAGTTCTAGTTTAGAAGAGCTTTCGATAAGAACGTGACAAGTAAATGGTAAAGTTGATACATCAACTTTACCGACAAGGCTTAGTTATGAAAATGATCATTTAAGTATGTTTTAATATATCCTGCAAAAGATATAACATTTGGTGAATACCAGTCTAAATTCAATTCCATAGCAGTGAAGATAAAAATGATAAGTTTTAAAATGGTTAATTATTTAAAGCAAAAAAATGCTTGGTTTGAAGATGTAAATATCGATTGTGAAAGATATAGGGAGATTCTGAAAGAGTTGAATTTGGATACTAGCTCTGATTTTGGCATTTTCTATACACATGCAGAGGAAAATCCAGGAGGTTTTTATTCAAAAAAATTTGAATTATGGCAAATATGTTGGATGTATGAAAATAGTGATTACAGAGTCATTAATAATAGTTTAAGAAGAAGTTTGAGTTTAAATGATAATTATTATGTAATTTCAGAGTTTGAGGGAGAAAGAGCATATTTTTATAATAAAGAGGAAAATAGTGTCGAAATAATTGGTTACTCTGAAAATGGAGTGGATGTTATTGAAAAGTGGGAATCATTTAATGATTTCTTAGAATGGTATTTTGGGGTTTAATTTAGCTTTATAAGAGTCAATTGATCTAGAAACTGAATATAAGGCGTGAGATGAACTCGTTTCTGCAAAGTAACGCTTTGCACAAGTGCAAGACCTTGCGTCATATGATTCATATGCTCAAAGCAGCAAAGTCAGCATCTAACTTTTTTGAAAATTCAGAAATCGTCACCAATAATATCCGCTTTTAAGGTGCATGAGCAAAGACAGAGCATTACTCTGTCGGAAGCGCAAGGATCAAGAAACAGGTTTATATTACAACCGTTATCGTTATTACTCGCCTTATGTGGGGCGCTTTGTAAGTAAAGATCCGATTGGGCTGTTGGGTGGATTTAATGTCTATGCTTACGCGCCGAATCCTGTAGATTGGTTGGATCCATTGGGTTTGAAAAAGCATTGTGGTACAGTTTATAGAGCATTAACGGAAAATCAGACTAAAGAAGCTTTGGCAAAATTACCTCTTACACCTAAGACTACAAACAACCCTCATACAGTCCAAGAACATGTTGAAAATGGGAAAAATAGGACTCAATTTATATCAACTACAAAGTCAATAGTAACAGCTCAATTTTACGCAAAAAGACATGCTGCAAAAATTGTCGCTATTAATTTATGTAAAATAGATGATTCTAAAGTAATTGATATATCCGATGGGGCAGGGTTGACAAATAAAGGAAAACAAAGAGCAAGAAATTGGGCAATTAAAGATCAAGAGGTATTGATTAGAGGCCCGATTCCATCTAACGCATACCGAATTATAAACTAAGGTAATTAATCATGAAATTTGAAGAGTTTAGTCAACTTATAGATAGCCTTTCAGAACAGGAAGAGTATGAAAAAGTTGATACAATTTTAGATGAAAAAATAAATGAAATTGTAAATTTAGAACCTGATGAAGTTAAAAAATATTTAGCACTTTATGCATCGTTAGCTGGAGATACAGAATCTTTAGATCGGTTTGACCGATTGTTTAATAAAGCAGTCCTTTTGGGGAGGGTTCAAAAAACTGAATTAAATAAATATGAAGCTTTATCCCCTTGTAATAGATGGTTGTAATGAATAAACATGAGACAAAAAAGATAATATATAATCAGAGACAAAATTGGAGATTATTTTTTAATAAAAATGATCTCCAAATTAATGATGAGCTTTTGATTTTTATCCAGAAACTTCAATAATTTTACAAAATATTGAACTAAAAGAAACTCTTAAGATAGAAAGTGGAAGAGAGGTTGAAAGGATTTTTTTTGAAAACTATCTAGATAATTTTAATGATGATGAACAACTATATTTGGTTTTTCCTGATGTTACATTAGGATCTAACTTTTATAATACTAATCTTCCTATTTTGAAGGATGTGAAAAATAATTTAAAAAAAATATTAAAAATATTCAATTGATAGAAATTGATTATTTGGCAATAACTAATTTGAATTTTTATAATTTTGTTAAAGTGGAAGGGTATGCAGATTATCCAAATGAAAGTAATGGTTTTTATGATGGAATTATATATGATTACTTCATTCAATCCAATTAAATGCAAAATACCTTGTCAGTTTTTATAAATTCTATTCTTTAAACTGAGACTTTCTGTGGAAAACGATGAAACAAAGTCGAGACTTTGATGATATCTGGTTCTACCATTGTGAACATTTAGGCACACCACAAGAAATGAGTGATGACTCTGGTGTTGTCATTTGGAAGGTGGAGTATAAGGCATGGGGGAGCTCGTTTTTGCAAAGCAACGCTTGAGTGTAAGACCTTACGTTATATGACTCATATGCTCGAAGTGGAAAAGCTGAAAAGGAAAATACGACATAAATAATGATAACATTTCTTGAGCTGATCAGAGAATAACTATGGCCGCAAGATTAAAGAATCGTTGCCATAAGTCATATTTAGGAACACCAAGCGGGAAATTTAAAGTTAACAGTCCAAAAGGCGATTATGAGTTATGAGTAATAAAGAGTGGCGCGAACTTTTTAATAGAAATGAGTATCACGAAATCACGGGATCTTATCTTTTAGTTATTGAGGATGCTAAGCGAAAATTTGAGGAAATTTCCAAAGGGGAATGGGATCTGAAGAAATATGTAGTGTGGTTACAAATTTCAAATAATCAAAAATATGCATCAATAGGTTTTATTCCAAACGTTGAAAATTTTATTGATGGAATACCATTTGAAATTCCTAATCAAGGAATGTATCAAAACGGACGGGGTGTACAGTTTTATTACGAAATTTATAATGTAGAACTTAAAGAAACTGTCTTTATGAGGTGATTAATATATAAGAGTGAACGATCTAAAAGTAAGCCAGCCATATGAAAAATCATTTTGTGGTTGGTTTTTTATAAAATTTATTTCTAAGATTTTTTTAATTTTTATTTTCATGATGTGTGATTTTTAGTTAAAGCTTAGAAGTAAATGTGAATTGGTTTTTTTGATATTTTTATATTTATATTTATATTTTAGTTTATAATGATTTGATTAAGTTGCTGATACGAATTTTATGCGAAAAAGATCCTGAAAATTATTCTTGTTTTGATGTCATGTAAGGAAGTTGTGATAAATCGCATGTTGTAAAACTTCATAGTAATGAAAAAAATTTATAACTCTTTTGAAGAGGAACGCGTAGTGATTATTCCTTCATTTATTGATAAATTTTTATTAAATAAAGTTGAATTGAGTACTATTGATTTGGAACAAAGAATTATTAGTTTAGGGTTGATGGTGGAAAGCTATGGTGTTATTAACAGTGAAACAAATAAATTGTTTTTAAAAGTTGAAGATGATAGAGAAACTATTATTAATATTATATCTGATTTTTTAACCACAAAAAAATCTGATGAAATTGTTCAGGTGTTTTGGTCGAATTTTAATAAATATTCTATTGTGTGTGATATAGAATTTGTTATTGAAAATATAAGTAATATTTTTGATGAGGATTGGGATTTTTGGATAATACAAAGAGATAATCAGTGGGTGGTTGAGAATTATCATGAGGAGATATTGTCTATCTATGTGATAATTTGATTTTTAGTTGACCTATTTAAAAAATAGAGTTTGAAATTTTATATGAATTTAGAGTTTTGATTTTCTTGGTGTATTGAAAAATACCCAACAAATACGTGTATAATTTTTCAGAAAATTGACTAAGATGATTAAGAGAATTTCTACAGTAGATTTGAAGTTAACTGATATTCCAGTAAGTTATAGTTGGGGGTATTGCTGTGGAAGAGGAAAAGTTAAATACCCTACTTGATTACTGGTTTGTTTTTGAAAATAAAAACATAGGAGTTAATGATGATTTGAGAGATTTTTTAAAGAATAATGATTTTAGTGATATTGTTAGAAATTCAGAATTTTTTTATGAGATTGTTGTTTTGGGTAGGTTGGGAAATAATAAAATATATAACAATTCATACATATCAAAAAAAATATTAAAATATTTTGGCATCTTTGAGGATGTGGGGGAGATGAAAAAATAATTTATATAAGTGCCCATGCTGTGATTTTTTTCTTTGAAGAAATTATCTGAATATGAAGTTTGTCGTGTTTGTAAGTGGGAGGATGATGGAAGTGAAGAGTTAGCGTATTCCTTTTCAAAATGAGTACTTAGTATGAGTATAGAAGAAAATTTTTTAAAATAATGAAAATTCTTTATTGGAGCAAAGATTTATTAAGTAGTCTTTTATGGGGTGTATTAGTTTTATTAAAAATAATATTTATTTAAAGGCGCATGAGAAAAATAGAGTAGTGCACATGGCGGTAGAATTTTTGAGACAGGTAAAGCTTTTGATGATGGACGAGTAAGTGATTTTGACATAGCAGTAATTCAACCCGAATTATTTGAAAAAGCAAAAAAAATGGGCTTAGCAAAAGGTAATCGTACATTACCTATAGAAGCAAAATCAGTAGAAGCAAATAAACTTGGTATTAATAGTGTGCTTTAAAAGATGTCAAAATTAGCAGGTGGAAGGGATGTAAACATTATGATATTTGATAGTCCAGAAAGTGCAAAAGCAAAAGCAGAAGGCACAAGAATTCCCGCTAATTGTATGTAAGGTACGAAATGAAAAAAACTTTTATTTAACATATACTTCAAAGATAAAAATAGTTGAAATATCAAATTTTTTTGAAAAAAAATTTGATATTTCATTTGTTGAACATAGTAGTGATTACTTAGAAGATTATTACTCGTATGAGGGGTTGTTCTGCGATGATCTTAAATTATTAAATAATAAATTGCCTGATGATGATTTTCAGATAACCGATAGTGAAGTCATAACTATTTTAAAATTAGGATTTTTTAATGGGAAAAACAAAGAAAAGCAAAGTAGGTGTGAATTTATGAAGGGACAATTGGAGAATGTAGATGAGTTAAGTCTATATTCATTTGATATTTTTGAAGAATGATTTTTTAGGTGTATATTTTTTTAATAATATTTATTTTGTGGTGTCAAATTTTTTAGTTAAAGCGTATAAATAAATATGAATTGGTTTTTTTGATATTATTGTATTTATGTTGAAATGTTGTTTTTCGTTGAAGGGAAAACCACCCAATATATGAGAATAGAAGTCTCATCAACGAATGAATTTCATTGGCATCCCATTTCGAAGCAACGTTATGATAGTTATATGAAAAAGGTAGTGAAATGAACGCAAATAACTTGGAGTTTTTTTTAAATAGCCAGCAATTAGTACCTTTGAAAATTTTATCTAATTGGGTGGTTGTTAAAAATTATCTTTATAATATTAATCTTGATTGGTTAAATAATTTGAATGAAGATGATAAATTTCAAATGTCAGAAATTTATTTGTACAAAAATATTTTTTATGCAAAATTTGATAGAAAAATAAATAACTTAGCTTATAGTTTTCTTGTTGATATTTCGATTTACCCTGAAGTTGATGGTGAGACTTACAAAAGTTTTGAATATGAACTAGGTTTAGGTTTGTATGAAGTCTCAAAAAAAATAGATTGGTTGTTATGAAGACTTATACATTGAATAATATTTTAGATGTAGCATTTTTTTTAAATCTTATCTTTCTGGATGTTTATCATAAGTTAGATGACTATGTTGCTGATGGAAATAACGATTTATTTGTTAATATAGAGAATTTTATAAGAAATAAGACTTCTTAGTATAGTAGTTTCTATTTTTTAAAATATATGCATAAACCACTATGTAGGGAATGAACATGAAACTTTCTATGGTTGGAATGGAAATGCATTTGTAAATACAATATATACGGGGAATAGAACTTTGTGCAAATATTATAAATGGTGTCTTCAAGTTCGATAGAATTGTATAAAACACTAGATTGAAAAATTAGTAATAATAGTGTATTTGTAAATTTTCATCAACGAAAGTTCCATCAAATGGGAAGTCTAAATGAGGTTTTTAAATGAAAAAATTGAAATATCAACGTTAAAGGAATGGTTGAGTGATGAGTTCTTTGAAGTTTGGGTTCACCCTAAGTTAGTTGCAGGTTTTGAAAAAAAAGATATAGATACTGCTGAGTTAAAATATATTGAAAATCACTATAACTCTTCTGAAGAGATTAGTGATGATTACGAAGTTGTGATAACTGATTATTTGTCTGGCTGTTTAACACACGATAGTTTTAATTTGGTTAATGGAATATACATTAAAGACTTTATATCAGCAGTATTGTACTTAATAACTAAGTTATATTTTTCTTATGCGGCATATCCACTTGCTTGGAATGGTGTTTATTTGGTTAATAGAGATAATCTGGATTTTGTTTTTTATGAAATATATGAGGAATTTTACTCATTAGATAATAAACATTTAAGAAATATGTTAAGAGTTTTTTGTATCGAGTTGTTAGGGAGTTATGTTGGTGGGTTAAATGATGAAAACCAAAATAAGTATAAAGAGATAGAGAACTATAGAACCGATAATACTTATATGTATTAGCAATTTTTTTTAAATTCTGATTTTAGTAAATTTTAAGAGTTAGATTAAATCATGAAGGAATTTGGTGGTTTTGTTAAGAGGCTTTATGATTGAATTTAAATCACTGATCAAAATTAATGAAGGTTATATTGATATAAATGAAATTACATCATATCAACAAGTTTCGGGTGTTGGTTGGGACTATGTTGAAGGTAAAATTAAAATTATTTTTTATGGGCATGAGATTTTTGGATCTAATGTTGTAGATGATATTAATTGGTTTTGGGGGGGTGTTGCTGATGGATTTGAAGATTTTTTTGAAAAAGGAATTTATGATGTTGGTTTTCCTTCACAAGCCATAAATTTTACTTTGATTAAAATTAAAGATGATATGGTTGATCTTGAAATATCGTCAAAAGATACTGTTTATTTACGTAAAAAATTTATTTGTTTTGAGTTCTTTAAGTCATTTTTTGAAAGTGCCATTAGTTATTTTCTTTTTGAAAAGAAGTTTAAAGAAAATGAAGCTAATGAAGTGGAGAGAAAAATTTGCTTGATAGAATCATTTAATAAAAAAATAGACTAATATCATTTTTCTTTATAAATATTAGATTAAGCTATGTTGGTAATGAAATTTTTACACATAGCTTGACTAAAAAATTAAAAAAACGGTATTCATAAAATTAATTGATAAAATAATAAAAAAGTTAGAATGTTGATATTTTTATTACTAGTATCCTTGCTTAACCACAAGAAATGAGTGATGACTCTGGTGCTGTCATTTGAAAGGCTGAGTATAAGGCGTGGGGTGAGTGTAAGACTGAGAAGGCTAAATCAAATTTCTTTGAGAACTCAGAAATCATCAGTAATAACATTCGTTTTCAAGGGCAGTATTTTGATGAAGAAACAGGGCTACATTACAACCGTTATCGATATTATTTGCCTTATGTAGGATGTTTTATCTCTAAAGATCCGATTGGGTTGTTGGGCGGTAATAACGTTTATGCTTACGCGCCAAATCCTGTAAGTTGGATTGATCCCTTGGGGCTGAATAAAAATTGTCCTCCAACTACATTATCAAATGATATTCCAGATGAATTTAAAAAGCCAAATGGAGGTTCAGATAAGGCAGATTTTATTACACCTCACTCAGAAAAGCATTTGTATGATGATTCTAAGACCTCAACAAAAAATAAATCTCAATTTGGTCAGGATATCAATGTTAAAGCATTGAGAGAAGATACAATGCTGACAGGAACAAGTGTATATAATGCTGAGCACAATGTTACAAAATATTCAAAGTCATATGACTTTAATATTAGTACAAAAGACACTCCGACTGGTGAAATGAGAGTTTTTATCAGCCATGATAAACCTACAAGGTCTACACAATTTCCATATGTCGATAGAGGTAATAAATGAATCAATTAGAATTAAGATTAGATATTTTGGGTTCAGATCAAAAGATTTATATTGATAATATTGAATTTTCTAATTGTGCTTTAATTAAGCTTAAAATAGATTCTAGACCAATCGAATTTACAGAAGAGGCAATGATTGTATTTAGTGAATTACTTAAATCAATAAACTCTGATGGTAAGTTTTTAATTTTTACTGATGCTTCTGGTATTGCTGATGATGGTGGCTGGGAAGGGGTAGTGGTTAAGCATTACGGGGAAAAAGTTGTATGGAATTTTGAGTATGAAGATGAAAATTTTCATATAGAATTTTCTACTGAAAACTATGAAGATCAAATATTAAATCTAAAAAGTCATATAGATAAGTTACCTAGCCATATTATTTTAGAACCCCAAATTGTTTTTTTCCCTGAACAATGGTGAGCAAACAATATTTTGACGTCGGACTTGTAAAAAGATGATTTACATCTTGAGTGGGATGCTTGTGGGCGGTTAATCAAGAGTCGTAATACAGAATACACTGCGGAGTATCGTTATTTAGATCGTCGTATTCAGAAACGCAGTAAACACCATCATACAGGTGAAGAGCAGAATGTGATTTATGGCTGGGATGGCAATACTTTGGCCTTTGAATCCAATGAACAGATCACCAAGCATTATGTGTATGAGAAGGATAGTTTTTCCCTCTACTGCAAGCAATCTATCGTGAACCGATTGAGCTTGTACAAACCCCTGATTGGACAGATCAGCCTTATCATATTGCCAAAGATCCTTTATGGCGTAAGATTGCCCCAGCAAAATCTTTAGATGATATTTGTTTCTATCATTGTGATCATTTGGGTACGCCTCAGGAGATGAGTGATGCTCAAGGTCAAATGGTCTGGAAAGCTGAATATAAGGCATGGGGTGAGCGCGTATCGGCAAAGTCAGCATCTAACTTTTTTGAAAATTCAGAAATCGTCACCAATAATATCCGTTTCCAAGGTGCATGAGCAAAGACAGAGCATTGCTATGTCGGAAGCGCAAGGATCAAGAAACAGGTTTACATTACAACCGTTATCGATATTATTCGCCCTATGTAGGGCGTTTTATCTCTAAAGATCCAATTGGGTTGTTGGGTGGTAATAACGTTTATGCTTACGCGCCGAATCCAGTGGGTTGGATTGATCCATTAGGTTTAGATAAAGAACAAAAAGAAGTAATAACTCCATCTGGGTCGAAAGAAATATATACAAGAAGAAATGCGACAGGTAATGATAAAACATTAACAACTTCAAGGGCAGCTAGAAGAGAAGCAATGCGTTCACAGAATATACCAACGTCACAAACATATCAAAGTCAAATACATAAAGATTCGACCCAATCGGCTTTATCTTTAAAGCAGTCGGGGCGCTTACATGTTGAAGAAATATATAGAGATGGTCAAAAGGTTGGTACAATTGGGGTTCATAAAGATGGACATGAGTTTCATGATGATAAGACATTTGAAAAACCACATTATCATGGTAAAAATGGGGAGCATTTTTCATACGAGAATGGAAACCCTAGAAATACTAATAAATACGTAGGTGGTTGCCCAACATGATTATATCTAAGATAGAAAAATCAAGTTTATTTAAAATCATTTCTGGTGAGGAAATTCAGTCAAAATATTTCTTTTATATAAAGTCTGATAGTGAAAAATATGAAGATTGTTTTTTGTTGTTGCAAGAAATTATTGAAAAATATGGGGCTTTAAGTGTTGTAGGTTTTGGCTTTGAAAATAATGTTTATAATAGAAGTAAACTTATTATGAATAAGATTGGTTACTTCGGGCAAAATGATTTTAAAGGTTTTTCCTTGAAAAACAGTTTAAATCTGAGAAGTGATATAGGTGGCAGAAATGTTTATCTGTCTCATTATGTAGGTCCTTTTAGTGATTTGGAAACTTTTTATAAGGTAATTCATAATAAGGATAGAAGAATTTATCTGGAAATTATTGATTTTAAATGTGATAGTGAAAGTAAGCTATTACTAAAAGGAAGTTATGTTGGGGTTGATTCTTATTCATGTATAAGATTGTTATTCGGTTTTGATATAAAAGAAAATCTGTATTTATTTTTTTTAGGTGATAAGGTGTTTTTAGATTTGCTAGTTGAAGATTTAAATTTTTGTGTTGAAAATTCCTTTGAAAAAGTTGTTGTAGACCGTATTACTTTTTTGGAAAAAAATAAAAATGAAATGTTAGAGATATTAAATGTTTTTAAGGATGAACTGAATGTTTGATTTTTATTTAATTTTAATTCGTGAGTTTTAAATATAAATACCTTTAAAGGCCGAGTGTAAGGTGGACAACTCCCGAAGAGATACAAAAAAGAAGAAAATTTACGTAAGTTTTCAACAACAGACGCAGGTAAATCTATATGTCCGAATCAACATTCTTACCCATACAAACAAAATTTGGAATTTTATGTTCAAGAACAGATTTTTGGTTAAATAATTTTGTTTTTGATGTGAATGGGAATAGTCTAGAGATTAATATTAACTTTAGTATGGTTAAAAAAAATGAAGATGGGAGTGATTTTAGAATATCTGAACCTTTTTTAATAAGGTTTAATAATGTAAAGAGTTTTAATTTGATTCAATATGATGATTTTGAAGGAAAATTTTCAAATGTTTCTGGTTCTAATTTTGATCAGTCTAATAGTGATAGTAGTGGATTAAATATATATCTTTTGTGGACATATGATCATTGTTTTGAAGTGCATGCAAAGGGATATTCATTTAAATAGTTTATTTTTTATGGCAAGTAGAAATTCAATAATTTTTGATGAAAACCTATATCCAATAGCATGGCATTTTAACTCTGATGATTGCTCTTTATTAGATAAGGAAAAGAAAGAAATTTTTTCTTACGACAAAACATTCTTTTGTGGAGGTGTTCTTAATGAGTGATAATTGGTTAGTGTTGATTAATTGATGTATTTTAGTTTTGTATCGAAGTTGAAAAAATGAACCTTATTAAAAGTAATGGTATTTTAGGGGGTGAGGTGAAGTTTAATATTCTTAATAAGTTAAATAGGCTTGTGGGAGATTCTTTAAGTACAGATTCTTTATTTGAGGAGCTAGGTGAAATTTCAGATCTGTTTTCTCCTTATTTGAATGAGAAAATATTTGAAAATGATGTTTTAATTAAATTGTGGGATGTTTTAGTATATGTATATATTAATAATCCACAGAAGGAAAATAGATCGGATGCTTTATCTGTTATTTATGATGTTTATATTTATGCTGTGAATATAGGTTTTTCTATAGATAAGAAAAAACTGATTAAACATTATCTGGAGTTGAGTGGTAACGATAAATTAGATCAAGAATCTAAAGAAATTTTAGAAGAAATTTTATTTGATATTTAATAATTTTAAAAGTTTGCTTAATTGAGGTTTAGTGATAAATAGCCTGTAATCGAAGAGGGGGCTGTGGTGGATGCCTATTTATTGGATAGATTATCAAAGTTCTATAAAGATAACCCAGAAATGAAAGGGGTTCCATTAACTTTGGATGATATTAATAATGTGGAAAATATCTTGAGAATAAAGCTTCCAGAGGACTATAAGCTATTTGTTAGTACATATGGTGGTTCATACGCAGGTTTAGCTATATATGGTTTGAAAAATGCTGAGATGATGGGGGGTGAAACTGTTATTGAATTAACTAATAGAGCAAGAAAACTTTTAGATGATTTGAAAGTTGATAACTATATTTCAAAATCAGTAGTAGTTTCGGATGATGGTGCAGGGAACCCTATTTTTATAAATATAAATGGAGAAGTATATATTTATTATGTAGATAATGGCGAGTATAATAAGTTGGGGGATTCTTTGGGTGATGTAATAGAAGAAAATTTCCATGAGTGGTAACTATTGAAGAGAAACTATATATGTGAAAGATTATGGGATGCAGGTTGTGTTAAATATTGAAAAATGAGTATAAATGAGAAAAAATTGTTAGATGTATATCAGTTGATAAATCAGTTCTTAGATTATTTAAATCAAAAGGATCAGCATCAACTTGAAGAAAAGTTTGAGTTGTCATCAGCAATGTATGAAGAAATTATTGAGGAATTAGAACTGAACTTTGATAATAATTCGTATGTTTTATCTTTGATACCTTTTAGCGAGATAGAAAGTGTAAAAGTAAAATCTCCTAATAGACCTATTTTTGAAATAGAGGATACCGATGAGGATGGCGAGTTTATTGTTGAGTGTAATATATACAACAAATCAAAAATAACTGATTTAATTTTTCAAGGTTATCTTGAATACGAGGATGGAATATTGAAATTTACATTGCCATTATTTAGGTCTTGATCTTAAAAAGCAAAAACTCATAATAAGTTACTGGGTTTTTGTTTAATACAACATAGATATCGTTTATGATCTTGTAGAGTAAATTACTCTTAAATATTACAATGAAGTATCGGGTAGTGAGATATTTATACTTGTCAAAGAAATTATAGGCTATAACACTGATCAAAAAGTAGAAATTAACTGTATAACTTAATGACAACGGAAATTAATTTTTAGAGTGCCAGAGATCAGAAGGCGGTCAATTAAGTCATACTCAAACATATCGATCAGACATTGGTTTAAACTATTAATATATCAATATGGGACGATTTGGTATAGGAGAGCTATAAATGTCTTTTAAAACAAAGTTACATCTTTGGTTGGGTTTAACAGAGATATCTGAACAAGAGTATTGGGATTATTTTGATGATTCACATGGATTACCAAAATTTTGCAAAGAGGTTGGTCTAGATTGGTTAGACCAAGACTTTATGGGATATCATTTTGATGAGCAGGCTAATGATGTAAGATCTATTATAGATGAGACACCTGAACCTGATCATCATGAAAAAATGTTAAAAGACTCTTTGGATAAAGGAATAAAAAATGCTAATGCTATGTTTTATTACTGGGGTGATGATCCAATAAAAGTTGATAAAGATAAGCGGTATAATACTCTAACTTATATTGGTTGTTATGAATGGGATTAAATTCCTATATTTTACATAAAATTTTATACAAGCCAAATTTTCATAAATTTGATTTTTGGCTTTTTTATTAAATATAGTGAAATTCTTTTATGAAGAAACACTTAAAGCAAGTCAATATTTGACAGGTAATGGAGTAGATGTTGTTGAAAAGAGGGAATCATTTAATGATTTCTTAGAATGGTATTTTGAGGTTTAATTTAGCTTTATAAGAGCCAACTAATCTAGAAAACTGAATATAAGGCGTGAGGTGAGCTCGTATCAGCAAAGCAACCCTTTGCACGAGTGCAAGACCTTGTGCCATATGATTCATATGCTCAAAGCAGCAAAGTCCGCATCTAACTTTTTTGAAAATTCAGAAATCGTCACCAATAATATTCGCTTTCAAGGTGCATGAGCAAAGACAGAGCATTGCTATGTCGGAAGCGCAAGGATCAAGAAACGGGTTTACATTACAACCGTTATCGATATTATTCGCCCTATGTAGGACGTTTTATCTCTAAAGATCCGATTGGATTGTTGGGTGGTAACAACGTTTATGCTTACGCGCCAAATCCTGTAAGTTGGATTGATCCTTTAGGATTAATGGGAATCAGAAAAGAAAACTATCCAACTCGAGTCAGAAAGCCTAAGATGAAACAGTTAGTTGAAAATGCGACGGACTCAAATGGTATAACTAGGTGTCAAAAATGTTCTTGTGATTTAACTGGTCAAACAAAAACTGTACAACATGAGCCACCTCTTGTTGAGACAGACAATACTTTAGGCTATGACACAGATCAAAAAACTAGGAATGATCTGTATAACTCAACAGCAACAGAAATCCATTGTTTAGAATGCCAGAGATCAGAAGGCGGTCAATTAAGTCATACTCAAACATATCGAACAGACACTGGTTCAAACTATGAGGCAAGAAAGCCAAGAGGGAAAAAATGAAGTTTGATAGCAAAGAAAGCTTGATATTAGATATATATCGTTCTCAAATTTTATCTTTGTATATTAGAGAGTGGGGGCAGCCGGAGAATAGATGGATTTTTAAAAAAGAAAATGATATTCCATTAGAAATATATTTTTTCCCTAGGAAAGATAATGATTCTATATCTCGTATAGTAACAATTGGTATAGGGCTTATTAGTCAATTCAAGAAGCAAAAATTTAATTTTGAGTATCTTTTTGCCTTACCATATGATTTTGTAGAGAAAAATGAAGAGATGATTGTGAAATACTTATTAGATATAGCGCTGCATCTTTCTAAGTCAGAGGCAGAAAGTGATATTAGAGTTATTTCAGAGATTAATGTTGCACCGAATTGTTTTTTGCAAAAATCAATTCTTGTTGATGAGGCAAGAGGCGAAGCAGAAGAACTTGCTGATATCTTTATAGCAGAAAAATTTAATAACGTTGCTTTGCGATGGGTAATCCCAGTCTATAAGGATGAAGCAGATTTTATATTGAAAAATGGAATAGAGGAATTTGATTGTTTAGAATCGAGTAGTAATCTTAGTCTAGTTGATATTAATAGAAATTCATTTTTAGATACTCTTATAAATTGAAAATTACTGAAATATTTTATTATTTTTATTGTGTGCTTGGAAGTGTTTGATAAATGGATCGTAGTTTAAGCGTATTAAATATTTATGCAGGAAAAACTAGCTCTGGTAATACTAAAGCAGAGGAAGTCCTTGTAGAAGATATAGATGTAAACACTTATAAGCTACTATCTGCCCCAGGCTTAGCTCTAAATTTAGCAAAAGGTGATATTTTTAAATTTTTTAATAGCGAAGAACCCGTAAAGGTTATACATCGAGGTGGGAATTTTAATATACATATTTATGAGGCGAATTTAACTCTTGAGGATTATGAAGATTTTAAGAATGAACTTTTAGACTATTTAGAAGGAACTATAGATGGTTTGAGTGGGAATAATATGGCTATTACAGTTTCCTCAACTCAAGGTATCCAAAGAGTAAATAGTTTTTTTATAAACTTCAGTGAAATATCAGGTAATAACTGGGCTTTTACTAATATTTATAAGAATTATGAAGATTTTGATGATGAAACATTACTGGATTGGTGGGATAAAAAGTGTTAGTTATAAATTTTTAATCAGTAAATTTTTTGAATAATTAGGTTTTTGTAATTTAATGGTAAGTGATGAGCAGCTGTAACTTAAGTTTTATAAACTGGCTTGGAGTATTTTTAAAAAATAAATAACTTTATAGTGTTGGATTGATTTTTGAGATGAATGTGGATGCTAAAGTTTTATTTTGATACTGTTCCAGATTTTATCGATATACCCGATAATTTTAGAAATAACTCTGGAGTTATTATTATTGGTGAGAAGGATGATTTGTTTAATTTTTTTGATTTAGAAATTAATGAATATTTTTTGAAAGAAAATTTTTTAGTTAATTATTCTGTAGAAATTAGTGATTTTGATTTTTTGGAAAAAATTTTGGATTTTAAAGGTGCTTTTGGTCAAAATAAATATTTGAATTATAATAAAAGTAAATTTTACAGTGAAAAGTTTTATATTGATAAGAGTCTTTATTATTGTGATGTTTCAAAGTATAAGGATTTTTTTGATGAAAACCTAAATTTATTCAGAAGTGGTTTTCTGGTTTTTGTTTTTTTCCAGACAAACTGGTTGGTGATAAGGTTAAATATGTTTTTCCTTTGGATTTTGTAAATAATTATTACGGAAATATATATCTTAATTTTCCTGAGAATTTCTTGGATAATTGTAACCTAATTAAAAGGGTTGATGAGTTTCTAATTAAAAAGGAATATTTGAATGGAACAGGAACGGTGCTAGGGATTGATTTTTATGCAAAGTATTTGATGATTGATCGGAATGAGGTGATGGTGGTTAAAAGTTTAAGTTGATTTTTATACAATTTTTTATAAATACGGCTATTTAATTTTTGGTTAATTAAAAAATAAATTCTTTTTTATTTTAAGGAGGATTGTGGTGGAGGTCGACGAGAAGGGGATTCTGTATTTAATTGATAAAAATATATGTGAATATAGTGAGCTTCAATATGCAATTTTAAATGGTGATGGTAATGTTCTTTCTGAAGGTTATTCTATATTTTCACACAGAATTGGAAAATATTATGAAAATTCTAAAATATTAGCGAATAGATTAACTTATGATAATTATATTTCTTTTTTAAATGATAAAAGTAAAGACGTAAGGTGTTCTGTTTTGACTCTTATTAGGGATAGTTTTACATTGTATAATTCTAATGTAAGTTTGATGGAGTGTATTTTAAATATTTCTGTTGATGGTAGTGATGAGGAAAGAGTGATAGTTAATACGATACTAACTAAAGAAGTAGCGAATTTTTATAAAAAAGAAGTTGATCGTATTTTGGTTGGTTTTGTTGAAAAATTTGGAGGTAAAGGTTTTTTTGACTACTACACATTTAATTATTTGTATGAGTTGTTGGTTAGATTTGAGAGTAAGGATTTAATAGATAGACTGCTCATGGTAGGGAAGGATAGTAATATAAGTGATATCAAAGAAGCATACGAAGAAATAATTAAGGGTTTAATAATAAAAAATATATGAAGATGATGTATTTTTTAATTTTAAAGGTTTTTTATATATGATTGATTTTTTTGAAATGAATGCTAATAACCTGAAGTTGGTCGTGTTTAAAAGCTTTTTAGGTGCTATTGCAAATAATGTAAGAGCAGTAGCATTCGACTTTAATGATGAAACTATATTTATTTATGGGTATTTAGATGTAGAGCCCAAAGATGAAGATTATGAAATAATTGATATTGCTGTTACAGAAATAATGGCAGCTTATCCACAGTTTTTAAAACAAAAAATTTATTTAGAAAAGTCAGAAAAGCCAATAGGCAAGTTGCTTTCATATAAAGGTTGGGTTTTTTGTCGATATGAAGAGTAGAGCTAGTCTAGGTATGGTTAAGTTTTTTATGAAGCTAGAACAAACTGAAACAGCAGATATGGATATAAAAAGTACAAAGATTTTTATCAAGTTTCAGGTCGTAATCACGGAGATTAAATGATGTCAGCTGAGTTATATATACAATTCAATGATAAAGAGTGGTTTGAGGGAAATAAGTTAAAAGTGATTGATAAAATTAAAGAATTTAAAAGTTTTTCTGTGTTTGATCTGGAAAAGAAAGTAGTTTATTTGAAAGATGAAAGTGGAGATAATGGTTGGGTTTATGATGTTAGATTCTTCTTTCATGAGAATTATATTTTTTTTGAAGTATCCTCACATGGAGAAACTGTAACTTCAGATTTAATTAGATTTTTTGGCTGGTTACGTAATAATACAACTATTTCTATACAAGATGAGGATGGAGAACTTTCAAGTTGGTGAAATAGGGTGGATCGTGAGTAGCTATCCATTTAAGTAGCTTTTTTTAGTATATTTTTATGGTGAATAGAATCCGATGATTGTTGAAATAGAAATTCCCTTTTGGCAAGATTCCCAATGTCATGTTTTTACCCAACATTATCGGGATGATTTAATTACCTATTTTACATGTTGGGATGACAATGCTGAGTTGATAAAAAACAAACTCGGAGAGATTTTTTTTAATGATGTTTTAAGTTTCAAAATTGAAACTAAAATTAGAAGTTACCTAATAGATGAGCCCGAGTATAGGTCATCTATATATGAGATTTTAGATTCTAAAGTGATAAGAAAATACTTAAAGAAAAGAGAGAAATGGGAGTATACTAAAGTTAACATTAAAGATTATAGGTGTTTTGTTGTTAATAGTCATGATTATCAGATTGTAATTATAGCAAAAAAATATACATTTAAACTAATTTCAGTTGATCCGCATACAGAGGTGATATATAAAAAAATTTTAGAGTTAATTTAGCAATAAGCTAGTAAAATTTAACTTGCCCAATATAACCGAGAAAATCTACATCCTTGTATATTTTCCCAATTTAAGCCTTATTGCCGTACCAACTCCACTTGCCCTGTATACCATCCACCACCTAAGGCCCGAATAAGATCTACACTGGCAATCATTCGACTACCATGAAGCTGAGTAGCCAATTGCTCTTGCTGCAAGATACTCCGATCCGAATCAATCACATCCAGATAACTAATGCTGCCTTCACGATAACGCAAATGTGAAAGCTGATTGGCATGTCGGGATGACGCAAGTGCTTGACCCTGAGCCTGTATTTGCTGATCCAGAATACGCTGATCAGACAAACCATTTTCAACCTCACGGAAAGCATTCAGCACGGTCTGCCGATAATTGGCGACACTCTGCTCATAGCCTGCACGTGCCTGAGCAACGCCCGCCTTACGTTGTCCACCATCAAATAAAGGTAAAGATAAAATTGTGCCCGCTACAGGGCCGAGTAAAAAAGTTCGACTCGACCATTTCCCCAAATCGCCTAAACTTGATGATTCATAACCCAGCGCACCAGTGAGATCAAGTTTTGGGAAAAAGGCAGCACGGGCAATACCAATCCGTGCATTATCGGCGGCCATAGCCCGTTCAGCAGCAGCGATATCGGGACGACGTTCAAGCAAGCTCGAAGGCAAACCCGCAGGGAGACGAAGCGCAGTAGCGGACAAGGGTTGAATCGCTAAGCTAAATTCGGCAGGTGGTTTGCCGAGTAATACCGCCAGAGCATGTTCGGTATTGGCGCGATTCCGTGTAATGCTGAGTGCAGTGCTTTGGGCGGTAGAGAGTTCCGTTTGCGCACGAGAAACATCCAGATCACTGGCAAGACCATTGCGATAACGTGCTTGAATCAAATTTTGATTCTCTGTCAGTAACTTGATGTTTTGCGTATAGATGGCTTGTTCAGCATCGAATTGACGAATTAGAAAGTAAGCCTGTGCCACATCTGCTTGCAGTGCTAACAGTGCAGAATGATACAAGGCTTCCTGTTGTTGTACATCTGCGGTCGCTGCATTGATACTGCTGGCAACCCGTCCAAATAGATCCAGTTCATAGGAGACATTGGCTTGCGCCCGTCATAAGGTACGTGCAGATGTGGATGCATCCGAATCAAGTCCTAAAGATGCAGGTGATGGCTTTTGACGGGTGGGCCCAAAACCTGCGCCAATGCTGGGTAAACGTTCAGCTTGTGCAGCAGACCTTAAAGCGCGTGAGGCCTGAATATTGGCTGCGGCGGCCTTTAAATTCTGGTTACCTGCAATGGCCTGCTGTTCCAGATCATTCAGTTGCGGATCATTAAAAATCCGCCACCATTCACCGCGAGACTGTGCATCGGCAGGTTGCGCGATGGTCCAGTTGGGATCATTCAATTGAGCATCCGCTTCCTTGAATTGCAACGGAATAACCACCTTGGCTGGCTGATATTCTGGTGCCAATGAGCAGCCTGCAAGCAGCAGGCTTCCCATGAGTGAGGAGAGTATCCAGTGTGGTTTGAATCCTATCATGGCCTGCTCCTTAGTGATCGTGTGAACTGTGCAGAGGTGCTTCATGCACCGCAGCTGAATGCAGTTTATGTTTGCTGTTCAGGGTACGAATCAATACATAGAAGGCAGGGGTTAGGAACAAACCAAAGAAGGTCACCCCGATCATACCAAAGAACACCGCAACGCCCATGGCATGACGCATTTCAGCACCCGCACCTGTTGATGTGACCAGTGGAACCACACCCATAATGAAGGCGATTGAAGTCATCAAGATCGGACGCAAACGTAATCGACTGGCTTCAACTGCAGCATTGAATGCGGTCGCGCCTTGCATTTCCAGTTCTCGGGCAAATTCCACGATCAAGATGGCATTCTTACAGGCCAGCCCGACCAGTACCATCAAGCCGATTTGGGTAAAGATGTTGTTATCACCGCCTGTGAGCCAAACTCCTGTTAGTGCCGCCAAGATACCCATTGGCACAATCAGAATCACGGCTAATGGCAAGGTCAGGCTTTCATATTGCGCTGCCAAAACCAAGAATACTAACAATACACTGATCGGGAACACCCACAATCCGGCATTACCGGCCAAGATTTTTTGATAGGTCAGATCGGTCCATTCAAATTTCACCCCACGTGGCAAGGTTTCAGCGGCAATTCGTTCAACTGCTGCTTCGGCTTGACTGGATGAATAACCCGGAGCAGGACCACCGTTAATATCCGCTGCGGTATAGCCGTTATAGCGCACCACCATTTCTGGGCCATAGGTTTGAGTGACATTGACCAGAGAAGACAGCGGCACCATTTGCCCTGCATTGTTACGGGTTTTAAGCTGTAAAATATCTTCAGGATTGGCACGGAACGGCGCATCGGCTTGGGCACGGACCTGATAGACACGACCAAAGCGGTTAAAGTCATTCACATATTGTGAACCCAGATAAATCTGCATGGTATTAAATACATCGGTCACGGCAACGCCTTGCTGCTTGGCTTTGACCCGATCCAGATCAACATTTAGTTGCGGTACATTGATTTGATAACTCGAGAACATTGGCCCCAATTCAGGTGCAGATTGTGCCGCCTTCATAAAGGATTGTGCTGCGTTGTTTAACTCGGCATAGCCTAAAGCACCGCGATCTTCGAGCTGCAGTTTAAAGCCGCCCATGGTGCCGAGACCCATCACTGGTGGTGGCGGGAATACCGCAATATAAGCATCTTGAATCGCGGCGTATTTCTGATTCAAAGCACCTGCAATGGCATTGGCAGAAAGATCAGCTGCTTTACGTTCCGCAAATGGTTTTAAGGTCACAAACACAATCCCTGCGCTGGAACTGTTAGTAAAGCCATTAATGGATAAGCCAGGGAAGGCCACCGCACTTTCTACACCGGGTTGTTTCAGCGCGGCATCGCTCATTTTACGAATCACGGTTTCGGTTCGATCCAGTGAGGCACCATTGGGTAATTGGGCAAAGCTGATCAGGTATTGCTTATCTTGTGCGGGCACAAAGCCACCCGGAACGATATACGAAATTCCAATGGTCAGACCGAGTAAAGCTGCATACACCCCCATCGCTGAAGCTTTATGCGAAATCACCCGACTAACGCCACGACCATATTGATCCGATGCACGTGAGAATACGCGGTTAAACAAGGCAAAGAAGCGTCCGAAGACACGGTTCATCACACGAGTCAGGAAGTCAGGTTTGGCATCATGACCTTTCAGCAACATGGCGGCCAACGCAGGTGACAGAGTGAGGGAGTTGAATGCCGAAATCACAGTGGAGATGGCAATGGTCATGGCGAATTGTTTATAAAATTGCCCTGTTAACCCTGTCATAAAAGCCAGCGGGACGAACACGGCAACCAAGGTCAAGGCGATGGCAATAATTGGTCCACTGACTTCACGCATGGCACGGTAGGTGGCATCTCTTGGACTGAGTCCTGCTTCAATATTCCGCTCGACATTCTCCACCACCACGATGGCGTCATCGACCACGATCCCGATGGCGAGCACCATCCCGAACAGTGACAGGGCATTGATGGAATAACCAAAGGCCAGCATCAAGGCGAAAGTACCAATGATGGAAACAGGTACTGCCAGTAACGGAATGATTGAGGCACGCCATGTTTGTAAGAACAGAATCACTACCACAACTACCAGTGCAATCGCTTCAAGCAGGGTATGAATCACCGCTTTGATACTTGAGCGTACGAATTGGGTCGGGTCGTAAACGATGTCGTATTTAATTGAAGATGGAAAATCTTTAGACAGTTCCGCCATGGTGCTACGTACTTGGTCAGAGACCTGTAAGGCATTGGCACCCGGAGCTTGGAAAATTGGAATCGCCACCGCCTGTTTATTGTCCAGTAATGAACGCAAGCCATATTGTGAAGCGGCCAGTTCAACACGCGCGACATCACCCAAACGCGTTACTGCACCATCCGTAGCCGTTTTTAAAACAATATCGGCAAATTCCTGTTCGGTACTTAAACGACCTTGTGCATTCACCGAGAGCTGTAAGGGTGAATTATTGGGTGCAGCACCAATGGTTCCTGCAGCCACCTGAATATTCTGTTCACGAATCGCATTGACGATTTCAGTGGCGGTGAGATTGCGTTGTGCCACTTTTTGTGGATCTAACCATACGCGCATGGCATAGTCACCCGAACCAAACAGACCCACTTCACCGACACCTTGTAGGCGTGCCAGACGGTCTTTGACATTGAGTACGGCATAGTTACGCAAGTAGGTCATGTCATAGCGATTATCAGGTGAGGTCAGATGCACCACCATGGTCAAGGTTGGTGAGCTTTTTAGCGTGGTCACACCGAGACGTTGTACATCTTCGGGCAAACGCGGCAAAGCTTGAGAAACTCGGTTTTGAACCAGTTGCTGTGCTTTGTCGGGATCAATGCCGAGCTTGAAATTGACGGTAATGGTCAGGTTGCCATCGCTATTGGCCTGAGACTGCATATACAGCATGTTCTCTACACCATTGATGGATTCTTCCAAAGGAGAAGCAACCGTTTCAGCAATGACTTTCGGGTTGGCACCCGGATATTGGGCACGTACCACGACAGAGGGGGGCACCACTTCTGGATACTCAGAAATGGGTAGTTGGAAAAGGGAGAGTAAGCCCGCCAGTAGAATCAGGACGGACAGCACCCCAGCAAAGATCGGGCGATCAATAAAAAATTTAGAAATATTCATGCGGATTAACCTTTTGCCGAAGTTGAGGTTTTATCTGTAGGCTGAGGTTGTTGTACTGTGTTATCGGCAATAATTTGAGGATTCGGCATAGGGACCAGATGTGGACTGACAGGATCACCCGGACGGATACGTTGCAAACCATTGACCACGATTCGGTCACCCACTTGCAGGCCGCTATTGATGATTTGCAAGCCATCTTGTTGCGCACCCAATTTAACTTCACGATATGCGGTTTGGTTTTTGGCATCGACCACCACCACAAAACGTTTGTCTTGATCGACACCAATCGCCGTTGGGCTAATCAGAATCGCTGCACGAGGTTGCCCACCGCCCAGACGAATACGGGCATACAGCCCAGGAAGCATCACCCCTTTGGGATTATCAAAGGTGGCGCGGACACGGATGGTGCCTGAGGTGGTATTTAAATTATTGTCGATCGAACTGATATAACCTTCACGGCTAAAACCAGACTCATTGGCGAGACCTAAATAGACAGGCACTTGGGCTGAATTGCGTTGATTGCTGATGTATTTTAGATAAGTTTGTTCATCAACATCGAAAGACGCATACAGACGTGACACCGAAACCAAACTGGTGAGGACTTGGGCGCCATTGCCTGCGGAAACCACATTACCCACAGTGACTTCGGCACGGGAAATACGTCCACTGACAGGGGCGGTAATACGAGTATATTCCAGATTTAAACGGGCAGTTTCGACAGCGGCTTTAGCGGCTTGCAAGTTGGCATTGGCTGAACGTGCTTCATTTTCCGCTTGATCAAGCTCTTGATGGGCAATCGCGTTACTTTGAATTAAGCGCTGGTTACGGCCCAAATTTGCTGAAGAGTAAGTGACTTGTGCTTCCGCAGAAGCCAGTTGCGCTTTGGCGCGATTCAGCTCTGCTTCAAAAGGACGTGGGTCAATGGTGAATAATAAATCTCCTTTGTTGACCAAGCTACCATCTTTGAAGTGAACGGCAATCAGTTTACCGGAAACTTGGGGTCGAACATCAACCTGATCAATGGCTTCAAGCCGCCCTGAATATTCTTGCCAGTCGGTGATGGTCTGACTGACCACACTGGCGACATCAACGGTTGCAGCAGGCGGTGCACCTGCTGTTGGAGTGGCTTTCGCATCTGCATTTTCTTGGAAGAGAATAAAACTGCCACCCGTTGCAAAAATAGCAAGAATGACGGCAGACAGCGTCAGCTGTTTGCGAGAAAGTGACATGGGATGCTCCTGGTTATTTGAATCCCTGTTTTCAGACTTTTTGTTTTGGTCTGTATGGGAGAAACAGGTTTATGGAATGAAAGGAGCATAAAAGTTTGTCAATTACGAATAAATATACTAAATTTGATAACACTATTCGTATTTTTATAATAATTGTTGTGTGAAACAGAAAAATGCAACAATGAGGAGTGGGCGTGTGGATCTATTTCATGCAATGAGAGTCTTTAATAAAGTGGTTGAAACCAACAGCTTTAGTTTGGCTGCCGATAGTCTGGGACTACCGCGTGCTTCGGTGACCACCACCATTCAGGCTTTAGAAAAACATTTACAAGTTCGCTTACTGAATCGAACCACGCGTAAGCTCAGTTTAACCCCCGATGGCGCAGTCTATTATGACCGTAGTCTGAGAATTCTGGCGGATGTTGAAGATATTGAGGCGTCCTTTCATGATGAGGAGCGAGGCCCAAGAGGGCGCCTAAGGATTGATGTGCCTGTCTCGATTGGTCGTTTGATTTTAATTCCAAGATTGCGAGAGTTTCATAACCGCTATCCCGATATTGATCTGGTTATAGGCATGAATGATCGTCCTGTAGACTTGGTTGGTGAGGCGGTGGATTGTGCGATTCGGGTGGGAGAATTACAGGACTCGAGCTTGATTGCCCGCCGTATTGGTACGTTCCAATGTGCAACAGCAGCATCGGCATGTTATTTAGAAAAATATGGTGAACCGAAGACACTTGAAGATTTACAAAAAAATCATCAAGCCATTCATTTCTTTTCCAGTCGTACAGGGCGCAACTTTGACTGGGATTTTGTGGTCGATGACCTGATTCAAAGTGTCAGTGTCAATGGACAAGTGTCTGTTAATGATGGCGATGCTTATATCGATTTGGCCTTGCAAGGCTTTGGTCTGATTCAAGGTCCACGTTACATGCTGACCAATCATTTTGAGGCAGGAACGTTAAAAGAAGTATTGCCAAAATGGACGCCTGCACCGATGCCGATTTCAGTGGTGTATTTACAGAGCCGCCATTTATCTCACAAAGTCAGAGTCTTTGTTGACTGGGTGGCGGAACTGTTTGCAGGCTGTCCATTGCTTGGTGGCAGTGCTTTGCCACTGGATCAGAAATGTGAATTTGCCTGTGATCAGAAAACCAATCATGAATATACCATTCGGACTTTGGTGGAGCAGCATAATATTGCTGAGGCACGTGCCTTAAAGACTTAAAAATCATGAAAGCTGAGATAGATTCTTTTGGGGTTTGATCTATCTCATATATCGAATACCATGTTCATACATAGACGAGATCCTCTTACTTGTATTACAACAATAAAAAAGGAGATTAATCATGTTGCCTCAATTGAAATGCGCCCTATTGGGAAGCAGTATTGTTCTCGTGCTTTCAGGTTGTAGCGCCGCATCTAAATATCCGATTTCAGCAAGTTATGGCCAGCAACCGGTATTGCCCAAACCGCAGTCGAGTTTAATCCCGACCGTCAATATTGCCCCAGCTAAGGGTTGGCCTAAAGGGGTAATGCCGACGCCTGCAGAAGGTTTAAAAGTTCAGGCATACGCCCAAGGGCTAGATCATCCAAGATGGTTGTATGTATTACCAAATGGTGATGTGTTGGTAGCTGAAACCGATGCACCACCTAAGCCTGATGATACGAAGGGGATTCGTGGAAAAATTGCGAAAATGGTGATGCAACGTGCTGGAGCATCTTTTCCTAGTGCCAATCGTATCCGTTTATTGCGTGATCTCAATGGTGATGGGATTGCCGATAAAAATACGGTTTTTCTGGAAAATTTAAATTCTCCTTTTGGTATGGCTTTGGTCGGCAATATGCTCTATGTCGCCAATACCGATGCCTTGATGCGTTTTCCTTATCAGGATGGCGCGACAAAAATTACGGCGCAGGGAACGAAAGTTTTGGATCTACCCGCAGGAAAACTCAATCACCATTGGACCAAGAATGTGATTGCAAACCCAGCAGGGACAAAACTATATATCTCTGTTGGCTCCAATAGTAATGCGGCTGAAAATGGCTTGGATCAAGAAGTTGGTCGAGCACAGATTGTGGAGTTTGACATTGCCACTGGCAAAGCAAGGCCTTTTGCGACAGGACTCAGAAACCCGAATGGCATGGGCTGGCAGCCTCAAGGTGGTCAGCTCTGGACGGTAGTAAATGAGCGTGATGAGTTAGGCAGTGATTTAGTGCCTGACTATATGACCTCGGTGAAAGATGGCGCATTTTATGGTTGGCCCTATAGTTATTTTGGTCAGCATCTCGACACGCGAGTAAAACCACAAAATCCAGATATGGTCGCTCGTGCGCTTAAACCTGATTATGCGCTGGGAAATCATACCGCATCTTTAGGCTTGGCATTCTATGCCACTGAGTTAATGCCACAATATCGCGGTGGCGCATTTATTGGTCAGCATGGTTCATGGAATCGTAAACCGCATAGTGGCTATAAGGTGATTTTTGTACCGTTTAGAAGTGGCCAACCTGCTGGGGAACCACAAGATGTATTGACGGGTTTTTTAAGTGATAAAGGCCAAGCCTATGGACGCCCAGTCGGTGTGGCCATAGATTTTTCAGGTGCACTGTTGGTGGCTGATGATGTCGGGGATGTGATTTGGCGAGTGTCACCGATTGCTCAAACCACTTATGAAAGTCCTATGCAGGAACGAAAAACGAGTGTTTTGAAATGAGAATAACGATTCAGCCCCTATTCTAAAGTCTGTTTTTGCTCGGAGCATTTAAAGTGCTGGGTAGACAGTTATGTATTGTTTGTGTGACTTAATATGTATTTTGATACTTAAGATGTGATATAAATTACATTATTAGCGATAGTTAATATCGTAGTCCCATTCTCTTCCCCAAGAGTCTGGGATTTTTTTTATCTGAGAAATCATTGCTGCCTATTTTGGACGTTTTGATTGGGAGTCAATCTGCTTTAGATGGTTTTTGGTGGCAGATCTGAAAAAATATTTTCCAGACCTGATTTTGAAAAGGGCTGCGTTTATTTCTTTAGTTTAAAACGATATTTGCATTTCAGACAGCGATAGTCCTGAAAAATATTTTTGTCGACCATGATACCTGCTTTTTTCCCAAATATATTTCCAACCACACCACCTGTGATTCCTGCACTGATTGCACCAACAAAAGTGCCTACCGTACCACCGACAATCACACCTAAGGGCCCAGCAACCGTACCAATTGCCGCACCGATGGAGGCACCACCTGCAGCACCACCGACTGTACCCGCAGTTGTACCTGCGGCCGTCAGTAATACACCGCCCGTAGTTCTCAATAATTTGTCATGATTACGTGTTTCAATTTCTGTTGAACCACATTTAGGGCATTCGATAGGTTTTTCCATAAAACGATTTATCCTGTCTTTCTTTATTGAGTCACCCAGTTGACTGTGCTCGCGCAGAACTGTGAGCCAAGATCATACTTTGGAAGAAGATATGTTTCTGATGAGAAAAATCAGCGACATCACTTTTTCAGCTTTGATTTTAGCGGAACAATGCCATAAGTATTTATAGTTCATGTAAATCATCTGAGCGTTTATCTGCCCGTATTTTCTAGAAGTGAAATAGCTTAGGGAGGTGGTGTGATACAGCGATAGATTCAGTAGAAAAGAGATCGTTACTGAATGGGATGGCTCAAATAAACAATAAAGCTCCTGTTGTGACAAGAGCTTTGTTGCTTGCTCAATTTTTAGGGTAAAAATGTTTCTTGCAAATAACTCCAGACCATTTTTCCGTTAATTTCTTCAATCAATGCGCATGAGCGTCGAATCAGAACACCAGACGCTTTGGTATGCTTTTCGGTATAGGTCAAAACAATCGCATCGGGCTTTTGCATCAAAACTTGTTCGTCATAGATTTCAATCTGGATATCAGGCATTTTACCTTGATTATTGGCAAATAGACCTTTCACTTGTTCGAGTGAAAACTGTTTTCCAGCCGCACCGACCATTTCAAAATGATCCGCAAAATAATCAATCAGCAGGGCAAGGTCTTGTTCTGCATGTTTGCCACTAAAAATGTTTTCAATCAAGACATGCATGCTATGAATGCTTTCGATTGCTTGTTCTTTAATGAGTGCCATATCCTTTTCCATTGAAACTAATGATCTCAGTTTATTTTAAATCAAAATTAAATGTAAAATTCAATATAATTTTAAATTAATTTAAACCTGAATTTTTTATAATTGTTCATTTTTATCATAAAAACATGCATTTTATCATTTGTTTATATTGAATTTAGGGATATTTTATGCAGCACAGGTTTTCCATCATGGCAAAAAAGGTATAACTTTATACCTGAAATATTATGGAAAATTCCATGTAAAAATAATAATTATATAAAAGGATTATTTTCCTTATTGAAGACAGAACAGGAAATGGATTCTGGTCGTGTGGTCTCCAATAAGAAGACGCATTAGAAAAAAGACATGGACAAGGAAGCAAAATGGATACGCAATCTACTGAGCCGAAACCAGCTCAATCAAATCTCTATGCATGGTATGTGGTACTACTGTGCATGTTGGCTTATATCTTTTCATTTATTGATCGACAAATCCTCGCGCTGATGATCGAGCCGATTAAAGCGGATCTCGGGCTTTCGGACACGCAATTTAGTTTATTACACGGTTTAGCATTTTCCCTGTTTTATGCCTTTATGGGCCTACCCTTGGCATATCTGGCAGATCGTTTCTCCCGTCCAAAAATTATTGCCATCGGGGTGGTCTTTTGGAGTATTGCAACGGCATTTTGTGGTCTGAGTAAAAACTTTCTGCAACTATTTTTGAGTCGCATGGGCGTCGGAGTAGGTGAAGCCGCGTTGTCTCCAGCCGCCTATTCAATGTTCAGCGATATGTTTAGCAAGGATAAGCTTGGACGCGCTGTTGCGGTTTATTCGATTGGCTCTTTTGTCGGCGGCGGGATCGCTTTTCTGGTCGGCGGCTATGTGATTGGTTTGCTCAAAAATATGGATAGCATCATGGTTCCAGTTTTTGGTGCGCTTAAAGCATGGCAAGCGGCCTTTATTATTGTGGGTCTGCCGGGTGTCTTTATTGGTTTATTGGTTTTACTCACAGTGAGAGAACCACAACGTAAAGGTCAGCGTCTCAATGCACAGGGGCAAGTCGAAAAAACCAGTATGAAGGATGCATTCAAGTTTATTAAAAAGCATGGTCGCACCTTCAAATGTCACTACTTAGGTTTTACTTTTTACGCGATGGCCTTGTATTGCCTGATCAGTTGGTCGCCTGCATTTTATATGCGCAAGTTTGGTCTCACGCCAACTGAAGCGGGCTATATGCTCGGGAGTGTGTTACTGGTGGCCAATATTCTAGGCGTATTTTGTGCGGGTTGGCTGAATGACTGGTTTATTCAAAAAGGCCGTAAAGATGCGCCGATGATTACTGGCGTGATTGGGATTGCGGGCTTAATTATTCCGATGATGATTTTTACTCAGGTGAATGAGTTATGGTTATCGGTAGTGTTTTTAGTGCCTGCGATGTTCTTTGCTTCATTCCCAATGCCGATTTCAACCACGGCTATGCAAATGTTGGCGCCGAACCAGTTACGCGCACAAATCTCAGCGGTATTCCTATTGATCAGTAATTTGGTTGCCGTTGGAATTGGCACCACATTGGTGGCCTTGATTACCGATAAGGTGTTTGAAAATCCACTCATGGTTGGTATGTCACTGTCGATTGTGGGTACGATTTCTTGTGTGCTGGCTTTTATCCTATTGAAAAAAGGCTGTCAGGCATTTAGTGACAGTATGCAGCAGGAACATGCATCTTGATTTGATGCTGCACTGAGTAGATCACAGGCCCATTCATTGTAATGGGCTTTGTGCTTGCTTTGATTGATTCATCACAAGGGAGTGAAATGATGCAAACAACTTTGAAATTGGATCATCTGCATTATCTGGATGAGTTGTTATTATTTAAATCTAATGATTATCAAACCATTAAAGATCGAATCAGTCACTACCTCTGCCCACATCGCTTTGATGTCGAGACACATGAGCCATTGAATACTCGATTAAACGGTTTTAGTTTTGGTCGTGGTGCTTTGTATGATCTGAAATATAGTGCGCCCGTCATGATCAACATTGAGGATAGCGCCGACTTTTATTTATTTCGAATCACACTGGAAGGACAATGCCAGATTGGATTTGATCAGCACAAAATCATGCAATCGGTTGGGGTGATGTCAGTGACTCATCCGCATACGCGACAGCAGATCATTACCAATCAGCATTGCCGTAATATTATTTTAAAATTGGCACAGCAGGATATCGAGACTCAGCTGTTTAACATGTTGGGGCATTGTAGCCAAGACCCCCTGCGTTTTGATCCATCTTTGTCATGTAGCGCGGAAGGGATGGATGCGATCATTGAAACGCTGAATTATCTGTGTCATGCCTATTATCATATTCAGAACTGGAGCTTTATTTCAGCCAGTTTTAGCCAGTATTTGATTGAACTTATTTTGTTGAAAATTCCGAATAATTATACCGAACGCTTGAATGCTCAACGACAACAGCTGCTACCAAGTTATATGAAAAGAGCACAGCAATATATTCGAGAACATGTACAACAGGCCATTTCATTGTCTGATCTAGGTCAGTATTGCGAGGTGTCGATAAGAACCTTGCAAAAAGGCTTTAGCCAGTATCTACAGCAAAGCCCAGTGGAGTATATTCGTGAGCAACGCTTGGAGCGGGTGCATTGGGCTTTGCAGCATGCACAGGCAGATGAAACTGTCACCGATATTTTACTGGATCATGGCATCCAAAGTTTTGGGCATTTCTCCAGCCTATATAAGAAACGCTATGGTTGTCTGCCATCGTACACCCTCAAAAAAGATGCTGCGCCAGTCAGTCAAATGCGTGCGTAAATGGAATATTCACTGCGCATTTGGATAAGCCATCAGGCTGTGATCGTTCTATGCTGAATGACAAATCAATCAGCAGGAGCGCACATGAAAATTACAGTACTCGGTGGTGGACACGGATGTTATGCCGCAGCGGTGGAAATGGCAGAAAAAGGCCACGAGGTGGTGTTATGGCGTCGTGATAGAGAAGCTTTGCAGCAGCTTGCCGCAACGGGCGAGCTTAAGATCAAAGATTATCAGGGTGAGCGCTCAGTGAGTGTTGGCTTTGAGAACAGCCAGATTAATCTCTCGGATCATTTAGAAAAAGCCATTCAGCATGCGGAGCTGGTCATTATTCCTTTGCCTGCCACCACGCATCAGGATTTGGCCAAGCAGGCGGCGCCGTTTTTTCAAGCAGGACAAGTGGTGTATTTACCACCTGCGACCTTTGGCAGCTTTATCTTTGCCAAGGCCATGCGCGAGGCCGCTAACAATGCCCAAGTGGCTTTTGCCGAAACTGGGACCTTACCGTATTTGGTACGTAAGCATGGGGTCAATCAGATTGTGGTCAGTGGTTATGCGACCCGTTTACCGACTGGGGTTTTTCCAAATGTCTTGTCTGAACATGCATTTCAAGTTATCAAACAGGCTTATCCAAGTGTAGAACCGATTGAAGACAGCCTCAGCGGTGCTTTGATGAATGCAGGGCCAATTATTCATCCACCATTGATTTTGATGAATGCTGGACCGCTGGAACATTTTGAAGCTTGGGATATTCATCATGAGGGTACACAGCCCTCAATCCGCCGTGTCACCAATCAGTTGGATGCAGAACGTATGCAAGTTCGGGAAGCACTCGGCTATGCTGCACCGCATTTCCCTTTAGCCGATCACTACAACAAAGAGGGTGAAGGTAAGGAGTGGATGTATGGACGCGGTGCACATGGCAAATTAACCGATAGTGGTGACTGGCGTGAAGACATCGACCTGCAGTCACATCGCTATATGCTGGAAGATACGCGTCTGGGATTATCCTTTCTGGTTTCGGTCGGGCGTTGGGTGGGGGTGGCTACCCCTGTAGCAGAAGGATTATTAAATATTGCTGCTGCGGTGACTGGCAAAGACCTATATCAGCAGGGTCGGACTTTTGAGAGCCTAGGATTGGCAGAGAAAAGCAAAGCCGAGTTGCACGTGATTTTGCAGCAAGGGGTCTAGGATGAACACAATTCAACAGGTTGCGGTATTGGGTGCTGGGCGAATGGGCAAAGCGATTGCGATAGCCTTTGCCTATGCAGGACTGAAAGTTGATTTGATTGATGCCAGAGAGCGTAGTGAAGTTGAGTTCGGGCAATATCAGAGCCAGATTCAAGCTGATTTGCAGCAGGAGTTAGGGTTACTTGAACAGATTCAATTTATTCAGCCTGAACAACAGCTTTTTATTTTGGATCAGATTACGATTCTGAGTCGAGCTGGCTCTGTACAGCGCTTAGCAGGCTGTGAGCTTGTAATGGAAGCCGTGCCAGAAGTGAAACAGGTCAAACAGGAAATTTTTGCTTGGTTAGATCAATTTATTTCACCCCACTGCATTGTGGCATCGACTACCTCTACTTTTCTGGTCACTGATATTGCAGAGATGATTTCACATCCAGAACGGGTGTTGAATGCACACTGGCTGAATCCTGCCTATCTCATTCCACTGGTGGAATTAAGTCGTTCAGAGCAAACTTCTGAGCGCGTGGTTGCGCAACTGAAAAGCTTTTTACAGTTGATTGGGAAAGTTCCTGTGGTGTGTCATGCCAAAGCAGGCTATATCGTGCCACGGATTCAGGCCTTGGCAATGAATGAAGCGGCGCGGATGGTGGAAGAAGGTGTAGCCTCGGCGGAGGATATTGATATCGCGATTCGGACAGGTTTTGGTTTACGCTTTTCGGTATTGGGCTTACTGGAATTTATTGATTGGGGTGGTGGCGATATCCTGTACTATGCCTCGCAATATTTACAAAAAGAGTTAGGTGATCGTTATCGAACACCTGAAATTATTGCCGAAAATATGCGACAGCAACGCAATGGCCTACGCGAGCAGCAGGGCTTTTATGACTATCAGCAGGTCGATATTCCTGCCTATAAGCAACAGGTTTTGCATACTTTTTCAGATCGGATTGCCGCAAATCAGCTTAAGCCGCCGTTTAATATTTTAAATCAGTAATTAGCTTGGTCCGCACTTTTGCCCATCTCTGCAAAGACATGGGCTTTTGTTGTTGCCTTAACTTGAGGGCATTAAATCAAACAGCTTTTTCAATTGACCATTAAGCTGATGCAGTTCAGCATCATCAAAGGCATTGAGAATCCCAGATAAAGTGACCTGACTAATTTGGTTAATTTGCTCAACCATTTCTTTCCCCTTGTCAGTGAGTTTCACCATTGAAATACGTTCATCTGATTCAGATGAGAATACTTGCACAATATCATCTTCGACCAGACGGTAAATGGCTTTGGTTGCTGTGGTCAGCTTGAGGGTAGAAAGGTTGGCAATCTCGGTGATACTGGCTTGTTCGAGCGCATTGGTACTTAAAATAATTTTACGACGTGTATTGTCGATACCTAATTTTTTAATTGATTTTTCAATAAGTTGTGTGTATTTACCATTCACTTGCGAGATCCAGAAAAAAGGATAGCTCTGTAAGCTGCTCGGTTCATTGTTGGGTAGAAATTGTTCTAAATGAGTAAGCATAGCCAAGTCATTACTTTTATAAAAATGGACACCCAGCATTATACAAAAATTAGAAACATTTTCTTGATTCTTCGTATCTAAAAATACTTGACAATTACATTACTTTTTCCGATATTTGTATTAAGTATAAAAATACATGGAAAAGTGAATGAATATTATTGTACAAGAGGTACAAAAAGGTACAGGTGCTTTGAAAGTCATGGTCAAGGATTCCATCGATATTCAAGGCATACAAACCATGGCAGGTAGCAAAGCCTTAATGCACAGCCAACCTGCAAGCATAAACGCGGACGTGGTGGATCGTATTCTCGCTGCTGATTGTCAAATTACTGCAAAGACCAATCTGCACGAACTGGCTTTTGGCATCACAGGCATTAATCATGTGTTTGGTACGGCCACGAATCCAAAATATCCAGAACTGATTCCAGGTGGTTCTTCAAGTGGTTCAGCAGCGGCAGTTGCAGCAGGTCTGGCTGATTTCACCTTAGGCACAGATACAGGTGGTTCCATTCGTATGCCTGCGGCATGTTGTGGTGTTTTTGGTTTAAAACCAAGCTTTGGCCGTGTCAGCCGTGCAGGCGTACATCCAGCAACCAGTTCATTGGATTGCGTTGGCCCCTTTGCAAATTCAATCGACATGATTGAAACCGCAATGCAGATTATTGATCCAACTTTTCAGCAACATGCCGCATTGACTCAGGCACCGAAACTGGCTTGGCTGGATGTACAAGCGGATTCTACTGTGGCTGAGTGCATCCAACACTATCTTGCTCAGGCTGATTTACAACCCATCCATGTGACGGTGAAAGGTTTTGACGCTGCGTTTGATGCAGGCATGCAGATCATCAATTACGAAAACTGGCAGGCCTATGGCGAGTTAACGGAAACAGGCTTACTTGGCACAGATGTCAATGCTCGTTTACTCAAGGCTGCTGCTACCACTTTGGCGCAAGTCGAGCAGGCTGAGCAGGTAAAAGCAAGTTTCACTGCTGAGATTGATGCCTTGCTCGATCAATACGACGCTTTGATTTTACCGACTTTACCGCAGTTACCGCCTAAGGTCGCAGAGGCTGAAAATACGGTGGCTTTTTTAAATCTAACGGGTTTGGTTCGGCCTTTTAACCTGTCTGGACACCCTGCAATTTCAATCCCGCTGCAAACTGAACAGGGTCAACCTGTGGGTTTACAAATCGTGGCAAAACACAATGCCGATGAATATCTGTGTGCTGTTGCGACATATATCGTGAGTGCAGCGCAATAACCGAAAAGGAATGAGGGAATGAATAACTTATCGATAAAGGAATGTGTAATGGACACAACCACAACGGAATTAGAGCGCTTGTGTCAGGAAATTCGTGAACGTGCCTGTAAGGGAGAGTTCGATAACCAAGCTTATGTTAGTCAAGACATGATTGAAAAGCTGAAACAGGTTGGTGTCTATCGAGCTTTAGTACCTAAACGTTTTGGTGGCAATGAATGGTCACCCAAACAGTTCTGTGAATTGATCGAGCAACTGTCCAAAGCTGATGGTTCCGTGGGTTGGGTCGCAAGTTTTGGTATGAGTCCAGCCTATTTGGGCAGTTTGCCAGAAGCAACACTTGAGCAATTGTATAAAGACAGTCCAGACATCGTATTTGCAGGCGGAATTTTCCCGCCACAACCTGCCGAAATTACCGATGATGGCGTGGTGGTGAGTGGGCGCTGGAAATTTTCCAGTGGCTGTATGGGTGCAGATATTGTCGGTGTTGGGATTTCACCACAAAAGGACAATGAAGCCCAAGGTTTACCACGTATGGCGGTCATGCCAGCCAATAAAGCCCAGATTGATATGACTTGGGATACGGTTGGTTTGAAGGGTACAGGCAGTCATGATCTGGTGGTGAAAGAGGTGCTGGTAGCGAAGGAATGGACTTTTGTTCGTGGTGAACCTTCAAAACTGCCTGAACCATTTTTTAAATATCCATCTTTATCTTTAGCCACTCAGGTCTTAACCGTGGTGGGGATTGGTGTCGCAGCCGCAGCGATTGAAGAATTTCAAAAATTGGCACCGGGCAAGTCTTCAATTACGGGTGGTGCTGAAATTGCCAGTCGTCCAGTGACGCAATATGAATTTGCACAAGTCGAAGCAGAGTTTAAGGCGGCACGCGTCTGGTTCTACGACACCATGCAGATTGTTTGGAATGAAGTACTGGCAGGACGTACCCCAAGCGCGGAACAGATCAGTGATATGCGTTTGTCTTGTACCCATGTGGCACGGGTTTGTGCACGTGTGACCCGCAAAATCCAGATGTTGGCAGGGATGACCGCGATTTATACCCATAACCCGTTTAGCCGTTTTGTGAATGATACCAATGTAGTGACCCAGCATGCCTTTATGGGGGACGCCACTTTGCAAAATGCTGGACTGGTCAGCTTCGGTATGAAGCCAGCACCCGGTTATTTATAAGCCAGATTTTATCAACTCGTGCGGCAACAAGGATGAATGACATGAATGCGCAAATGGATATAACGGAACTGTTACAACGCTTGCAACAGCTTGAAGCTCAAAATGCGATCCGTAATTGCATTAACCGTTATATGGAAATTTGTGATGCCTTGAATGCTGATACCGACCTGAATGAATTGATGGATTTATTTGATCAAGACAGCATTTGGGAAGGCATTGGCGAGAAATATGCCCAGTCTTTTGGCTGTTATGCGTCTTGGCAAGCCATTTATGACATGTTCAAAAGTTATACCCAACAGCAATCACATTTTGTCATGAATGCGCATTTTGTTAGTTCCGAACAAATGTATATCGAAGCCGATCAAGCCAATGCCAGTTGGATGATGTTGCAGACCTCAACTTTCCGTGATGGTCGTAGCCATTTAAATGCCGCCAAACTCACGGTGCAGTTTAAACAGCAACAGGATGGACGTTGGAAGATCAAACATTTTCAGACTGAAAATATTTTTAGTCGCCCTGTATCTCACTGGGACAGCACAGCCGTATTGCCAGTGCCGTCTCAGCAATAACCAATGGATAGACCGAAAAGGATCGTGGATATGAACAGCAGTATTATTCCAATGCAGAATATTGAGATGGATTACAGTAGCTTAGTGCAAAGTGATCGTGCGCATACCTCATTGTATAAGGACGAAAAAATCTTTGAAGATGAGATGGAAAAGATTTATTACAGCACATGGGTCTGGGTGGCGCATGCCAGTGAAATCCCAGATGCAGGCAGCTATAAAACCATCAATATTGGTAAACAACCTGTGGTGGTGGTACGTGATCGCAAGAAGAAAGTGCATGTCTTGCTGAATCGTTGCCGCCATCGTGCTGCAACAGTGTGTGAACATAAAAAAGGTAAAACCAACAGTTTTGTCTGTCCCTATCATGGCTGGAGCTATGCATTAGATGGTTCATTACGTGGTGTGCCTTCACCTGAAAGCTATGGTGAATGTCTGGATAAATCAGAGTTTCCATTGATCAGCTTACGTGTTGAAGAATACAACGGCATGATTTTCGCCACCTTTAAGCAGGATATTGAACCTTTAGATGATTTCTTGGGTGCTGCGAAAAAATGGATTGACTTGTTTATGAAACAAGGTGCGGGTTATCCAATCAAGGTCTTGGGTGAACATCGTTTCCGTTTTCCGGGTAACTGGAAAATCCAGTTGGAAAATACCACCGATGCCTATCATTTCCCACTGGTACACAAGTCATTCTTAAGTTCAGTCGATGAAAAAACTGAAGAACTGTTTAACTTTGAAAATCAGCCAGGTTATGTCGAAGACCTCGGTAATGGTCACAGTGTCATGGTGATGATTCCTGAACTGGTCGATCTGGATGAAGAATTAATGGAGCGTCCGATTCAGGAACGCTTTGAAGACTTGGCGCAAGCCTTACGTGATGAAGGGCATGAAGAGCTGGAAGTGCGTCGTATTGTCCGTGCAGTCGGTGGTTCTGGTTTCAACTTGAATTTGTTCCCGAACATTGCCTGTTCAATGGCGTTCTTCCGCGTGATGCAGCCGATTTCCGTCAACGAAACTGAGATTCACCATTCAGTCATTACCATGGATGGCGGTCCACAAATTGCCAATCAATATCGCTTGCGTCTGCATGAACATTTCCAAGGCCCATTTGGTTTTGGTACCCCAGATGATTCGGAAGCATGGGAGCGTGTGCAACACGGTGCCAATGCGGGCAATGACCTGTGGATCATGCTCAATCGTGGCCTGCCTGGTGAAGTCAAAACTGAAGATGGCTTAAAGAGCGATGTCAGTGCCGAAACGGGGATGCGCGCTGCCTATCAGCAGTGGAAAAAGATGATGACGGCTTAAGGAGAGCGCCATGAAAATCGATTTAAATTTACTGAATGAAGTGACCGCTTTTATCTGGGCAGAAGCCGATATGCTGGATCATTCTGAGCATGATACTTGGCTGGATCTGTGGAATGAAAAAGGTGTCTATATCATTCCGATTGATCCAAAACTGACCGATTATGAAAATAATTTGAACTATGCCTATGACGATCATCATATGCGGAAGTTACGGGTACAGCGTTTGGAAAATGGTGAGGCGATTTCAACTGCGCCCAAAGCCAATACCGTGCGCAGTGTTTCGCGTATCCGCATCGTAAAAGATCAAGATGGTGAAATCATTCTACGTTGTGCACAGAACTTGCGTGAATTCCGTAAAGAAAACCTCAAACACTATACCGCTGATGTAACTTTCCATTTGGTTCGTGATGCGGAACAAGGCTTCAAGATCAATCGTAAAATTATCAATTTAGTCAACTCAACCGATACCTTGGCGGGTATTAGCTACATTCTTTAGGAGCAAAAAATGAAACAGGTTGTATTAGTCACAGGTGCTGCTTCGGGTTTAGGGAATGTCATTGCTGAGTATTTTGCAGCACAGGGACATCAGGTGATTGTCTCTGCCAGCACTTTAGAAAAGGCTGAGCAGGCCAAAGCACGTAGTCCACATGCACAGAATATGTCTGCCTTAAAACTAGATATCTCGGTTGAGGCGGATTTTCATGCCGCCGTACAGTGGATTCAGCAGAAATTTTCGAAACTGGATGTATTGATTAACAATGCCACCATGACCAAGGCAACCCCGGTTTTAGAGATTAGTGCAGCGGATTTTGACATGATCACGCAAGTGAATCAGCGTGGCACATTTCAGTCTTGCCAGATCATTGGCAAATATATGGCCGATCAAGGCTATGGCCGTATTGTCAACATGGCGTCTTTGGCAGGACAAAATGGCGGTACTGCCACTGGTGCACATTATGCCTCTACTAAAGGTGCAATCATTACCCTAACCAAGATCTTTGCCAAAGAGTTTGCCGCCAAAGGGGTGACAGTGAATGCGATTGCCCCAGGACCGATGGAATCACCGATTGTGCATAGCGTGGTCTCTGACGAGAAAATGGCGCAATTTATTCAAAATATCCCCGTCAAAGCTTTGGGAAGCATGGAATTTATTGCGGAAACCTGTGCGCTATTGGCCAGCCCAAGTGCAGCTTTTGTAACTGGGGCAACATGGGATATTAACGGTGGATTATTTATGCGTTAAGCCTTCGGCGAGATGCATATCAGGGAGAGAAATCATGACGATACTTTATAACGTGGTGGTGAAAAACCGTCATGTCGAAGGTGGAAATGTTGCAGTCATGGAGTTTGAATCTGCAAATTCGACCGTTTTACCCAAAATTGAAGCAGGTGCACATATCGATGTGCATCTGCCCAATGGCATGGTGCGTCAGTACTCATTATGTCAGAACCCAAATGATGTCGGGACGTTCCGACTTGGAATTTTACGTGATCCAGAATCACGCGGTGGTTCAGTGTCGGCATTTGATGATTTAAAAGATGGTATGCAGATTCAGGTCAGCGAACCGAAAAATCTATTTCCACTGGTCAAATCCAAACATGCGGTATTAGTGGGTGGGGGGATTGGGATTACCCCACTGATTAGCATGGCCTATCAATTGGCACAGGAAGGGGCTTCTTTTGAACTGCATTACTGCGGCGCAAGCCCAGAACGTTGTGCTTTTGTCGATGAAATTAAACATGGCATCTTAGCGCCTTTCACCACTTTCCATTTTAAATCGGAAGGGGCGAGTCACCGCGAGTTTTTCCAATCCGCCATTCAGGACATTGATCCAAACAGCCATATTTATACCTGTGGCCCCAATGGTTTTATGGATTGGGTGATTAATCTAGCCCTCACTCAACATTTCCCTGAACAGCAGATTCATAAGGAATATTTTCAGGTTGAGGTGGAAACTGGCGGTGATGCTTTTGAGGTGGTGGCGCAGCAAAGTGGCAAGATCATTCTGGTTGATGCTGAAGAAACCATTTTACAGGCCTTGGCACGTGAAGGCATTGAGATTGAAATGTCATGTGAACAAGGCGTTTGCGGTACCTGTATGTGCGATGTGATCGAAGGCGAACCTGACCATCGCGATGTCTATTTTACCGATGAAGAAAAGGCCAGTAATGAGCAGATATTGGTGTGCTGTTCACGTTCCAAATCGGCCCGATTGGTACTGGATATTTAAGGGATTTAGGTACAGCGAACGGCCCAAGTAGGACAAAAGATTCAGGAGAGAAGAATGAATTCACTAAAATCAATGGATGAAATCACAATAGATCCAATGCAGTTCAGACGTGCTTTGGGCAATTTTGCCACAGGCGTCACCATTGTGACTGCGCAAAATGAACAGGGTGAAAAGGTCGGGGTGACCGCCAATAGTTTTAATTCAGTGTCTCTAGATCCACCGTTGATCTTATGGAGTATTGATAAGAACTCGTCCAGTTTCCCTGTGTTTGAGCAAGCGACGCATTTTGCAGTCAACATCTTATCAGGCTCACAAATTGAGCTGTCCAATAAATTTTCACGCCGCAATATTGATAAATATGAAGGTACCAGTTATCAAATCGGTTCAGGTCAAGCCCCGATTTTAGATCACTGTTCTGCGGTATTTGAATGTGAACGCCATGAGGTGATTGAAGGCGGGGATCACTGGATCATTATTGGTAAAGTGGTGCGTTTTTGTGATGAAGGGCGTAGTCCGCTGGTGTATCACCAAGGGGCTTATTCGGGGGTAATTCCACATCCGTTATTGCAGTTAAAAGACACCGTTGAAGCTGAAGATATTGGTGAAATGCATCAAGGGCATTTATATAGCAATGTCTGCTATTTGATGAGCCGTGCATTTAAGTTCTATCAAACTGATTATATTCCCAAGCAGTTAGTGACAGGGTTCCGTACTAGTGAGGCGCGTTTATTGCTGGTACTGGGCAGCGGTACTGCATCCAATAAAGCAGATTTGCCACGTGATATTGCCATGCCGATGCGAGAAGTGGAGCAGGCAGCATCGATCCTAAAAAAAGATGGTTTGCTGATCGAAACAGATGGCTTTTTTAAACTCACTGAAAAGGGCAAGAAAACTGCACATTATCTATTTGATATTGCCGATAGCCATCAAAATGAGGTGTTTGAAAAATATCCTGACCAAGAGAAGGAGATTTTCATTAAAATTTTGAAGGATATTGCAGGGATTGTTTAAGCTTTAAGTTGCCGACAAATTTTTATATGAATTTGTCGGTCATTTGTGGGAAGGACACCCTATATTTTAACTGAATGAAAAGTGAGATCAGTGTAATTTACCTATATGATTAAATCGATCTATCCGAGGGAAATGGATATGAATCAAGATCAAAAAAATGAAATGGTGCAGTGGACTGAATGCATTCAAAAAGTTTGCGGTGATTTTGAGACAGCTTTTGATAAACACCGTAGTTTATTTATTGGTGAGGTGAAGTCTTTTTTATTGGGTGAGACCGAGGTTGCATTTATCAAAAGTAATGCCAGTCATATTTCTCGGAAAAGTGGTATGCCTGATCGAGTCAAAGATCGATTCTGTTTCTTGGTGATTCAATATACAGGCAAGATGCGTATTGCATATAAAGATCAAAGTATTCAGTTAAATGAAGGAGATATTGCATTACTTGATCCAGATGAAACGATTGATATGTATCCACAAGGTCTGTTTAGTCATGTGTCAGTTCATTTGTCACGGGAGAAATTGTTCAGGCTAGGTATTACGGTCGACCATTTTGGCAAACTGATTACTTCCAATATGAGTGGGCATTTATTGAAGTGCATGCTGCAAAATCTGTCACCTGAAAAGATTGAACTCTGGTATGCAAAAGAGGATGAAAATGCTTTTGAAGATGCCTTGATTGCACTGATTAAGCCAACCATTAATTATAAAAATGTTGAAATTGTTGATCATCTCAAAATAAAAGCAGAACGATTTATTTTCGAACACCTAGGCCAACAGGGTTTAAATGCACAAATGATTGCAGATCATTTAGGGATTTCGCTTCGGCATTTACATCGAATATTTGAACATCAGCAGCAATCTGTGCATAAATTTATTCAAATGCATCGCATTAAAAAAATTCAGTATGAATTAAAAGATAGCAAAAATAAAAGTTTGTCGATCACCGAAATTGCTTTGAAATGGGGCTTTGGTGACAGTGCACATTTTTCCAAATTGTTTCGTAAGATGATTGGACTGACGCCAAAAGAGTATCGCCTGAAAATTTAAATACGATATTTATTTTAAATACCATGCACATGTCACAATTGTGCATCATGTTTGTCACGTTTAAACAAGAACAAGATGAGTAAGTAATGATCAAATCTTAGTCATGGAGTTTAATGCGTAGGGAAGCATGATGAACACAGAATATGACTATATCATTATTGGAGCTGGTTCAGCGGGCTGTGTGGTTGCAGCACGTTTATTACAAGCCAATGCAGGACGAGTACTGGTGCTAGAAGCAGGGACGAAAGACAGCAGTCTGTTCCATACCATTCCTGCGACAGTGATCAAGGTCTTTCAACAGAAATCGTGGCCGTACATGACGGTTCCACAACAACACTGTAATCACCGTGAAATGATCCTTGCACAAGGCAAAGTCTTGGGTGGTGGCAGTTCAGTCAATGGTATGGTGTACTGCCGTGGACAGCGTCAGGACTATGATTTATGGGCATCGGAATGGGGATGCAGCAATTGGTCCTATCAAGATGTGCTGCCATTCTTTAAAAAAGCAGAAAAAAATGAAAGTCTTGCCGATGAATATCATGGTCAAAATGGCATCTTAGCTGTCAGTGAAAACCGTTACCGACATCCTTTAACCCTTGCTTGTATTCAGGCAGGTCAGCAAATGGGCATGCACTATGTCAACGATTTCAATGGTTGGGATCAGGCTGGTGTTGGGTTTTATCAGACCACCACACAAAAGGGTGAAAGAGCCAGTACCTCAAAAACCTATTTAAAATCAGTTGAGCATCACCCAGATCTCACTGTCATTACCGATGCACTGGTGCATAAAATTGAAACTCAAGGCAATCAAGCAACAGGCGTGACATTCAGCATCGCTGGCAAACCAACGGTGACTGTAAATGCAGCTCAAGAAGTGATTGTCAGTGCAGGGGCGATTGGCAGTCCTAAGGTGTTATTACTGTCAGGGATTGGTCCAAAACAACATTTAGATGAATTGGGTATCCAATGTATTCAAGACCTACCAGTCGGCGAAAATTTCCATGACCATTTGCATATGTCGGTCAATGCAACAGTAACGACTCAAAATAGTTTGCTTGGGGAAGATCAGGGCTTAAAAGCAGTGCGGCATTTTTTACAATGGCGTTTTACCCGCTCAGGTTTATTGACCTCAAATATTTTAGAGGGGGGTGGGTTTATTGATACCAATCACAATGGTCGACCAGATGTACAGTTTCATTTTTTACCCGTACTGGATAATTTTGATAACACCCCTGGGGAAAAAGCGGCAGCCCAAGAACATGGGCTTACCATTAAAGTTGGTCATGTACAACCAAAAGCACGCGGATACTTACGTTTAAGCAGCAAAGATCCAAATGCATTACCAATCATTGATCCAAACTACTTAGGTCATCAAGAGGATATTGATGCCAATATTCGGGCGGTGCAGGCTGGACTGCGTTTATTACAGCAACCCGCCTTAAAAGCGATTGTAAAAGAGGTCATTGAACCTGCAAATCTCGATCCTGACAATATTGAAGCCATTGATACATGGATGCGGCAAAACATTAAAACGGTTTATCACCCAGCGGGCAGTTGCAAAATGGGCAATGCACCAAGAGATTCAGTGACTGACCAAAGCCTCAAAGTTCATGGTTTCCAGAATTTACGTGTGATTGATTGTTCCATTTGCCCACAAGTTCCAAGCGGAAATACCAACGCCATTGCGATCATGATTGGTGAACGTGGTGCCGACTTTATTCTTAATCACTGAACTGAATATGGATTGGGTAAGGGCCTAAATCAGTGATCTTTCCAAATAGAACCGAGGACAATAAAATGAGTGAAGTAAAAATTTTAGCGAGCGTTGAAACTTTTTTACAGCGCCAACATGGTCACTTTATTCATGGCCAACATGTAGAGGTAGACCGTCGTCGAATCGAGTTGATTAATCCTGCAACGGAACAGGTTGTTTCAAGTATTGCAGTTGGTAATCAACAGGATGTGGATGCAGCAGTTCATAGTGCCCATGATGCTTTTCTAAATGCGTGGGCCAATACATCACCCTACGAACGTGGGCAAAAGCTGAATAAATTAGCCGATTTAGTGGAATTACATGCAGAAGAGTTGGCTCAACTTGAAACACTCACCACGGGTAAATTGATTCATCTGGCTCGACATCTGGAAGTCGCCCAAACTGCTGTATTTTTAAGATACTTTGCAGGATGGACCACTAAAATCCATGGTCAAACCATGCAGCCCTCTCTTCCATCCATGAATGGCGAAAAATATACTGCCTATAGCATACGTCAACCTGTTGGCGTGGTGGCTGGGATTGTGCCATGGAATTTTTCTCTGATGATTGGATGCTGGAAAATTGGTTCAGCATTAACCACGGGTTGTACTATTGTATTAAAACCAAGTGAATTTACCACCTTGTCATTATTGCGTTTGGCTGAACTTGCAATTGAAGCGGGGATTCCAGCAGGTGTAATTAATGTGGTAACGGGAACAGGGGAAACAGGTCAATATTTAATAAATGCCAATCATATTAAAAAAGTCTCGTTTACTGGCTCTGTACCGACAGGCATTGCAATTGGCAAGCAAGCGATGAGTAATGATTTAACCCGTGTTAGTTTAGAACTGGGGGGAAAAAATGCCGCAGCCATTTTAGCGGATGCCAATCTGGAGGAAATCTTACCAACCTTGTTACAGGCAACTTTTGTACATCAGGGGCAGGTCTGTGCAGCACCAGAGCGTTTCTTTGTGCATCAGTCCAAATATGATGAATTTGTAGAAAAGCTGACAGGAGCAATTCAACAGATAAAAATTGGTTCGCCGCTGGATGAATCCAGCATGTTTGGACCACTTTCCAATAAGCCACACTTTGACAAGGTCAAACATTATCTCGATCTTGCCAATCAAAATGATCAAGTGATTTGTGGTGGTAAGGCTTTGCAAGGAACCGGTTATTTTGTTGAGCCGACTTTATTAAAGGTCCAAGGTGTGGATGATCCTTTATTTATTGAAGAAACTTTTGGTCCTGTGGTGGATGTTATTCCATTTGAAAGTGATGAAGAACTCATTCGTATGATGAATCACTCTCGTTTTGGTTTGACGGCTAGTATTTGGACCAATGATTTGGCTAAAGCATTGCGGCTGATCCCGCAAATTGAAGCAGGCTCAGTTTGGGTCAATATGCATACCTTTCTTGATCCTGCTGTTCCTTTTGGTGGCGTGAAGGCATCAGGACTAGGTCGTGAATTTTCTGATGCATTTATCGAAGATTATACTGAGCTTAAATCAGTGATGATTCGATACTAACTTTATACCAGATCTAAAAAATGGCCTGAAATGGCCATTTTTAATGCTTCAATTTATCAGCTAGCCAGTCAGAAAGTCTTTTAAAATATGATTGAAGCTTTCTGCCTGCTCAATATTTGAAATATGTGAGGCATTGATTTCGACCAGTTTCGATTGTGGTATCTGCTGTTGCATCAATTGCCCATCTGCCACTGTGGTGACAGGGTCTTGCATCCCTGCAATCACCAAAACTGGAATGTGGATGTCTTTGAGTTGATCACGGACATCCGCCTTAGCCAAAGCCTCACAACAATTAGCATAACCATTTGCGCTGCCAGCACTTAAGTCGTTACACAGATTATTGACAACTGAAGGATGACTTTGGATAAAGGGATCTGTAAACCAGCGTGAAGCGGCTGTGGTAGCGATTGGAACTAAACCTTGCTTTCGAACCAGTTGAGCACGATCCAGCCATGCTTGTTCCTGTCCAATTTTTGCAGCGGTATTACTCACAACCATACGCTGAAAACGTTCTGGGTAATGGATCGCCAGCCATTGACCTGTTATTCCGCCCATGGAAATACCGCAGAAATTGGCTTTTTCAATCTTTAAATGATCGAGTAGGCGAATCACATCTTCCCCCAGTTGTTGCAGGGTATATGGGCCTGTTGGCGTTGAAGATGAACCATGACCGCGTGTGTCATAACAAATCACATAAAATCGTTCTTTAAAATAATTGAACTGCTTTTGCCACATGCCGTAGTTGGTGCCCAAAGAGTTGGAAAACACCAGTGCAGGGGAGCTGGGATCGCCAAAGGTTTGATAGTTGATCTGTGCATCCGCAGATTGAAAAACTGACATTCACTATTCCTTAATTCTGTTCGATACGTTCAATAATCAATGCAATACCTTGACCAACGCCGATACACATCGAACACAGGGCGTACTGACCTTTGATCTGTTCAAGTTGATTCAAGGCCGTTGTCACCAAACGCGCACCTGAGGCACCTAAAGGATGCCCCAAAGCAATCGCACCACCATTCGGGTTGATTCGTGCATCATCATCACTTAAGCCTAAATCACGGGTCACCGCTAAAGCTTGTGCCGCAAAAGCTTCGTTTAGTTCAATCACATCCATCTGTTCTAGAGTGAGATTGGCCTGTTTCAGTAATTTCTTGATGGCAGGTGCAGGTGCAAAACCCATAATGCGTGGTTCAACACCAACTGTAGTCGCAGCAATGATTTTGGCACGGGGTTTTAATTGATATTTTTCCACCGCTTGATCCGAAGCAATGAGCAAGGCAGCAGCGCCATCGTTAATTCCAGACGCATTGCCTGCTGTCACTGCGCCTTCTACTTTGATCACACCTTTGAGTTTGGTTAGTGCTTCTAAAGTCGTTGATGCACGTGGATGCTCATCACGTTCTACCACAACTGCATCACCCTTACGCTGTGGAATCGTCACAGGCACGATTTCATTGGCGAAGAAGCCCTTGGCTTGTGCAGTTGCAGTACGTTGCTGGCTGTTTAAAGCAAACTGATCTTGATCGGCACGATTAATGTTGAATTGTTCCGCCACGTTTTCCGCGGTTTGCGGCATGCTGTCGACACCATACAGCTCTTTCAGTTTTGGATTGATAAAACGCCAGCCCATGGTGGTATCTTCAATCTTTTGACTACGGCCAAAGGCGCTGTCAGCTTTGCCCATCACATAGGGCGCACGGCTCATACTTTCCACACCACCCGCAATAATCAGGTCTGCTTCATTGGCTTTAATCGCACGGGCAGCCATGGCAATGGCATCCAGTGACGAACCACACAAACGGTTCACTGTGGTGGCGGGCACTTGATAAGGTAAGCCTGCCAATAGTGCCGACATACGTCCCACATTACGGTTGTCTTCACCTGCCTGATTGGCACAGCCATAGATCACATCATCGACTTGCTGCCAATCGACACTTGGGTTGCGTTGCATCAAAGCCTGAATTGGAATCGCTCCCAAGTCATCAGCACGTACTGGAGCTAATCCGCCCGCATAACGACCGAATGGGGTACGGATAGCATCGATGATATAAGCGTTTTTCATGTGTTCTTCCCTTTAATCCTCCCTTAATCCCTCCTTTAAAAAGGAGGGAGACTTCACTCTATTGTTTAGAGGAAGTCCCCCTTAACAAAGGGGGATTTAGGGGGATTTCAATCCTTAAGCTAGTGTCGCATCAATCAGTTTTGCACCCGTCAAAGCTTGCAATTCCTCAAAGCTCAGACCGTCTACTTTCTCAATCACTTTTAAACCGTCAGCAGTCACATCAATCACACACAGGTCGGTGTAAATTCGATCAACACATTTCAAACCTGTTGCTGGATATGAAAGCGCTTCAACAATCTTCGGTTCACCTTGCTTGGTGTTGTGATCGGTGGTGATAAACACTTTCTTGGCACCCACTGCTAAATCCATGGCACCACCGACTGCAGGAATCGCATCTGCTGCACCAGTATGCCAGTTGGCGAGATCACCATTGGCTGCCACTTGGAAAGCACCAAGCACTGCAATATCTAAATGCCCACCACGCATCATGGCAAAGGAATCACCATGATGAAAAAAGCTGCCACCAGTGAGCATAGTGACGTATTCTTTACCTGCATTAATCAATTCAGGATCTTCTTCACCTTTGGCAGGCGGTGGCCCAAATGCCAGCAAGCCATTCTCCGAATGCAGGAATACATCTTTATCCGCAGGAAGATAATTGGAAATCTTGGTTGGTAGGCCGATGCCTAAATTGACATAAGCGCCATCGGGAATATCTTGTGCGACACGTTCAGCAATCTGGTCACGGCTTAGTTTTTGATAGCTCATGTTTATGCTCCTGTGCCAATCGTCGCATCGACAGCGACCACATGCTGGACAAAAATCCCTGGGGTAATGATATGTTCAGGATCTAGCTGACCGAGTTCGACCAGTTCAGACACTTGCGCAATGGTGACATCCGCAGCCATCGCCATGATCGGGCCGAAGTTACGTGCAGATTTGTTGTAGACCAGATTGCCCCAGCGGTCGCCCTGATGAGCTTTGATTAAGGCAAAATCGGCTTTGATCGGATACTCAAGTACATAGTCTTTGCCCTCGATATGACGGGTTTCTTTGCCTTCTGCCAATAAAGTACCGAAGCCTGTTGGGGTAAACACAGCACCGAGTCCCATACCTGCCGCTTGAATACGACACGCCAGATTGCCTTGTGGCACCAGTTCCAGTTCAATCTTGCCCGCACGGTACAGTTCATCGAAGACCCATGAATCCGACTGACGTGGGAAAGAACAGATAATTTTACGTACCGCACCTGTTTTAAGCAGTTTGGCCAAACCATAATCGCCATTACCAGCATTATTATTGACGATGATTAAGTCTTTAATACCAAGTTCGATTAGTCCATCAATCAGTTCAGCGGGTTGTCCTGCGGTGCCAAAGCCACCAATCATGATGGTTGCACCATCCTTGATCTGTGACAATGCCTCAGTCAATGAGAGCTTACTTTTATCAATCATAAGGCCAACCTTTTATCCATGTTTTCAAATTTCTATACATACAGATTGCTGTATAAACGGGTATGCATAGAAATTTAAAAACTGTGAGCTAAGGTCTAGCTCACAGTGATTCTGGGAAGTTAAGCACCGACACGACGACGGTCAACTTCAGTGCTTGGTGCACCTGTTTTTTCTGCCACCAATTCAACATTAAACGTAATGTGTTTGAATGGCTTATTCACACCACGACGAGCAAGTTCAGCTTCATCCGTCACATCAACAGCAGTCGCGACCAAGCCTTCACGTGTTGCAAATGCAAAGTCATCCCATAGATATTGATCACCTTCGATATTGAACTGTGTGGTTAATTTGCGATAGCCCGGTGCAGACACAAAATAATGCACATGAGAAGGGCGGTTACCATGACGGCCGAGCAAGTTCAGCACGGCTTGAGTAGTCCCTTCAGGCGGGCAGCCATAACCGACAGGCATAGTAGTCTGTGCCACATAGTGACCATCGGCATCCGATAAAATGGTACGGCGTAAGTTAAAGTCAGATTGGGACTTATCAAAGAATGAATAGTTACCGAGGCTGTTGGCATGCCAAACTTCGACTTTAGCACCTTCGATAATATTACCTTCAGGATCAGTCACTGTACCTTCGATGAATAAGGTATCGACTTTGTCCGATTCAGAACCGTCATCCATACGGGCAAAACCGACAGATTCTGGCGCACCAGCCACGTAGAGTGGACCTTCAATGGTACGAGGTGTTCCACCCGTAATGCCTGCTTTGGCATCAGCTTCATCCGCACGTAAATCTAGATAATGCTCAAGGCCTAAGCCTGCTGCCAATAAACCGAGTTCATTGGCTTGACCTGCATCGGTAAAGTATTCCAGACCTTTCCATAGTTCGCTTTGCGAGATGTCTAAATCTTCAATCGCTTGAAAAAGATCACCAAGCAGACGAACTACGATTTGTTGTACACGTGGATTGACTTCACCTGTCGCGGTATCCACATTCATTTTTTTAACCAGTGCATCGATTTCTTGACGGTTCATACATAATCTCCTGAAGTATGATAATTTTTGGTGGCTCGCGGACTTGCTGTTTTGCTGCTTGCTTGGCTTGCCACATTCCTTGTTTAAATTCTGTTCTGATCTTCTTTAGCTATCGTCTTCACGGATGGCTGATGGATGACGATTCATCGCCATCACTTCAATATTCATGTAGGGATACAACGGTAATCCCTGTAAAATATTGTGCAGTTCTTCATTGCTATCCACATCAAAGATACTGATGTTTGAATATTGTCCGGTGATGCGCCAGATATGACGCCATTTACCTTGACGCTGTAAATCTTGTGAATAGGCCTTTTCAACAGCTTTAATTTGATTGGCCTGTTCAACTGGCATATCGAGCGGGATATTTACATCCATTCGTACATGAAAAAGCATGGCAACTCCTTGAATTATTGACGACGCAGGTTGTCGATTTTGTCTTCATCCAGTTCAATACCGAGACCAGGGCCAGTTGGAATTTTGAGTTCAAAATTGCCATATTGAAGCGGTGTTTTTAAAATTTCTTCCGTAAGCAACAGTGGACCAAACAGTTCCGTACCAGCGGCTAAATTGCTAAAGGTAGAGAAGGCATGTGCGGAAGCGATGGTGCCAACTGGACCTTCTAACATGGTGCCACCGTAAAGATCGATCCCTGCCAGATTGGCGATTTTTCCGACTTCACAGGCTTCAATCAGACCGCCTGATTGGGCAATTTTTACTGCAAACACTGAGGCTGCATTGCTTTTTGCCAGTTGATACGCACTTTGCGGACCGGTTAAAGATTCATCCGCCATAATGGCAATATCGAACTTGCGCGTCAGACGTTGCATGGCATCAATATTGTGAATTGCGCAAGGTTGCTCAATCAGATCGACCCCACCATCCTGAAGCATTTGAATCCCTTTAATCGCATTCAACTCAGACCATGCACGGTTGACATCAACACGAATCGAAACTTCTGCACCCAAGGCTTGTTTAATTGCCAGTACATGTTCAACATCTTGCTCAACTGGTCGAGAGCCGATTTTGAGCTTGAACACATTGTGGCGTTTTAACGCAACCATTTTTTCTGCTTCAGCAATGTCCTTTTCAGTATTGCCTGAGGCCAAAACCCAAAGTACAGGAACGCTATCACGTAGGCGCCCACCTAACACTTCACTGAGCGGTAGACCTAAACGTTGTGCCTGAATATCCAGTAGCGCCGTTTGAATTGCACATTTAGCAAAACGATTCCCATTGATGCTGTGTTGAATGGCCTGAAGTGTCTGAGCCACATTAAAACTGTCCAAAGTTTTTAACAATGGCGAAAAGTAATGCTCGATATTGGTTTTGACACTTTCAGGACTTTCATCTCCATAACCCAAGCCACCAATGGTCGTTGCTTCACCCCAACCAATCAAACCATCCTCTGTTGTCACTTTGATGAGGACTAAGGTTTGGGTTTGCATGGTTGCAACCGCCATCTTGTGTGGGCGGATAGTTGGGATCTCGACAAGTAGGGTTTCTATGGATTTATACATCTTGGGTATTTCTTTCGTCCTGAGCTATTTACATACCCTAAATTAATGTAATATCTATAACTAGGCTGAATTTGGTATTTTTAGATACTTAAAAGGTATATTAAATGGAATTAAGACATCTTCGTTATTTCGTGACAGTGGTCGAGGAACAGAGCATTACCAAAGCCGCAGAAAAGTTATGCATTGCACAACCACCATTAAGCCGGCAGATCCAAAAGCTAGAAGAGGAACTGGGTATCCTGTTATTTGAACGTGGTTCGCGACCTGTGAAAACCACAGAAGCGGGGCAGTTCTTTTATCAGCATGCGGTGCAGATTTTGACCCATACCGCCCAAGCGGCTTCCATGGCAAAACGCATTAGCACGGTGAATAAGATTGTGCGTATTGGCTACGTCAGTTCACTACTTTATGCACTGTTACCGCAAGTGATTTATTTATTCCGTCAAAATCATCCTGATATTCAGGTGGAGTTGATTGAACATGGTACCAAGGATCAGATCGAAGCGTTAAAGCTGGGTAAAATCGATTTAGGCTTTGGACGTTTAAGAATTAGTGATCCTGCGATTAAACGGATTTTATTGCGCAAAGAAAAACTCAAATTAGCCATTCATAAAAACCATCATTTAACCCGCTTTATCGATCAGGGGATTTATCTGTCCCAGATTATTGATGAACCTATCTTTTCTTATCCTGCCACGCAAAAGCCAAACTTTTCCACCTTGATTCAGTCGATTTTTACCGACTTGGGTCTGGTGCCTAAAGACATGGTCGAGGTACGTGAAATTCATATGGCGCTTGGTTTGGTGTCATCAGGTGAGGGGATTTGCCTGATTCCAGAAAGTGCCAGTGATATCGGCATGAAAAATCTGGTGTATATCCCCATTCTGGATTTGGAAGCCTATACCCCAATTTCATTGGCGGTGCGCAATATGGATCAGAGTCCATACTTACCGCAGATTTTAGAATGCATTAAGCAGGTATTTGAAGAGGAAGGTATTCCGATCCAACTAGAGGGTGATTAAGCCATTCTAGGCACCAAGTTTATTTATCAGCGGTCATCATGATCGCTTTTTTAATTGGGGTGAAAATGACCTAAAACTAGACTTAAAAGGTATAACTATATACTTCATTATCTATGGAAAATTACATTAATAATTCAAATAATAAGGTGTGACTAATATTTGCTCAAATATATCTTTCTGAATTTATGTCAGTTTTAAAGGTCGTGGAAAGCATAGTCTCAGTTGTGAGAATGGTCTTAACGCTCAGCGTGAATGAATAAGAATTTCAAATACTCAGGAAAGGATTTCCCATGTTAAAACCAGATACGCTGTATAAAGCACAGCGCGTAGCACTGTACACATTGTTTGGCTGTTTAAATATCAATGTGGCTTATGCCGATTTTTTTGAAGACAGTGAAAAATGCATTTATCTACGTAATTTCTACTTAGAGCGGGATTTTGAAAATACCAATAAAGATCTGGGCAGTTGGTCTCAGGCGATGACAGGACGCTTTGAATCTGGCTATACCGATACACCACTTCAAGTCGGTTTGGATCTGGGGTTTCAATATGCACTGCGTTTAACGGATCGCTACGATGAACGTCTGGATACCGTATTTAAATATGATCAGCACGAAGGTCGGCAGGAGCGTGATTATTTAAAATTAGGCGCGACTTTAAAATTTAAATATCACAATACCGAACTGAAAGTCGGTGAGCTTTTCCCAAAGACACCAGTACTGTTTATTGATGATTCTCGGCAATTGGTCACCACTTATGCAGGTGCAATGCTAGAAAGCAAAGACATCAAAAATTTAAAGGTGTCAGCAGGGCGGTTTACCCATGTGAATGCTCGAGATGATGATGAATATCGAAAATTTACCTTAGGCAACTCGACAGACCCAAACAAAAGAAGTGATGGGCTGAATTTTCTGGGTCTCGATTATAATTTTACCCCTCAGTTGACGGGTTCTTATTGGTTTGGGCAGCTTGAAGATATTTATCAACAACAATATTTGAGTGCGGCTTATACGGAAATGGTCAACAAAAGCAAGCTTAAAGTGGATGCTCGCTACTTTAACTATAAAGAAGATGGCGATGCTTATTTTGGCGATATAGATGTCCAGTCAATCGGTCTGCAAGCCAGTGTGCAAAATGGACCACATACCATTTTGACAGGTTTGCAAAAGCATATGGGTGAGGACAATATTCCCTTGTTGAATGGTTATGTACCACAAGCTTATTTACAGAGTTGGTCTGCAATTGCTTTCTACAAAGCCAAAGAGTTCACTTGGCATGTTTTATATAGTTATGACTTTAAAGAGCAAGGTATCCCCGGGTTAAAATTGACATTACGCTATTTAAATGGCAGTGAAATCTATCGGGAAGGTTTTAAGGATAATAAAGAAACCGAGAAGAATGTGATCGTTAACTACACCGTACCTGAAGGTAAACTGAAAGGTTTGGGCTTTGAATGGCGACATATCCGAGCAGATATTAAATATGGTGCGGGCAATAATCCAGGCACAGATTTTGTCGAAAATCGAATTATGACGACGTATACACATAAGTTTTAATTGTCGATTCAATACAAGAATTGAACAGCCCATCTTATTCAAATTCGCGAATAAGATGGGCTTATTTTTTTTAATCATAATCACTAAAACCTACAAAAAGCTAGCTCTGCATCTTTCTAAAGTTGAGCACTTTATCCGCTGTTAAGACGGATTGATCACCTTACCCCATCATATAAGCTGTTGTTGTTATTGATGACTTTAAAACATGGAGAGATATGGGATGCTAATGTTATTATTGATAATAATTATCATTATTATTGTCATTTTTGTTTGTTTTGTGTATTATTCACGAAATTTTTAATAATGAATTAAGGTTCTTACGTGTTAGAACAAAATAGCTCTCTCAAATCATCTCAATTTATTAGAACAACACTCTGCATTTCTGTTCTATTGGTGTTGTCATCTCCACAGGTATTTGCACAAGATAGTGCAGATAAAGCCTCGACGCTGCCGACCATTGCAGTGACGGCAAGTAAGGCCGATGTTGCCTATAAATCAGGCAATATGGATATTCCACGTAGCGAAGATGATGTCCAAGCCTACACCATGATCGAGCGGGAAGAGATTGAGCGCTCAGGTACCACCACAGTCACCGAGTTATTGTCTAAAGTATTGCCGATGGCGACCTCAACCAATAATTCCAGCTATTTCTCAGGTACATCGAGTCAAATTAATTTACGTGGACTTGGTGCCAGTCAAACTTTGGTGTTGATTAATGGCCGCCGTAGTGCGGGAACAGGCAGTCGTGGTACTTCTGAATCTACCGATCAACCCAATTTAAATAATATTCCTTTGGCTGCAATTGAACGGATTGAAGTATTACCGACATCCGCTGCTGCGATTTATGGCAGTGGTGCGATTGGTGGTGTCATCAATGTAATTTTGCGTAAAGACTATGTCGGCACCGAAGTGAATCTGCGCTATAGCGATACTGTGGATAATCAACAACCCGCCAAATCTTTTAATTTGGTTTCAGGTTTTTCTCTGGAAGATGGCCGTACCCATGTGATGTTGACTGCTTCCAAAAAAGATCAAGATAGTTTGCTAGCGAGTGAACGTGACTGGAAAAATAAATCTCGCCAAAATATTTTAAAAAATAATCCAAATAGTCTTATTGGGGACAAGGTCAACCCGCCTGCAGGCAATTTAACCAATATTCGTAGTAAAGATGGTTCTGAATTAGTGCCAGGATGGGGCTCATCTATGGCACATCTTCCAAAAGGTTGGAATGGTGATCTGAGCAAACTGGGCCAAGGCTATGCATTAGGTTTGTCAGATGGAGTGAGTGGCTGGTCGGGGAAAGAGGGATTACTTTACGATACCAAGACTGAGGCGTTTGGGCTTTCTTTAAATCGTGATTTTACTGATCGTCTGAATGTGTTTCTTGAGGCGGGCTATGAAAAAGAAGAGGGTTGGTCATTTAATACCTCACCGCACGGTTATAACGTGGTAACAGTGAGCAAAGATAGTCCGCATAATCCTTTTGGTAAGGATATTCTGGTGAATTATCCAATGCGTTTGGATAGCCTAGGTGGCTTTGCCAAGGACACCTTTGAAACCACCCAGAAGAAAATAGCAACAGGCTTTAGCTTTGACCTGACACCAGAATGGATACTCTCGGCAGATTATGCATGGAGTAAATCGGATATTCGTCAACGTTATACGCGTCAAGGCAGCAGAAATCCGAAAGCCAGTGCATGGAACAAAGATACCGCTAATAATGCAATTGATTTTCTGCAAGATTTCACCACCACACCAACGGACTTAATTTCAAAATACTGGAACTATCCAAAAAATAATACGCAGCAGACTTTAAATGATTTCTCGATTCGAGCCACAGGTCCGATCGCAAAATGGTATGCAGGTGATATTCGATTGGCAACGGGGATTGAGCATCGCCGTTATGAAAGTGAAGGCTTTGCGGAACATCAACATGTAGACAATCCTTGGGTGAAGCCGACTGAACGTAAGAGCAATGCATCCAGTGTTTACACGGAATTTAATATTCCTCTGATTTCACCTGAGCTGAATTTACCTTTCGCCAAATTACTCGATGTGCAACTGGCTGCACGTTATGAGGATTTCAATGTCCAAGCCAAGATACCGCAATATGACAGTAAAATTGATCCTGCTACGGGCTATCGTTCCAAGTTCTTAAATTATAGTGATTCTGGTAAATCAAAATTTGATGCGATCACGCCAACAGTAGGTTTTCGCTTCGCGCCGAATGACCAATTGATGTTCCGTGCGTCTTATAGCGAAGGTTTTGTTACACCATCAGTCTCTCAGATTTCTCAAGCCACGTCGACCCAAGTGACGGGAGCGACATTAACTGATCCAGCAACAGGTAAAATCATTAGCACGTATGAAAGCATTTCTGGGGGTAATCCTGATCTGACGCCAGAAAGTTCAAAGAGTATTAATGCTGGGATTGTGTTAACCCCAGAGGCGATTCCAGATTTGCGCTTATCCATTGATTATTACAACATCAAAAAAACCAATAATATCAGTTCGATCAGTGCGCAATATATTTTAGACAATCAAAGCAAATATGGTAGCCGCATTCAACGCAATCAAGCTGGCGATGTGGTTTCAATTGATATCACGCCATTCAATGCTTTAAACCTTAAAACCAGTGGGATCGATACCAATTTAAATTATCGTTTTGATAGCGTGATTGGAGAAACCACCTTTAATTTGGGCTATACCCATGTCAATGAATATCGCCAACAACATAATTTGATTGACCCAGAGAAGAATTTTGTCAGTGTGGTGGGTGGTGCGGTATCCGATGCACCGCTAAAACATCGCGCCAATGCCTCTATTTATCTACAAGCCAATGACAATTGGGGCTTTGGTTGGGCAAGCCAATATTATGGTTCTTATGACATGGTTAATGCGACTGCGATTTTGAATCAAACGGGTCGTGCCGATCAAAAATTGAAAATCGAAGATCAAATCTACCATGACATTTTTGCCAAAGTGAAATTGCCGAGCAGTAAGTTGCTAAAACACAGCGCTAGCGAATTGAGTTTCGGTATTCAAAATCTATTTAACGATTACACGGTCGACATGTCTGGAACTCAGTCTTACCTCAGTAAATACAGTGATGTCCGTGGTCGCCAATATTATCTAAACCTTAAGTTTTCTTTCTAATCTTCCTGAAATGTTGGTGGCGATTATTTTGCATCATCGTCACCAGACTAGGTATCTTTTATGAATATTGAAGCGTCTGTGCCCTTGGCCTCCGCCAAGAGGATCACAAAAAAGAAGGTGGAACAATCATCATTGATTAAATATCGATTGATGATTTTTTCACGTTTTGTCTTGGCCATTTTTGGTGGTTATTACTTTGCTGCGATTGCTGCAATGTTGATGGGTTTCCTGTTTGCAGCTGAACCTTCCAAAGCCAATGCCGTGTTTGGGGCAACCATGTTGGCTTTTGTGATCCATTGTGCCGTGTTCATTTGGGTATTTTTGGTCAACTCAACCTCGAAAGTCTGGTTAGGCGTTATTGTTCCCAGTGTATTGATGACGTTGATTTATTGGTTTTTAAAAGGGTAAAGTCATGCGTGTTGATGGTAAAAATGAAGGCCCTCGCCAGTCGATGTCATGGTTACATACATGGACAAGCCTGCTCTTGGGATGGTTGCTTTATGCAGTTTTTCTGACGGGTACGCTCAGTTTTTTCCAAAATGAAATTACGGTGTGGATGAAACCTGAATTGCATCAGTCTGTGAATAATACTTCACAGCAGCAACAATTGGGTTATGCACTACAGTATTTGCAGCAAAACGGGCAGCCTGCCGAAAGTTGGAATATCCGTTTTGCCAATGAACGCCAACCTGCCATTATGCTGAATATCCGTAAGCCGGGTGAAGGCCGCCGTCGGGGTGGTGAAATCTATTTAGATGCACAAACGGGACAAGAGATTAAAGCGCGAGAAACGCGGGGTGGTGGTTTCTTGTATCGCTTCCACTTTGAACTTTATGGTATGCCACGTATATGGGGACGTTGGATTGTTGGTATCGCAACCTTATTTATGTTTGTGGCGATTATCAGCGGTATTATCACCCATAAAAAGATTTTCAAAGATTTCTTTACTTTCCGTCCAGCCAAAGGACAGCGTTCGTGGCTCGATGCTCATAATGCAACGGCTGTGTTTGCTTTACCTTTTCATATCATGATCACCTTTAGTGGTTTGCTGCTGTTGATGTTCATGTTTATGCCTTGGGCGATGAACAGCCATTATGGAAGTGGGCAGAATTTTTATCAAATGCTGAATGAACCTGTTGCTAAAACACCTGAGCAAGCACGTTTATTGGCAGAGCAAAAACAAAAACAAGCAGCCGAAGAAGGGCGCGGCAATCGCGGTGGTGGCCGTCGTGGTGAGGCCGAACAAGCAGCACCTGTACTTGCAGCAGCACCGATGGTGAATTTAGTCGCATTGAGTCATTACGTTCAACAAGGTTGGGAAGATAATCCGATTGCTTCAATTCGAGTGAATAAACCGAATACCGTAGAAGCAGACGTTCAGTTCAATGCAACCCGTACCACCACATTGCTTGATCGAGAAAGCATTCCTTCAATGAAGTTTAATGCGGTGACAGGACAACTGATTGATGAAGCCAAGCCTGTAAATTCCACGTCGAAAGCTATTTATACCTTAGTGACTTGGTTACATATGGCACATGGTGTGGATTCAGTCCTACGTTGGTTATTATTTTTATCGGGTATCTTGGGTACCATGATGGTGGCTTCAGGCCTGATTTTGTGGGTGGTGAAACGTATTCCAGACGTGCAGAAACTGGGATATAAGCCGTTTGGTCATCGCGTAGTTGAGGTTCTGAATATTGCTGCAATCACAGGTCTACCAATTGCCTGTGCGGCTTATTTTATTGCCAATCGTTTTATCCCAGCTCAGTTGGCAGAACGTTCTCCGTTAGAGATTAATGTGTTCTTTATCGTATGGCTGCTGTGTTTAATTCATGCGGCTATTCGAGCGCATCGTCCCGCATGGTTGGAACAACTGGCTTTAGCAGCCGTACTGTTCCTGTTTATGCCTATCCTGAATTTCCTTACAGGCGGGCAGGCGTTGTGGATGAGTATCTATCATGGACAATGGATGATCGCCAGTTTTGATCTGGTGTGTATTATTTTAGGTCTGATTTTTATCTATTCGTATTACAAGTTAAAGCGTTACCAAGGCCTGCCACTGAAGCAGAAAAAACAGCCTAAGGTTCAAGCGGTACAGGAGCAAGCATAATGGCAGCAATGATGTTGTGGTGTGTTGCTGTGGTGGCCTTATCGGCGCTTGCGTGCGGGATGAGTAAGCATCAGCGTGATATTTTTAGTTCTCAGATTTCAGCTCAAACGAGCCGATGTTTTGAAATTGCTGGTTGGGTAATTCTTCTTATATCTGCGTTGGTCATGATTTATTTAAAAGGGGTTTCTGTCGGCTTATCTGAGTGGTTGGGGTGTATCACCTTTGCTGCTTTGGCGGTGGGCTTATTACTAACGTATCAGCCTAAAAAACTCTTGCAGGCCAATGTGATTATGACTGTTTTATTTGGGCTAATGCTGATTGTGACCTTGATTTAAGCTTTGGCTGCATCGTTGTTAAATAAAAAAGAGGAAACCAAAGTTTCCTCTTTTTTATGACTGGATGGAAAGCTAGGGCTAGCTTGGCTTACCAGTCATATTTCAAACCCACGCGGAAATTGGTTGGCGCACCATAATAACTATTGGTGGTCGCCAAATGATATTTTTCATTAAACAGGTTATTTAGGTTGAAATTTACCAACAGATTTTCGTTGATTTTATAACGTGCCATTAAGTCGACTAAAGCATAGCTGTCTTGAGTGAAGCGAACGCCATTTGGTCCACCATCTTGATAAATTTCACTTTGCCAACGAACGCCACCACCAATTGTTAGTGCTTCATCGAGATAAGGCAGAGTATAAGTGGTAAATAGTTTAGCCGTGTTGTTTGGAATGCTGGTATTTAAGTTTTTGCCATTTTTGTCCTGAGATAGATTTCGAGAAAAACTAGCAGAGAGCTGCCAAGTATCCGTGAGTTTACCTGTGGTTTCTAACTCAAAGCCGCGGCTTTTTGTACCAGATTCGGTACGGTATGCTTGAGAGCCATTTGGTGTCGTTGCTCCTTCTATCGCAATGTCTTTATTATCTTCTTGAGTTTGGTATATTGCAGCACCAAAGTTTAGTTGGTTATCAAAGAATTCACCTTTAATCCCCAGTTCTGTGCTATTTCCGATCAGTGGATCGATATAGCTACCTGTGGTGGTTTGCTTATCTTGTGGTAAGAAAATATTGGTATAGCTTGCATAACCTGTCCATTGCTCTGTTAATTCATAGGTAATGCCAACATAAGGAATGAATTTATTTTTTTCTTCACGTTTTGAAGGAACGAGTTCTTGATTAGAGTTAGTGTAGTCCTTATCTATGCGTTGCCAATTTTCTAAACGTGTTCCTAAAATCACTGCCAGTGGATCTGCAAGTTTTAGACGTATCGCACCAAATACAGATTGGCTCTTTTCATCATTGCTGTACCAGCCACCAATTGGCATTTCAGGACGCGTAGGTGTATTTCCATCCCATTCGAAAATATTATCTAAAGTGTTCACACTCCAACCCGAATAGGTTGGGCGTTTATTTTTACTTTTGGTGTAGGTGGTACCTAAAACCAGATCATGACTTTGGTTAAATAAGTCAAATGAACCATTTAAGGTTAAGTTAAATAAGTCCTGAGTTGGTTCGTAGTCCCAATGAGATCCATAAAGTAAAGTACCAGCCCCAGTTTCTTTATTAATTCCTGAACGCGAGTAACCATAACCGACAATTTCATCAGAGGCTGTGATCGTACGAGATATGATACCTTTGAGTTTCCAGCGTTCGTTAAACTGGTGTTCCACATCTGCAAAATAAGCTGTTGTTGTTCGATCAGACTTACTCCAACTTGCAGCGTTTGAGTCCGAACGTGACCAATTAATTAAAGTACCATCGGTATAAAATGAAGGTAAACCGCCGCGGGCAATACCTGAAATATCCATCTGTTGATAGCTGATTCCTAAACTGGCTTTGGTTCTTTCTGTAAGGTCTGCCTCAACGACACCGTAGGCAATTTTACGTTTTTCACTATAGCGGTCGATATAAGAGTCACCTGTTTGATAGGCTAAAACGGTACGTCCGCGGATTGTTCCAGCTTGGTTTAATGGGGCTGAAACATCGACATCGGTACGATATGTGTCCCATGAACCTGCACTAGTGCTGACAGAAGCTTTAAAATCTTGTAGAGGTTTCTTTCGTACCATATTAATACTGGCACTGGCAGAGCCTGCACCAGTCATTAAACCATTGGCACCACGTACGACTTCAACACGGTCAAATAAAGCGGTGTCCTGACTTTGGAAAATACTACTATATGAACTCATCAGCTTTACGCCATCGAGCAAATAGTTATCAACCGTTTGACCACGTGCATAAATAGGTGAATTATCACTGCCAATGTTACCGCTTTGGTTAATGCTTAATCCTGCGGCCTGTGAAACAACATCGGTCAGTTGCGTCAGGTTTTGATCTTCCATTTGTTGGCGGGTAATGACACTCACCAATTGTGGCGTTTCTTTGAGTGAAAGAGCCAACCCTGTCGATGCTGTTGTTGCTTTGGCTGTATAGGAACCAGATCCTTCTGTGGTGAGGTTTTTACTTTTGTCCGCACTTAAATGTATTGTCGCTAATTGTGCGACGCCAGTTTCGCTATTTTGATTTAATTCAGTTGTATTTGCCTTGGTGTGAATCGCTTCTAATTGAACCACTTTAGGTTCAACTGTAGTCACAGTTGCTTTGGCTTGAATGCTATATCCAGCATTGGCAACTTTGACTGCTTCAAATGCATGTGGTTTGAGCAAAGTCTCTAAAGCAGTTTCTACTGAATAATTCCCTTTCAGTGAAACGCTTTTTATTTTTGCAAGCGCAGTCGAGTCATAACTGATGGTCGTTCCAGTTTGAATGGCGAGTTGCTTCAATGCTTGGTCGAGTGTAGTTGAGCTAATTGAAATCTGATAAACATTAGCAGCATAAGCAGACGTTGTTGCGATGCTGACAATGCTGAGTGGCATGCCCCATAAAATGGCGCGTACAGCCAGCGCTAAGGTCGTTTTCGCCTGATAATCCTTCATGTGGTCTTCTCAACTGGGAGTGTATTTCTCTATAAGTCGGATCAGATTGAAAAAAGGATCATCTTTTTATCTTTTTTTTATTTTTAATACATATGGAGTGTAGTAGCTCAGCTCAAGTTGATGTGTATAGGCCAGTGTCTCTAAGCTTTGTTGAGGATTCTTTAATGAAAAAACGCCTGAAACGCGAAGGTCTTTTAACGCTGGTTCGATGAAATAAGTGCCTTTTTTATAACGATATAACTCATCGAGTACTTTTTGAAGCGGCCATTGTTCTACCACCAGTAATTGTTGAGTCCAGTAGGGTTGCTCGTTATTCAATGGCAACGGTTTAGAGATCTGTTGACTGTCGAAATATGCACGTTGACCTTGCTGTAAAATCTGCCGTTGCCCAGAATCCTGCGGCTGTAAAGCAACAGCATGTTGATAGACTTTGACCCGAGTTTGATCATCTTGTTCTTGGCGTACTGTAAATTGAGTGCCTAAGGCCTCGATTGCACCATCTTTGGTGTTGACCATAAAGGGGCGGTGTTGTGGATCTTTGGCGGTTTGGATATAAATTTCGCCTTCGATCAGTTGAATTTTTCGTATCTGCTTGGAGAAATCCACCTTGATATAACTATCACTGGCCAAGATCAAGGTTGAACCATCTTGCAATACAATGGTTTTAATTTCACCCACCTCTGTATGATCATCAGACTGCCATTTTGCCCAAGGCAATAGATATATGCCGCAACCGATAACCAGCAATCCTGACAGGCTGAGCAGCATATTTCGTTTCCTGCTCAGATTAAATTTTTGCTTGGACTGGACTAAGGATTCTGAGGGAAAATGATTGGATAAACCTGATAAGCCGTGTGTAAATCTATTGATGTGCTGAATGGCGAAGGCATGTTCTTGTTTTTCTGCCTGCCATTGTTCAAATTGTTGTTGCTGTAACTCAGTCATTTCACCTGAATGTAAAAGCACCAGCCAATCGGCGGCTTGATCCAATACATGATCAGGGATTTTCGGGGTTTGAGACATAGCAACAAAGAAAACTCAGCAATTAATCAGTCTGATTATAAAGACTTATGCAGGCCAAGAAAGCCTGTTTCATCTCTCTTTTGACTGTTGCTTCAGAAATATCCAGTTTTTCACTAATGGTACGATAAGTTAGTCCATCCAGTTGCGATAATAAAAATACCTGTGCGGTACGCCGAGGTAGCTTTTCCAGCATCAAATGCACTTGATAAAGCGTTTCACGAATACAGACTTCGTATTCAGCTGAGGGATAGTATTCTTCTGGCAGTTGTGCAAGTGCATCTAAATATAAATGTTCAATATGTTGGCGACGCCAATGGTCAATGATCACATGTTTGGCGATGCCCATCAGCCAAGCTTGGGGTTCTTTAATCTTTTCAAAGCAATAATCACTTTTTAAGGCACGGTAGAACACCTCCTGACTCAAATCTTCAGATTGGTGATGATGTTGCAGTTTATGCTTAAACCATGACAACAGCGTGCTTTGCTGGGCTTGATAAACTTGGCTAAACCATAACTGTTTTTCTACATTTAGGTTCATGACGGGGAGTCCAGATATTGGCGGGGAGAAGCCAATCACAAGAGGATGAAAAAATATTTTCAAATAGTAATGATAATTGTTATTAATATCAATAAAATTGTATACATACTTTTACAGAAAAAATTGAGCTGATTTTGATTTTCGTTCGACTAAACCAATGTAAGGGAACTTTTATTGTTCTCTACCTCTCCCATCTTTTTAATGCCTTTCGTTTGATTAAGTAGAGTATGTCATGAGTGAACAACAGATTGATTTAAAACCACAACAGCATTCTCGATCTAATAAAATCAAATGGTTGATTACATTATTGGTGCTTCTATTGCTGATTGCATGGGGATGGAATTATTGGAAGACGTCGCAAGCAAATAAACAAGAGTCATTTAGCCAATGGAGCAAACCCGTGCCTGTGCGTGTGGTCGGGGTACAACGGGGCGACTTGCAATTACAAATTAAGGCGATTGGTACGGTCGTGCCAGCCAATACCGTGAATGTGCAAAGTCAGGTATCAGGTGTACTACAAAAGCTGTATTTCGAAGAGGGACAATATATCAAGAAAGGGCAGTTGCTGGCACAAATTGACCCGACCCCATTTCAGGTGGCATTGGCGCAGGCACAAGGCACACAGCAACAAAATTTAGCGCAGTTGCAAAATGCACAAACCGAATTGAATCGTTATCAATTGCTGTATAAGCAAGACTCGATTGCCAAACAGCAGGTCGATCAACAGCAAGCCTTGGTTAATCAACTCAAGGGACAGATGCAAGCCAACCAAGCACAGGTCGATACGGCAAAGTTACAACTGTCTTATACCAAAATATATGCACCGATTGAGGGGCGTGTTGGTTTTCGTCTCAAGGATGCAGGCAATCTAATCCAAGCCAATGAAGCAACAGGTTTACTGAGCATTACCCAAATCCATCCTGTGTATATTCAGTTTGCGATTGCAGAAAATTATTTAGACACAGTGCGCCAAGCCACAAAAAATAAGCAAAGCATTCAAGTCAGTGCTTGGGATCGTGCAGAACAAAAACAATTGGCCACAGGTTCAGTTCAAGCACTGGATAACCAGATTGATCTGAATACCGGCACACTCAAGGTTAAAGCTGTGTTTGCCAATTTGGATGATGCTTTATTTCCGAATCAATTTGTTAATGTTCGTTTAAATGCCAAGACTTTGCAAAACGCGGTGCATTTACCGAGTGATGCCATTCAACATGGCGCAAAAGGTACCTATGTTTATATTGTGAATAAAGAAGATAAAGCCGAAGTACGGATGTTAAAACTAGGGGCGGTTTCACAAGGACAGACCGAGATTGTTGAGGGTTTACAAGGCAATGAACGGGTGGTGTTAGAGGGGATTGATCGGCTTTCCGAAGGGCAAGAAGTACAAGTCATTCAAGATGATGTTTCTAAGCCAATACCCGCAAAAACTGTAGCTGGGTAAGCGCATGAATATTTCCAGATTCTTTATTGTACGACCCGTCGCCACTACTTTGTTGATGTTGGCGCTATTTTTTAGCGGCCTGTTGGTGTGGCGTTTATTACCTGTATCGGCATTACCGCAGGTCGATTATCCGATTATTCAGATTTATACCTTTCAGCCGGGTGCAAATCCAGATACGGTGCAGCGAACCATCAGTTCACCTTTAGAACGGGAGATGGGCAAGATTGCAGGTTTGAAGCAAATGTCTTCGAATAGTTCGGTCGGTGCTTCGGTGATCACCCTGCAATTTGAATTATCTGCCGAATTGGGCATTGTGGAGCAAGAAGTACAGTCGGCATTAAGTACCGCCAGCAGTAAATTGCCGAATGATTTACCTACTCCACCCATCTATCGCAAAGTGAATCCTGCCGATGTGCCCGTGATTACTCTTGCGATTAGTTCTGAAAGTTTGCCATTGACCACGGTCTACGACATGGTCGATACGCGTGTGGCACAAAAACTTTCACAGCTTTCTGGTGTTGGAATGGTGAGTCTGGCAGGCGGACAACGTCCCGCCATTCGTGTGCAGATGAACCCAGCTGCCTTGGCAGCGTTTAAGCTCAGTGCTGAAGATGTGCGTGCTGCGATTGCTGCTGCCAATGCCAATCAACCGAAAGGGAGTTTTGATGGGCCTTTTCGATCGACCATGTTGGATGCCAATGATCAGATGCGTTCTATCGCCGATTATGAAAACCTGATTTTACGTTGGAATAATGGCGCACCGATTCGTCTAAAAGATGTCGCACAAGTGCTGGAGGGCAGTGAAGATCGCTATATGGCAGCGTGGGCGGACAGCCAATCGGCTATTTTGGTAAATATCCAGCGACAACCCAATGCTAATGTGATTGAAGTGGCCGATCAAATCAAAAAAATCCTACCCGAGTTACAACAAAATCTACCTGAAAATGTTCACATTCGCGTACTCACTGATCGAACCGAAAGTATTCGAAGTTCGATTAAAGATGTACAAAAAGAACTGGTTTTCGCCGTGTGTCTGGTGGTGTTGGTCACCTTTCTGTTTCTACGTAATTTTGCTGCGACCCTGATTCCAAGTATTGCCGTACCGCTGTCGATTATTGGTACGTTTGTACTGATGTATTTCCTTGGTTTCTCGGTCAATAACCTAACTTTAATGGCATTAACCATTGCCACAGGCTTTGTGGTGGATGATGCCATCGTGATGCTTGAAAATATTGCACGACACCGCGAGTCAGGTGAAAGCATGTTGCAGGCAGCCCTGAAAGGATCAAAAGAAATTGGCTTTACCTTAATTTCTTTGACGATTTCTCTGATTGCTGTTTTGATTCCTTTGCTCTTTATGGGCGATGTCGTTGGGCGGCTGTTCCATGAGTTTGCCGTGACACTGGCAGCCGCGATTGCACTGTCTTTGCTAGTGTCTCTGACCTTAACCCCAATGATGTGTGCCTATTTACTCAAAGATGCACCGAAGCATGCACAGCAACCGAGTCGATGGAGTCTGGATCGCGTCATTCAGCACTATGCGAAGTTGTTGCAATGGGTACTTCGACACCAAGTACTGACCTTGATGGTGATGTTGGCAACAGTGCTATTAGCAGGACTGCTGTACTGGTCGATTCCGAAAGGCTTTTTCCCAGTACAGGATAATGGTGTGATTCAAGTGGTCACTGAAGCGCCTGATCAGATCTCGTTTCAAGCCATGAGTGAACGTCAACAGGCCTTGGCAGCAGTGATTGTAAAAGATCCTGCAGTTGCTAGCTTATCTTCCTTTATTGGTGTGGATGCCAATAATCCAAAGTTAAGCAATGGACGTATTCTGGTGAATTTAAAACCGCATGCTGAACGTGAACCCGCAACGGATGTGATGGCGCGGCTGAGTGAAAACTTTGCACAGGTACATGGGATTAAAGGTTGGATGCAACCCGTACAAGAACTCAGTATTGAAGACAAAATTAGCCGTACCCAATATCAACTGAGTGTAACTGCACCGAAAAATCAAGTGGTTGAGGAGTGGACACCCAAATTGGTTCAGGCCTTGCGCCAGCAGCCTGCATTTGCGGCAGTGAGCAGTGAAGATGCAGGGCAGGGTTTACAAGCCTATATTGAGGTTAATCGTGATGCGGCTGCACGTTTAGGATTGACCCTAGAAGACATTAGTTTGGCGCTGCAAAATCTATTTGCGCAGCGGCAAATTGCAACTCTGTATACGCAGTCTAATCAGTACCGCATCGTTTTAGAATTAGACCCAAAACTCACCCAAGGCATTGAGGCTTTAAAGCAAACCTATATTCATAATAATCAGGGACAGCCGATTTTATTAAGCTCTGTCGCCACGATTGTCGAAAAACATGCGCCGATTTTTTTACAGCAACAGTCGCAATTTCCTGCGGTTGGGATTTCCTTTAATTTAGCCAAAGGGGTGTCTTTAGGTGAGGCGATTGCTGCAATTGAGCAGGTTAAGCAGAGCCTCGATTTACCGCCAGAGCTACAGGTACAACTGCAAGGGGCTGCGGCCGCTTTTGAAAATTCACAGCAGCATACCTTTTGGTTGGTGATTGCAGCGATTGTGACCATGTATATAGTGCTGGGCATGCTGTATGAGAGCTTTATTCATCCTGTGACTATTCTTTCAACCTTACCGTCTGCCGCAATTGGGGCTTTATTGGCCTTGTTTATGGTGGGGAGGCCGTTGGACATGATTGCGCTGATTGGGATTATCTTATTGATCGGTTTGGTCAAGAAAAACGGCATCATGATGGTCGATTTTGCGCTAGAAGCGCAACGTCATCAGGGCTTATCGGCTGAGCAAGCCATTTATCAAGCTGCTTTATTACGTTTTCGCCCGATTCTGATGACCACGCTGGCCGCGGTCGTCGGTGCAATTCCGCTGATGCTGGCCTCTGGTTCAGGGGCTGAATTGCGACAGCCTTTAGGTTTGGTGATGGTGGGTGGATTGTTGGTGAGTCAGGTGCTGACCTTGTTTACCACACCCGTGGTGTATCTGTTTTTTGATCGCCTGCAAGCAACCCGAACTGATGCAAGTCAGTTTTCAGAGCAGACAGGAGCCTCGCAATGACGCTGCTGTCGGTATTTGTGCAACGTCCAGTGGCCAGTGTGCTGTTGGGGATTGCGATTGTTTTGCTGGGTATATTGGCTTATTTACGTTTGCCTGTTGCGGCATTACCACAAGCGGATATTCCGACCATTGTGGTGCGTGCCAATCTACCCGGTGCCAGTCCAGAAAGTATGTCTGCAACGGTGGCAACACCTTTAGAACGCGCCATGATGGGGGTGTCTGGGGTTAAAGCGATTAACTCATCCAGTAATCAAAGTTCGACGCAGGTGGTTTTGCACTTTGATTTAAATACCGATATCAATGAAGCGGCACGTGAGGTTCAGGCTGCTATCAATGCGGCGATGTCGCAGTTACCCGCAGGGATGCCGAGCCCACCCGAATATTTCAAAATCAACCCAAGCCAAAGTCCAATTTTCTATTTGGCACTGAGCTCTAAACAGCTTTCTGCTGCAAAACTATACGAAATTGCATCCAATCAATTACAACCCAATTTGGCCCAGATCAGTGGAGTCGGTGAAGTGTCGATTGATGGGGCTTCTATGCCAGCTGTACGTATCACCATCAATCCAAGTGCTTTGGTTTCAACGGGGATGTCACTAGAGCAAGTTCGGCAGGTGGTCGCGAAAAGTAATGTGGTTCAGGCATTGGGTGTGGTGGAACAACAGCAATTACGTTGGCAAGTGGCACTTTCTACAGAATTAAAGACCGCCCAAGATTTTGCCGACCTGATCATCCGACACACCGATGAAGGGGTGATTCGCTTAAAAGATGTTGCCGAAGTGCGTGATTCGGTTGAAAACCGCTATGTCAGTGGTTTTCACAATGGACAGCCTGCGGTGATATTAAAAATTAGCCGACAGCCCAATGCCAATACCGTGGCGACGATTGATCTGATCAAAGCCAAATTGCCTGCTTTACGTGAATTGATGCCACGCGATGCACAGTTAACGGTGGTAATGGATGGTTCAAATATCGTCCGTAATAGTCTTGAAGAAGCAAGAGATACCTTGTTTCTATCCATGCTGTTGGTCGTGATCGTTGTTGTACTGATGCTAGGGCGATTGCAGAGTGCAGTGATTCCCACAATGGCATTACTGGTCACTTTAATTGGGGTTTGTAGTCTGATTTATTTGGCTGGTTTTTCGCTGAATAACCTGTCGATTATGGCGATCATCGTGGCGATTGGTTTGGTGGTGGATGATGCCATTGTGGTACTCGAAAATATTGAACGCTATATTGAGCAAGGTGATTCTCCTGCACAAGCGGCGGTAAAAGGCATTCAAGAAGTTGGCTTTACCTTGATTGCCATGAATCTGGCATTGATGGTGATTTTCCTCTCAGTCTTGTTTATGGGCGGTGTGATAGAACGCTTATTCAGAGAGTTTTCGCTCACGTTGGTTTTTGTGGTGCTGTTATCGGTCTTTGTTTCCTTGATTTTAACCCCCAGCTTATCAGCACGCTGTTTAAAACCTCTATCTCTTAATCATCCTCCACGACTGTATCGTTATAGCCATGATCTGATTCAGGGATTGACCCAATCTTATATTCGCTCTCTGCATTGGGTGCTGAAACATGCTTATCTGATTGTGGTGTTGTGGCTGGCCGCAATCATGGCGTCAGTTTATATCTATAATTTATTACCAAAACGGGTATTACCTGAACAAGACACGGGGCGAGTCGGCGCTTTTATTCGTGGCGATGATGGTTTTTCTTTTCAAATCATGCAACCAAAGATTGCTGCATTTAACCAAGCCTTACTCAAAGATCCTGCAGTACAAGATGTAGTCGGTACTTCCGGTGGCGGTGGTGGGATGACCAACTCATTTTTGATGGTCAGTCTCAAGCCAAAAGCTGAACGCGACGGATTAACCTCCAAACAAGTAGTCGAGCGTTTAAAGAAAAATGCACCTTGGCAAGCAGGGGCAGTGTTCTCTGCGGATGTCGAACAAGATTTGGAATTGGACGATCCTTTTTCCAGTGGCAATGCTCAAGAATATTTATTGTTATTGCAATCTGACAATGTGAGCTTATTACGTGAATGGGCACCTAAAGTAGCCGAGGCCATGCGCAAATTGCCTGAGTTTGAAGAGGTCGAAACACAAGGAGATGAAGGCGCTCAACACGTCACTTTAGATATTGACCGTGAAGCCGCAAAACGATTTGGCATTGATATTGAAAATATTTCCAGCGTTTTAAATAACTCCTTTTCACAACGGCAGATTTCTACAATTTATGACCGTAATGACCAGTTTTATGTGGTGATGGAAGTAGACCAACGTTTTACTGAACATCCTGAAGCCTTGGCGGATATCAAGGTGCCGAATCAACAAGGGGCCTATGTGCCTTTAAGCAATTTTGCCACGTGGACCTATGGCATTAGCAATGATCGGGTCTATCGCCGTAATCAATATGCAGCGATGGGTGTGGGTTATGTGGTGAAGAAAGGCTATAGCTATGAACAGGCCGATGCTGCAATTCGCAAGGTTTTGCCTGAGATTATGCTGCCCAAAGAAATCTTTGTCATGACCGATCGTGATGTCGAAGCTGAAAGTCTACAGGCTGGAATAAGCACACCTGCTTTGATCGCGGCGGTGATCGTGCTGATTTTTATTGTCTTGGGGATCACGTATGAAAGTATTGTGCATCCTTTTACCATTTTATCGACCATTCCGACAGCGGCTTTGGGTGCTTTGCTCAGTTTATGGCTATTTCAGATTCCATTTAGTTTGATTGCCTTGTTGGGCATCTTTTTGCTGATCGGGATTGTGGTGAAAAATGCGATCTTGCTGATTGATTTTACTTTGCAGCAACGGCGTCAAGGTCACAGCGATTTAGACAGCATTATCGCTGCGGCAACATTGCGTTTTAGACCGATTTTAATGACCAATACTGCTGCTTTATTAGGTGCGATTCCTTTGGCACTGGGTTGGGGAGAAGGCTCGGAAATGCGTCAGCCTTTGGGGTTTGCCATTGTCGGTGGATTGGCACTAGGGCAATTATTAACCCTCTATACCACCCCTGTGATGTATCTCATATTTGAAAAATTCGCTCAATTCCTGAATCGCTTCAAACTGCGATTGAATATCTTGCGTTGGAGTAAATAGGAAGTCGCTATGAAAAAAACAGTTTTTACATTTTCTATAGGGATTGTCTCAGCCATGCTACTTACGGCATGTCAGTCGAATACATTTAAGCCCGCAGCCTATCAGCAGCCCGTTATTCCGAGTGCAGCACAGTATAAATATGCTGAGCTGCAATGGATTGATGTTTCTCAGGTAGAAGCAAGTTCTTCGCAATGGTGGGAGATATATCAAGATCCGATTTTATCCAAACTGTTACAACAATTGGATCAGGACAACCTGAGCATCCAACAGGCACAAGCCAAGTATCGTCATGCCATGGCATTGTTAGATGGGCAACGTGTCAATTATGCACCCACCTTAAACATAGGAGGAGGTGCTCATCATAACGAGACAAAAAATCTAGCATCAAGCCGTCAATTTAGTACCAATTTAACTGCCAGCTGGATTCCTGATTTATGGGGTCGAGTGGCTAAAGCAGTGGAAGGTCAACAGGCCAATCTACAAGCATCTGCGGCCGATTTAGCTGCTATTCAGCTGAGTCAGCAACTGCTTGCCGCAGAGGCCTATTGGAGCATTCGTTTGTTCGACGCCAAACTGGATGTGTTAAATCAGACCCAGCAAAGTTATCAACGATCTGTACGAATTTTACAGCAGCAATACCAAGCAGGCATGATTGCACGGGCTGATGTGATTCAGGCTGAGACCCAACTTAAACAGGTCGGGCTGCAATTGTTAGAGCTACAACGCAGTCGAGATTTGCAAGAAAATGTTTTGGCTGTTTTAGTTGGACAGCATGTTGCTGCCTTTAATTTAAACAAAAGTCCTTATCGATTTAGTACACCAATGATCCCGAACCAAATTCCAAGCCGGCTTTTAGCACAACGTCCCGATGTGATTCGCACTGAGCGAGAGCTGGCGATGACGCATGCGCAATTAGGCTTAGCACAAACGGCATGGTTACCTGACTTGACCATCAGTTTGGAGAGCAGTGCCAATAGTCAGGTGTTTCATACGCTGTTGCAATCACCTAATACCGCATGGACAGTTGGGGCAAAAGTCCTAGGTACAGTGTTTGATGGTGGAAAGCGGCGCGCTGATATTCAACAGGCACAGGCCAGTTATGATGAAAAACTTGCCGCCTATAAGCATTCAGTTTTGACGGGTTGGAAAGAAGTGGAAGATGGTTTATTGCAAGCGTCACTGTTTCAAAAACAGATGATAGAGCAACAACAACTTCTTAAGTTATCTACTGAAAATGAACGGGTTGCCACACAGCGTTATCAAGCCGGATTGGTGAGCTATCTTGAGGTTGCCACAGCGCAAAATCTACGTTTGAGTGCAGAAGAACGTTTATTGGAGTTGCAGCAATTGCATCTTAAAAACTCGGCACAGTTGGTGGCTGCATTGGGTGGTGGGATGATGTCTTTATCTTAAATTAAGTGACTATTCATAATGACAGCGTTCCATGTTCAATCTGAATAGTGCTTGGATCGCTGTTATCAATAGTTGGTTTGAATGCTTTTTTTGCTCTATGGCTGAAAAAGGAACAGTGATTGATGATTTTATTTTTGGATCGTTGAGGGGAAGGATTCCAGTTTGTTAGCGCGGTATTCTATCCAGATCACAATTTTCATTTTTCAGTGTCATCTGAATGCCTTTGTGTAAATTTTAGTAGTTAATCAAGCAAATAGCACTTCGATATGTAGAATAAAAAATAGCCATTTTGTTTGTCGAAGAATGACTTTAAATCATAAATTAATTTAGATCTTTCTCATTTCATCTTCATCCCAATCTGAGATAAAGGAGCAAATATGATTGTATTATTGATATTGCTTGGCCTATTGATTCAGTTAGTTGTGGTATGGGCTGTTTTTTATTTTGAAGCCAATCGAATAGTTGGCTGTCTTATTTCCATTGTCGCCGCCATTCTGTGTAGTGTGTTGATCACACCATGGAGTTTGTTACTGGGTGTGCCGATCATTCTCGCCAGTATTATTCTTCTAATCACACCGCTACGCGATGCATTGATTAGTCGCCCTGCATTTAAGTTGCTTTCCAATGCGATGCCAAGCATGAGTATCACTGAAAGAGAAGCTTTAGAAGCGGGCACCAGTTGGTGGGAAAAAGAACTGTTTATGGGGGCGCCTGATTGGGAAAAGTTTGATCAATATCCTTATCCAACTTTATCGACAGAAGAACAAGCGTTTTTAGACAATGAAGTCCAAAAACTCTGTTCCATGTTAGATGAATGGCAGATTCATCATCAGGAAAAAGACCTACCACCTGAGGTTTGGCAATTTATTAAAGATAACGGCTTTCTCGGTTTGATCATTCCTAAATCATTCGGCGGTAAGCAATTTACGCCGTTTGCACAAAGTCGAATTATGAGCAAAATTGCTTCTCGTTCATTGACTGCTGCCGTCAGTTGTATGGTCCCGAATTCGCTTGGGCCAGGTGAGTTGCTATTGCACTATGGTACAGAAGAACAAAAACAACGTTATTTACCTGGCCTTGCAAATGGTACAGAAGTCCCTTGTTTTGGTTTGACCAGTCCTGAAGCAGGTTCGGATGCTGGTGCAATTCCTGATACGGGTGTGGTCTGTTATGGACAGTATCAAGGTCAAGAAGTCTTAGGCTTGAAAATGAATTTCTCCAAGCGCTGGATTACGTTGGCACCGATTGCCACCGTGATTGGTTTGGCTTTTAAGTTATACGATCCAGAAGGTTTGCTTGGTGATAAAAATAAAGTGGAATATGGCATTACCTGTGCCTTGATTCCTGCTGAACATGAAGGTATTCAGATTGGTCCACGACATAATCCGGGTGCGCCGTTTATGAATGGTACGGTTGAGGGCAGCGATGTCTTTATTCCGCTAGACTGGATTATTGGCGGACAGCAAAATGCAGGTAAAGGCTGGCGTATGTTGATGGAATGTCTCGGTGTGGGACGGGGTATTTCGTTGCCTGCTTTAGCAACCGCGGCAGGGGAAATGAGTTATCTACTGGTCGGTGCATTTGCCAGTGTGCGTCAACAATTCAAAATCTCCGTGGGACATTTTGAAGGTGTACAAGAAGCCACCAGTGATATTGCCAGTGATGCCTATATGTTGGAGTCATTCCGTTATTTAGTGACTTGTGGTTTAAACCAAGGTGGAACACCTGCAGTGATGACTGCGATGGCCAAATACTACGCCACGGAAACCATGCGCAAAGTGGTGAATCATGGTATGGATGTCGTGGGAGGGCGCGCAATTCAGTTGGGCCCAAGAAACTTCCTTGCACTGACGTATCAATCGATTCCTGTGGCAATTACGGTAGAAGGCGCCAATATTCTAACCCGTTCTTTGATGATTTTTGGTCAAGGTTCAATGCGTTGCCATCCTTATTTGTTTGAAGAATTGCAGCTGTTGCAATCGGAAGATAAAGCTGCTGCTTTTAAGGCGTTTGCGCCATTATTATTTAAACATCTGGCTTATACCTTTAATCGTGCAGCCAAAGCGCTTGCATATTCGATTAGCGGTGGTTCTGATGATGGTTCCAAACACGCCGATGATTTTTCTAAAGCGTATTACAGTAAGATCAATCGTTTCAGCGCCGATTTTGCCTTGACTGCAGATATGGCACTTGGGATTTTAGCTGGTGATTTAAAACGTAAAGAAATGCTGTCTGGACGTTTGGCCGATATCCATGCGAATTTATTTATTGCCACGGCAATCTTGAAATACTATGAACAAGGTCAAAGAACTGAGGCTGAACAGAAACATGCAGCATTAGCCCTCAATAAAGCCTTATATCAAGTGCAAGAAGCGTTCTTTGGCTTCTATGATAATTTCCCAATGAAGCTTGCCGCCTGCATGGTCAAATTACTGTGCTTCCCATTTGGTCGTCCAATTGCAGCACCATCGGATCAGTTGAAACAAGAGGTGGCGCAATTGATCATGCAAGAACATGCGTTCCGAGATCAGTTGAAACAACATGTCTATTACAGCACAGATAGCAACGATGTGATGGGGCGAATGGAGTCCACTTTCCAGAGTCTATTAAAGCTGCAACCGTTGTGGAATAAATTTAAAAAAGCAGAGTCGAAAGATCAGTTTAGTGGTTTGACCTTTGAGGCGCATATTGCCAATGCGATTGAAATTGGATTTATTACGGCAGCAGAGGCTGAATCCCTTTTACATTACAATGAGCAGCGCTATGACAGTATGCTGACAGATATTTTTGATGCGCATTTAGAGCATGATTTACCGCTTGAAAATCCACATCTTAAAACGTGATGTTTTTTAATCAATTAAGATTGTAATGGTACTTTCCTGAGGCGATTGGCGCATGGTGATATCCATGCGCCAATTATATTTGGGACTGTTTTTCATAACAGTTGTGGTTTGTATCGATAGATCTGTTATATTTTTTTTAGAAAACTCTGTGTCTTTTTTTATTCTGTATCTTATTGCACTATAACTACATGAATTGAGCAAAGCCAAAGGTGCCGATATGAGTTTTTTGAAAAAAAAGAATAATGCCAGTTTTGTATTCTTCATTATTACTTTGTATGCATTCCTCGGATTCGGTCTAGGCTACATTATCTGGGAATACTTACTATAAACTGGGTTTTCTTGGTTTTGTCGAAGTTGAGTGGAATGAAAAGAGGATATAGGGAATCAAATTATTCCCTATATCACAGTCTGTTTTACTTACTCAGAAATGTCACAGCTTCAGTAATTAAGGCAGTCACTTCTTTTGGCTGTGAAGCCAATGAAGCATGGCTGGCATTTAAGGAGATCACTTTTTTGGCATTTAAACGATCAGACATCACCGCTTGGTTTTCTGGGCTGATCATGCGGTCTTGGGTTGAGATTTGATACCAAGAGGGTTTGGTTTTCCACGCTGGGTTGCTAATGTTATCGCCAAAAGTACTGGCTAAAGGTGCTTTTTGAGTGACACCCATGGCAAAACCTTCATCTTGAGTGAGATCCTGACAGAAACTTTCGTGAAATTTATCGACTTTAAGCCAAAGATAACCATCACTATCTGGTTCTAGATTCGGCGCAGCAACAGGTAAGTGTTGTTGGGTAATTGCCCCAGGGCTTTCATTGCTGTCTGGTGCAAAGGCGGCAATATAAACCAAACCCACAACATTCGGATGGTTGCCTGCTTCGGTAATGACTGCTCCGCCGTAAGAATGACCCACTAAAAGCACATCACCATCAACTTGGGCAATCATTTTTTGAGTTCGTTCAACGTCATCTGCGAGAGAGGTTAATGGCAGTTCCACTGCACGTAAGGCTTTATAACCTTGATGGGACAATTCAGTAATCACTTTGGTCCAATGGGCGGCACCGCCCCAAAAACCGTGTACCAGAATAATGGTTGGTTGAGTACTCATATTTATCTCCTAGCTATATGCTATGATATTGAATTTATGATGTTTAATAATGAAATCTGTACGGTATAAAGATCTGAGTGAAGGCGGGTGTTTTTTATACTAACGAAATCTTCTGAGAAAGATTATTGGTGATTTGTTCGGTCGCTACAATAACTGAAACGCCAATGTTTTTGCAGAAACACTTTTAAGGACAAAAGCACACAATGATTGATGAGCATGATAATCAGGCTTTAACCGATATTTTCTTTGATATTTATCGTTTCGCTAATATTTCAGGTGAAATCTATGGCGTAGAACATCTCTCAGCACAAAAAAAGCTGTCTTTTCCTGCCCAATCTGCCTATATCCATATTATTCAGCAGGCCAGCTGTCGCTTGAGCATCAAACGGATGCAGATTGATTTGATTTTGCAGCCAGGCGATATTCTGGTATTGCCTAGCAAGCTGGAACATTCGATCGAAGCGTGTAAGGAACAAAATTCAGTTGCGACTGTGATGAGTTGCATTTTTCAGTTGAATGGTATTTATGCTGAGGCGATGGCAGAAGGATTGCCGAGTTACATTCATGTACCCTCATATCATGATGCCAAAAAAGTCGCAGAATGGGTGCCGATGACGGTGGCGGCCATTCAGCTCGAACTTGAATATCCAACATTGGGTAGCCGAGTCATGTTGTCTCGGATTATTGATTTACTGCTGGTTTGGTCGATACGCTTTTGGTTGGCTAATGACAAGATTGAGCATAAAGGCTGGATTTCTGCATTACGTGATCCGAGGATGAGTAAGGCATTGTCGTTGATGCATGCACAACCTGCCTATGAATGGGATGTGAATTCGCTTGCCCAACTGACTAAACAATCTCGCTCCAGTTTTTCCAAAAAATTTGTTGAAATGGTTGGCGTACCACCGATGTTGTATTTAAAAAATTGGCGGATGAAATTAGCCAGCCAATTGCTCAAAGAAACAGATAAAAATATTGGTCAAGTCGCTGAATTAGTTGGCTATGCCTCTCAAGCCGCTTTTAGCCGCGCTTTTGTGCAGCACTTTGGTTGTGCACCTAAAAATTTTAGGATTATGATCACACAACATAGGTCTTAGCGCATTGGAGCCTCGGTATTGTTAGGAGTTTAAACGGATGTATTTTGAAATACAGCTGTTCATTGAAATTTAAGTTTGGCTTTTATTTGCTTAGTGACCATTGAATCGCGGCATCAAACAGTTTTAGACCGTCTTCAGACAGATTCGCAAAGGTCTCATTATTGAGAAAAAACATCAGTCGTTTTGCAGGGGCGAGTGATTCATAATCCATCGTTGCTCCTTTTTCATAACCCCAGATTGCGACTTTTTCAGGTTGTCCATAAATGGTCGCAATGATGGTTGCCCCAAGTCCTGGTTTGCCCCAACTCATGGGTGCCTGTGCTTGATAGACGTTGCGTGTCCCCGCAGAAAGATGCGCCGATAGGGGATGCGGTGCATTGACCAACCACAAGTAACGTTCTTTCTCCACTTCACCAAAGTCAGTATCGATCCGTTTGCCAGTCATGGCTAGATCATCCAGATAATCATTTTCCCATGTCATCAGCGAGATCGGCAGTTGTCGCCAACCTGATTGCAGATTTTTGGATGCCACCGTTGAAGAGATAATCACTAGATCGGTGTTTGTTAAACTGTTGGGGGAAACAGATTGATCGAGTAGCTCAACCTGATAGCCCTTGCGTTGTAAGTAATTTTGAATCGCAACATCGCTGGCAAAGGAAGACCCTTTGAGCTGTGAAATCAGCGCAATTTTTGTCTGTGCATAAACAGTAGATGTTAACGCAAACAGAAGTGCGATCAGCGTGATAGAAATAAGCCTTTTCATTTTGATCCCAAAAAAGGGCAGTAAATAATTCACTGCCTCGATTCAATAATTAGAATTTAAAGGTGGCACGTAATACCGCTTGGCGAGAATCCCCTTGAGACACAGCTAAATTATTGACACTCGCCGTGTAATAGGTCTTATCAAAAATATTATTTAAATTAAATTGGAAGTTCACCGCTTGTTTAGCAATGCTGGTGTCATAACTGACAAAGGCATTGGCCAGTGCATACTCAGGTAGGTCAAAGCTATTTTCTGAATCACCTGCGCGCTTGCCAACATAATTGCCACTCAGACCTAAACGTAATTTGCCATGATAAAGTTCGCCATAGTTGTAGGCTAAGGCTAATGAGGCTGTATCACGTGCCACATTATTCAAGCGGTTGCCTTGTAGACCAAGCTCATCTTCAGTGACTTTGGCATCGGTATAGGCATAGGTCAATGTCGCATCAAGCTGATCGGTCAGACGGCCTGTCAGGTCGAGTTCAGCGCCTTTGGAACGAACTGCGCCTGTGGTATGCAATTCAACTTCATTGTTCGATGGATTGGTCACTTTGGCTAAAACATTACGTTTCTTAATATCATAGAGTGCAAAGTTTGCCTTGATACGATCATTGAATTCGTATTTTGCACCGACCTCATAAGATTTGGCTTGCTCCGGTTTGACATCGGCATCAATGACTGCATTGCCGCCTAATGGGGCGATTGAAGATGAGGGTTTGAGGGATTCGGTATAGCTGCCATAAAGTGAAAGTTGGTCATTCCATTGATAGACTAAGCCAGCATGTGGGAGCCAAGCATCATCGTTACTATTGGTATTTTCTTTAAATGGTCGTCCACGTCCAGCAGTCTGTTGATAATTCAGATAACGACCACCCAGTACCGCAATCCATTTTTCATTTAAATGAATTGCATCTTGCAGATAAAAACCATAGGTATGCAACTTATCGGTTTGGTCGCTATCGGATGCAACGATATTCTGAGACGCTTCAACGGTTCCAAACTTGGGATTTAAATAATCTAAAGTTGAGCTATCACCACGAACCATATCTGGACGGAAATATTTACGGTATTCGATATCTGAACCGATTTGAATATCATGCTTTAAGCCCAGTAAATTGACCGAACCATTGAGATAGGCTTGGGCATTACTGTCTATGCTTTCTGCATTTAAGGTGGCATCGGTACGGCGTGTCACCGTATGGTTGGCTGTATTTAGCTTGGTCACGCGGAGTTGATTAGCATCATAGCTTTCATAGTTATAGCTATAGCCCAAGTGAGCTGACCAGTTATCATTAAGCTGATGATCAACTAATAGTTGTGCCAAATGAGCTTCACCTTTCATTTGGTTAAAGGCTTCATCCAAGCGTTGATATTTCGAGATCGGTAAGGCTTGTTTCGTTTTAGGATCAAAAATGGTTGAACGATCAAAAGGCATGTCAAAGTCACGATATTGGTAACTTAAATTGACTTTGGTTTGACCATTATCCCAAGCTAAGGATGGTGCAATTAAAGTCTGTTTGAGATTGCCAAAATTACGCCAGTAATCTGCATCGGAATGATCGGCAATAAAACGATAGGCAAAATTACTGTCGCTGATTGAACCCGTGGTATCCAGACTCGCACCTAAACCATTTTTACCCGCAGCAAAACTTGATCCATAAACTGAAAATTCAGTTTTTTGTGTTGTTTCAGGTTTTTTTGTAATGACATTGATCACACCACCTGGGTCCATGATGCCATAAAGTAAAGAAGCTGGGCCTTTTAACACTTCAACTTGTTCAACCGCAGCATTCATGGTGCGACCTTGTACAATCGGCATACCATTGACGGTAATTGAACCATCACGATTATCGCCGAATCCGCGTTTCATCACGGTATCTTGAGTGCCCCCTAATGTATTGCCTTGGGTAATACCACTCACTTGAGTCAGTGCATTGTCTAAGTTTGCAGGCATATAATCCTTCACATACTGCTTAGACACCACATTGACTGTTTGTGGGCTTTCTAGATTGTTTTGATTACCACGTAAGATTGATGCTGTTTGTGCGGCGATATAACTGGCGGACTGTTCAGCTTGAACATTAATGGTTGCGAGTTGAGTGGGTTGTATTGAGGTCGTTTCTGCCCACGACAGCACGGGTATTAAAGATAAAAGGAATAGGCTGCTTTGTTTTAAAATTTCAACAGTAATGAGGTTTTTGCGTGGGGAGAAAGCAGACATAGAGATACCTGAGCGATACAAAAAATCGGGTTAATGCAGGAGCGTCATCAACGTATTGGGCTGAAAGGGAGGTTGAGCATGCAATAAGCGGCTTAAGTATAGTTAAATAGGAATCATTTACAATAATGGTAGGGTTTATAAAAATTAAAGTATTGATAATGCATTTATTATTTTTTCTAATGAATTCTATTCATAGTTAAATATTTAAATAAATCATTTTATTCATAGTGCTTTGTTCAGTAGGCTAAAGTCTCTAACAGTAGATTGAGAACAATAGACAGATGTCATGGATGCACATCATTTCAGATTTTATATGCTGAGCTTATATCGAGTACAACAATGACAAGATTAGATTTTGCAATCATTGATCCGCATATTCATCAGTGGGATCCTTATCACACACCACATTCAGCAGCCTTGTTGGTCAAAGCTTTGGGGAAATATCCGAGGATGATGGATCGAGTGGTGCGCTGGGTTAAACCCAAACCGCTATTGGATACTTTAGGCTTAACAGAATATGCCTTGTGTCCTTATTTACCTGAGCATTATCAGGCAGACACTTCGCCATTCTCAGTCGAGAGTGTGGTTCATGTCGAAGCCAACTGGCATCACCACAAAGGTTTTGGGGTAGTGGAAGAAACCCAGTGGATTCAGCAATTAGACTTTAAAGCACAAGGCTTAAAACTCGGTGCTATTGTTGCAACAGCTGACCCAAGAGATCGAAAATTTAAGGATATTCTTAAAGCCCATCAGCAGGCGAGTCCACGCTTTCGCGGTATCCGTAAAATGGCGGCTTGGCATCAAGACAAGGGGGTTTACCGTTGGTGTGATCGGCCACATTTATATCAGAACAAGAAATTCCTTACAGGTTTTGAACAACTGGCAAAACTGGATTTATCTTTTGATGCATGGGCCTATTCCACACAGTTAGCAGAAATCACCAGCTTGGCGAAACAATTTCCTGAAACACGTATTGTGCTTGACCATCTGGCGACACCTGTTGGTCTGTTTGGTGCAGTGGGCAAGAAAACGGGAATTACACAATCGCAGCGTGATGCCATTTTTAAACAATGGCAACAGGATTTGGCACGACTAGCGGAGCAGAAAAATGTCCATGCCAAAATCTCAGGTTTGATGATGCCCGTATTAGGACACCGTTTTTATCAGCAAGATCGAACGGCCAGTGTAAGTGAGATGGTGAATTTACTCACGCCGATGATTCAACATGCAATCACGGTATTTGGCACCGAGCGGATCATGTTTGCATCCAATTTTCCCATGGATAAGCCGAACACGCGTTTAAATGACTTAATCCATGCCTATATTCAAATGCTCAGTCCTTATGGTGAGCAGGCTTTGCATGCCATGTTTAGACAAAACGCTGCCAATTTTTATCAACTTTAAATAGAGTCGTGATATGAAAAATTTTAATCAAAAAGTCGCTGCCATTACAGGTGCGGGATCTGGTATTGGACAACAACTGGCAATTTTATTGGCACAGCAAGGTGCGCATTTGGCGCTGAGTGATATCAATGAAAAAGGCTTGGTAGAAACACAGGCATTGCTACAACAGTATCCAGTCAAAGTCACTTTGACGAAACTGGATGTATCTGATCAACAAGCCGTTCGTGATTGGGCAGAGGATAGTTTCAAAGTACATGGCAAAATCAATCTGATTTTTAATAATGCAGGTGTTGCGCTCGCCAGTACCGTTGAAGGTATGAGCTATGAAGAGTTGGACTGGATTTTCAAGATTAATTTTTGGGGCGTGGTCTACGGTACCAAAGAGTTTTTACCTTATCTCAAGCAAAGTGGAGAAGGGCATATTATTAATATTTCCAGTCTGTTTGGCTTAACCGCACAGCCAACTCAAAGTGCTTACAATGCCACTAAATTTGCAGTTCGTGGTTTTACTGAAGCTTTACGACAAGAGCTCAAACTTCAAAATGATGGCGTGAGTTCAACCTGCGTACATCCAGGAGGAATCCGCACCAATATCGCCAACAGTGCGCGCATGAGTGACAGTATTCGCAGTTTAGGCATGAATCCTGTCAAGGCGAGTCAGGCATTTAATAAGGTTTTAAAAACACCACCAGAGCAGGCGGCTAAAGTTATTTTAGATGCGGTGAAAGCGGATAAAGCACGGATCTTGATTGGTAATGATGCCAAAGTACTGGATCTGATTCAGCGCATTACCCCAACGCATTATTCACATGCGCTAAGCTTTTTCACTAAGAAGTCTAAGAAAAAGAAAGCTTAAAAATGCGGAATGGTAGCGAAATATTTGAGTTCACAATTCGTTTGAATCATGCGGCTTTATTATTTAGATAGGTGAAGGCATTGCTCATTGTCAAACAAGGAGCGTTATAGGGTGAGCAATGCTTTCACTTAGATCATATAAAACTGGCGATCATTTGCAAGAGATAGGGCTAAATTGTCCCATCTTGTTCGTTTTAAAGGGTGTAATGGTGGTGTAGAGCGCGATAGAAGAGAAAGAGTTGAATAACTAAAGTCAGATGATGCATGTCATATGATTTTAAAACAGCAAAGATTGACTACTTCGAACCAAGACAATATCTGATCGCCAAGCACAATGTCCGAGAGGAATGCCTATTAAAAAGCAGCTAGAACGATATCACTACAATTCTAAAGTCTCCTGAATGCAAAAATAATTCAAAATGTTGCATGAAAGCTTAAAAAACGATCCAAAATAGGGACTACTATTTATTTACTAAATATTGAATCGGTTTACATACAGTTAGATTATTCGGTTTCGAGCTCTGATTAGTGTAAATTATTGCCCATGCCAAAGCGCTTTTTTAAAGTACTTCAGCGAATCCATTTTTTGTACATTCGAGAGAGAGTCTAAAGAGTAAAGTATGTCTGTGAGCCTTAGTAAAATCAAAAAACCTTTATATATTCACTATGCTGGAAACGCTCTTTTAGAACTACCTCTGTTAAATAAAGGCTCTGCTTTTTCTGAAGAAGAACGAGAGAATTTTAACTTACATGGGCTAGTTCCATACAATATCGAGAATATTGAAGAGCAGACGCAACGTTCATATCAGCAGTACCTTTCATTTGATAGTGACTTGAATAAGCATATTTATTTGCGAAATATTCAAGATACCAATGAAACCTTGTTCTATAACTTGTTGAGTCAGCATTTAGATGAAATGCTACCGATCATTTATACTCCAACAGTTGGGGAAGCCTGTCAGCGCTTCTCAGACATCTATCGTCGCCATCGCGGTATTTTTATTTCCTATCCAGAGCGTCAGTACATTGATCAAATTATCCATAACGTGAATAAGAAAAACGTTAAGGTGATTGTGATTACCGATGGTGAACGCATTTTGGGTCTCGGCGATCAGGGAATTGGTGGTATGGGGATTCCAATTGGTAAGTTGTCGCTGTATACCGCATGTGGTGGGATTAGTCCTGCTTATACCTTGCCGATTACCATTGATGTCGGCACCAATAACCAAGAATTGCTGGATGACCCAATTTATATGGGTTGGAAACAGCCACGTATTCGTGGTGAGCAATATTATGAATTTGTTGAGCAGATTATTAAGGCAGTGCGCCAACGCTGGCCAGATGTGTTGATTCAGTTTGAAGATTTTGCGCAAACCAATGCCATGCCGTTATTGACTCAGTACCGCGATAAGATCTGTTGTTTTAATGATGATATTCAAGGCACGGCAGCAGTGACAGTTGCGACTTTGATTGCAGCCTCACGCGCACAAGGAAAACAACTGAAAGACCAAACCGTTACCTTTGTCGGCGCAGGCTCAGCAGGATGTGGTATTGCTGAACAGATCGTTAGACAGATGATGGACGAAGGTCTGAGTGACCATGAAGCGCGTTCACGCATCTTTATGGTGGATCGTTTCGGCTTGATGACCGATCAACAACCTAACTTACTCGATTTTCAGCAAAAACTTGCCACACCAGTCAATGCAATCAGTACTTGGGAATATACAGGTGAGAATGTCGCTTTGTTGGATGTGGTCAAGAATGCTAAACCGAGTATCTTGATCGGGGTGTCAGGGCAGGCTGGCTTATTTAGTGAAGAAGTGATTAAAACCTTAGCTAAATATTATAAGCATCCGATTGTATTGCCATTGTCGAACCCGACGTCACAAGTGGAAGCGCAGCCGAAAGATATTATTGAGTGGACGCAAGGCGCTGCAATTGTGGCAACAGGTAGTCCATTTGCACCCGTCTATTATCAAGGTAAGGTCTATAGCATTGCGCAGTGTAATAACTCCTATATTTTCCCTGGGATTGGTTTGGGCGTGATTGCATGTGGTGCAACCCATATCAGTGACTCGATGTTGATGGCTGCAAGTACCGCCTTAGCAGATTGTTCACCACGTTTGAAAAATGCCGCAGCGGATTTATTACCGAATATTAATGATATTCAACAGGTGTCTAAATTTATTGCCTTCAAAGTGGCAAAAGCCGCGATGGCTGACGGCTTAGCCGTACCATTAAGTAATGATGTGTTGAAACAAGCGATTGAAGATAATTTCTGGACGCCAGAATATCGTAATTACCGCCGTGTTAGTTACTAATCCTTCTGTGGATAAAAAGGACTCTTAATAGAGTCCTTTTTTTAGGTCTTATAGGTGGAGAGCAAGATACTGGTTTCACTATTGTAAATTCCTGAAATATTTCGGATTCGCTCCAAGGCTTTATCAAAATTTTCCAGACTATCAGATTGCAACTCAACCAGAATATCCCATTTACCGTTGGTGGTATGCAGACGTTCAACGGCTGATTCTAGGCGTAGCTCTCGAATCACGGCCTGCGCTCGGGTACCTTCCACCATGATATTCATCCATGCCCGAATGATGTTTTTTTCAGCATTGGGACGGAAACGCACGGTATAACCTGTGATAATCCCCGTTGATTCCATATATTCAATTCGTTTCTGTACTGTGGCACGGGACACACGTGTTTTCGCTGCTAAGTCGGTAATGGACATCCGCGCATTGTCTTTGAGTAAGCCTAATATAATATGATCGATATTGTTCATTTTGATTCTTTCTATTAGCAAATTGATAAAAAATAATTCATTTTAATCATTATAACGAATTTTGTGAATCAATTTGATTCTTAATAATAATAACAATACAACACCCCAAGCATTTTCACTTCGGCACGAAAGAAGCTGAATGCACATCAGGGAGGATGGGGGTAGGACGCCCTTAAACAAAGGGAATCTGTGAATAACAGGGACAATTGATTAATTAAGGAATAGATGATGTCTTTATCATATGCGGCTCAAAATGGCAGTGCTTGGCAAACTTTTCTCACTCAAGTCGATCGAGTGGCACCTTATTTGGATGCTGACCTCAGTAACTTTGTCAACACACTGAAAACCCCAAAGCGTACGCTTATCGTTGATGTTCCAATCGTGATGGACGATGGTTCAATTCGCCATTTTGAAGGTTACCGTGTACAGCACAATTTATCACGTGGTCCAGGTAAAGGCGGTATCCGCTATCACCAAGATGTTGAATTGAATGAAGTGATGGCATTGTCTGCATGGATGACCATTAAAACCGCAGTATTGAATCTGCCATTCGGTGGTGCCAAAGGTGGTATTCGTGTCAATCCAAAAGAATTGTCACCACGTGAATTAGAGCGTTTAACCCGCCGTTTTACCAGTGAAATCAGTCCAATCATTGGTCCTCAAATTGATATTCCTGCGCCAGATGTCGGTACCAATGCCAATATTATGGGCTGGATGATGGATACCTATTCAAGTATCAAAGGTCATACCGTAACAGGTGTGGTAACAGGTAAGCCTGTTCATTTAGGCGGTTCACTTGGTCGTGTTCGTGCCACAGGTCGTGGCGTATTCGTAACGGGTATGCAGGTTGCAGAACGCATTAAATTACCAGTCGAAGGCAGCAAAGTTGCGGTACAAGGCTTCGGTAACGTCGGGAATGAAGCCGCTTATTTGTTTAGCCATGCAGGCGCAAAAATCGTTGCTGTACAAGATCATACCGGTACCATTTTCAATGCAGAAGGCTTGGATGTCAAAGCATTGCAAAAGCATGTCGTTGAAACTGGTGGCGTGATGGGCTTTGTTGATTCAACTGTGATCTCAGACGAAGAATTCTGGACGGTTGATATGGACATTCTCATCCCAGCGGCATTGGAAGGTCAGATTACGGTTGAACGTGCACAAAAACTGAAAGCGAAAATCGTACTTGAAGGCGCCAACGGTCCAACCTATCCAGAAGCAGATGATGTATTTGTCAGTCGCGATATTACCGTTGTGCCTGACGTGATCTGTAACGCCGGTGGTGTAACCGTCAGTTATTTTGAATGGGTTCAAGATATGGCGAGTTACTTTTGGACCGAGGATGAAATCAATGAACGTCTTGATAAGTTGATGATCCAAGCGATTGCTGATGTTTGGAACACGGCAGCACAGAAGGAATGTAGCTTACGTACAGCCGCTTATATTTTGGCCTGTGAACGTATTCTGAAAGCGCGTAAAGAACGCGGTATTTTCCCAGGTTAAGTCATTTATAAAATTAAAGTGAAAGGGCTTGTTGAGCATTCAACAAGCCTGAAGATTAAACAGGAAGTGAGTAAATAGAATGAGCGAAGTCGCAATTACACGTAGCAATTTTAATGATTGGATGGTTCCCGTTTTTGCCCCAGCAAACTTCATTTTAGTGCGTGGCGAAGGATCACGTTTGTGGGATCAAAACGATAAAGAATATATTGATTTTGCAGGTGGGATCGCGGTAAATGCCTTGGGTCATGCACATCCTGTTGCAGTAAAAGCCTTAACTGAACAAGCGCAAAAGCTATGGCACATTGGTAATGGTTATACCAATGAGCCTGTATTACGTCTTGCAAAACAATTGGTAGATAGTACTTTTGCTGACAAAGTCTTTTTCTGTAACTCGGGCGCAGAAGCCAACGAGGCTGCATTAAAACTGGCACGTAAAGTCGGTTTGCTGAGTGGCAATGCAAATAAGAACCAGATTGTTGCATTTAAGAATGCCTTCCACGGTCGTACTTTGTTTACCGTAACAGCAGGTGGTCAGCCAAAATATTCTCAAGACTTTGCACCTTTACCGGGTGGGATTGAACACACTGCGTTTAATGACCTTGAAGCAGCAAAAGCAGCGATCAATGAAAATACTTGTGCCGTGATTGTCGAACCGATTCAAGGTGAAGGTGGCGTTCTACCAGCAGATATCGAATTCTTAAAAGGCTTACGCGCATTGTGTGATGAAAAAGGTGCCGTGCTGATTTTTGATGAAGTACAAACAGGTGTGGGTCGTACAGGTTCATTGTATGCCTATATGAATACAGGGGTAACACCTGACATTTTGACGACTGCAAAAGCATTGGGTGGTGGTTTCCCGATTGGTGCAATGATCACTACAGATCATTATGCCAATATGTATGCAGTTGGCGATCACGGTACCACTTATGGTGGTAACCCATTGGCTTGTGCGGTTGCTGGCGCGGTATTTGAATTTATTAATACACCTGAAGTTCTGGACGGCGTTAAACAACGTCATCAATATTTCATCGATGCCTTAAACAAAATCAATGCTGAGTATGGATTGTTCAAAGAAATCCGTGGTCAAGGTTTGTTAATTGGCTGTGTGTTGAAAGATGAACACGCAGGCAAAGCGAAGAATATTGTGACCTTAGCGGGTGAAGAAGGACTATTGGCACTGGTCGCAGGTGCTGATGTCGTACGCTTTACCCCTTCATTGATCATTCCTCAACACGATATTGATGAAGGTCTAAGCCGTTTTGTTCGTGCACTAGCACGCCTCTAAGTCTGCTGTGAGCATCTAACCATGATGATTGTTCGACATGCAGCGCATCGGGACTTAGATGATATTTATCGTTTAGCGCAACGAGCTGGGGAGTCGGGCATTGGCCTGACCTCCTTACCCCAAAATAAAGACATCTTGGCAGAGCGTATTACACGTACCACTCGCACTTTAGAGGGTTTAACCGAAAAGTGCGAGGCAAGTTATCTGTTTGTATTGGAAGACACCAGCATTCACAAAATTGTGGGTGTGAGTGCGATTGAAGTTGCGGTCGGATTGAATGAACCGTTTTACAACTTCCGTGTGGCCAAACAGGTACATGCTTCTAAAGCTTTGAATGTCTATAAAACTTTAGACACTTTGTTTTTAAGTAATGACCATACGGGTTGTAGTGAACTCTGTACCTTGTTCCTTGATCCTGAATATCGCAAAAACCAAAACGGCAAGTTTTTATCCAAAGTCCGTTTTCTGTTTATCGCAGCTTTTCGTTCTTTCTTTGAAGAGCGACTGATTGCAGAAATGCGTGGTTTTTCAGACCAAAACGGACGATCACCTTTTTGGGATTCACTGGGTTATCTATTTTTTAATATGGATTTTGCCGCAGCGGATTATCTCAGTGGTGTTGGGCAAAAAGCCTTTATCGCAGAATTGATGCCGAGATTTCCGGTTTATGTTGACTTGTTGACCTCCGAGGCGCGTGAAGTGATTGCAGAAGTGCATCCACATACATTGCCAGCGGCCAAAGTGCTGATGTCAGAAGGTCTTAAGTATCAAGGTCATGTTGATATCTTTGATGCTGGACCGACACTGGAAGCCAATACTGCTGAGTTACGGGCGGTGAAAGAAAGCCGCTTGCTTAAAGTCAAACTCACTGAGCAAGTCGAAAGTACGGAGACACACTTTTTGGTTGCCAATGACCAATACCAAGATTACGCCGTGTTGCTGATCAATAACAAAGTTGATGAAAGTGAGAATCTGCATATGACCGCAGCACAAGCACAGGCACTGAATATTGCTGAACACGATCAAGTCCGTGTTTTAGCATTAGAAAAAATGGAGAACAACTAATGTCACAAGGTGCATTATTAATTGATGGTGCTTGGGTTCAAGGACAAGGCACTACCTTCAATAAAACTAATCCAGTGAGCAATCAGCACATTTGGGCGGGGCATGAGGCAAGCCCAGTCGATGTTGAACAGGCGTGCCATGCAGCGCGTCAGGCTTTTCCAGCATGGGCACGTTTGCCATTGGAAGAGCGTATTGCAATCATTGAGCGCTTTGCGGGCTTACTTGAACAGCATAAAACTCAATTGGCTGAAGTGATTAGCCAAGAAACCAGTAAACCACTTTGGGAAACCCTAACTGAAGTGCAGTCGATGATCGGTAAAGTGGCAATTTCGATTCGTGCTTATCATCAACGCACTGGTTTTAGCGAAACTGAAATGCCAGATGGTGTGGCTTCATTACGTCACCGTCCACATGGTGTTCTCGCCGTATTTGGGCCTTATAACTTCCCAGGTCATTTGCCAAATGGTCATATTGTTCCTGCATTGATTGCGGGCAATACTGTGGTGTTTAAACCAAGTGAACTCACCCCTTGGACGGCGGAAGAAACTGCAAAATTGTGGCAGCAAGCAGGTCTACCAAAAGGTGTGCTGAATATCGTACAAGGTGGACGCAGCACGGGTGAAGCACTTGCAGCAGCAGGACAAATTGATGGTTTGCTGTTTACGGGCAGTGCCAATACAGGCTATCACCTACATAAACAAATGGCAGGCGCACCTGAAAAAATCCTTGCTTTGGAAATGGGCGGCAATAATGCCCTGATCATTGATGAAGCAACCGATATTGATGCCGTGGTGAATTTAGCCATTCAATCTGCTTTCGTTTCTGCGGGGCAACGTTGTACCTGTGCACGTCGTATTATTGTCAAGCAGGGTGCCAATGGTGATGCCTTCATTCAACGTTTTGTTGAAGTGGCGAAGAGTTTGGTCGTAGGTCACTGGAATGCTGAACCTCAACCGTTTATGGGGGGAGTAATTTCTGCGCATGCAGCGGAACAGATGTTGGCAGCCCAAAACAAACTGATTGCCTTGGGCGCAAAACCATTGTTAGAAATGACCCGTCCACAAGCGGATAGCTCATTGCTTACCGCGGGTATTTTAGATGTTACTGAGGTGACCGATATTCCAGATGACGAATACTTTGGTCCACTCACTACGATCTATCGCTACAACAGTTTCGATCAAGCTTTGAACATTGCCAATAACACCCGTTTTGGTTTGGCTGTTGGTCTGGTTTCACCTGACCGTGATTTATTTGATCGTGTACTGATTGAAGCACGTGCAGGCATTGTGAACTGGAATAAGCCATTAACAGGCGCTTCAAGTGCTGCACCATTTGGTGGGGTTGGAGCGTCTGGGAACCATCGTGCTAGTGCTTTTTACGCCGCAGACTATAGTGCATGGCCAATGGCATCGCTGGAAAGTGACAGCGTTACTTTACCTTCAAAACTATCACCGGGCATTGTGCTCTAAGACGGATCGCATCGGGACACAGGGAGAAAAAAATGTCAGGTTATGAAATCAATTTTGATGGTTTAGTGGGGCCGACGCATCATTATGCGGGCTTATCTTTTGGTAATGTTGCTTCAACCAAAAACCGTAATAATGCGTCAAATCCTAAGCTCGCAGCAAAGCAAGGCTTGAAGAAAATGAAAGCCCTTGCAGATTTAGGATTAAAGCAAGGTGTGTTCGCACCGCAAGAGCGTCCGCATGTGCCAACGTTGCGCCGTTTGGGCTTTACTGGCAGTGATATTGACGTGATTACTCAGGCGATGCGTACTGCACCAGCCTTATTATCATCGTTGAGTTCAGCTTCTTCGATGTGGACAGCCAACTCTTGTACAGTGTCGCCATCGGCAGATAGTGCTGACAAACGCATGCATTTTACAGCGGCAAACCTGAATAATAAGTTCCATCGATCAATTGAGCATCATACGACTACCCGTATTCTTCAAGCCATGTTCAATAATGATGTATATTTCGCGCACCATGAAGCACTGCCTGAAGCCGCTTTATTTGGTGACGAAGGGGCAGCCAATCATAACCGTCTTGGTGGTGGGTATGATCAAGCGGGTGTACAGGTGTTTGTGTATGGTCAGCAACAGCTTGGTGGAACGGTAGCACCGCAGAAATTCCCTGCGCGTCAAACCCGCGAGGCAAGTGAAGCGATTGCACGTTTGCATCGTCTGGATGCGAAACGCACGGTGTTTATTCAGCAAAATCCAGCTGTGATTGATCAAGGTGTATTTCATAACGATGTCATCGCCGTAAGTAATCAACAAGTGTTGTTCCATCATCAACAGGCGTTTTTAAATCAGGCTGATGCCTTAGATGAAATCCGTAAAAAGATGGCGGGGATCGAGCAAGAGTTTATTTCAATTGAAGTTCCCGAAAATCGAGTCAGTGTTGACGATGCAGTCTCAACTTATTTGTTCAACAGCCAGATTTTAACCCGTGCAGATGGTGGCATGAGCATTGTGGTACCAGAGGAATCACGTCACAACAAGGCAGTATGGAGCTACTTGAATGACATGATTCAAATGGGTACGCCAATTGATGACATAAAGGTATTTGATTTGCGTGAAAGTATGCGTAATGGCGGTGGACCTGCATGTTTGAGATTGCGTGTTGCAGTGAATGAGGCTGAACTGAACGCGGTGAATCCAAACTTATTTATGAATGATGCATTATTCAAAACGCTGAATCAGTGGGTGGATCAGCATTATCGTGATGAGTTAACACAAGATGATTTGGCCGATCCAAGTTTATTGATCGAGAGCCGTACTGCACTCGATGAACTGACCAAGATTTTAGCTTTAGGTTCGGTTTATCACTTCCAAAGATAAACACAAATAACGGCTTTTAAGGATGAAAGTACATGGTTGATTTACTAACGTTGACTTTAGAACAACAAGTCCCAGTGCAAATGCAAGGGGAAAGCGCTGGATTTACATGGCAATGGCTAGGTGAAGGGCTATTGCAATGTACACCCAAGACAAGCTATGTAAAAACCATGGTACTTTCAGCAGGCATTCATGGCAATGAAACGGCACCGATCGAATTATTGTCACAGATCATTCATGATTTATTTACTGATCGGTTGGTACTGGCGGTACGTGTACTGTTTGTATTGGGCAACCCTGAAGCCATTCGTCATGGTGCACGTTATCTTGAAAATGATATGAACCGCATGTTCTGTGGTGCTTACCAAAATTTAATTCAAGATCAAGAGACTGAACGGGCGGCGCATTTAGAGCAAGTGACAACACAGTTTTTTGAACAGAGTCAGCCACAGGCACAGCGTTATCATTATGATTTACATACCGCAATTCGTGCTTCATTACTGCCAGTTTTTGCCTTATTCCCATATCAAACACATGCCTATGATGAATTCCTGATTCAAAGTTTAAAGGCGGCTGATCTGGATGCTTTGGTCTATCACAATGCCGCAGGCAAAACCTTTACTCACTTTACGGCTGAAAAATTTCAGGCAGCCAGTAGTACTTTGGAGCTAGGCAAGGCTAAGCCTTTTGGGGCCAATGATTTAGCTGAGTTTGCCAGTACTGACCAGATGTTACGTGCAGTTCTTGCAGATCAAGCATTGCCTGCACGACTAAAAGGACCGATTCGCCAATTTAAGGTAGTGGATTCAGTATTAAAACAAAGTGACGATTTTCAGCTGAATTTAAGTGCCGATGCTCCTAATTTTTCTACTTTTCAGAAAGGTGAGTTGATTGCGACTCAGCAAGCAGGGAATTATGTCGCGCATGATCAGCAAGTCTGGATTTTATTCCCGAATCCTAATGTGAAAACAGGGCTTCGGGCTGGACTGATATTAAAGGAAATTAAGAAAGCGGTCGCCGATTTAACAGCTTAATTATCGGCAAGAAACGGATGAAATGGAGTTTGAATATGGATGTTCAATAGAACAAAACGTGTCAAAGAATATCGTTTAGATATTCGTTTTTATGAGTGCAATACAGCAAGGACAGGTTGTCATAAGAATACAGTTGGAGTGACCGTGTATGAGTAACAATAACGAAAAGACATTCCCATCAGGTGAAGGCTTGGGTGGGCAATATGTGCCACAGCAGGATGTTGCCAGTCTATCAGGAGTTTCTAGCTCTGAGATTGAAATCGGTAAACCATTGAAACGTGCCATGACCAAGCGTCATCTGGTGATGATTTCATTGGGTGGTGCAATTGGAACAGGGCTGTTTTTAGGTTCTGGTGATGTCATTTCTCAGGCTGGCCCAGTCGGAGCGATTCTCGCTTACCTATTGGGTGGTGTGATTGCCTACATGGTGATGTTGTGCTTGGGTGAATTGGCAGTACAGATGCCGGTTTCAGGTTCTTTTGGTGAATATGCCAGAACCTATATTGGACCAGGCACAGGTTATATGATCACTTGGTTGTATTGGCTGACATGGACTGCAACGCTAGGCACTGAATTTACTGCCGCTGCATTACTCATGCAAGAATGGTTTCCTTCTATTTCCATGTGGACCTGGACTTTATTATTTGCAGGTTTGGTCTTTAGTCTGAATGTCAGTTCGACACGGTTATTTGCCGAGTCTGAATTTTGGTTATCGTTGGTCAAAGTGTTGACCATTATCTGTTTTATTGGATTGGGCCTAGCGGCCATTTTTGGCATGATTTCTTATCATGGGCATGAGTCGGCACCTTTGTTTAGCAAGCTGACGGAACATGGTTGGTTTCCAAATGGTATTTTCCCAATTTTTGCGACCATGCTCATCGTGAATTTTGCATTTTCGGGTACAGAGTTGATTGGTGTGGCAGCAGGTGAAGCAGAAGAGCCTGCGAAAACGGTACCTAAAGCAATCAATGCTGCGATCTGGCGTTTATTGATTTTCTTTGTCGGTACCATTGTAGTGATTTGTGCATTACTGCCTTATGAAATGGCGGGTCTAAATGCTAACAGTGTCAGCAATAGCCCATTCGTGACCGTATTTAATTACATTGGTATTCCATACGCAGAAGACATTATTCGTTTTGTAATTATCACCGCACTTTTATCTGCTGCAAACTCAGGGTTGTTTGCTGCATCACGCATGATGTGGTCATTGTCTGAGAAGAAGCAATTACCGAAAGTATTTTCAAAATTAACCCGTTCAGGTACACCGATTATTGCGATTATTGTGACCATGTTTGGCGCAATTCCAGGATTATTATCTGAACATTTTGCCCCTGAAACGATTTTCAAAAATCTACTCGGTGTTGCTGCATTTACCATGGTGGTAGTGTGGATTTCGATTTGTGTCTCCCAATTCAACTTCCGCAGACAATGGATTAAATCAGGTAAAACAGTCAAAGATCTTAAATTTGCAGCACCTTTATTTCCACTGACCCCGATTTTAGGTGGGGTATTCTGTGTGATTACCTGTATTAGTATGGTGACCGATCCATCGATGCAAGTCGGTTTTATCTGCTGTGTATTATTTATTATTGCTTGTTATGTGAGTTATAACCTTTTCTATAAAGATAAGGCGATTTAAAACTTCAAAGAACAATAAACAGGGTGGATCAGTTATAGAGATGTACTGTAACTGATCCACTTTTTTATGGGAAATGCTTAAACCTAATTTGTGTAGATAAAAGAAGCCGCTTTTCTATAGAAATAGGCCTGATTTTTGCTAAAGATTCTGACACAATTCCATGAATCAGGCTTTTAAACCCTGATTTGTTTATATATTGTGTAAGATTGGCAGTGATGCGTTGTGCTTATCAAAAATAACGGTATAACAGAAGCTAAGTCGATTATGTAAACGAAACAGAATTTTGATCATAGGCATGACTATATGGCGAATAAAAATAATCAGCCTTTAGCAATTGGTCAGCAAGTCAAGCTAAGCGAATTGGCAGGTTGTGAAGAATGTGACGCGATTTACCGTAAGGTCGAGTTGGTGTCGGGCGAACGCGCTTATTGTACCTGTTGTGGTGCTGAACTCTATCGTCGCAGCCGTTCGTTTTCATCCTTATTGGCGTTGGTTATTACTGCATTGATTATCTTCGTGATTGCCAATAGTTTTCCCATTGTGATTGTTGAGCTTCAAGGTAACACCTCGCAAACCACCTTGATTGGTGCGGCATGGACCATGTTTCATATTGATCGTGCCTTGGTCGGGGTGCTGATTCTGATCACAACTTTTATCGTACCCTTGATTGAATTGTTATTACTCAGCTATGTACTTATATGTATCAGTCTCTGGAAACGTAGACCTCCATATTTAATCCCTGCACTGCGGGCATTGTTTCTGTTTCGGACATGGGGAATGGTGGAAGTATTTTTAATTGGTGTACTGGTGACATTGGTTAAACTGGTTGGCATGGTCACCGTGATTCCAGGTGTTGCATTGTGGGCCTTTACCTTGCTTAGTGTCCTTTTGGTATATATTGCTTCACTCAAAATCAAAGATCTTTGGAATGAAGTGGATAGGAGTCTGGGATGAAGCAGGCTAAAGTTCAGAACGCCGAAACTTCTTCAATTATAGAACAGCTTTCTGATGTTGATTTACAGATTAAAAATTACGTCAGGGCAAAAGATGTCGGGTTAATTCAATGCCATTGTTGCGGATTACTCAACCAAGTTGGTGCTCAGGCTGATCAACATGGGCATGCACATTGCTCTCGATGTAAAAGCGCATTGCATTCGCGCAAGCCAGAAAGTTTAAATCGTACGCTAGCCTTGGTGGTTGCTGCTGCAATTTTATATATTCCTGCCAATGTCCTTCCGATGACCATTACCGATTCTTTATTGGGCCGTCAGCAAGACACCATTATTAGTGGCGTGATCTATTTTTGGCAAAATGGTGATTATCTGGTCTCTGTCGTGATTTTTATGGCCAGTATCTTTATCCCGATTTTAAAATTATTGATTCTGATTTTTTTATTGGTTTCAGTCTATATGCAGTCATCTTCCAAATGGCATTTTAGTCCTGAACAATGTGCGCTGATGTATCGTATTGTTGAGTTTATTGGACGGTGGTCCATGATTGATGTTTTTGTGGTTGCATTGCTCACTGCATTGATTCAGATTCAATCATTGGCAACCATATTGGCAGGGCCGGGAGCTGTGGCTTTTGGTGCCGTTGTGGTGTTGACCATGTTTGCTTCCTTGAGTTTTGATCCAAGGATTATTTGGGACAATTATTTCAAGGCACATCAAGCGGATGAGCAGCAATCAAATCATATGAAAGGAACGGCGATTCATCAATTAAAAAGTTAAGATTGAAGATTCGTCTTATTTTTGACCTATAAAAGAAAGATCACTATGTCAGAAAATACCCCGACTAACCAAGATTCTGCAGAGAACTCAACCGAGTTAACGCAGAATGATGCAATCCTCGCTGAACCTGAAAAGAAGAAAGGGCGTTGGCGACCTGCATTGATTTGGCTGGTACCATTCGTTGCGCTGCTGATTGGAATTTCACTGGCAGCCAAAGCGGTTCTTGATACAGGCCCAAGTATTGAAGTGTCTTTTCGTACTGCAGAAGGCTTAGTCGCAGGTAAGACTACAGTCCGTTATAAACAGGTGGATATTGGTTTGGTGCGTCAAATTGATCTGTCAGATGATCGTTCACACATTATTGCCAAAATCGAGCTACGTAAAGATGCCAGTAATTTTGCAGCCAAAGATTCACGCTTTTGGGTGGTGAGACCGAGAGTGGGAACAGGAGGAATCTCGGGGATCGATACCTTACTCTCTGGGGCTTATATTGAAGTCGATGGTGGTAAGGCGGAGCAAAAGCAGGAAACCTTTACGGGGCTTGAAGTGCCGCCTGTGGTCTCTTCAGATATTCCCGGTAAAGTCTTTTTCCTCAAAGCACAAGATTTAGGTTCATTGGATATTGGTGTGCCGATTTACTATCGCAGAATTAATGTTGGGCAGATTACTGCCTATAAATTAGCCGCTGATGGAAAAAGTGTAGAACTTCAAACCTTTATTCAATCACCTTACGATAAATTCGTGACCACTGATGCCCGTTTCTGGCAAGCCAGTGGTGTGGACGTGACCTTAAATGCATCTGGTTTTAATTTAGATACCCAATCGCTTGCCAGTATTGTGGCAGGCGGGATTGCCTTTGGTTATCCTGAAAATTCGGCTGGTGCTATTGCGCCTGACAATAGTTATTTTACTTTGTCTGATTCCCGCAAAGAAGCAATGAAAGAGCCTGATGGTAAACCACGTCCAATTATTATGTATTTTGATCATTCGCTTCGTGGTTTAACTGCGGGTGCTCCGATTGACTTTATGGGGATTGAGATCGGTAATGTTAAATCAATCAATGTCGAATTTGATCAGTCTTATACCCATTTAAGAATGCGTGTGGATGCAGTGATTTATCCATCGCGATTGGCGCATGGCAAAGAGCTTGATCCTGATGGCGAAATTTTTAAATACTTTATTGAGAAGGGCTGGCGTGCGCAGATGCGGACAGGTAATTTATTAACAGGTCAGAACTACATTGCCTTTGATAAGTTTCCAAAAGCCAAAGCGGCTTCTTTGATCACTAGACCAGATGGACGTGTTGAAGTACCGACCACTGCAACAGAGCTGAGTGGCTTACAGGCGCAAGTGTCACAAATTGCCGATAAAGTCAGTAAGTTCCCACTCGAAGAAATTGGAAAAGACGTTCGTAAAACACTGAATAATATGAATACCACCATTGAGTCGACAGATAAGTTGGTGAAACAGTTGGATGGCAAAGTGGCACCAGGTTTGCAAGCGACATTGAATGATGTGCGTAAAACCATGCAATCTAGTGAGTCGATTCTATCCAGTGATGCGCCGATGCAGCAAGATGTGCGTAAAGCTTTACAACAAATGACCCGAGCAGCCGCGTCCTTGCAATTAATGGCGGACTATATTGAACAACATCCCGAATCATTGATTCGTGGTAAAAAAACAGAGGCAGACAAGAAATGATTAGCAGCACAGCCAAACCGCTATTAGCGGTTTCATTGAAACTCAGTCTCTTGTCCATGGTCTTATTGTTAGGGGCTTGTTCAAGTACACCTACGCCAAACTATTATACCTTGGCAAGTAAAGCCACACCTTTGGCAAGCTCGAAAGTGCGTGTGATCGAGGTTCTTCCTGTGGGTTTGCCTGATCGTATCAATCGTGCGCCAATTGTGGTGCAGGATGCCGCAGGTAAATCGCGAATTTTAGAGAACGAACGCTGGACCTCAACACTGGGTGCGGAGTTAAGAGACAATCTGTCGGCAGGTTTGCAGCAAAAGCTTGGCGCGGTTGATCGTTATAATAGTGGTATGGCGGGAGGTAAGGTGTCTTACCGAGTTGCGACTGATTTTTCTCACTTCGATGTGGTTACTGCTGATGCTGCCAAGAAAAATGTAGAGGTTTCTGTGGCTTGGATTATCAAGCGGAATGATCCCACTATCACATTGGACCAAAATTCAAACCAAAATCAGCAGTTGGCATGTCGGATGAGCTTTAGCCAACCGATACAAGAGCATAATGATTCAATCCAAAATGTCGTGAGTGCCGCCAGTGGCTCATTGAGCCGAGTTGTTGATGCCATTGCACTGTCGATTGTGGCCTCAGACTCGAAAACTCAAATCAACATTAATGGGGTGGTTTGTTCTTAATCTCGATGAAATTGGGGTGTACTGATCATATTTGTTTAATTCAGGTTTTATTATTTATGTGAACATCAGGCTTTAATGTTGTTTTAAGTTGCTCTCTTTAATTTACCAACCAATACGAATACCTCATTTCGTCTTTGGCTAAATCAAAACATTAAAGAGAGCATAAAAATGAATCAATGTGTGATGAGCGCAAAAAATATTATTCGTGGTAAGTACCACCCAGAATTTTTACAGCATGAAGTTCTTGCTGATATCTTTATTGAAACGGCACAAAAATTTCCTGAAAAAGTAGCCCTGATTGAAGCTGAACGAACGTTGAGCTATGGCGAGTTATATCAACAAGCTTTATTGATGGCACAGCATTTGACCCTGAAAGGAGTCAAAGCGGGTGACATTGTTGGTTTATGGCTGCCGCGCGGCATCGAACTATTAAAATCTCAGTTGGCGATTTGTTTAAGTGGTGCGGCTTGGCTACCGTTTGATATGGATACTCCAGCAGATCGAATCGCTGTTTGTCTGGAGGATGCGGCTGCAGTCGGGATGATTAGCAGTGATGAATGGTATGAACACCTGCATGAAGTTCCGCAAACAAAATGGACCAATACTGAATTACAGCGACCGCTACATGAAACGGTGGTATTGGCCAAAACCTCGCCTGAACAACCTGCCTATATTATTTATACTTCAGGTTCAACGGGTAAGCCGAAAGGGATTGTGATCACGCAGAAGAATATCTGTCATTTCCTGCGCAGTGAAAACAGTATTTTAGGTATTCAAGAACAGGATAAGGTCTATCAAGGGTTCTCGGTGGCTTTTGATATGTCCTTTGAGGAAATCTGGTTGTCTTATCTGGTGGGTGCAAGCTTGTGGATTGCACCAAAATCTTTAGTCAGTGATCCAGAGCGGCTTTGTCAAACACTGAAACAGCAACAGATTACGGTATTACATGCTGTGCCGACTTTACTGGCCTTATTTCCTGAAGATGTTCCAAATCTACGCATCATCAACTTGGGTGGTGAGATGTGTCCAGACTCGTTGGTGGAACGTTGGGCATTGCCGCACCATCAGATGTTTAATACCTATGGTCCGACTGAAACCACGGTATCTGCCAGTTTAGAGTTATTACAACAAGGTAAGCCTGTCACCATTGGTAAGCCCTTACCCAACTATGGCATGTTGGTGATCAATGCAGAAAGAGAATTATTGGCTCAAGGCGAAACAGGGGAGCTGTGTATTTTTGGGCCGAGCGTAGCGCAAGGTTATTTAGGGCGGCCTGATTTAACCGCTGATAAATTTATTGAGAATCCTTGGGCAAATAATGAGGATGAAATCAGTTTGTATCGCACAGGAGACCTCGCCAAAATTGATGAATTTGGTCAGGTGCATTGTTTGGGCCGTGCTGATGATCAGGTCAAAATCCGTGGTTTTCGGGTTGAACTGGGTGAAATTGAAGCAGCACTGTGTGATCTTGATGGGATTGGAACCGCGGCGGTGATGCTACGCACTGAAGATGGCATTGATCAGTTGGTTGCTTTTATTGCCCCTGAAATTGATGCCAAGCAAGCGATTGAAATCAAACAGCTACGGCATCATCTGAGTCAGCGCTTGCCGCCTTATATGGTACCCAATCGCTTTGAAATTATTGAGGAAGTACCACGTTTATTGTCAGGTAAAATTGACCGTAAGGCATTAAAGGCTCGTCCATTAACCAGCGTGATTGATCGGAGTGAATTAGACCAACCACAGAATACAGCCGAAGAGATTTTATTTGAGATTCTAGCTCGTTTATTTCCCAATATTCCGATTAAGTTAGACTCAGATTTCTTTGATGATTTGGGCGGTCATTCACTCTTGGCTGCTGTTTTAGTCTCAAATCTGCGTGAACACCCTGCATATAGCCATCTCACCATTCAAAGTTTATATCAGGCCAGAAAAGTAGGGGCGATTGCGGCCTTGATGCTTGAGCAACCCGAACCTTCAAGCTTTGACCGCCAAATCGGACAAGATAATCCACGTAATCAAGCTTATAAATGGCTTTGTGGGATTGCACAGGCGGTCACCATTCCTGTTTTGATCTCGGTGAATATCTTGCAATGGTTAGCACCATTCTTTACCTATCATTATTTTACAGGTGGAACACGAGATAGTATTCCTTATGCAATTTTGCTGTCTTTATTGGTATATATCAGTGTCATCATTGCTAGTTTTGCGGTTTCAATGAGTGTTAAACGCATCCTGATGTTGGGAATTGGTGCTGGTCGTTACCCGTTATGGGGCATGACCTATTTCCGTTGGTGGTTGGCAGATCGTATTAGTAGTATTTCACCTGTATATTTACTTTCTGGTTCAACCTTACTGAATTTATACCTCAAAGCACTTGGAGCGAAGATTGGGCATGATGTCACCATTAGCTCGGTGCATATTCGGATGCCGTCACTGTTAACGATTGAAGATGGCGTCAGTATTGGTTCAAATGTAAATCTGGAAAATGCCAAAGTCGAACATGGTCACTTGGTGTTGGGGTCAATTCAGCTCAAACAGGACAGTTATGTGGGATCTTATGCGGTATTGGAAGAAAATACCGTGTTAGAAGTAAAAGCCCATGTCAATGCTTTAACCTCGATTGAATATGAGACTACGGTACCTGCAGGTGAAATTTGGGATGGAACACCCGCTAAAAAAATCGGCGATGTTGATCAACTCGCGCCATTAGCGATACGTCCAAAATTATCTTTAGTGCGCAAATTTGCTGAATATGGTTATTACAGTGTTAGTGCCTTAATCATTGCTTGCTTGTTCTTTATTCCGATTTTCCCAAGCTTCTTGTTAGTGGATTGGTTGGATGTCAATGTCTTTAATATCGATCCGAATAACCATATTCAAACAGCGCTGTATTATTTCATCCTTGCGATTCCTGCCAGTGCCATGATGATGGTGATTACCGCATTGATTTCATCGGCTATTCGTAAAGTGGTGTTGCCACATTTAGAGACGGGCACTTATGCGGTACATGGTGGGGTCTATTATCGTAAATGGTTTGCTGCTCAAATTTTGGAAACCAGTTTGCAAACCTTACATGGCTTGTTCGCCACAATCTATGCTCCAACATGGTTCCGTATGTTGGGTGCCAAGGTGGGTAAAAATACAGAGATTTCGACCGCCACAGGTGTGATTCCTGAAATGTTGACCCTAGGTGAAGAAAGCTTTATTGCGGATGCAGTAATGTTAGGTGATGAAGAAATCAAAGGTGGTTGGATGTCGTTGAAATCCACTCAAATTGGTCATCGTAGCTTTGTTGGGAATAGTGCTTATATCGCGGATGGTACGGTATTACCTGACAATGTTTTGATTGGGGTGCAGTCCAAAACACCAGATAACCGAGAAATGTATTCAGGTCAAACTTGGTTTGGTTCTCCAGCATTGTTGTTACCTGCACGTGAAGCTGCGGAACAGTATCCCGATCATCTTACCTTTAAACCAAGTATCAAGCGCCGTTTCATGCGTGGTTTGATTGAGGGTTTACGCATTGTATTACCGACAGCGCTCGCCATTGGAGTTGGTTATATGATCGTTCTCGAAGTGATTGACGTGATCAACGATTATAGTATTGCGACGGGCTTGCTGGCTTTAACCTTGGCGGGCTTATTGTACGGTATTGGTTGCTTTGTCATCGTGACACTCTTGAAATGGGCTTTAATTGGACGTTACCAACCACGTTCGGCACCGATGTGGACCATGTTCGTTTGGCTCAGTGAGGGGATTACCAGTCTGTATGAATCGGTTGCGATTCCGAACTTTTTAAACTATTTAAGAGGGACGCCGATGTTGCCATTCTTTTTACGCCTGTTAGGAGTAAACATTGGTAAAGATGTCTATCTGGATACTGCCGATATTACCGAGTTTGACTGCGTGAAGATTGGTGATCGTGCTGAGTTTAATAGTTTTTCTGGACCGCAAACCCATTTGTTTGAAGACCGGATTATGAAAATTGGTCAAGTGAATGTGGGTAGTGATGTGGTCGTGAATGCTCGCAGTATTATTTTATACAATGCCAATGTGAATAATCACGCAGTATTAGGGCCACTGACCTTGGTGATGAAAGGAGAGAATATTCCTGCAAAATCAGCATGGATTGGTTCACCTGCAGTACCTTGGAAGCATGCTTAAGTTTTGATAATTGATCAAGCAAGAAAAGGGATAAGAACATGATGTTTCTTATCCCTTTTCTATATGTGTAGTGAAGAGAATTGAAGAAAATACAACGCCTATTTATCAAGAATATATATAATTTAATTTTTATTTAAGATTGTTTTTATAATATTTTTTTATATAAAGTCATCATGGAATGATTGGCAATGTCAATTGAAACGATAGATGTTAGTTTGTTTAATTGGATTAACTCAGCGGCAACGCAAAATCCGATTTTAGACAAAGCTGCTTTATTCGCATCACATAATTTAATTGCAGTGTTATTTATATTTTTAATTGCTTCATTGTTTTTTAAGGATAAAAAATACCGAGTGCAGTTTATCAAGATGCTTATCACGATCGTCGTTTCTTTATTGGTCACTCAGTTCATTCATGCTGTCTATTACCATCCACGTCCTTTTGACCTTGGAATCGGACACATCCTGACGGGACATGGTTCATCTTCTTCATTTCCAAGCCAACATACCTTGACGGTGGCAACCATTGCTTTTTCATATCTACTTTCGGGATATCGAAAAATAGGTAGCGCAGCTTTGTTATTGGGTTTAATTGTTGGATGGTCCAGAATTTATATTGGTGTTCATTTTCCTTTTGATGTACTTGGATCATTTGTGATTGCTTTAATACTTGTATTTGGGATGAATATCATCTTTAAAGAATTTATATTTAAAACTAAAAAAACAGTTGCTATATCCGTTATTGATTAAGGTTATTTTAATTTTAGGATGATTTGTGTTTAATTAATATCTTTTAATCCGATGCTAAAATAAAACCTCCCTATATCGAGAGGTTTTATTTTATTTAACTAAGTTTTAGATGTATTTAAGATTCGTCTGTTCTTGCGGTTAACTGTCCTTCAGCAGTGAGTTGTTCTGCCATTTCCTTGGTTTTTCTTAGACCAGGCATACGGTATTCGGTATGGCCATAATCTTGAATAGATTTCCAACGACCACCCCAAGTTAAACCAACGGATTCAGCAACTTGTCCATAGAGTTGATAACCACGCATTGCCCAAGGGTCACGTTCTGAGATAACGACTTTACCGTTGCGTTTAAAAGCAACATCGGCAGCTAAACCAAATTGGTGATAGCTTTGATAACCTTTGGCACGGGTTGTATTTGGATTCCCTGCAAGCATATTTTGACGGCTTGGACTGCGGTAACCTTCAAGTAAGACCAGTTCATAACCATGTTGTTCTTTCATGATTTTGAATACCATCAGTAGGCGTTGCTTATAGCGAGGATTAATTTTGTCCCATTTACGATCGACCATGGATACATCAAAACTACCATGTGAATGTGTAAGTGGAATCTCAATTTGAGAGGCATTAATACTTGGATCGGTTGGATGCTGAGCTTGATAGGCTTGTTCAAGTCGAGTCGCTTCGACAATCGCATCTTCAATCAAGTTGGCATCGACTTCTGGTGGTGGACTTAGCATTTCACCATTCAGTAGCGTATAAATTTGAGGATCGGTCTCTTTTAAATATTCGGCCTCAATGCGTGTGGAATTGATGGGACGGGTGAATGCAAAAATCAGGATACTGGCAAATAAAAAGAAACCAGCGATTAAAATCCACCATTGTTGTAGGTGCCAATGCGATTGTAATTTTTCAGGTGAAGCAGCCTGATGCATATTCTCTGCAAACTGCATCGCATTGGCGATTTTCTTTTTGCTACTTGGAAGTAATGATTGCAACAACTGTTTGCATTTATAACGCAGCTCATAAGACATAAGCAGCGTTAATCCGATCGCGACAGCGACAAAGCAAAAGAAGATGATAAAAATCATTGTTTACTTGAGTTCATTCACTGCAAAGGGTTTTTGTGTCACTTTGATCTGTACCGTTGCCTCAGGTGCTTCTACTTCCGCCTCTGCAGTTTTTGCTGGTGCTGGCTTGGTCGCAGGAGGAACCGGTTTAGCCACTACTTTATTCGTTGGTGGAGCAATGGTTTCATTTTTGCTATGCGGCACTTTTACTGATGTTACTGTTGTTGGTTTCGTATTTGGCTCATTGGCAAATGGAGAAACATGCTGGCCATTCGGAGCGGGTGCAGCAGGCGGCGGTGTGCGTTGGAAAAATTTGTTTAAATCATTGCTCCCAGGTTGAGCAAAATTATTGTCTTCCACCGATTCAGTTGTTTCATGATGATTTGGAGTATTCACTTCCACTTCATTATTTTGTACGGTTGCTTTGGTGGCAGTTTGAACTGTTTCAGTTTCTTCAATCGTTTGTGGGACACTCGGCGCTGTGTTATTGACGTCACTTGCAAAGATGAAAAAAAACAATGCAGCAACGATGATTCCTGAAAGAAATCCGATCAGTAAATAAATTACAGGAGATAAGGTTTTTTTCTTATTGGTCTGTAATATGCGTAAAGAAGTTGTTCTTTCCTGAGTCATACGTTATCAACTAAGGCAAATGGATGGTGATATGTGCTTCTTCGGCAGGCGCTGAAATCACATTCTGATAAGGAGCTAATGCACTCTGATTTTGTTTGGAGAGCATGAACTTTAAACCTGCAAAAGTGAGCGCAGCAAACATCAGTAAGAAGATCAAAATCCAGAAAAAAGGTAATTCGTGATGAATAATGTGTTTAATGTGGTCTGGAATGGCAGCAAAAGGAGAAAATGCTGCTTTTTTCCCTTTGAGATAATCAATCTCATCTCCAACACGAGCCACGAGGTGATTTAAGCTTTCTACTGATTCTAGACGGTATTTACCTTGAAAACCGAGTAAGAGGCAGTAATGAAAAACCTCAAGCGATGCTAGGCGTTCTTTGCCACGACTGCGCAGTTGTTCTAAGATTTCAAAAAAACGATAACCAGCCAGTTGAGAGCCAAACAGGCTTAATTGCAATGGGCTGATCAGCCATGAATTCTGTAAATTAAAATAGGCTGCATCCTGTTGCGTTGCAATCGTTTCATCAATCAAGGCACAAAATGCGTATTTGGCATCGTGAATATCATCAGCAGAAAACTGCAAACGTTTAGCTTGCTGTTCGAAGCGGTTCAATAAATCGACGATTTTCTCACGAAAATCAGTGGGATTTGCAGGTATATAGCGGTTGCGAAGTAAAAAAACCAAATAAAACCCATCATGTAATAGGTCAATTAAGTTGGTCGCTTGCGCTTTATTTTGTGGTTGATCAGACGCAGGTAAACCTGAACCAATTTTTCCATCATCAAATAAAGAGGGGATGCCTGTTGGTTGAGTCATTGTGATTCTCTTAACTATTCATTACAGCAATGAGTTCAATACTAATATCTTGGAAACCAGCGGGAACATAGACACAAATGGTTTCTGACTCAAGCATACGTTGATAGAGTTCATGATGTGGTTCAATTTCAAAATAGCTGACCCCAGAGCGCACTGGAATCGCTGTAGGAACTTGCATTAAATGATGGAGTGGAACAGCAGGAAGTGCTGCAATCACACGCTGTTCTACATCAATGGTACTGCCCACTTTGAAGCGCAAAGGTACGATTTGAATCAGCTCATGGGTTTGCATCATGCTGCTTGAAACAGCAATATAAAGACGTGTATCACGGGTAATTTTGTCTGACTCTAGACTACCCACCCAATAAGATGGTCGTGTTTCTTTCAAGGCAATACTGAAATAACGGCTCGAAATGATGGTATCCAGTAAATCTCTTAAAATCAGGTCTAGCTGCTGAAAACTGTCTTGTAATTGATGATGTTTATAGTGTGGTAAATGGTCAACATCATAAGCCGTAGAGAAGGTCAGTAATGAACCTGTTAAACGCAATAATTCTGAGAATAAACGTTCTGGGTGAATTAAAGGATATTGGAGTAAGTGATTTAATCCGGCATAGGCTGTATTTAAAGCATTAATTAACCAGAAGGAAACAATGTCTCCTGAGCGGAATTCGATCAACTTTTGTTCGTTTTCGCGGTTATTACTTTGAATGGTTTTAATTTTTGCCTTAATGACGTTGAGTGTACGCTTTAGATTGTTAATCAGCGATTCAGAGGCCGCAATATGTAAAATCGGTGGAATGAACTTATTGTCTAACTCAAAGTGACCCGAGCTTTGACGCTTAATTTTAGCGACAGGAATATATAAGAAACCATCTAAATTTTGGCTCGGCTGAATATGTTGCTCTAACAACTTAAATTCTGCACGGCGACGCAATAGATTCAGTTCAGCAGGACTCGCATCGGTAAACAGATCATGGGTTTCTGTCAAATAGTTATGGTAGCGACTAGAAACTGAGCGTGTTTCATCTGCGATATTCTTCTTATTGGCTTGTAAGATTGGCAGTGCCAAATAAACTGTCATTTCACCTTGTAGATTAAGATCATCCAGCAATAACGGCTCAGGTAATAAATCTTGTGCAGGAGCCTGATAAATCTCGCCATCTTGCCAAATGATTTCTACTTCTTGAAGTGCCAGAATATGAGTAGAAAGCTGAACTTCGTCAAACTTCAACTTTTGTACACCATAGGCATGTGGAATCATTGCCCGAATCGTATGATTCAAACGTTGTTCATGGTAGGTATCTTGGATCTGAAAATGCTGAGGACGTAAAAATAAGCCTTCACCCCAAAGAATCTTTTCTGCTTTAAACATATGTATTTACCAACAATTATTCATATTCATTCTTTGGCTGAACACCAAGAGTATCCTGGAGCATTTGTAAAGGATGTTCATCCTTAATCACTTGAGTTAACCACTCATGCAGTGGCATTTGGCTCCACTTGATGGTTTTCTGCAACATATAGCTCACTGGGCTATGCGGTTCATTTTTCTGAAAATAAGTGGCAATTTCTTGCAGCACACGCATTGCCTGTTCGCGGTTTTCAACATGCGATTGAACTTGCGGCTGAAAAGACAGCTGATTTTGAGGTGCAGCAGATTGTGTCGTCACGTGTTGTACCATCGGTGTTGTCGATGTTTCAGTTTCTGTCATGACTGTTTGAGTCGTTTGCTCAAATAGATCAGTCTTGTATATCTTTTTCAGTGTGATATGAATGGTATCTAAGCTAGAGTCAATTGCCGCAAAACTTGGAGAGTCCAAACCAAGCAAGCCATCCAACACATTTTTCAGCGTTGTCCATTGTTGCAAGATGTCATTGAAACGTTGGTAATTTTGACGTTGAAAGTTTTTATCGGTATTGGATAGGGCTTGTTCGAACTGTTCTAGTTCAGTTGAACCACTGGAATCTTCATAATCATCGCTTTGTTTACGACGGATATTTTCGTGATAAAGAAAGTTGTCGTAGTCGAGCAAATGATAATAAGGCGCATGGTTAATTAAAGAAACCTTTTTGATCAGTAAAGGGAGTTGATTAATTAAACCCTGTAATAAACCAATACGTTGGTCTAAATCATCATCTTCAACTTCTGGATGTAGGGTTAACCAATACTGTTCTAATAGGCGATGACTGAGTTCCAGACTTTTGCTAATGCCCTCAAAGCCATACAGATTTGCCCAAGCCTCAGACAGCCATGTGAGCAAACGAATATCTTTACTTTTTGATTGTAGTAAATCTATAGACGTACTGGCGACAAAGTCCCAATCTGCCTGTTTGGGCTCAGTCACCCAATCCCCTTGATCAAGTAATACATCATCTTGGGTTTTTGCTTTTTTAATGGCGTGGAACTCATTTGAAAATGAATAATCCTCACCGCACGGTGACTGCTCATTAATTGGCGTTAGTAAAGATAAAATATCCATATGCATCACAAATTTAGCTCAATCTTTAAATTTTAAACTTCAGCTTTGACTTTTTTAGTTGAACGTTTCTTGGTTGCTTTTTCGACCGGATCTAATTGATAGGTAATTTCATCATCTTTGGTATCGATGACGATCAACTTTGGCAATTTATGATCAGCTAAAGCGACTAAAATTTCAGTTGCTAAAGCAGGCAAGACGGTAGAGTTAAGGATATTGTCCACATTTCGCGCGCCACTATCGACTTCAGTACAACGGTTTAAGAGTAATTCGATTAAGTCATCAGAGTACTGAACCTTGGTGGCATATTGTTTTTCAATACGGTCAACAATTTTCCCAAGTTTGTGCTTAATAATGCGAATAAGTAGCTCATCATGCAGTGGGAAGTAAGGCACGATCCGCATACGCCCAATAAATGCAGGCTTAAATTGTTTATATAAACTTGGTTTCAAATGCTCGATCAAATCCTCGGCATGTGGCCAGTCTTCGACAGGCTGATTTAAACAGGCCTGCATGATGGCACTTGACCCGGTATTCGATGTCAGCAAAATGGTGGTGTTTTTAAAGTCGATGACACGACCTTCACCATCTTCAAGCATCCCTTTATCGAAGACTTGATAGAATAATTCTTGTACATCACTATGGGCTTTTTCAACCTCGTCTAACAATACAACACTATACGGGTTGCGACGAACGGCTTCGGTGAGAACACCCCCTTGACCATATCCAACATAACCAGGAGGCGCACCTTTTAATGAGGAAACTGTATGTGCTTCCTGATATTCAGACATATTGATGGTGATGAGATGATTTTCGCCGCCATATAGCTCGTTGGCAAGCGCAAGGGCAGTTTCTGTTTTACCCACCCCACTTGGACCAACCAATAGAAATACACCTTGTGGTTTATTTGGATCTTCTAATTTGGCTTTAGAGGTTTTAATGCCTTGAACCAGTTGGGTGAGGGCATAGTCTTGGCCCATTACACGTTCACCCAGTTTATCTTCAAGGCTTAGGATTTGTTTGATTTCATCGTTGACCATCTTGCCAACTGGGATACCAGTCCAATCAGAAATAATTTCATTGATGATCTGTGCATTGACACGTTCAAATACTAACGGTGTTTGGCCTTGCAATTGGGCTAAATCTGCTCTCAATGTCGCAATTTGTGCTTTATGGTCTTGCTCTGTTTGTGCATTCAGCGTTTGAATCTGTTTAACCAAAGCAAGTTCTTGTTGCCATTTGCTTTCAGTTGCTTGAATCTCATTTTCCAAGCTTGTCAGTTGTTGATTAAGCTCATCTAAACGTTGGTGATGCACAGGGAACTGCTGATGTTCGTTGTTGATAATTTGATGTTCTAACTGAAGGTTGTGCTGTTGTGCTTTGAGTTGATCCAGAACCACGGGTTGTGCATTGTGTGTCAAAGCAACACGTGCCGAAGCAGTATCGAGTACACTCACTGCTTTATCTGGAAGTTGACGACCACTGATATAGCGATGCGATGCTTGAACGGCAGTGATAATGGCCTGATCATCAATTTGTAAGTTAAAGTGACTTTGCATGACGGGGATCATGGCACGCAACATATCAATCGCCACTTCTTCGGTTGGTTCTTCAACTTTAACCACCTGAAAACGGCGGCTGAGCGCCGCATCTTTTTCAAAGTACTGTTTGTATTCAGCCCAAGTCGTTGCCGCAATGGTTCTTAATTCACCACGCGCTAATGCGGGTTTGAGTAAGTTTGCAGCATCGTTTTGTCCAGCCTGACCACCAGCACCAATCATTGTATGTGCTTCATCAATAAACAGAATAATTGGGTGAGCTGAAGCCTGAACTTCTTGAATCACTTGTTTCAAACGATTTTCAAATTCACCTTTGACGCTGGCACCTGCTTGTAACAAGCCCATGTCTAAGACATGCAGATGAACATTTTTGAGTGCTTCAGGGACTAAGCCTTGAGCAATTTTTAAGGCCAAACCTTCAACAACAGCGGTTTTACCAACACCTGGTTCGCCAGTTAAAATCGGATTGTTTTGACGACGGCGCATCAAGATATCAAGCATGAGGCGAATTTCAAATTCGCGACCAATCACAGGATCAATGCCACCTTGTTTAGCTTTTTCAGTCAGATTAATCGTGTATTGATCTAAGGCAGGCGTTTTTGCGGTTGTTACTGTCGATTCAGGATCTGTGGTTTGTTCAGTTGTTGTCGAGGTATTTTCTACTTGCGGTTGTTCGCTGCTTTTTCCACAAATATCGAGAAACTTATGTTTCATGGTATCGATCGGGAAGCGTTCGAATAAACTAGATGCTCTAAAAGCGATTTGTTGTAAGTCGGGCGCAGTTAACAAAGCAATCAGTAAATGGCTACTACGGATTAAAGGGGTTTGTTCCGCAGAAGCCAGTAACCATGCTTGTTCAAATAACCGAACGATTGATTTTGCAAATATAGGGGTACGGGTATTACCTTTAGGCAAAGAGGCAATGGTTTCTTTTAAATCAATAATTAAGGCATCTGGAGAGATATTATTTTTTTTCAATAAAATATGTAAATCATTGACTATATTTTGATTTAGTAATTCAACAAAGAGGTGTTCAATCTCAATTTCATAATTCAATTGGTTAATACAGTAATTTGCAGACTTTTCTAATGCAGTACGAGTAGGAGGTGATAGTTTAGTAATTAAAACCTTTAAGTTACTCATTTATTACTCACAATAATTTTTAAATACCAAGTTCTATTGACTGAGTTCTAACTTGATATGGTTGTTTTTGCTAGAAATATTTTTTGAATAAAATCAAAAACTTAGTTAAACTCTGTACGAGTATACAGATTATTCTACAACAAAAAATGTCACTTTTAAACAAAAAATGCACCTGATTAAAGTTTTTTTTTACATGAATGTCTGTCATGAAAATTTAATAATGTTAATAAACGTAACTAGTATTGACTTTGTATGTGTTTTTTTTGTTAAATTCGCGGAAATGATGTAAATGTACAAAAATTGACGAGTAAGAGGGTTTTTTAACAATAATTGTCAGCTCTTCAATTATAAGTTAAATAATACGAGGCATATTTTGAAAAAAGGTATTGTAATATCAATTCTTTGTATAACAGCTGGTTTAATAGGTAATTCAGCTTATGCTGATGATAAAGAAATAAAACCAATTAAATTAAAAAGTAAATGTCTAAAACAGAATCCGTTGGCAGTAAACCAAACAGATCGTGCTTTATTAGATATTTATCAACAAGTTTGTGACAAAGATAATGCTTCGCGTGTAAACGATTTGTTGGCTCAGGCCGCGATGCGTATGTATGAATTAAAGCAACCGATGAATGCTTTAAAATTGGCGACGCAGCTACAAGAGCAAAATGTACGCGGTACAACTTTGACAGATGTCACTTTTTTAGCCAGTGTTCAGATTGCCAATGAAGCATTGCAGCATATGCGCTCAAATGAAATGCGCTATTTGAGTAATGAACTCACTTATCCACCAGCAAAACAGTTGAGTGACAGCATTCGTATTGCCTTACCTGCTCCTGATACATCCACGAGCAAGGCGATTACAGATGAGTCGCTAAAAAAAGAGATACGAAATACGTCGACTAATAACACAACGCGACGGACAACGAACAGAAAAGTACGTACAACTCAACCAACACGTAGTAATGTAACTCAATCTGTTGCGCCGGTAAAACGTCAAACGGCTGTAACACCAACAGTTACCAAACAACCTACTGTTCAAAAAACAGGTTCGAATCCATTCGATTCGTTGAAATAATAATCAAGGGTGAAAAGTTATGGCAAAGAGAGAAAGCGTACAGAAGAAACTGCAACGCATACGTCCCCCTCGTGTACAGCTGACATATGATGTCGAAGTTGGTGATGGTAAAGAGTCAAAAGAACTCCCTTTTGTTGTGGGTGTGATGGGGGATTTCTCCGCTGCATCAGAGCTAGAAAAGACTAAGTTAAAAGACAAAAAATTTATCAATGTCGATTTAGATAATATTGATGAAGTGATGGAATCTTTAGCGCCACGTGCAGCTTTCCAAGTTGAAAATACTTTGACTGAAGAAGGCGGTCGCATGTCAGTGGACCTCACTTTTAACTCAATGGAAGACTTCCGTCCAGAACAAGTGGTTCAACAGGTTGATCCATTACGTAAGCTGGTTGCAGCGCGTGAACGTTTAACTGATTTACGCAATAAGATTTCAAACAGCGAACGTTTAGAAGACTTGCTAGATGAAGTACTGAAAAATACCGATCAAGTTCGTCAACTCAGTGCGGAGGCTGAAAATGAGTAATTTACAAGCAGCCACTGCAGCAAATGTAGAAACTGAATCGGTTCATTTGCTAGATTCAATTGTTGAGCAGAGCCGTATTGCACGTAATGATGATGAACATGTTCGTGCCAAGAGCTTAATTGGTGAGTTGGCCAAAGAAGTCATGGCAGGGACGATTACTGTTTCTGAGAACATGACCTTGTCGATTGACAAGCGTATTGCAGAAATTGATGCACTGATCTCAAATCAATTGAGCGAAATTATGCATCATGAGCAGTTCCAGAAAATCGAATCAACATGGCGTGGACTCTATTATTTCTGCCAAGAAACACCGTCTAACTCGATGATTAAAATTCGTATGTTAAATACGACCAAAAAAGAGTTAGTGAAAGACTTTCAAGGTGCAACAGACTTTGATCAAAGTACCTTGTTTAAAAAGATTTATGAAGAAGAATACGGTTCATTTGGTGGTGCGCCTTATGCAGCACTGATTGGTGATTTCGAGTTTGATCGTACACCATCAGATATGTATTTATTGGAACAAATTTCTCATGTTGCAGCAGCAGCACATGCGCCATTTGTTTCAGCAGCTAGCCCAAGCATTCTTGGTCTTGAGTCGTTCACCGATATTGATCGTCCTCGTGATGTTTCAAAAATCTTTGAAACAGCTGAATACGTACAATGGCGTTCTTTCCGTGACAGCGAAGATTCTCGTTATGTCGCATTGACCATGCCACACGTGTTAGGTCGTTTGCCATACCATCCGAAAGAAGGCACTGCAACTGAAGGCTTTAACTTCGTTGAAGATGTTTCTGGTGAAAACCATGATGATTATTTGTGGATGAATGCCGCTTATGCGTTCGGTACACGTTTAACCAATGCCTTTGATATGCATGGTTGGTGTGCGGCGATTCGTGGGGTTGAAGGCGGTGGCTTGGTTGAAGGCTTACCAGTTCATACTTTCAAAACTTCAGATGGTGAAGTGGTATTTAAATGTCCAACTGAAATCGCCATTACTGACCGTCGTGAAAAAGAACTTAGCGATCTTGGTTTTATTCCATTGGTTCACTGCAAGAACACTGATTATGCGGCTTTCTTTGGTGCACAGTCTGCTCAAAAACCAAAGAAATATGACAGCGATACGGCGAATGCAAACTCTGCACTTTCTAGCCAAATCCAATACATCATGGCGGTATCGCGCATTGCACATTACTTAAAAGCAATGATGCGTGACAAAGTGGGAAGTTTTGCATCTGCAGGCAACGTCGAAGCATTTTTAAATGAATGGCTCTCGCAATATGTCTTGCTAGATGATGGTGCATCTCAAGAAGCAAAAGCACAATATCCGCTTCGCGAGGCATCTGTAAAAGTTGTAGAAGATCCAGCTCAACCGGGTCACTACAAGTCTGTGGTTTTCTTAAGACCGCATTTCCAGCTGGACGAGTTATCTGTTTCTTTACGACTCGTGACTGAACTACCTCAGTCCTCAAATTAACAATGAGATCAGCTAGATAATAACTTTAAATAAAATAGAGGTAATTTTTAAATGAAAGATATATATGTTGAGTTTCGTGGTAAGTACAAGGTAGACGGAGAATCTCGCGATTCTGAACACAAAGGTTGGCTAGAAGTTAACTCTTGGTCTCATAACATTCGTCAACCTAAATCTGCGACTTCTAGTAGCGTAGGTGGCCATACAGCTGAACGTGTTGAACACTCAGACATGATCTTCGTTAAAGATTTGGATGCAACTAGTCCTAAACTTTGGGAAGCGTGTTCTGCAGGTTATACATTTGATGAAGTACAGATCGATTACTACCGTGCAAATGGTGATAAACGCATCAAATACTTACAAATCAAATTGAAACACGTTCTTGTTTCTAGCGTAACACCGACTGTAAACGAAGAAGGTGTTCCAACAGAAACATTTGGTTTGAAATACGCTGCTGTTGAGTGGACTTATAACCAGCAAGACATTAACGGTACTGCGAAAGGTGCTGTTACTAAGAAATGGTCACTTTCTAATAACACAGCTTCATACGCTGCGTAATTAGTATCGTGATTTTCTAATAGAGGTTAATAGGTGCCTATTAGCCTCTATTTTTCCAAGATGTTGTTCTTATAAAAATGAATTTAGATCATCTATATCCTTATGGATTCAGATCAACATTATTTGATCGTTTAGTACCAGAGCAAGAAGATTATTTAAGAGGAATGTCGATTCAGCAGTTGCGAGAGTCGGTTGCTCGTGATTTGGAAGACTTGTTGAATAGTCGGATCGCACAATTTGATCGAGATATGGATGAATTCCCACTGGCAAAAAAATCAATTTTGCAGTTTGGAATTATTGATTTCGTTGGCTTGTCGACGGCGAATCCCTTGGATCGAGATAAAATTTGTCAATCGATTGAGCAGTCTATTGCAGCACATGAGCCGAGATTGCGGCAGATCAAAGTTGAGATGCTATTAGATGGACATAATATGGGATCGCTGTGTTTAAGTATTCAGGCCTACTTAAATATTCACCCCTTATATGAACCTGTTTTTTTCGATGCTTTACTCAAACCAACAACACAACAATATGTTATTTCTGCCAGAACTTAGTGTGAGCGAACAGTGATAGAGCAACTTTTACCGTATTATGAAAAACAACTACAAGAATTCGGTCAACAATCTCGAGAGTTCGCGCAGAAATATCCGAAGATTGCGCAACGTCTATCGCTTAACCAAGAACAAATTGATGACCCGCATATTGAGCGCTTAATTCAGGCCTTTTCATTGATTGCAGCGCGTATTGATAAAAAGTTAGCTGATAGCTATGAGCTATTTACCCATTCTTTATTTGAGGTGATGTTTCCTCAATATTTACGCCATTTTCCTGCTTGCACTGTGGTTAGTTTTGAAGATAGCAATAAACTTAAACAATTAACTGCAGCACATTTGATTCCGCAAAAAACAGCCTTGAAGTCACGTAGTTTTAAAGGTGTGCAATGTGAGTTTAATACCAGCAATGAGGTTCGATTATTACCAATTGAATTGACGCATTTGGAGTTTCAAACCTCACCGAGCACACATATGCATTTGAATCAAAATGCGACCTTAAGTTTGAAATTTGAAATCTTTAATGATGCCCAACAATGGATCTTGGACGAAAAATTACCGATCTATTTAGATGCAATTTCAAATTTTCCATTGCAAGTTTTGGATAGTATTTTTCGTAAAGATACAGGTTTTGCAATTCGGGTTGGGCAGCGCGTCATCGAGGTGAGTAATCCTTTTGAGGTGATGGGTTTTAGCGAGCAAGAAAGTTTATTGCCGATTGATCAGCATACCCACCACGCTTATCGCTTATTGATGGAGTATTTTTGCTTCCCTGAAAAGTTTAATTATCTGAATCTTGATTTAAGTGTGCTCAAGGGATTATTACAGCAGCACAATAGCTTTGAAATTTTGATCCATCTCAAACTCAATTTGAATGATCAGGCAGTGGTTCGTAATTATTCAGAACTTAATATCGCCAATTTTAAATTATTTACCACACCGGCAATTAATTTGTTTGAAAAGCAGGCTGAACCGCAAAAAATTTCACATACGCAACTACAATATCCATTGGTCACGGATGCGCATCATCCTGAGTTGTATCAAGTCTATTCTATCCTTGAGATGAATATGGTACGTGAAAAGACCAATCAGGAACAAACCCATCTCCCTGTATTGCCATTTTTTGCAATGAGTCATTATCACAATGATAAGGTTCAATTTTTCTATTCTTTAAATTATCTGCCTTCGCAGACCAAAATCATGCAAATGGGTTATTCGATTGTTTCCAAACATTTGAAACCTTATGAAATCAAATCAGATTTTATTAGTACACGTTTACTCTGCTCCAATGGTGATTTGCCGCATGAAGCATTAAGCCAGAGCAATAATATTCTGAATTTAAATGACAGTAGTCTGGCAAGACGTGCCTTGATTTTAAAGCGTCCGACATCGCCTTATCATTTTGATAAAAATAGCAACGAGCAATGGCGCATTATTTCTCATCTTTCGTTGAATACCTTGGCCTTAATGAAAGGGGATGCACTGAGTCATGTGAAGGAGCTTTTGGCTTTATATAACTTACCGCATTCTAAAGAAAATATTTTATTGATTGATGCTCTGAAACAGCTCAACTTCACAACCACCAATAAATTGATGAATGCAAAACCTTTTCCGATGTTCATTCGTGGGGTTAAGGCTGAGCTTTCAGTGAATAAGAGTGTTTTCCGTGGACATAGTCTCTATATTTTCAGCCAGTTATTAAGCCACATTTTTAATTTAAAAGTTCAAATTAATAGTTTTGTTGATGTGGTCGTCAAAGACAGTCTTAACCAGCAGGAGATATACCAATGCGTGCAGAACGTTGGTGGCAAGACTCTTCTGTAGTCGACCAAGTTTTTAAAAAGTCAGGTTCCTTTGAGTTTATTCAATCTACACGCTTGTTACGCCATCATCCACAGGCATCACAAGTAAAGCGTTGGTCTGAGGATTTTAAATTTGGCACCTCATTTAGTTTAAGCTTCCCTGCGACTGAGATTGAAGAACTCAGTTATCAAGATCAGCGTATTCATTTAACCAATCTGGTGGTCGGACTTACAGGGACACAAGGGGCACTGCCTTATACCTATACCAATAAATTAAAACAAAGTAGCCGACAGCAGCGACTCGAGATTAAAGAGTTTTTAGGTCTATTCAATCATAAGTTGACAGCCAAATATATCGATGCCAGCTTGGCGTATAATTTGGCAGTGCGTTATGAGATTGAACAAGACAATCATTATCTGGATATTTTGCATGCTTTAAATGGTTATATTCGCGCCCAGCATGAACAACAAGATCTAGATGAGTATTTTGCAGAATTTTCTGGTTTGATGCAGGGGCAAAACAATACCGCACATGCTTTAAAAACAGTGCTGTCATGTGTGTTTAATCAACAGGTTCAGATTCAAGAATTTGTTAAAGAAACCTTTCATCTGGCTGATGAGCAGAAGACCAGTTTAGGTGGTAGTAACCCAAGTCTACTGGGTGTAAATACCTTTTGTGGCGATACGGTTCAGCAAATTGACGGCAAAATCGAGATTCAAATTGGGCCATTACCGCGAGAACAGTATTTAGCTTTTCTGCCTGATCAGCCTTTAAATAAAAAGTTAAAACACCTGATTCAAACTTGGTGCAGTCCAACACTGTTTATTGATGTACGTTTGATTTTGGATAAATGTGACATCAATCCAATCTGTTTAAATTCTGAGCATCAGGTAGGTCTGGGCCAAGGGGCATTTTTAATGCCATCCGAACAATTACAACATAACACGGAAACACGTTATGCACTTTTAGGAGCCGCATAATGGTGAAGAAAATTTTAGCGACACTCATCAGTTGCTTTATCCTGGTCGGCTTGGTGGTGGTTTATTACTGGCGTGATATTCAATATCAGCCCGAATCTGCCGATTTAATTAATTATTTCCTGATCCTACCAGTCGTGATTACTTTGGTGTTACTGTCACCTTGGTTGATCTATAAAGCTTATCAACATTATAAAGAAAAAAAGCAACAAGCATTGCAAGCCCAACAAAATTCAGAGCAGAGTGCCACTGAGGCACAGCCAGTTGAGTTGGAGAGTAAATGGTTAAAGCTAAATCTCTATGCGGCAGGTGCATATAGTGCACTGGGTGAAAATGATGCGATTCTGGATGGAATCAAGCAGTTTACCAGTCCTCAGTTAGATCAGGATCTGGTGAATTTTCATGGTATTCCCATTCTTTCTTATCGCATTACAGACTTAGACCAACAAGTCCAAAGTGAGGATGATGAGGAGTTGCAGTTCTTGTCGGTTCGACAGCAACGTATCATGGCGCTAATCCACCATCAAATTGAACAGCACACAGAACTTTTAGCTTCGATTTCAGACCACTTAAAGCGGTCTAGTCTGTTTTATGAAAGCCAAAATTTGCATGAATACCGTATGCACCCTGCATGGATTGATCCAAGCTTTTCCGACGATGAAGCGCATGAATCCATTCAGGTCGAGCAGGTCTATCGTTTGGATAAACTAAATCTGCACATTTTATTGTCTGAAGACGTGGTGCATACCTGGAATGATTTGAGTAGCAATGAAAGTATTCAGGCCATTTTTTATGACCTTGGTATCATTCCACAAAAGTTCCATATTGAATATCACTATCTTAGCGCGGCATCGACTGAGCAACATCTGCTTGAGTTGCTTGAGCGGATTCAAAACCAAGCCCATGAAATTTCATTGATCATTGCGGCAGATTCAGAAATTGAACAAGAAATTATTGATGAAAAGTCTTGGGGAGCAAGCGCGTATATCCCTGCAGAATTTGTGAGCAGTAGTTGTTTGGCCAATCCTGCGGTTCAGCTAGAACAGTGGCAACCTGAAAAGACCTTTAAGTTGGTCAGCAACCAAAATAATATCGATCAAATTTTCAAAGAGCTGGGGATTGATGATTTACCGCAGTATCAGGCTGAAGAACCTTTTGTATTGGTAGTTGAGGATGGTGCTGATGTCAAGGTGGCCAAGAAATTGGAACAGTTTTTTAAGCAAAGTCCAGTCGAGGCGCACCATTATTTGTACTGCAAACCTATTTTTGGACACACCCAAAACGTGGCAAAACTGTTTGGATTAATGTTGGGGGCACATTTTTCTGAGTCACAGGTTGCCTTTGTTTATGGATCAAATTTACAAGCATTTATCCAAGCTGTTCCTGAGATCACACAAGATCAGGAAAGTGTAGCAATTGCTGATTAATTAACTTTATTAAGAATTCGAGAACTCAATGTATATCATTTTAGGTTATCTGTGGCAGTACATCACGAATCCTAAAGCTATTATTGCTTTATCCTTATTCGTGGCACTGATTTCTTCATACTCGTCTATTCCTCGGCATATCTTTTGGGCATTGGCAGCGACCTATGCATTGGGTTTAATCGTCTATGGTATCTATTGGCTGATTCAAAGAAAACGCCACGCTGAACAAGGTGAAGAACTGGCCAATGCGATTGAGAAAGACAGCCAAGCTGAATATGGTCAACACAAAGACAAAGCCGAGCTACAGTTAATTCAGCAGCAGATGAAAGAATCAATTCAATTGATTCGTAAATCTAAATTGGGTGATAAAAAGGGTAATGCCGCATTATATGAATTGCCTTGGTATATGGTGATTGGTAATCCTGCTGCGGGTAAAAGTTCTGCGATCTATAATTCTGGTTTGAAGTTTCCCTTTGAAGAAACCCATCAGAAAATGGTTTCAGCGGGTTTAAGTGGAACACGGAACTGTGACTGGTTCTTTTCTACCGAAGGCATTTTGCTGGATACCGCAGGGCGGTATTCAGTTTATTCCGAAGATCATTCTGAATGGTTGGGCTTTTTAAATATTTTAAAGAAAAACCGTTCTAAAGCCCCTGTCAATGGTTTGGTATTGATTGTTAGTATTGCCGAATTGATCAGCCAGAGTCCTGAGAACTCAATAAAATTAGCCAAAAATCTACGCGCTCGAATTCAAGATCTAACTGAAAAACTTGAGGTCGTGGTTCCTGTTTATTTGGTCTTTTCTAAAATGGACTTGATTGCAGGTTTTACGGAGTTTTTTGATTGCTATGAGTCGCAAGAATATAATCAGGCGTGGGGTGCAACTTTACCTTATGAGCAGAACTCGTCTCAGAATGCGGTAGAATTATTCGAAAAACATTACAGCATTCTTTATGACGGTTTAAAGAGTGTCAGTACCACGCATTTAAGTCGTCGCCATTCGCAAAATATTTCGCCGAGTGTCATGACTTTTCCATTGGAATTCAAAACGCTCAAACCCGCGTTAAAAAGTTTTGTCGGCACATTATTTGAAGATAATCCATACCAGTTCCAACCGATTTTCCGTGGTTTCTATTTTACCAGTGCCTTACAAGAAGGCACGATTGAAAGCCCAATGACGGAAAACATTGCTCAAGAGTTTCAACTGCAGCAAGTTCAGGGCAATGGTCAAGATGGTGTAAATGCTTCGCTTGCGCCAAATCATGGTTATTTTTTACAGGGTCTATTCTCTAATGTGATTTTACGAGATAAAGATCTGGTGAAACAGCACATCAATCCTGCAAAAAAACGCCAGCGTTATATCGGATTTATTGCTGCATTGGTTGGGGTTTCTTTAGTATTGGGTGTCTGGGTCTGGTCATATCGCAATAATCAGCAACTGATTGCGGATGTACAGGCTGACTTAGATAAAGTGGTGCACTTGGAAAAAACGTCTGGGCAGCAATTATCGACTCAACTTGAAGCCTTATTGATTCTGCAAGAACGCTTGCAACAGCTGGACGAGTTTGATGATCATCGTCCGCTTAAATTCAGTTTTGGTCTTTACCAAGGTAATCAATTGCGTGAGAGCTTAAAAGCGGAGTATTTGAAAGGGATCAAGCAAATTGTTTTAACCCCAACACAGCAAAATATTGCGCAATATTTACAGCGTGTTAAAAATAACGAGGCGACTTTAAAAGCCAATCATGTCAATGTCGAAATCAAACAAGTTGCAAAAACACAGCAGTATTTAGAGCCTTCGGATAGCAATCCACAAGATGCTTATAATGCATTAAAAGCCTATTTGATGATGAGTAACCATGAATATATGGATACCAGTCATTTAAGTGACCAAGTATCTCGCTTCTGGCGCTCTTGGCTGGATGCCAATCGTGGACAAATGCCGCGTGGTGAAATGATTCAGGATGCAGAGAAGATCCTCTCTTACGCCATGACTTTGGCTAATCAAGACGGCTTCCCAGTACTTGAAACAGATGCACAAGTGGTCGATCAAACCCGTCAAGTTTTATTGTCAGTGATTCGTGGGATGCCAGCACGTGACCGTGTCTATAACGAAATTAAGATGCGTGCAGCGGTACGCTTCCCAGCAATCACGGTTGGGCAAATTGTGGGTGAACAAAACCGTGCCATTGTCCTGGGTAGCTATGCATTACCAGGTGTGTTTACGCAAAAGGCATGGGATGAGTATGTTGAAAAGGCAATTGATGAAGCTGCGAATAAGCCAACAGACAGCAAAGATTGGGTGTTAAATAGCCGTCAATCGGATGATTTAACCTTCTCTGGTAGTCCAGAACAAATCCGCAAACAATTGGTCGCGCTGTATAAGCAAGAATACGTAATGGAATGGAAAAAATTCCTGAACGGTATTTATTATGCCAAAGCAGATCAGTTTGCTCAGCAAGTAAAGAGTATCGATGTTTTAGGTGAGCCACAGAATTCACCCATTCGTACATTGTTACAACGTATTGCAATTGAAACCAACTGGGATAATCCAATTGTACAGGCTGAACTTGCCGTTCCTGAAAAAGGTTTTGTTGCTTGGTTTAAGCGCAAAGTCTTGAACAATTCAGATGATAGAGCAGCGGCTCAAGCGATGGACCGTGCACAAGGTGCAATTTCGCAAGAATATCAAATGTTCTATCAATTGGTACGTAAGCGTGATGATTTACAAGATAAGTCATTATTCGATGAGTACATGAACAATCTTGCGCAAGTACGTAGTAAGTTCAATGATCTGAAAACAGCAGGTGAAATTGGTCCAAGTGCAATGGCATTGGTGAAACAGACCATCAATGATCAAACTTCAGTCTTTAATACCACACAGAAATATGTGGATGAGAAGATGATGGTGGGGCTGAAAGACACCGATCAACAGTTATTACAAAAATTGCTGATGACGCCACTAACGCAATCATTTGCCAGCTTGATTGTGCCGACCCAAGATGAGTTGAATAAATTGTGGGGTATTCAAGCGTACCAGCCATTTAAAACCAATTTAAGTCAGAAATATCCATTTAATTCGGGCGTGACTTTACAAGCCACCAGTAATGAAATTGGTCAAATCTTTGGTGAGACGGGTAGTATTGCACGTTTTGTCAAAGAAGCATTAGATCCATTTGTGATCCGCCGTGGTTATGTCTTGACCTCGAAAACATGGAAAGACTTAGGCATTAGCCTAAATCCACAATTTGTGGTGGCGTTCCAGCAATATGTGGCGCCGATCAATGGCATGGCGACAGGTAGTCTAGATCAACCTGCAGCTGCACCTGTATCGAATCAATCAAACTTCCAGTTCTATCCATTACCAAATCCGCAATACTTATCGTATACCATTGATATTGATGGTCAGCGAATGGTGTTTGAAAATGGAATTCAACAATGGGTGAACTTTGTTTGGCCAAATCAGGGAGCAGTCCCTGGTGCCCGAATCACTGCAGTTGATTTGGAAGGTAAAACCCATACGATTTTTGAAGAACCTGGTGAATATGGGATTAACCGTTTGATCGATGCGGCGCAGCGTAAAGAGCAAAATGGTAGTTTTGAAATGACATGGACCAGCAAAACTGAACCATCTTTAACGCTGAAAGTAAACTTCCGACTCATTAGCGGTAATAGCTCGGGCAGTATTGGCTCTAGCCGTGGTTATGCAGGCTTACAACTGGTGGATAAAGTAGTGACAGAGAAAGCTGTACGTGTGGTCTCTGCGCAAGCAACCCCTGCCGGGGCTGCCACAGCTGTCGCACCAAAGCCGCAAACCACAGCACCTGCCCAGTCAGGAGTAACGCCGTAATGTTAGGGATGATCAGGGAACAGCCGGAGGTGCTTGGATGCAACAAGTAAAAACGACAGCTTTGTACTACGGAAAGACACCCGCTCGTGGTGACTTTCTGAAATCCAAAGGACAATACGCATTAATCCAAGTGCTGGATCAGTGGATTACTGAAGCACTTGAACATGCCATGCGCGTCCCTGAGTTTAAGCAGCGTTACGAGTCTTTGCCTTCTTTGGATTTTTTTATTGCTAATCCTGCCGAGTCGATGTTTTTAGCTGCAAACTTGATTACTAGTCAAGACAGCTCGGGTCGTGCATTTCCGATGGTACTGAGTCAATTGCTTGAAGTTGAGCAGCCTTATCAAAATTTATTATTGGCGCCGTTTTACTACAAGTCAGTTTTGGTCGATTTATTCCAGCGCAATCGCGTATTACGCAGTATTCGTGATACCAATATTATGCTGGAGAAGCTCAATAACCTACCGAATGTGGTTCAGATTTTCACTGCTGAAGAATGCAATGGTTTTTATGAAAATCACACTATGCATTCCTTTGCCCAATTAATGAAAATCAATGTCTATGAATTGGCACAGAGCATGATCGGATTAGGACTTTTACTGCAACCGATCTTAAAAAATGGTACCAGTCGTTTAAATAAGGTGCTGATCTTACCGATCAATAACGCGATGTACTGCTATGAAATCGCAGCGTTTTGGGTTGGGATGATTGGACGCTTCTTAGGTATCAATAATACCGAAATCCTGATTGGCATCTTGCATCGTGAGGAGCCAATTTTATTCATTGGTTTCCAAGGTGCCGATATCATGGCGCTCAGCGATATTTTTACCCAAAACATGCAGAGCGAGCATTGGGTGTCCTTAATCCAAGCACAATGGATTGATGCCTATCTAGAGCAGAATGCAGGCCTTGCCACACTCGAACAATCACTTTGTCAGCGTCAGTTGAGCCTTAACCAAGGTTTGAAGCTGTTCAGACAAACTTTTTTAGATGAATGAATATGAGAAATAATCCGAAATCTATCTGTGCAAGTTTACTGTTTGGCTTATGTATTTTAGGTCAAAGCCATTTGCTTCATGCTGCACCGATTGTAGTGGAGGGTGTGGTTCCTAATGAGGAGAGTAAGCAGGCGATCTTGGTCAAGATGCAGTCTGTTTATGGTGCAGATCAAGTCGTGGACAAAATTCAGGTACGTCCAGTGTCTGCGCCGAGTGGTTGGAGTGATTCAGTGACTCGTGTCATCACTCCTGATCTAAAAAAGATTTCACAAGGTCAGTTACGAGTTAGAGGAACTCAGGTTGATTTAACTGGTAAAATGACCGACCCAAATCAAATTCAACCGACCACCAACAGTTTTCAGGCTTTGGTCCAACAACCATATCGATTTAATGCACAACTTTCAGTGAATCAGGCCGAGCAAAAAGTCATTGATGATGCTTTGAAGAACCGAATCATTGAATTTGAATCGGGGAGTGCAATCTTGACTGCGGCAGGACAACAGATTCTGGATGAAATGGCAGTGGCGTTAAATAAGGTTGGCGGCAAGAAAGTCAAAATTATTGGCCATACCGATAGCTCTGGTGATGCCAACAAGAATACGGTGTTAAGTCAGCAACGTGCTGCAGCGGTACAAAGTTATCTGGTAGGTAAAAGTATTGCGGCGGACCGTTTAAGCACTGAAGGTAAGGGTTCTAGTCAGCCAGTTGCTGATAATGCAACAGCAGATGGTCGTAAGAAAAATCGTCGTATTGAATTTGAAGTACTTTAATTATTCATAAATCCAAATGTGAGGGATGGGATTATGGCAACACCCTATATCGTTGTTGGTTGCCCAACCACAGGTGGTGGGCAGGTCATCAGTGGAAATAGCAGCTTTCTCATAGAAGGCATTCCGATTGCTTGTGTTGGGGATAAGGCAACTTGCCCAAAACATAAAACGGTGGCGACGATTGTCGCTGGTGATCCGAATATGCAGGTCATGGGTAAAGCGGCTGCTAGAGTGAATGACCCACTTTCTTGCGGATGTAAATTATTGCCGAAACAGAATTTAGCCGTTAGAGGTTAAAGAATGTTAAAGTCCTTTGATTCAGCAAAGGGCTTCATTTTTTTCTGATCACTGATTTCGAAAATTGGTTGAAGGAACAGATTTTTGATCAAATAATAGATAGAGCATGAATAGATCGAAGGATGTTCCGCATTTCATTTTGGGATGAGATTTTGGTGGTGTTAAAACAAATTTCTATGCTCTTAGTACTTGTTTTTCTTTTAGGTTGTAAAGAGAAGCAGGTTGAAGATTTTAAGTATGAGGTTTCAGGTCATCAGCTTTGTGCTGTCAAAACAAATGACATTAACACCGCGAGTGAGTTTGGCTTATTTGATAGCTCATTTCACTCTCAAGGAAATTCATTTGATGAACAAATGTCTGTTGAAATCTATCACGAAAGTTTAGATAACTTATCCAATAAAGAAAGTCGGCATATTTTCTGTTTTGACACTTCAAAATTAAAAGATGGAGCTTTAGAGACACAAATTAGATTAGAAATTAAAAAAGGGAAATATCTTCGACAGTATGAATTTATCAATTATTCATGTCTATCAAGCTTTGGTTCAGAGCTAAACCTATCAAAAGATCAAGTTGTTCAAGTGTGTAGTTCAAAAGGAACAGTATTCACAAATAATAGAGGTTAATTTGCTTTAGTTATGAAGTGTTTTACAGGATTTTTAGGGTATATGCTTTATTTGCAAAGATTTTGTTTGGCTTAGATAGAGAGTGAAGTCGTCTCATCGGCAGCGTCGCTAGTTCAGAGATGTATTTATGTAATTATTACGCACTAAAGGGATTTAAAAAATGGAAAAAAGCATTTTATTTTTTTCTCTCGTTGTTATCGTGCTAGTTACGCCAGCCTGTACAAAGCATACCCTATATTTGACCCCTGAAGTTGTAGGTTATATCTATGATCGTAAGACTAAGCAACCATTGGTCAAACAAGGTGGTGAAATGGGCTTTAATGGACAAACGAGTGACAAAGATGCACAAATAGAATTAAAAGCTGATGGCCATTTTACAATTCCTTCTGTTAGAAAAACATATTTTTTTATTAAACCGAATACGCGGAAATATAGTCATCTCCCTGCTGAAATTTTTATAAGTTTTAAAGGTTATGATTCTAAAATTATTGATTATTCAAATGTATACGCAGAACAAGTTCCAGAATTGAAATCTAATTTTAGTTATTCCAAAAAGATTGATTTGGGTATTATCTATCTGGATCCGGAAATGATCTCAATGAAATAAGTTTGCTCAGACATTTACAACTGTCTATATAAAGATAACAAGACTAGCGAATTGTTATTTTTAGTGTATCTTTATTAAGCGATATATTTTTAAAAACATATCGAAATTTGAGGACAAAACAATGCCAACAACGATGAAAAGAACTTATCTCTGTGCTGCCGCTTTCGGGGCGAGTTTATTGATTCAGACCCATGCAGTAGCCGCAGATGCGATTACTGTTTACGCCGCTGCAAGCTTAACCAATGCAGTGAATGAACTCGATACAATCTATGAGCAGAAAAATAAAACAGAGGTTAAAACTTCCTATGCAGGGTCTTCAACCTTAGCCAAGCAAATTGAGGCAGGTGCACCTGCTGATGTGTTTATCTCGGCTGATGTACAATGGATGGACTATTTACAGAATAAACAGCTGGTTGCAGCAGCAGATCGGATTAATTTATTGGGCAACCGCTTGGTTGTGATTACCCCCAAAGATCGCCCACTTAAATTAAAAATGGATAAAAGTTTTGATCCAAGTAAAGTCATCCAAGGCAAGCTATGTACAGGGGATACCAAAAGTGTGCCAGTCGGGAAATATGCTAAACAGGCGTTGACCTCACTAGGGTGGTGGGACAAAGTTCAACCACGATTGGTTGAAACAGAAGATGTTCGTGCCGCCTTAAACTTTGTAGCGCGTGGCGAATGTCAGGTCGGTATTGTCTATGCGACGGATGCTGCCATTAGCAAAGATGTAGTTGTGGCGGGTATCTTCCCAGAAAATACGTATCCACCAATTATTTATCCTGTAGGTTTAACCAAGAAGAATGCGGAATCGGTTAAATTCTATAATTTTTTACAAAGCGGACAGGCAAAAACGATATTTAAAAAATTTGGGTTTAGCGTGTTGCAGTAACTAAATGATGATCTTAAGCCCTGAAGAAATTGAAGTTCTCAAGCTGTCCTGCAAAGTGGCAGCAGCGTGTCTGGTGTTTAGCCTAATTCCTGCAACTTTGGTGGCTTGGGTATTGGCCCGCAAAGAGTTTTGGGGAAAATCGCTGTTTGAGACTTTGGTATTTTTACCTTTGGTTTTACCACCTGTGGTGCCTGGTTACTTACTGCTGCAGTTGTTTGGTAATCGGGGGCTATTGGGGCAATATCTTGCACCGCTCGGTTTAGAGTTTGCTTTTAACTGGAAAGGCGCGGTATTGGCGTCTGCGGTGATGGGCTTTCCTTTATTGGTACAATCGATTCGGCTGGCGATTGAACTGGTCGATCAACGCTTGGAGCTAGCAGCGAAAACCTTGGGTGCATCTTCCTTTGGGGCGTTTATGCAGGTGACATTACCGCTTGCCAGTAGTGGTATTTTGGTCGGTGCTATTTTATGTTTTTGCCGAAGTTTAGGTGAGTTTGGAGCAACGATTACCTTTGTGGGCAATATTGCTGGCGAAACCCGCACTTTACCGTTGGCAATGTATAGTTTGATGCAGCAACCCGATACCGAAGCCGCGGTATGGCGATTGATTATCCTGTCTTTATCGGTGGCGTTCTTTGCTTTGTGGTTTGCACAGTGGTTCAACCGTTATCAGAAAAATAAGCGTGGATATTCAACATGATTGATTGTCATATACAGTTACAACAAGGGCAATTTTATCTGGATCAACGCTTTCAATCTGATCAGTCGGTGATTGGTTTATTTGGGGCTTCGGGTTCAGGAAAAACTACGATTTTACATAGTATTGCGGGCTTAATTCGACCACAATCGGGATGGATTAAAATCCAGAACCAGACCTGGTTCGATCAAGGTCAGAAGATTTATCTTAGTACGCAACAGCGTCGTGTCGGTTTGGTGTTTCAGGACGCTCAACTGTTCCCCCATAAAAACGTCAAACAGAATTTAATGTTTGGTTTTAAGCATATTGCTCCACAACAACGTCAGTTTGAAGTGGACTATATTGTTGAATTGCTTAAATTGGGACATTTACTGGAACGTATGCCGATTAAGCTCTCTGGGGGAGAAAAACAACGGGTCGCCTTAGGACGAGCTTTGTTGTACTCGCCACAATTGTTACTTCTCGATGAGCCACTGTCTGCATTGGATATGGCGCATAAAGCTGAGATCATTCCTTTTTTTCAACGCGTTAAACAGGAGATCAAAATTCCGATTTTATACGTGAGTCATGATCATTCCGAGATTGAACAACTCACGGACGAAATCTGGTATTTATAGATAGCGTTGTAATAAGGTGAAAAACTTTTCTACTTCTTCTTCGTCCACATGATCAGCACCTTTTAATACATGTTCTTTTAGGTGTTGTTCGATCAATTGATTCATTAAACCATTTACCGCACCTTTGACTGCCGCAACCTGCTGTAGAACTTCTATGCAAGAACTTTCAGGATTTGTGAGCGATTTCTCGACTGCTGCGAACTGCCCTTGAATCCGTTTAAGACGATTTAAAATTTTCTTATCTTGATGGAGGTGAGACATACTTTTTTCCTAAAAAAATATATACTAGGGGGAGTATATTGGAAGATTAAAATAAATGCAGCATAGTAACCTAGAACGACGCCATTCTCACCAGTTTGATCAAGGAAATCCTTTGGCTCAAAAAAGAATTTTAATTGCCACCATTTTGACCGCTATGATGATGGTCTTGGAAATTCTAGGCGGCTGGTTTTTTAATTCGATGGCTTTGCTTGCTGATGGCTGGCACATGAGTTCGCATATGCTGGCCTTGGGACTGGCTTATTTTGCCTATCGTATGGCAAGACATTATGCGCAGGATCAACGCTTTAGCTTTGGTACATGGAAAATTGAAATCTTGGCGGGATACAGCAGTGCGATTTTACTGGTGGTGGTGGCACTGTTGATGGGGATTCAGTCACTCGAGCGTTTATTCAATCCTGTCACCATTCATTTTAATGAAGCGATTCCCATTGCGATTGTGGGGCTGATCGTCAATCTGATTTGTGCATGGTTGTTACATGATGGGGGACATGAGCATCATCACCATCATTCGCATCATCACCCTCATGATGATGCAGATCATCACGGCCATGACCATCATCATGATTTGAATCAAAAAGCAGCTTTTTTACATGTGGTTGCTGATGCTGTCACTTCGGTGCTCGCGATTATAGCCTTATTTGCGGCCAAATATTTTGGCTGGAATTTTCTGGATGCTTTGCTGGGGATTATCGGCGCATTGCTGGTTGCAAAATGGTCTTGGGGATTGATGCAGGAAACAGGAAAAACTTTATTGGATGCCGAAATGGGGCATCCTGTGGTTGAAGAAATACGTGAGGTGATTGCCCAGTTTTCACAGGTTGAAATTACCGATCTGCATGTATGGAAGGTCGGGAAAGGCAAGTTCTCTTGTATTTTAGGATTGGAAACCACCATGACTGATCTCAATCCTGATCAGGTTAAAGCGGAATTGGCGGTTCATGACGAAATTGTGCATGCTTCTGTGGAAATTCATCATATTTAATACTGAGGGACATCGAGTAGAGAGATGTTCTACTCGATGAATTGAATTAAGCACCGATATATAAGATGAGGCCGCAAAAGGCCGATGCAAAAATCACATACAATACGTTGAGCTGAAATTTGAATAAAGCAATCAGTGCGGCAATGGTAATAAAAGCCGCTTCATAATTAAAAGCATGATCAAAGCCCTTTGGCCAGAGCACATGATAACTAAAGAACAACGCCAGATTTAAAATCACCCCGACGACGGCGGCTGTAATGGCAGTGAGTGGCGCCGTAAATTTTAGTTCATTGTGCGTAGATTCAATAATTGGTGCGCCGGCTAAAATAAATACAAAGGAAAATAAAAAAGTAAACCACGTGACAATCACTGCACCCATTGCACCTGCTAAAAATAGCTGATCAGCCCCCAATAACGCATGGTTATAAGCCCCCAGAAAACCCACGAAAGCCACCACCATGATCAATGGGCCAGGAGTACTTTCACCGAGTGCTAATCCATCAATCATTTGTGTTGGACTCAGCCATGCATAATGATTAACTGCACCTTGATACACATAGGGCAGAACTGCATAAGCACCGCCAAAGGTGAGTAAGGCGGCTTTGCTAAAGAACCATGCCATTTGGGTATAGTCATTTTGCCAACCGAGGCTTAGGGTTAACAGTGTGATTGGAATCAACCAGAGTAAGGCTGCAATGACCACGATTTTAATAAGAGTTGACCAATGGAAAATTGCATGGGCAGGTGTTGGCGTATCATCATCAATTAGGGCGGTCCCATAACTTTTATGGCTGTTTTGATGGGTATTCTGAACCGTAAATAAATCTGATTTTTTCTTACTCAGTACATAGCCTAAAATAGCAGCTGCTAAAACAATGAAAGGAAAAGGGACGTTAAATACGAAGATGGCAATAAATGCAGTAGCAGCAATTCCCCATAGAAACGAATTCTTTAATGAGCGACTGCCAATCCGATAAGTCGCATGAAAGACAATCGCCGTGACCGCAGGTTTAATCCCATAAAACAGTCCAGCAATAATCGGCACATCCCCGAATTGCACGTAAATCCATGATAGCGCGATCAGGATAAACAGTGAGGGGAGAACAAACAGAATACCTGCCACAAGCCCGCCCATCGTTCGGTGCATGAGCCAACCAATATAGGTGGCGAGTTGTTGTGCCTCAGGACCGGGGAGTAGCATGCAGTAATTCAACGCATGTAAGAATCTTTTTTCAGAAATCCAACGTTTATTTTCTACCAGTTCTTGATGCATCACTGCAATTTGACCAGCAGGTCCGCCAAAGCTGATAAATCCCAATTTCAGCCAGAACAAAAAGGCTTGCCTGAACGGAATTGTTGGCGTTGGATTTGTAGGATCTGCTGATTGCATGATGTATTCCAAAGAGTTTTCTTTTTATTTCTAGATGATAAATAAAATTGAGTATTGAGTTTATAAATTTTAGTGAGTTAATAATTCAAAATGATGAAATTATTGAATTTAGATGAGTTAATCATTATTTTTTATTGGTGAGCTCTGTTGAACTAAAATCGGTTCTGCGGCTAATTTTTCTGCTAAATATTGAATGAATACACTCAATTTCGGTGGCACATGACGGGTAGGTGGATAGAGCAACCATGCGCCACCGCTATAGTGGGTTTTAAAATGCCAATCAGGTAAGACCTGAACAAGTGTGCCTTGCTCCAAAGCATGGCGTGCTACGAAGTACGGCAAACTGGCAATGCCTAAATGTTGTAAAGCGGCACTGAGGCGCACCCCAGTATGATTGGCAGCATAACGACCACGGACAGGCACCGTAATTGATTTCTGTTCTTGCTGGAATTTCCATTTCGAGTCATTCGGTTGTTCACCCAAATAGATACACTGATGCTGCTTTAAGTCGTGTGGATGCTGTGGTGTGCCATTCTTGTGTAAATATTCAGGTGTGGCACAGATCAAATGATCAATATCAATCAGTTTTCGCCCCATCAATCCACCTGGAGGTTGTTCGGTAATGCGAATCGCCAAATCGACACCATCATCAATCAAGTCAATATAGCGGTCTTCCAACAGCAGTTGGATATCAATTTTTGGATATAGGGCCAAGAATTCGGGCAGATGGGGATGCAGCATAAAATGCCCAACGGCTTTGGGCACGCTGATCCGAATAATGCCCTGTGGCTCAATATGAAACTGTCCTGAACTTTCCATCACCGCTTGTGCAGCATTGACCATGTCGACACAGCGTTCGTACACCTGTTGACCACTTTCACTTAAGCGCAATTTACGGGTGGTGCGATGCAATAAGCGTGTACCTAAAGCCCGTTCTAAACGGGCAATGGCGCGGCTCACGGCAGACGGGGTTGAACCGAGCTGCCGTGCTGTTTCAGAAAAGCTTTCCGTTTCGACAACTTTGACAAAGGTTGCCATTTCATTTAATAGAACCAGACTTTGATTTGTGCTCATCAAGCAAAAGTTATTTGGAATTTGATTGGATTATCGCGCTTTAAAAAGCGCAATACAATCTTTTTCCTGTAGTCATGATGGAGATAAATCAAATGTGGCAGTTGTATGGACATGAGTTTCTGGCCTTGGCATTGATCCATTTTATGGCCGTTGTTTTACCGGGTCCTGATTTTATTATTACAGTACGACAGAGTGTTCGATATGGTTATCTAATTGGCTGTATCACTGCAATTGGTATTGGTGTCGGCATTTCGGTGCATGTGTTTTACACCTTGGTCGGGGTGGGCGTATTGATCCAGCAAAGCGTTTGGTTAATGTCGGTATTACGCGTAGCAGGGGCGGCTTATTTGATTTATTTGGGCTGGCAATGTTTACGTAGTCAACCGAATGCCAATCTGGATATTTTGGCTGGCGAGGTGATGGGTAAACCGAGCTTAATTCAAGCCTTTAATATGGGTTTTCTAACCAATGCTTTGAATCCGAAAGCAACGATTTTCTTTCTGGCGATTTTTACCACCATTGTCAGTCCGACTACACCGTTAAAGGTTCAAATTGGTTATGGCATTTGGATGTGTCTAGTCAATGCATTATGGTTTATTTTAGTCAGCATCATGTTTGCACAACCGATTGTGCGGAAACGCTTTTTGGAGTTCGGGGTGTATTTTGAACGGGTGATGGGGATTATCTTGAGTGCAGTTGCAATACGATTGATCTGGAGCGTTGCCTTTACTTGAACATAAAAAAGACTGCACTGAGGCAGTCTTTTTTATTGGAGAGGGGTTAGGTACTGCGCTTGTTTCTGGTCAGTTGATGCAAGACCGACACCAGTAAATCAATTTCTTCAGTGGTGTTATAAAAGGCCAAAGAAGGGCGCACAGTTTGCTCTACTCCAAAACGACGCAAGATCGGTTGAGCACAATGATGCCCAGAACGCACTGCAATCCCATGTTGATTCAGTGCCTTACCCACTTGCTCTGTCGAATAACCTTCAAGAGTAAAGGACATTACACTGGCTTTATTTCTCGCCGTACCAATTGGTCTTAACCCCGTGACACTGCTTAACGCATGCTGGCCATATTCCAGCAAGTCATGTTCATAACGCGCAATATTATGAATGCCAAGGCGTTCAACATATTCCAATGCAGCGCCTAAACCCACCGCATCAGCAATATTGCCTGTGCCTGCTTCAAACTTATTGGGGGCAGGTTGGTAAACCACTTGTTCAAAGCTCACATCCTGAATCATATTGCCGCCGCCTTCCCAGACGGGCATGGTCTCTAGGATTTCAGGTTTGGCATAAACTGCACCAATACCTGTTGGCCCAAACACTTTATGTCCTGAGAATACAAAGAAGTCGGCATCAATCGCTTGGACATCAGTTGGCATATGCGAAACAGATTGGGCACCATCGACCAGAACCCGCACACCTTTGGCATGCGCGATTTTGATCACCTCCGCGACAGGTGTTACCGTACCTAAGGCGTTGGATACTTGGGTAATCGAGATCAGTTTGGTCCGTTCATTGATCAGTTTTGGCAGTTCTTCCAAAATGATTTGACCAGTATCATCCACAGGAATGACACGCAGTTTGGCGCCGACTTTTTTGGTGAGCTGGAACCACGGTACGATATTGGCGTGATGTTCAAGATGCGAAACAATAATCTCATCACCTTCAGCAATATTCTGCTCACCCCAGGTCTTGGCAATCAGGTTAATACCTTCGGTGGTGCCACGAACAAAAATGATCTCTTTGGATGATTTTGCCCCAATAAAACGGGCCACTACATTACGCGCATGTTCATAGGCATCGGTTGCACGTGCTGCCAGCTCATGTGCAGCACGATGAATATTGGAATTTTCGTGCTGATAAAAATAGGCAATACGATCAATCACACTTTGTGGCTTCTGCGTGGTCGCTGCATTGTCAAACCAAACTAAGGACCGTCCATTAACGCGTTCTTGCAGAATGGGGAAGTCACGACGGATCGCTTGAATATCCAAGGGCTGAGCAGCATTGGCAACAAACTGTGGCTGAGAAGCTTGATAATTGCCATAACCTGCATTGTGTTGCGGCAGATCTAAGAAATAAAAGCCTGAAGACGCATTATTTTTTGCTTGAGTAGAAGCTTGAGTATCTTGCTGCAACAGACTTTTTAATGCATCACCATGAGGCAATTGAAATGATTGTGCCGTGGCAAAATTGGCAGCATCAAATTCAGAACTGGATGAACTCGGTGCTGTAAAATCATTCAAAAAATAAAAGGGTGACGCATCACTTGTTGAAGGACGAGAGGGTTCAACTAAAGGAACGTTTGGTGCACTATGAACCGCTTGAGGAAAATTAGGTTCAATCGGTGGACGTGGTAAATTGGCACCACCCACGACCGGCGCCGAGGCGATCGCACGACGTTCAGGATAGTCAGGATAGTTTGGAATATGCTCAGGATATTCAGGGTTTAAACTTTTTTCATAAGCAATATTGGGCGCACGACCACTGAGCGCAGCTAAAGGTTCAGCGGGCTGTGGTTGATGTGGGGGCGTACCAACATGAGGTAAGTCCAAATTCAAACCAGAGGAATGACCACTGCCAGAATTTGGCAGGGCAGCAAAAAATTCAGAGGCAAGCCGTGAAAGTGTTGCTTCATCTGGGAAGTTGGACGGTGGGCTAACACCGACCACTTCAGAACCCGTTGGACTACCGTGTAAATTACTTGTAGTTAACTGGGTAGTCATGATACTTGTCCACCTCCACATCTTCGAGCACAGCCAATGCATCCTCAGTCAATACCGCCAATGAGCAGTACAGTGAGATCAGATAAGACGCAATCGCGTTGCGGTTGATGCCCATGAAACGTACAGAAAGGCCTGGAGATTGTTCGCCGGCCAAGCCCGGTTGGAATAATCCCACCACACCTTGGCGTTTTTCACCCACACGCAGTAACAAGATTTTGGTTTTACCATCTTCTACAGGAATCTTATTTGATGGAATCAGTGGAACACCGCGCCATGTGATGAACTGTGAACCGAATAAGCTCACAGTTGGTGGTGGAACACCACGTCGGGTACATTCACGACCGAAAGCAGCAATTGCATCTGGATGGGCAAGGAAGAAACCAGGTTCTTTCCAGACTTTACGCAGTAAATCGTCAAAGTCATCGGGTGTTGGGGGGCCATTCAAAGTAGAGATACGTTGGTCTTCTGCGACACTGGCCAATAAACCATATTCAGGGTTATTGATTAGCTCACTTTCCTGACGTTCTTTAATGGTTTCAATGGTTAAACGTAATTGTTCTTTAATCTGATCATGCGGGCTGCTGTAAAGATCAGCAACACGGGTATGGATATCTAAAACAGTCGAAACACCATTTAAGAAATATTCACGTGGTTGTGCATCATAATCCACAAAAGTTTGTGGCAAAGTGGCCTCATCACGTTGGGTGCACGCGACTTGGATATCATCAGTATTACTGACACGGTTAACGCGATAAATACCTGCTTCAACAGGAATCCATTGCAATAAATGCGTGAGCCAACGCGGGGTAATGGTCGATAGCTGTGGAACGGTCTTGGTGGCATTTGCAAGCTGTCTGGCTGCGTGATCACCAAGTGCAAGTTGGACTTTATCTGTGGTTTTTGCCATGAATCAATTTTCCTGTTGTTTTTGGCTTTGTTAATAAAATTGGTTTATTGCAATAATGTTGAATGATTTATTTAGTTAGACTAGAGACTATTTAGTATTTTTAAAAATATTATTATGAGATAAATAATCGTGAATTATTTACTTATTACTCATAAGAATATATTTATATGAAATAAATATAAGTATTGAATATACGTTTATTTATTCTAAGAACTATTTAAATAATTCATTCATTTAAACTTTACTATTGTGGAGTGACTCGCTGGGTGACTGTAAAATCTGACTGCCTGCAGTAACGCTATGGGTGAGCCAGACATTACCGCCAATAATTGAGCCTTTACCAATGGTGATACAACCCAAAATCGTTGCACCTGCATAAATCACCACATGATCTTCAACAATCGGATGACGGGCGTAATCTTTTTTCAAGGCACCATCTTCATTCAGTTCGAAGCGTTTTGCGCCAAGCGTCACGGCCTGATAAATACGTACATATTCACCAATCACTGAGGTTTCACCAATTACCACCCCTGTACCATGATCGATAAAGAAACCTTTCCCAATTTGTGCACCTGGGTGGATATCAATCCCTGTGGCTGAATGGGCCAATTCAGAAATAATTCGTGAAAGTAGCGGAACGCTGTGATAGAGCTGATGTGCCACACGATGATGGATGATTGCCAAAATACCTGGGTAGCAGAGCAGGACTTCATCGACGCTATGCGCAGCAGGATCACCTTCATATGCGGCACAGACATCTGCATCTAATACGCGACGGATATCAGGCAAGGTATTGGCAAAGTCCTGTACGATGGTCTGTGCCAAAGCGATTTGCTGTTCATAAAGCAGACGTTCATTGCTTGAAACAGGGATCGGTTTGACGCGACTTTTGGTTTCGTAATTTAAGGCCAGTTTTACCTGTGAAAATAATTCATTGAGTACGCGGTCTAGGGTATAGGCAATATAGTAATCCTCAGTTTCTTGACGCAGATCACTGGGGCCAAGTCGCATTGGAAACAGAATTCCACACAGATCATCTAAAATTGACTTCAGCGCATCCTTAGATGGGAGTTCGCGTCCACCAAATTCTTTGATGCGATGTTGACGCTCTCTCCATTCGTGTCTCGCTTGTTGCAAACCTTCAACGACAGGCTGTATTTTCCATTGGCTCACGAGAATTCCTTGCAAATCAAAGTCATGAATAAATCGTTAATTTTTTGCTTAAGAAAGCAGCATTAATCTTGTAACCAAGGTAATTGGTGGGTACGCCAGCCATTACTTTGATTGCGCTGCTGCTGTTCGTTTAAATCACCCTCAAAACCTTCCAGTACGTTATAGACTTGTGCAAAACCTGCACTAAAAGCTGCTGTTGCAGCTAAAGCAGAACGTTTACCGCTACGACACAGCAATAAAATTGTTTTGTCTTTGCCGACTTTGCTATCCAGTTCTTTTAAAAAACGAGGATTGCGGTTAAAAGATGTACCTGTTGCCCATGCGACGTGGATACTTTCAGGCACATAGCCGACAAATTTACGTTCTTCATTGGTTCTTACATCAACCAAGACAGCATGGCCTTGTTGAACCAAATACCAAGCTTCGCTAGGAGGGATGCTGCCCGTGAAATCAAGTTCATTTTCTTCAGCATATTGCTGAGCACGTTGTAGGATATCTTGTGGATCGTTGAAAGAACCGTGGGAAGTAATGTTGGATTCCACAGCTTGAGCAGAATCAAATTGAGCATTCATTTTTACAACCTTTATATACATCAGCGGGATGATGTTTTTATCTTAGGACGGTTTTTATATTCAGGAAAATAAGCAAAATTTATTTATATATCTATTTTTGATAAATAATGAGTATTTATCGGCTTATTCGGAATATGGTTTAAAACCTAGCTTTAAATTGAATGATCTTATTTAATTTAAAGATGAAATTATCGAGATTAAATATTTTACTTTTCAATTAAGTTGGATGATAAATATTTAAAAGCATGATTTGGAAAATTAAATGCAAACACATTAAAAATATCGCACTTGATGATAAAAGCAGCATAAATTGTCTAAGACTTATTCTTATCTTATAAAGGAATAAGCAAGTCACTTTTTCTTATTTTTAATCATAAAGCATGCCGCATACCATAAGCCTATATTGTTGAAAGATCATCTAATTATGGGCATCAAGAACACCAAGCCGTTAATCGTAACAGCGATCGTCCTTGTGGCGATTGTTGCTTTTATTGTCTATCAAAATCAAAAAGATGTTGCACCTGTTCAGTCTAAAAACAACAAAGCGGTGGTGATTGCCTATCAAACTGGTGTAGATCCAACCAAGGTTGCACAAGCCAATGGTGATTATGAACGTGATAGCCAACAGGCAATCCAATGGCGTAAGTTTGATGCAGGATCAGATGTGGTCAATGCATTGGCTTCAGGTGATGTGGTGATTGGTAACATTGGTTCTAGCCCATTGGCAGCCGCAGCAAGTCGTGATTTACCGATTGAAGTCTTTCTGGTGACGGCTAAATTAGGTGGTTCTGAAGCGTTGGTGGTCAGCAATAAATCTGGCATTCAAACACCACAAGATTTGATTGGTAAAACCATTGCCGTACCCTTCGTTTCAACCACGCATTACAGCTTATTGTCAGCTTTAAAGCATTGGAACATTGCGGATAACCAAGTCAAGATTATTAACTTACGTCCACCTGAAATCACTGCCGCTTGGGAGCGTGGTGATATTGATGCGACTTATGTTTGGGAACCTGCGTTAAGCAAAGTCAAAGCCAGCGGCCATGTCTTAACAGACTCAAAACAAGTCGGCGAGTGGGGCGCACCAACTTATGATTTATGGGTGGTTCGTAAGGACTTTGCTGAAAAAAATCCAGAGTTTTTAAAGTCCTTTGTGCAAACCAGCTTGAAACAAGTTGAGGCATATCAGCAAGATCCAAAAGCATTTGAGCAGAATGCAGACCATATCCAGAAAATCGCGCAACTGACGGGTTCTGATGTAAAAGATATTCCATTGTTGCTTTCAGGAAATATTTATTTAGATCGTCAGCAGCAACAAGCGACTTTATCAGGTGAGTTTGCCAAAAATATTTTTGACACCGCAACTTTCTTAAAGAGCCAAGGCAAGGTCGATCAAGTGAAGCCTGATTATCAAGATAATGTGACCACCAATTTCTTACAGCCATAGGAGATCGAAATGAGCGTATTAGCTGCGGAGCATCTTCATTTAACTTTTCCAAAGCAGACCGTACCTGTCTTGCAAGATATCAATCTGAAGATTGAAGAAGGTACGTTGACTGTGATTTTGGGCGAGTCGGGTTGTGGGAAAACAACATTGCTGAATATTCTGGCGGGTTTTCAAAAGCCAAGTTCAGGTCAAATTACACTGGACCATGAAGTGGTGACTGCACCTGATGCGCGCCGTTCGGTGGTGTTTCAGGATCATGCTTTACTACCTTGGTTAAATGTCTCTGAAAATATTGGTTTTGCTTTACAGCTTAAGGGTTTAAAAGCGCAAGAGATTCAGCAGCAAGTCGATGCAATCTTAAAAATCGTGGGTTTAAGCCATGTCGCTCAAGCCAATATTTGGGAATTGTCGGGTGGTATGAAGCAACGGGTGGGGATTGCACGTGCATTGGTGAGTCATGCAGCGTTTATTTTGTTGGATGAACCTTTTGCTGCGCTGGATGCTTTTACCCGTGAAACCATGCAGCAGTTGGTGCTGGATTTGTGGATTGAACAAAATAAGTCTTTCTTCTTGATCACGCATGATATTGAAGAAGCTTTGCTACTGAGCAATCAATTGGTATTGATGACTGCTCGTCCTGGCAAAATTGTCGAAACTTTAAAACTAGATTTCGCTGATCGTTATAAGCAGGGTGAATCCATCCGTGCGATTAAATCGGATCCTAAATTTATTCAATTACGTGAGCAATTATTTGAACGCCTGCGTGTGCAGAAACAAGCAAGACATGAGGCGGCTGTATGACAGGGCAAGCAAAGAATACAGCCTATGAGGTGAGTAAGGTCGAGGAACTACAATCGACAAACCAAGCACAGTCGGGTTCGTTTTTTAGTCCAATTGGTGCTTTTTTTACACGCCATCGTAGTTTAGCGCTGAGCCTTTCCAGTGTCTTGAGCGTATTGGTGATCTGGTATTTGATCACGGCATTAAAAATTGTCCCGAGTCTATTTTTGCCGAGCCCACAAGCAGTATGGCAAAAATTTCTAGAAGTCAGCCAACAAGGTTTTATGAAAGCCACTTTATGGCAGCATTTGGCCGCGAGTATTTCTCGTGTTTTGTTGGCTTTAGTGGCTGCGATTGCGATTGGTGTACCGCTTGGCTTATGGATGGGATTGAACAAATGGGTGCGTGCGGTGCTTGATCCATTGGTTGAGTTATTGCGCCCGATTCCACCTTTGGCTTATTTACCTTTATTGGTGATCTGGTTCGGCATTGGTGAAACCACCAAAGTACTTTTGATCTTCTTTTCGATCCTTGCACCTGTGATTATCAGCAGTACCCATGGTGTGCTGAGCCATCAGCTCAATCGTGAACGTGCCGCCTTATCGTTAGGGGCAAGCCAATCACAAGTGTTTTGGCATGTGATTTTACCAACCGCTTTACCGCACATCTTGACGGGTATTCGTATTGGTTTAGGCGTGGGTTGGTCAACTTTGGTGGCTTCGGAATTGGTCGCAGCTGATCGCGGTATTGGTTTTATGGTGCAGTCAGCGGCACAATTCCTGATCACGGATACCGTAGTTCTTGGCATTATTGTAATTGCGATTGTCGCTGTTAGTTTTGAATTGTTTTTGCGTTGGTTACAGAAACAATTATCTCCTTGGTATGGCCAACAGTTATAAGTGTGAGTAGTAGAAGATGACCTTAAATATTGAAGTTATTAAACCAACAATCGGTGCAATTATTCACGATGTTGACTTAAACACGGCTGATGAACATACCGCGCAACAAATTCAACAGGCTTTGCTGGATCATCATGTGATCTTCTTCCGCAATCAGCAACTTGCACCTCAGGCGCAAGCGGAGTTGGCACGTAGTTTTGGTTCTTTGCATATTCATCCTATTTATCCATCCGTAGCAAATGTGCCTGAAATCATTGTATTGGATAGTTGGAAACAAGACTTACGTGACAATGAACTTTGGCATACCGATGTGACTTTTAGCCAGAAACCGCCATTGGGCTGTGTCTTACAAGCCATCAAGATTCCACCTGTTGGTGGTGATACCCTTTGGTCGAGTGGGGCAGCGGCATTTGCTGCCTTGGATCAAGGTTTGCAGCAAAAGTTAAAAGGCTTAACTGCAACACATGACATTCGTCAGTCTTTCCCGATTGAGCGTTTTGCGCATAATGATGTAGAGCGTCAAAAGCTGGAAGACACATTTAAGCGTAATCCACCCGTTGTTCACCCTGTGGTGAGAACACATCCTGTAACGGGTCAGCCAATTTTGTTTGTGAGCGAAGGGTTCACCACGCGTATTAATGAGCTGGATGAGACTGAAAGTGCTGAATTGCTACAATATTTATTTGCCCATGCCACCAATGAGCAGTTCCATTTGCGTTGGCAGTGGCAGGCAGGAGATGTGGCGATTTGGGATAATCGTTGCACGCAGCATAAGGCTTTATTTGATTATGGTGAGGCGCATCGGATTATGCATCGTGCCACGATTAATGGTGATGTACCGTTTTATCAAGCAGCAAGTTAAAATTTAGTTTTAATTTTTGGCTTCGGTGGAATCTTACAGAGATCTCATCTTATTTTGGATAAGCATCCGTTTTCTCTCTTACTTTTCAGGGATGAAAAGTAACAAAAATCCTTTGTTTGGCTGATGATACTTCCTTGTATCACAGCCAAACTGGCGGCATCCATGCCGCCGAGCGCGGTAGTGAATATTTGGGAGAATTTAAAATTACAAGAAAAAGCATTTACGGTTCAGTTTTATCTGCATCTGCGCTTGGAAATTTCTAGACCGTTTTATTCTTAGGCATTATGTAAAATGCTCTCTTGTTTATAAACCGAAGGCGCTTGCCCAGTCCAGCGTTTAAAGGCACGTCGGAATTCACGTAATTCGCTAAAGCCTAGTTGCAGGCTAATCTCACTCATGGACAGATTCTGTTCCAGTAATTGTTTAGCTTTCCGCTCCAACACATTTTGCCGAATTTGTTGAAAACTCAAACCTTCTGCCAATAATTGTCGTCTTAAATGGCGCTCGCTGAGGTGTAATTGTTCGGCAGCTTGTTGCATCTCAAAACGTTCAGGTAAATGCTGTTCAATCAAATGATCAAGTAAATGGACGTAGCCGACTTGATTGAGCTGGTCTATTTCTTTTAAGACCTGTTCACAAATGTGTAGTGCAGTTGCATAGTTGGCGGGGCTGTAATTTTTTAAGTTACGCTGCAATAGGTGACTACTAAAACGCATGATATTTTTATCACGGTTAAATTGGACGGGGCAGCCAAAGAGATCACTATATTGTTGTTGATATTCGCTTGGAAAATAGCTGAGTTCAAGACTGATCACATCATCATGATCACCTAGCATTGCATTTAAACAGGTGATGATGCTGCTAAATAATTCATCATAGAAAAAAGCTTTGAGTTCATTGCAGGGAGAGGTTTCAGTGACTTCTAATTCACAGAGATCAGCGTGGATGGAAAAGTTGATATTTAAGACGCTGCCTGAAATACGATGATAACGCAGCGCAATGTCTAAGGCATCTGCAACAGTCTTGCAGGATTGCATGGCGAAACCGAGAATCCCCATTGAAATCAGACCTTCACTACTGCCAAGCTTTAAACCGAGGTCGGGTTGTTGGTAGGCTGTCATGGCCTGACGTATCACATCACACAATTGAGAGAAGCGAACCACGCCTTGGGTTTGCTGTATTTGTGCAATGTCTAAACCTGAATGCTGAAACCATGCAGCATAATTCCACTGTTGCTGCTCTGCATAATGGATCAGGCTGGCCAGAATGGTGGGTGGAATATATTGCTGTGTTTCAGCGCTATTGATGAATTGTTTAGGCATAAGTCCGTTTTGCCCCCCAAAGAAAAGTGTCTTTAACCCTGTTGGGTATCGCATAATTTTGATTAACTTTCAACAGGCTTTAACACAGTTAGAAAAAGAACTGAGAAAGGGACGCGCCAATGTATCAAGTGGGCTGGGATAAACAACAAATCAAAGTTACACCGAAAGGCTATGCCATGTTTGGTTATGGGCAATGGTCACATCGGGCCTATGAACAGCGCACAGCTTTATTTGCACGTAGCGTGAGTATTGTCGATTCATCCGATCATCGACTGCTGCTTTGTTGTCTTGATTTAGGTTGTATTACCCATTCCATGCGCAGCCAAACGGTAGCGCGACTCACGCAAATCATAGGTACGCCATTTGATGAAAATCAACTGGTGTTAATGGCAACCCATACCCACTCTGGGCCTGGTGGTTGCGGTTATGAAGCTTTATATAATATGCCAACACCCGGTTTTGTGCCTGAGCATCTCAGTGCAATTGTCGATGCGATTGTACTGAGTATTCAAAATGCGATTGCGTCTGAACAAGACACCGAGATTCTCTTGGGCACGCAACATTTTCCAGAACATACCGCTGTGGCGTGGAATCGTTCGATCAAAGCCTATAATCGTAATCCAGAGGTTTTGCCACGCACTGATGCCGAAACGCATTTGGCTTTGAATCGTGAAATGCAATTGCTTGGTTTTTATCGTGAACAAAAATTGCAGTCCTTTATTTCATTATTTGGGGTACATGCGACTTGTTTGGGAAATTCCTTAAACGCCTATGATGGCGATAACAAGGGTTATGCAGCTGCATTTTCTGAGCAGGCTTTAATTGAGCAAGGAGTTGATAATCCAGTCACGATTTTTGCCCAAGCAACCGCTGGGGATGTATCACCGCATTTCCATGGTAAAGATCAGCTCAAGATTCGCAATCAAATTAAAGGTGAGCAGGAGTATCAATATGCGCAACAAAATGGGCGTTATCAGAGTGAATTGGCTTTAACTAGCTTACAGGGGAATATTGCTAAAAATTTGCAAAAAGTTGAAGGCAAGATCGATGCTGTTTTGTCCTATGTGGATCTGAGCAATATTGAGATTCCCGATGCATTTGCAGATGGTCAAAAGCATGCAAAGACCAGCCAGCCTTGTCATGGCACCGCATTTTTTGCAGGTACGCCTGTCGATGGTCTAGGTGCGCCTAAACCCTTAATGATGGGGATGCAATTTTTAGCCGATCAATTTCGCAAACAAAAAATCAAACATTCCAAAGCAGCAGACTTTGTAGCATATCAGCAGCTGTATGCATCTCAAGGGCCGAAACGGATTTTACTGGAAGCAGGCACCAAAAAGATTCTAGGTCAACCGATTGGTTTTCCGCCAAGTATTCTTGATCCGCTGATTGCAGAAATGAACCGACAAGTGAAAGCAGGGGCGATTCAACACAGTCCTTTAGTCCCAAGTGTGGTTCCCTTACAGATTGTACGATTAGGATCGTTAGCGTTGGTCTGTTGTCCTGGTGAATTTACAACTATTGCTGGGCAGCGTGTGGTTGATACGGTTAAACAGAAACTTGCCGCACAGGCTTCGATTGAAAGAGTTTGGTTAGCATCATACTGCAATGATTATATGGGTTATGTCACCACCTATGAAGAATACCAAGTGCAGGCGTATGAAGGTGGGCATACCTTATTTGGTCAATGGACATTGGCAGCCTGTCAGAGCAAGTTCCGAGGCTTAGCAGAACAATTATTGTTAGAAAAAGATAAACGTCATTACGATGAAATGACACGACCACCGCATATTCCAACGCAGGAACTCGCAAAACGCACTAATCATGGCAATTTAAAAACTGCCGTTAGCCAAGGAGAGGCAGTATGAGTGATTTAACACAAGGCATTTGGTCAAACTGGTCTGGTTTTCAAAAATCTATGCCGCAACAGATTTTGCAACCTGCCAATATTCAAGAACTACAGTCGATTGTTCAGGCGCAGAAAAAAATACGGGTAGTCGGTGCTGGGCATTCTTTTACGCCGTTGGTGTGTACCGATGCAACCTTATTGTCTTTGGATCATATTGCAGGAATTGCATCGACTGATCTTGACCGATGTCAGAGCAGTATTTATGCAGGCACACGCTTATATGACCTAGACCAACATTTACAGCAACAATCCATCAATCAGGCTTTAATGAATCAAGGAGATATTGATCAGCAAAGTCTGGCGGGTGCAGTCTCTACAGGCACACATGGCACAGGTGCAGATTTACATTGTATTTCAGCCTATGTTGAAGCTTTTGAGCTATTGACGACTTCGGGTGAAATCCTAAAATGCAGTCGCACAGAGCATCCTGAAATCTTTGCCGCAGGGCGAGTCTCTTTGGGTAGCTTAGGCATCTTGACCCAAATCACTATGCAAAATCGTCCGCGCTATAAACTCAAAGAACATATTGAACTTTGTCCTGTTGAAGACATGATGCAACACATTCAGCAATGGAAGCATCAGCATCGGCATGTCGAATGCTTTGTGTTTTCCCATGAAAAGCAGTTGATGCTGAAAACTTTGAATGAGACCGATGAAGCGGTTTTGCCTCGTAAGGAAAATTTTCCATCGGATGATACCTTACTGACCTTTTGTTCAGAGCTGACCAAAAATTTTCCTTCGTTGAATCCTTATTTACAGAAGCTACTCGGCATTTTTGTTAAACCAACCACCTATGTCGATTGGTCGAGCAAGATATTTCCAACACCGCGTAATACCAAGTTCAATGAAATGGAGTATCAGATTCCTGTTGATCGCGGAATAGAGTGTTTGGATGAAGTGTTGCATGCCTTAAGAACGTATAAAGTGGCCACTTTTTTTCCGCTCGAATTTCGCTTTGTCAAAGGGGATGATATTTGGCTCAGTCCGTTTTATCAGCAGGATTCCATTTCGATCTCGGTGCATCAATATCATAAGCAAGACCCGCGTTTGATTTTTGATGTGGTTGAGCCAATCTTGCAAAAATATCAAGGGCGTCCGCATTGGGGTAAAATGCATCAAATGAACAAAACACAGCTTCGGACTTTATATCCCAAGTGGGATGATTTTATGGCTTTGCGTCAGCAGCTTGACCCAGAAGCTAAGTTTTTAAATCCCTATCTGGAAAAGCTGTTTTTAGGTTAAATCGAATTTTTATGAGTTGAAAGTACTTAACGGAATCATATCGAATTCCCATCCAATTAAGGGTGAAGCTTTCAGCTAGATTTACTTTGGTTTCATCCTAAGAAGCATAAGATGTATTTAAACTCTTGCGTTTTGCCAAAGCTTTAGTCGCTTTGGCTTGCTCAGGTTGTAGATGACATTCCCTCGTATAAGATGGTTTTTTTAGGATCACGATTAAATAAAAAAGGTATAGCCATGTTGGATCATTATTTTAAACAACTCAATCTCGATCTAAAAAAACAGGGGATTGCGACTCCGCAACTCATTATTGATGCAGCGGCTTTAAAACAAAATATCCAGCATGTTCAGATTCGTCTTGCTCATGCCAAACATTTACAAGCGCGCTTGGTGGTGAAGTCATTAGCGAGCCTAGACTTACTCAAATTGTTATCTGAGCAGATCAATACTCAACGTTTTATGGTATTCCATCAACCACATATTATTTCAATCTTAGAAAATTTTGCTGAAGCCGATATCTTATTGGGTAAGCCGATGCCCGCTCAAGCAGTCCATCAATTTTTTGATCAGCATGCGGAATGGTCAAATGCCAACATTCAGTGGCTGATTGATAGCAAGCAACGCTTGCAACAATATATCGAGATTGCCCAGACCTATTCGCTCCGTCTAAAGGTGAACATTGAAATTGATGTGGGTTTACACCGTGGTGGCGTGCAATCGGCAGCTCAAATGGTCGAAATATTAAAGTTGATTCAACAGTATCCGCAGTATTTAAAGCTTTCTGGTTTGATGGGCTATGATGCACATGTCACTAAAATTCCAGCCATCATCAAAAAGCCTGAATTGGCTTATCAAAGCTCGCAGCAGACCTATGCCGATTACCAAAAGCTAATTAAACAGCAGTTCCCAACGCTGTGGAGGGATGAGCTTTGTTTTAATGGGGGCGGCAGTCCAACCTTTAGCTTACATACCACTGAAAGTGTCTGCAATGACTTGTCTTTTGGTTCAATGCTATTAAAACCAAGTGATTTTGACAGTGATTTTTTAAGGGCATTACAGCCAGCATTCTGGATTGCTGCACCTGTATTAAAAATATTGCCATTTACCCAGCTTCCTTCAATGTCTTTATTGGATAAATTGCCACATAAATGTAAGGCGTTGTTTATTTATGGTGGCTATTGGCTGGCTAATTATGTCTATCCTGATCAAGCGCATACCCACGCATTGTACGGGCGCAGCAGTAATCAGGAGTTGGTCAATGTACCTAAGGATTGTGATATTCAGGTCGATGATTTTGTATTTTTAAGACCTACACAAAGTGAAGCGATTATCCCTCAGTTCTCTGAGTTAAAGCTGTATCGCAAACATGCTTTTGAGACATGGCAAACCTTTAGTGAATAACAGTATTGCGATTACCAATATTCGAGCTAAAAGTCTGCTGCGTATTTTGAGCCTTAAAATAAATCACTCAAATGGCAGCTTTTTGCTTCAGTCAGATTGTCAATGGAATCAACCAAGAGGATGTTAATATCTTTTTCATTTTTATATGCTGCAATTACTTCTGCATAAATCGGCTGTTTGAGTATCGTGGCTTTGGAGAGAAAACTTGATACCGCCTTTTCATTCGACCAGTCTGCATCTTTCAACACATATTCATTCTGTGCAATATCGCATCGTGTCAAAATGGCTTTGTTATCCTTTATCGTTAAGGTGCCCATAAAAATATCCATACTTTCTTTGGGATCAGTCGGATTGGCATAAGTGGTAAAAGGAAAAACGAAGCTAGATATAAATATTGAAAAGACAAGAGCGATTTTTTTCATTGGATTTTTCCGAGAGATGACATTCATTATTAAAATAATGCTTTGAGATTCTAATCTAATCCATGTATTTGGTACTAGGAGATAGCCATGTGGGAACAGTGTATGTTCTTACATGGCTGAATATTTGATTGAAGCTATGCTTTAAAAACGATAGCCCATTTTAAAACCATAAGCGATGGCACTGTTATCTTTAAAATCGGCCTGTTCAGCAATGGGTTTAATCCCTGGCACAGGAATGTAATAGGTACCATCTTCGGCAACTGCATCACCTAACCAGAAGTATTTAACCCCAGCGGCAATAAAGTAGTTTGGGGCAGGATTAAACTGAGCGCCTAGACCAATACCCCAAGACCCTTTGGTTGGATTCAATGTGGATGCAGGGTCGCCTGTACCAGAGTCCCAACTGACTTCAGTCGATGCACTCCATTTTTCAGTAAACTGATGGCCCAGTCCGACATTGACCGTCCATTGATCATTTTGATAGCTGTCTAAATCAAAACCACCCGTATAGCTTCCTTCGCTGATCAAACCTGTTAGATACTCCGTAACTGCGCCAAACTGAGTAGGGCGGATATGGAAATCTTTCCAGTTGACCCAACGTAGATTGGTATAGAGCAGGGTGTCTTTATATACCCCTGTTTGAAAATCAATATTCACTGATTGTGGTGTCGAAATTCTGGTTTTACTTGGCGTAGTGACTTGCAAAGGCTGACCGAACATGGTCTCAGTCACCTGCATATCGTGGTCAATCTTGGAGCGGTAGGTGACCGCGGCTTTTAAGGCAATATCTGGGATTTGATAGCTCAGGCCAGCCAACCAACCGACCGCATGATCCTGTTTAAATTTGGCATCATAGCCATTAAAGGCTTCACTATATGAATTACCACGTAGCGCAACATCACCTTTCACCGATTGATAGACAGCACCGCCATAGAGTTGAAAATTGCTAACAGGACTGACACCCAAAATCATGCTAATACTTTCGGTATCAACATTGACCGATGTGCCTTGTTGAGTAAATTCATTATCCGAAAAGGTATTATTCGATTGCATTGGATAAGTAATATCGGCACCAAAAGGCTGGTCATAGAGCAGACCAAAGCTGATTCGATCAGTCAGTTGGAGTTTGAGTGCGGCACTATAATATTGAAAGCTATTGCCCATATTGCCTGAGTTAAGATTTTGCGGATCATTGACCAGTTCTGGACGATTACGAATTTTTCCTGAAATATCAGCATCAACAGCTGTGGCATTGACCTCGACATAATTGCCATTTTCTAGAAAAGGGAGAATGGATTGTCCCGATTGATCCAGTGCCGCAGCGTGGTTTAATGTACTGATGCACATCCCACAGAGGGCAATCACCATTGGATTGAGTTTCATATTGATCATCCTTGTAAAACTGTGTCTTATTCTTAAACATGCTGTTTTTATTGACGGTCATCTTCTCGCTTTCATTGGAAAGTGAATACAATGCCTAGGTTTGAGTGAAACATCTTTTACAGGGCTGGAATAGGGTTGAAAATGATCAATATGGGGGGCGGAGCGGTCAAATCCCTAACTTTGAGACAATAAAAAACCTTGTGCCGAGACACAAGGTTTTTTCACTTCAAGCAAAGCGTTATTGCTTCACAATCAGTACGGGAATGTGTGATTCGGTTAAAACGGCACGGGCCACGCTACCCAGCAATAAACGTTTTACCCCTGTGCGGCCATGTGAACCCATAATAATCAGATCAGCTCCGATTTCATCGGCAACAAAGATAATGCCTTCACTGGCTGTGCCATGATGAATTTTGGTATTCACCTGAATGCCATCACGGACAAAGGATTGAGAAATGTCTTGTAGTTGTGTTTTGGCTTGTGCCTCGGCTTGCATAAAATAATCGGTCACTGCAGGGGCAACCTGATAAAAATCCACACCGACAAATGGGTCAACAGCAACCACACTCAGGATAGTGACTTTTGCCCCAGAGAGTTTTGCTAAAGAAAGCGCATGTTCGACTGCGGCATAGGAAATTGGAGAGTCATCAACAGGAACTAAAATATTTTGGTAAGACATATTTACTCCTTATCGTTTATCGTTGTAAAAATAGAAAACATAACAAGGTGATAACATATTGAGCCTGCACTAGCAAATCAGAACGGCTTAAAAATATATGATAAAACTGAAAATAATGTAGAAAAACAGCATATTCCGCAGCAAAATAGCAGCATAAGAAAATCACTGTATTTTTGTAATTCAGTGGAAGATAAAGCTGAGAGTTAACCATGCAATTCAAGCACGATTTAAATCAGAAGGAAGCTTTGTGTTATTGAGTTTAGAGGCGTTTAAACAACAAAAATTTGACCAGATGGCAGCCAAAATTATGGCTGATCCAGCGTTTTATTTGGATTTTGATTCGGTTTCAGATTTCTACAAAGCGGCATGGTTAGATGAGTTTCCGCAAGGCACCACGTGGTCAGCCACAGGTTTGGATGATGGTGCAGAGCAGTTTTATGCGGTGATTGAATATGGGGATCATTATCTATATATCAGCCGTATGGAACGGGTCACGGTCAAATTAGGCATACGGCATCATTACAATAAAAATAACTAATCCAAGCAGTCATCCTTTTTTATCTGATCAGATTTTGTGATCTAAATGAGAATGCTATACTTTTGCACAATGATGAAATCCTAATAAAACGAAATGGACATTTAAAAATGGCACATCAATTTACGGTTAATGAAACAATTCATGGTGTTTCAATTGAGGACTTTTCAAGACTGGTGGCGGATACTTCATTGCATGAAGCAGTATGTAAACGTATTCCGGGTGAGAACTTGGAAATTATCGAATCGAATATTAATGGTGATATTTATACGCTACGCCGTGAATATAATCTGGATGTCAATATTCCAGAAGTGGCGAAAAAATTATTAAAAAATGCGTTCCGCTTAAAACGTGCTGATATTACCCATTTGAAAAACTTAACCTCGACAGTTGAATTGGGTGCAAACCTGCCTTTGGAAGCAAAGGGCGAGCGCAGTGTTACGGGTGATAGTGAGAAGGTGAATATCTCTTTAACATGGACAGTGAAAGTTAAAGTACCTTTGATTGGCGGTATGCTAGAGAAGCATGCAGAAGGTGAAATCCGTAAATTCAGCACGCTTGAAATCGAGATCGTGGCCGATGAATTAAAGAAACACCTTTAATTTTTGCAGGAAAGAAAGCTCTCCAGTTGGGGAGTTTTTTTATTTAGAAGCGCAGGAAATAGGGAACAATCGAAAGCGCCACGCCAATGATACTGATCATGGTGGTGCTATCAATAAAGTAGGTGAAGAGCATCAAGACCAAACCACAGACCATAGGCACGGTCATTTTTTGCTTTTTGCCATACATAAAATAGCCTAAGCCAATTGAGCTAAAGATGACACCTAGAAATAGTTGGGTTGCATTCATGTGCTTTGCCATGCGTTATTTTTATCGCGAATATATTATGACAAGATTCTTAAATGAAAATTATGGTAACGCGATAAAATATCCAATACGATAATATTCACTATTTGGTCAAAACAATTATAAGGGCGTGGGATGAGTGTAATTCTACCAGTAGCACAACGTGGTGAAGAAGTTTTAAAAATTAAAGCGGCTGCTGTCGCGAACGGGGAATTTAACAGTGAGTGGTTATTGCAACTGGCATCTGCGATGCATGCGACTATGCTGGAGCGGAATGGGGTTGGGATTGCGGCACCACAAGTTTATATTTCTAAGCGATTAATTATTGTGGCATCTCGTCCCAATCCGCGTTATCCCGATGCACCTGAAATGGATGCGGTGGTGATGGTTAATCCTGAGATTTTGGCGTTTTCTCAAGAATCTTGTTTGGGTGAGGAAGGTTGTTTAAGTGTGCCAGATGAACGTGGGCAGGTGGAACGAGCGCAAGCAATCAAAGTACGTTATTACACTTTACAGGGTGAAGTGGTTGAAACAGCTTTTGAGGGATTTCCTGCGCGAATTGTTCAGCATGAGGTGGATCATTTGGATGGAATATTATTTGTAGAACGTTTGAGCTAGTTGTGTATGTAAGCACATAAAATCATTACAAAAGCTATAATTTTAATATGATCAGTCCTCTGTACTATAAGAGTGAATCTAAATTAAAACTTGAAACATTTAAAGGCTAGATGACCATGAAAACTCCACTTCCTGATTATTTGGCGCATGTGATTGATGCCTGCGATATCGATAACAGTGGGCATCTCGCAGATTATATTCCTGAGTTAGCCAATGCCAACCCCGATCGTTTGGCGCTGGCTTTATCGACCGTCGACGGTGAAATCTATTCCGTTGGGGATGATGAGATTGAATTCACCATTCAATCCATGTCTAAACCATTCACGTATGCTTATGTGCTGCAACAGCTTGGCATTGATGCTGTATTAGAGAAAGTTGGGGTTGAACCTTCGGGCGAGGCCTTTAATGAAATTTCACTGGGTAAAGATCGCCGTCCTAAAAATCCGATGATTAACTCAGGTGCAATTACTACACATTCATTAATACCTGCCAAAGAAGGTGTATCAGGCGCAGAAATTTTACGTCGATTTATGAGTGAACTGGCAGGACGTGAGCTGCAATTTGATCATGCGGTATATGAATCTGAGGTAAAAACGGCTTATCGTAATCTCTCGATTGGTTATATGTTAAGAACCGTGGGGATTTTGGAATCCGATCCTGAAGAGATTGTGAATGGCTATATTCGCCAGTGCGCGATCTTGGTGACGGTCAAAGATCTGGTGCGGATGGGCAGTGTTTTTGCCAATGGCGGGGTTGATCCTAAAACTGGAAAACGCTTATTGAATCGTGCCGTGGTACGCCAAGTCCTGAGTGTGATGATGAGTTGTGGTATGTATGATGCTGCGGGGGATTGGCTCACAACGGTGGGTATTCCTGCCAAAAGTGGTGTCGCAGGTGGAATCTTGGGCGTGCTGCCAGGTCAGGTCAGTATTGCGGCCTTTTCTCCTCGGCTTGATGAACATGGTAATAGTGTACGCGGCATAGATATCTTGGAGCGACTCTCTCGTGACATGGGCTTACATTTGATGGAAGGCACGCCGTCTGCGCAAACGATTGTGCAGAGCCATTATCGCACTGGTAAAGATGCTTCTTTAAGTGTGTATGTGCTTCGCGGTGTATTGAAATTTACTGAAGCGGAAATGTTATTACGGATCTTGCAATGTGAGCCTGTCGATAAAAGTTCTATTGTGATTGATTTAACTCAGATTTCCTTGATTCATGAGGTCGGGAAACGGATGTTTCTGGAAGGGATTGATCGCTTGATTGATGATGGCCATAGTTTGCTGTTAGTTGATCCTGAGCAGCGTTTGGATCATGCACGAACGCATAAAGATCGGGTGTTGCATGTTTATCAGAATCTTGAGGATTTGATTGAAAAGCATAAAGAGTTATAGGCGTAGAGAGCCTATATTGAAATGATATAGGTTCTAAATTAGTGCGATGTTTTTCCGATGTAAGGTTTAAACATCGTATTAAATAATATTGTTGGTTGAATTGTCGCTTGTGGGGCGTATTCACTTCAAATTTTATTTATACTGAGCCGATTAGTTTTTGCAGAATATCTAAAATGAAAAATAAAATATTGGGTTTAGCATTGATGAGTATGGTTTCACAGCCACTCTTTGCAGCTCCATTTGTTCAACCTGTGATTCAGGGTAAAACGTACAATAATTGGGAGGTGCCTATACGTTCATTGGGTAAACCGAAAAGTGTTGTTAAAGGAAAACCAGATGAATGTAACGGTGGCTATTTCCCTGATGAATATGATTATGGCAGTTTTAAACTGTTAGACACGGGTGTCATTAAAGAGGTTTATTTTAGTCAGAACAATGCGCTAGTGTTTCATGGACAAAAGATTCGTAGTGGGATAGATCAAAAGAGTTTTATGCAACAATTTAAAAAATATGAATTGTGGATGGACGCTGAAAATAAGAATGTTGTTTATAGTGGGCTGGCTGAAAGTGGAAATGATTCAATAGAATTTGTTTTTAAAAATGGAAAACTTCTAAAATATAAGTTGTTCTTTGATGATTGTTAATTTTGGAAGATTAAGTATACAAGATTGGTAAGCTAAAGATTTAGCTGTCTTTTATTTCTTAATTTTACTCTAACGTTGAATTGATTAGATGAAGCCTTATAATAAAAATCTAAAGCAAGCATCTCGAAATTTAAGAAGCAATATGACAGATGCTGAGCAACTGCTATGGCAAAGAATAAGACGTAAACAGATACTAGGATTACAGTTTTATCGATAAAAACCGATTCTAAACTTTATTGTGGATTTCTATTGTCCCGCAGTAAGTTTAGTAATTGAATGTGATGGTGGGCAGCATTACACCGAAATAGGGTTGTGAGCTGACCAAAATCGTGATCATGCTTTAAGTGAATTAGGGCTGATCATTTTAAGATTTAGTAATCATCAGATTTAGACTGAGATTGATGCGGTTATAGAGCATATTTATTGTACTGCCAAACAGAGATTGGATTCCCTCTCTTACGAAACGTAATTTTTTACCTTTGGTAAGGGGGGACTTGTCATGAATTTGACGGTGTTTTTTGCTTCACGAAGCTTCTCACTTTTCGAAAGGGAGGATGGGAGGAGTTATTCATAAAAATAGATTAGTATAATTTTTTGTAATATATTGAATTTACTTTATGAGGGAAATTAAAGGAGTTGCCTAAATGCTGCTTTGTAAAATGTGTATTGAAAAGAAATTACCATCTTATACATATAATAATGAAAATTTTGGAAGACAATTTTGTGAAGAGTGTCGGAGTGAAACTCAGCATTTAGATTATGAAGTTTTCAAAAATAAATTATTCGATGTGATATCTAATAATTATAAACTTTTAAGTAATCTGCCTTATAGAGCAGGTTGGTTTTATGAGGGTCATGATGATGATGGGGTGGTGGATGATTTCTATGCTCTTATAGAGCCATTGAATTTAGAAGAAGAGTTAGCAGAAAAATTAGCAGACGATTGGGAAAAGAAGTATGGTAATGATTGTTTAGTACTTTATGATGATTCTTTAGAAGAGTATGAAGGTTGTAATAAAGAATTTGAATGGGAGCATATTCAAAAGGGCTTTAAACATGAGTTTAGATTCTTTAATTCAACTCTGATGGATTTCTTAAATCATACATTTGAATATTTACTTGATGATAATATTATTAATCAATCACTTTTAACCATCATAAAGCCAAACACTATTTTATATCGTGGCAGAAGTTTTGATAGTTTTCAGCTATTGATGAAAGAAATTAATAAAGATGACATCAGGATTGAGTATGAACAAGAAAATGAAGATAGTGCAAAAAATATTCGAGATAAATTTGGGTTAGTACCTTCATCTTTAGCTAGTGATCAACGAATGACACCTCTTGGAATATCCGCTCTTTATTTGTCTACAGAAAAAATGGCTTGTGTAGCAGAAATTAGAGCTTTAGTTGGGCAATATGTAGGTATTGCGCAATTCTCTAACAGAGTAGAGCTAAAATTGTTAAATCTAAATAAATTAGCAGAGGGCTTACGCCCTAATGACTTAGATGAAAAATATTTGGAAAAATTGGATGTTTATGTATTTTTCAAAAAACTTATAGCAAGTGTGTCAAAACCCAAACTTGAAAGTGGAAAATTTGATTATTTGATAAGCCAATACTTTTTCGAGTTCTTGCGTGTGAAGTTTGAGAATCAGATACAAGGGGTTTTATTGAAATCAGTTCAATTACCTACTGCTGATAATATTATTTTATTTCCTGAGGTTACAGATGATGGAATAGATAGCTCTTTTTCAGAAGGAAATAACGATATGTATTTTTCTTGGGATAAAGATACAATGTATGGATTAAGTATTTCACAGGTTAAATCAATTGTTATTACAACGGAGATTGAATATATATCCCATCCAAGAATGACAGAATCAACGGATTGGATTTAATCCCTCTCAACCTCCCTTTGAAAAGGGAGGAGCTGTCACGTAATTTACTAGATACGTGTAAGTCCCCCTTTGCCAAAGGGGGACTTAGGGGGATTCAATTAACCAATCGAATCGTCTAAATTCGGTGCTAACCAACGCTTCGCTTCGTCCAGTGTCCAGCCTTTACGTTTCGCATAATCCTCAAGCTGATCTTGAGAAATCTTGCCCACGTTAAAGTATTCACTTTCAGGATGTGAATAATAGAAACCACTCACAGAAGAAGGTGGCATCATCGCAAAGTGCTCAGTCAACTTGGTACCGATCTTCGCTTCTGAACCTAACCAGTCAAATAACACTGCTTTTTCAGAATGCTCTGGGCAAGCAGGATAACCTGGTGCAGGACGAATACCAACATACTTCTCTTTGATCAATTCTTCATTGCCCAAAGTCTCATCGGCTTTATAGCCCCAGAATTCTTTACGAATACGCTCATGCAAATGCTCGGCAAATGCTTCGGCAAAACGATCAGCCAAAGACTGAACCAAGATTGCTGAATAATCATCACCTTTGGCTTTATATTCATTTGCCAATTCTTCAGCACCAAAGATCGATACAGTGAAACCACCCAAATAATCAGTATTCTCTTTAGAAGTGCTAATAAAGTCCGCGAGAGATAAATTCGGTTTGCCTGTGACTTTGTCAGATTGCTGACGAATATGCTCAAAGGTATGCGTAACATTCTGACCAGATTCATCAAACACGCTGACGGTATCCGAAGCTGTACGTTGTGCAGGGTATAGACCAAACACCGCACGCGCATCAAAACGATGATTCTCGATGATGTCTTTCAGCATCTCTTGTGCTTGGTTATATAAATCAGTTGCCGCTTCGCCCACGACTTCATCTGTCAGGATTTTCGGGAATTTACCCGCCAAGCTCCAAGAGATAAAGAATGGTGTCCAGTCAAAATATTCAACTAAGGTCGCCAATGGGTAATTGGTAATCACTTGCGTACCTAAACGATTTGGAATCGGTGGCACATAGTTATCATCCACCTTGAAACCATTTTCAATTGATTCGGCATAGCTGAGTTTGGCTGCTTTCGGTTGCTTATTGGCTAGGCGTTCACGAATCTTGGCATATTCAGCACGATGTTCTGCTATAAAATTGCCACGCATTTCTTTCGAGAGCAGAGTAGTTGCCACACCCACTGCACGAGAAGCATCGGCCACATAAATCACAGCATCATTTTGATACTGTGGATCAATCTTCACTGCGGTATGTGCTTTCGATGTGGTTGCACCACCAATCAACAGTGGAATGTCAAAGCCTTTACGTTGCATTTCTTTGGCAACAAACACCATTTCATCCAAAGATGGGGTGATTAAACCAGACAAACCGATGATGTCGCATTTCTCATCAATCGCAGTTTGCAGGATTTTTTCCGCAGGAACCATCACGCCAAGGTCAACGATGTCATAACCATTACAACCCAAGACCACGCCCACGATATTTTTACCAATATCATGTACATCACCTTTTACCGTTGCCATCAACACTTTACCTTTCGACTGACTACCCGTTTTTTCAGCTTCGATGTACGGGTTCAGCCATGCCACGGCTTGTTTCATCACACGTGCAGATTTCACGACTTGTGGCAGGAACATTTTACCTGAACCAAACAGGTCACCAACCACGTTCATACCATCCATCAATGCGCCTTCAATCACATCGAGTGGGCGTTTGGCTTTTAAACGGGCTTCTTCGGTATCTTCATCAATATACGTGGTGATGCCTTTAACTAAGGCATATTCAAGACGTTTTTCAACCGATTCATTACGCCATTCAAGGTTTTCAGCTTCGCGTTGTGCACCAGTATGACCACGGAATTTTTCTGCCACTTCAAGCAGTTTCTCTGTGGCGTTTTGACCAGACTCACCTTGGTTCTGATTCAGAACCACATCTTCAACCGCATCTTTTAGTTCTTTTGGAATATCGTCGTAAATCGCCATTTGACCCGCGTTCACGATCCCCATGGTCATGCCTTGTTTAATGGCATGGTAAAGGAATACCGAGTGAATCGCTTCACGTACAGGTTCATTACCACGGAAAGAGAACGAAACGTTAGAGACACCGCCTGAGATCATGGCATGCGGCAAGTTCTGCTTAATCCAACCTGTGGCTTCAATAAAATCGACGCCATAGTTGTTATGTTCTTCAATCCCTGTTGCCACTGCAAATACGTTCGGGTCAAAAATAATATCTTCAGCAGGGAAGCCGACATCATTGACCAAAACATCATAAGAGCGTTTACAGATTTCACGCTTCCGTGCAGCGGTATCGGCCTGACCTGTTTCATCAAAGGCCATCACAATAATTGCAGCACCGTACTGACGGCATAGGCGTGCTTTTTCGACAAACTCGTCATAACCTTCTTTCAAGGAAATCGAATTCACAACAGGTTTACCTTGTACACATTTCAAGCCTGCTTCAATGATTTCCCATTTCGATGAGTCAATCATGATCGGCACACGTGAGATATCAGGTTCAGATGCGACAAGGTTGAGGAAGTGCACCATCGCATTTTGCGAATCGAGCATGCCTTCATCCATGTTGATGTCGATAATCTGTGCACCAGCTTCAACTTGTTGTTGAGCTACTTCTAAAGCTTCGGCAAAGTTCTCTTCACGGATTAAACGTAAGAATTTTTTTGAACCCGTCACGTTGGTACGTTCACCAACATTCACGAATAATGAATTTTCATCAATGTTAAATGGCTCTAAACCACTTAAACGGCAAGCAGGAACAGTTTCAGGCACTTGGCGTGGCTGAATGTCTTTGACTGCATTGTAAATGGCACGAATATGGTCGGGTGTAGTACCACAGCAACCGCCCGTGATATTGATCAAACCACTTTCAGCAAACTCTTTGATGAATGCTGCCGTTTGTTCAGGCGTTTCATCATATTCGCCGAAGGCATTCGGTAAACCTGCGTTTGGATGGGCAGAGACAAAAGTATCTGCAACATCAGAAATCGTTTTCACATGTGGACGCATGGCATCTGCACCCAAGGCACAGTTAAAACCAATTGAGAGTAAATCACCATGACGCACCGAGTTCCAGAACGCTTCTGCGGTTTGACCTGTTAAGGTACGGCCAGATGCATCGGTAATGGTGCCTGAAATCATCAACGGCAGTTCATGGCCAAGTTGCTTGAAGACTTCCTTCACCGCAAAAATTGCAGCCTTACAGTTCAAAGTATCGAATACGGTTTCGATCAACAGAATGTCAGCACCGCCTTCAATCAAGGCATGAGCGGCTTCAATGTAGTTTTCTTTGAGTTCATCAAAAGTAATATTACGAAAGGCTGGATCATTGACATTCGGCGAGATCGAACAAGTACGTGAAGTGGGGCCGAGTACGCCTGCAACAAAACGAGGTTTCTCTGGGGTCGAGTATTTGTCACAGGCTGCACGCGCTAAACGTGCCGCTTCACGGTTGATCTCTGGAACAAGATCTTCCATGTGGTAATCCGACATTGAAACACGGGTGCCGTTAAAGCTGTTGGTTTCAATAATGTCCGCGCCTGCATCTAGGTAGGCTTCATGGATACCTTGAATAATCTGAGGTTGGGTTAAAACCAATAAGTCGTTATTGCCTTTCAGGTCTGATGCCCAATCTGCAAAACGTTCACCACGATAATCTTCTTCTTCTAATTTATGGCGTTGAATCATGGTTCCCATCGCACCATCAATAATCAGGATACGTTGGGCAAGAAGTGATTGTAGGGTGGTAAGCGTGGACATTCAGAAACCCCAGTCGATGATGAAGATAAAAAAGCAGGGGCATTGTAACAGAAGCGAGGCAAAAGCGCGTATTTTCAGCAGTCAGCAGTGATGATTCATTGGTTCATTTTAAAATGTCATAAAAGCTTCATTTAATTGTCACAATTGAGATAGATAATGCCTAAAAAGCAAACAGTTTGTTCGAAATATGACAGTTTGATTTCATATTTCTTTGCATTTGTTGCAAAATCAGACAAACAGTTCTATCGCTGTTTTTGAATTTATAATGCATTGTTTTTTATTAATTAAAATAAAGAGTAGGGCGGGTTTATCGCAAGAAAATACAAAAAAATGTGATGAAAACATGAAATTTTGGCTTTATGTGACAGTCCTTTGTCATATAATTGTCATAATTTAATTAAACAATACAGGGGATTTTATTATCCTCTAACCGTCTACATGAATTCTAATCTTCCTCCTGTTTCGGATTCACCGCTTGCCAGCTCTCAGGCAAAATCGACGAATGTACATGTACCAACACCGAAATTCTTTATGCCGGTGTTCTTAACTGTTATTGTTGCAACACTGATTTATATTGGTTTTCAGCTTAGTGCTGACTTGGCACATGTACCGCCTTTAAGTTTATATTCAGTTATTCTTTTATCGACGGCACTTTTCATTGCTTTAGGCTTTGAATTTGTAAATGGTTTTCACGATACGGCGAACGCTGTAGCGACGGTTATCTATACCAATGCATTACCTGCTCCAGCGGCAGTAATGTGGGCTGGTTTCTGTAACTTCCTTGGGGTTATGGTGGCGAGTGGTGCAGTAGCGTACGGTATTATTGCATTACTCCCAGTAGAAATGATCATGAATGTCGGCAGTGGTGCTGGCTTTGCGATGGTTTTTGCACTGTTAATCGCGGCAATCCTATGGAATTTAGGAACGTGGTTTTTGGGGATTCCTGCATCAAGTTCACATACCTTAATCGGTTCGATTTTGGGTGTGGGCATCATGAACCATATTTTAAATGCGTCTGCTGGTGCGACCAGTAGTGGTATTGATATGGATCAGGTGATTAAAGTAGGTAAGGCTTTATTGTTCTCGCCATTGATTGGTTTCGCCTTTGCAGCAATCCTATTCTTATTGGTGAAGAAAGTCTTTAAACGCCAAATGGAGCTGTTTCAGCCACCAGAAGGTAATAAGCCACCACCACCACTGATTCGTGCTATCTTGATTTTTACCTGTACAGGTGTAAGTTTTGCGCACGGTTCAAACGATGGTCAAAAAGGCATGGGCTTGATCATGTTGATCTTGATCGGTTTGGTTCCATTGGCTTATTCATTGAATAAAAACTTGGATGCTCAGCATTTACAGTCTTTCGAACAACTTTCTTCACAAACTGCGACGGTTTTAAATGTTAATCAAAACGAGCTGACAGATGAAAAAGCGCGTGATGTATTAACCAAGTATATTCAAACCAAAGAGCAGACTGCTGAAGTTGTACCTGCACTTGCAAGTATGACGGCTCATTTAGGTACACGTGTTGCAGGTTATGGCGATCTTAAAGCGATTCCTGAAGCTGCTGTCAGTGAAATCCGCAATGACATGTATTTAAGTACGACAACGTTCAAACGTTTAGACAAAGCGGAAGCTTTACCAGAAATGGATAAAGACCAAGCGAAAGTGGTTAAAGAATATCGTAGTAGCTTGGATTCATTCCTCCAATATATTCCGAACTGGGTGAAAGTTGCGGTAGCACTGGCACTTGGTCTAGGTACAATGGTGGGTTGGAAGCGTATTGTAGTGACTGTTGGTGAGCGTATTGGTAAGAACCATATGACTTATGGTCAGGGGATGTCGGCTGAATTGGTCGCAATGAGCACCATTGCTGCGGCGGATGGCTTAGGTATGCCTGTATCAACCACACACGTGTTAAACAGTGCGGTTGCAGGTACTATGGTTGCGAATCGATCAGGTCTGAATTTCGCAACGGTGAAAACCATTCTTTCAGCGTGGATCTTTACCTTACCCGCGACGATTGCATTGTCAGGTGGCTTATACTGGTTGTTCTTACAATTCGTTTCTTAATCTTGAATTTCTAAGTTTAAAACAGAATTTAAAAGCTTTGCTTCGGCAAAGCTTTTTTTATTTCTGTGACTTTCATTTTTCTTCAAGGTTGTCTGATTTTAGCTATGAGTTGTCTTTTTAAAGTGGGTGAGCATACTTTTGTCAATTTATGATGCCCTGAATGGCTGAATGGCTGAATGGCTGAATGGCTGAATGGCTGAATGGCTGAATGGCTGAATGGCTGAATGGCTGAATGGCTGAATGGCTGAATGGCTGAATGGCTAGATAAGGTGCTCGCTTAGGATAAATGATCTTAATAAAATTGGGTTTATTCCCCAAAAGAGGAATGGTTTTTCTATAATTATATCCGTTAGTATCAATAGACTGATCGTGCTAGGTTGTGTTTTCACGGTAATAATAAGCATAAAACGTTGTTCTATTTACACTCCGCCATTCTCCGATATAGAGAGTGGCTTTTTTTAGCTTTGATTTCTTGTGTCTATCATATTCAGCTAATAAAAAAAGAGCTGTCGAAACAGCTCTTTTGACATCAATAAAAACAGATTAAGCTTGTTGAATACCAGCAACAACCCAGTCTTGCTGTGAGCCAGCTGGCTTCACAAAATGCCAGATTTCAGCAAAGGGTTGCGGTAAGCTATTTAAGTCTTCACTGACAGTACCTGTAAAGCGTACGCTCACGATGTATTGACCATTTTCAGTCGAACTTTCCACAACCATTGCATTGAGGTTGCTAAATTCAGCAACGTCTTGGTCTTGGTTCGACATAATGTCGCTGTACATTGAGCTATAGAGCTCAGGTGTTAAGTAACGGCGAATTTCTTCGATATTGCTTGCGCTGTTCACTGACTGGATGTGGTTAAAGCGTTGACGCGCGATACGTAAGAATGCAGCAGGTTCAGTGCCATCTGGTAACTGGTTGCCACTACTCATTGACGCGCCACCAAACGGTGCTTGTGTTGGTGCACCACCACCAACTGACTGACCAAAAATATTGGTGTTGTCGCCAGTCTGGCGAGCAGTCGGTTGAGGTGGGGTTTGACGACCAAAATTATTTTGGCCGCCATTGTTTGGAGCGTATGGGTTATTGGCTGCTAATTTTTTTTTTGCGCCTAATTTGCGGAACACAAAGAAGGCGATCGCAGCAGCAAGAAGTACCCAAAGCCAGCTAGGGATGCCACCTTTTTCTTCCTGTTGTTGCGCTTGTTGAGTTGCTTGTTGCTCAGTTGCAGTTGGGTTCTGTTGTTTATCATCTGCCAACGCATTCGCTGCAACAGCACCTACTGCAGCACCTGCGACACCCGCAGCAACCATTGTACCAACACCTGGGCCAGATTTTTGTGGCGCAGTTTGTTGTTGAGGTGCTGGAGTTGCTTGGCGTGATGGTTGGTAAGATTGGCTAGATGAACTAGATCTGCTCATGCCGTGGCTTTTACCGCCACCTGCACGCTTTGCTTCCGCAAGTGGTGCAGCAACCAAAGTTGCCATTAAAAGAGCTGCCATCAAGCCACGCTGGTGTACTTGCATCGAAAATTCCTATTTAAATCCAATTTGTAAATGTATTTATGCATGTATTTCGATGGAATTTCAATAACAAAAGTATGTTTTTTTATGTCAAGCCATTAGCCTAACTCATCACTCAACTGCATAGCTTCGGTCAGGGCTTCATGTAAGCGTGCCACGGCAATGATTTGTACGCCATCAATTGACTTCTGTGGTGCATTGCCTCGAGGTAAGATCACATACTTAAAGCCATGTTTTGCTGCTTCTTTCAGTCGTTCTTGACCATTCGGTACAGGGCGAATTTCGCCAGAGAGTCCGACTTCACCAAACACAGCCAATTGCTGTGGCAGGGCTTTGCCCCTTAAACTAGAAGCACATGCCAGTAGTACCGCTAGGTCAGAACCTGTTTCGGTAATTTTTAACCCGCCAACCACATTGACATAGACATCTTGTCCTGAGGTTTGTACGCCACCATGTCTATGCATCACTGCTAATAACATATTCAAACGGTTTTGTTCCAAACCAAGTGCCACACGACGGGGTTGTCCATGTGCATCATCAACCAATGCCTGTACTTCAACAAGTAGTGGGCGTGTCCCTTCACGGCTAATCATTACAATAGAACCCGGAATCGCTTCATCATAACGACTCAGAAAAATCGCCGATGGATTGGCAACCTCACGCAAACCTTTATCGGTCATGCCAAACACACCGAGTTCATTGACTGCACCAAAACGGTTCTTTACTGCACGAATCATGCGATAACGTGAATCTGATTGGCCTTCAAAATACAGTACACAATCGACCATATGTTCTAGAACACGAGGACCAGCAAGTGAACCTTCTTTGGTCACATGGCCGACAATGAATAAAGCAGTACCGCTATTTTTGGCGAAACGGGTTAGCAAAGCTGCGGATTCACGGATCTGTGAAACACCCCCAGGGGCAGATTGTAATGTTTCGGTATAGAGGGTTTGAATCGAGTCGAGGATTGCGACGACAGGACGCTCTTGTGCCAGTACTTCACAGATACGCTCGACGCAGGTTTCAGCCATCACCTTGAGCGAGTCTGTCGGTAGATCCAAACGCTGGGCACGTAAAGCCACTTGCGAAAGTGATTCTTCACCTGTGACATAAAGGGCCGTACTTTTTTTACTGGCCATATGGGTGGCGGTTTGCAACAGAATGGTAGATTTACCAATCCCGGGATCACCGCCAATCAGCACCACCGAACCAATGACTAGACCGCCACCGAGCACGCGATCAAATTCGCTAATTCCTGTCGGAACGCGGGTTTCATTGGAGACTGTGACTTGATTGAGCGTAGTAATACTGGCTGCTTGCCCCGCATAGCCGCCTATTTTAGCTTGGCCGCGATGTGTTACTGCTGGCTCAATTCGAACCTCAAGCAGGCTATTCCATTCGCCACATTCAGTACATTGACCTGTCCATTTGGGATGATCTGCACCACATTGTTCACATCGGTAAACAGTTTTAATTTTTGCCATAAGATAAAATTGAAAAGTTTCTTAAAATTAGATAAAAAAGAATCAGGACGAAAATTTCTAACAATGCTGATCGTTCTTTAAGGAATAACAAAACGAAGACGGCATGATTTCGTCGCAGATTGGTTAAAGGGAAGTGCTCAGAAAAATAACATGATATACAACTTTTACAAGGTGTAGACAGTGTGTTTTTAGCAATCGCTTTTTTTGTTCAATTCACTTTTTCCATGGATGGTGTTGGTGTGTTCGCTTATTTGTTGTCATGAGGTTTTGATCGAATGGCATAGATATTGCTCATGCTCAGACGAATGGAAATTTAGCAGTGGCTATTTTTTCAAAATATATAATAAAGGTTGATGTCTATGAGTGCAGCAGAAATTGTAAATTGGGTAAATGGAATTATCTGGAGTCCAGCGCTGATCTATTTATGCCTAGGCGCTGGTTTATTTTTTTCTATTTTAACTCGGTTTGTGCAGGTTCGCCAAATTAAGGAAATGGCAAAGCTGTTAATTAATGGTTCATCCTCCGCGCAAGGGATTTCCTCATTCCAAGCGCTGTCAGTGTCCTTATCTGGACGTGTCGGGGTCGGTAATATTGCGGGAGTGGCGGCGGCAATTGGGTTTGGTGGTCCAGGCGCTGTATTTTGGATGTGGTTGGTTGCATTTTTGGGTGCAAGTACCGCGTATGTCGAATCCACTCTCGGCCAAATTTATAAGGTCGAATACCAAGGTGAATATCGTGGTGGGCCTGCATTTTATTTTGATCGTGGTTTAGGCCAGCGCTGGTTAGGGATTCTCTTTGCAATTGCTGCAATTGTCTCCTGTGGTTTATTCCTGCCTGGCATTCAAGCGAATGCGGTGGGTAATGCGTTTACCCAAATTACTGGTCAGGGCGCCATCGTGTTTGGCAATGTTGGGACGTATAAACTATTAGCGTTGATTGTGATTGTCTCTTTATTGGCAATCATTATTTTTGGTGGAATTAAACGTATTGCCCGCTTCGCAGAGCTAGTTGTTCCATTTATGGCCTTGGGTTATATCTTGATGGCTGTCATTATTGTTGCGATGAATATCCAAGAATTACCTGGCGTGATCAAACTCATCTTTGAAGATGCATTTTCGCCAATGGCAGGGATTGGCGCTGCAATTGGTTGGGGGGTAAAACGTGGTGTTTACTCCAATGAAGCAGGACAAGGTACTGGACCGCATGCCGCTGCAGCCGCAGAAGTTCAGCATCCAGCACAGCAAGGTTTTGTGCAAGCTTTCTCCATTTATGTCGATACGCTATTTGTATGTTCTGCAACAGCCTTTATGATTTTGATTACGGGCATGTATAACGTACAGGGGACTTTAGAAGCTGGGCAATTTATCGTGCAAAATGTAGCAGCTACCACTGAAATTGGTTCACCTGCATTTACACAAATGGCGGTTAGCACCGTGTTCGGTGGTTTTGGTCAGATCTTTGTTGCCTTGGCAGTATTCTTCTTTGCCTTTACCACCATTGTGGCCTATTACTATATTGCTGAAACAAACATCACTTATCTGAGCTATATCACCAAAACACCATCTCTTTTATTTATCACCAAATGCTTCATTATGATTTCTGTGGCTTATGGCGTACTCAGCGCAACAGGTTATATTTGGGGGATCGGTGATATTGGGGTGGGTCTGATGGCATGGATTAATATCATTGGTATTATCGTGACCTATTTTGTATGGAAACCGACCATTAAAGCACTTCGAGATTATGAAGAGCAGCAAAAGGCGGGTGTTAAGGAGTTTATATTTGATCCAGTTAAACTGGGTATCCGCAATGCAACTTTTTGGGAGGAGCGTCTCAAAAATAAACAGAAGCAAACTTCTAATGATTGAATTATAAATCAATATTTTCTCGAGTAGAAAAAGAGTGGCTTAAATCGCCACTCTTTAATTTTGAAGTACCTTTTTATGACTGATGAGTTGCCCTCATAAGTTCATTGTATTGTTTTGGCCTTATGCGTATGATCGAATTCAATTGTATTTAACTTGAAAAATACAGGTAAAAAATTGCTTAGCTGGAGTCAGCCAACCTAGAGATAACGAGAAAAGATACCGAAAACAGTACGAATTGTTATTGAGAGCGGACTTTGGCTAATGAACTAAAAACACTGGAGAGTTTTTGTAAAATGTCGAATCAAAATCTGAGTGAGGCTGCTGAGCAAAGCGGACTTCACCGTAGTCTATCTAATCGACATCTACAGTTGATTGCGATCGGCGGTGCAATCGGAACAGGGCTGTTCATGGGGTCTGGTAAAACCATTAGTTTGGCTGGACCATCTATTCTGTTTATTTATATGACCATTGGTTTGATGGTGTTCTTCGTAATGCGTGCATTAGGGGAACTGTTACTATCTAACCTTAACTACAAATCTTTTATCGACTTATCGACGGATTTAATTGGTCCTTGGGCTGGTTATTTTGTTGGTTGGACCTACTGGCTCTGTTGGGTCACCATTGGTATCGCAGATTTATCAGCCATTATTTACTATCTGGAATTCTTTAATGGTGGCGAGTCATTTACACCATTGGGTGGTTTACTGATCAGTACAGTGGCAATCCTGTTTGTATTGGGCTTGAACTTGGTTACCGTCAAACTATTCGGTGAAATGGAGTTCTGGTTTGCGATGGTGAAGATCACCGCGATTATTGTCCTGATTGCTGTTGGTTTATGGATGATCTTTACTGGATTTACCAATGCTTCTGGTACGGTTGCAAGTGTTTCCAACCTTTGGACACATGGTGGCATGTTCCCGAAAGGTCTTGATGGCTTCTTGGCAGGCTTCCAGATTGCGATTTTCGCCTTTGTCGGGGTGGAGTTGGTTGGGACCACGGCTGCTGAAACGCAAGATCCGAAGCGCAACTTACCGAAAGCGATTAACTCGATTCCAATTCGTATCATCATTTTCTATGTATTGGCATTATTCGTGGTGATGTGTGTAACACCGTGGGATCAGATCAATCCTAAAGTCAGCCCATTCGTTAACATCTTCTCACAAGCAGGTATTGCTTCTGCGGCAATTATCATGAACTTAGTAGTGTTATCGTCAGTGATGTCATCGATGAATAGTGGTGTATTCTCAACTAGCCGTATGTTATTTGGCTTATCAACCGATCAACAAGCACCGAAGCTATTTGGTAAATTATCGAAGTCTGCAGTTCCTGCAAAAGCATTGATTTTCTCATCAATCTGTATCTTTATTGGTGCCTTTGTTCAGTTTGTTTATAAATTACAAACGGGCACCAATGATGAAGTGACGGCGTTTACCTTAGCAACAACGCTCTCTACGATTCTGTTCATCTGTGTATGGATGATCATTATGTGGAGTTATATCAACTACCGCAAAAATCGTCCTGAACTGCATGCGCAATCAACATTTAAATTGCCTGGCGGCGTGTTTACTTGTTGGGTGGTGATTATTTTCTTCCTTGCAACGATCTACTTCCTTGCCTTGGATGAAACGACGTTGGAATCACTCAAAGTTAGCCCGCTTTGGTTCGTTATTTTGGCAATTGGTTATTTCTTCTATAAGAAGAAAAAGTAATTATTTGGCCGATTTAATCCAAAACGCCGACTTCAAAGTCGGCGTTTTTTTATGGTTATTGTTTGATTCATTCAAGTTTAGACTTTAGCCGATCTAATGATCACGCTATACTGCTCCGAATTGTAAAAGTTAGGTGCACAGATGCTTAAAGTCATTTGTTCTATCAGTGTGTTGCTGAGCAGCGTTATTTTAACTGCATGTGGTCAGTCAGGTGCATTGCAATTACCGTCTGATCAAAATCAGGATAAGCGCGCTAAATATCTGCTTTATAAAAATGAAGCACCTCAGGCTAAGGCTTCATCTGACGCAAAAGCAGATCAAGCAGAGGTAGAACGCCAAGCAACATCGTCAACGACTCAATCACAGACCATCTCACCTTAAGTTTGTAAATAAGGACATCTTCATGAGTTTCACTCGCATTAATGGAGTATTGCACGCTGAGCAATGTTCACTGGATCAGCTCGCACAGCAATATGGCACGCCTTTATATGTGTATTCAAAAGCAACTTTTGAAAAGCATTATTTGGATATGCACCGTGCTTTTGATTTTATTGATCATCAAATCTGTTTTGCGGTGAAGTCAAACTCAAATTTGGCTGTTCTGAGTGTGTTGGCAAAAGTCGGTGCAGGTTTTGATATCGTGACCGGTGGGGAACTGGCACGTGTTCTGGCGGCAGGTGGTGAACCGTCGAAAATCGTGTTTTCTGGTTTAGGTAAATCTGAAGCAGATATCGAAAAAGCCTTAAATGTTGGGATTGCTTGTTTTAATGTGGAATCACATGCCGAGCTAGATCGCATTCAGAAAGTTGCAGCAAAACTTGGTAAAAAAGCACCGATTTCTTTACGTGTAAATCCAGATGTAGATGCCAAAACACATCCTTATATCTCAACAGGGTTGAAAGAAAACAAGTTTGGTATTCCAAGCGATACCGTTGATGAAACTTATCAATATGCAGCTTCATTGCCAAATCTTGAGATTGTCGGGATTGATTGTCATATCGGTTCACAGTTGACCGAGACCAAGCCTTTTGTCGATGCACTTGATCGTGTCATTTTAATGATTGAGCAATTGAAAAGCTTGGGGATCAACCTCAAACATATTGATATCGGTGGTGGTTTGGGGGTTCGTTATAAAGATGAAACCCCGCCAAGCGTTGAGGAATATGCCAATGCGATGCGTCCAGCTTTAGAAAAGTTGGGACTCAAAGTCTATATGGAACCTGGGCGTAGTATTTCTGCCAATGCAGGCGCATTATTAACAAGAGTTGATTTATTGAAACCAACAAACCATCGTAACTTTGCCATTATTGATGCGGCGATGAATGATTTAATTCGTCCTGCTTTATATGAAGCTTGGATGGATATTCAGTCGGTCAATCCAAATCCTGATGTTGCAGTTAAAACTTGGGATTTGGTCGGTGCAATTTGTGAAACAGGCGATTTCTTAGGGAAAGAGCGTGATTTAGCACTTCAGGAAAATGATGTGTTGGCGGTATTAGGTGCGGGTGCATACGGTTTTGTGATGAGCTCGAACTACAATACCCGTGGTCGTGCTGCTGAAGTTATGGTCAGTGGTGGTCAAGCCTATTTAATTCGTGAACGCGAAACCATAGAATCACTCTGGGAAAAAGAGCGTTTGTTGCCTGAGGAGTAAATTAAGATGTATTTAGAATTTACCAAAATGCATGGGTTGGGCAATGATTTTATGGTCGTTGACCTTGTGACCCAGCGTGCTTATTTAGATACAGTCACGATTCAACGTTTGGCTGATCGTCATTTCGGTGTGGGTTTTGATCAACTACTGATTGTTGAGCCACCTGATTTACCAGATGTCGATTTTAAATATCGAATCTTTAATGCCGATGGTTCTGAAGTCGAGCAATGTGGTAATGGTGTGCGCTGTTTCGCTCGCTTCGTACATGAGCGTCAACTCACGACCAAAACCAAAATTCGTGTGCAAACCAAAGCAGGTATCGTTGAGCCTGAGTTGGGTGCCAATGGCTGGGTTCGTGTGAATATGGGACCACCAAAATTTCTGCCAGAAGAAATTCCATTTGTGACCCAAGAGCATGAAGATATTGAAGGTTTATACGCATTAGAGCTTGCAGATAATCAGAGCATTAATATTGATGTGGTGAACATGGGTAATCCGCATGCGGTCACCATTGTTCCTGATGTATTGACTGCGGATGTTGAGCGTATTGGTCCACAAGTGGAATCACATGCACGTTTTCCTGCACGTGTGAATGCTGGATTTATGCAAATTCTGGATGAAAAGCATATCCGTTTACGTGTATTTGAGCGTGGTGTCGGTGAGACTTTAGCCTGTGGTACAGGGGCTTGTGCCGCAGCGGTCAGTGGTATGCGCCGTGGTTTGCTGGCCAATGAAGTTGAAGTGCAGCTTGCTGGTGGTAAGTTACATATCGCTTGGCGTGAAGGTGATGTGGTGTGGATGACTGGTCCAACCACGCATGTTTATGATGCCCGTTTGGATTTAAGATATTTCCAAGGCTAAATTAGACTGATTTTAGGTAAAAAGTCTGAGGTTAGGCTTTTTACCTTTTGTTTTTACAATAATAAAATGTGAGAAAAATGAAAAATAAGATTCGTGGTGCTATTTATGGTTTATTAATCGGTGATGCGGTTGGTGTGCCTTATGAATTTAACTTACCTGAACAACTCCCTCATATTGTTGATATCGATATGATTCCGCCTAAAAATTTTAGTCGAACCTATCCTGATATTCCAATTGGCACCTGGTCCGATGATGGTGCACAAGCTTTGTGTTTATTGGCATCTTTACTTCATTGTCAAAAGTTAGATCCAGTTGATTTAATGAATCGCATTGCGAATTGGTATCAGTTTGGATATATGGCTCCTGATTATCATGTATTTGATGTGGGTGTGCAGACAGCAACAGCCATTCGACAATATTTACAAGGCACGCCAATTATGCAAGTCGCGATTGATGATGAACATGCTAATGGCAATGGGGCATTGATGAGAGTTCTACCATTAGCGTTGTGGCATCAAGGGACAGACGAGGCATTAATTTTAGCTGCCTATTTACAATCTCATATTACCCATGCGCATCTACGCTCAAAAGTATGTTGTGCTTTATATTGTTTATGGGCGAGATATATTTTAAAAGGGATGACGATTAATGCCGCGTGGTCACATGCTGTGACTATCTTAAGAGGGTATTATGGAAATCGACCAGATGAATTGGAGCAATTAGAATTTTTCATCCGCCCTGATGATTTAGAGGGAGGAACGGGAAGCGGTTATGTTGTGGATTGCCTCAAATCAGCTTATTTAGCCTTACAAGAGTCCAGCTACCAAGCCGTGATAAAAAAAGCAATTTCTTTGGGGCGTGATACGGATACAACAGCATGCGTGGCTGGTGGATTGGCAGGACTTGCTTTTGGGTATGAGGATATTCCTGCTGTATGGTTACAGCAGTTAAGAGCCAAGGAAATGGTTGAGCCTTTGCTTGCACAATTGATAGATGGCTTATGAGATGAACTTAGTCTTTCTTGCGGGCGCATCAGGCAATACACAATTTTGGAATCCGCTGATTGCACAGATTCCTCATCATTATACAAAGCAAGTGATTGCGTACCCTGGTTTTCATGGGGTGGCAACAGATCCAGACATTAACAGTTTTGATGATCTGAGTCATTATGTGCTTGCACAGATTCAACAGCCTTCTATTCTGATTGCCCAATCCATGGGTGGAATCTTTGCGATTGCAGCAGCATTACAGAAATCAGATTTGGTGAAAGGTTTAGTGTTGATTGCAACTTCGGGTGGAATTAATTTAGACCGATTTCAAGTTCAAGACTGGCGGCAGTTTTATCAGCAGGAATATATTGAATATCCTGATTGGTTTGTGACCACGAAAGTCGACTATGAGCAACATTTACCAGATATCGAGGTGGGTACTTTATTGATCTGGGGTAATCAAGATCCGATTAGTCCGATTGAGGTTGGACAATATTTAAATCAGATCTTGCAAAAAGCCAAACTCTATATCGTTGATGATGGTGATCATCAACTTGCAGAGAAATGTGCAGATGAAGTCGTCATACAAATTAATGATTATTTAAAAAATTTAGAGCAGGAATGAAATGGATATTGAGCGTGCCGTGAACAGCACGCTTTTTATTGTTTATCGTTTGCTGAAAGCCAGTTTCAATGCAAACAAAATAAAAATACTGCCTGTGATGCGATCCATGTAGCGAATAAATTTAGGTTGTTTTAAATAAGCAGAAATGGACTGCATTGCAGCGATCAGAAAAATTGACCAGATCAAGCCGATCACGACATGAATCATCACCAGCCCCATAGTCCATATAATTGGAGACGAAGACTGTGGAATAAACTGTGGCAAAAAGGAAATATAGAAAATACCGACTTTGGGATTGAGTAAATTGCCCCAAAAACCTTTAATAAACCAGTTTTGTGTTGTCACTGTTGAATCGTTTACATTCGCAAGTTGGCTACGGGGTTTTAAAAGGAGATTGAGTCCTAACCATGTCAGGTAAATTGCACCCATCCATTTCAAGGCATTGAAGGCCAGATCCGAAGTCATCAGCAACGCACCTAAACCACAGGCCACAATAATTCCCCATACAATACAGCCAAGATTAATCCCCAAAGCCGCCTGAAAGGCTTTTGCTTTGCCCTCCAAGGTGGCAGTACGAATAATCAGCGTGGTATCTAAACCCGGAGTAAGCGTGAGCAAAGTAATTGCAATGAGATAAGGAATAAGCATGGCTGTCATTGGTCAAGCACCATTTAAAACTTGGAAATGATTGTAGTACAGAGCAATAGATTCTTCGATATTTGTTTAATGATAAAGAGAAGTAAAATTTGCTAGACTGTAGCCGTAGTTATAGGCATAACACTGGAGAGCAACTTGGAAAGCCCTGAAAAACTGCTGTCCATGTGGTTAAAAGAACGGATCATTCAAAATCAGTCTGAACATACCATTGCAGCCTATCAGCGTGATTTAACCGATTTCTTTAAGTTTTGTGAATATAAACAACTGCAACTGCAAGATGTTGAAGCTTCTGATTTGCGGGAATATCTGGCGGCAAGGGTTGAGCGAGATCAACTGAGTAGCAGTAGCTTACAGCGTCATTTAACGTCAATTCGCCAATTTATGAAATGGGCAGAACAAGGTCAGTATTTAGAACAGAATCCATCTGAAGATTTTCGATTAAAACGCCAACCGCGACCTTTACCAGGGATGATTGATATTGAAACCGTTCACCAAATTTTAGACCAAGCAGCACCAGAGAAACCGATCGAACAACAATTATGGTTACGTGATAAAGCCATGCTCGAATTGCTTTATTCCAGTGGTCTTCGTTTGGCAGAATTACAAGGATTGACGATTAAAGATGTCGACTTTAATCGGCAACTGTTACGGATTACAGGGAAGGGCAATAAAACACGTATTGTTCCTTTTGGTTTAAAGGCCAAAGACAGTTTGGTTGAATGGTTGAAAATCTATCGAATTTGGCTAGGTGGCTTTAATGCGGATTCATCGGTTTTTATCTCACAACGTGGTAATGCCTTAACACCACGTCAAATTGAAAATCGGGTCAAGTTACAAGCACAACGTGCAGGTGTGAATGTCGATTTACATCCTCATTTATTACGCCATTGTTTTGCCAGTCATATGCTGTCTGCCAGTGGGGATTTACGTTCTGTACAAGAGATGTTGGGGCACAGTAATTTGTCGACTACCCAGATTTATACCCATGTTGACTTCGAACAACTGGCTAAAGTGTATGATCAAACCCATCCGCGTGCGCAAAAAAGCTAATTCTTGATATATTATGTTGCAAAATTGAGCGTTTAATAGTCGACTACTTTTCCTGTTTATTTCTGGTATTCGTTTAATTGCTGTTCTTACTTAATTGCCACGTTTTTGCAAAATCCAAAACACTTGTAATTTTGCTAGAAACGATCAGTTACAGATCATCCTTAGTTAAATTAAAATACCTGTTTTAGATCGTTGAATTTTATAAAATATTAAAAAAATCAAAGTTTAATATTCATCATATTTATAAGCTAAATTTGTAGCACCGATAATTATTTTCAATATGTGAACTGAGCGTTTCATCTTTTTTATTGCCATAGCGGAAATTGTGACTTGACCGAAATGCCAAATACATTGCAAGATAGGGCACCTAAAAAGTTTCAATCGAAGAGTTAGAATGCTCTTCATTACATTTACTTGCTTAGAACAGCCGAGGATTACATGAAGGCTCTTGTCGCTGTAAAACGTGTGGTTGATGCCAACGTAAAAGTTCGTGTTAAGCCGGACAATAGTGGGGTTGACCTTACCAACGTTAAGATGTCAATCAACCCATTCTGTGAAATCGCAGTGGAAGAAGCGGTTCGCTTAAAAGAAAAAGGAACAGTTTCTGAAATCGTTGTTGTTTCAGTGGGTTCTAAAGACGCTCAAGAACAAATTCGTTCTGCAATGGCTTTAGGTGCTGACCGCGGTATTTTAGTTGAAACTGCTGATGAAATTGGTGCTCTAGAAGTTGCTAAAATCTTGAAAGGCGTTGTTGATGCTGAAAAACCAGAACTTATTCTTCTTGGTAAACAAGCAATTGATGACGACTCTAACCAAGTAGGTCAAATGCTTGGTGCTTTACTTGGTGCAGGTCAAGGTACTTTCGCATCTGAAGTTAAAGTTGACGGTGGTAAAGTTCAAGTAACTCGTGAAGTTGACGGTGGTTTACAAACTGTTGAGCTTGCACTTCCTGCAATCATCACCACTGACTTGCGTTTGAATGAGCCACGTTATGCTGCTCTTCCAAACATCATGAAAGCGCGTAAAAAACCGCTTGATACTAAGTCACCTGCTGATTATGGCGTTGCAACAGGCACTAAGCTTAAAACAATTAAAGTTGAAGCTCCTGCTGAACGTAAAGCTGGCGTACAAGTGAAGTCTGTAGACGAGCTTGTTGAAAAATTGAAAAACGAAGCGAAAGTGATCTAATACAGAAGGATAAAATCATGAGTATTTTAGTTATCGCTGATCACAACAACCAGACACTTAACGGTGCAACTTTAAACGTTGTTGCGGCAGCTCAAAAAATCGGTGGTGATATTACTGTATTAGTTGCTGGTTCTGGCGCTCAAGCAGTTGCTGACGCTGCTGCTAAAGTTGCTGGCGTGAGCAAAGTATTACTTGCTGACAATGCAGCTTATGCAAACCAATTGGCTGAAAACGTTGCTGGCTTAGTTGCTGACATCGCGAAAGGCGGTTACAAATACGTATTAGCTGCTTCTACAACAACAGGTAAGAACGTTCTTCCTCGCGTTGCTGCGCTTCTTGACGTAAGCATGATCTCAGACATTATCGCTGTTGAATCTGCAAACACGTTCAAGCGTCCAATCTACGCAGGTAATGCAATCGCAACTGTTCAATCTGACGAAGCAATTATCGTGGGTACAGTTCGTGGTACAGCGTTTGATGCTGTTGCTGCTGAAGGCGGTTCTGCAACAGTTGAAACGGTTGCTGAAGCGAAAGATGCGGGTATTTCTAAGTTTGTAAGCGAAGAAATCGTGAAACTAGATCGTCCAGAGTTAACTGCTGCACGTATCGTTGTTTCTGGTGGTCGTGGTGTCGGTTCTGGTGAAAACTATCACAAAGTACTTGATCCATTGGCTGACAAGCTTGGTGCTGCTCAAGGTGCTTCACGTGCTGCGGTAGATGCTGGCTTTGTACCAAACGACTTCCAAGTAGGTCAAACAGGTAAAATCGTTGCGCCAGATCTTTACATGGCGATTGGTATCTCTGGTGCGATTCAGCACTTGGCAGGTATGAAAGATTCTAAAGTTATTGTTGCAATCAACAAAGACGAAGAAGCGCCAATCAACAGTGTTGCTGACTACTGGTTAGTGGGTGATTTGAACACTGTAGTACCTGAATTGGTATCTAAACTTTAATTCGCTCTGAATGAAGTTGAAGAACGCTCCGTAAGGGGCGTTTTTTTTGTGTGATAAAAAAGTTGAAGAATGAAAAGAATAGAAAGTGTTGCTTTTTAATCAGTATTAATCATTAATATTATTTATAAGTGTACTTGCTGGTACACTTTTGTTAAGATTGTTATTTATCCATTTTCTTGGATAGGTTATCTCCCCATGAAATTTAATATGCGCTTTAATGCTGGAGCGTTTGGCTTGTCCATTATGTTATTTGTTATCTGGTTCTTAGCCTTAGCTAAGGGGAGCTGGTTAACGATGTGGAATGTGCATTTAATCGAAGATATTCAAGCATTGATACTATTAGCGGGGGTACCTTTCACTTGGTTGTATATGAAGCCAAAAACGCTTACAGATCAAAAGAAATGGTTTTGGATGTGGGCGATCGCTTGGTGGTTCATGTTTTTTGGTCGAAGTATTAGTTGGGGCCGGGATTTTTTCCCTGATATTCCACGCCTTTATTTTAGAGTTATTTCTATTTTTGTAATCGCACCCGTTGTATTGATGCTGTTCTCTTCAAAATTACGAGCTGAAATCCAATACATACTGTGGCATGTCAAGTTCCCATTTTGGTATTTGTTGGTTGCAATCACATCATTGTTTTTTGCTGATTGTGTTGAACATCATCGCTTTATTTATACATGGCTATTCAGCGATATGTTAAATCAAGACATCGTAGAAGAGCTTTATGAAACACCTTTTATTCTAGCTTTGTTTTGCATGGCTTTTTATTTTATGCAACAGGATAAGATCAGTGAGTCTGATCAGCAATCGTTGCAAATACAAAAGAGAATATCTTGATAAATTTAGGGTTTGGCATTTAAGCAAGCATAAGCTTGAGTAAATGCCGAGTCTTTTTGATTTCATTTAAATATGCTGTTTTGATCAATAATTTGCCGATCTTTTGTACAAAAAATATAACAATCAATTTTTCTTAATTAGGTCTGTATTTGATAATTTTAAGTTGTTCATTTATATAATTTTTTTATTGTAAAAAAATGCTATTTTTAGATACTTAAACTCACAGTTGGTTTGTGCTTTGTGCTATAATTTTTCGCTGTATTTTTTATTTTTAGTTCAAGCCCTTGAGCTAAAATTTTGCAAGATTGAAGACATAAAAACAGGTACAACTCTCTACCTGTAAACAAGGAGTATGCATGAGCGTATCGGAAATCAGACCGATTGCCATTGAGGACGAACTCAAGCATTCATATCTAGATTACGCGATGAGCGTAATTGTATCTCGTGCATTGCCAGATGTTAGAGACGGTCTAAAACCTGTTCATCGTCGCGTATTATATGCGATGCACGAATTGGGCAATGATTATAACAAAGCGTACAAAAAGTCTGCTCGTGTAGTTGGGGATGTGATCGGTAAATATCACCCTCATGGTGACAGTGCAGTATACGAAACAATTGTTCGTATGGCGCAGGACTTCAGCTTGCGTTACATGTTGGTTGATGGTCAGGGTAACTTCGGTTCAGTCGATGGGGATAGCGCAGCAGCAATGCGTTATACCGAAGTTCGTATGCAAAAACTCACCCATGAAATCTTAGCTGATCTAGAAAAAGATACGGTTGATTGGGAAGATAACTACGACGGTTCTGAGCGTATTCCTCAAGTAATGCCAACGCGTATTCCAAATCTTTTGATTAATGGTACGACAGGTATTGCGGTAGGTATGGCGACCAATATGGCGCCACACAACATGACCGAAGTGGTCAATGCATGTTTGGCCTATGCCAATAACCCGAATATCTCTGTAGAAGGTTTGATGGAGCACATTACTGGCCCAGATTTCCCTACAGGCGGTATTATTTACGGTAAATCAGGCATCGTAGATGCTTACCGTACCGGTAAAGGCCGTTTGCATATTCGTGGTAAATATCATTTCGAAGAAGACCAGAAAACAGGTCGTACCACGATCGTCTTTACTGAAATTCCTTATCAGGTCAACAAGGCAAAAACCATTGAGCGTATTGCCGAGTTAGTCAAAGAAAAGAAACTTGAAGGGATTTCTGAACTTCGAGACGAGTCTGATAAAGACGGTATGCGTATTGCCATCGACTTGAAGCGTGGTGAAAACGCTGAAGTTGCGGTGAATAATTTATTCTTGCATACACAATTACAAAACTCGTTCAGCATCAACATGGTCTGTCTCGATAATGGTCAGCCAAAGTTGATGAATCTGAGAGAGATTATTGCGGCATTTATTCGTCACCGCCAAGAAGTCGTGACACGTCGTACCATGTACGAATTGCGTAAAGCACGCGAGCGTGGTCATATCTTGGAAGGTTTGACGGTTGCCTTAGCCAATATTGATGCCATTATTGAAACCATCAAAACTTCGGCTAACCCAGCTGAAGCGCGCGAGCGTTTACAAGCAGGTGAGTGGGCCGGTGGTGGTGTGGTTGCATTGCTTGAAAAAGCAGGCGCTATCTCTGTTCGCCCAGATGAGATTGAAGGCGAAGACCCAACACGTCCATTTGGCTTGTCGGGTGATATCTATCGTTTGTCACCGACTCAAGTTGGCGCGATCTTAGAGTTGCGTTTACACCGCTTAACGGGCTTGGAACAAGACAAGTTACACGCAGAATATACTGAAATCTTAGGTCAAATTGCCGAATTAACTGCAATTCTGAATGATTTTAACCTACTGATGAATGTGATTCGTGAAGAGCTTGCGTTGATCTTGCAACAATATGGTGATGGTCGTCGTACTGAGATTGTCGAGTCTGGTGTTGATTTCTGCCGTGAAGACTTGATTCCTGAAGAGCAAGTTGTATTGACTGTATCTCAAACAGGTTATGCGAAAACTCAGCCACTGTCTGATTATCAAGCGCAACGTCGTGGTGGTCGTGGTAAGTCTGCAACAGCAATGAAAGATGATGACATCATCCAACATTTAATTGTGGCGTCAAACCATGCAACGGTACTGTGCTTTACCAATGTGGGTAAAGTTTACCGCTTACGCGTATTTGAAGTTCCGCAGGCTTCGCGTGGCGCAAAAGGTCGTCCAATTATTAATTTGCTTCCACTGGATGCGAATGAGACTGTGACTGCGATCTTGCCATTGACGGAATTCCCTGAAAATCACTATGTGTTTATGGCAACTGCGTCAGGTACGGTCAAACGTGTTGAACTTGCACAATTTAGTAATGTTCGTTCAAACGGTTTACGTGCAATTGAGCTGAATGAAGAAGATACCTTGATTGGTGTTGCGATTACCGATGGTAACCAGCAGATCATGTTGTTCTCGAATGAAGGTAAGGCAATTCGTTTTGCTGAAACTGATGTTCGTGCCATGGGGCGTACTGCCAAAGGTGTACGTGGTATGCGTGTCAGCTTCGCTAGCAATACCATTGAAGCTGAAGATGCGGATGTTGAAAATGATGACAGCGATGACAATGATGATTCATCAGATTCAAACTTAGTCAGCCGCATTGTTTCACTCGTCGTTGTGCCTGAAACGGGTGAGGTGTTGTGTGCATGTGCCAATGGTTATGGTAAGCGTACCCCAGTTGATGACTTCCCAACCAAGAAGCGTGGCGGTAAGGGTGTAATCGCGATTAAGACCAGTGAGCGTAATGGTGAGCTTGTCGGCGCAGTATCAATTGATGAAAGCAAAGAACTCATGTTGATTTCTGATGGTGGTACTTTGGTACGTACACGTGCTGCGGAAGTTGCAACCACAGGCCGTAATGCACAAGGTGTTCGTTTGATCCGTTTAAGTGATGCTGAAACCTTAGTTGGTGTGGTATCTATTGAAGCAGTGGAAGATGACGAAGAGTTAGATGCGATTGACGAAGTAGAAAATAGCGAAGCTGAAGCAATCACTTCTGAACAAGTGGCGGCTGAGCCGAAAGATGACACACCTGAAGCCTAAGGCTTTTAGGAAAGAAAAAAGGAAGCTCATGGGCTTCCTTTTTTCTTTAGGGGATCTGGTTGAACAAAAACACATCATAGTTACGGTAGTGTAGAACCTTTATACTGTGATCTTTGGGGGTATAGCCACCAGGATTGCTAATAAGGAGTACGGGTTGTTTCTGATTTAGTCTGTCTTGGAGTTGCTGCTTATTCCATAAATAGTGTTGACGCTCAGGCTCAAATAACAGGCCATCTTTAAGTTCAAGTGACGAGTTATCTGTTTTGACACTTTCCCAATCATTGACAATATAGACTGGTTTTTTTAAGTCTAATAAAAAGGGAAGGTCGTAAAAGTAGTTATAATAAAAGACCACCTCCGATTTGGGATTCATCGATTTTGCAAAGTCGACTTGGTCAGCATTGTTCTTGGTGTCGAGAACGCGGGCAGCTGCGGAAATAGAGGTACAAAACAGGATCAAACTTAAAAAAATTGCAGTTAAATAATCTATTTTCTTGTGTTTACATAACAGCATTAAGCTGAAAGGAATAATACAGAGCATCGCACCAAGGCTATAGATCTGAATCGTATGTGCTTGATAGAAAGCATGCGCATTCTTGATCAAATGCGGTGCTAAAGTAATTGCTAGTCCTAATACAAAAATAAAAACAGCTGTTCCCCAGATTTGCAGTTTATTTTTATCAGGATTCTCCAATGCAGATCGTACAGCAACAGCGAGTAAGATTGCGATTGGGGCGACAGCTGGTAAGATATAACCTGCTAATTTTGAGGGAGGAATTGAGAAAAAAATACTTACCGAGATAAACCACCATAAGCATAGTGCCAATAAAGATGGAGAAAGTGATGCTTGAAAAATACGTTTTGGAAATTGAAACCGACTGACAAAGAACCATGGCAAAAAACTCACAAACAGAATCAGATAATAGAAAAACCACGGTTGCTTATTGTTAAAGCCATTGGAACTGAAGCGATTAAATTGTTGATCAATGAAGAAATAGTGTAAAAATTGTGGGTATTTTAATTGAACCAAATAGATCCATGGCGCAGTGAAAGCAAGGAAAAACAGAATTGCGAACGGGTTGAGTAAGGCGGGGATTTTTCGCCATTGCTGTGTGTAAAGCAACCATGGTAGTAAAACCATGCCAGGGATTAACACGCCAATCAACCCCTTACTCAAGAAGCCCGCCGCTGCTGCAAAGTAAGCTAAAAATAAAACTGACTTTTTCCCTGAGAGAGTAAAGTCAGCAAAACTTAAAATACAAACCGTCATCCATGAGGCCACTAACAAGTCATGGTTGATATATTCGCTGCTACCGTAAAATAATAAACTGGTTGCCAGAATTATAATGCTGAGTTGGGCAATCTGTTCCGAGACATGTTTTTTTAAAAAAACAAAAAGGCTGATTAACATCATGCTGCCCGCTAAGGTTGGAACCAGTCGCAGTACCCATGTATGAACCCCGAATACCTCCATCAAAGCTGTTGAAAGCCAATGCAACAAAGGGGGCTTGTGCATAAACGGTAAGCCATTTAGGCGTGGAATTAACCAGTCTCCAGATTCCAACATGTAACGGCTGATATCGCCATATCTTCCTTCATCTGGTACGGATAGCGGGCGAATCCATGATGTCATCAATAGCCAAACGGGTAAAAAGAGAAGTAGAAATTTGGATGATCGTAGCCATTGTTGCATATAATGAATCCCTATTATTGAAATGCAAAATAACGGTTGAGTAAAAACGTAAAAATTGAGGTGATGCCAATACTACAAATAACCAGCATCGAAATTGGGAGATCAAAGTAATGCTGACTGACTAATAAAACGGATTCATTCAACATGAATCCTAGCCCAGCTACGACGATAAACTTCTTCAGGGTTTCTCTGTGCTGTAGATGTGTGGCTTGAAAAGTCAAAATACGATGACCAAAGTAGCTGACCCAGAAAGCGATGAAAAAGGCGAAGAGGTTTGCATATTTTAATGAGACCTGGTATTGGGGGCGAATCAGCAGTATCACAAGAAGGTAGTGTGAAAGTGCCGCAATCAAACCAACAATACCAAAACGACACAGCTGTAGAACATGAGTTTGCATTAGAGTGAAACTACATTATTTTGCTTATCATGCGCGAATGGTTTAGCTGGTGTATGTGAATATTCAGCAGAAACAATATATTTGGGACGGTTTTTGACTTCCGCATAAATACGACCAATATATTCACCTAAAATCCCAATACAGAGTAGTTGGATACCACCTAAAAGTGTCATTCCAGCGGCTAAGGTGGCCCAACCAGGGACACGGATACCTTCAATCATCGTTTCAACAATGATCCAAACGCCGTAACTCATTGCAAAGAATGCAAGTAGTGCACCGAGATAAACACATAAGCGTAAAGGGAGGTCTGAAAATCCAGTTAATCCTGACATTGCGAGTTGAAGCAAGGCCTTAAAATTAAAGCTAGAATGACCATATTGACGCTGCTGTTCAGTAAAGTGGATACCAATACTCTTGAAACCGACCCATGCATATAGCCCTTTCATATAACGGTTTTTTTCAGGAAGCTTTCTTACTGCTTCAACGACTTTTGCATCGAGCAGACGAAAATCACCCGCATTTTCAGGAATATCGACAGAAGAACTTAAATTCAAAACGTGATAATAGCCTTGGGTAAAAAGCTTTTTCAACCAAGATTCGGTACTCCGATCCCGAATGCCATACACCATGTCATAGCCATCTTTCCAGAGTTGCAGCATGGTTGGAATTGCATCGAGCGGATGCTGAAAATCGGCATCGATCAGCAACGCAGCATCACCTGTAACGTAGTCCAGACCTGCACTTAAGGCTGCTTCTTTGCCAAAATTACGAGAGAAAGTGACTATACGTAGCGGATAGTCATCTAGCATTTGCTGTAAAATAGCGATGCTATCGTCTTGACTACCGTCATCAATAATAATGATCTCGTAGTGTAAATTTTGTTGTTCTAATTGCAGGGCCAAAGCTGGGATAAACTTTTTAAGGTTTTCTGCTTCGTTGTAGGCAGGAACAACGCAAGATAAAAATGGACTGTTTATCATAATAATATATCCATTGGGCTCAGTGTAATGTGATAGCGCTGACAGTCAGAGTGAAATTGGGCTGAATTTAAATAATAGAATTCTTGAACACGTGCAGTTGAAATTGGATCTTGTTGATCAGTTGCTTGTGTAGCAGGGTGGCACATGATCAATAAATTATCCTGAGCATGTTCAAGCCATTGTTGATTTAAATGGGCATAGTTGTTGGATTCAAAGTTATAGATCCCCGCGAAATACCGATTTTGTCGAATTTTTTGTTGCTGGCATATTGCGGCTAGTTTAGATGCACCAAGTGTTGAGAGTAGGTGTGTTTTGATCTTGTGATGAGAGGCTGGGATGGGGTGCTGTAGATTTCTAATCCAACCTTGAAAATTTTGTTGCTTCAGGAAACTAACCAAGACCTCCCGAATCATGGGAAATTGGTGGATGTGTTGATGGCCGTCAATAAAATCAGGCTGCTTCCCCATAGCTGCAACAAACGCATTCCACTGTTGCTCAATACTTTGCTGAATCAGTTTGCTGTCCAGCTGTCGCCCCCATGCTTTGAGCATCAGTATTGGTAATGGAAAGGTAGTGATTACTGAGCTAAATGCATGAGTGAAATTCAGGTGTAAACCGACTTGGATATTATTGGAGATTGTCTTGAGCTGTTGTGCTGCAGCTGGCCAATACTCTGCTTGGGTCATGCAAGAAGTTGCATGTAAAGCGCCTGTTTTGATCAGCAATAGTATCGCATTTGAAATTTCAGGATTCATTGCGAAGTCATCAGCGCAATAGCATACTTTAGCCATATCCATGCCTCAATTTATGTGGATTAAAAGGTATGCTAGATTTAGCCTTACCTTTTAATGCCTACGATTGAAGCAATATGCCAAGAGATCCTTAATCTCAACTTAAAGCGAAAAACACTATTTTTTAACCAGACGATAATAAGAAATCGCCAATAATATTGCAGCAACAGTTGCAAGATAAATCAGTTTTGGTACCACAATGGCAGTTGGTACGCCCATCTGATTGAGCTGAACAAACATTTGTACACCATGGGTTGAAGGTAGTGTCCATGCAAAGTATTGCATCCAATGTGGCATGGCTTCATGTGGCCACGCCGTGCCTGTCAGCAAAAATAGGGGGACGGACGTCACCACAATCAAATGACCCACTCGTTCTGGCATATCGACCAGTGAACCGACCAGCATCCCTAATCCAATCACGCAGCTGACATAAATCGGTACGGCAAGCAGCATGCCCCAGAAATTGCCGCCATGTGGATACTCATATAACCAGAAGGTAAAGCCAAATAAATACATGCAGCCTAAACAACCCGTGGTAAAGATTGCTGCAAAAGTGGCCCAGAACTCGACAGGTTTTGCCACCCAGCCTTGTTCACGATAACTGGCAATCAGCATGGCAAGGCCAAGCAAAATAGTCTGATGAATAATCAAACTGGCCACAGCAGGGAAGATATAACTGCCATAACCCGACAGGGTATTAAACAAAGGAATTTGATGAATTGAAAGTTCTGGTTCAAAAGCAGAAGCATTGCCAAATTTTTCCAAATGCTCTTTTAAGGTATATTCAATTGAGCTTGCTAAGCCTACACCTACTTCTTTGGTTCGAATGAAATAAGCGGTACTGAGATATAGGCCAATCCCTCCCATCTCGCCACGTTTTAAGCTATTGGTGAGATTTTCAGGAAGTAGCAAAATACCTTCAGCTTGCTGGTTTTTCACCATCCGTTGTGCTTCGAGAAAGCTATCTGTCACGGTGGTGATCTTAATATGCGGGCTATTCGATGCTTGGCTAATGATTTTTGAAGTTAAAATGCTTTGTTCTTCATCCACAATCACAATCGGGATATCTTCTGCAGATTGTGCTTTATAGGCAGTAGGATAGAAAAAACTATAGAGCAAGATTGCCGCAATGAGGGTGGTAAATACCGAGCTATTGGAAAAGATATTTTTAAAGGTCTGTAGGTAATAGCCGAAAAATGATTTCATGAGCATAGCTCCTGAGTATTTTTCTTTAATAGACGGACACTTAGCACAAAAAATAAGCCTGCAAAGATCAGTAGTATCCCTAATGGAAGCAGTGAAACATACAGATCACTGCCAATTATCCATTGCTCAGTTTGTAATTTGGCATAAGGGGTGTAGGGAATAATCATTGACCAGAATTGAGTAAATGCAGGGGCATTATTCAAGGGTAGGGTAATGCCTGAGAAACTCGGTGAAGATCCGCCATAAAGTGCGATAAAACCAAAGGTTTTGGGTAAATTCTGAGTAGCTAATACCACTGTACTGCTAATCACGGCATAGGCAAAATACAGCAAAAACTGTGCAACCAGAATGAGCGTCAGTGAACCCGCGATAAAGTAACCACGTATATGTGTGAGCCAGAACATCCAGCACCAAGTCCAAGCACAGAAAATAAAGACATAGAGCAGGATTTTACCCAGTAGGCTGGAGACAATTTGTTTTGAGTTCACCCATTCGCCAACGGTCTTGCGCTTAAATTCCTGACCAATGGCAAAAGCCACACAGCAACATAGGAGTAAATGTAAGACTGCTGGTACCATAAACGGTTCCAGAAATAGTTCATAACTCATACTTGGATTATAAAGCGTTGAGATTTTAATATGTGGTGTGGGCATGTCTAAATAGGGAATAGTATTGGCTAAATAACTTTGCCCCATATAATCAGCCAGACCATTTAAGGTACTGATCAGCATGGCAGAGGAAATGGTATTCCCGATACTAAAAAAAGACTGGTTATAGGCAATGCTGATCTGCGCATCTTGGGCTTTGACCAGACGTTGCTCAGCCCCTTCAGGGATCATCACGAATCCCCACGCTTCGGTTTTATTGATGAGTCGTTCGGCTTCATCTTGGCTAGCCGTAATGGTTTTAACCTTTAAGGTGTGATTAATGCTGAGCGCATGAATCACCTTACGACTCATTTCACTTTGATCTTGATCAATCACCACAATGGGTAAATGTTCAGCTTTACCCGCTGAAAACATGCTGCCAAACAACAGAATCACCAGTAACGGGGCAATAACCGCCATAAAAAAATCAACTTTATGGCGTTTTAAATAGTGCAATTCCCGCAGCATCACTGCAAACATCGCTTATTTTGCCTCTTCAATTTTAAACAAGACACTCATACCAACTTTTAAGTCTGGAATGCTTTGCTCTGGAACCAAGTGGAACTTAAAACTGCGAATATCATAGCCGCCTGTCTGACGTGTAGTTTTGATGGTTGCAAAGTCACCTTCAGCATCAATATTTTTGACTTTAAAGGTTGCTTTCTGGTTCAGCGCAGGAATAAAGCCTTCTAAAGTTTTAGTTTTATAAACTGAACTATACATGTCTTCGCGAACATTCAAGCTGATCCACAAATCATGATCTTCGATAATGCTGACTACAGGAACACCCGTTGCGACAAGTTCGGTGGGCTTACCGTAAGTTTTAGATACGGTTCCGTCTGTTGGTGAATACAGTTTGGTTTCTTCAGTCAGGGCATTGGCTTCTTTTACTGCGGCTTGAGCCATCGCAACTTGTGCATCGGCAGTTGATTTTTGTTGTTCAGTACTTCCACGTTTGGCACGGGCATATTGTTGATAAGATGCTTCGGCAGTTTCACGGGCAGAGGTTTGTGCTGCCAGCATTTCATCACGGCGTTGACGCGAGATTACACCTTGTTGAAATAAAGTTTCACCACGCTTATAAGTTGTCGCTGCTAATTCTGCTTGGGTTTTCATCGCTTGCCAATTGGCATATAGGGTATCGATATTCTCTTGTTGAGCACCACGATATACCGTTGAATGAAAAGCGGTCGCACTTTGTAATGCCGCTTGTGCTTGTTCTTTTTTCGCTTCTAATTCAGGGCTGACAAAACGAACCAATGCTTGGCCTTTTTTAACAGTTTGACCTTCAGACACATAGAACTCTTCTATACGGCTTGGAACTTTGGTGCTGATATGCACTGTTTCTGATTCAACTCGACCTTGTAACTCAATCGCTTGGGGTTGATAGGCTTTCCATAAACCAAATGCAATCAGACCCAAAAGCAGGATTAAAATAATGAAGCCGATAATTTTTGCCTTGCCTTTTTTCGGTGGCTCAGCAGGTGGTTGTTGCTGATTTGAGGTGGTGGTATCAGGTTTGAGTGGATCCACTTTTTCTACAGGTGCAATTTGTTCAGTCCGGGTGTTGGTGTCTTGAGTTTCAGCGGCGTTACCCACTTGATCTGTATCGCGTTCTGAATTGGATGATGATTGATCTTGGCTCATAAATTTCTCCAATTAGCGGATATAGTCAGTACGTGGTTGATTAACATAAAGCTTGAACTCATCAATCGAACCATAGCTTTGTAATAAAGTCGCTAAAGATAAGATGTATTTATATGAATTTATCGCCATCTCACTTCTTAATGCGCTGAAAGCATTTTGTGCATCAATCACTTGAGTTGCCGTACCCATACCTTCTTTAAATGAAAGCTGTTGGATACGTAAGTTCTCTTGTGCGGCTTTGGTGTTTTGGGTTAACAGTTGATGGCTGGTTTGAGATGCATTTAATTCGCTATAAGATTTGTACAGCACATTTTCGACTTCTTGCTTGGTGCGCTCTGTCATTAATTCAGCAGCATATTTTTTCAGTTCGGCAGCACGGATATTTTTATTGTTATCAATGCCAGAGAATAAATTGTATTTGGCCATCACACCGACAATCCAGTTCTCTTTATTGTCCAGCCCATATTCACCAAAGGCAAACAAACTTGGTTTTTTCGCAGATTGTTGTACTTTGATATTTTCGTTGGCAAGTTGGGTATCCATTTGCAGCTTTTTAATCAAACTTGAATTTTGATCATAATTTGCAAGCAGTTTGTCCAGTGAATGATTTTGGCTGGTATTTACAAACAGGGGAGTAGTGAGGTTTAGGGCTTCTTTACTCTGTAATAGGTTTTTGAGACTAAACTGGCTCGCTTGTAGATTTGACTGGGCATTTTGATAGGTACGTTCTGCATTATTCCGCGCCACTTCAAATTGCATACGCTGGCCTTTATTAATAAAGCCTTGTTTCTCTAATTTGAGCGCGTTGTTATAGTGTTCTTGCATTGCATTTAAATTAAACAGGCTGGCATTGAGTAACTGTTGTTGCAATTGCACATTAAAATAGGATTGGATCATTTCAAAACGTTGTGAATCTTGTTGTTGCTTTTCACTGATGTTTGAGCGTTGCGCTTGAATCGTTGCAATTTGCTTCGCACTGCTAATTTTACCGCCAGTATAGAGCGGCATGACCATTGAGATGGAGGTGCGGACATCATGATCTTTGACCGTAACATCTAAATTATTGGGAACCTGGTTTAACCCTTCATTAACCGTCTGATCAAAACCTTGACTGACTTGATCAATTACTTCTGGCGGAAGCACGTTGCCCCATTGTGATAATTTATCATCAAACCCACGAGTGAGTGAGTTTTCCAGTCGACGTTTACTCGATTCTAGGGGTACGCTGGTTTCACTATGAAATGAATAGGCACGGGCATTTAAATCAATGCGGGGTAAGCCGAGATGTTTTACAGCTTCCATTTCAAGTTGGGAGGCCTGTTGCAAGGCTTGTTGGGCTTGTGTCGAATAGGCATTTTCCACAACATATTGTTCAGCTTCGCTATAACTCAATGTTTGTGCAAATACAGCCGTAGAAAATAGGGCACAGCTGATTAAGCCTATACTCAAGCTTAACATTTTAGGAAAGTGCTGGACCTTAAAACTCGGTCGATCATGTCGTTTCAACATTTGGTTATGTCGCAATTTAATAATATCCTGACTAAGTCTAAATTCTTTTTGTAAAATTAAAATAATATGTTTTTAATTAAATAGTTATATCTCCACTTTTGGTGTAGTGAAATTGTAAAAAGTAGAGTTTTTAATCTAAATAAATCTTTGAAAAAAAGATGAAAATGAGCTGTTTTAATCGACTATTGAACCTTGGCCTAAAATATCATTTATACATCCAATAGGATTGAAAAATTAATATCATTTTCTTGGTTAAATTGAAATATTTACGCGATAAGCTGCTGCAAGCTTCGCCAATCTATGGTTAAATTCCCATTCCAATTTGTTCCACTTTAACAAGGGAAAAACTCATGCGTGCTTATAATTTCTGCGCTGGTCCTGCTGCATTACCTACTGCCGTTTTAGAAAAAGCTCAACAAGAATTGTTGAATTGGCAGGGCAAAGGTCTATCGATCATGGAAATGAGTCATCGTAGCAATGACTATGTTGCTGTGGCAGAGAAGGCTGAAGCTGATTTACGTAAGCTCATGAATATTCCTGAAAACTATAAAGTCTTGTTTTTACAAGGTGGCGCATCCCTACAATTTTCAGCAATTCCATTAAATCTGCTTGGCAAGAATAATAAGGCAGATTATATCCATACGGGTATTTGGTCTGAGAAAGCACTCAAAGAAGCGAAACGTTACGGCGATATCAATATCGTTGAAGCAGGTACGCTCATTGATGGTAAACATGCGATTACTGAGCAAAGTGCATGGAACCTTTCAAACGATGCTGCTTATGTGCATTATGCGGATAACGAGACCATTGGTGGTTTGCAATTTGCTGCGATTCCAGAGGTGAATGCGCCGTTGGTTTGTGATTATTCATCTAGTATTTTGTCTGCGCCATTGGACGTCAGCAAATTTGGATTGATTTATGCGGGTGCGCAAAAGAATATTGGCCCAGCGGGTTTAACGATTGTCATTATTCGTGATGATTTATTAGATCAAGCGAAACCTGAAATTCCAAGTATCTTAAAATATGCGGATCAAGCTAAAAATGGTTCAATGGTGAATACACCTGCAACCTACGCATGGTATTTATCTGGTCTTGTGTTTGAATGGTTGCTTGAGCAGGGTGGGGTAGATGCGATCTATAAAGTGAACCAAGAGAAAGCCAAACTACTGTATGGTTATATTGATTCTAGCGATTTCTATAATAACCCAATTGCCATTCCAAACCGTTCAATGATGAATGTACCTTTTACATTAGCGGATGAGGCACTTGAAAAGACCTTCTTACAAGAAGCTGAACAACATCACTTATTGAACTTGGCAGGCCACCGTTCAGTGGGCGGAATGCGTGCGAGTATTTATAATGCTGTACCGTTGGAAGGTGTGCAAGCATTGGTGAACTTCATGGATGAGTTTGCGAAGCGTCATGGTTAAGCCATAAGGTGTCGATAAAATAAAAGCCCTCAACATTGAGGGCTTTTATATGCGAATAGGGTAGTGGTCAAAAAGTTAAAAAAAGCCAATTCGATGAAACATGAGTGCTGCTAAAAACATACCAAGTAAAAAAAAGCAAAAAGCACCAACATCAAGTTTAAGACCTTGATCACTCGAATGAATCAGACTGGTGGTCGTTTGTTCTGGTATAATTTTCATTAGAACGCCTAAAAATGCCATTTATGTGATTTTTTGTCACTTAACTGCAGTTTTAGCATAAATATTGGCCTGAATCCATAGGTTGCCACGAATATATTGGCCAATGTTAAAGTTTTTATACAATTCATTTTTGGTGGCAATACGAATTAAGATTGCAGGTAAATCATCTTCTAATACCAGCGTGACGTCATAAAGGGTATATTCATCCTGCATAAACTGCATTGATGTTTTACCGACGATATTACCTTGGAACCAAGCTTCATCTTCTTGACCAAGCGTTTCACCGAATAAATAAGCCACCATTTTAGAAAAGTCGACAGTGACAGGTTCTTGATCTTCTGGCGTTTTTGGTTGCCAGTCATTAATTAGTTCCTGTAAGTTCTCTGGCGCAATTCCATTATGTTCTGCCAAAATTGCATTTAATGCACGGTGATGTTTAATTGAAGCAGGGTCGTCAACAATGATTTTCTCATCGTCAGATACTGTTTCCAATTCATATGCCCAAGCATTAAATTGAACTTGATAGGTTTGATTCTTGTCATATTGACAGCTATTTACGCTGAATAAATTATCAAAGGCATAAATAATGGTATTTTTATTTAAGTTTAAACGTAATACCGCCTGAGTCGAAGAGTTACAGGTAATAATTCGTTCGATTTGCGCATCATATTTATAAGGACTTTCAAAACTTGGAAATGCTGTTTTTAATGCACGTGGTTTTTGGTCTTCAACGGCAATAATCTGGTTGATCGAAACGGCTTGACCACTTGGGCCTTGAATCAACCAAAATGATTGATCCATCTCATGTTCATCTTGGCATAGTCCCATTGGCATTACGGGTGCATCAAGTGCCAATCCTAACCATTTGGGAACATCTGTTTCGGGCGTATCGGTCAATAAGTTCCAATGCTCGACATGATTACCGAAATTTTGATCTTGAATTTTAATGGTTTCTGGACTGTTTTGATTTTTCATAAAGCGTAATGCTAAAAAGATTGAACTTACTCTATTAAATCGAGGGTAACTGTCATATTTCAAGTCTGAATCTGTAATTCAGTACAAATTAATTTATTTTTTAGCGTGAAATATCAATATGCTGTTCAAGCACGAGACATAGCAACAATCAGCCTAATCACATGCATGATCTTCACTCTACTTTTACCGTAATCTGTTACACTGTGTTTTTTATTCTCAAGAGCTTTTGCCAACGTGCTGCCATTTAAATTGTGGGTAGATGCTGATGCTTTGCCTAAAATTTTGCGTGAAGTGATTCTGAGAGCATCTGATCGTTATCAACTCGAAGTTACTTTTGTTGCCAATCAGAATGTTGGTATTACCCCATCACTACGGATTAAATCCATTCAAGTGATGAGTGGGGCGGACCAGGCTGATCAGGAAATCGTAGATCGCATGCAAGAGAATGACATTGTCATTACGCAGGATATTCCGCTTGCAGCACAAGTGATTGAGAAAGGTGGTATTGCCATTCATCCACGTGGTGAAATTTATACGACTGCCAATGTGAAAGCACGTCTGCATTTGCGTGATTTTATGGATACCTTACGCGGTGCAGGGGTCCAAACGGGTGGCCCGCCACCAATTTCAGAACGAGATAAGCGAGAGTTTTCCAGTTCACTGGATCAGACCATTTTAAAACAAAAACGTAAAACAGCTTCTTGAGTTTGCCATGCCATCACGTATCAATTTAATGCTGACTTATGGTCTGTTGGTCTTCATTTGGGCAACTACACCTTTGGCGATTGTATGGAGTGTTTCTGATATCCATCCGATGTGGGCATTGGTTATACGTTTTTTTATTGCCTTACCATTGTCGGTTAGTGTGTTATGGCTGTTAAAGGTGAAATTTCCGACCCATAAAGTTGCGTTATTGAGTTATGCTGCCGGTTCTTTAAGTCTGATTGGCTCACAAATTTTTACCTATGCTGCGACTGCTTATTTGAGTTCTGGTCTAATCGCTTTAATGTTTGGCTTAGCGCCAATTATGGCGGGATTGATTGGGCGTTTTGGCTTTCAACAGAAACTGGCAGGATTACAGTGGTTGGGTATGGCAACATCGATTGTTGGACTTGCATTGATTTGCTTAAGTGGCAGTCAGCAACATGTACAGCCAATTGGTATTATTTTAATGCTGGTGAGTGTTTTTTCTTATTCCTTATCCATTTTTTTAGTGAAAAAGATTAACGCAGAGTTACCTGTTATGGCGCAGGCAACGGGTTCAATTCTAGTTTCAACACTATTGGCGATGTTATTGTTGCCTTGGATTTGGCAATATGCACCTACGCATTTTCCTTCTGTTAAATCGTTATTGGCGCTGATATATACTGTCGTTATGGCTTCGCTGATTGCGATGTTTTGTTACTTCAAATTAGTGCAGAACTTGAAAGCCACCACCTTGTCTCTGACCACGGTGATGACACCGATGCTGGCGATTTTGATCGGAGCATACTTGAACCATGAACAATTATCTGCTCAGGTTTTTATTGGGGCGAGCATTATTTTAATCGGGTTAGTCCTTTATTTCTTTAGAGACCTACGCGCATATCGCCGTTTAAAAATATAACTGATCCTTAGTTTTTAACTGGCTTCTGCGGGTTGCGTTTGTCGAATACTGGCAGCCAATTTAGCGCGATCCTGTGGATTAAGAGTAATGAAATAGGCGCCAATTCGGAATTTACCTTGTTCTTCCGCAGTACTGTGTGCTACTTGCGCTGTTGCCGCAATATGGAAAAAGTTTTCAGGATGACTGAGGGTGATATGGATATAAGTACCTTCGTTAATATCTTGAGAACTAAAGAAACTTAAACCATTCTCAGAAAAATTGACTTGCTCGGGTACGGGCAGTAATGATTGCACGATATTGTCGTAAAAAGAGCCTGTAATCAGATTCAATTTTTGGTTAAAAAGGGATAAGATGCGAGCAATTTGTTGATCTTTTTCATTTAATTGTTCTAATTCGTAGCGAAACGCATGATCAAATTGATCTAATTCTGCAAGTAGTAGAAAATAGCGCGGTAATACGAAATGGGAATCATATGGGTCATTCAGCGCAACATCATCTGGAATGATTTGATAGTTGATTCTCAACACGGCATCAATACGAGACATCACTCGACGTTCAGTGTTGTCGTCAACAAGATGATGTTGTGAATTTTCCATAATAAATCACCTCGGACTAGATGGTATGTTTAAGCCAATTTCGCTGTATATAGGGTTGAGATACACTCGTGCTCAGCGGAGTAATCATTTTATTTCTTTTGTCGCTTTGGTTTCCATGATCGGCTTGACGCTTGGTGTCGCTGTGCTCATTACAGTATTATCTGTCATGAATGGTTTCGATCGCGAATTAAAAAATCGTGTCCTTGGAATGGTTCCACAAGCCACTGTTTCTTCTACTCAAATTCTAACAGATTGGCCTGAGCTTGTAAAAAGAGTTGAGAATCACCCACATGTGACTGGGGCTGCACCTTTTACTCAACTACAAGGCATGCTAAGTGGGCAGGGTCAAGTGGCTGGCATTATGGTGACGGGGATTGAGCCTGAATATGAAAAGAAGGTTTCGATTATCCAGAACCACATGGTCTCAGGTGATTTAAATGCATTGAAGAAAGGTGAGTTTGGGATTGTCTTGGGCAAGGACATGACCGATGCACTGGGCCTTGGCTTGAATGATAGTGTTACCTTAGTGCTGCCCGAAGCCACACCATCACCTGCAGGTGTCGTGCCACGTTTTAAACGTTTTAAAATCGTTGGTATTTTTAGTGTGGGTGCAGAAGTGGATTCAATGGTCGGTTATATCGCCTTGAATGATGCTTCTACCTTATTGCGTTTACCAGATGGTGCACAGGGTGTACGTCTTAAAGTGGACGATATTTTTGCTGCTCCCGATGTGGTTAATCAGATTGTTAAGCAATTACCTGATAATTTTTATGCCACAAGCTGGAAGGAAACGCATGGGAGTTTATTCAGTGCAGTGAAAATGGAAAAGAATCTTGTTGGTTTGCTCCTGTTTCTGATTATTGTAGTGGCCGCATTTAATATCGTATCGTCATTGGTCATGGTGGTCACCGATAAAAAGGCTGATATTGCGATTCTACGTACTTTGGGGGCTTCACCCGCATTTATCACCTCCGTTTTTATTGTACAAGGCACAATTATTGGTGTCGTGGGTACAGTGATCGGCGTTATTTTAGGGAGTGGTTTTGCATTAACGATAAGTGATTTGGTCGGCTGGTTAAATCATACTTTCGGACTGAATTTATTCAGTGGTTATGTTATTGGCTATTTACCCTCTTATTTACGTTGGCAAGATGTCCTCATTGTTGTGACCGCATCTTTGTCTATCAGTTTTTTAGCAACAATTTACCCCGCTATTCGTGCAGCGAAAACGCAACCAGCTGAGGCATTACGTTATGAGTAAGATCGTTCTAGAATCAAAAAATATCTTTAAGCATTTCGATGATGGCAAAAGTAAAGTTGAAGTGATCAAAGGCTTATCCCTTCAAGTCAACGCGGGCGAGTTCGTTTCAATTGTGGGTTCAAGTGGTTCAGGTAAGAGTACCTTATTGCATGTGTTAGGTGGCTTGGAGCAACCTTCACAAGGACAGGTGTTTTTACAAGGCCAACGCTTTGATAATTTAGGTGAAGCAGAGCGTGGCTACAAACGTAATCAATACCTTGGTTTCGTTTATCAATTCCATCATTTACTCCCTGAATTTTCTGCCTTGGAAAATGTGGCGATGCCGTTAATGTTGCGTAGAGAAAGCAACTTTAAGGATGTGAAGAAGCAAGCCGAATATTTGTTGGATCGCGTTGGGCTATCTCACCGTATGGATCATAAACCAGGTGAATTATCGGGTGGTGAGCGCCAACGTGTAGCTTTGGCACGTGCTTTGGTCACGAAACCTGCGGTGGTGTTGGCAGACGAACCGACTGGAAATTTGGACCGTAAAACAGCGCTCAGTATTTTTGAATTGCTTACTGATTTGAAAAAAGAACTCAACATGGCGATGTTAATCGTGACACATGATGAGCAATTGGCGCAGTCAGCTGATTCAATTTTGCATATGCAGGATGGTATCTGGGTGGGTGAGCATGTTTAAACCCATTTCATTTTTTATTGGGCTAAAATATACACAAGCCAGAAAAAAAAGCCGTTTGGTGTCATTCATTTCCTTGATGACCATGATTGGTTTGACTTTAGGTGTGGCGGTACTGATTACGGTGTTATCCGTGATCAATGGTTTTGATCGGGAATTGAAAAACCGTATTTTAGGCATTGTGCCACAAGCGACCATAGCATCCAGTCAAATTATGACCAATTGGGAAGGTTTGGCGACAGATATTGCTAAACAACCCCATGTGCTTGCTGTTGCACCTTATACCCAGTTGCAAGGGATGTTAACGGCACATGGTCAAGTAACAGGGATTATGATTTCTGGGATTGAGCCAGAATATGAAAAGAAAGTCTCTATTGTTCATAATTACATGAAAGAAGGGCATTTAGAGTCATTACAAAAAGGGAAATATGGAATTGTTTTAGGTCAAGATCTAGCAGACAGCTTAGGACTGAAATTGAATGATCCTGTAACGCTAGTCTTGCCAGAAGCGAGCAATTCATCAGCAGGTGTTGTACCTCGCTTTAAACGTTTTGAAGTGGTCGGTATATTTAAAATAGGGACTCAAGTCGATTCGATGGTTGCTTATATTGCCTTGAATGATGCAGCTACCTTATTGCGCTTACCAGATGGTGCACAAGGCATTCGCTTAAAGCTTGATGATATTTTTGCTGCACCTGAAATTTCTGAAAGCATTATCAAACAATTACCAAGTAATTTTTATGCTTCTAATTGGACTTATACCCAAGGCAATTTATTCAGTGCCATTCAAATGGCAAAAAATATGGTGGGGTTATTACTTCTACTCATTATTATCGTGGCAACTTTTAATATTATTTCATCCCTGATGATGCTGGTGACTGATAAAAAATCAGATATCGCAATATTACGTACCTTAGGGGCATCACCGTTATTGATTACTCAAATTTTTATGGTACAGGGTACGATTATTGGGGTGATTGGAACGGGTTTAGGGACTGTTTTAGGCATTATTCTCTCTTTAAGTATTGGTGACATTGTCTCTTGGATCAATAACACGTTTGGCTTAAATTTATTAGATGCTTATTTTGTCCATTACCTGCCGTCATATTTACGTTGGCAAGATGTATTGCTGGTAGTGAGTGTCTCATTATTGTTGAGCTTGCTTGCAACAATCTATCCAGCATTGAGGGCTGCAAAAGTTCAACCTGCTGAAGCATTACGCTATGAGTAAGTGATAAATATTTTAATTTAATCTCTTGTTAAAGCCCTGAAAAAGGGCTTTAATTTTATCTTTAGAATAATTAAAACTTAATTTTAGAAAATGTTGAAAATTGTGTTAATCAGCTGGATTGCTGGTATTGCCCTGATGGGGCACGATGTTAGCTTTGCTGCACAGACTGGGTGGATTTGGCTAGCGTTAGCGAGCGTGATATTCGGTTTTGGTTTATATAAAAGAACGTTATATTCTGAATCCGCTGCCTATACGTTTTTACTTTTGATTAGTACGAGTTGGGCCGTATTCTGTATGGGCTTTAATTATGCAGATTCAGCTTTAGAAAAACGATTAAAATTAAAAGAGCTGGAAGTACAAGCCTTTGAAGCCATTGTTTATATCAAGAAAATAAATCAGCTTTCGGCAGAGGGGCAGAAACAAATTGCAGAAGTATTGAATCGACATGCTCACCCCGTCGATTGGTTACTTTATCTGAATACAGCAAAACAACCCGCGATTCCGGACCAGACTTTGGCACTAGGCCATTATTATCGGATCTATGGAAATATCAAACCTGCACATAGTTATGCTGTTGCAGGTGCTTTTGATCAGGAAAAATGGTTTTTACAGCAAAATGTTATGTCGGCATTTTCGGTGACACAGATTCAGCCATTAAGCCGTGATGAAATCTATCGTCTCGGTTATCAACCGCATCTTAAGCAGCAGCAAACACTACAAGAAAATTTTTTGCTCAATGTTGAGATGCTGCGGTTGTCATTCCGTAAAATGCTGCAAGCGAGTAGGCTAGAGCACAACGGTTTGTTATTGGCTTTGCTGACAGGTGATGAAAGCTTGTTATCAAATCGTTTAAAGCAACAATTCCAACAATTGGGAATTTCCCATTTATTGGCAATATCGGGTCCACATGTCTTGGTTTTTGCACTGATGCTGACATGGGTGTTGACGTGCATGGTACAGCGTTATGTACCAAAATTATATTTATGGCAACCACGACAGGTTTTAGTACTGTTGCCTTTTGGATTCAGTGTACTGTTATATGTGGCCTTTGTCGGTTTTGAAATTCCTGCGCTGAGAACTTTATTAACCGTGATTATTGCCAGTGTTTTTCTATGGTTTAGGCAGTCGATTCAGCCATTCGCACTATTGGTTTATAGCGCAAGCTTATTACTGATTTTTGATCCATTCAGTATTTTGTCTACTGCATTCTGGTTGTCCTATGGAGCGTGCTTTATTCTGATACGCATCTATCAAACCATTAGAGATACACCTCAAGAACAAGTCATCACAACGACTCAAAAACTACTTCTAGCTGCAAAACTTCTGATTGAGTCACAATGGAAAATATTTATTGCATTACTGCCTTTGGTGCTTATTTTCTTTCAGCAAATTTCATGGCTTGCACCAGTCAGTAATCTGATTGCCATTCCATTGCTTAGTGGCGTAGTGGTGCCTTTAGGGATTATCGCAGCATGTATTTGGTTATTGATTCCTGCACTAGGACAACTGCTCTTTCAACTGAGTGATGGATTACTGGCTATTTTGTTATGGCTACTCAATGGTCTACAGAAAATTTCACCTGAGTTATATGGCGTCAGTTATACACCTTGGATGCTGCTGAGTTTTATTGTTGCTATCGTGATTCTATTTCTGCCGAGAGGTATCGTCCCTAAGCTATGGTCGTTGGTATGTTTTTTACCAATTTTTCTCGGGATTAAAGTCCAGTCAACTGTATTGACTATTCTTGATGTGGGGCAAGGACAGTCCGTATTTTTACAGCATCCAGAACTGAGCTTAATGATTGATACGGGTGGGTCATATGATGAAACTAAGTTTAGCTTGGGGGAGCGCGTCATCATTCCTTTTTTAAGGCAGCAAGGGATACGGGCATTGGATCATGTGATTTTGTCTCATCTGGATCAAGATCATAGTGGCGCATTTGCAGCAATCCAAAATGCTTTTGCAATCACTCAAGTACAGTCCAATCAGCATAATGAAAAAATGCCATTTAAAAATAATTTCTCATTGTGCCAACAAGGTCAAACTTGGTCATATTCAAATCTAAAAATAGAGATTCTATCACCCGATCCGGAGGGCTTAGCTGTTGCAACACATCAGCAAAATGAACAGTCTTGTGTGGTCTATCTGCAATTCTTAAATGCTCAACCGTATCAAAATTTTCTGATTATGGGAGATGCAGGTTGGGAAACTGAATATAAACTATTGCGGCAATATCCTGATTTAAAAGTAGATGTTCTAGTTTTAGGGCATCATGGCAGTAAACATAGCTCTGCCTATGATTTTTTAGCGACATTAACCCCTAAATTAACGATTACCTCTGCGGGTTTTGATAATCGATATGGTCACCCAAGTCAGGAGCTACAAAGCCGTCTGCATGCTTTAGATATCCCTTTACTCAATACTGCACAGGCAGGGAGTCTCAGTTTTGTATTTAATAATGGTGTTGTTGAGTTAAAACAGCAACGTCTGCAACGAAAATGGTTACAACGAGAATAGCCTAAGTAATTTCTCTTTATTGTGTTTGTTGACGCACTTCAGCCACTTTCATCAACGCTTCATTTTCATCAATATCGTAGATTTTCTTTAAAGCGGGATTGGCGCGAAAACGTTTGTAGCTCCAGTGATAATGTTCTGGGTAACGTCGAATCAGTTGTTCTAAAGTTTGATGAATAATTAAAGTGCCATCTTCGGCATTACCTTCATAGATTTGAGGATTGATCGGTTCGACATACATATCAAAGCCATCTTGATCATTTCTTTTTGTATAGATGAGGAGGGCCTTTGCCTTGGTTTTTTGAATCAGTTTGGCACTGAGGCTACTGGAGGCAAGCGGAATACCAAAATAGTTGATCATGTCCCCACCGTGATCAGGGGTGTGGTCAGGTAAAATCGCTGTAGTTCCACCTTGTTTCAAGGCCTTAAAAATCTGTCGAACCCCACTTTCATCTGTAGGAACTAAATGGGCTTGTTCGCGACTACGTGCATCACGGACAAACTGGTCAGCATCTGGATTTTTAACTGGTTTATAGAGGATTGTCATTTGAGTGTATTTTGATAACCATGAGTTCATGACTTCCCATGTACCAAAATGAGGGATGACTAAAACTAAGCCTTTCTTTTCTGCTAAAGCTTCATGGAAATAATGTTCGCCATGGATGTTGTGGATTCTTTGAATATTTTTTTCATTTGTTGAGCCCCAAATACTTAAAAACTCAAAATAAGAAGTCAGTTCGTTTTGTATTGCCTGCTTAGTGAGTTTTTGTCTTTGTTGCTGTTCCATGTCTGGAAAAGCAATTTGTATATTCAAGCTGATAATTTTTGAAAGCTTAGAAAGCGAAAATGTATTGACTAAGGCCGCAACCAAGCGTGCAAAGAACCGCCCTAATCGGAGTGGCTGACGACTAACAAGTCTGATAAGACGATAACTTGAACTGTTTGATTTGGGCTGAGTCATGTATTTAAAATTAGAAAAATTACAAAGGGAAGTATAAAGCAAAAAATAATTATAAGTTAAAACAAGTTATTTAAACAGTTTTGCGTAAATCCGCGTATATAATAAAGTCACTTTTTAAAATCTATTGGATTGGAATCTTATGTCCGATTGGCCACCAAAACCACAAAATGAATCTACAAATAGTAATAATGTGACAGGCAAAGAATGGCAAATTTTAGAAAAAGCTGTTCTTGCTTCTGTGGAAGAGCAACGTCGTAGCCGCCGTTGGAGCATCTTTTTTAAATGTTTAGGTTTTGCCTATTTGCTGATTGTACTGTTGGCAATGACCAAGAGCTGTACCTCGTCATCAGATAAAGCAACTACCAGTATTAGTAGTAATCACTTGGCTGTTGTTGATATTGTGGGAACCATCGATTCATCTGCAGGTCAGTCTACAGTGAATAGTGAAGATACCAACAAAGCTTTAAAACGTGCATTTGAAGCCAGCGGCAGTAAAGCGGTTGCGTTGAATATCAATTCACCAGGCGGTTCACCAGTACAGTCTGATGAAATCTGGCAAGAAATTCGTTATCTGAAAAAACAGCACCCAGATAAAAAAGTCTATGCTGTCATTGGGGATATGGGTGCATCGGGTGCATATTATATTGCCTCAGCAGCAGATGAAATCATTGTCAATCCATCTAGCTTAGTGGGTTCGATCGGTGTAATTATGCCGAACTATGGTTTAAGTGGCTTGGCGCAGAAGTTAGGCATTGAAGACCGTACTCTGACTGCGGGTAGTAATAAAGATATTTTAAGTATGACCAAGCCACTTGATCCAGCACAGAAACAACATGTGCAGTCGGTGCTTGATAATGTGCATACTCACTTTATCAATGCAGTGAAAGAAGGGCGTGGTAAACGTTTGAAGTCAAATGACCCTGCTATTTTCTCTGGATTGTTCTGGACAGGTGAACAGGCTGTTGCTTTAGGTGTTGCTGACCGTAGTGGTAGTTTGACGACATTGATGCGTGATCTGAAGATTGAGCAAAAAGTAGATTATACCGTTCAACGTAATCCGTTAGAATCAATTCTAGGACGTATGGGGGCGCAGCTCGGTGCAGGTATTAGTAGTTCGCTTGCTGCACAGCTAGAAACTCAGCAGAACGCGAAAATACAATAATAGATAGGCTTTGATCAAAGCACTATGTTGATTTTAAGGAGGCTGTGTATATCGCAGCCTTTTTTATGCTAAAAATAACTGGACAGTTATCCTTTTAATTTGCAATACATCTGTAGAGCAGGATAATTGACCAATCAGTGAAAATAAAAGACAAGCTTATGAAACCTTTGATTCATTTTGCCCATGCCAATGGAGTTCCATCTAAAGTTTATCAAAAGCTGTTTGATCAATTAAAAGATCAATACGACATTATCTATGTTGCTGAGATTGGAAATGACAAACGTTATCCAATTACCCATGGCTGGACGCATTTGGTTGACCAAATTATTGATAGCATTGTACAGCAAGCACAAGGGCGTACAGTGATTGGTGTAGGGCACTCATTAGGCTCGGTCTTGACACTGATGGCGGCTTATCGCCGCCCAGAGCTATTTTCACAAGTCATTATGCTTGATCCACCTTTAATTATTGGTAAGTCGTCTTTTATTTTTCATCTTGCCAAAATCTTTAAACCTAAATTAGTGGATAAAATCACCCCAGCAGGTTTGTCGGTACGTCGTCGTGATCATTGGGATTCGCGGGAGCAAGCTGCGGAGTTGTTAGGTTCGAGAGGTTTTTATCAGCACTTTGATCCAGATTGCTTCCAAGCCTATATTGCACATGCTTTGACGGATGATCATCAAAATGGCGGTGTAACACTCACCATTCCTAAGGATGATGAAGTGGCCATGTTTAGAACTACGCCATCCATGTGGTGGTTACCAATGCCGAAACCTTCTGTACCTGTACATTTGGTTGTGGGACAAGACAGTGTTTTCTTAAAAGAAAAGTTCCCGCAAGTGGCGAAAAAGAAATTAGGTATTCCTTTTTCTGTCGTGGATGGTGGACATATGTTCCCCTTGGAACATCCAGTGGAAACGGTTGAGAAAATCAAAAGCTTGGTGGTTTGAGCTAATAAAAAACACATCCGAAGATGTGTTTTTTATTTTTAAAACTGAGCAAATTGAATCGGTCGTTCTAAGGGCTTCTGGTTGAAATAAGCTTGACCATTCCGCCAAGTCAGTTGGCCATTACATAGCCATTCTGCAACTTGAGGATAGATGAAATGCTCAAGTTCATGCACACGTTGTGCTAGGCTTTCTACGGTATCGTGTAAACCGACTTGAATTGCTGATTGTGCAATACTTTGTCCTGCATCGAGCTCCGCCGTGACAAAATGAACTGTACAGCCATGCAAGCGCTCTCCAGTATTTAATACACGTTGATGTGTATTCACACCTTTATAAAAAGGCAGCAGAGAAGGGTGGATATTTAACATTTTACCTTGCCATTGACTGACAAAGTTCGGGGTTAAAATCCGCATAAAACCAGCAAGGATTACCAGATCAACTTGCCATGCCAATAATTGTTGATGCATGGCTGCATCGAAGCTTTCGCGATTTGGATAATCTTTATGTGAAATAACAGCGGTCGCAATATTGGCGTTCTCAGCACGCTGCAATGCATATGCATCAACTTTATTTGAGAGGACACCAATGATTTGCCCTGACAGATTTGCATCTATCAGGGCCTGTAAGTTGCTACCGTTGCCTGAGACAAGGACAGCAATTCTCATTATGCAAAGATCACGCGAATTTTTTCGTCAGCGCCTTCAACTGATTCAGCATTTTCTTGGATATAACCAATTTTCCACGCTTTTTCGCCTTGCGCATTTAATACAGCAATAGCTTTGTCAGCTTCGCTTGCATCGACTGCAATCACCATACCTACGCCACAGTTAAAGGTACGATACATTTCAAAGCGTTCTACGTTACCTTCACGTTGTAACAACTGGAATAATTCAGACCATTCCCAGCTTGACTCGTCAATGACAGCTTGTGCGCCATTTGGAAGAACACGCGGTAAGTTACCCGGTAAGCCACCACCAGTAATGTGTGCCATTGCATGCACATCAACTTGTTTGCAAAGTTCGAGTACTGGTTTTACGTAGATACGTGTTGGTTCCATTGCCACATCGGCAAGTGGGCGACCATCAACGATTTGAGTTAAGTCTACATTCTTAACATCTAAAATTTTACGTAGTAATGAGTAACCATTAGAGTGTGCGCCACTTGATGCGACACCAAGAAGTACGTCACCAGACTTCACTTTAGTGCCATCAATAATTTTGCTGTGTTCTACAACACCCACTGCAAAACCAGCAAGATCGTAATCTTCACCTTCATACATGCCCGGCATTTCAGCAGTTTCACCACCGACCAATGCACAACCAGCAAGTTCACAACCTTTACCAATTCCTGTTACGACATCAGCAGCAACATCAACATTTAAATGACCTGTTGCATAGTAGTCGAGGAAGAATAATGGCTCAGCACCACAAACAAGTAAGTCGTTTACACACATTGCAACGAGATCTTGACCAATCGTGTCATGACGGTTGAGGTTGAGTGCTAAACGTAATTTAGTCCCTACACCATCTGTTCCTGATACCAATACAGGCTCTTCATAACCTTTTGGAATTTTGCATAAAGCACCGAAGCCGCCAAGACCGCCCATTACTTCAGGACGAGTGGTACGTTTAGCGACAGATTTGATACGATCGACCAATGCGTCTCCCGCTTCAATGTCGACGCCAGCATCTTTATAGCTTAAACCAGTATTTGGGGTAGAAGTTGAGTTGCTCATAGTGAAGTCTCCGCAGTGGCGGCAGATTATAACCTGAATATACGAAACTCTTATGTTATTTATGCTCGAAAATGCTATCTTTAATTAAATTTTTTTTCCATTTATAACGATTACACGAAAAAAGGCTAGATTTTATGCAAGATCAGGTACTACGTCGTATCTTTATCCTCGCTGGGCTCGCATTATTGCTTTGGGTGCTTTATCTACTGAAGCCCATTGTGATTCCTTTTGTCGGTGCTTTTTTCATTGCCTATTTATTTAGCCCGCTGGTTGATGTTCTTGTAAAAATTAAATTGCCGCGCTGGTTAGCGATCAGTATCGTATTTATCGGGATTGGCGTAACTTTAACCATGGTTTTGTGGTTCTTAGTGCCTTTGATTTGGAAACAGTTAATGTATGCGCGGGATAGTATTCCTGCAGGAATTCACTGGATTAATGCAACCTTCTTACCATGGGTGTCGCATACTTTTAATGTCGTGCCAATGGAAATTGACACGGAGCAGATCACTAAAGCTTTAATGGATTATATTCAGACCAATTACAGTGCAGATAGTATTCAAACCATGGCATTAAGAGTTGCTCAATCTGGTTTGAATTTTATCCAAATTGGCGGGGTTGTGATCCTGATTCCAATTATCTCTTTCTACTTTTTACTCGATTGGGAGCGAATGCTGCAAAGCTTTAGACGTTTAATTCCGCGTCCTTATGAAGCTTCAACTTTAACCATCGTTCGTGAATGCCATAGTGTATTAGGTGCTTTTGTAAAAGGCCAATTCCTCGTTATGCTTTTATTGGGTATCGTTTATGCTGTGGGCTTACAACTGATTGGTCTTGAAGTTGGCTTGATTATTGGAATGATTGCTGGTTTGGCCAGTATTATTCCTTATTTGGGTTTTGGTGTCGGCATTATTGCGGCGGTGATTGCAACATTGTTTCAATTTGGATTGGACTGGACGCAGATCCTTCTGGTTGGTGTTGTATTTATGATTGGGCAAATGGTCGAAGGCTATATTCTTCAACCATTCTTATTGGGCGATAAAATTGGTTTATCGCCAGTTGCGGTGGTTTTTGCTGTACTCGCTGGGGCACAACTCGGTGGATTTTTGGGGATGCTAATTGCTTTGCCTGTCGCAGCAGTCATTGTGGTACTGTTAAAACATGCACGTGATAATTATGAAAAAAGTCGACTCTATGGTTTACCAACAGAAGTTGTGTTGGTCGAAGGCGAAACTCAGCATATAAATGTTGAAACAGGTCATGTAGAACTTGATATTCATATTAAAAACTCTCAAGATACAGAGACTTCAAACTCGAATGACTTAAAGTAATTGAGGAACACATTAAACATATGCGTCAACTCCAACTGGATATAGAACCTCAACTCGATGCCCGAATCAGTGATTTTTCGGGGCCGGGTTGGGGACCTGTGGTTGATGCGGTAAGACAATTACATGCAGGCTTAGTAAGTCGATTCTATGTTTATGGTGGGGCGGGCACGGGTAAGAGCCATTTACTGTCTGCAATCTGTGACTCTTATTTGGAATTAGGTCGGCCAGCAATTAAAGTCTCATTATTAGAATTATTAGATGCTCCGATTGAAGCGATTACCTCCTTGGAGTTTTATGATCTAGTCGCGTTAGATGATATTGATGCAATTAGTGGTGTTCCGCACTGGCAAAAAGCCGTTTTTCATTTAATCAATAATCATGAAGGGCAGTTGGTTTTTTCCTCTCGTGTTGCACCTATTGAATTAAAGCTGGAACTACCAGATTTACAATCAAGACTGACTCAAGCCGTTAGTGTCAAAGTGCCAAATGGTAGTTCCTATATTGATCGACAAGCGCTACTACAGTCGGTCATGACCCGACGAGGGATTCATTTTGATCAACAGATTGTTGATTATTTATTAATGAATGGGCCGCATCAGGCATCCATTTTATTGCAAACATTAGCTCAACTTGAAAAAATGTTGAAAGGCGAAAAAACCAAGCTTTCAAATACAACGCTTAAGCAAATTTACGCATTGATTGATGAATATCGCCAATAGCATAAAATTTCTTGAGTAATTTCGAGAGCTATGACAAAGTACGCACAAAGGAATGTGCTTGCAAACTCCTAGTTTGTAAGACGAAGAAAAATGAAAAAAGAAGGAGATCGGTATGCTCAAACGGACGCTTGCCTGCGCTTTATTTGCGATTACAGGACATGCATATTCTGCGGATATTCAAGTGACAACGCTGCTTGATGATGAGAATTATACCGGTTGCTCGTTACGAAATGCTGTAGGGTTTATAAATAACAGAAGTCAAAAAGAATTCGAAAATGGTTATCGTGGATGCGGTAATAAAGATATAAGCAGTATTATTATTTTACAGAGAGATCAGACCTACCAACTGAATAAAGCATTGGAAATTAAGGCATCAATGTCAATTCGCACCGCAAGTAGTGATGGCTTTAATGACAATAAAAAAGGTTTAAATAATGCGACACTCAAAATGGTGGGTTCGGATCGTCTTTTTGTAATTGACGATAATAATGTGGAAAGTCCTTTACTTGAAGTTAAGTTAATTGAATTAAATTTACAAGGCGCCTCTCATAAAGTAAATAATGGTGGCTTGATTCTTAATCGTGAAAGTTTATCAATTGATTATTCAAGACTAACAGGTGGGTCAGCAAATCGAGGTGGGGCGATTTATAACGTTGGTATTCCATCTGGAGATAAAAAAACAGTTGGATATATTAATGCCAGTTATAGTCTTTTTCAGAACAATAAAGCTGATCAAGGCGCAATTATTTTTAGTGAAATGCCAAGTTATTTAATTACTAGATCTGTACTACGTGATAATGAAGGTGTGGCGGGCCCAGATGGCGCTTCACTGTATGTTTTGAATGGCTTTAATAATGACACCGTCGGCGGTGCATTAGCTGATGGAATCTATGGAATTCGAAGCAGTACCATTTTTCATAACAAAGGTGGCTATGTTGCAAATATCCGTGAAGGCATGATTCTCAATAACAATACCATCATCAAAAATGCTGCTGGTTTGTATTTACAATCTTTAAATCGGAAAGTAACAACTAAAGAAAATGGTGAAACCAAAGTTGAGGAATTCCCAAGTGCTTATGTGTCCAACAGTATTCTGATTGCCAATGGCAATAGCAACTGTGGCAGTATTTCGACCGATACGACCATTGTACAAAGTAATTTGACGACAATGGACTGTAACCGAAATCCTGGTGACCGCTTGCCAAACTTTATGTGGAATGCAAATGATCCTGAGCAAGCAGTAATTGCTGGGGGCACAAGCGATGAAGGTGTTTGCGCAGCGCCACCAGCAAAAGGTTTACTTTGCCCATATACGATTCCCAAAGACCAAATGTTAGGTTTCTTTAAGCCGCGTTTATTAACATCATATAAACAACTCACGGATTCCCTGATTGTCAACAAAGGGCGAATTTATAGTGATGGGACCAGTTTTAGTCTGGGGAATTGTGAGGAGAAAGATCAACGTGATCAAGGTCGTACAGGTTTTGATGAGCTCTGTGATCTTGGTTCCATAGAATTAGTTGTGAATCGTAACAATGTCTCAGTTGAAGGAATGGATATTCGATTCAAGGAGATTGCCAAATTTAATATTTCTAGCAATTTATTAGATGGAGAGTTGTTAGATCCAAATACTTGTGAGCAGCTTTTAGGAAAACGCTCGGATGGGCAAGCTTGGCAATATGGTTGCTTGGACATCGTACAAAATCAAACACCATCTAAGGGTAAGACCACCATTGATCAAGATGGTAATGTGACCTATGTTCCTTATAGTGATTGGCATGGAGCCGATATATTTAAACTGCGTATCATGACGACGATTACACGCTTTAATAATGTAACGAACTATTATATTGAGATTCCTACAAATATTGTGCAAGACCCACCAGATACATTTAAAAGTAAAACCGTAAATGTGGGGAGTTTTGGGTTTGGTGCTATTCTTGCTTTATTCGGCTTAATAGGATTACGTCGTTTTAAATCATAATCAGGGATGTGATGAGATGAAACATTATAAGAAAACAATTTTAGCGACGATGATGTTGGCAACCATGCCATTGTTGGCTGCAACAAATAATGCACCCATCAAAGTCACAACTTTTGCGGATGAGGATGGTGAAAATTCCAGTGCTTGTTCATTGCGTGAAGCATTAAAAGCCGCTGAAATGCGTGTTGCTTACGGTGGTTGTGCGGTAACAAATATTTTATCTAGCACGCAGAAGCTTATTCAGCTTGAAAAAGGTGTCTATACGCTAAAAAAAGAACTTGATCCAAATGTTAACGTATCAATTCTTGGCGCTAGTCCCGTGGATTGGGAAGGGAAGAATGTTCTTGTAAATGATGTTGTAAATCAATATCCAGCGCAAATTGAGTTGAAAACTACGATTAAAGCGGAAAACTCACGTATTTTTAATACGACACGAGGGGCCAAAAACTTAAGTTTAACCAATCTAATCTTAACTGGAGGTCGAGCTACGGATTTTGGTGGTGCCATCTATGCGGGTGCGGATGTTGTACTGCAAAGCAGCCAAATTTTAGATTCACAAGCCATCAAGGAAGGAGGGGCAATATTTATGGCAGGCCCTTCTTCGACACTGACGATGACCAAGAGTTTGATACAGGGCAATAAAGCTGAAAAAGGCAGTGTATTGTCTATGGGCTGTATGACAGACGCTCGATATATTCAAAATAACTCAGTTTTGACCGCGAATAGTTTTGTCGGAAATGGGTCGCAAAATTCAAGTAGTATGTTTGAGTTCTGTGGTGAGGTTGCTGCAAATATCAGTACCAATACAATTGCAAAAAATATTGTAAATAGCTCTACTGGTAATTTAATCAAATTTACTGGAGATACCAAAGTTGGCACTGATCCCAATAATCGTCCAAGCATTTTAAGTGATAAAAGCAAATTAGAATTAAAAAGCAATACTATTGTCGAAAATACGGCGTTCACTACGCTGCTCTACGATAAGTTGGGTCTTAAAAATTTGCTCTTTAATGTGATCGCCTATAATGGTGATAGTAATAGTTATGCTTGTCGATATTTGTTTGGCAATGTGGCTGATCAGGAAAAAGTTAATTTTGGCCTTAGCTATAATGCGGTGGTACTCAAAGAGACTGATTCAACCATACCTGTTAATAATGTATGTGATGTACCAAAAGCGTCGTTAAAAGATAATAAGACCAATTTGAATGTAAGTAATATTAGTATTACAACACTGTTAAGTCCAATGCAAACGCCTTCTGCTTACACGGCTTTTATGCCGATGTATTATCCAAAGCCGAATGTAACAGAGGTTAAAGTTGATGATAAGACTACCAAGAAAGTAGGTTTATTGGATATTGACGGTATTGGCTGTAGTGATGTTGACCAACGTGGCTTGGCTCGTATTACAGATGGCACATTACATTTTGATCCAACTTCTCGTAATCGTTGTGATATTGGTTCAGTTGAATTAATGCAATTCAAAGCTGGTGATTTACAAGATTTAAGAAATATTTCAATTAGTAATTCCGTACAGGCTTACCAAGATCAATCTGACTTTTTTGATAATTTGGTGAAAAATCCCAATGACCCAGATTTCTTGACGTATTATAAATACAGACTAGCTGATTACCAAAGACTATTAAAGTCTACAAAAGACAATTTGCATTATCGTGCCATTTATATTGACCTCAAAAATTATCAATTGCCTTTACCGCAAGATATAGAAGAGGGCGGTAAGTATAAACTACAATTTTTTGATCCTAATTTATTTGATGTTAAAGCTGAGCCTTTAGGTAAGGGCTTGATTGATGGTGATATCGTTCAGATTGATGAAGATGATAAAAAGAATTTAGTGTGTACTTGGAATAATGATCTGCAGCAAATTATTTTTTATCGACTAGATGATGAAACTACTGCAGATGTAGATAAGGTTTTCTGTAAATATACCATTACTTCTAAATCATCAACACCTGGCCCTGCAGTTAGCTCTTCAGGGTTGCTTAAAGCGTCTTTTACGAATATTGCACCTGTCGCAACGGATACTTCTTTAACTTTTAAATATCAGGCAAAGCAAAAGTTAAGTTTGAATTTACTGAATTTCGCAAATGATGATGGTGATACGGGCAAAGGTGGACCAGGGCCAGAACAGATTCCAAATAAACCTAAGTTCTGGAAGAATAAAGATGGTATAGAACTACCAATTCGATTGAGCGAAATTCCGACTAAAGATCTTACTATTACAGCAGACCGCCAAGGGCCTTGTCCTGAACCAGATCAAAAAGAAACTTGTTATGGTGGGAATATTTATGTACAGGAAGTTAACGCATTTAACCCATTTAACTTTGATTTTAAATATCAGGTTTATGATGCAGATGGCATGAAATCAAATGAAGCGATAGTGAGAACGATTAATACGGCAACAACGACAGATGATACTCGTACGGCAAATGGAGGCGGAGGCGGTGGTAGCTTTAGTTTCTACTCTGTATTTGGATTATTTGGATTATTGGCTTATCGTCGCTTTAGGAAATAAGTTAAACCAATAAAAATAGCGCCTTTAAGGCGCTATTTTTTATTCTAATCATTTAAAAATTAGTGTTCAGCGTATTTGGTGAGATACTCTTCTCTGATATTGATACGTTCTTCGGTACTGGCATTTTGCATACGTTTACGTAATGTATTCCGTTCTTGCATACTCATTTTTTGCCATACATCACGCATTTTTTGCTTTTCTTCTTCAGGTAATTGCGTGAACCACTCCATCCGCTGTTGCAATTGCGAACTCTGATTGGTCGGAATTTCCTTCAGGGTTTGATAACGTTGAATTAAAACGCGTTGCTCTTCAGGGGACAAGTCATCCCAAGCTTCTTCCGTTGTCGGTTTATTTGGTTTAGAGAATACCCAAAAGCGCTCTGAACCTGCAAAACTGGTTTGTAATAAGCCGAGTGTACACACAACAAGTGCTAATTTTTTAGCTGCCATGTGGAACTTTATCCTCACCTAAGACCAATAACATTTCCATATCTTCAACCATTTGTGGTGAAAGTTTTGGATTTACGACAACCTGATTTTGAGGTTGATCTGCTAATTGTAACGAGCTAGGCAGAACCACAATCCCCATAAGGGCGGCAGCAAACGCAAAACCAGTCATTTTCCAAACACTGTAATAAGAGGTTGGTTTCTTTTGCACAGTATCAAGAACATGATTCATCACCATCATTTTGTTGTGATGTTGTTCTTTCGCAAGTTGGTCGAGTCTGGATGTCACATGTTTAGTGAACTCATCTTTTTTCATTTGATGATCCTCCCGTATGCGGGTTTAAATGCTCTAAAGCAATTCTGAGTCCCTGAATTGCGCGGTGGTAATGTGTTTTCACACTGCCTTCACTGCAATCCATAATCTGTGCTGTGGTCATTGTATCGAAACCTTCCCACGCTCTAAGCATAAATGCTTGTTGTTGACGGATGGGTAATTGATTGATCGCCGCTTGAATTTCCTCCATCGTGACTTCTTGATCAAGAAACTCGAATGGGTTAGGGGTTGATTCATCGACAACATCAATAATTTCTTCGTCATCATCTAAACTAATTTTTTTAAATAATGAGAATGGACTGGCGCGGCGAGCTTCTTTGCGTCGCCAGTCTTGAAGTTTATTATTTAATATGGTGTAGAACAGGGGATACCATTCTTCAGTACTTTTATCTGCATATGATTTGTGCAATGAAATGAAAGCTTCTTGCACTAAATCCATCGCAATACCTTGTTGTCCCTGCGTTGCGCTTTCCATCATAACCAAGGCACGACCTGTAACGTCTTGCATAAAAAAACGCAGACGTTGTTCAACGGTACTGCGATCAGTACTGTTTTCGGTTCGAGCCTGTTTCGGTGCTAAATCCATAGAGATGGAAAATCCTGTCATGGATACCCACCATTAATTCCAATTCATTAATCATATAACGTTGAAAATGGTGGGCGCGTTGACAACTTAAGCAATTATTTTTAGTAGTGTAATTGATTTTCTCAGTAAAAAAATCGTAATTAAAATAATTTAACGTTTTTACTGACGTTGACGAACCATTTCAAAAAAGCATACTGAGCCTGCAATTGCGACATTAAGTGACTCTTGTCCACCAGGTTGAGGGATCGCCACTGCTTGAGCATGCTCAAGTGCATAGTCACTCGCACCTTGACCTTCGTTGCCTAAAATCCAGACGCATGCTTGAGTTAAATCTTGGCTATATAAGCTGGTTGAGCGGTGTGAACTGGTCACAAAAACTGGAATTTGAAATTTTGGAAGAATATCCGTGAGCTGGAAGTTTTCAAAACATTGAAGACTAAAATGAGCACCCATCCCTGCTCGAAGCACACGTGGAGACCACAGTGCAGCTGAACCTTGTGTACAAATCACCTGTTTGATGTTTGCAGCGGCAGCAGAGCGGAGGAGTGTACCTACATTTCCAGGATCTTGAACATTTTCTAGAATTAAAGTGTCGGCCTTAAAATCAATGGTAGCAGCAGTTTTGGGCAGGTCGACAATCGCTAGACATGGAAGGGTTGTGCCCAATGTGCTTAAATCTTTATACAGGACTTCACTAATAACGAAGATGTGAGCTTGATGGAGTTCAATCACCTCTTGTAAATCTGGATGTTCTAAGGCTTGTTCGGTGGTAAAAAGAGAAAATATTTTTTTCTGCTGTTGCAACCAAGCCAAGCACAGATGTGTACCTTCTAAAACGGTTTGCTGATGTTTTTTTCGAGCACTGTTGAGCTCGATCAGACCACGCAAATGTTTGATTTTTGCATTGTCTTTGGATTCTAGGAAAATAACCGCCATAAGATAAACATCCAAAAGGGCATCATAACTTTATAATGCCCTGATTATAAAAAGTAATTAGTGGTAGCTTGTTACGCGTTCTACTTCGTTTTTAGAGCCAATAATAACAGGAACACGTTGGTGTAGTTCTGTTGGTTGGATATCCATAATACGAACACGACCTGTTGTAGATGCGCCACCTGCTTGTTCAATCAGCATGCTCATTGGGTTTGCTTCATACATCAAACGTAAGCGGCCTGCTTTCTTCGGATCTTTTAAATCGTAAGGGTAAAGGAAAATACCACCACGGCATAGAATACGGTGAATATCACCGACCATACATGCAACCCAACGCATATTAAAATCTTTTTCACGGACTGATGTTTTACCCGCTAAAAGCTCATCAATATAACGTTTCACAGGGTTTTCCCAGTGACGTTGATTTGATGAGTTAATTGCAAACTCTTGTGTATCCGCCGCAACTTGTACTTGTTCAGTGGTTAATAAGAAACTTTGAGTGGTTGGATCGAAAGTAAAGAACACCACACCTGCGCCCACAGTAAGCGCTAACATGGTCGAAGGACCATAAAGCACATAACCCGCAGCAACTTGTTCAGTACCTGCTTGCATAAAGTCGGCAGATTGAGTCACAGCATTCTTTGCAGGAAGGATAGAGAAAATCGTACCCACACACATATTAATGTCGATGTTGCTTGAACCATCGAGTGGATCGAATAAAACGAGATATTTACCATTTTCCTGAGCAGGGGTGAAATCATCTAACTCTTCTGAAGCTAGACCGCCGACTTGAGGATGCGCTTTTAATGCATCAATCAGGTAATCATTTGAAATAACATCGAGTTTCTTTTGTGTTTCACCTTGCACATTTTCATTGCCTGCACTACCCAAAATACCTGCTAAAGCACCTTTTTGTAATGCTTGATCAATGGTTTGGCATGTAGCAGCAATGGTTTCGATCACTTGTGCCAACTCTGGAGTCAAATTCCCATTTTGTTGTTCTAGGTATTGGGTCAAATTAAGGTTTGACATATTGAATAGCTCCGATTTAGCCGCGTCAAAAATTGATAAAAAAGAATGAGGGTATTCTAGATGAGATCGTGCAAAAATAAAAATTATCTTACTTTATTTATGTTGCTTTTATGATTACAAGCACGTTATTACATGCTATGTTGCATAGATACTAAACAGGATGTTTGGAGGTTAAATATGACAACCAAGAATTTTGAGGCAACGCCCACGCCGAGCGAACCGATTAGCTTAGATACGATTTCCAAAGAAAATGTGCAGGATGCATGGAAACAGTATGAGGCGAAGCCAGAATACAAAGAGTTTAACAAGCATGATTTGATTGAGTCGATGCAAAACAAGTCTGACTCTCAATCTTCGTCTTGATGAATGATATAAAAATGCTCACATGAAGTGAGCATTTTTATTTAAAGCGGAACCACGGTTATTTTAATAGTGGTGGAACAGCTTCGTAGTTGATTTCTACACGGCGGTTTTCTTTCCATGCAGCTTCATCATGACCTGCGTTCACTGGTGATTCTTTACCATAGCTAACTGCTTCAAGTTGCTGTGGGTTTACACCGTTGGTAATCAAAAAGCTTTCAACCGCTTTTGCACGGCGTTCGCCAAGTGCCATATTGTATTCACGTGTACCACGCTCATCGGTGTGACCTGTAAGGGCAACACGAGAGTTAGCATTGGCAACTAAGAATTGAGCATGTGCTTGAAGGGTTTGATAGTCTTCATTCGATAAGTCACTGCTGTCATAGTTGAAGTGAACAACGCGCTTAGCCAAGAAGGCTTTATTTGCAGCAGTGACGCCTTTTGAAGATGCGCCCGCTAAGTTTTGCGCGTTTAATGCTGCATCTTCACTTAAACCATCTGTACTGACTGTGGTTGAGCCATTTGGATTGGTACCAGTGGTAATATCAGCAGCAGGTTTACGACTTGCACAACCTGTGAATACAAGCGTAGCAGCAATCAGTGGAAGCGTAAGATATTTAATGTTCATATGATTCTCCAATCGATTAAACTTATTTTGGTGCCCAAGCTGGTTCACGAACTTCACCTTGTTCGCTTGGTAAATTCATGCGGAAACGGCCGTCAGTAGACATAACCGATAATAAACCACGGCTGCCTTCACGCGTTGCATAAACCACCATCTGTCCATTTGGTGAGAAGCTTGGTGATTCGTCTAAACTGGTCGGTGTGAGAATATTGGTGATACCGGTATTGATATCTTGGATTGCAACTTTGTAGTTACTGCCACTTGGGCGATGGACTAACGCAATCTTTTTACCATCAGCACTTAAGGTTCCACGTGCATTGAATGCACCTTTGAAGGTCAAGCGTTTGACCGAACTGTCATCAAAACTATAGCGATAAATTTGTGGTGAACCGCCACGGTCCGAGGTAAAGATAAATGATTTACCATCGGGTGCATAACGTGCTTCAGTATCAATCGCAGTATCATTGGTCATGCGTTGTACTTGGCGGGTACTTAAGTCCATCTGATAAACTTCAGGGTTGCCATGCATTGATGCCGTGAACAACATTGATTTACCATCTGGAGAGAAGCTTGGTGCGCCATTCAATCCACGGAAGCTGGCTAAAACTTCACGCTGGCCTGTTGCTAAATCTTGTAGATAAATCGCGGGACGTTTAGTCTCAAAGGACACATACGCAATTTTCTTTGCATCAGGTGTCCAAGCAGGGGAAAGAATAGGGTCACGTGAGGTCAGGACAGTTTTAGGCTGTTCGCCGTCTGTATCTGCAATCTGTAAGGTATAGCGTTGAGCAGGCGTGGCCTGATTACGCAATACATAGGCGATACGACCACTAAAGTCACCCGCAATACCGGTCAACGCTTGATAAATCGTGTCACTGATCATATGACCGGCTTGGCGAATACGTGAGCTAGGTACAGTCAGCACTTCATTGAGTAAATATTGTTGTTTTTGTACATCATAAAGTTGGTAATGAATTTCAAATGTGTTGGCATCAACGGCTTTCATTTGCCCAACGACAACATAAGGTACGCCTGCATTTTGCCAGTCACCTGCTTGAACCTGATTAAGGCTTGCGGTTGCTGGTAAATTTTGAGATGCGCTGGTAAAGCGGCCTGAACGATTTAAATCACGCTCGACAATCGGATAGATTGCGCTGTCATTAGCAAACGGTACAATTGCGATTTTCGGCGCTTGTTCAGGTGCTTTGGCAATTTCAAAATATAGTTGAGCATAAGTGCTTGAAGGGATTACTGCACTCATTGCCGTGAAAACTGCCAAAGAGAGGAGGTATTTACGAGTCTTGTCCATAGTTACAATTACTTGCGTCGTATTTTTGTGGCTGTAGATTATTTAACATAGTTACAGGCTTTGTGCTATTAAAAGCCTGTAACGTTAACTATTCATTACTATTTTGCAATAAAAGTTGGAGTTGCTGTTCGTGCTTCACGGCGTGCATCAGGATCTTCTGGCATAGGATAAGGTGCCGCAGCATCAATAGCTGCCAGAATACTTGCATCAAGCGCATCGTCACCACTTGATTTTGTGATAACTTTTGAGAGAACTGCGCCTGAATCAGACAGAGTAAATCTCACAGTAACCCTTTTTCCAGATGTGCCAAGTGGAACATGCCAAGCTCGATCAATTTTTCTCCGGAAATCTTGTATAGCCGTTGAAGCCACACGTTTCGCATCGGCCTTTTTCTGAGCCGCTTCTTGTTCAGCTTTTTTGGCAGCTGCGGCTTTGGCATCTGCCTCAGCTTCGGCTTTACGTTTTGCATCTGCCTCAGCTTTTGCCTTAGCGTCAGCTTCGGCTTTGCGTTTGGCGTCTGCATCGGCTTTTGCCTTCGCATCTGCATTTGCTTTACGTTTCGCATCTGCCTCAGCTTTTGCCTTCGCATCAGATTCCGCTTTACGTTTAGCGTCTGCCTCAGCTTTTGCTTTGGCATCTGCATTCGCTTTGCGTTTCGCATCTGCCTCAGCTTTAGCCTTGGCATCAGCTTCGGCTTTACGCTTCGCATCTGCGTTGGCTTTTGCTCTCGCATCGGCCTCAGCTTTACGTTTTGCATCAGCTTCGGCTTTACGCTTCGCATCTGCGTTGGCTTTTGCTCTCGCGTCGGTCTCAGCTTTACGTTTTGCCTCAGCTTCAGCACGCGCCTTGGCATCTGCCTCAGCTTTGCGTTTAGCATCCTGTTGCGCTTGAAGTTTTGCGTTTTCGGCAGCTTTTTGCTGTCTTAATTTCGCATCTTGCTCCGCTTTTTGGCGCGCCTTAGCTTCAGCCTCTGCTTTGGCATTTTGTTCAGCTCTACGCTTCGTATCTGCTTCAGTCCTCGCTTTTGCCTCTGCTTGGCGTTTCGCTTCAGCGTCCGCACGTTGCTTTTGTGCTTGAGCTTCTGCAAGTTTACGTTGTTCTTCAACTTGCTGTGCACGAGCAGCTTCATCTGCTTTGCGTTTTTGCTCAGCAAGTTTGGCTTGCTGTGCCTGTTCAGTTTTTTGCTTTTCAGCCGCAAGTTGTTGTGCAGTTGGTGGTGGAGGTGTTACAGGAATATTTTCAGGAAGTGTTGTATCCACGACAGGGCTTTGCACTTCTTCTGCCTGATGTTCAGCAGAGACTTGTTGCTCAGGTTGCTGTAAAGACTGGGGTAAATCTTCTGGCTTCACCAAAATAGTGGTCAGTTTTTTAGGTTCTTCAGGGGGTTTACTCAAGCCTAAAAACAGTAAGCCAACAATTGCGATTGCATGGACACCGAGTGTGAAACCCAGTGCAATCGCATTTTGTTTAAAAGGTGGCTCTTGAAATTTTTTCATAGCTTATTTTAACGGCTCTGTCAGTAAGCCAACTTGAGTAAGGCCTGCTTCTTGTAGACTCGCCATCAGTGAAACAACTTCACCATAAGGACGAGATTTATCACCATTGACTAATACAGTCAGTTGTTTATTGTCCTGTTCAGCTTGCGTCTGGGCTTCACTTAAAACAGTTTCAAGTTGTTCAAGCGAAAGGGGATCACTGCCTTTGTACTCTTGATATTGCAAAAAGATATTGCCATCTTTACCAATGGTCACCATGGCTGGCATATCTTTGGATTCAATTGGATGATTGTTTGCTTGAGGTAAATCGACCTTAATACCACTAGTGATCATGGGTGCTGTCACCATGAAAATGACCAACAGCACCAACATGACATCGATATAAGGAACGACGTTCATGTCGCTTTTCAGTGGTTTTTTAATCCGTTCAAAACGTCCAGATCGTTGAATCGCCATTATGCATCTTCCTGTGTCGTTCCAATCGCTTGACGCTGTAAAAGGGCAACCATTTCTTCTGCAAATAATGCACGATCTGAATAAGTTGCTTCACCTTTAGCGGTAAAGTGGTTAAACGCAAGTACAGCAGGAATTGCTGCAAATAAACCAATCGCTGTTGCAATCAGGGCTTCTGCAATACCAGGTGCAACAGTTGCCAAAGTCACTTGGTCAACAGCAGCAAGACCGATAAAGGCATTCATGATGCCCCAAACTGTACCGAACAAGCCGATATAAGGCGCAACTGAACCAATACTGGCAAGCGCACCTAAACCGACTTCCAAGCCGCCTTGATCACGGCTTAAGCCTACACGCAGGATACGTTCAGTTCCCTCGATGGTTTGAGTGGTATCTGCTTTACGTTTTTGTAGCTTAAAAAACTCACCGAGGCCTTGATAGAAAATATCTTCTAGGCCACGGCGTTTAGAGTTCAGTTGAGCATTATTGTAAAGCGTATTTAATTCGGCACCTGACCAGAACATTTTTTGAAAATGCTCATCCTCTTGTTCTGCTTTTTTAAAGCCCATATATAATTTGGCAATTAAATACCAGCTATAAATTGAAGAGAGTAGCAGGATCAGCATGACCAGTTGTACAACAGGACTTGCTTGTAAAATTAGGTCAGAAATATGCAGGGAAGATTCTAAGTTAGTTGCCATAAGTTGCTGTGCCGAAAGTTTATTTTAGTCCTGTGCTAATTCTTTTTGAATCAGATCACGAATTTCATCAGGAAGTCTACGTGGCATTAACTCTTTGTTTAAACATGCCAACACAACCTCACCTGAAGCCAGCAAGATTTCACCACGATAAATATTTTGTTGCAACACAAAAGATGCGGCTTTACACGAAATAACACGTGCTGTAACGGTAATTAAATCATCCATTAATATTGGGCGTACATATTTAACAGCAATTTGATGTACTACGAAGTTGTAATCTTTTTGATGCCAATAATGGTCAACACCTGCCGCACGTAGCCATTCGGTACGAGCACGCTCCATAAAACGGATATGATTGGCATGGTAAACGATACCGCCTGCATCTGTATCTTCGATATAAACGCGAATGTTGAACTCAAAATGATTTGCCATGATAAAAATCCATTCTTGATACGAGGTGTTGAATAGTGTCGCAGTTTAGCATATTGATTTTTGGGGCAAATGGCACAACAGATCAAGCAAGCTATTCGTTTGAGTTTTTATCTAAGATTAAAGTCTGCGTTGCATACTCTTCTAAATGTTCAGCAAAATAGCCTGCAACAATCAAGGTTTTTAGAGGATCATCTTTTACTTTATTGTATTGAATGTAATCTTTTACATGGTCGTATAGCATACATAAACCTAAAAAACCAACTGCAAAAATGATAAATACCAACCATTCTGGGGCTTGGTTAAATAAGTAAAGTGAAATGCCGAGCATACAGCAACTGATCAATAGAATTGCCAAGTTTTTAAAAGTCAGTATAGGTTTGCGCGGTGGGCGATGTTCCTCGACCATCTGCTTTAGATCGTCTTGAAAGCATAATGAAATAAAGATTGTAGCGTGTGTATGGTCAAAGGCAAGGCTTGTGAGTGACCAGTCCAAATGTGAGGTAGTGTTGAATTGTTCAAGCTGCTCACTAGAAAGGGAAACAGCTTGTTGTTTTGAATCGACAAGTTGACAAGAGAGTGACAATGCAGAATGAGCTTTGAGAAGTCCATCTAAAAATTGTCTTTGTTCTTGGCGATATTCCGAAAACATCACATATCGAGGCAACTCTTCGATAGGCGGTAAATCAGAAATAACGTCTTGATACGATACTTTAATTCTTTCTATAAGTTGTTGTTCATCTAGGGTTTGAGTCATGATTTATCTATATTTATGATTCAGGTGGTGTCATACCAAATTGTAAATATGCCATATTGGTTGCAATACGGCCACGTGCGGTACGCATCACATAACCTTGTTGAATCAAATAGGGCTCAATTACGTCTTCAAGCGTTCCGCTATCTTCCGCCATGGCTGCGGCTAAGGCTTCAACACCAGTTGGTCGACCCTCAAAGCGTTCCAGTAACATACTGAGATAACGCCGATCGAGCGTATCTAAACCTGCTTTATCGACATTGAGCATGTCCAAAGCCCGTTGCGCCATATCCTGAGTCACTTCACCAGTGCCTTTGACTTGGGCATAGTCACGGACACGACGTAATAATCGATTGGCAATACGGGGCGTCCCGCGTGCACGACGGGCGATTTCTGTTGAACCTTCATGAGTAATCGGCACATCCATTAGGTTCGCTGAACGGGTCACGATATGGGTCAGGTCTTCAACTGAATAGAACTCTAAACGCTGTACAATCCCAAAACGGTCACGTAACGGGGAGGTGAGCAAACCTGCACGTGTTGTGGCTGCGACTAAAGTGAAGGCTGGCAGATCGAGCTTGATTGAACGAGCCGCAGGGCCTTCACCAATCATAATATCCAGTTGGTAATCTTCCATGGCTGGATAGAGAATCTCTTCAATCACGGGTGAAAGACGATGAATCTCGTCAATAAACAGCACATCACCTTCTTCTAGATTGGTGAGCATTGCGGCTAAGTCACCAGCACGTTCCAATACTGGGCCAGAAGTTGATTTTAAATTACCGCCCATTTCTCTTGCGATAATATTCGCCAAGGTGGTTTTACCTAAACCTGGTGGACCAAAGATCAAGGTATGATCCAGTGCTTCACCACGACCACGCGCTGCACCAATGAAGATTTCCATTTGCTCACGAACCACGGGCTGACCAATATAGTCAGCCAATGAGGTAGGGCGAATGGCACGATCAAAATGATCTTCAGGCTTTTCTGTTCCGCTAATAAGACGATCTTGCATATATCTATTACTTCATCATGGATTTAAGCGCAGCACGGATAATGTCAGCCGATTCAGTATAGTCTGCTTTCACCGCTGCCACTGCTTTTTGTGCTTCTGCTGGTTTATAACCCAGCGATTGTAAAGCGGCTTCAGCTTCGGCAACTGGTGAATTTGCCATAAATTGAATTTGAGCAACTGTTGCATTCGTGGTACCGCCGGTTGAATGCGCTAATGCTTTGAAACGATCACGTAATTCAATCATTAAGCGTTCTGCAGTTTTCTTGCCCACGCCAGGGACTTTAATCAGCGTATTAATATCATCATGTTCAATCGTGTGAATCAGTAGCTCAACACTTAATGTCGATAAGATGCCCAAAGCCATTTTAGGACCAACGCCATTCACTTTGAGTAGTGTACGGAAAATGGTTTTTTCTTGTGCATCACTAAAACCATAAAGTTGCTGAGCATCTTCACGAACCACTAAGTGCGTCCATAAAGTGACTTTCTGTCCTTTTTGTAATTGGCAAAATGTCGAAAGTGGTGTGTCAATTTCATAGCCAACGCCGTTTACGTTGAGTAATACGGTTGGGGCTTCTAGGGCAAACACTTCGCCAATTAAACATCCGATCATTGAGTCTTTTCACTTATTTGTTAATGGTTGAATAGTAGATGCCATTTGTTCTAAACGCAAAATGGCTTTGAGAATTTCTTTACGATTTCGCGCGGATTTTATCCAAGCAGGTAAGCGGCTTAAGTAAGCTTTATTTTTATTGGTACAGGTTTTCTGTCTTAGCTCTGCAGAGATATAAGCTTTCAAATCGTTTAACTGTTCTGTGTTATACACGAAAATGAGACCATGCCTTGTTTCTGTGGTGAGATATAGACGATAGCCAAAGAAGGGGTCTTTATTGATTTCAAACCCTGATTTTCTCGGAATTTTATAGGTGAATAACGGATAAGGGGAAGTATACACTTGCTCTTTTTGGCAGAAAGTACAATTCAGCTTTATAAAAGGCGGAAGAACACTCGGCTGAGCATAAGATTGAGAAAAGTAATATTTTCCACACTTACAAGAGCAGGTTTGATTAATTTCTACGTTGATCTCATCAAAATAGCCTAAGTTGTTTTGTTGCTGCTGGTCTTGATCAAAAGTTTTACAGCAGGATAAACAGCTAAAAACAATGCTTTTTTTAGGCTGATTAGGTAATTCTTGCTGAAAGACCTGAGCGTTGCTCTGACAAAATGGGCATACCACTAAAACAGGAGCATGTGTAAAACTATCCCAGGTCTTACCTTCATCAATAAATCGCTTCATTAAAAAAAGCCTATTTTATTGCCTTGCAACTCTTGCGCCAGACTATAAGCCTGATGGTCAGAGAACTTACTAATAATATCGAGAACTTGCATAATATTATTATAGTGGTTGTTTTGCAGATTTACCCCTGAATGTTGCAAAATAGACATTAAGCGTTGCTCTTTAAAGCTTAAGGTTTTATGTGGCATGGTCAGTGGGATAAAGGCATCCAGAATGGTTTGTAGACTTTGATGGGCAATAATCTCCAAACCTGATTTTTGAGGATGCTCAAAAATACGGTCTTTGGCCAGATTCTTTGCAGTTTGAATTCCTGCTTCAATATCGGGTGAGCAATATTGTAATAGGCTACCTTTAAGTTGGCCGGTTAAAATTTCATAATGATGTTTGGCGAAAGCGGTGGTGACTTCATCGACGAGACGCTTCATGACACGACCGCGTAAAGCTGCAATCTTTTGCTGCCAAGTGGTATGCGGTAAATGTAATTCTTCTGGATAACCATAATCAGCAATCAGATTCAGAAAAATCGGCTCAACTTCAGCATAGTTCAACATATTGAGAATGATGCCATCTTCTAAATCAATCAGCGCATAACAAATATCATCAGCCGCTTCTAATAAATAGGTCAGCGGATGACGACAATAATGGTATTCACCAAGTTGAATGAGACCGAGCTGTTCTGCCAACTGTCTTAAAATTTCTTTTTCAGATTGATAACAGCCAAATTTTGCCCGTTGATGTGAAGGCGTATCGCCTTGTTCTTCAATTGTTTTTGAGAGCCATGGATATTTTAAATAAGCACCCAATGTGGCACAGGTTAAACGCATGCCACCATCATCAGGGTGGTAATCAATACGACTTAAAAGGCGAAGTCCTTGAGCATTGCCTTCGAATTGGCGTACATCGGCTGCCTCTTCTGGAGTGAGCCTAGCCAGAAAGTCGCGATGTGAAGCATCATCAAACCATTCCCGAATGGCATATTCACCTGCATGGCCAAAAGGAGGGTTTCCAATATCATGTGCTAAGCAGGCTGCTTGAATAATCGCACCAACATCCGCAGGTGAAATCCACATCGGTAATTCATCTTTGATTTTTTCTGCGGCGAGCATGCCGAGTGAACGACCGATACAAGAAACTTCAAGCGAGTGTGTTAGACGGGTGTGAATCCCATCATGTTGAGTCAGTGGGTGAACCTGTGTTTTTCTATTTAGCTGGCGAAAACTTTGGGAAAATATAATTCTATCGTAATCTTTATGGAAAGGGCTTCGAGCCAATTCAGTACTACTTTTTTTGCTACCTAAACGAATTGCAGAAAGCAACTCTACCCAACGCATTTGTTCCATTCATCTTTATTCACTATGAGTTCAGGCTCATCATGCCAAAAAAAAGATTAAAGCACTAGAGTAGGGCGACATAAGTTGTCTTAATCAGGTAAATAGTGGAGTTTAAAGGTTTTGACTTATCTCTTCTGACAATTACAGCTGGATATGCAGCAATATAGCTATTCAGATCGATGTGTTAACTTGTGTTTTACTGTATATATTTAGACCTAAGATGAAAAATTCAATTGATTACCTTAGCCATAAATTAAAAAAGCATACGAAAGTTCAATCAAATACTGTATTGATTGCCTATCAGGTATTACGGAAAATCCCAGGTGGTTTAACTGTACTTTCGAAAACTATTAGTCGAGTTGCGCCTTACTTTCGTACAGTTAACCCCGTAATTACAAAGCTAGAAGTCGGTTTTTGTGAAGCCTCGATGTCTAAAAGTCGCGGTGTAGAAAATCATATTGGAACGGTGCATGTGATTGCGATTTGTAATGGTTTGGAGTTTGTGATGGGTGTTGCCATGGAGGCATCTATTCCCTCGCATCTCAGGTGGTTACCAAAAGGAATGCAGGTGGATTATGTGGCTAAAGCCAATTCGGATATTCAATTGACAGCAAAGATTAATGACGATTGGAGAGTAGGTGATATGCAAGTGGAGGTAGTCGCTAAAAGGGAGGATGGGCAGCCCGTTGTACAAGGTTATATAACAATTTGGGTTACTGAAAAGAAATCGTAAAACAGAAGCGAAAAAGCCCTCAAATTTGAAATACAGCTTATTTAGATCAAGTAAATGAATTGTTACGAATAAAGTAAAATGGATAAAGCTACAAGAAATTAAGCCGTTTGCAGTAGAAAACTCTGATTTTTAAGATGGATATAGCTAGCTGAAATGAGCCTTTCACAGTAGAATATGCGCTCTTTCATAAGTCACATTGTGGTAGGTTCGTTAGACCCACCCGTGGAGCCAAAGTCAACATGTTTATCGTGGCCGGTGCATCAGCACATTCTTCTTTCAAGAAAGCTCAACTCTTAAACCGATTAACGTCAATGAGTTCTGTTCAATCTTTTGACAGCCAGTGGGTTTATTTGTTTGATCAAGCGCTCAACGAGCAGCAACATCAATCGGCATTACAACTTTTAAACGATGGTCAATCTTTCGAACTTCGCCAAGCTGCAAGTGATGAAATCCAGATTTTAGTCACACCGCGTGTAGGGACAATCTCGCCGTGGTCATCTAAAGCAACCGATATTTTCCAAAACTGTAATACCCCAATTCACCGTTTAGAGCGTGGTCTGCTGTTTACACTGAAAGGTGTGAAAGAGATCTCAAATGAAGTGAAATTGGCTTTACATGACCGTATGACAGAGAGTGTTTTTGCTCAAATTGATGATGCAAAAGCTTTATTCTCAGAAACTGCGCCGAAGCCATTGAACTCAATTGATATCTTGAGTCAAGGAAAAGAAGCGTTAGTTAAAGCCAACAATGAGTTTGGCTTTGCTTTATCTGAGCAAGAAATTGATTACCTCACCGAAGCATTTACCAAGTTGGGTCGTAATCCAAACGACATCGAGTTGATGATGTTTGCACAAGCAAACTCAGAACATTGTCGTCATAAAATCTTTGGTTCTGAATGGACAATTGATGGTGAAAAACAACCATTATCATTGTTCCAAATGATTAAAAATACCTATAAAGAATCTCCGACCGATGTGTTATCGGCATATAAAGATAACGCATCTGTGATCGTTGGTTATGACACCATGCGTTTTTATCCGAAAGCGGATGAAAATGGTCACTTCGTTTATAAATATAAGAGCCAAGCTGCTCATATTTTAATGAAGGTTGAAACACACAACCATCCAACTGCCATTGCTCCATTTGCTGGGGCTGCAACAGGTTCGGGCGGCGAAATCCGTGATGAAGGTGCAACGGGTCGTGGTGGTAAACCAAAAGCGGGTTTAACAGGCTTTACTGTTTCGAACTTAAATATTCCTGGTTTTGAACAGCCTTGGGAAGATAACTACGGTAAACCTTCACGTATGGCTTCGCCATTACAAATCATGATTGAAGGTCCATTGGGTGGCGCTGCGTTTAACAACGAATTCGGTCGTCCAGCATTGAATGGTTATTTCCGTACTTTTGAACAGAATGTCAATGGTGAAGTGAAAGGCTTCCATAAGCCAATTATGATCGCTGGTGGTTACGGCAACATTCGTCCTGACCATGTTGAAAAAGATGCAATTCAACCGGGTGACTTGCTCATTGTGTTGGGTGGTCCTGCAATGTTGATCGGTCTTGGTGGTGGCGCAGCGTCTTCTGTAGACAGCGGTACCATGGGTGAGAGCTTAGATTTTGCTTCGGTACAACGTGAAAACCCAGAAATGGAACGCCGTTGTCAAGAAGTGATTGATACCTGCTGGCGCTTAGAAGACTTTAACCCAATCGTGTCTGTACATGATGTGGGTGCAGGTGGTGTATCTAATGCTATGCCAGAACTTGTGAATGATCATGAGTTGGGTGCAGTGCTGAACCTGCGTAAAATTCCATCATTAGAGCCAGGCATGAGCCCGATGGAAATCTGGTCAAACGAAGCGCAAGAACGTTATGTACTTGCCATTCGCCCAGAGTCTTTAGAACAATTTGAAGAAATTTGTGCACGTGAGCGTTGTCCGTTTGCGGTATTGGGTGAAGCAACTGAAGCGCGTCACTTAACGGTTGAAGATCCGTTGTTTGAGAACAAGCCTGTTGATATCCCAATGCAGGTGATCTTAGGCGGTACACCGCGTATGCAACGTTCATATGAAACGATTGAGCGTACAGGCAATGACTTTGACGCTGCAAAAGTTGATTTAAAAGATGCGATTTTCCGCGTATTGAAGAATCCTACAGTCGCATCTAAATCATTCTTGATCACCATTGGTGACCGTTCGATTACGGGTATGGTTGCACGTGATCAGATGGTGGGTCGTTGGCAGGTGCCTGTTGCAGATGCAGCAGTAACCACCACTAGCTTGCAAGGCTTCACAGGTGAAGCTATGGCAATGGGTGAACGCCCACCAGTAGCATTATTGAACCCTGCTGCATCTGCACGTTTAGCCGTTGCTGAAGCGATTAGCAATATTGCCTGTGCCAACATTGAACAAATCAGTGACATCAAGCTTTCTGCAAACTGGATGGCAGCGGCAGGTCAAAAAGGTGAAGACCAAGCCTTGTTTGAAGGCGTGAAAGCGATTGGTATGGAAATGTGTCCTGCATTAGGCATTGCAATTCCAGTTGGTAAAGATTCACTTTCAATGCGTACCACGTGGAACGATGGTGAAGACAAAGCGGTGACTTCGCCAATGACCGGTGTGATCACAGCATTCGCACCAGTGTTAGACGTTCGTAAAACATTAACGCCTGAATTGAAAAATTTAGCTGATTCAGTATTGGTTCGTATTGATCTATCTAAAGGTCAATTCCGCCTAGGCGGCTCGATCCTTGCGCAGGTGTATAAAGCCATTGGTTCAGTGACTCCTGATGTCGATAGTTTTGATGACTTCAAAGCATTCTTTGCCTTGATTCAAGACTGGAACAATCGTGGTGTGATTAAGGCTTACCATGATATCGGTGATGGCGGCCTATTGGCGACTGTTGCGGAAATGATGTTTGCTTCACGCTTAGGTGTGGCATTAGAAAATCAAAGCACTGAAAGTTTATTCGCTGAAGAAATTGGTGCTGTGCTGCAAATCACAGCAGCGGATTGGGCTCAGTTAGAAGTTGAAGTTGCAGCATCAAGCCTGAAAGATGCAATTGCAGTTGTGGGTCGTGTCAATACAACCGATCAATTGGCTGTCAATGGTTTGACTTTAGAACGTGCTGAATTACAACAAGCATGGGCAGAAGTATCACACCAAATTCAACGCTTACGTGACAACGTAGAAACTGCGGATCAAGAGTTTGCTTTAATTGCAGATCAAAACCACAAAGGTTTAATTGCACAAGCAACTTATGATTTGAATGAGCCTGTTGAAGCGCCATTTATCAATACACGTCGTCCTAATATGGCGATCTTGCGTGAGCAGGGTGTTAACGGTCATGTTGAAATGGCGGCTGCTTTTGACAAAGTCGGCTTTAATACCATCGATGTCCACATGAGTGACCTCCTTGCAGGTCGTGTCAGCTTGAGCGACTTCGAAGGTTTAGTGGCGTGTGGTGGTTTCTCATACGGTGACGTGATGGGTGCTGGTGGTGGCTGGGCGAAATCAGTCTTGTTCAATGCCAAATTACGTGACCAGTTTGAGCAGTTCTTCCATCGTCAAAATACATTCAGCTTAGGCGTATGTAATGGCTGTCAAATGATGTCGCAACTTGCACCACTGATTCCAGGTGCAGAGCATTGGGGGCGTTTCCACCGCAATACTTCAGAAGTATTTGAAGCACGTGCTGTGAACGTCCGTGTAGAAAAATCAGTTTCTGTCTTGCTTGAAGATATGCAAGGTTCGATTTTACCAATCGCTGTAGCGCATGGTGAAGGTCGTCTGGTTGCGACTGAACAGCAAATTGCGGCTTTAAATGCTGAGAACCAAGTGATCTTGCGTTATGTAGATAGTTTGGGTCATCCAACTCAACACTATCCGTTGAACCCGAATGGGTCACCTGACGCGATTACAGGTCAAACTTCTAAAGATGGTCGTGCAACCGTGATGATGCCACATCCAGAGCGTAACTTCCGTGCTTTACAGCATTCTTGGAAGCCAGAAGACTGGGCTGAAGATGGTGCTTGGTTACGTATGTTCCGTAACGCACGTAAATTTATTGGTTAATTAAACCCATGCAATAAGCCACCGTCAGGTGGCTTATTTAATTCCGTATAAAATAATCATCAATGGACAAGAAAAATGAAATCAAAAATCCATTTCCGCGAGTTTGCATTACTGATGGCATTACTCATGTCTATCGTCTCTTTCTCGATTGATGCTGTTTTACCTGCACTCGGTGAAATTGGTCGTGTTTTTACTTTGCAAAATAGTAATCAGGCGCAATGGGTCATCATCAGTATTTTCTCTGGCATGACCATTGGACAGTTGATTGCAGGACCCTTATCCGATGCGATTGGACGGAAACGGATTTTATTCACTGGCATCGTGATCTACTTTATAGGCAGTTTATTGTGCTATTCCACCCAAAGTTTTGAATGGTTCTTGCTGGGTCGTTTTATTCAGGGTGTTGGTGTTTCAGGGCCTTATGTGGCTTCGATTTCCATCGTTCGGGATAAATACAGTGGTGCCCAAATGGCGCGGATCATGTCACTGATCATGATGGTGTTTATGGTCGCACCTGCGGTTGCACCGAGCTTGGGACAGTTGATCATCCATTTCTTTGGCTGGCGCGATATTTTTGTGTTGTATATGGTTTATGCGGTAGCTGTTGGAGCTTGGGTGGCTTTGCGCTTGGAAGAGACCTTGGTACCTGAAAATCGTCTGCCAATGCGGGTACAAGCCTTTAAGGATGGTTTTAAGGAAGTGGTGAGCAATAAAACCACTATGAGCTATTTGTTATGCGCAGGCTTTTGTTTTGGTGGATTTATTGGCTATCTCGGAACTTCACAACAAATTTTTATGCAGCAATTTGGCAAAACAGGGCAGGAGTTTAGTGCTTATTTTGCATTATTAGCAGGTGTGATGGGGATTGCGTCTTTTACCAATTCTAGAATTGTCATGAAGTTTGGTATGCGTCCCATCTGTATATATGGCTTTTTAGGTTTAAGTCTAATCTCATTGCTGTTCCTCATCATTCAGCTGTCTGGCGTATCCATCTCATTCTGGATGTTTATGCTGTATGCCTGCATTCTGTTTTTATTGTTTGGAACGCTATTTGGCAATCTCAATGCGATTGCAATGGAACCGATGGGGCATGTGGCCGGTATGGCTTCTGCAATTATTGGTGCATCGTCTTCGGTATTATCGCTTATTCTCGCCTCTATTATTGGTCAGTTATATAACGGAACTTTAATTCCAATGACCTGTGGTTTTGTGATTCTATGTGGTTTGGCATTTGCGCTGACCTTATATGAAAAAAGGCAGTTAACTAAATTAGAAAGTTAAATCTTATAGTTCTATTTTTGCACTGAAATCTGTTTAAAAGCCATCATCAGATGGCTTTTTATATTTAGCTTTTGATGCAACTCATTAAGGCATCACGCGCTCTGAATCCACCGCTAATGGAGGATGCGTAAATTGTTTTGCCCTGCAATAGAATTTCCATTGCGCCAACATCATCCAGCTGGGGAGCCGTCTGTACCATAGTTACAGGAACGAACAGCATACCTTTGTTTTGGCTAGGAAGTAGAGTCGCCTCAGTTGGCATAACGGAATGATCTGTTCGTATGACAATATCGAGTTGTTGATTGCTGGTGGTGATTGGTATATGAGGACCAGTAAAAAGTAACGCTCCTGTATTTTTTTCTGTCGGGCCAAAGAGAGTGAGCTGATTTAATCCTGAATTATAAGAGACAGCACATCCTCCTTTCCTGCCTCTGTATTTGGAGAGAAACCAGATTCCATGTTCACCTTGATAAATTTGTTTCATGTTTTTAGAGGGTGTTGATGAGTAGTGTGAATTTGCATCAGTTTGAATGGACTCATTTGCATAGAGAAAGGTTGATTCTGTTAAAGCAGTAAAAGTGAAAATTAGGGTCATTAGAGGTTTATGGGGCATATAAATACTCTTGCTTTGCATTCTAGTTTTAAAAATTCTATTTACTCGCTTTAAAATCTAATTGAGCGAATCATGGGATATTTGACTGTGCGTTATATATCCTGATTGGTCTTTTATATATTTTTTTAACATAGGTTAAAAGATCATAAGATGATCAATAGCTAAAATTGTCCTATGATGTTTATTATTAAAGAATAAGGTGTTTGATAATATGACCTTTCATTTTCTAAATGGGTACTTTTTTAAATAATAATATATAAAGATCTGATTACAGTTTATTTATAAAGATTTAACTTATTGGGACAATTTCTCTGTTTGACTTTCAATGTTGTTTTCATCTTCTCAGAATTTAGTAATCTTGAAGATAATTCACTTTTTAACAAAGAGAGATAAGAGATGAAAGCAAATTATGGTTTATTTATTGGATTGGTTTTTGCTGGCTTAACTCCGTTCTCTGTAGCACAGGTTCCGATTGCCCCTGGTGTTTATGCTTGCGATGGTGCAGCACAAGCAGGGCCATGTAATGGTGGGAATGCGAGTGGTGGTTCATCAAGTTCACCTTATGGTGTCGTAGGGTATGCTCATGCTGCACCAAAATGGGCAGATCGATGGGGAGCGTTCGCAGGAGATGGGTCTATTGCAGGGATAGTAACTGGTTTGTCTTCTAAAGCTCAAGCAAGAGATAAGGCAATTCTACAGTGTAAAGAGAGAGGTGGTGGCAATTGTAAAATTATAACAATCTTCCATAATCAATGTTTAGCCATTGCCACAGGACAAACAGGGTCTAATTTTAATAAAGCACCGAGCGAAGTTTTGGCCGTGAAAGATGTAATTAGCTCTTGTGAGAAGAATGGTGGAAGTTGTAATGTCTACTATTCAGGCTGTAGTCTTCCTGAACAGATTCAGTAAAAGGCTTTTGTAAATAGAGTATCTGGAAATCAGCAATATAAAAGTGTATATGAACTCATTAATTTAAAAGCGCATACTAGATGATCCTTTATATAATGATCAGCATAATTAAGGCATTAGAGATTCTTATACATGGTTGATTTTATTTCTGAGTTGATAAGCTGTCGACATGAAGATACGCATTTGCCTTTTTATCCAGAACATATTCAAGGCTATACAGAGCAAGAACTTGACCAGATTGCTGAAATTTATAATCTAGAGATACATGGGCAGTTCCGAGAGTTTTTATTGCAAATGGGAAGATGCTCAGGTGGTTTATTGTGGGGCTCTGTATCTATGTTCAGATATTCATGGAATAAAGAGGCTTATACAGACTATCAAAAAGTTTTAGATGATGAAGATGAAATAAATAAACCTAATGGGTGGATTAGTGCAGTTGAAAATAAACTCTTCCCATTAACAAATGAAAATGAAGGCAATCAGTTTGCATATTTGGCGACTGCTTTAAAAAATGATTATGTTTGGTTATGGGATGATGGACAACCAGAATCTGAATTTAGTTGTACTGGATCTACACTTTTAGAATATTTAAAATGGTTAGTGGCGGATGAGACTAAACAAGCGCGGTTTTGTGACAAATCGGTCAACTTTGAACAGGATAAAGAATATATTACGGGAAGATTATTATACTAAATCATTGGTTTGAAATTAAAAGTTTTATTTATATAACTTCGAGCGACTAAAAGTGCAGTGCTATGAAAAAAGTTGTCCCTGTAATTTTAAGACATTCAAATCAAGGCCGAGAAATATTGGCTTTTCATCATCCGCTTGCTGGGACTCAATTGGTCAAGGGTACTATTGAACATGATGAGCAATATGAACAGGCTGCGATCCGTGAGTTATTTGAAGAATCAGGCTTGATTGCTCAGCCTAATCCCAAGTTTATCGGTGATCTCATACTGAATGTTAATCAGCAAAACTGGTATTTCTATTTATGTGAAGTGACTTGCGAATTGGCTGAAACGTGGTGCCATCATTGTCAGGATGGCGGTGGGTTAGATTTCAAATTCTTTTGGTATCCTTTAGATCAACAACCAGATGATCATTGGCATGAAATCTTTAGAGAAGCCTTAGGTTTTTTAAGAAACTCCTTATTGTTGTCATAATCCATCTGCTCTGGGTGAAAGCCAATCTTGATATTTATTTCTTAAATCATTTCTTTTCACTTCATCAAAGATAATAAAATCAATACCACCATCATAAGGTGCAACAATTATATTTTGCTCGAAAGAAATCATAAAAGCCCTCAGCTCATCATCAGCAATCTTTTTCAATAAATCATTGTGTTGATTTTCTTGCCAAGTCACTTCTACAGTACATGGCCTAAAAAAAGAATCTTCTTCGTCATCATCATAATCTTCAGGATTGAGTAGCTTTAAGTTTATTTCTTGCTCTAAATGAAATTTGTAGGGGAGTATAAAGGCTGGATCATAGGCTTTATTGTTACGGGAATGGCTAAAATAGTGACCTGAGACAATGAATATAGAAGCATCATCCCCAAAGCAGTCTGTAATAATTTTATTATGTCGATTTAATAACAATTCATATTCGGCAGTCGTATCTGCATATCTTTTTGATTCCGGTAGGCTATGAATCCTAAACCAAAATTGAGGAAAATCTTGGATTAAATAGTGAGAAATCGGAAGTTTGTTGGGATAAAAACGATCCCATTGAGTTTGAAATGAATGAGTCATATTAATTTATAAATATTCTATAGAAATTTATTTTATATTAATTAGATAAAAAGATAAATTGGGCTCATTTGTTCTAATCATTTATATAAAAATTGCTTTGCGGAGTTGGATCAATTCTTGCTTCTTATATTTCAACAATGAACAAAATACGAGAAGTCTGATGATGAAAAATACAAACTATTTAAGAACAATATATACCAAAGACAAAGGTTGGTTTTGGTTTGGTCTAACGGTGCTGATTCAAGTGCTATTTATTGTCGTGAGTTACCTAGCGATCAATATTTCACTTTGATTCTTCAGCTTTTATCGCGTTATGATGAGAGTCTCATCTATTTGATTTGAGCTGTTTAAGTGATGCTAAAACTAATTTATTACGTGCCAGAATCTCATTTGGAATCGACTAAACAAGCGATTTTTGCTGCTGGGGCGGGTGGTATTGGCAATTACGAACATTGTGCGTGGCAAGTCAAAGGAACTGGGCAGTTTAAGCCCGTAAAAGGTGCGAATCCCTTTTTAGGGCAATTAGATGAATTAGAGCAGCTCGAAGAATGGCGCGTTGAAACCATTGTCTCTGAAGAAAAGGCAAGTGCTGTGGCAAAAGCTTTAAAGGCAAGCCATCCCTATGAAGAACCTGCTTTTGAGTTTATTCAGATTTTAGAGATTCAATAAACTTTATTCTTTTCTAAGCATACTGCTTTGAATCAACCGAGCGATATCTGTTGTCCGTGCATGAATCAGCTCTGCCGCATTTTGACAGGCTTCTTCTAGACTGGTTGGGCCTGAGGTTAAAGAGAAGGCAGCAGTAACACCATGTGGGTAAAGTGCTTGGTAATTCTCTCCAAGTGTTCCTGCAATCACAATGACAGGGATATTGGCGGCTTGTGCTATTTTGGCGACACCGAATGGAGTTTTACCATTCAAGGTCTGCTCATCAAACTTGCCTTCACCTGTAATCACCCAATCTGCACTTTGGATTTTGGCAGTGAGCTGATTTAATTCCGCAATGACTTCGACTCCAGATCGAAACTCGGTTTTTAAGAATGTTCTAGCAGCAAAACCAAGTCCACCAGCAGCTCCTGCACCAGCTTCATGACGTTGATCGACGCCAAGCAATTGTGTGGTGACATCGGCAAAATGGGAGAGGGCTTGATCTAACTCTAACACTTGTTGAGGTGAAGCCCCTTTTTGTGGCCCAAAAATATGAGAAGCGCCATTGGTTCCACATAAAGGATTGGTCACATCGGCGGCTAATCGAAATTGGGTTTGTTGAATGCGTGGATCAAGCTGATCTAAATTGATTTTAGCTAAGTTTTGCAGTGCAATGCCGCCAGCGGCTAGGGGATTATGCTTTGCATCTAGAAATGTTGCCCCTAATGCCGTCAATAAGCCTGTACCTGCATCATTGGTTGCGCTGCCGCCGACAGTCAGTACAATTTCCTTTGCACCCGCATCCAAAGCAGCGAGGATCAGTTCACCTGTACCAAAAGTACTGCTGATACATGCATCTCGATCAGCAGGTTGCACCAGCTGTATACCACTGGCTTGTGCCATTTCAATAATGGCAATTTTTTCTGTGGCTAACCAGCCCCATTTAGCCAGTACAGGTTCACCAAGAGGGCCTTGTACCATTTGCTCACGCCATTCCCCTGAACAAACTTCTAAGACAGCCTCGATAGAGCCTTCGCCACCATCCGCCATGGGGCATTGAATGATTTCTGCATCAGGAAAGACCTGTTGCCAACCTGAAGCAATTGCTTGAGCAATCTCCTGTGCAGATAGGCTGTCTTTAAAGGAATCTGGGGCAATCACAACTTTCATAATTGTTTGTAACTTTATCTTGTTCTGACCTGAGCTTAGTCTGTCTGGTGTGAAATAGCTAGATGAGTGCCAAAAAGAAAAAAGCCACTGAATTGTATCAACTCAGTGGCTTGGTTTAATCAACGATTATTGCATCAATTAAACTGAGAAAAATCAGGTTTACGTTTTTGCATAAAGGCTTGCACTGCTTCCATCATTTCAGGAGAACGTACACGTTGCATAAAGATTTCAGCTTCATCATCAACACATGCGATGATTTCAGCCAAGTCTTGTTTCATCAGAGCTTTAGTTTGTTTGATCGAAGCCAATGGTAACGCTGCTAAATGTTGCGCTGTTTGTTGCGCAGTGGCGTAGACATCTTCAACCACATCATTGACTAGATTGGCTTTAACCGCAGTTGCTGCATCAAATTTTTTCGCTGTGAAGAGCAATTCAGCGGCTTTTTGATAGCCTGCCTGCTTCACCAATAAACGACTTGCTGCGCCTTCTGGAGATAGGCCGAGGCTAACAAATGGAATCTGGAACAGGGCAGTATTGTCTGCAAATACCATGTCTGCATGTAATAAAATCGTCACGCCGATACCGATGGCGACGCCTTTGACTGCAATAATGAGTGGCTTAGAAAAATGCGCAGCAGCTTTTAACAATACAAAAGGAGGCTGATCACCCGCTTTGCCTTCATGTGGTTTTTGAATAAAACCCATAAAGTCTTTCATGTCATTACCCGCAGTAAAGTCTTGTTCTGCACCACGGAAAATGACCACACGAACGTCTTTGTTTGCATCGGCTTCATCTAGAGCTTTTGCGATCCAAAGGTAAAGTTCGCCATAGAGTGCATTTTTTGCTTCTGAACGGTTAATGGCTAAGGTGAGTACGCCATCTTCTAAATTTGCTTGCAAATGTTGATGAGGTTGTTGAATACAGCTAAGTGTCATCGTACTATCCTTGCTTTAATCCAGATTGATTTTTAAGTGCCCTCATTATGTCGCATATTTATCTGAATGACACAACTGATGAGTTCACAAAAAGTGAAATTAAGCCTATGTACACATTTGACTATCTTGTTTTTATTGGACGTTTTCAGCCTTTTCATTTGGCACATATGCAAACCATTGAAATTGCATTAGAAAAAAGTAAAAACGTGATCTTGGCTTTGGGCTCGGCTCAATCTGAACGGAATATCAAAAATCCATTTTTAGCTTCTGAACGTGAACAGATGATTTTGTCGAACTTTTCTGAACAAGATCAACAGCGAATTCATTTTGTGCATGTCGTCGATGTCTATAACGATGAAAAATGGGTTAAACAAGTCAAAGATTTGGTCAATGGCGTCATTCAGCCAAATGCAAAAGTTGGTTTAATCGGTCATTTCAAGGATGAGTCTTCGTATTATTTGCGCTTATTTCCTGAGTGGCAGATGGTGGAACTGGATAGTTTGAAAGATTCAATTTCAGCAACGCCAATGCGTGAGGCTTATTATCGTGGAGAGATTCAAACTGAATTTTTTCCTGAGGGGACAATCCAGTTTTTGAGTGAATTTCAAAAATCAGCGATGTATCTGAAACTACAACAAAAATTTAAGGACAATGATCGCACCAATATTGATGAGTCTTGATACTGAGGGAAGGTTAAGCATCTTCCCAAAAGATAATTCGATTGGAAAATGGATCTGTGATACTGAGTTCTAAAGTTTCCCAATCGGTTTTCTCTACTTGAGGTTTGGCAAATTTATAGTCTTTTGTATCAATCTCAGCCTGTAGCAGTGTCAGATTTTCCCAGTAAATTCGAATGGCACTATGCGGACTGGCATCACCGAAATGCTCGGATAGATGGATAATACAATCGCCTTTGGAAATCTGTAGATAAACAGGGAAGTTATCCCCAAAAGTATGTTGCCAGTCCAATTGGAAGCCCAAATACTCAATATAAAATGCTTGAGCCAGTTCGACATCAAAAATACGAAAAATAGGGGTAATTGATCCAGATTGCATGCTTCTTCCTCTTAGAGAACACCAAACTGTTGAGTCCAATAACTCTTTTGTTTGGTTGAAGCATCGACTGTACATGCTAGCGCGTAGTCTGTAAATTTGGGATGCATTAAATTATGACAATGCACAGGACTGGCAAGCCATGTGGCCGTCACATCATTTAAATTTTTTTGTCCACGCGCTACGTTTTCACCGCCGCCTCGACCTTTAAAAGGTGTTTGTTTTAGACGGGTTCTAAAATCTTGACCTGTGCTACTGACATGTCCGAGCACACTGTACTGCGCCATATCTTCGGCATGAGCTAAGGCACTTTGATATAAATGATTGTTCCATCTGAGTGGTGCAACTGCGGGAAAATACTGTCCACCACATTGACGTGGATGTTGCCGAATTTCATTAATTGCATCAAGCAGCACTTGTTGATAAGCCGGGTTTTGTAGGTCTTGGCAGCGTATTTCGGTCGCTGATTTTTGAATTTGGGCGACTAAGGGAGCAGAATCCTGAGAAGTCGTAGGTGCATTGGAGTTACATGCTGCCAGAAAGAATAATAAGGCTAGTGGAAAAAAAGCATTGAGATGAGCCATTTTAAATGTCTTTAATTTAATTCTTTTAATCTATTTATCATACGCCAAGCGGAATTTGCTTCAATAAAAAAAGCGAGTCTTTAACCCGCTTTTTTGTTACTCAACATGATTATGCGGTTTGTAATGCTTTGAGGTCTTCAAGCACTTGTTCTGCATGTCCTGCCGCTTTGACTTTGCGATAGCTTTTGACCAATTGCTGGTTATGGAAAATAAAAGTTGAGCGTTCGATGCCCATCACTTGTTTGCCATACATATTCTTTTCTTTGATCACATCGAAATGTTTGCATAACACTTCTTCTTTATCGCTGATTAAATCAATCGTCAGTGCTTGTTTTTCAGTGAAGTTCTGGTGTGCTTTGACTGAGTCGCGTGAGACGCCAATAATTTGGCAGTTTAGAGCATCAAATTGGTCTTTTAAGCAAGAAAAGCCAACTGCCTGAGTGGTACAGCCAGGGGTTGAATCCTTTGGATAAAAATAAAGTACCAACCATTCACTGTTGAGTTCAGCGAGATTGATTTCCCCTTGTGTGGTTGGGAAAACATGATTCGGTAATTGAATATTCTCAGACATTGTTCATCCTTCGATAAAATTAATGTTGTTCAAGCTCAAGTGGCAAAAAAGCATATTCCTCATGATAAACAATATCGCCTTGGCGTACAGGAATAGCTTTGTTAAAAATTGGCCCATCAATGACTGTGGTATGAAATTCACCACCTTCACCACATGGATCAACACCACGATTTTCTAATTCTTGGATGTAGTCTAGGGTAAGGATTCTACCTAAATCTTCAATTTTCATACCAAGTTTGAGATTGACAGTGACGATCACACTGCGAAAACCAAGATTGATAAACTCTTCTACCACTTCTTTATGTGGGCGCAACCACAGCGGCATGCCCAATTTTAATCCCACTTGTTGAGTCACCTGATCATGCCAACAGCCATGCTCAGGCATATCCAGATCACCTGTTACCAGTACTTCAGCACCGTGTTGTTTGGCTTGATTGAGTAGCGCGATAAACTTTGCTTCATAATCAGCCCAACTCGATGATGTCATATACACAGGTAAACCAATCGCATCTGCTTGGGCGCGGATAATATCCAGTGGCATCGCGTGTGACCGAGAACGTTGTCCTTGTTCTTCCAGCATCATAATCAAGCCGATCACAGTACCAGTTTGCATGGCATGGTATAAGGCGAGGGAACTGTCTTTGCCACCACTAAAAGAGACAACTGATTGCCTTTGATTAGCATTGGTTTTCCATTGGTCTTGCATGGTGTGATTCAACCGATTCTAGATAAAAGAGATTTTAGCAAAACCCAATAAAAAAGCCCGCATGAATGCAGGCTTTGTTTTGAGCAATTCAAGCTTATTTTTTTGGCGCTTGTTGCTGCTGTTGCTGAGCAGCTTTCATTGCTTCTTCAGTGAGTTTTTCTAACTTGCTCACAAGTGGTGCGCCAAGACAAGATTGTAGGTCTTTATTTTGCTGTTGTACAAAAGCTAAAGAACTTGGGCTTTTCTTCGCATTGATTGCGCTTTGGATTTCCCATTTCTGAGCTTCGGTTACTTTACCTTGTGCATCAATTTGACATCCACAGAATTTGCTCACTTCTGCTGCTGTTAATTTACCGCCTTTTGCAGTTTGGTCTTTACATACATTGACCAATGCTGCTTTTACATTGGTACTTTTATACGCAGTTTGTAATGGATTATCAGCTGCGTGAGTTGCCGTTGCAAATAATGCAGCAGCTGACATCATTGTAGAAAGAATAAGATTTGATTTAGAAAACTTCATATAATGTACCTAATTTTTACCCTAATATCGGTTATTCAGCGTAGCGCGTAGGATCCGCAATACCTGCTTCGATAAAACCTTGTTGACGTAAACGACAACTGTCGCATTTGCCACATGCACGTCCTTGAGCATCTGCCTGATAGCAGGATACCGTTTGACTATAGTCTACGCCATGTTCGATGCCTAAGCGTATAATATTCGCTTTGGATAAATGTAACAAAGGTGTTTCAATTTTAAGGGGTTTTCCTTCAACACCTGCTTTTGTTGCCAGACGAGCCAAATTGGCAAAAGCGTCAATAAATTCAGGGCGACAGTCTGGATACCCTGAATAATCAACAGCATTGATTCCAATCACGATGGCAGCGGCGTCAAAAACTTCGGCTGCTGCGAGGGCATAAGACAAGAAAATTGTGTTACGTGCTGGAACATAAGTTACAGGAATGCCTTCTTGTAATTGTTCTGGAACTTCAATGTTATGATCTGTAAGTGCAGAACCACCTAAGTTACCCAAATCAATATTAATGATGCGGTGTTCTACGCCTGCACGTTGTGCAAGTGCCTTGGCCGCATCAAGTTCAGTTGTTGAACGTTGACCGTACATAAAACTTAAAGCAATACATTCATAGTTTGCTTGTGCCCAGGCAAGACACGTTGTTGAGTCTAAGCCACCAGACAATAATACGATGGCACGAGAACGCATATTATTTTCCATGATTCAACCTAAAATAAATTTGAAAAGCTATTTGATGTTGCAGAACGGTCTTTGTGAGCTTTTTAACGACCAGATTCATCATTCCATAACAGTTTATGTAACTGTAGCTGGAAGCGAACAGGGAGGTGGTCATCCAAAATCCACTGCGCTAAATCGCGCGCTAATGCTGGCAAGCCAACAGCACCTTTTTCAACTGCAAAAGCAGGTGAGAACCATACGGTACTCACTTTATTTTGCAACTGAAATTGTTCGAGTTGTTGTCTTGACCACTCATAATCCTCACGATTACAGATCACAAATTTAATCTGATCATGCGGTGTTAAATAGTCAAGATTACTATATAGATTTCGGTGATCTTCTTTAGAAGTCGGTGTTTTTAAATCTAGTACTTTAGAAACACGTGGGTCGACTTTAGAAACATCCAAGGCACCACTCGTTTCCAAGGAAACTTCAAACCCGAGATCACACAGGCGCTGTAGTAAAATCAGGCAGTTGGGCTGAGCAAGCGGCTCGCCGCCAGTGACACAAATATAGGGGGTTTTATGTTGGCTTGCAGTTTCAATAATGTGTTCAAGTGATAAACGCTCACCGCCTTCAAAAGAGTAGGTGGTATCACAATAACTACAACGTAAAGGGCAACCTGTTAAACGAATAAAAACCGTTGGTAGACCAAAGGTATTCGCTTCGCCTTGCAAAGAGTAAAAAATCTCCGTGATGCGTAAACCAGCCGCAGGATCAGAGACAGGAATTGCAGAAGAACGTAAGGAAGCCATAAAAAGTTACCACAAACAGGTGCTACACAAGCAGCATGCTACATAAAAAACAAAATCTCTACGACCATGACTGATCGTAGAGATGGGGAACGATCAAGTTCCACAATAAATATTACAAATTAGTCAGCGCGTAATAAATCATTCAAGCTGGTTTTAGCACGAGTTTTCGCATCTACTTTTTTCACGATGATTGCAGCATAAAGGCTGTAAGTACCGCACTTAGATGGAAGGCTACCCGCTACAACCACAGAACCTGCCGGTACGCGACCGTAGTGAACTTCACCAGTCTCACGATCAAAGATCTTGGTTGATTGACCAATGAACACGCCCATTGAAATGACAGAACCTTCTTCAACAATCACGCCTTCAACGATTTCAGAACGTGCACCGATAAAGCAGTTGTCTTCAATAATGGTTGGGTTGGCTTGTAATGGCTCTAAAACACCACCGATACCCACACCACCAGACAAGTGAACATTTTTACCGATTTGAGCACATGAACCGACAGTAGCCCATGTATCAACCATTGTGCCTTCATCGACATAAGCGCCGATATTGACATAAGAAGGCATCAACACCACATTTTTAGCTTGGAAACTACCACGGCGAGCAACAGCAGGCGGTACGACACGTACACCTGCAGCCTTGAACTGTTCTTCAGTCCAACCTGAGTATTTAGTTGCTACTTTGTCATAGAAACGAAGATCACACGCTTCAATTGGTGTGTTGTCATTAAGTTTAAATGAAAGTAAAACCGCTTTTTTTAACCACTGGTGAACAACCCACTCACCATCAATTTTTTCAGCAACACGGAGGGTACCGTTATCTAAACCTGTCAAGGCTTCTTCTACTGCTTGACGGATTTCTGTTGGGCAATCCGCTGCACTATAGTTGGCACGGTCTTCAAATGCTTGCTCAATGATCGTAGAAAGCTGAGACATGATCTTCCTTCTTCCAAAAAAATTTTGAAGATTTTACACTAATTTTGTAGGGTCTGTTGCCATTTTATAAATAGGTTGCGTTATAAGTCTAAATTTCACAAGCCATGCCTTGTATCGTCTAAAAAATCTCCATTATCGCAACCCTAGAGAAAGTGGCAGCAGTCCCTCAGAATCTTTGAAAAATGAAGTTACAATATATTGTTTTAAAATTAAGCAATAAAAATGTCATAAAAACGGAGATTGTTGTTTTTTATCTATAATTTTAAAATACATAATTCCTTTGAATTTGTATCAAAAAATAACAAAAAGTAATCAGTTTCTGTATAAAAAGTTAGCGATCATTCTTTTATGCTTATTTCACAAGCAACAATTATATATTTATTTAAATAAAAGCGTTTTGTGAGGAGACTTCAATGAAAGCTTTGCGTGTTATGTTAGCTGCAGGTGCATTAACAGCGATTGCAGGTACTGCATTTGCAGCAGATGAGCAAGTGGTGAAGGAATCAGTTTATGCATTCCCTTCATACTTAGATCCAGTTTCAGTTCGTGCTGAAGTCGGTACGACAGGCTACGGTGGTGCAATTTCATATAAAGTCAATCCATACGTGAGCTTAAGCCTTGGTTACAATGGTGGTGATATTTCTTGGTCAGATGATTTAAAAATTGATGGCACGAAATACGATATGGATATGGATAATAAAACAGCATATTTAAATGCTGAAATTTATCCATGGGGTACTAACCAAAATACATTTGTTCGTTCTCTTTATGTAGCAGCAGGTGTTGGTTATCTTGACAATAGCTACGATTTGAAAAAACGTGTCGGTGGCAACAGTTTGGTTAAGGTTAATGGTGAGCGCTTTACAACAACCAATGCTCAGAGTGCACAAATTGATGGTACGATGAATTATGATAATGATATCGCACCTTACGTAGGTTTTGGTTTAAATGCCCCTGTGTATAAAAATATCGGTTTATTTGGTGAAGTTGGTGCTTATTATACAGGTAACCCAACTGTTAACTTAAAAACTTCTGGCGATGACCAAATCATCGGTAGTAATGGTAATACTTTAGAAAGCGCTGTTGATAAAGAACAACGCAATATTGAAAACAAAAGCAGATATGAGTGGATGCCAGTTGCAAAAGTGGGTGTGAGCTTCAAGTTCTAATCCATGCATTCAGCATAAAAAAACGAGCGCCATGCTCGTTTTTTTATGCCTGCGAATAGACAAAATAAAAGGCTCATTTAGAGCCTTTTATTTTTCTTGGTGTTTACTCTTCTGGATAAGCCACTTTTTTGAGTGCTTTAATATCTGTTTCTGGTGAGCAGAGCGAAATAAATTCATAACCATAACCTCGGAGTAGATGGCCTTTGCGGACCGCGATCCAAGTGGTATTTACGCCAAATATATCGGTTTTGATCTGTTGTAGACGATAATCACGTTCAGCATCATAAGCGACATCGTTGACAATTCCGACGCCCATGTTCAGTTCAACATAGGTTTTAATTACGTCGGCATCGAGTGCTGACATGACGATATCAGCATGTAATTGCGCGTCTTCAAAAGCCTTGTCAATTTTTGAACGTCCAGTGAAACCACCATGATAGGTAATCAGAGGATATTCTGCCAAGACATCTAGGCTGATTTTATCGAGCTTTGCCAATGGGTGATCTTTCGGCGTAATAATACTGTGATGCCATTCATAATAAGGCACGCTGGCCAAGTTTTCTTCTGTGGTTAAAGATTCCGTTGCAATCCCAATATCTGCTTCGCCTTGTAACAACATTTCTGCAATTTCTACAGGGCTGGCTTGTTGTAATACCAAATGTACTTTTGGAAATAGTTTTTTAAATTGATTCACAATCGGTGGCAGAACATAACGTGCCTGAGTATGCGTGGTTGCAATGGTCAATGTACCTTCATCCACTTTATTGAAATCATCGGCTAGACGTTTAATATTGTCTGCATCAACCAACATCCGTTCTACAATGCTAAGTAGAGATTGACCTGGTTCAGTCAAACCCAATAAGCGTTTTCCTTTGCGTACAAAGAGCTGTACACCTAATTCATCTTCTAAATCTTTAATATGCTTACTTACACCAGATTGGGAGGTATAAAGAGCCGCAGATGCTTCAGTTAAATTAAAGTTTTGGCGAACAGTTTCCCGAATAATTCTGAGTTGTTGGAAGTTCATAAAAGTTTTTCCTCATAAGAGGATGGGGCGTGTTTTACCCCATCAATATTATTTTAAGCAACTTGCGTTGTTTGATCTGCGAATAAATGAAGTTGAGCCGCACTGATCCAAACGGTTTGATTTGGTTTGAATTGATGTAAGTTCGCCTCTTCTACACTTAATAAAATTTCGATAGTACGTCCACTACGATCTTGTAACTCCGCCACAACTCGACCTGCAATCCATACTTCACGTAAGAAGGTTGCCTCAATGGTGTTGGCTTGAGGTTGGGTATGAATATGTAATTCATTTGGTCGTGCAAATGCAATCACTTTCCCTTGCGGGGCATCTAATAACGTTGGTAGCTGAATACGATCATCGCCGATACGGATAATACCGCCAGTATGCTCGCCTTCAAAACGATTTGCTTGACCAAGGAAATCAAAAACAAACGGTGTTGCAGGTTTTTCGTACACTTCTCGTGGTGAGCCAATTTGTTCAACATCACCTTTGTTCATCACGATAATCTGGTCAGCAACTTCTAGCGCTTCTTCTTGATCATGGGTGACAAAGATCGAGGTGATATGTAACTCATCATGTAAGGTACGTAACCAGCGGCGTAATTCCTTACGAACTTTGGCATCAAGTGCACCAAATGGTTCATCTAAGAGTAAAACACGTGGTTCTACTGCGAGTGCACGGGCCAATGCGATACGTTGGCGCTGACCACCGGAGAGTTGGGCAGGGTAACGGTCAGCCAAAAAGCCGAGTTGTACCAAATCGAGCAAGCGAGTCACACGCTTTTTGATTTCAGCTTCTGAAGGACGTGTTGCACGTGGGCGAACGCGTAAACCAAAGGCAATATTGTCAAAAACAGTCATGTGGCGGAATAGGGCATAATGTTGGAAAACAAAACCAACCTGACGCTCACGTACATGGATGTCCGTTGCATCTTCGCCTTCAAGTAAAACCTGACCACCATCTGCAGATTCTAAGCCTGCAATAATACGTAATAAGGTTGTTTTTCCACAGCCTGAAGGACCGAGTAGGGCAACCAATTCACCTTCAGGAAAGTCTAAAGAGATATTTTTGAGCGCATGGAATGCACCAAAGTGTTTTTCAATATTTTTAACTTGAATACTCATCTGTTCATTCCTTAGTGATTCGGTTGATGTTCATTTGCTTGATCTTGGCGGATTTCCAGCCATGTTTTCAAAATCAAAGTGATGATCGCTAAAAATGCCAGTAATGAGGACACAGCAAATGCAGCACTAAAGGTATATTCGTTATAGAGAATCTCTACATGTAACGGTAAGGTATTGGTTTGGCCACGGATATGTCCCGACACCACTGAAACGGCACCAAACTCACCCATCGCACGGGCATTACACAGAATCACACCGTAAATCAGACCCCATTTGATATTGGGTAGTGTCACTTTCCAGAAGGTTTGCCAACCTGAGGCACCCAATACAATCGCTGCTTCTTCTTCCTCTGTGCCTTGGGCTTCCATTAACGGAATGAGTTCACGAGCAACGAATGGAACAGTAATGAAAATGGTGGCTAAAACAATTGCAGGGATGGCATATAAGATTTTGATGTCATGGTCCATTAACCAACTGCCCATCCAGCCTTGTGTACCAAAAATTAGCACCAACATTAAACCCGCAATGACAGGTGATACCGAGAAAGGCATATCAATAATGGTGGTTAAGATGGCTTTTCCACGGAACTGGAATTTTGCAACCGCCCATGCTGCAGCAACACCAAACACGACATTAATGGGTACAGCAATGGCTGCTGTGAGTAAGGTTAGTTTGACTGCTGATAAGGTATCTGAATCAGTTAAAGCGTTAATATAAACGGTCAGACCTTGTTTAAATGCTTCAACAAAAACCAAAATCAGTGGGAGAATTAAGCAACTCAGGAAAAAGATCAGTGCAATACCAATCAAGGTATAGCGTACCCAAGTTGGTTCACGGGTTGCATCTCTGGTTTGTAGTTTGAGTGCTAAAGCATTGCCATTGGTATTTAAACTCATTGTGCAACCCTCCCTGTGCGACGGCTCGCCCACGCTTGTACTAAGTTAATTAAAAATAAGATACCGAAAGAGAGGACGAGCATGACCACTGCGATGGTGGTTGCACCAGCATAATCATATTCTTCTAAACGCGAAATGATCATCAGTGGCGCGATTTCAGTTTTATAAGGCTGGTTGCCTGCAATAAAAATGACTGAACCATATTCACCAACACCTCGGGCAAAAGCCAAAGCAAACCCAGTCAGTAATGCAGGGAATAAAATTGGTAAAATAATTTTGGTAATGGTCTGCCAGCGATTGGCTCCCAAGGCAGAAGCAGCTTCTTCCAATTCGGTTTCAATATCACTGAGTACAGGCTGTACGGTACGAACCACGAAGGGTAGACCAATAAAGATTAAAGCAAGTGTGATCCCAATTGGGGTATAAGCAACTTCGATCCCAAGCGGGGAAAGGTATTGTCCAATCCAGCCTGTTGGGGCATATAACGACGTTAATGCAATACCTGCAACAGCCGTTGGTAGGGCAAATGGCAAGTCAACTAAAGCATCGACAATACGTTTGCCTGGGAAGTTATAACGGACAAGACACCAAGCCAGTAACAAACCAAAAATAACGTTCACTAAAGCTGCAATCAATGCTGCACTGAAGCTAAGCTGTAAGGACTTTAAAATACGTTCGGAGGTTAAGATTTCCCATAAGCCATCCCATCCAATCCCAAAAGATTTGATAAAGACAGCAGATAAAGGAATAAGCACAATCAAAGACACGTAAGCGAGGGTGAAGCCTAATGAGAGACCAAACCCAGGCAGCACTCGGGAACGCTGCGACATGATATTTCCTCAAAGAGAAATGTTTGCTAAAGCAAGCAAATAAATAATGCGAATACTAAGAATATGGGGAGCTGGGGTTAGGCAAATTTCAAATTAAAATTTGCCTGACTCATTCGGACGATAGGCTGCATCTTTTTTTCAGGGAGCAAATAGGTCAGGATCTCAGGGAAGGGACCAAATCCAGATGCGACATTGATATGGCCAACAGCACCTAAATTAATCGGTGTTAATTTCCATGCTTGAGCCAATTGCAAGGCATCGACATAACCTAACCAAGGGTCATTTTCACTAATTAATAATGTGGTCGGTACTTCGATTTTGAGCTGCTGAAAATACTGTTTATAGTCAGTTAGGCTATGGCGCGCAAAGCCTGCTTCACCAAAACGTGCAGGGTTGGCAGGTGCAACCAAAACCAGATTTTTAACTTTTGCTCTGAGTTCTGGGTGTTCAGCCAGTGCTGCTACACTGGTTAAGCAGCCAAAACTATGTGCCACGATTTGAACAGGTGCTGGAGAGGCTGCTACAGTTTTAACAAATTGAGCAACCCATTCACTGAGCACAGGACGATCCCAATGTTGCTGTTGAACGCGAGAGCTAGACACGAGTTGCTGTTGTAACCAAGATTGCCAATGCTGCGCTTCGCTACCACCTACACCTGGAACAATTACGGTATGAATCATGTCCGCTCTCCCTATTTACCCGTTGAGTAAATTATTTCGCTGAGTTGTTGAGCTTGACGATTTGGTCAAACACACCGCCATTATCAAAGTGAGTTTTTTGTACTTTGGTCCAGCCACCAAATTCTTGGTCAATTGTCACCAATTTCAGTGGTTTAAACACATTGCTGTATTTCTTTAATACTGCGGCATTACGCGGGCGGTAGAAGTTGCGTGCAGCAATCTCTTGGCCTGCTGGTGAATACAAGTAGTTCAAGTAACCACGAGCGATTTGTAAATTGCCTTTTTTCTCAGCATTCTTTTCTACGACAGCCACTGGTGGTTCTGCGAGAATTGATAGAGAAGGGGTGACGATTTCGAATTTGCCTGGTTGCTCGCGTACGGCAAGATAAGCTTCATTTTCCCAAGCCAGCAATACATCACCGATACCGCGTTCAGCAAAGGTTGTGGTTGCACCACGTGCGCCTGAATCCAGTACTTTGGTTTGTTTATAAATTTGACGCACAAACTCTTGAGCTTTGGTGTCGTTACCCCCTTTTTGATGTTTCGCCCATGCCCAAGCACCTAAGTAGTTCCAACGTGCACCACCCGATGTTTTTGGATTTGGTGTAATGATTTCTACACCTGGCTTAACCAGATCACCCCAATCTTTAATTTGTTTTGGGTTGCCTTTACGAACAAGAAATACAATTGTTGAGGTATATGGCGTAGAGTTGTTCGGTAATTTTTTTTGCCAGTCCGCTGGCAGTAATTTGGCATTTTCAGCAATCTCATCAATATCTGCTGCAAGTGCAAGTGTAACGACATCTGCATTTAAGCCATCAATTACGGCACGGGCTTGTTTACCTGAGCCACCGTGTGATTGTTTAAAGTCGATGTCCTGACCAGTACGTTGTTTCCAGAACGCACCAAATTGTTTATTGAAATCTGTATACAGTTCACGCGTTGGGTCATAAGAAACATTTAAAAATTCTTGTGCCGCAAATGAAGAAACTGAGAGTAATGCGGCAATGACGCCGACTTTAACTTGAGAAAAACGCATGGAAAACCCCTTAAAAACTAAATCACTGTTTGGAATATGTAGGCAGCATAACGCCAGTTTTTTTGCAAAAAAAATAATTAAAATCGAATTTGTTATGAAAAAAATAGAAATAGATAAAATAGATAAGCTTTGCTGAATTGTTGATATACAAGTGATTTTAAATTTTGGACTGTAATTGCTATAATTGTTTTAAATCAATCGCTTATTGTTTTAGTGCTGATTTATAAAGTGGAAGGTATTTGAATGATGCAGTGTTATAAAAATGGACAATTAATTGATTCCATCCCTTTATTAGATCGAGCGTTCCATTATGGTGATGGTTGCTTTACCACAGCACGTATTTTTCACGGAATTTTTGAATTAAAAGAACTGCACTTTGCACGTTTAAAACTGGCTTGCCAGTCCTTGCAACTGGATGCTGATCTATCTTTTATTGAAAAGTCGCTTGTGCATTTACAGCAGCAATATTCCAGTCTTAATGGCACTTTAAAAGTGGTGATTAGCCGTGGTGAAGGAGATCGGGGCTATAGTCTGCCTTTACATGCGGCTGATGTGTACCTGTGGTATTACCCAAGAGTGACACAGGCTTTTCAGCCTGAATGGATTGAAAGTGGCATGTTAAATCATGCTTTGGGTTTGAATATGCCTCATTTAGTAGGCTTAAAAACCCTAAATAGATTAGAACAGGTCTTGTTGAAACAAGAAGCTGATCAGCGTGGTTGGCTAGAAGCACTCGTTAGTGATGTACAAGGCTATATTGTTGAAGGCGTGAGCAGTAATTGTTTTATTCGTATAAATGATCGGTGGATTACGCCTGAACTTCGCTATAATGGCGTCCACGGTGTGATGAGAGCCAAAATCTTGTCGAGAATGCAGCAATATCAGATTGAATGTGAGCAGCGATGTATCGATATGAATGAGATTGGCCATATCCAGAGTTTATTTTTTTGCAATGCGTTACATCCAATGAAAGCGGTTGTTCGATTTAATGATCAGGTCTTAGAGCAGCAACCCTATCTTGATTTATTTGAAACTTTAAAACTTAGCCAGATTGATTAATATGCCAAAGCCGCCTAGTTCCAGCAAAAGTAAGAAAAAGCCAAAAGCTAAACCGAAATCCAGATTTTCTTTTTTTAAAGCCTTTTTGATCGCCATTGTTATTTTTGTTTTGGTGATCTTTGGCATTGTATGGTCGAGTTTATTTAAAAATTATCCGGTAGACAGTAAAAAACAGCTTTTAGTAATTTCTTCTGGCGATACCTATTCAAGATTTATTGACCGTTTAGCCAAAGAAAATAAAGTGAATTTTCCAATAGTTTTAAAGTTGTATCAGAAGTTCATGATTCATGACACCATGAAAGCGGGTGTCTATGAAATCACAGAAGGCATGAGTATTCGTCAGGTGATGGATATGTTGTCAGATGCAGATAATGCGCAGATGAACCGTATTCTGGTGATTGAAGGAACAACTTTTTCACAGTTGATTCAGAGTCTAAGAAAAGATCCGAATGTCACCAATACTTTGCTTGATCTTCCCCACAGTGAATTATTAAAGCAATTAAATATTTCATATACGCACCCAGAAGGTCTATTTGCGCCAGATACTTATTTCTTTGCCAAAGGCGAAACGGATAAAAAAATCTTAACGGATTTGTACCGCCGTCAAATGAAATCGTTGGATGATGCTTGGGCCAAGAAAGCACCGAATTTACCTTACAAAGATAAGTATGAAGCCTTGATCATGGCTTCGATTATTGAAAAAGAAACCAGTTTAGATAGTGAGTTAGAACAGGTTTCAGGTGTCTTCGTCCGTCGTTTGAAAATGGGGATGCGCTTACAAACGGATCCAACCGTGATTTATGGTATGGGGGAGAATTACAAAGGTAATATCACCCGTAATGACCTGCGCACGCCAACGGCCTATAACACCTATACCATCAATGGTTTACCGCCAACACCAATTGCTTTACCAAGTAAAAAAGCGATTGAGGCAGCGATGCATCCAGATGATGCTAAAAATATCTATTTTGTTGCCACGGGCAATGGTGGGCATAAATTTACCGCGTCTTTAGAAGACCATAATCGTGCAGTGCAAGAATATCTAACTGTGCTACGTTCAAAGAAAAAGCAGGGCGAATAATGTTTATTAGTTTTGAAGGTACGGAAGGTGTTGGTAAGACTACGCTGATTCGTAAAATTCATCAGTACTTTGAACAGCAGGGTAAAGAAGTCGTGTTGACCCGTGAACCGGGTGGAACACCATTGGCTGAGCAGATTCGCTCACTGTTGTTGGCGGTGAATCATGAGGAGCAAATGAGTCATGATACCGAGCTGTTATTGATTTATGCAGCACGTGCACAGCATTTACAGCAAGTGATTTTACCCGCATTAGCGGCTGGGAAAATTGTACTGAGCGATCGTTTTACCGATGCCAGCTTTGCATATCAATGTTCTGGACGCGGTTTAAGTCAGGAAAAGTTGCAACTGTTAAATCAAACTTTTGTCGCGAAAATGCCGAATATTACTTTTTGGTTGGATGCACCAATTGAGTTGGGCATGACCCGTGCGCGAGAGCGTGGTGCCTTGGATCGTTTTGAGCAAGAGAAATTAAGTTTCTTTGCTAAAGTTCGTGCTGGTTATGAGACTTTATGGCAAGCAGAGCCTGAACGGATGAAGCGATTGGATGCGACACAGAATGCGGATGTTGTGTTTGAAGATGCTTTGCAATATTTAAAATAGGCCAGTCCTTATGAATAAAGATCATGATAGCTATCATTTAGATAAGGCAATTGATGCGATATCGAGTCATATTGAACTCGCGATTTTTATTCAAAAATTACGTCAGAATCTTATAGATGATCCCAATGGTTGGGAGAATATCAATCTGGCTGATTTTCTTGATGCTTTAGCTTCATGGACTGAAGATATGGACGGATATTATAAAAATACAGATCAGGTTGACCGTTTAGCTCAACCTGATTGGAAAACCTTTGCAGAAATGCTTATGGCTGCTCGAATTTATGAATAATTTTGGAGGCTAAAGATATAGAAGGAAGAATCTTTAGCCTTAATTTCATCACTCATTCACCAAAGGCTGTTCTACTTTAAAGTTTGGTGGAGTTAAAACCGTCTTGCGAATCTCATTTGAGAGTTCTGGATAATCCAGCGTGTAATGCAAACCACGTGATTCCTTACGTTCCATTGCGCAACGTACAATCATTTCCGAAACCAGAACTAGGTTACGTAATTCAATCAAGTTTTTGCTGACACGATAATCTTGATAATACTCAGTAATTTCACGTTTCAGCATTTCAATACGGTGTAAGGCACGTTGCAAACGTTTGGTGGTACGTACAATACCGACATAGTTCCACATGGTAGAACGTAGCTCATCCCAGTTTTGTAAGATGACGACATCTTCATCGGCATCGGTGACTTGTGTTTCATCCCATGTTGGAACATCTGGGAATTGAAACTCAGCATCAAATTTCTGTTCGATATCTTCTGCTGCACTCATGCCATAAACGAAACATTCAAGTAATGAATTACTCGCCATACGGTTAGCGCCGTGTAGGCCTGTATAAGAGGTCTCACCAATGGCATATAAACCATCTAAATCGGTTTGGCTATGTTCATCCACCACCACACCGCCACAGGTGTAATGCGCTGCAGGTACAACTGGGATCATATCTTTGGTGATATCAATGCCAAGCTCAAGCAAACGTGCATATAGGGTCGGGAAGTGTTCGGTAATAAATTCAGGTGACTTATGGGTGATGTCTAACCAGACATGACGAATTCCTAAACGTTTGATTTCATGGTCGATGGTACGTGCCACAATGTCACGTGGTGCAAGTTCAGCACGTTCATCAAAACGCAGCATAAAACGTTCGCCATCCGGTAAACGTAAATAAGCACCTTCACCACGCATTGCTTCAGTAATTAAGAAAGAACGCGCTTTTGGATGATATAAACAAGTTGGATGGAATTGGTTAAATTCCATATTGGCGACACGACAACCTGCCCGATAGGCCATGGCAATTCCATCACCTGTCGCAATATCAGGATTAGATGTGTAGAGATAAGCTTTCATTGCACCACCGCAGGCAAGTGCAGTGAAAGGTGCTAAAAAGGTATGAACCTGCTCGTTGGTTTCATCTAAAGCATAAAGACCGATTGATCGATTGGCTTGGTCTTGATGTCCAAGCTTGTGTAAGGTGATCAGATCTATCGCAATATAATTTTCAAAAATCGTAATATTTTGTCGTTCTTTCGCACGTTCAACCAAGGTGGTTGAAATGGCTTTGCCTGTTGCATCGGCAGAGTGAATGATACGACGTTGTGAGTGACCACCTTCACGGGTCAGGTGTAGTTGCTCATCATCATCTAGCGTAAATTGCACGCCTTGCTTGAGTAGGAAGTCAACTGAAGGTTTGCCACCTTCGACAGTATGTTTAACAGCATCTAATTCACAAAGATGACCGCCTGCAATCATAGTGTCATTAATATGTTGTTGAATAGAATCTGTTTCGTCTAATACTGCAGCAACACCGCCTTGCGCATAGAAGGTACTGGCTTCTGTCAGCGCTGCCTTGGCTAAAATTGCAATGTTGTAATGACTTGGTAAAGAGAGTGCAAGACTTAAACCTGCACCGCCACTGCCCACAATAATCACATCAAAATGGTGAATTGTTTTTAAATCAGGCATGTCAATCTGCTTCAGTTTTAAACGTTCGCTAATGACACCGCTTTTTTATCAAAAAGGCAAGGGCTAATCTGCCTAGAATTGAGTGAATTTTTAGCGAATGCGAATTATTTGCCGATTATTTTTTGCCTAATCTGTATGAATGAGAAAATGATTACGTTTCAGTACATTGTTTTAATCTATCGTTAAGCTCTCCAAGATAAAACCATTTCTATCGGATGGATTATGCTGAATCTCTCCATAATTTATTCATATTTCATCATTCTAGATCGTTGTATGCATTGAAAATATAAACATATTTTTACGAAAAGAATGGTGGGGTTATGCTAAAAACATAGACCAGAATTTTATTTTAATCATCAGTATGTAGGTTCTTGCTTCATGAAAAGTCGCTATTTACAACAAGGAATGTATGCTGCGGTATTTACGATAGCAGCATCTCAAGTCAATGCTGCATCGCCAGTAGATTTTTCAAATCTGGTTGAGCAGGTCAGCCCTGCTGTTGTGAGTGTCAATGTTGTCAAGAAAATGACTCAGGAAGAGTTATTACAACAACAAGTCCCTGAAATTTTACGTCGTTTTTTTGGTAATCAGGTGATCATCCCTCAACAGCAGGGGCCACAGGAAAAAACTGGCTATGGTAGTGCCTTCTTTATCGGGAAAGATGGCTACTTGCTCACGAACCGTCATGTGGTTGAAAATGCTTCTCGTATCAGTATTATCCTGAATGATCGTCGAGAACTGGATGCCACGCTCGTTGGAAGTGATGAGCGTACCGATATTGCCTTGCTGAAAGTGAATGGCAATAATTTCCCAGAGTTAAAAGTGGGTAATGTCGATCAACTTCGAGTGGGTGAGCCTGTCTTGGCGATTGGTTCACCATTTGGTTTTGACTATTCAGCGTCGGCAGGGATTGTCAGTGCGAAATCACGGAATATGAGTGGCGAGACGTCTGTTCCGTTTATTCAAACAGATGCGGCTTTAAACCCAGGTAACTCAGGTGGTCCATTGTTTAACCAGCGTGGTGAGGTGGTCGGGGTGAACTCACGTATATTCAGTGGTACTGGGGGGTATATGGGCTTATCATTCTCGATCCCAATTGATGTGGCGATGGATGTCGTACAACAATTGAAGACCACGGGTAAAGTAACGCGTTCTTATCTTGGTATTATGATGCAAGATATTGATCGTAACTTGGCAGAAGCTTATAAGTTGCCGAAACCAGAAGGTTCGTTGATTACTCAAGTCGCACCGAAGTCTCCAGCTGAAAAAGCAGGCTTAAAATCAGGTGATGTGATTTTGAAGGCCAATGGTGCATCAATTTCACGTACCAGCGATCTGCTTTATTCACTAAATCGTATCGCGCCGAATCAAACCGTTCAGCTGGAAATTCTACGTGATGATAAAACACGTACAATTTCTGCAACATTGGGTACCGCACCAGATGACACCGCTGCTGATGCAGAGAAAAATAACCCAACCAGTGGTTTAGGCATGAGTATCCGTGATCTAACGGCACCTGAGCAAGCGCGTTTAGATGTGCGTGGTGGTATCTTGATTCAAGATGTGAAGCGTGGCGGTACTGCGTCTTTATCAAATCTGGTTGCGGGTGATGTGATTGTACAAGTGAATGGCACAGCGATTACCAATAGCCAACAATTTGCAAAAACAGTGTCTGCCTTGCCAAAAAATAGTGTTGCGCGTGTAACGATTATTCGTCAAGGTCAGCGTGCAATTCTTGGATTACGTTTGCCTTAAGATTTAAATTTTTTAAATCCTGCTTAAATAAAAACCACTCTAGAATTAGGGTGGTTTTTATTTTGAAATCCAGTTGTGTTTAGACTAGGGTAGCGAGTGAAATGTTAGTCGTGATGAAATACGCAAAATTATGAGTACGATTTTTGATTTAAAAATACAAGTTGAGCCTAAGCATATAGATGTATTGGGTCATGTGAATAACGTCATGTACATCCAGTGGATGCAAGATGTTGCTTCAGCGCATATCGAGGCATTGGGCTTAGGTCTGGCTCAATATCTAGAACTGAAACATGCCATGGTGGCTGTTGAACATCATGTGCAATACCGTAAGGCGGCACTGGAAGGTGAGGACGTCATTTTACGGACATGGTTGGATGATATTAATGCACTCTATTCATTCCGCCAGTATGCTTTTTATCGCCCTAAAGATCAGAGCATTTTATTTGTTGGCAATACCAAATGGGCATGTATTGAAATTGAGACTGGTCGTCCAAAACGGATGTCACCAAGCTTTACTCAAGCTTATCAACCGATTGCTGTAGACTTAGATCCAATGGATTTCAATGTGACCTATTTTGAATAGATAAGATTAAGTTTAGGCGAGATGAAGAGTGGATGTGATGCAGCCCTTAAAGAGACTAGAAACCGAGCGTTTGATTTTAAATAGTCTAGATTTAGAAGATGCTGCATTCGTTCTCGAGATATTTTCAAATGCTCAGGTGCTCGAATTTTATGATTTAGATGCTTTTTCTGAGATTGAACAGGCGGAAGCACTGATTCATCGAATGCATCATCGTTATCATTCAGCCTCTGGTTTTCGTTATGCGATACGTTTAAAGACAGGTCAAATGATAGGTGGTTGCGGTGTTAATCGTATTCTTGAGGAGGAGGGTGATCATCGTGCGATTATCGGTTATGACCTGCATCCGGATTATTGGGGGAATGGTTATATGCTTGAGGCGATTACAGCGATGCTAAATTTGATTCGAACCGAGTTGTTGTTTGACCAGAAAATTCGCTATGTAGATGCACAAGTCATGCAGCAAAACCTTAAATCACAGCGACTTTTACAGAAATTAGAATTTCATCAAATTCAACCTGTAGTGGAAATGGGGCAGATCTTCTTACAGTTTAGATTGTCGTTATTTTGATATTGCGCTATTGGGGCCTAATGCTATGCAATATAAACATCTATACGGTTGCCTATATCCGCTTCAGATGGTTCGCTATTTGATGACTTGAATGAGGCGGATGAGTTTCTTTTGATTGAGAGTGCAGCTATTTGCATACCTCGGGGGAGAGTAACCTGGATTCATTTTTGGACTCGTCTGAAGATAAGACAAATTTGGAAAACCCTAAACAAGTCTATAACCGATCAAGAAATTGGCAAGAATCAATCAGACAAGCTTTATGAGGAATTATTACTCTAAATCAGATGGTTGTGCGGCTTGTACTGCCGCGCCGCGTATATTAGATAAATATTGGACACCCAGAGAGGGCTACTCAGGGCTATGAAAAATTTAACATTAAAACATTACTTGGCGCTTGTTCTCGTTTTTTCAGGCATTTTTGCTATTTGTTTTGAATCGCTTACAAAAGGTTTTGTCACCTATGTGCCGTATGGTGGTGAATTTGTTTACTTGAGGGAGATGGAAGGTTCCAATGAGGATGAAAGTGTACTCTTGTGGTTCTTCGGCATCATAAGCATTATGCTTGGCGCCATAATGTACTTTGTGAAGAATGTTATATATGTTCTGAGAATTGGTTTTTTTACTTATGTATTTTTGTTTCTCTGTGCACTCATGACCGATAGCAACCCTTTAAACCAACTCATTATGAATACAGTTAAGTTTGATCATAATATTTATCTCATCTTGTGGTGCCTTTCGTTTGCTATCTACACAGGTATCTTCTTCAAACTATGTATTCAACAAGATGCGTTAAGCGATTAAGAAATGTCGGCTCATATAAATTTAATAGTTGAGCGCGGCTTCTGGCTATTGGTTTATAGTTAGCACACATGTTGTTCTCCCTAGCAATACACTAAAGACTACACATGCTATTAGCACTATATTTTTAATATTGTTGTGCTTATACTGTGCCGAACTTTTCGTACATTTTTTTCCACAGCAATAAGCAATTTTTTAATTGAGTACATTGTTGTGTACATATTATTAAGGTAACCCATGGCGCAAGCTAAAAAATCCGTAGATATCAAAAATATACGCAATTTCTCGATTATTGCTCATATTGACCATGGTAAGTCGACTTTGGCTGACCGTTTCATTCAAATGTGTGGCGGTTTACAAGATCGTGAGATGCAAGCTCAAGTATTAGACTCTATGGAGCTTGAGCGTGAGCGTGGGATTACCATTAAAGCTGCATCGGTAACGTTGTATTACACGCATCCAAATGGTCAAGAATATCAATTAAACTTCATTGACACCCCAGGACACGTGGACTTCTCTTATGAGGTTTCTCGTTCTTTGGCGGCGTGTGAAGGTGCATTGTTGGTGGTTGATGCTGCACAAGGTGTAGAAGCACAGTCAGTAGCTAACTGTTATACCGCCATTGAGCAAGGCTTAGAAGTTCTGCCAATCTTAAACAAGATTGATTTACCTCAAGCTGAGCCTGAGCGCGTGATTCACGAAATTGAAGAAATTATCGGGATTGAAGCGACAGATGCACCGACCTGTTCAGCGAAAACCGGTTTAGGGGTTGAAGGGGTTTTAGAGCGTTTGGTGGACGTCATTCCTGCGCCTGAAGGTGACCGTGATGCACCTTTGCAAGCACTGATTATCGACTCGTGGTTCGATAACTATCTTGGTGTTGTATCGCTTGTTCGTATTAAACAAGGTCGTATCCGCAAGGGCGACAAGATGCTGGTGAAATCAACAGGCCAAACCCATCCAGTGACTTCAGTGGGGGTGTTTAATCCGAAGCATACCGAAACTGACATCCTTGAAGCGGGTGAAGTTGGTTTTGTGATTGCCGGAATTAAAGATATTTTTGGTGCGCCAGTCGGGGATACCATTACACTGTCTAACACACCAGATGTTGCGACTTTACCGGGTTTTAAAAAGGTTAAACCACAGGTTTATGCGGGTCTGTTCCCGATTGATTCAAGTGACTTTGAACCCTTCCGTGAAGCATTACAAAAATTGCAGATCAATGACTCTGCTTTATTCTTTGAACCTGAAAGTTCGGATGCACTAGGTTTTGGTTTCCGTTGTGGCTTCTTGGGTATGCTACACATGGAAATCGTTCAAGAGCGTTTAGAACGTGAATACGATCTTGATCTGATCAGCTCTGCACCGACGGTAATTTATGAGGCGCTAACCAAGAAAGGCGACATCATTTATATCGACAGCCCGTCGAAAATGCCAGATGGTTCGACCGTTGAAGATCTACGCGAACCGATTGCAGAATGTCATATTCTTGTGCCACAAGAATACTTGGGTAATGTGATGACCTTGTGTATCGAGCGTCGCGGTATTCAAAAAGACATGAAGTTTTTAGGTAACCAAGTCTCAATTACTTTTGAAATTCCTATGGCTGAAGTGGTCATGGATTTCTTTGATAAATTAAAATCATGTTCACGTGGTTTTGCTTCACTGGATTACAACTTCGTCCGTTTCGAGAGTTCAGCTCTGGTTAAGGTTGATGTTTTAATTAATAGCGAAAAGGTTGATGCCTTGGCAATGATCTGTCACCGTCAAGATGCTCGCCATCGTGGTATTGCATTGGTTGAAAAAATGAAAGATCTGATTCCACGTCAAATGTATGATGTTGCGATTCAGGCGGCGATTGGTGCGCAAATCATTGCCCGTTCTACTGTAAAAGCAATGCGTAAGAATGTATTGGCTAAATGTTATGGTGGTGACGTTTCGCGTAAGAAGAAACTTCTTTCGAAACAAAAAGAAGGTAAGAAACGTATGAAGCAAGTGGGAAGTGTCGAGATTCCGCAAGAAGCGTTCTTAGCTGTATTAAAAGTTGATCGATAAAGAAAGATGAGGCTGGGGAAACGTTTGTTTTACCCAGTCGAACGACGAGCAGTAACACTGCAAGAGAGGGTTTGTGGATTTTGATTTTAACTTGATTCTGGTACCAGCAACACTGATTTTCTTTTTGGTGTGGTTACTGGATAAGTTGGTATTGAAACAGCGTGCAACACGTGGGCGTAATCAAGAGAACTTTGTCATTACATGGGCCTATGATTTCTGGCCAGTGTTAGCGGTTGTACTTGTACTGCGTTCTTTCTTGTATGAGCCATTTAATATTCCGTCAGATTCTATGGTCCCGACCTTAGAAACGGGTGATTTTATTCTGGTGAATAAGTTTGATTATGGTGTGCGTTTACCAATCGTAAATTCTAAAATCATTGATGTGGGTGAGCCAAAACGTGGTGAAGTGATTGTGTTTCGTTATCCACCACAACCTACGATTAGCTATATTAAACGTGTAGTGGGTATACCTGGCGACCACATTCAGTTTAAAGCGGGTCAATTGATTATCAATGGAAAGCAGATTGCAAAGGTAGCAACACAATTCTCACGTGAGAAAGACCAGCAAGATACGCCGACAGCACTTTATTTTAAAGAAACTTTGGGTGAACATCAGCATTTGATTCGTTACTTAGAAGGACGTAATCCTTTGGCTGAACAATTCCAATTTGCGCAATTGCGGGGTGCTGAAGCGTTAGTCCCATTTGTTGCCAAAGAGAATGACGTATTTATCCAAAGCAATGGTCAAGATTGGGAAGTGACTGTACCAAAAGGACAATACTTCGCCATGGGCGATAACCGTGATCAAAGTGCAGACAGTCGTTTTTGGGGCTTTGTACCTGAAGCGAATTTAACTGGGCGAGCTTTTTATGTATGGATGCATAAAGAACCTGGTTTAAATCTTCCAAGTTTTAACCGAAATGGTAAGATTGACTAATAAAAATAGATAGGAAATAGACAGATGCGTAAATCTCAACAAGGGACTTCGTATATTGCAATTTTATTTGGGGTGGTTTTATTTGCAGTTGCTGTGAAAGCAGCAGTTGCGATTTGGCCAGCATACTGGGATGACAAACTGATTAATACTCAGATTGAGGGCTTGCTTAAAGATAGCCCTGAAAATATTACGCCGAGTAAGTTTAACACTCAGATGGATCAACGTTTTGATATGAACGGGATTCGTGATTTACATTTTAAAGATATCGCGCAAGTGACTTATAAAGATGATCTTGTCGTGATAAAGAAGTATGAAATACGTAAGCCTTTCATGCTGAATATCAGTTTAGTTATGACCTTTGAGAAGACTTTTGACCAAAAATCTGCAAAACAAGCTCAATGATACACGGCTGCAAGGGCGTATAGGTCACCAGTTTAAACAGTTTGACTTGTTAAAACTGGCTTTGACCCATCGCTCGGTCAGCCATAAACACAATTATGAACGCCTAGAATTTCTAGGCGATTCATTATTAGGGATGATCATCGCTAATTATTTGTACAATGCTTATCCACTGGAAAATGAAGGCCGTTTAACGCGAATGCGTGCGACTTTAGTTCGACAGGAAGCGTTGGGAAAAATCGCAAACGATTTACAGCTGAGTCGGTCATTAATTTTAAGCACAGGCGAGTTAAAATCTGGTGGCCATCACCGAGAGTCTATTCTTGCAGATACCGTTGAAGCCATTATTGGTGCTATTTATTTAGACAGTAATGATCTCAACTTGCTGGAACGCATTGTGCTAAAATGGTATGAACCATATCTTGATCATATCGAACCGACAGATCAACTGAAAGACCCGAAATCACGTTTGCAAGAGTATTTACAAGCACGTAAAAAACCTCTCCCAGTTTACGAGGTTGTAGATATTCAAGGTGATGCCCCGAATCAACATTTCAAAGTGGAATGTGATGTGGCGGGATTGCCAAAAATTATAGGCGAGGGCTCAAGTCGTCGTTTTGCCGAACAAACGGCAGCGGCAGAGATTTTAAAATTATTGGAGCAATAACCTGATGTCTCATTCAGAAGAAAATAAGCCAGAAGCAACTGAACAGCAAGATGGCAATAATGTAGTTGATCAATTTTTTAGTTCTCAAGGAAGTACAATTCCTTCAGATTTCAAAAGCGGTTTTGTTGCTATTGTTGGCCGTCCAAATGTGGGCAAGTCAACTTTGATGAACCATATCTTGGGTCAGAAACTATCCATTACCTCACGTAAACCACAAACTACACGTCACAAGATCGTGGGGATCGATTCGCGTGAGAAATCACAGGCGGTATTCGTAGATACCCCTGGGATGCATAAAAAAGAAGTTCGCGCCATCAATAAGATGATGAACCGTGCTGCGCACTCAGCATTGCGTGATGTGAACTTGGTTTTATTTGTGGTTGATGCACAAAAGTGGACTCAAAACGATGAATTGGTTTTGGAAAAACTTAAAAATGCAGATATGCCTGTGATCCTTGTGATCAATAAGCTAGATACATTTGAAAATAAAAATGAAGCTTTACCGCTGATTCGAGAGCGTGCGAAGCTGATGAATTTTGCTGAAATTGTTCCAGTTTCAGCATTGCGTGGTGCAAATCTCGATCATTTACGCGATACCATTGAGAAGTATCTGCCATATCAACCACCTTTGTATTCATTAGATCAGATTACCGATCGTTCTGAACGTTTCCTTGCGAGTGAAATCATTCGTGAGAAAATTATGCGTCAGTTGGGTGAAGAGCTTCCATATGATTTGACCGTACAAATTGAATCGTTTAAAACTGAAGAAGCGACCGTAAATGAAAAAACAGGTCGTTTAAAGCCACCTTGTACGTATATTGATGCAACGATTTTCGTAGAGCGTCAAGGTCAAAAAGCCATTGTGATTGGTGATAAAGGTGCGAAGCTAAAAAGCATTGGCATGGATGCACGTGCAGACATGGAAAAAATGTTTGAACAGAAAATCATGCTGACACTTTGGGTGAAAGTCAAAGGTGGTTGGTCTGATGATGAGCGTGCGTTAAAAAGCTTGGGTTATAGCGATATTTAACAGGTTTTAAGACAATGGAAACAGGTATGAAAATAACAATCCGTGTACTCGCAATCGTAACATGCATCTTCATGTTGCAAGGCTGTGTTCATAAGCTTGTGACCGTACCTGTTAAAGTTGCTTATAAGACCACCAAAGGTGTTGTTAAGGGGACTGCTGCTGTAGTTGGTGCAGTTATTCCTGATGGCGATGATGAAGATAAGGATGAGAAAAAGAAGGACTAGTCTCGCTTTATGATGCGTAATGAAGTCCTGCATGGCTATTTGATTCATCATCGTAAATATCGTGAAAAAAGCCATATTGTGCATTTATATACACAAGAATATGGTCGGGTGGATGGGATTTTAAGACAAACCCCACCACCTCAATATCAGCCAATTCGTTTACAAGCCACAGGCAAATCAGAACTCAAAAATTTCACCAAACTGGAAATTTTAAATCAACCTGTGTTTTTTCACGGGGATGCTTTTTTTGCGGGTTTTTATTTAAATGAAATTTTGCTGCGTTTATGTCCTTTAGAAGAGGCTATGCCGCAAACCTTTGAACAATATCAATTGATATTATTACAATTACAACAACTCGCTTCACATGAGCAAGCAGCATTATTTTTGCGACAGATTTTACGACAATTTGAACATGCTTTACTGCAAGAGCTTGGTTACGCAATTGACTTTTCAGTTGATGCAAATCAACAAGAGGTGCATGCTGCCCAGCATTATCTTTTTCAATTGAATGATGGTTTCTTACCAGTTGCACAAGCCTCACGTTCTACGCTCTCAGGCATGTTGATTGGCTCAATGCAATGTTATGAAGAGGGACAGGATTTTTCTCCCGAACAGTTGCAATTATTGGGTAAACTATATCGGCAAATGATTAGCTCTTTGTTGGGCGATCGACCGCTGAAAAGCCGTCAACTTTGGATTCAAAGTACACAAACTTGATCTTCTTGATGTATTGATGATGCAAAAAGAAGGATAAACGATAGGATATTTTTATGGCTGCAATCTTAGGTGTAAACATTGATCATGTTGCGACATTAAGACAAGCACGTGGTACAACTTACCCTGATCCAGTTCAGGCTGCTTTGGTTTGTGAAGAAGCGGGTGCTGAAGGGATTACTTTACATTTGCGTGAAGATCGCCGCCATATACAAGATGATGATGTGCGTCGTATGCGCCCATTGTTAAAAACACGTATGAATCTTGAGTTGGCTGTAACGGATGAAATGGTTGAGTTTGCCAAAGAGATTCAACCCCAACACGTGTGTTTTGTCCCTGAACGTCGTCAAGAAGTCACCACAGAAGGTGGCTTGGATGTGGTGGGTCACTTTGAAAAGGTCAAAGCTGCAACTGAAGCACTGAAAGCCATAGGCAGTGATGTATCTTTATTTATTGATGCTGATTTGGCACAAATTGATGCAGCGGTGGCATGTGGTGCACCAACCATTGAAATCCATACTGGTGCTTACGCAGATGCAGAAACGGATGAACAACAGCAAGCTGAGTTGGCCCGTATTATCAAAGGTGCCGAATATGCAGCAGCAAAAGGTTTGGTGGTGAATGCAGGGCATGGGTTGAATTTAGACAATGTCGCTGCAATTGCTGCGATTCCACACATTCATGAACTCAATATTGGTCATTCAATCATTGCAGATAGTGTATTTGTTGGTTTGGCTCAAGCAGTAAAAGAGATGAAAGCAGCGATTCAGGCTGCTGCGAGATAATTGAATGAGTAGTATAAAGTATGATGAGTTGATGCAACCCGTCATTGATTTTTTAGGTTGCAGCACTCCTCGAGCTTGGCTGGATGAAGCGCTGAATAATCTAGACACTTTAATGCAAGACCATGCCAATTGTGAAAAGAAAGCAGCTGGAACGGCCATGAATCTCATGTTCCGCTATAGCTTCTTTACTGACTTGCAAGTGAAATTGGCACAATTGGTACGTGAAGAAATGCTGCATTATGAGCAGGTTTTAGAATTCATGACCAAACGTGGACAAGAGTGGAAGGGTTTGAGTGCCGGACGTTATGCAGGTGAATTGCGTAAAGAAATTCGCACTTATGAGCCTGAGGCGTTAATTGATGTCATGATTATTGGTGCATTTGTAGAAGCACGCTCTTGTGAGCGTTTCTATGCGCTGGCACCGATTGTGGACGATGAGCTGGGGCGGTACTACCGCTATTTGCTTAAGTCGGAATCTCGCCATTTTGAGGACTATCTAGCCTTGGCATTGGATGTTGCAAAAACAGCGAAACTCAAAGATCCCGAAGAAGATATTCAACAGCGAATCGAGCGTATCCGTGAAGTGGAAAAGAATCTGATTTTAAGCCCAGATGATACCTTCCGTTTTCATAGTGGTGTACCTGCAAAAGTCGCTGCTTGATTTAGACTATATTTTCAATATAAAGACTTCTACTTTTTAGAGGTCTTTTTTATTAAATGCGGTTTTAGCAACAATAAAAAAGGCCCTGATCAATGATCAGGGCCTTTTTAGAATCTTGGCTCTCCCACCTGGGCTCGAACCAGGGACCTGCGGATTAACAGTCCGTCGCTCTACCGACTGAGCTATGGGAGAATAGTAGATTGGCTCTCCAACCTGGGCTCGAACCAGGGACCTGCGGATTAACAGTCCGTCGCTCTACCGACTGAGCTATTGGAGAATCTGATGCGCATTTTAGGCATGAAAAGCGGATGCGTCAACAACAATAGTAAATAAAATTAATCGTTTGCTTGATTAATAATCTTTTTAGTCTTCGAATAAGGAAATTTGTACAAAAAAGATTTAATTTACTTAAAAATTAATCAGTTATTGAATGTTTCCTTAAACTTTGCCAAGGCCTCAATTCGATACTGAATCAGCATTTCACCAATCTCAGGACCCGTAATATGTTCAGGTAAATCTTGTGCACGTATATTACGTACGATTTCCATTGCATCTAAAACATATTGCGCTTGTGGATAGGGGCGATGTTCCAAACCTAGGCGACCTTTGGCATCACATTCACAGGCTTGTACAAAGGCAATGACTTTCTCAGGACGACGTAGCACATCTAAACGTTGTAATAACCGCCATAGTGTCCCTGGTTTCAGGTTCATGATCTGATGGCACTTTAAATGCTCTTTGCAGACGATCAGTGCCAAATTTTTTAAATGTGTCGGTACTTTTAAACGATCACAAATGTCGGTTACAGGCTGTATGCCACGTTCTTCATGCATGATATGGCGGGGTAGTTCGTCTACAGGGGTGAGCGCTTTACCAAGATCATGAACCAATACCGCAAAACGGACGTCCAATGCATATCCTGCTAAACAGGCTTGTTTAAGTGCCATTAGCGTATGAATACCGCAATCGATTTCTGGATGGTATTCTGGACGTTGAGGTACCCCAAAAAGTGCATCGATTTCTGGAAATAGAATCTTTAAGGCGTTGCAGTCTCTTAAGGTTTGGAAATAGACATCCGCGTGATCTTCTAGTAAAGCACGGGAGGTTTCTTTCCAGACCCGTTCTGGTGTTAATGCATTTAATTCACCTGATTGGGCAATATCCTGCATTAATTGCAGCGTTTCATCTGCAATTTTAAAGCCATAGGCGGCATAACGGGCAGCAAAACGCGCCACACGAAGAACACGCAATGGATCTTCGGTAAATGCATCAGACACATGACGCAGGATTCTCTGCTCTAAATCGCGTTGACCGCCATAAGGATCATATACTGTGCCCGCTTCATTCATGGCCATGGCATTAATAGTGAGATCACGACGAATCAGATCTTCTTCTAATTTAACGGTTGTGTCTGTGAAAAACTGGAAACCATGATAGCCAACGCCTGATTTACGTTCTGTACGCGCAAGAGCATATTCTTCTTTTGTTATTGGATGCAGAAATACCGGGAAATCTTTTCCCACGGGTTGATAGCCTTTGGCGAGTAATTGCTCGGGCGTTGCTCCAACCACCACATAATCTTTTTCGTGATAGGGATGGCCGAGTAAATGATCTCGGACAGCACCGCCTACTAAATAAACTTGCATGAAAAAACCTCTATTCTTCACACAATCATGCTACAGAATAGAGGTTTTCTCAAGGGTTAAGCGAAGCTTTTCAAGAAAAGCGAGGCTTAAGTGAACTTAGTTTTGGCTTTGCTGAATTTCGGCAACCGTTAACGCTGTCATATTCACCAAACGACGAGTCGTTGCTGTAGGTGTAAGAATATGAACAGGTTTTGCAGCACCCAATAAAATAGGACCAATGGTCACATTATTACCAGAAGTTGCTTTTAACAAGTTGAATGAAATATTGGCTGAATCTAGGTTCGGCATAATTAACAAGTTTGCTGAACCTTTGAAACGTGAATTTGGGAATGCAAAATGACGAATATTTTCATCTAATGCTGCATCACCATGCATTTCACCTTCAACTTCTAACTCAGGTGCCTGTTCTGAAAGCAGACGATAGACTTCACGCATTTTTTGTGCGCTTGGGTCATTCTGGTCGCTACCAAAGCTTGAGTGAGAAAGTAGTGCGACACGTGGTGTAATACCGAAACGACGAACTTCTTCAGCAGCCAAAATGGTCATTTCTGCAAGTTGTGCAGCCGTTGGGTTGGTATTTACATAGGTGTCGGCAATAAATAAATTGCGATCTTCAAGCATTAAGGCATTCAAAGTAAAGAATGTGCTGCGACCTTCTTTAAGGCCAATCACATTTTTCACGAAATCTAAATGAATATCGTAGCTTGAATAAGTACCACACAACATACCATCGGCTTTACCAAATTTAACCAGCATCGCTGCGATTAAAGTAGAACGACGACGTGCTTCGCGTTGCGCATATTCAACCGTTACACCCTTACGTTGCATGATTTGATGATATTCTTTAGAGAAATCTTCGTATTGAGGATTTTTTTCCTGATCGACGATTTCAATATTCACGCCATGCTGTAAACGTAAACCCAACTTTTTGATGTTGTCTTCAATAACCGAAGTGCGACCAACAAGAATTGGTTTTGCCAAACCTTCATCAACAACAATTTGAACGGCACGTAATACGCGTTGATCTTCACCTTCAGCATAAGCAATACGCTTTGGATCAGTTTTCGCTTGAGAGAAGATTGGCTTCATCAAGAATGCTGAGTTATAAACAAATTCAGAAAGACGTTGACGATATGCAGAGAAATCTTCAATTGGGCGTGTAGCAACACCAGAGTCCATTGCTGCTTTCGCAACAGCAGGTGCAATTTCTAAAATCAAACGTTGATCAAGTGGGCGAGGGATTAAATAATCACGACCAAATGAAGCTGATTTTTCACCATAGGTGGCAGCATCTGCTTCCACATGTGCCATACGTGCAATTGCATGTACGCAAGCAATTTTCATTTCTTCATTAATGGTTGTTGCACCTACATCCAATGCGCCACGGAAGATATAAGGGAAGCAAAGCGCGTTATTCACTTGGTTTGGATAGTCTGAACGACCTGTTGCCATAATCGCATCTGGACGTACTTCATGCGCATGTTCAGGCAAAATTTCTGGGTCAGGGTTGGCAAGGGCAAAAATAATTGGATTTTCAGCCATTTCTTTCACCATTTCTTTGGTGAGGATACCTGCTGCTGAAAGACCGAGGAACATGTCTGCGCCAGCCATAACTTCATGCAATTGTGTTGCTTGAATGTCTTGTACATAACGTTTTTTCGATTCATCTAGGCCTTCACGTGATGTCGTGAGAAGGCCGCGAGAGTCGGCAACAACGATGTTGGCTTTATTCACGCCTAATGCGCAAAGCAAGTCTAAGCACGAAAGTGCAGCTGCACCAGCGCCAGACGCTACAATTTTAATTTCATCAATTTTTTTATTGACCAGTTGTAAGGCATTGAGCAATGCTGAACCGACAATAATACTGGTTCCATGTTGGTCATCATGGAATACAGGAATTTTCATGCGTTCGCGAAGTTTCTTCTCGATGTAGAAACATTCTGGTGCCTTGATATCTTCTAAGTTGATACCACCAAACGTCGGCTCTAATGCAGCAACGATATCTACAATCTTGTCTGGATCATTTTCATCAATTTCGATATCAAAGACATCAACACCAGCGAACTTTTTGAACAGAACGCCTTTACCTTCCATTACAGGTTTAGACGCGAGCGGGCCAATATTTCCCAAACCAAGCACGGCTGTACCATTACTCACGACGGCAACCAGATTACCACGCGCTGTATATTTGGCAGCGGTAGAAGGGTCACGTTCGATTTCCAAACATGGCGCAGCAACACCAGGTGAGTAGGCAAGCGCTAAATCTCGTTGGTTAACGAGCTGCTTGCTAGGTGTCACACTGATTTTTCCTGGGGTTGGAAATTCATGGTAATACAAAGCGGCTTGTTTTAAAGATTGATCGTCCATCTGAGTCTCGTTTGTTCCGATAATAATCAGACATCTAGCTGTCTAATTACGATATTAAGATAAGTGCACAAGAATATAGCACTAGTTCATGCTTTCGCACAGTCAAAAAAGCTTATTTTCACTGAACTGCATACGTATTGACAGCTGCTATTCAGTGAAAAATACAGCGTAAAAAAGGTTAAAATTCACGTTTAAATGGAATATCTTGCGGTTGACTGCTGCTTTTGTTTTTGCAGATATTCTGTCGCATGAGCGGCAGTGAGAGGTTGTGAAAACAAGTAACCCTGTAATATGTCGCAATTTTGTCGTTTTAAATACTCATATTGCTGCTCGGTTTCAACACCTTCAGCCACAACTTTTAGGCCAATGGTCTTGCCCATGGCGATCATGGCATTAACGATCGCATCCTGTTTGGCATTGCCAATTTTTGAGATAAAGGCACGATCAATTTTCAAAATGTCAATTGGATATTCGGTGAGGTAGGCTAGTGATGAATAACCCGTACCGAAGTCATCCAATGCAATTGAAATCTGGCGTTCTTTAATGGCATGTAATACCGTTTTGACGCTGTCGGTGTTTTCAATAAAGGCAGATTCAGTAATTTCCAATTCAAGATTTTTACCCGAAATTGCATAGCTATTTAATACCGCATCAATATCATGCAGCAACTGACCACGTAAAATTTGCTGTGCCACTATATTGACTGCAATATTGATATTGCTATAACCAAGTTGTTGCCATGTTTGTAGCTGTTTGGCGGCTTCATGTAAAACAAATTGTCCAATATCCGAAATCAGACTGGTGCTTTCTGCCAAAGGAATGAAAATGCTTGGCATGATCAGGCCCTTGGTTGGATGTTTCCAACGGATCAATGCTTCAAAGCCATTAATTTGATGGTTATGCGCATTGATTTTAGGCTGGTAATACACCACCAATTCGTTATTCTGAATAGCTTTTCTTAGGTCGAGTTCTAGATCTGTATATTTGGCTACAAAATTGGCTCTTTCATTGGAGTAGTAGCGAATGGTATTACCACCTAAACGTTTGGCTTCGGTCAATGCCTGTTCTGCATGGGTGTTTAAATTATCGACTTGACGGCCATGTTCTGGATAAATGGCAACTCCGATTGAAATACTGACAAAGTATTCTTGATCGGCAAGGTAAAAAGGTTTGCTAAAAGCTTCAACAATATTATTACAGAGCTGATGAAGTGGCGGATGTACGGGCGAAATTTCATAAATAATCGCAAAGTCATCTGCACTTAAATGGGCGACAAGTAATGCATCAATATTACTGATGCGTAAGCGTTGTGCGACCTGTTTGAGGAGTTCGTTGCCAGCTTTATTGCTAATGATCTCATTCAAGGCACGGAAGCGGTCGATATTTAAACGGATGACAGCCAGATGCTGAATCGAAGCTTCATTGACCAGATATTGATGTAATTGTTGTTGGTAATAAAAACGGTTCGGTAGATCGGTGAGCGTATCGTAATTGGTTAAATAGGATAAACGTTGCTCTTGGTGCTTACGTTCAGTTTGATCTGAAACAATCCCAATATAATTGATAACACGCTCTTGTTCATCTTTCACAGCATTGATATGAATCCACAAAAAACAAGATTTTTCAGAAATATAGGTTTCTTGAAATTCACCTTCATATTCCTGTTCTTCACGTAATGTATCAAGAATCGATAAATGAAAATTATGATGATGCTGCTTATTTTGCTTAGTAATTTCAAATAACTGCTTATCGATAATAGCCTGTTTATCCATTCCAGTTAGCTGTTCGTATTTAGGATTCACTTCAACATAGTTAAAGTTTTCATCTAAAATGAAAATACCTTCTGAAGCTTGCTCAAATACGCTGGCAGCAAGCTTTAAACGTTCCTGATCTTTCTTTTCTTGATTAATATCGCGGTGAATACCCACCATTCGCAAAGGGGTGTCGTCTTTGGGATCCCGTAAAATCACCTGACCAACATCATGAATCCAAGTCCATTCACCATTATGACGTTTAATTCGGAAGGTTTCTTCATAGCGCTTAGTTTGGCCACATAAATGATTATATAAGGTGTTTTTTACCCGCTCGATATCATCAGGATGAATGATTTTATGCAGTAGGGTGTAATGGTTTTCAGAATTGCGCGTGACTGCTTGACTATGTGCATTGGTGACTCCAACGGTATGGCTTTCAAGATTCCAGTCCCAAGGGCGAATGCCTGCAGTTTCATGGGCAAAGCTTAAGTTCTGACGATGTTCTTCTAAGCTTTCATTCATTTGCGTCAAGTCGAATGTACGCTCACGAACTTTTTGTTCCAGCAGGTGATTATTGAATTGCAGTTGCGCTTCAATATCTTTGGACTTATTCACTTCACGCTGTAATTGTTGGCACAGCTCTTCGGTCCATTGGTTATGCTGCTCGGCCACATCAATCAGTTGTTTATTTTTATCCAGCACCAAGGCCAAGCGTTTATGAATTTTATAGGTGACTTGAGCGCAGAGTACCGTGGCAAAAAAGGAGGAATAATAGGCCAGATAGAACAGGGTGTGATCATGATCTCGATGCAAAAACTGTGAGATGATTAATGGCACAATACTTGGGATAAAAAATAAGAAGAAATAGCGAATATGTTGAGTTAAAAAAGTCAGTGCGATGATATGAGAGGCTGTGAGCAATAAAGCTGTTAAGGTTAAAACATGTGACCCAACCAAATGCGGGATATCGACCGCCAAGTAATGATTGATGACAATGGTGTTGACCCCAATCAGTAAGCCTGTAAAAAAACAGATCAGTTGAAAAATGAGATTGGTTTGATTGCTATAGCGAACCGAAGAATAGCGTTTGAGTAAGAAATGACAAACACAGCTAAAGCTAAACAAAAGAATGAGGGTGATGCTCATCCAGGTTGTGAAAATGTTGGATTCAAAAGAGTAAAAAATCCCAAATAGGGCATAATCTAACAGACAAATACAAAACACGCTTAAAACGAATAAACGTACGTGATTTGGATAATCAATTTGGTCCGTATAGATAAACTGTGGCAAATTTTTGTCCTGAACCCCTAACATACAAAGAATAATCCTTTTAATTTTTTATCTATATTCACAGTCTTTGTCTTTTTGTAAACATATGGAGCTTATTTTAAATTAGCGCTAAAGACCACAGAAAGCAATGCCAAGTACTTAGCTCAATGAGAAGTGATAATTTAAAATCGACAAGGCAACGATAGGAGCGGTTTCAGTTCTTAACACTCGATCACCAATGCACCAGTTTTTAAATTGATGTTGATTAGCCAAGTGAATCTCGGCTTCACTTAAACCACCTTCTGGACCAATCAATAAGGCGAGATCGGGGCTGCTGTTGAGCAATACATTGGTTTGGTCTTTATTGGGTGCAAGTACAAAACGTGATGCCGGCAACTCACTGCTGAGCCAGTCAGCCAAAGCAATCGGGGCTAAAACTTGAGGAACTCGGTTCATGCCACATTGTTCACAAGCGGCGATTGCTACAGATTGCCAGTGGTCTATTTTTTTCTGATCACGATCGTACTTTAAACGCATTTCGCAACGTTCACTGGTGAGTAATTGAATACTGGTTACGCCCAATTCAGTTGCTTTCTGAATCGCATAATCCATGCGATCACCTTTACTCATCACCTGACCCAATACCACACTGAATGGTGCGGTACGATCAGTTGGATCAAACTGATCAACCGAAACAAAGGCATTTTTTTTGTTGATTTCAGTCAGGGTGACAACATATTCACCACCTTTTCCATTGAAAAAGATGGCTTGTTCTTGCTCTTTCGCACGCAGTACACGGACCCAATGGTGAAATACCGATTCGGTTAATTCAATGGTATTGCCAGTGTTTAATTCGGTTTCGATATAAAAACGATTCATGCTTGGGTCGTGCTCGTACAAATTAGTTTAAACCAAGATCGACAACCAGTTGTCGAGTCGGTTCTGTTTGGTTCATTGAGTAAAAATGTAGCGTTGGTGCGCCACCGGCAATCAAGCGTTCACAAAGTTTTACAATCACTTCATGACCGAATGCTTTGATGCTTGCACTGTCATCACCATATGCAGCCAGTTGCTTGCGAATCCAACGTGGAATTTCCGCACCGGTACCATCCGCAAAGCGGATCAGGTTGCTTGCATTGGTAATCGGCATAATACCTGGCGCAACCGGAATATTCACGCCAGCTTTGGCAATACGCTCGATAAAATAGAAATAAGCATCTGGATTGAAGAAAAACTGAGTAATACCAGCATTGGCACCCGCATTAACTTTTTCGACAAAACGTTGAATATCACCATCAAAGGTGTCAGCTTGAGGGTGCATTTCAGGATAGGCTGCCACTTCAATGTGGAAATGATCGCCTGAATGCTCGCGGATAAAGCGAACTAAGTCTTGGGCATAAGGGAGTTCACCCAAGCCGACCTGACCAGATGGTAAGTCACCACGTAAAGCGACAATACGATCAATCCCTTGAGATTTATATAAATCTAAAAGTTCGGCAATACGGACTTTGTCATCACCGATACAAGACAGGTGAGGCGCAACAGGCGTACCTTTGCCATTAAAGTCATGAATCGCAGCTAATGTACGTTCGCGGGTTGAACCACCTGCACCGTAGGTAATTGAGAAAAACTCTGGATTTAACAGCTGTAATTCTTGATGAACACCTTTTAATTTTTCTGCACCAGCATCTGTTTTAGGTGGAAAAAATTCAAAAGAAATAGGAACACGTTTCGTCATTTCAAATCCTTTTTAAAATCGCTTGGAAATTTTAGAAAAAAGGGCAGTCCGTAAAACGTCTGCCCTGAATTTCTTAGTATTTATAAGCGTCAGATTTGAACGGCCCTTCAACAGGAACGCCTAAGTAATCTGCTTGTACTTGAGTCAATTGTGTTAACACACCACCAAAGCCAAGCACCATTGCAGCAGCAACTTCTTCATCTAATTTCTTAGGAAGGACTTCTACGCGAATCGCAGCTTGTTTTTGCTCAGCAGGTAAGTCAGCAAATTTTTCAGCGAATAAATGCATTTGACCTAGGACTTGGTTGGCGAAAGAACCGTCCATCACGCGTGATGGGTGGCCTGTTGCATTACCAAGATTCACTAAACGACCTTCAGAAAGAAGGATCAAGTAGTTGTTTTCGTCTTCTGAACGATACACTTGGTGTACTTGTGGCTTCACTTCAACCCACTTGTAGCCACGTAAGTATGCCGTATCGATCTCTGTATCGAAGTGACCAATGTTACATACTACAGCACCCGCTTTTAAGCTATCTAACATTGCAGAATCACATACATGGTAGTTACCAGTTGTGGTCACAACAAGGTCAGTATTGCCCAATAAGTCTTGGTTAATGTCTTCTTTTTTGCCAGTTTGTACGCCATTTTTATATGGAGATACAACTTCGTATCCATCCATGCAGGCTTGCATTGCACAGATTGGATCAACTTCAGTTACACGTACGATCATGCCTTCTTGACGTAAAGATTGCGCAGAACCTTTACCTACGTCACCGTAACCGATCACAAGTGCACGACGACCAGAAAGTAACATGTCAGTCGCACGTTTGATCGCATCGTTTAATGAATGGCGGCAACCGTATTTGTTGTCATTTTTCGATTTAGTGATCGAATCGTTGACATTGATTGCAGGAACTTTAAGGGAACCGTCTTTCCACATTTCCAACAGACGTTGTACGCCTGTTGTGGTTTCTTCGGTAATGCCGTGGATACGCTCTAAAAGTGCAGGGTATTTGTCATGAACAAGTGCAGTTAAGTCACCACCATCGTCCAAGATCATGTTGGCATCCCAAGGTTGGCCATTCACATTGATCTGTTGTTCTAAACACCAAACATATTCTTCTTCAGTTTCGCCTTTCCAAGCGAAAACTGGGACACCACTTGCAGCAATGGCAGCAGCAGCATGGTCTTGAGTAGAGAAGATATTGCAAGAGGTCCAACGCACTTCTGCGCCAAGCTCAACCAATGTTTCAATAAGAACAGCTGTTTGGATTGTCATGTGAATACAACCCAAAATTTTTGCGCCAGCAAGTGGTTTAGCTGCTGCATAACGCTTACGTAAGCCGATCAAAGCTGGCATTTCTGCTTCAGCAAGTTTGATCTCTTTACGACCGTAGTCAGCAAGGGAAATATCAGCAACTTTATAATCTGTAAATGAAGCATTCACCGCGTTCATCAGGATCTCCTAGAAAAAATAGTATGGATCATTCTGTTCGCGGATGCCGTTGTTGGTTAAAACGAATGTCTAACCGATCGTCGAGCCTGGCAAATTGATCTTTAGTGCCGATCAATTGTCGCAGCATCCCTCGACTGGGCATAATGATACTTGGAAATTGCGTTGGTTCCAATAAAATTTTGTATGAAATGGTTAGAAAATGAGGGATTAAATAGAGGGAGAAATATTTAAATTTGTTGATTCTTAGAATCAGGATTCCAAATCCCTTTGAAACCCTGAACGATCAGAAAATTTGTCATTATGCTTTTAAATGATCTTCGAATTCTTCGCCAAGCTGCATTGCTAAAGCATTACCAGATAAGTCACAGGTGACTAGACCATATTCTTTTTTAAAGCTGAATGTAAAACCACGGTTATCTGTCAGATTTTTAACTGAATAGCCTAATTTTTCTAACCAAATACGGAAAGCCAATACGTTTTTTGCTTTAACAACTCTGTTTTTCATGACAGATCTCCTTGTGAACATGTAAATATTAATAAGGGTCGGTTAAATTTTTTTAAAGGGGGATTGCATAGATTTATTTTTCCACGTGTAACTAATGTAAATTTAGCGTAATTTTTATAGAGAGAAACTTATCTGGTGTTTGTTTATCATTTTGATTTTTATTGATTATTTAATTTTATTTTTTAATAAACTACACTCGATTTTTTTTTAAATTGAGCATGATAAATGTAAAAAATAATTTCATTTTCCACTTTTAACGAAAAATGGAAAATGAATCGTTTAAATTTAATGCATTTATTTAGAACTGATCTTTCAAACTACGGATACGTGCAAAATCATCAGCACTTTCGGTACGTAAAAAGGGATTGGTTTCAAGCTCTAATTCAATGGTGCTTGGGAGTGTGATTTGATCTGCTGCTCTTAGGGCTTTGACCTGTTCCATCCGCTGTTGTAATGCCACATTGTTAGGTTCAACGGTGAGAGCAAATTCTGCATTGGCTAGGGTGTATTCATGCGTACAGTAGACCTTAGTTTGAATGGGTAGGGCTGCCAGTCGATTTAATGAGTGATACATTTGTTCGGCAGTACCTTCAAATAGGCGGCCACAGCCCATTGCAAACAAGGTATCACCACTAAACAATGTCTCTATTTTTTCAATAAAATAGGTAATATGACCAAGGGTATGCCCGGGAGTCGCAATGATTTCAACTTTTAGGTCGTTAAAATGAAAATGATCGTCATTTTGTAAAGGGTTGGAGATCAGTGAAATCTTACTGAGTTCATCACGTGGACCATAGACCATAATATTTTGATCGGCGAGTAAGCCTTCAACCCCACCGGTATGGTCTTTGTGCCAGTGCGTCAACCAAATTTGCTTCAGTTGAAGTTGATGTTGTTGGCAAAAATCAATCACTAAACCCGCTTCAGTTGGGTCGATCGCCACAACGTCCTGTGTATGTGTATCTTCCAATAACCAAATATAGTTTTTTAAGGCATTTTTTACGTCAATGGCATGAATCTTATAATGCATAGCCGAATCCTAAAGCTTTGTTTGATGTGGTTATTGCGAGTTGGGTACTCAGTTGAGTGCCTATTTCTAGTGTAAATGTAAATGTGCTCCAGTGCAAAATCGATGTTGATTAGATGGGGAGGTGAATGACTTTTTAGGGCATATTTTGACAGCTAAGTTCAGGCGATATCTTTATCGTTGACAAGTGCTGTATTTTCAATGAAGATGAGATAAAAGGTTTATAAGTTAATGATTTATATTCATCTTTAGTCGTATAAAAATACTTAATTAAAGCTAAATTAATAAATGCGAATGATTAGATTAAATAAGCAGTATAAGTGATTTGCGATAGATGGAAGTTGATAAATCAAAATAACAAGAGAGGGAATCATGTCTGAGATGGTCGACCATGAAGTGGTCGTTATTTTTAAAAAATATTTATCCCCGCTCTCTGCCAAACTTACAGAAATGTTGAATGAACATTTTAGCCATCAAACAGAGCGACGAGGTTGTGGTTATACCCAAGCGACACGTGTGATTGCTGAATTTGTTTCGCAAACACGCGATCCTATCGGCTTACAGGATTTTCGAATTTTTGAAGATTACGATACTAAAGCATTGAGGAATATTCTCAATCAAGCTTCCTCCTATGGACTGATGTTGGAGACATGGCGCAATCTGGATGTTAATACTGGGGTTCAACAGTGTTTGCAGCGCTTAAACCCAGAAGAGAGCTTTGCACAGAGCTTGCAACAAGAAGTCAATTTTCAAGCCAAACTCAGACATATTTATCAAAAGGTCCAACTCGAAGAAAGCAAACTAATTTGCCAGTTGCTGAGTGATATTCTTTTACCACAGGATGCACAAGTGCTGGGCATGATTGATTGCCAGTCCTTAGAAGAAAAACCTAAAGTTGGTTCATGTCCGATGGCAGAGAAATTCTTCTTACGTATTGCGCATCATCGTTTATTACGGCAGGGGGAAATCAATATTTTTGTCGATGCACAGCAGCAACCGATCATGATGGAAAAACTGAATATGGGGGATAATCATTCCTGTATCAGTCTGGTGCCTTTAATGATGAATGGGGTGCGCTTACCTGCGGGTAGTTTGTTTTCAGCCAGTTATGACATCGAACAGCTGCCTAAGCATAAAAATAAGCAATATAAGGGCTATGTAATTCCAATTACAGCAATGAATGGTTTTTGGTTTTTACGCTTAACCACCTTGGCCGTGTCACCCGATAATCGTGCACGTGCCTTTGGCTATCATTTTAAACAGCAGGTGGAGAATGGACTGTTCCGACCTGATAGCACCGAATTAAGTCAACTCATGGAGATTGCCCAAGATCAAATTTATGTAGGACATCCATGCTAAAAGCCTGTTATTCGCCTCGCTATTATGCACAAACGCATACCAATAGTATGGAAAAACTCACTGCTGTCGCTGAGGTATTACGGACTCAGCAGATGGTTGAACTGGTTGATCCTGGTAGCATTGATGTTGAACTGTTAAAGAAATTGCACAATCCACAGTATGTTGAAGCTTTTTTATCGGGACAGTCTGCGTTTGCGACCATACAAGGGTTTAAGCCTTGGAATGAACAGCTTCGCGATGCAATTCTGGCAGTACAGGCGGGGCAATTGGTGGGTGCGGAGATTGCATTTAAAGAGGGTATTGCTGCCAATATTGCCCAAGGCTTTCATCATGCCAGTTATGAATCTGGTGCGGCCTATTGCACGTTCAATGGCTTGGCCTTAGTGGCAAAGCAATATCCAGAAAAACGTATCTTTGTTTTGGATTGTGATCAGCATGGCGGTGATGGGACTGCGATTTTCACCAATCGCATGACTAATTTGCTGAACTTTGGGATTTTTGGCATTCGTTTCGGTTGTAAGGCTGGTGATCGCAGTCTGACCCGTTATATTCATCCCAAACAAGGCAATTTTGATTTATATCGTGAAGCGATTTTTGAGGCTTTTCAATATGCCTCCCGTTGGGAGACGGATTTGATTATTTATCAGGCGGGGATGGACTGCCATCAACATGATAAATACGGCTCTAAATGGTTTACGACGGAGTTATTATTCGAACGTGATCGAATTGTCTTTGAGATGGCCAAGAAAATGAAAATTCCAATGCTGTTCGTTTTGGCGGGGGGGTATCAGGCACTGGATGATTTAGTGCCATTGCATGTAAATACCTTTAAGGCAGCGAATGAAGTTTACTTTGCATAAGCTGATTTAGTGTTGGCCCAAAACCAGAAATAGGCCCAAAGAAATAAAGATTAAACCACCCAATATGGACATAACTTTTTGGATACTTTGGGATTTATTCATTTTTCTCATGACGAATTCAGCCAGAAAAACGCATACAAGATCTGCAGAAATAAAAATCGTATTAACGATTAAACCTAAAAGGATAAATTGTAGCCAGACCGGTGATTCTGAAGCGCTATTGATAAATTGAGGTAAAAATGCGAGATAAAAAATCGCAGTTTTAGGATTTAATACTTCGACCAAGATACTTTCTTTGAGTGTTTTTCCTGCAATTTCCTCTTGAGCAGTGTTTAGCGTGTTGGATGTTGGAGTGTCTTTGATGAGTTTAATACCTAACCAGATCAACCAACATGCACCAAGGACTTTAATGACGGTATATAGAACTGGAAATAGATGAAACAGTGTCGTGAGCCCAACTGCGGCGGCTATGATATGGGCACATCCTCCTATAAAAAGTCCTAAAGTTGCCATGAAACCAGATTTTTGCCCTTTTGCTAAAGTTTGTGCGGCGGTATATAGCATTGCTGGGCCAGGAATATAAGCAAAAATAAACGTTGTAATTAAAAAAGTGGTGAGTATTTCAAGCGATGCCATATTGTGCTCTTGCTGGATTTTTTACTATTATTTTAATAGAGCATTATTTTATATCATTTGGTCAGTTTTTGAGAAAAATAAAAGGAATATATTGAGTTTTCAATATATTCCTTAATCAAGTATAGAATGAAAATTAGCGTAATTTAGCCAACCAATCTCCAAGCATTTGTACCATTTGAACCAATAGCAATAAAACAATTACGGTTAAAATAACCACGCTGGTATCGAAACGTTGGTAACCATAAGAAATCGCCAAGTCACCAATACCACCAGCACCAACAGCACCTGCCATCGCTGTTGCACCAATGAGCGAGATCGTACCTGTGGTTAAATTCAGAATCAAAGAGCTACGTGCTTCAGGAATAATAAACTTAAAAATAATTTGCCAAGGCGAAGCACCCATTGCCTGAGCGGATTCAACAATGCCTTCATTCACTTCAAGTAATGAAGTCTCAATTAAGCGACCTAGATATGGGCCGACATAAATGGTTAAAGGTACAATCGCTGCCCATGTCCCAATTGATGTTCCAACTAACATTTTGGTCAGTGGAATCACCGCAATCAGTAAGATAATGAAGGGTAGGGAGCGTAAGGCATTGACAATTGGATTGAGAAAATAATAAATCGCACGATTTTGTAAGATGCCACCCGTGCGGGTCACCACTAAGGTAATACCTTGGATTAAGCCCCAAATGCAGCCAAACAGCAAAGAGAAGAACACCATTTGAAAGGTTTCTTGTAGCGCTGTAACAAACTGGTCAATTGAAAGCGAGCTATGCCAAAACGGAGCAGTGACTTGAGTCAGCCATTGTACAATTAAATCTCTCATTGGCTAACCACTCCAGACTGTTCAACTTTCACACCTTGAAGCTCAAGGAACTTTACCGTTTCTTGGATCATAAGCGGGTCGCCCAGCAGTTGGATAAACATTTGGCCAATCACCGTGCCATTAATTTCGGTCATGTTGGCAAATAGGATATTCAAACTGATATCAAACTGCTTAATCGCGGCCTGAATCACAGTTTCTTGTGCCGATGTACCCAAAAACTGCAGGCTATAAATACTATTATGGTGTTTGTGCTCAAGATTATTCAGAATATTGATCGGCAACTGCTGTTGCAATACGGTTTGAATAAAGGTTTTAGTGGTAGGGTGTTGAGGCTGACTAAAAATATCTAAAGTCGGACCCGTTTCAATCACATGACCGGCTTCCATCACTGCGACATAATCACATACGGATTCAATCACATCCATTTCATGCGTTACCATCACAATGGTGATCTTTTGTTCTTTGTTAATCTTTTTTAATAAAGCCAAAACCGATTTGGTGGTTTGTGGATCAAGTGCTGAGGTGGCTTCATCGCAAAGTAAGATCTTGGGATGATTTGCCAATGCACGTGCAATTCCGACGCGTTGTTTTTGCCCACCAGAAAGTTCATCAGGGTAGGCATCTTTTTTGTGTTTAAGATCAATAAAATCTAAGAGTTCAACCAGACGCTTTTCACGTTCAGCTTTGCTATGACCTAATAGCTTAAGTGGCATTTCAATATTTTCAGACACTGTTTTGGTTTGAAGTAAATTGAAGTGCTGAAAGATCATGCCGATATTTGCACGTTCTTGACGAAGTGTCCGTGCATCCATTGCGGTAAAGTCTTTTTGATGAATGATCACTTGTCCCTGAGTCGGACGCTCAAGCAAATTAATCAAACGGATAAGCGTACTTTTACCTGCACCACTATAGCCGATAATGCCAAAGATACTACCGTCTGGGATCTCTAGATTGATCTGATCCAACGCATTGATCGTTTGACCTTTCAACTGATAGTGTTTCGAAATGTTTTTAAATTGGATCATGTTCGTCAGTACTATGGCAGAAAAGAAAAAACAGGCAAAATCACTTTGCCTGTTTTATTTGAGGGTATTATATTACGAATTTGCTTCGGTGAGATAGCTTGTTGGTTTGTTTACGTCAACTTTAGTACCCGCAAAGTGTTCTTGAACATATTTCTTCACAGCTTCAGTATGGTAAAGCGCGCCAACTTTTTGCAACACAGGATCATCTTTACGAGATTCAGCAGTTGCCAATACGTTTACGTTTAATTTGGTGCTTTGATCAACTGGCTCATAGAAAATCGCATCTTTGAGCACGTTTAAACCGCCTTCCATCGCAAGCGTATTACCTAATAAAATCGCATCAACTTCGTCTTTAACACGAACTGCTGTTGCCATTTGAATCGGCTTGATTACGATTTTCTTGCTGTTTTCGATAATGTCAGCAGGTGTACCTTTCACTGGATCGAAGTCAGCTTTTAACTTGATCAAGCCAGCACTTTGTAAAAGTAATAATGCACGAGATTCGTTTGCACCATCATTTGGAATGGCAATGGTTGCACCTTCAGCAAACTCTTCAACCTTTTTCACTTTACTTGAGTAGATCCCCATTGGCTCTAAATAAGTCGTTGAAACAGGCGCAATCTTGTCTTTGTTTGCAGCATTAAAGGCAACAAGATAAGCATAAGATTGGAATGCATTTAAATCGACTTCTTTGTTTGCAGCAGCAGTATTCATTGCCACATAATCTGTGAAGTTTTTAATGTCGAGTTTAAGACCAGCAGCTTTAGTTTCAGGTAAAGTTGCGATATAACGCCAGATGTCAGCGTCTGAACCCGTAGAAGCGATTACAACAGTTTGTAATGCAGCAGCATCACCTTTTTGTTCGGTCGATGCGGTATCTGGTTGTTTACTGCATGCGGCAAGTAATAACACCGATACACTTAAAAAAAGACTAATCAGCTTTTTCATGTATAAATCCTAATCGGAATAATGTCGAGAAAATCAGCATTTCTCTAGCATTAATGATTGCAATAGGTTTGTATGTTGTAAATTGGCATCGGCCTCAAACAATCATGTCAATTATTCTTGAAGTTTGAACTAGAGTCCTTTCCACAACACTAGAAAAATGAATGAATATTCATGTGCCCATTCTGTATCTCAGAAATGAAAAAAATGAATAACACACCCTATTTTCTAATCAAATTTGGATTTAGCTGCAATTTGTTTTGTTAGGTTAAATATTCTAATCATTTGAAAATCATGAAAAAGAATATGGAGTTAACATAAAAACAACATCTAAAATTGGGGCAATCATATCAATAATTGAGTATGGGTTATAGAGGGGAGAATTGTACCATTGCGTATAAGAGACTGATTATTTGAAGAAAATTATGTGCTAAGTAAATATAAATGGATGATAGTTTTATAAATTTTCTAAAATACTTAAAAAGATGGATCAATTAAATAACAAATATATATTTTTCTGAAGTTTATATTTAAATAATGAATATAGAAGTTGATTTTATGCTGTTTCAGGAATAAAAAAGCCTTCCGAAGAAGGCTTTTTGGCTTGAAGTGGCTTATTCAGCTTTTTCACGTGCAATGGCACGGTAACCGATGTCACTACGGTATTGCATACCTGTAAAGGTGACTTGACCACATACTTCTAATGCATTGATTTGTGCTTCAAGTACGGTATCACCCAGTGCTGTTACACACAGTACACGACCACCAGCAGTAATCACATGACCATCTGCGCTCATTGCAGTACCTGCATGGAAAATCTTGGTGTCTTCTGGAGATTGACCAAGACCTGAAATCACATCGCCTTTGCGAACCGTTTCAGGATAACCGCCAGCGGCAAGTACGATACCAATTGATTTACGCTCATCCCATTCAGCTTCGCTTGGTAAATGACCTGCAATACCAGCTTCAACTAATTCAACCAAAGACGATTTTAAACGCATCATAATCGGTTGGGTTTCTGGGTCACCAAAACGACAGTTGAATTCGATCACACGCGGTTGACCTTGTTCATCAATCATTAAGCCAGCGTATAAGAAGCCAGTATAAACATGACCATCTGCTGCCATACCATCAACGGTAGGGCGCATCACTTCATTCATGACCCGTTCAAAGACTTCTGCGGTTACGACTGGAGCAGGAGAGTAAGCCCCCATACCGCCAGTATTGGGACCTTCATCGCCTTCAAAAATACGTTTGTGATCTTGTGAGGTGGCCATCGGCAAGATGTTGTTGCCATCAATCATGCAAATAAAGCTGGCTTCTTCACCCGCAAGAAACTGCTCAATCACAACACGTGAGCCTGCTTCACCAAACTTATTACCTGCAAGCATATCGTCAATCGCAGCAAAAGCTTCTTCGTTGGTCATTGCCACGATCACGCCTTTACCAGCAGCTAGGCCATCAGCCTTAATTACGATCGGTGCACCATTTTGTTCAACGTAGGCTTTAGCCGCATCAACTTCAGTAAATACGTCATAAAAAGCGGTAGGAATGTTATGACGTTTTAAGAAGTGCTTGGCAAATGCCTTTGAGCCTTCAAGCTGTGCAGCGTACTGGGTTGGTCCCCAGATTTTTAAGCCAGCTTCACGTGCTGCATCCACCACACCATTCACTAATGGTGCTTCTGGACCAACAATCACCAAAGCAACATCATTTGCCTTCGCAAATTCAATAATCGCTGGATTGTTTAAAATATCGAGTTCAACATTGATACATTTGTCTTCAGTTGCAGTGCCGGCATTACCTGGCGCAACAAATACTTGAGTGACTTTTGCATCTTGTGCGATTTTCCATGCAAGTGCATGTTCACGGCCACCGCTACCCAAAACTAAAATATTCATTATTAAGTTATTTCCCTTTTTCAGTATCTAAGAATATACCTGTTCAGAATAAAAAAGTCCCTCTGAATCTCCCCCAAACCCCTCTTTGAGAAAGAGGGGAGCAAGCTTATTCGAGTGAAAAAGTAAGTCCCCCTTTTTTAAAGGGGGATTTAGGGGGATTGCGTTGAGACTCAGATCATTTAGTGACGGAAATGACGCATACCTGTGAACACCATGGCAATGCCAGCTTCATCCGCAGCTGCAATGGTTTCTTCGTCGCGCATTGAACCGCCTGGTTGGATAATACATTTAATGCCAGCTTTAGCTGCATTATCAATACCATCACGGAACGGGAAGAATGCATCAGATGCCATGACAGCACCTTCAACCACGAGGCCTGCATGTTCCGCTTTAATCGCAGCAATACGTGCGGAGTTAACGCGACTCATTTGACCAGCGCCTACACCAATGGTTTGACGGTTTTTGGCATAAACAATCGCATTCGATTTCACATATTTCGCTACTTTCCAAGCAAAGATTAGGTCATCAATTTCTTGTTCAGTTGGTGCACGCTTGGTCACAACTTTAAGATCATCTTTGGTGATCATGCCCAAGTCTTGGTCTTGAACCAATAAACCGCCATTTACACGTTTATAGTCAAGTTGTGCTGTACGTGCATCAATCGCAGGAAGTTCTCCACACACCAGCACACGGACATTCTTTTTCGCGCCAGTAATTTCAAGTACGCCATCCGCAATGCTTGGAGCGATAATCACTTCAACAAATTGACGATCTACAATCGCTTGTGCAGTTGCAGCATCTAATTCGCGGTTAAATGCAATGATGCCACCGAATGCTGATTCAGGGTCGGTTGCATAAGCAAGATCATAGGCTGCCTTGATACCATCTAATGAAACCGCAACACCGCAAGGGTTTGCATGTTTAACGATCACACAAGCAGGTTTTGCAAATGATTTCACACATTCAAGTGCGGCATCAGTATCTGCAATATTGTTATAAGAAAGCTCTTTACCTTGTAATTGCTTCGCAGTTGAAACCGATGCTTCTTTGGCATTGGCTTCTACATAGAAAGCTGCGTTTTGATGCGGGTTTTCACCATAACGTAAATCTTGTGCTTTATTTAGCTGTGTATTGAAGGTACGCGGGAACACATCTGCTTCGCCTTCTGCTTTACCTACACGTGCGCCTAGGTAAGAGGCGATCATGCCATCGTATTGTGCTGTATGCTCAAACGCTTTTACCGCCAAGTCAAAACGTGTTTCATAAGACAAGCCACCATTGGCTTTTAATTCAGCAATAACTGAATCATAGTCAGAAGCATTTACGATAATACCGACTGAAGCATGATTTTTTGCTGCGGCACGAACCATGGTCGGGCCACCGATGTCGATATTCTCAATCGCATCTGCAAGAGAACAGTTTGGTTTTGCGACAGTTGCTGCAAATGGATACAGGTTCACAATCACTAGATCTATCGGATCGATGTTGTGTTCTTGCATCACCGCTTCGTCCAGACCACGACGCGCTAAGATGCCTCCATGAATTTTAGGATGCAGTGTTTTTACACGACCATCCATCATTTCAGGAAAACCTGTATGTTCAGAAACTTCTACTACGGCGATATTGTTGTCTTTAAGCAACTTATATGTACCGCCCGTAGATAAAATTTCTACCCCTAGAGCTGCAAGATTTTGAGCAAATTCAACGATTCCAGTTTTATCGGAAACAGAGATTAAAGCACGTTTGATAGTCATGATTTTAGTCAACAGTTTGAAGTCTACAGATTGAAAATAAAAGGCAAAAAAAATGCCCACGAGAACGTGAGCATTTTATCAATTATTCACTCATTAAACCGTGAGCTTTTAACTTTTTGCGTAAAGTTCCGCGGTTAAGGCCTAAAATCTCAGCGGCACGTGTTTGATTGCCGCGAGTATATTCTAAGACCACAGATAAAAGAGGTTTCTCCATTTCTGCTAAAACCATGTCATAAACTTGAGATGGTTGCTCACCTTGCAATTGTGCAAAATAATGACGAACTGCGCGATCTACATGGATGCGAAGAGCGACATCAGATTGAGCCGTAAAAATAGGAGATTTGCTATTCATGCGTTTTAATCCGAAAAATCAAAATATCACTTGGGTAAAGTAATATAAATGTGGTCTAAATTACTGAGCCCTGTTTTAGATCCTAAAACAGTGACTCTAAAACAAAAGGACTATTAGCTTGCCACAAATCCTCGAATTGTGTAAAAAATAAGCGTAACAATAGTTAAATATTTGTTACCGCCTACTTTTAAAAACAAAAAAACCAACAATGCGCTTATGGGATAGAAGCACAGTTCGTTTAACGATTTTATTGTCTGTAAATTACGAGGAGTAAGTAGGTCAAAGCATTCGTGGCGCGTATCATACCACTGTCAGCGAAAAAGTGAGCAAATTAACTGCACTTTTTTTTGTTTTTTTGTCACTTTTTTGATCTTTTAGGGCTGTACAAATTCTAAACTATAGTCATTGAAGCTATTTTTGCTTTTCGGAAGGCTAAATTCAAAGCGAAATGGACTGTTTGATGGAATGCGTTGAATCGTTTTTAAACTGTCAACCAAATAGTCTTGTGGTTTGAGTAGTACATTAAAAACAGCTTCATCATTTTGTTTGAGCACGACTTTAATAGAAGGGAGTACTACACTATTCTCGTGATGATTTAAAAGTACGCCCGAAAAAACAGTTGCGTCTTTTTCTCCACGCTTAATTTTTACTTTTTCAAAGCTGAGATATTTGTATTGCTCATTGCTGGTTTGGCACGAGAAAATACCACAGGCATAATTAAACATCTGGTTTAGGGCAGGGCTTTCGTGCATGAGTTTTGGGTTGAACCACAAAATCTGAAAAGCAAAAACTAAAATCAAAGCAATATTGCCAACACCCCATAAGGTGTAATACATCCACCCATGCTGCTTCTCATTATTCTCATGGTCAATCAGTAAAGTATCTTCTGAAAGATTTAAATTGGGGAGGGCGGTAACAGGCTCGGTATTGAAATAATTGAGGTTGTTGAGGTAGGTCAATAAATCAATATTTGAGTTTTCAATTTTCTGATCAAAGATGCTCAAAATCTGCATTTGCTTTTCTGCAAAGGAGCTGTCAGGTTGAATTGAAGAAAAAAGTGAGCGATTGACAGGTGTCGGAATCGCTTCACTGTCTATTTCTAATAAGTTGGTTAATGCATTAAAGTTAATGACGCATTTTGGACAACAAACCATACCCTGTGCAACACTGAGTTGTGAAAGGGTCACTTTGTACACAGTTGAACATTTAGGGCAGCGGGTTTGTTTTTCACTCATAAGTAACAATGTTCTCAAATTGTTGTTTTACGTTTTCCTGAAATGCGACACCAGTTCTCTTCACGCTTTTCGATCTCTAATATATCAAAAAACTGTGAGTAAACACTAGAAACATCAGCAACTTGCTCTTCGATTACACCAGCAAGTGCGAACTCGCCCTCATTTTTTATTAAAGTTGAGAATTCAGGCGCAAGTGCCATTAAAGGCGCCGCTAAAATATTGGCGACAAGGACATCTGCTTGTTGTGGTTTAAATTCTTGATCAAACTCTTCGGGTAATCCTACAGAAAGACGATCCAGTACACCATTTAATTCTGCATTTTGTTTAGTCGCAAGTACCGCTTGTGGGTCAATATCAGTCGCATAGACTTTTTTAGCACCCAATAGTAAAGCCGCAACACCTAAGATGCCTGAACCACAACCATAATCGATGACAACTTTGTCTTTTACATCGGTTTTACCTAACCACTGCAGGCACAAGAAAGTGCTGGCATGGTTGCCAGTACCGAAAGCCAGACCTGGATCTAGCTTGATATTGGTTGCATCAGCTTCAGGGGGTTCTAACCATTCTGGTACGATCCAGTATTTTTCACCAATTTGAATTGGTTCGTAATAATCCATCCACGCGCGTTCCCAAACTTGGTTTTCTAGATATTCATGGCGCATAGGTACATCAGGAAGTTGGCCTTTTAAGAAAGCTTCTAAAGTATCGACATCAATTGGGTCATCTTCTTCTTGTTGGTAAATCCCCGTGACGATAACTTTATTCCAAAGCGGGGTTTCTCCAGGTAATGGCTCAAGCAAAGCTTGGTCTTCAGCATCATCTAAAGTCACGCTCACCGCGCCTAATGACAGGAGTAATGTTTCGGTCAGTTCGACTTGGTTTTGATCAACAGTAATATGAATTTGTAGCCAGTTCACAGGAAAACCTAAATAAATGTATTTGTGCTTATTGTAATAGATTCATGCTTGTTAAAGGGATTATAAAGTAGACAGATTACAATTTTAAGATGAAATATTTTGTCCTAATGCAATCTATTATATTGTTTTTATATAAAAGAAGACCAAATTTGGCCTTCTTTTATATCATTTGTTTATTCTGCATTAAGGTGTAGTTTGTTCGACATCAGGCGCTACTGGCGGTGTAGGAGCCATAGGAGGCGCTTCCATAGGCGCAGTACTATTGTCTACAGGTGCACTACTGACTGGACGAGGAGCAGACTGGGTTTCAGAAAGGCGACTTTGGGTCTCGACGGTCGCATTAGATGCTGGTGTTGGCGGTTGGAATGCTAACTTACCCGCTTCATTTGGCTCACATGAACCATTGAAAACAACGCCTTTAAATGCAAATGAAACTGGATCACCTTGTTTTTTGCCTTTACAGACCTGTTGATATTTTTTGGCCTGTTGGTCTTGGCTAGCTTTGGTATCTGCATGCGCAGCTACGCTAAAACATAGGCTACAAATAAGAGATGAAAATAAAAGCTTTGAGTTCATATCATTGTCCTAAAGTATTTTTTATACACTTTTTAGAATAAGAAACTGGGCAGATAAAACAGTGGTGTTCAAGTTAATAGTGATGAATCGCTGTGTGCCGTCTAAGAGAAAAATGCAACATAAGGTTTCTTTTTGTATGTTCTGTAGCCAGAACAGGGAGTTGCAATCCTCAACTATCTTGACGGTTTTTGGCAATTTAATGCAAAACTCCTGTATAATGCTCTGTCTTTTTTTGAATACACATTTACCACTATGCACTATCCTAAAGTTTACGACGTTATCGTAATTGGCGGCGGTCACGCTGGTACGGAAGCAGCGCTTGCTGCGGCACGTATGGGAAGACAAACATTATTGTTAACGCATAACATTGAAACTTTGGGGCAGATGAGCTGTAACCCAGCAATTGGTGGTATTGGTAAATCACATCTTGTTCGCGAGATCGATGCACTTGGTGGTGCAATGGCACTTGCTGCGGATAAAGGTGGTATTCAATTCCGTATTTTAAACTCTCGTAAAGGTGCGGCTGTGCGTGCAACACGTGCGCAAGCGGACCGTGTACGTTATAAAGCAGCGATTCGCGATACTTTAGAAAATCAGGCGAATCTGGATATTTTCCAGCAAGCTGCAGACGACTTAATTGTTGAAGGCGATACTGTTAAAGGTGTTGTGACGCAAATGGGTATCCGTTTTGATACCAAAACAGTGGTATTGACGACAGGGACTTTCTTGGGAGGCGTGATCCACGTTGGTCTACAGAACTCAAGTGGTGGCCGTGCGGGTGATCCTCCATCAATTGCTTTAGCGCATCGTTTGCGTGAGCTGAAATTACCTGTTGGGCGTTTAAAGACGGGAACTCCACCACGTATTGATGCCCGCACCGTCGATTTTTCTGTCATGACACCACAGCCGGGTGATTTCCCATCTCCAGTGATGTCATTTATGGGGGATGCTTCTATGCATCCTGAACAAGTGAATTGCTATATCACGCATACCAGCGAAAAAACCCATGAGATTATTCGTGGTGGTCTAGATCGTTCACCAATGTATACCGGTGTGATTGAGGGGGTTGGTCCACGTTATTGCCCATCAATTGAAGATAAAATTCATCGTTTTGCTGATAAAGATTCACATCAAGTGTTCTTGGAACCAGAAGGCTTAGATACCCATGAGCTTTATCCAAACGGAATTTCAACTTCTCTACCATTTGACGTGCAGTTCAATTTGGTTCGTTCAATCCGTGGTATGGAAAATGCACATATTCTACGTCCGGGCTATGCAATTGAATATGACTACTTCAATCCGCAAGCATTAAAATTCACACTTGAAACCAAAGCGATTCAAAATCTGTACTTTGCTGGTCAAATCAACGGGACTACCGGTTATGAGGAAGCGGGTGCACAAGGTTTGCTTGCGGGTTTAAACGCTGCACGCCGTGCCTGGGAACAAGAAGAATGGACACCAAAACGTGATCAAGCTTATATGGGTGTATTGGTTGACGATTTGATTACATTGGGTACCAAAGAGCCGTACCGTATGTTCACTTCGCGTGCGGAATATCGTTTGATGTTGCGTGAAGACAATGCCGATCAACGTTTAACCTCTATTGGCCGTGAACTTGGTTTGGTAGATGATGAGCGTTGGGCTGCATATAGTGAAAAAATGGAAGCAGTTGAGCGTGAAACCTCTCGTTTACAGCATTTATGGGCGGCACCGAATAACCCAATGGGTAAAAAATTCGTCGAAATGACCGGTGCTGATCTGAGTAAAGAATGTAGTGCGATTGATTTGCTGAAACGTCCGAATATCAATTTTACTCAAATTGCTGAATTAACCGGTTCAGAAGTATCTGAGCAAGTGGGCGAGCAAATTGAAATTGCGGTAAAATACCAAGGTTATATTAATCGTCAACATGAAGATGTTGCTCAATTAAAACGTCTCGAAGAAACTAGAATCCCTACAGATTTTGAATATGAGGGTATTTCAGGTTTATCACGTGAGATCACATTAAAGTTAAACACTGTTCGCCCTGAAACCTTAGCGCAAGCAAGTCGTATCCCAGGGGTAACACCAGCTGCGGTACAGTTATTGATGATCACGATCCGTAAAAATAATATGGCGAAAAAGTCGGCATAATTGCCGCCTTCGTCTGTAGCCGTTAATGTTAAAAACACCCTTTATAAAAGGGTGTTTTTTTCTGCTATACAAATTCTGTTAGGTTGTGTTTGATTGAGGGAGGTGAGTAAATGAACAACTGGATTATTTTATTCATTGCCATTGCTGCAGAAGTGATTGCGACATCAGCCTTAAAAAGTAGTGAGGGTTTTACCAAACCTGTTGCGTCTATCGTGGTTGTGGTGGGCTATGTCATTGCATTTTATTGCTTGTCTTTGACCTTGAAAACTATTCCTGTTGGAATTGCGTATGCGATTTGGTCTGGTGTTGGAATCGTGTTGATTACCACAGTCGCCTGGTTTGTTTTTGATCAAAAACTGGATATTTGGGGAATCATTGGGATTGTCTTGATTATGAGTGGTGTGTTGATTCTTAATTTGCTGTCTAAAACCAGCTCGCATTAATATTGCAATAATAAAAAACCGAACGCAAGTCTCGTTCGGTTTTAAGCATACGTTGGTTCTATTCTTAAAGTGCCACTTCAATCCCTTGTTTTAAATTTTGCTGATCAAATTGCGTATTGGCATCAATTTGAGCATACGCTTTTGGCAACAAGCGACGTGCTACATGATTTACTTTTTTTTCTAACCACTTTGGCATGTTGATTGCCAATGGATTGGTTTCAGTCTCAGATACATTGGTCATCACTCGCGTTCCCATGATGTAATCAAACCAAGGCTTGGTCACACACCAGTTCGCATTCTGATTGCTGGTCATGTGGTGATCATAATGCCAAGGAATCCGTTTTTTAGCGAACTCTGGATCTAGGTGTGATTTGGCATGCACCTTCCAATAATTCCAAATGCCATAGTAAAGCCCTGCAGTAAAGAAGGGTGCAATCGGTAGAAAAATGGTGGATGCAGCCGCTAGGCCGATGAGTGCCGATTTTTCATTGTACATTTCAGAATTTTTAAACATCGACTCAGCATAACCTTCATCATGAAAGCCATTTAAGCGAGCGCGTTTATGGTGAGCAATATGGGTAAAGAAAGGACTGTTTCTATTCTTGCTTGGAAATTCATGTAACCAGACTTTGTGAAAGTACCATTCCATACCATTAGCAACAAAAACACCTACTGGAAAACCGATCATGTTGGATTACCTCGTCTAACATAGATCGGATTTTAGAAAGGAAAGGCTTAAAACTTTTGACTTATCTGGCAGCTTTTATCAGCCTATTAAATCAATTTAAACTTGTTTACGTTGACGATATGCCGTTGGTGTTTCCCCAGTCCATCGTTTAAATGCTCTTGAAAAAGCGGAGGGTTCAGAAAAACCAGTAAGATAAACAATCTGGTCAATACTTTCTTCAGTTTGGGAAAGCAGTCGCCGTGCCAGACGTTCACGATAATGAGCAATGATTTTTTCATAGCTGGTATTTAACAGTTGTAAATCAGCTCTTAAGCTACGCGCACTACGTCCTAAATGCTCAGCAATGATGTTCTGATCAAATTCGCCAGATTCTAATAAACCACTGGCCAAGATTTTTTCGATTTCGTTTATAAGCTGGTGTTTGTTCAATAGCTCAAGCTGTGAGGCAGCATGATGTTCATGTACTTTTAACAGTTCAGGTTCGTGTGCAGCAGAGGGTATTGCTAATTGTGTCTCATCAAAGCAAATGTAGCCATTACTTTGACCGAGTCTAACTGGACATCCCCATATTTTTTGATATTTTTCTTGAGGCGCGCCATTTAGATAAGGCAGACCAATTTCAGTTGGTGTAAAAGTTCCATCACTGATGTATTTAAAGAAATTGAGTAAAATCCCAATCGCACATTCCAGATAATGCCGTATTGGATGATTGAGACCTGAAATCATCACCATATTTTCATTAAGTGTTTCGAGTCTAAAGGACATTGCATCAGTCAGTAAGGCTTGATAGCGAATGGTCCTTTTTAGACCTTCACCGAAGGTTGGACTGCTGAGAAAAAGATATTCAATCACTTGTCCGCGAAATGGTGGCACATTCGCACCAATATGTAAGCCAATATCAGCATCTTGGCTGATTTCTTCAGCAGCTTGCCAAAAGCGCTGCTGAGTTGCGTTATCACGGCGTACAAATTTATCAGGTGGTTGATCGGGCAGATGAACACTGGCAAAGATAGCGGCAGCATCGAGATCCATCTTTTGCATGGTTTGGTAAACCATCCATAGAAAGATGCCTGCATCAGAGGTTTTTCTTGAAGTCATAAAACAGGGCAAAGAGGTGTTTTAAAACAATATACGCTGTTCTTTTTAAGATAGGAATGGATTGAGTTAAGTCTAAGGGGTGAAGGTACTTATGCTGTGATAAGTACCTTATTGAATCTGTTTATTCGGTGACTTCAACCGTTACGCTATAGGTATAAGATTGTGCAATAGGCTGTTTGCTGCTGTCACTATTGGCTTCAGGATAGCTCGTGGTGATCAGATAAATCCCTGCTTCACTGAATTTTACTTCAACCTCACCTTTGGCATTGGTTTTTACATGGGGCTGATCACGCTTCGCATTCGGTTGATAGCTGCTGGCACCTTTAAAGACATCAACTTCTAGATTTGGAACAGGCTTACCATCCATGAGCACTTGTGCTTTAAAAGATTCACCTGCAAACAACTCATTTGGATGAGTGAGGAACTTAAATTCAAAGCCTTTGTTGCTCACGGTAGGTACAGCGCTTGGTTTGCCTTTGGTGACAAAACTTTCAGCAATATAGGTGTTGATGGTTTGAGCAGTTTTTGCATTAGCAGGAATTTGGTCTTCAGCAATAAAACGGGGTGGTTGATTTGCTGGTGCTTGAGGTGCTTTTTGCTCTGCATTATTGCCTTGTGGCGGCATTGGATTGGCATTGGCAGGGCGTTGTGGGCGAACACGTAACCAACGACCATCAATCAATGCATATTTGGTTGGGTTGCCGGTCGCATTTTGCGTGCGAAGTCGATAAGTGCCATCTGTACTTAAATTAGCTTCAGCAATATTGAATTTCTTTAATTCGGCTGCTGCTTTGATGGTTTCCGTTTTACCTTCGGGAGTGGTGAGTTGATAATCTGTTTTAAAGTTACGACTTGCGACAAAAAATTTTTCAATGGTGATTCCGCTTTGGAAGCTCACGTTATCCGCTTTACTGTCGAATACTTCTGGCAATAAAAAAGGGCTTGCTGTATGGGCAAAGCTGAGGGTTGGTAGCGCAGAAAATAGAGCAATAGTGAGCAGATGACGCATGAAGAATTCCTTAAAAGAGAAATAAACAAAAATGCAAAAGAATTGCTACAATCTACTTGATAACGAGTATCAGTTGCAATATTATTTCGATAAATTTTTAATCGTTTTTATGCCATTAGACATATATAGATGAACACGTTATTTTTCTCCCTAATGTGTATCTCAAGTGAATAGAATGTTTTTGATTTTATTGAAAATAAAATGATTTCACTTTCATGTTATTTTGGTTGTAATTTATGCGTGAGACCAAGCCATTTGCTTTTCATAAAGCTTATGTATTGGCTTAGGTAAATCTTAGAAAATGGAAGCTTAACGATGTCATCAACGCAACAAATTTTTCGCCCAATTCACATCATTTTTCGTTTATCTCCGTTGATGGCAGCCATCGCTGTATTCATGTCTCCAGTGACTATAGTTCAGGCCAATGAAACTACTGTAAAAGACCCTCAGACACTACAAGCACCTGTTCAAACGCCAAGTTATAGCTTTCATCAAGATCATATTTTAGGAACTTCTTTGGATGTGGTTGTGACCACTCCACATCAAAAAGATGCGGAAAAGGCATTACAGGCAATTCAGAACGAAGTGGCACGTTTGGATCAGATTTTATCGGTATGGCGTGATGACAGTGAAATTACTCAACTCAATCGTGAACAACAGATCGAAGCTTCCTCTGAACTGTATGAAGTAATTGCAGCATGTGAACAATGGCGTAGTGCGACCTGTGGTGGTTTTGATGCACGTTTAGGTCAATTGATTCAATTGTGGGAGCAAACTCATCAGGTACAAAACCTAGATGACCAAACCCAAGAAGCGCTTTTAAGTCAATTAAAAAACCAAAGTATTGAGCTAAACCCAGAAACCAAACAGATTAAACTCGATTCAGCTGTCAAAATTGCACCAGATGCTTATGCCAAGGGTTATGTGATTGATCGTGCCTTGATTGCAGCAAAACAAGCGGTACCACATTTACAAGGAATTTTGATTGATATTGGCGGTGATATGCGGGTGTGGGGCCAATCACCCCAACAAGCAGGCTGGAAAATTGGCATTCAAAATCCAAATGAACGCTTTGATAATGCCGCACCAGCTCAGGTTTTGAATATTAAAGATCAAGCAGTGGCATTGAGTGGTCAGGGTTATCGTTCATTGGCAGGTCAATCGCATTTACTCAACCCACAAACGGGTATGCCGATTCAAACCATTGAACAATGTGTGGTGGTTGGACAGTGTGCTGCGGATGCAGATGCTTTGGCAACCGCTTTAACGGCCATGTCACCTCAGGAAGGGATGCAACTGATTGAGCAATTAGTTGGATTTGAAGCACAATTGGTTGCGGCTGATGGTAGTCTTTACCAAAGTTCAGGCTGGTCTACACTATTAGATGCCAATCAAGCTGCAATCATGCGTCATGTCGCAGGCAATGGCGCAGCAACGGCTTGGCCTAAAGGTTATCAGGCACAAGTTGAGGTCAATATTCCTAAGCTTGCCGTTGATAATTATCGTGCGCCTTATGTTTCAGTGTGGGTCACGGATAGTGATAAAAAATTGGTGCGTACCCTTGCGGTTTGGGGTAAAGATGAGAAATGGATCAATTCAAATTATGTGTGGTGGCGTCGCTATGGTCGTCAAATGCCAAATCTAGATGCAGTGGCTAAGCCATCGCGTCAGCCTGGACAATATCGCTTGGCTTGGGATGGTAAAGATGAGACAGGCAAGATGGTTGATGCGGGTAAATATTTAATCCATATTGAAACCTCGCGTGAGCATGGTGATCATTCCTATCAAAGCTTTGAATTAGAAGTGGGTCCTAAAGCACAGAACAAAACACTTCCAGCGCAGGCTGAAATTGGTACACTGAAATTAAACTTTCAACGTGGTGCTTAATTAAAAGCTCACTCATTCCATGAGGCTTGTCTCTTGTATCAACGCCGTGATTTTTACCGCCATGCACGTTATGTGCATGGTTGGCTATCTGCCTTTGCTTTCATTGTGCTGATTTTTTTTGCAGCAACTGGATTGTTGTTGAATAATCCCGATTGGTTTAAATCATCTAACGATGAACAAATTGTAAAACTCACTTTACCCGCTGCTTTTGTCAGTGCGATCCAAAAACAAGAAAATCCAACTCAGGCGATTCTAGATTTTGTTCGAGACAAGCAGCCGCTGATTGGGCGTTATAAAAGCAGTGAAGTGATGGATGGGGAAGTGATGATTCGTTTGGAGAGCCCTGCGGGTTCAACAGACCTATGGGTGTTGATGGATGAAGGTCAAGTGGAAATCACGCAGAAGCCCGCAAGCACGGTTTCACTGCTCAATGATCTACATCGCGGTAAAAATGTCGGTGCAACATGGCACTGGTTGATTGATATCAGTGCGATCATCATTATTTTACTGTCCTTGGCGGGCTATATCTTATTTTTGACCATTAAAACGCGTTTAATTACCCATTTGCTTTTAACTGCGGCAAGTTTATTGACGATTATTTTACTCATTTGGTTTGCCATTTAAGGTGAAGTCATGACTCAAGCCGTACTGATCGTTATTGCAATTTTAGCAATATTATTGGGTCTACATCTTTTTGTGATTGCGTGGTTGTACGGTCAGCAAAGACAGTCAAAAACTTCTCTACAACAGCATCCAGCTTATTTGGTGGTCTATGCCAGTCAGTCGGGACATGCAGAAGTTTGGGCGAAACATACCGCGGAACAATTACGTTTGCTGGGTGATCAAGTCTTAGTCAAAAATATTCAGGAACTGAGCCACGATGATCTAATTCAACAGCAACGAATTTTATGGGTGGTGAGTACCTATGGTGAGGGGGATGCACCCGATAGTGCACAATCCTTTATGAATAAGTGCTTTAGCGAAAACTTAGATTTATCCCATTTATCCTTTGCAGTGCTGGCTTTGGGAGATCGGCGCTATGCTAATTTCTGTCAATTTGGACAGCGATTGGAACAATGGTTGCTTCAACAGCAGGCACAGCCTTTATTTGATACAGTTTTAGTGGATCAAATGAAGAGCCGTGATTTAGAACACTGGTTAAATAGATTAGAACAGCTGACTTCAATACAGTTCAGTGATTTAACCCATTCAGAACGGGTGCTGCAATTCAAGTTTGCACATCGGCAGTGTTTAAATAAAGGCAGTATTGGTGAGCCGATTTATAAAGTTCAATTGATTGGGGATGAGGACTTGGTTTGGTCATCAGGTGATATTTTAGAGATCCAATGCGAAAACAATCTGGATGATATTGAGGCGTTTTTGCAATCACAGCATCAACCAATAAATGCTAAGTTGATCGCTCAATTAAGCACCTTGAATTTAAGAAAATTACCAACCCAAGTAGAGCAGTCTTTTCAGCAATGGTTAACCCAATTTGAGCGCTTACCCAAGCGTGAGTATTCGATTGCCAGTTTGCCTGAAAATGGCTTTATTGAGCTGGTCGTTAGGCAACAATATACGGAAACAGGTCTGGGTCTAGGCTCTGGCTGGCTGACACAAGGCTTGCAGCGAGACCAAATTTTACAAGCTCATATTCGTCATAACCCAAGCTTTCATTTACCGCATGATGCTAGACCTTTGATTTTGATTGGTAATGGTACAGGGATTGCGGGTTTGCTGGCACATTTACGCCAAAGAGAACATTGGGGTTATCAGCAAAACTGGCTGATTTTTGGTGAACGACAGCAGCAATTCGATCATCTTTATCAGACGGAAATTCATTACTGGCAACAGCATGGTTTTCTCGATCAAGTTGACTATGCATTTTCCCGTGATCAAGCCGAAAAAATCTATGTACAAGACTGTTTAAAAGAGCGATCGGCGCGATTACAGACTTGGGTTGCGCAAGGCGCAGCAATTTATGTCTGTGGTAGCCTTAAGGGAATGGCTGGTGGCGTTGATCAGGTCTTAAAAGAGGTTTTGGGTGTTGATTTGCTGGAGCAACTTAAACAACAACAGCGCTATCAGCGCGATGTCTATTAATCGGATTCAGCTAAAACCAGTGCTTTAATCTTGCTGGCTTTTTCAAAATGATCCAGTCGATGCGCTATGATCCACCAATGGGCAGCCTCCATGAGAAGTTCAGGATCATCATTTTTATTGGCAAAGAAAGCATAAAAAGAAAGCCCGACGTTTTCGCCTTTTTTGGCAATTTTTTCATTGCAGACATGAATAATTTTGGCTCTTAATTCGGCTCTCATTGTGTTCTAAATTCTGGAGGATAAGTTTGATTGTATCATAGCATTAAAATTATAAATGATTGTAATCGTTTGGTTTAATCCTTATTTTTAAACAACTCAAGTCAGCTATGCCTGTACTGATTGAGTTGTTTCAATGATTTTAAAGCCAAGGAAAATTAGAACTTTTTCTCCAATGAAAATTGGAAGGAAGGGATGCTTTCATTGGTTCTTGCTTGATAGAGACTCCCATCGGCTTGGTTGGTTAAGCGTTCCTTATAATGGGTACTCAAGACGTTGTTGAGATTAAGACTCGCTGCCCAGCCATGGCTAAAGCGTTTGGTTGCACTGAGATCTAAGCTGAAACGTTCATTGGTGGTGCGATCATAGGGTTGACTATCTAAGGCACGGGTAAATTCAGGCGTGTAACTCACATTCACGCTGGTCGAGAGTTGCCATGGTTTATAGCTATACGATAAACCCGCACTGGTATTATAAGGTGCAACATCACTGGCTAAACGTTCACGGTGTTGTTCATCTTCAATTTTGGCGCGAATCGTTGAGACTTGTCCATTGAGCATAAATGAATGCCCAGCTTCAGTTTGTTTGAGTGCATAGCGTCCAGACAATTCAACACCATAGGTGGTCGCTTGATCTTGGTTTTGTGGGCGCTCCACATAACGTGTACCTTCAAGTGAGATGACTTTCTCGATGTAATCTTTAATTTCACGATGATAGGCCGTTAAACTCAGACCACCACTGGCAGAGTCATAGGCGAGGGTGGATTCAGCCGCACGAATTTTTTCTGGTTTTAGATTGGGATTGCCGCCACGATCGGGATTATTCAAGCTACCTGCATCAGTATCTGTAGAGACAGTCACATTCGGAATCAGTCGATCGGTATTCGGACTTTTAAACGCTTGGCTTAAATTGGTTTGAATCGACCATTGCTCGGTTAGGTCAAAACGATATGCCAAAACAGGACTTAAATGTTGATCTTGGTAATCAACCAAGCCCGAACGATTTAACCATTCTTGGCGTGCACCTACAGTGATGGTTTGGCGGTCGGTAAAACGCCAGCTACCCTCACCATAAACAGCATAGCGTTGTTCATCAAGGCTTTTGCTCACATTACTATCGAGTTCGTTGCTACGTGTATCAAAACCAAATTTAATTTGACGGTCTTTATCTAATTTACGAACCCCATCATAAGCAAGACCATACTCATTTACCGTTTCATCAGTATAAATTGTATTTTGTGGCGAGCGCGTGAGCTGGGTTTCCGTCTGACGTTCAACAGACAAGCGGATTTTATCACTCAGGTCTTTGTCTTTACGTTCATAACGGGTGTTTAAGCGAATACTATCATTTTTGTCATCTTGAGTTTGATTGGCCGAATAGCCATCCATTTTGATATTGCGATAGAACAATTCAGCAATCAATTTTTGTTGATCATCCAGATCATATTGTAAGCGAGGGGAAAACATCTGCATGGTACGGTTAGTGGTACGAAGTTGTTCTCGCGTTCCTGTTGCTGTTTCTGTTTTAGTCATTGAGGTATTGTCTATCCACATTTGATTGGCAGAGACACTATACGACCACTGATTTTCACGACCGTCTGCTTGAATGTTGATTTGTTTGCGCTCTGATTGTTGTTCACCATTATCACGTAAGCCGTAGCCTAATTTTACTGTTCCATTTAAGCGGGTATCTAATGGCTCTTTTAAAATAATATTTATGACAGCGGAGGATGCAACTGAGGCTTGGGCAACACTCGGTTGTTTGATCACTTCAATACGTTCAATCATTTCTGGCGTAATGGTATCAATGACGGACATCCCACCACGAGGACCTCCTTGCACTGGTTCACCGTTGACTAAAAAGGTGGGTGCTCCGCCACCACGAAAACGCATGCCTGAAGCACCACTACCACCGCGTGGTCCTTGGCCAAAAGCCGGGATCTGAAATCCAGCAGCGCGTCTTAAAGCATCCATCACAGATTGGTCGCCGTATTGCAGCATTTCTTCACGGCTAATGATAGTTTTCGGTACCGCACTAATATCATCATCTTTGGCTTTTTGGGGTTCTGCAGAAGCTTTGAATGAAAGGGTTGGTAAAAGCTGTGTGCTTGATTCTGTCGACGTTGAAGTGGGTGGCTTAGTCTGGGGTTCGGTCGCGTAAATGGATGCACTTATACTGAGTAAGGCTGAGCTGAGTACACTCAACTTTCCATAAGAAATAGTATTCTTCATTATCAACCCCCAAAAAATGATCAAATTATTTTCCGTGTAGCCTAATGTAAAATTGTGTAGAAAAATGGAATTTACTCCTAAGAACTCAAAGATTTAAAAATTATTTTCAAGCTTGGGTTTGAAGATGAAAATGAAGCATAAATTTTAAATGCATAAGAAATGGCCTATTAAGTTAAAAATTAATGCAAAAAATGATGAAAATGAGAATGATTTTTATTAAAATTGTGGCGTTTTTATTATTTTTAATATTTTTTTAATTTTTGTCTGAGTTTTTTGAGAAGTTTTATGCGTTCTTTACCTTTAAATATGCATCACAAGCCTATTTTTAAATTTAGCTTGTTAAGCATGATGCTATTGCAAGCACAGTATGCGTTTGCCAATGAGACTGCTGCACCAGCTGCAGTGATGCCGACCATTAAAATTGAGGCGATGAGTGAGCTTGATCCAGTCAAAAGTTATATTGATTATGATCAGGCCAGTGTGACTCGTAATGGTCTTAAGAAAAAAGATATTCCACAAACCATCGATACCATTGATGTGCAAAAATATAAAATTTATGGGGCTAATGACCTTAGCGTCATGCTACAAGGGACGCCAGGTGTATCAACCAGTTATGACATGCGTGGTGATGGGATTAATTTAAGGGGATTCAATGCAGATACGGGCGATATTTATCGTGATGGTATTCGTGAAAGCGGTCAGGTTCGTCGTAGCACAGCAAATATTGAACGCATTGAAATCTTAAAAGGACCTGCATCCGTACTATATGGCCGTAGTTCGGGTGGGGGTGTAATCAATATGGTGAGTAAATTCGCTAACTTTGATTCAAAAAGCTCGGTGGGTATCTATGGTGGTTCATATGATAACTATGGAACAACAATGGATTTCAACCAAGTGCTCACAGATAACGTTGCTGTACGTTTAACTGGAGAATATGGAGAGTCTGATAGTTTCCGTTCAGGCATTGAAAATAAAATTGAAATGCTTTCACCAAGTTTTACCTATAAAAATGATGAGGGTTTAACTTGGACCATGCAATATACCTACGATAAATTGCATCGTGTGCCAGATCGTGGACCATCTTATACAGCGCTTCCAAAGGGAACCTCGATCAAAACAGGTTTTGCCCAAGAGGGAGACTATGTTAATGATGTTTTACAAGTTGCTCGTTCTGACCTGAATTATGAGTTTGCGCCAAACTGGAATTTTCATTGGGCACTAAGTTATCGCCAAGCAGAGCAAAATTTTGATCACTTCTATGCAGGCGGGTTATGTACGACAGAAAAAACTACAATAGCGAATGCCGGTACATGTAAAGGTCATGTCGGAGATATCTCACAAATTTATTATTGGCAAAGAACTGATAATAAAACCACCAGCAATACTTTTGATATCCGTGGTGAGTTTGATACAGGTCGTATTAAACATAATTTATTGGTCGGTGCCGACTGGACTTATGAACAACGTGAGCCACTTTTAGCAAATAAGAATAATGACGAGACGGGTATTTATGGTTATGTCAATCCATTAACTGGGGAGCGTAGTAGTTCTAGAGGTTCGGGCAACTTAAAACTTAATGCACACAACTATAACCAAGGCGAAGGTTATGGCGTATTTATTCAAGACCTCATCAGTTTTAATGATTATTTTAAAGTGATGTTGGGCGGGCGTTATGATTATTTCCAATCACAAACGACCAATCGTTTGCTCAAAAGTAATGATGATAATTATAAACGTCGTATTGATGGTGAAAGCTTTAGCCCAAATATCGGCTTTATCTGGCAACCTGTAGAAAGTCAGAGTTTTTATGCCTCTTATAGTAAGAGTTTTGCACCATTTGGTGGAAGAGTTGGAGTGAGTGTGGTATCTGCGGATACAAAAGTAAATGCGTTTGATGCAGAACCTCAATATAACGAACAATATGAAATTGGTGTAAAAAGTGATTGGCTAGATAATCGCTTAAATACACAACTTTCTGTTTATGATATCCGTAAAAATAATATTCGTTATAAACCAAATCCAGAAAGTGAGCCAGAAAAATGGGCTGTAGGTGGGCAGCATCAGTCTAAAGGTATTGAGTTTAGTTTTATTGGCCGAGCTTTGGATAATTTATTTGTTCGTGGTGGTTATAGCTATATGGACACAGAGGTCTCTAAAGATCCTAAGCCACAAAATGTTGGGAAAGAATTAAACAATACACCTCGCCATACAGGTAATCTCTTTGTTCGTTATCTGCCAACCGATAAGATTTATGGTGAAGTAGGGGCAACTTATGTTGGTGATGCTAAAATTTATCCAAACGGGAACTTAGATAGAGAACCAACTGACTTTGCTGGTTTTACTCGATTAGATGCTGCGATTGGTTATAGTGCTGATCCTTGGAATATTACTTTCGCTGTCAATAATGTGACCAATAAAGAATACTGGCGTTCAGAATCAATGCCAGGTACGCCACGCAACTTCTTGGTGCGTTTGAACTACCAGTTCTAATCTAAATACGTTATTGTGACTTTAAGCACTTTTGTCTAGACAAAAGTGCTTTCTTATTTTTTAGCTGCTGAAAATGAACAGTTTTTTCTATTAAAAAGATATAGTTTATATCTATCTTATTGAATTATATAAAAAGTCATTGCAAAAAAAACTGGAATATTCTAATATTTGATTGAGTAAAAATTAAGCAAATAAATTATGAAAATAACTATATAATTGTGATGTAGTTATCATTTGTGATTTTAATATGCGTTTTTGTTCTCGTTTCTCTTCTTTTTTGTTAGCATTAAAGAAAACTTTATAATAGAGATAATAATAATGAAGATTAAAATTACGATCATCTTGACCTTTTTTGTGCTCATTTTGGGTTATGTCGCTTATGTGGATGCTCAAACAAAAAAACGCCAAGAACTACTTAAAATTGTTCAAGATGCTGAAAGCAGCTTGAACACAATACAACATAGTCCTCATACGCATTTATCCTCATATCAGCGTACGCATTAGTTTTAGTGAGGAATATGAGAGCATTGTTAGCTCAATGATCCGAGATTGGGCATGAAATGCGCTTTTTTTGTATTGTGATACTCAAGTTTTGAGTAGAATCTGTTAAAATATTTACCATTAAATAAAAAGCTGCATTTTGAGATGCGGCTTTTTACGTTTTGATATCGGAATCGAATCTATACATATCCTCTGCGTAGCAAGTGCAAAACTGGCATATAGATTGCTTTGAGCCTTGTATACCTTTTTGTGTACATTCAAAAAAGATTGCAAACACAAACGTATAGATTTCACATTCTACGATCTTAGATTTCAACAGGTGCTATGTTATGACAACGCCTAATGCTTCGGCTGGTTTGCTAGAACGCTTATTTAAATTGAGCGATAACAAAACCAACTTTAGAACAGAAGTTCTAGCAGGTGTAACTACATTCTTGACGATGTGTTACATCATCATTGTAAACCCACTCATTCTTTCAGAAACTGGTATGGATCACGGTGCTGTGTTTGTTGCGACCTGTTTGGCTGCAGCAATTGGGTGTTTGGTCATGGGGATTATTGCGAACTACCCAATCGCACTTGCACCTGGGATGGGCTTAAATGCTTATTTTACCTATTCAGTCTGTTTAGGCATGGGCGTGCCTTGGCAAACTGCACTTGCTGCAGTTTTTGTCTCAGGTTTGGTTTTCCTTGCAATCAGCTTCTTTAAAATCCGTGAAGCGATTGTCAATGCAATTCCAATGTCTCTGAAATTTGCAATTGGTGGTGGTATTGGTTTATTCCTTGCCTTAATTGCTCTGAAAAATGCAGGCATTATTGTTGATAATCCAGCGACTTTAGTGGGGCTTGGGGATATTAAGCAACCAACAGTCTTATTGGCCTTATTTGGCTTCTTGATGATTGTGGTTTTACATCAGTTTAAAGTCCGTGGCGCCATCATCCTCAGTATTTTGGTGGTGACTGCAATTGCAACTGCAATGGGCTTGAATGAGTTTAAAGGTGTTGTTGGTCAAGTTCCTTCTCTAGCACCGACATTCATGCAAATGGACTTTGAAGGTCTATTTACTGCCAGTATGGTTGGGGTGATTTTTGTGTTCTTTATTGTCGATTTATTTGACAGTACTGGAACCTTGGTGGGTGTATCACATCGTGCAGGCTTACTGCAAGATGGTAAATTGCCACGCTTGAAGAAAGCCTTATTTGCTGACTCAACTGCAATTGTTGCCGGTGCTGCTTTAGGTACTTCTTCAACAACGCCTTATATTGAATCTGCTTCGGGTGTTGCAGCTGGCGGACGTACGGGTTTAACCGCAGTCGTTGTTGCATTCCTATTCATTGGTTGCTTGTTCTTGGCACCATTGGCTCAATCTGTTCCAGGTTTTGCAACTGCACCTGCATTATTATTTATTGGTGTGTTGATGATCCAAGGGATTACACATATTGATTGGGATGATATTACTGAAGCAGTTCCTGCATTTTTAACCATCGTATTTATGCCATTTACCTATTCAATTGCGGATGGTATTGCGATGGGCTTTATCAGCTATGCGTTGGTTAAATTACTGACAGGAAAAGCAAAGACAGTTCCTTATATGGTCTGGATTATTGCGGCGCTGTGGGTGTTTAAATTTGTTGCATTTGGTGGCTAAGCAAAACATCGCTATTCTTTTATCATTCTCTTTTTGAGCTGTTGTTGTAATGGCTCATTTTCAAGAGAGCTTAAAGGGCGTTATTTCGATAACACCCTTTTTTCTTTAGACGTGGAGTTAATATGAATCAAATCGAGCTGATTCGTGCTTTACCCAAAGCCGAATTGCATGTGCATATTGAAGGGACATTTGAACCAGAACTGATGTTTGCTATTGCACAGCGTAATCAGATTCAGATTCCTTATCAATCGGTTGAAGAAGTGAAGCAAGCCTATAACTTCCATAATCTTCAATCATTCCTTGATATCTATTATGCAGGCGCGAACGTGCTGGTGCATGAACAAGATTTTTATGATCTGGCTTGGGCATATTTTGAAAAATGTGCTGAAGACCGTGTCGTACATACCGAAATGTTCTTTGACCCACAAACGCATACTGAGCGTGGGGTTGAGTTTGCAACCGTGTTGGCTGGTTTAAAACGTGCCTGTACAGATGCAAAACAAAAGTTAGGGATCAGTTCTCAGTTGATCATGTGTTTTTTGCGCCATTTAAGCGAAGAAAAAGCATTTGAAACGCTGGAACAGGCATTGCCATTTAAAGATGATATTATCGCGATTGGTTTAGACTCAAGTGAAGTTGGGCATCCTCCAGCGAAATTTGAACGTGTTTTTGCCAAAGCACGTGAAGCAGGTTTCTTGATTGTGGCGCATGCAGGTGAAGAAGGTCCACCAGCATATATCTGGGAAGCGCTGGACTTGCTGAAAGTGAATCGTATTGACCATGGTGTGCGCTCAGAAGAAGACGAAGTTCTGATGACACGTTTAATCGCTGAGAAAATGCCATTAACCGTTTGTCCTTTGAGTAATTTAAAACTCTGTGTCGTCAACGATATGGCTGATCACAATATCCGTCGTTTATTACAGAAGGGCGTGCATGTTACTGTGAACTCGGATGATCCTTCATATTTCGGTGGTTATATGAATGACAACTTTGTTGCGATTCAGCAGGCTTTGGATTTAAACAATGATGAGTTAAAACAGTTGGCAATTAATTCTTTCGAAGCTTCATTTATTTCAGATGAAGAAAAACAGAAGTGGATTGCTGAAGTAAAACAAATTTAAATAAAAAAACCGCGTAAAGCGGTTTTTTTTATGCATGGAAATTTATTTGGGTTGGCGCAACATACTGAGTAGGACATTATCTTTATCAATCAAGTGATGTTTGATTGCCGCTAAAGCATGTCCTGCAACCAATAAACCCGCAAACCATGAGAGATAAATGTGAATTGGTTTAACAATTGCAAGTAAGTCTGGATTGTCTTGTACTAGGCGTGGAATTTCGAATAAATATAAAACAGGTGCAGGGTGTCCAGCGCTCCAGCTAAATAAACAGCCTGTAATTGGCAGTGCGAGTAGCATTAAATACAGCAGGAAATGTCCAACATGTGCCAAAGTTTTCATCAGCGGAGACATGGTGTCTGGTAGTTGAGGTGCAGGGTGGGTATAACGCCAAAAAATGCGAATCACAACCAAGAAAATGATGGTGGTCGCGATATTCTTATGTAGCGTAATCACATTGCCTTTAAAGCTTCCGTCAACATCATAGCTGAGGAAGTTGCCACTGTAGAAGCCAATCAACCAGGCGGCAATGAAAATAACAGCCATGAGCCAGTGAATAACTTGTGCCGTACGCGTGTAATATTGTGCTGAGGTTGACATTGCAACATCCTGGCTTTGTTATAGGTAATTATTTTTAATAATAGATAGCGCTTTTTCATTCTCCTACAGTGTAAATGTAACGGAGCGTTTTATGAGTAGAACGGTGTAAAGCTTATAAATGGCGTGTGATTGTTATATTATGTAAAGATCGCGCTGAGTCATATCATAAAACGTATCATTTAGGCACAATACGCCTGCCAAAATTTAGATACAGGTTAGAAATCATGAAAAAGTTGGTGCTTATTGTTGCCCCTGTTGTTTTAGCTTTAACAGGATGTGTTACGCCAGATGGAAGTAATTCGGCTGGAGCAACTTCTCAGCAGTTAGGTATGGCGGCATTGAAAGTTGCAGTAAATGCAAAATGTATTAATGAAATCAATGCACTTCCAGCTTGGAAAACAGCGACCCGTTTGATGACAGCGGAACAGCGCGACAATATTCAAACTGAAGTGTGTGGCTGTGTCAGCGAAAAGGCACCAAACAGCGTGACTGCGGTTGAATTAGCGACGGCTGCTATTGACCCAACTGCGCGTGCGACCATTGTGACTCAAGTTGTTTCGCAAACTGTGAATGCTTGTGTAGCAGAAACTTTACAAAAAGCTAGTTAAGCAGAATAGGCTGAGTCATCAGCCTTTAGAGATTTTTTATGAGAGTTGCAGGTGTAGATGAGGCGGGGCGTGGACCTTTAGTAGGTTCTGTTGTTGCTGCCGCAGTCATTTTAGATCCAAATAATCCGATTGAAGGCTTAAATGACTCTAAAAAGCTAACCGAAAAAAAACGGGAAAAGCTTTTTGTTGAAATTCAGGAAAAGGCATTAGCTTGGTCAATTGCTGAAGCAAGTCATACTGAAATTGATGAGCTGAATATTTTACAAGCCACGTTTCTTGCCATGCGTCGTGCAGTGGAAGGCTTGGCAACTCAACCTGTCAAAGTGATCGTGGATGGAAATCAGATTCCAAAAGGAATTAGCATTCCTTGTGAAGCGATTGTTGGTGGAGATGCGAGTCATGCCGAAATCAGTGCAGCGAGTATTCTGGCTAAAGTGACGCGTGATCGTCAAATGCAGGAACTTGACCAACAATTTCCTGATTATGGTTTTGCCAAGCACAAAGGCTATCCAACTAAAGCACACTTTGAAGCCATTGCGGCCCATGGTGTAATTGATGAACATCGCCGCAGTTATGGGCCAGTCAAGAAAGTTTTGGGTCTATAAAACAATTAAAGCGACTAAGAATAGTCGCTTTAATCATTCGAGAAGCATTCTGCGCATTAACGATTGAAGTTGTTATGACGAGGGAACTCATTATTCTCTTCTTCATAAGAATGTTGATAATCTTGATCAAGATGTTGCAGATGCTCATGCATGGCACGCTCATGCTGGATACGTTGGTAAATTTCCTCACGATGCACAGAAACTTCTTTTGGAGCATTTACACCAATACGCACCTGATTGCCTTTTACGCCAAGCACAGTAACACTGACTTGATCCCCAATCATTAATGTTTCTCCGACACGACGGGTCAGAATCAGCATGTTTATCTCCTTGCTAAACGCTTAAACTTGCGACAGGGAATTCATTGTTTGAAAGCACAGCCTAATATACAGAAAATTCTAACAGAAATATGTAAAAAACATTTTTTTTAGTAAGTTCTGTGAGAAGCTTCTTAAAAACCTCAAGGCTAATATAACAGAGCCACTATTAAAAAAACTATAGTGGCTCTGTTTTTTTTCTTATTTACTTGCGAGTAAATATGTTTAAGCAGCTATTAATTAAGCACGAGCACTGCTTTCGCCGTGTTCACGGTCTAGACCAAAAGCTGTATGTAAACAACGAACTGCCAATTCCAAGTAGTTTTCTTCGATGATGACAGAAACTTTGATTTCTGATGTAGAAATCATGAGAATATTAATGCTTTCTTCTGCCAATGCAGTGAACATTTTGCTCGCTACACCCGCATGTGAACGCATACCGACACCTACGATTGACACTTTTACGATGTCATCACGTGTTACAACTTCACAACCTTCGATGCTGTTTGCAGTTTGTTCTAAAATTGCTTTTGCTTTTGCCAAGTCGTTACGATTCACGGTAAAAGTAAAATCAGTTGTGCCATCTTCTTCAACGTTTTGGATAATCATATCCACTTCGATGTTGGCATTGCTAATCGGTGACAAGATTTTAGAGGCAATACCTGGCTCATCAGGAACACCCAAAATCGTTAGTTTTGCTTCGTCACGGTTAAATGCAATACCTGCAATGATTGGTTGTTCCATATCGTCTTCTGCCTCAGTGGTAATTAGTGTGCCTACGTTTTGTTTGAAATCATCATCAAATGCGCCATCATTTTCGTTATCAAAGCTTGATAATACGCGTAATGGAACTTGATATTTGCCTGCGAATTCAACAGAGCGGATTTGTAACACTTTTGAACCTAAAGATGCCATTTCCAGCATTTCTTCAAAAGAGATACGGTCAACTTTTTTCGCTTTTGGTGCTACACGTGGGTCGGTTGTATAAACACCGTCCACATCGGTATAGATTTGGCATTCATCTGCTTTCAAGGCCGCAGCAAGTGCAACGCCTGAAGTGTCAGAGCCACCACGACCCAAAGTGGTGATATTGCCATTGGCATCATAACCTTGGAAACCAGCAACGACGATGACACGACCAGCATCTAAATCTGCAGTCATGACATCGGTGTCAATCGATTCAATACGTGCTTTAGTAAATGCGCTGTCGGTTTTAATCCCAACTTGACGACCTGTATATGACTTCGCTTCTACACCAATTGAATTCAGTGCCATTGCTAACATGGAAATCGTTACTTGTTCACCCGTTGACACCATTTGATCTAATTCACGTGGGTCAGGGGTGCTGGTAATGGCCTTGGCAAGCGCAAGTAAGCGGTTAGTTTCACCACTCATTGCTGATACAACCACGACCACTTTGTGACCATGATCATGCCAACGCTTGACACGATGAGCAACATTTAAAATGCGCTCAGGAGTACCCATAGAGGTACCGCCATATTTTTGAACGATTAAAGCCATAGTTGTTCCATATAAGCCATGACCCTGAGAGGCATCAGGGTCAGTTACACAAAAGTGAAGTCTTTATTATTGCGCAAGCCATGCAGGTAAAGCTGCAATGACTTGATCAAACTTCTCGTTAAGTGGCGCGCCACCTTGTGCTAAGTCAGGTTTACCACCACCTTTACCACCCAGCTCTTGAGCCAAGTGTTTGATGATGTCACCTGCTTTTAGAGTTGCAGTGTATTGTTTAGCGACAGAGGCGATTAAACTCACTTTATCACCTTCAACACCAGCTAAAATAATGACTGCATCTTCTAATTTTGATTTTACGCTGTCATGAAGATTGCGTAATGATTTGGCATCTAAACCTTGTACCGTGGTAATCAAGGTTTGACGACCCGCAATGTCTTTGACTTGATCCAAAAGTTCAGCTGCTTGGAAGCTGGCTAACTTTTGATTCAATTGTTCAATTTGCTTTTGTAGGCTAGAAGCAGTTTCAACAATCGCTTCAACTTTCTCTACGGTTTGCTCTTTTTGTGCTTTCAATAAAGCATTGATGGTTTGGATATCAGTTTCAGCTTTTTGAACTACGTCAAGTGCTTTAGTACCCGTCACCGCTTCAATACGACGAACACCAGCAGCGACACCACCTTCAGAGGTGATTTTGAACAGGCCAATATCACCTGTGCGTTTTACGTGAATACCACCACACAGTTCGATCGAGAAGTTTTTCTCATCAATCACTGAACCCATAGACAGCACGCGAACTTCTTCACCATACTTTTCACCGAACAGCATCATCGCACCTTTGGCTTTTGCTGTTTCGATATCAAGCAGTTCAGTGCTTACCGCTGTATTGGCAATCACTTCAGCATTGACTAAACGTTCAATCTGCTGCAATTGTTCAAATGAAACGGGTTGGTCATTGGCAAAGTCGAAACGTAAAATATCGCTGGCAACCAAAGAACCCTTCTGTTGAACATGCTCACCAAGAATCTGACGTAAAGCTGCATGTAAAAGGTGAGTTGCAGAGTGATTGCGTGCTGTTGCTGCACGAATATCTGCTTTAACCGTTGCTTCAACAGGTTGAGTTGCTTTGAGGCTACCCATGGTCACGATACCTTGGTGTACAAAAGCGCCACCAGATTTTTTGGTATCTTGTACTTCGAAGATACCGGTATCGTTTTTGAAAATACCTGTATCGCCAATCTGACCACCGCTTTCTGCATAGAAAGGGGTTTGGTTCAATACGATCAGTGCTTCGTCACCTTCGTTGATTTCATCAACTTGAACGCCATCTTTATAGATCGCAACAATTTGACCTTGGCCTTGAGTCGCATCATAGCCATCAAATTGAGTTTCGCCTTCAACTTTGACAATGCTGTTGTAGTCAACTGCGAATTTACCCGCATCACGTGCGCGTTGGCGTTGTGCAGCCATCTCAACTTCGAAGCCAGCTTCGTCAATCGTCAGATCACGCTCACGTGCAATATCAGCCGTTAAGTCAGTCGGGAAGCCGTAAGTGTCATACAGTTTAAATACAGTTTCACCAGCAATCACATTGCCTTTCAGTTGAGCTAATTCACCTTCGAGCAATTTCAAGCCTTGCTCAAGTGTTTTCGCGAATTGCTCTTCTTCTTTAAGAAGCTGTGCTTCGATGCGTGCTTGCTGTGCAGCAAGTTCTGGATAAGCATCGCCCATCACGTCAATCAGCGGTTGCAACATCTTATAGAAGAATGAACCTGTTGCACCTAACTTGTTACCATGACGTACGGCACGACGAATAATACGACGCAATACATAACCACGACCTTCATTTGAAGGATTAACACCGTCAGCAATCAAGAATGAACATGAACGTGCATGGTCTGCAATCACTTTTAACGATGCTGGATATTCAACGGGTTTATTTTGTGCTTTCGCTTCAGCTTCAATGGCAGTGGTATCTAAACCAATGATGTCAGCAGCAGCTTTTAATAAGTGTTGGAACAGGTCAATTTCATAGTTTGAATTGACATGTTGCAGTACAGCCGAAATACGCTCCAAGCCCATACCTGTATCCACAGAAGGTGCCGGAAGAGGGTGCATGACACCATCCGCAGTACGGTTGAACTGCATGAAAACGTTGTTCCAGATTTCGATGAAACGATCACCATCTTCTTCTGGTGTGCCTGGTAAGCCACCCCAAATATGGTCACCATGATCATAGAAAATTTCAGAACATGGACCACAAGGACCTGTGTCACCCATTGCCCAGAAGTTATCTGATGCGTATTGGCCACCTTTGTTATCGCCAATACGGATAATACGTTCAGCATCGATCCCGATTTCTTTGTTCCAGATATCAAATGCTTCATCATCGGTATGATAAACCGTGACATATAAACGATCTTTCGGTAAGCCTAACCACTGTTCGCTGGTCAAAAATTCCCAAGCAAATTTCAATGCATTTTGTTTGAAATAATCACCAAAAGAGAAATTACCTAACATTTCAAAGAAAGTATGGTGACGTGCTGTATAACCGACGTTGTCAAGGTCATTGTGCTTACCGCCAGCACGTACACATTTTTGTGATGAAACAGCACGGACATAGTCGCGCTTTTCTAAACCTAAGAAACAATCTTTAAACTGGTTCATACCAGCATTGGTAAACAGCAAAGTTGGGTCGTTGGCGGGAACGAGAGAACTCGAAGCGACACGTGTATGCCCTTGCGATTCGAAATAACGCAAAAATGCTTCACGGATTTCAGCTGATGTCATAAAGCGAGTACTCACAACCAAGACACTCCATAATTTTGAATTTGGCTATATGCAACAAGGTACGTTGTGTCTAATGTTCTACAATCGAACCCAGTGCGTGGCATAGATTTTAAAAGTGCTAAATTATAACGGAAAATACCTGCCTCACCAACGATTTTACAAGCAATATCATATAAAACTGTGTTTAAGCTAAAAATCTATATTCAACAATGCGCTTGATGTTTTACCATATAGCATAGAAAAGATGATGTTTTGATGAATAAGGACGCTACATGCAACGTATCGCTATCAATGGATTTGGTCGAATTGGTCGGAATGTATTACGTGCGTGGTTTGAGAGTCCTAAGCAATTTCAGTTTGATATTGTTGCCATTAATGATATTGCTGATGTGCAGACTTTGGTGCATTTGTTTAAATACGACACCACGCATGGTCGTTTTGCTGGTCAAGTTGAAATTCAAATTGAAAATCAACATATTTTTTTGAATATTCAGTCCAATCAACGTCAGTTAAAACTACAGGTTTTTAAGCAGGCTCAGCCAGAATTATTGCCTTGGGCCGACTTAGATATTGATGTGGTGCTTGAATGTACCGGTCTATTCCGTTCACGTGCTGATGCGACTCGTCATGTTGAGGCAGGGGCCAAGCGTGTGATTATCGGCGCTGCGCCTTTTGATTCTGTCGATGCTGCGATTGTCTATGGTGTTAATCACAATGATGTGAAAGCCACAGATCAAATCATCTCCAGTGTGTCGTGTACTACGCAGGCCTTAGTGCCGTTGGTCAAAATTATTGATGATGCCTTTGGTATTGATACCGCATTAATGACAGAAATCCATGCGGTCACAGCCGATCAATCGGTTTTGGATCATGCGCACCGAGATTTACGTCGTGCACGCGCATCAGGGCAAAATATTATTCCAACCACATCGAGTGCTTTAGGTGCGTTAAAACAAGTCATGCCAAAAATGGAAGATCGGATTAATGGTTATTCTATTCGCGTGCCGACCATTAATGTGGCTGCTATTGATCTGACTTTTGTTTCACATTCACCGATTACCGTGCACAAAGTCAATGAAGTTTTGAGCAAAGCGGCGCAATTTGATTATGCTCAGATTATGCAAGTGACGGATGAGGATTTGGTTTCAAGTGATTTTAATCATTCACCATATTCTTTGATTGTAGATTTAACTCAAACCATGGTGGTGGGGCATCAAGCAAAAGTTTTTGCGTGGTATGATAATGAATGGGGTTATGCAAATCGCTTGTTAGATTTGTGTGAAACTTTTTGTGATTAATATTTTAAATAAGATATAAAAAATAATCTGGGGTGTCGCATGACATTGATGTTGATTTGGGGATTTATTGCTGTTTTATTGGTGGCGGTGGCTTTTTTATTCTGGTTTCAGCTTAAAAGCGTAGACGTACCAAACTCAGATAGTCAGGTGCAACAACTTGAAGAAAAGGTGATACACCTAGAGTTGCATCTGAAAAAGAGTCTGGAAATCATGCAGGATCTTGCCAAGAAGATGCATGTCCAACAAGAAGTTTTAGACCGTACTGTGGCAAATATTACTGCATTGGAAAAACAGAATGTTGAGCTAGTGAATGTTTTGGAAATTATGGTTAAAAGTGGGAATAAAAGTATTTAAAAATTATTAATTTTTCTTTGTATTATATAATGCTAATTATATATCATAGGCTTGTTCATAATAAATAAGATTTAACTAAAAAGTGATGGTATGGAACTTAATTTAAAAAATAAAGGTATCGTGATTATCTCAACAAGCCTTATTCTAACGGCATGTGGAGGTGGGTCTGATCAAAGTAATGAATCTAGGGTTGAAGGGAAACCAACTCAAGACGATGTGCTTTATCAAGTTTATTATCAGGCACCAAGGATTTCTGACAATATTATTGAAGACTATTTTGAGATCACAAACTATTCGGTTAAAAATAATCAGATTAATTTCACCAAATCTCATAATATTCCTTTAGATCGACCAATATTGACTGAAACTAAAATATTGGAGAAAGGTACGCCACAAACAAACATCGTTAAGCGAATATCTTCTACGCAATGGTTGTATGAGCGTACACCGGAACTTAAGCAGAATTTAAACTTTCAATTGGTAAAATTAGAAGGTGAAAATATCTTTGATCGAGTAATGCCGGGTTATAGAGATCATGTTGATTTAACAGTAAACCCAGAACGACTTGACCAGAATTTAATTAAATTTTATTCGACCTATAAAAATGCTGTATTTCCTAAAAATAGTTATTGTTATCGTTTAAAAGAGACCCAGTGGAATCAAGCATATCTAGAGTCAGATTTTTCATTTTCTGATTTTTCATCTTTTGATGAGCAGAAGCGACAAATTGTCGATCTATATAATAATCTGGATGAAGATAAAAAATATTTTAGACTTTTAGATACAAAGTGGCATGGCTATAACCTCATTGCATTAGAAAATTTAGAGACGGTAGAAGCATACAGTAGATTGGGGAATAGCGAAAATCAAAGTACCAATAGCCAATTCACTTCAGGTCAGTTATGGGATGCTGACAAGCATTTAGCCTATGAGAAAAGTCATCCTTATCAAGGTGGAGATACCCCAATTGATTTATCGATGAAGCAAAATCAACGTTTAAATAATGCCAAATTAGAGAACGGCTGTTTTGCATTCAATACTCAGGCTGCTGATGCAATCAAAAAATTAAATCTGATTAATTGGAAGCAGGGGGATCGTTCAGATGTTAGGCAGTTCTTTGGATTAAGAACGTGGACGTATACGAGCAAGGAGTAGTTTCAATCTATTGAATATACTCGTTAATTTTTTCAAGATGATTGATTGCTCTATGAATTGAAGTATAAAGAATTATTCAAATTCAAAGGTGCATCACATAAATCTTCGTGCTACACTACGCTGAATCGGGCATTCACCCGATTTTTTTATGTGGTTGCTTTTTGTGTGGATGCTTCCACATTGAACAGATTTTAGGTTTGGAACATGGCCATTTCAGAGACATGGTTGCTCCCTGACGGGGTAGCAGATGTATTGCCAGAACAAGCGCAAGTGGTTGAAACCTTGCGTCGAGAAGCGTTAGATTTCCTCGCAGTTCGAGGTTATCAATTGGTGTATACGCCATTTATTGAATACATCGAATCGCTCTCGCTACTTTCAGAATCTAATCAAGATTTAGATTTAGTCACTTTCAAAGTTATTGATCAGCTTTCAGGTCGTCTACTTGGCGTTCGTGCAGATATGACACCGCAAGTTGCGCGTATTGATGCCCATGTTCGACCAATTGAAGGTGTGGCACGTTATTGCTATGCAGGCTCAGTATTGCATACCAAACCACAGAATTTTAATGCAACACGTGCACCCTTACAGTTAGGTGCAGAGTTGTATGGTCATGACAGCATTGAAGCCGATGTTGAAATGATCAATGTTATGCTCGCATTAATTGAGCATACCCATACTTTAGAAGGGGCTCACTTAGATCTAGGTCATGTGGGTTTATTCCGTAGCTTGGTTAAGCGTGCTGGTTTAAATAAAAATACAGAAAGTGAACTTTCTGATTTATATCAGCGTAAAGCATTGCCAGAATTGGAAGCGTTCACTCAAGATTTAAGTATGGGTGCGGATTTTTATGCATTAGGTCGTTATGCAAGTGATCTGGATGCATTACAAACGCATTTAAGCCAAGATATTTTAAATGATGTTGATTTTAAAACCGCATTAGATGCTTTGAAATCGACATTGGCACAAATCCAATTGCGTTGGTCTGACCTCAATGTTGGCATCGACGTGGTGGAGTTGCGTAGTTATCACTACCATACAGGTTTAATGTATGCCATTTATGCACCAAATCGTGCAGCACCACTGGCTCAAGGTGGTCGTTATGATGGTATCGGTGAACACTTTGGACGTGCACGTCCAGCAACCGGATTTAGTTGTGATTTATATGCCTTAGGCGCGACACAGTTTGTTGAAATTGAAACTGTGGTGGCACCGAAGGGCAATGATCAAGATTTATTAAATGCAATTGCAGAGGCGCGTGGCAATGGTTCACGTGTGGTGCAGTTGTTGGGTAATGATGATTTAAGCTCAGTACCATATGCGACCCATCAGTTGGTGGCTCAAAATGGACAATGGGTAATTGAAAAAATTTAATTGCCAAGTGATTTAAAACTTGGTTTCCAATTTTAACAGCATGATGTAATGAGGCTATTATGGGCAAAAATGTTGTGGTACTTGGTACCCAATGGGGCGACGAAGGAAAAGGTAAAATCGTCGACCTGCTCACAGATCAAGCGGCTGCGGTAGTACGCTATCAAGGCGGACACAACGCAGGTCATACGCTTGTCGTAGGTGGTAAGAAGACTGTATTACACCTCATTCCATCAGGTATTTTACGTGAAAACGTATTGTGCTTAATCGGGAATGGTGTCGTTCTTTCTCCTGAAGCCCTAATTAAAGAAATGGCGATTTTGGAACAAGAAGGCGTACCTGTTAAAGAACGTTTACGTATTTCTCCAAACTGCCCATTAATCTTGCCAAACCATATCGCACTTGACCAAGCACGTGAGAAAAAACGTGGGAATGCCAAGATTGGTACGACAGGTCGTGGTATTGGTCCAGCTTACGAAGACAAAGTTGCACGTCGTGCTGTACGCGTTGCAGACTTGATTCGTGGTGGTGCTTTGCTTGAAGAAAAACTTCAGGAAATGCTTGAGCTGCATAACTTCCAACTTACTCAATTCTATGGCGTTGAGGAAGTTAAGTTTGAAGACGTACTTGCATTGTGCAACGAATGGCGTGAAGTGCTTGCACCATTAGTGATTGATGTAACGACTGTACTGCATAATTACCGCAAAGAAGGTAAGGCAATCATGTTTGAAGGTGCGCAAGGTTCATTGCTTGACATCGACCATGGTACTTATCCATTTGTAACCAGTTCAAACACCACTGCAGGTGGCGTAAGCTCTGGCTCAGGTATGGGTCCATTGCATTTAGATTATGTATTGGGTATTACCAAAGCATATACAACACGCGTAGGTGCGGGTCCATTCCCAACCGAGTTGCATTATGATGCAGCAACAGATACAGGTGATGCGATTGGTCGTCACTTAGGTACAGTTGGTCATGAGTTTGGTGCATCTACTGGTCGTCAACGTCGTTGTGGTTGGTTCGATGCTGAGATTTTACGTCGTTCGGTTGACGTGAACTCATTATCTGGTATTTGCTTAACGAAGCTTGATGTATTAGACGGTTTAGAAGAAGTAAAAATCTGTGTAGGCTATGAAGATGTAGATTCAGGCTGTGCAGGTTCTTCTGATGCGATTTCATTCGAAAGCTTGAAACCAATTTATGAAACCATGCCAGGTTGGAGCGAATCAACCGTAGGTCTGACTCAAATTGATCAACTTCCTGCAAATGCATTGGCATATGTACGTCGTATTGAAACTTTAATTGGTTGCCCAATTGATATCGTTTCAACTGGTCCTGACCGTGCAGAAACAATTGTATTGCGTCATCCGTTTTCAGCATAAGCTGAATAGATGATAAAAAAAGCTCTCATGAATTTGAGAGCTTTTTTTATGGGAAATATTTAGGCAGAGCGAGATGGCGTTAAAACTGATTGCTGAAGACTATATCCAGCCAGATAAAATTGATGAAGTGTTAGCGCTTTATCAAGAATTGGTAGAGAAAACGAGAACTGAAGCAGGCTGTATTGCCTATGATCTGTATCATGATCATAAGCAAACAGGACATTTTGTTTTTATTGAAGAATGGATAGATCGTGAGGCATTGGATTTACATGTACAATCGGAACATTTTCAGCGCTTAGTCCCACAAATTGATCAATATCAAATACAGGCTGGGCGTTTTACCCATTTGCATCGCTTCGAAGTTTTGTTGTCTGATAAAGAAGATAGATAGGTTCATCTTGACTCAAAAATCAGTAATAGCAAAAAATTAGATTTTGATTCCAATCTTTGTTATTTCACAGCCCAAATAATCCTCGTTATAGTGATTCTACGTTCAAACAAAGAGGGTTGAAGCATGACCAAAAAGAGAATCCGCTACAATGGCTATGAATTAGCGTGCCGATGTTAATTTAAATCAAAGCGCTTAAAAAGGTACAAACCAATTTTGATCAAGGCGGGGAGAGAGGTTGGTTTGAACATTTAAACAATAAAAATAATACTGAGTGTTTGATAATAAAATTTATAAAAAAACGAAGAGAACCGTGAGGTTCTCTTTTTTATTGGGATTGATCTTCGATTTCTTTGACTGCATTGTAGACCGCTGCAGGCTCGATATTGAGGATTTTTTTACCAAAGCTTCTAAGCCACCAGACCAGTTGTGAAGTAAATGGAACCGTTGCAGAAACTTCAACGATATTCTCTTCTAAGTGTTGGATGATTTGATCCTTACTTAGTTGGCTTTCATAGAAACTTTTGGCTGTACTTTCGGTCATCGTTAGCTTTAACTGAATTTGTTCAGTTGGCTTGTTATAGTCAACGCGGAATCCGAGTGCGCCAGATTCAATATAATTATCAATTTCAAAGTTCACAGGATGTAAGGCACGGCTTTCCAATACCGTTGCTGCCTTAAAGCGGTGCAATGCAAAAGTCTGTACGTCAGTTTTATCATTGCGGGTACAGATTAAATAAATCACTGCACCTTTTTGAACCAAGGCTAATGGATTGAGGATATAGCTCTTATCTTCACCTTGATGAGTTCGGGCACGATAAATACATTCGATCTGTTTGTCTTGTAATAAACCTTCGTAAATCGCCTGTTGCGCGTGTTTATCGACTACTGGTGGAATCAGTGGTTGAGTTGCCGGCACAATACGCACACGGTTGATCCATTGTCTGACATTGTTCTGGGTCGATAAACTACGTTTGGCGAGGTCAAACCAAGGTGTCATTTCTTCTAATAAACTCGGTGGAAGCAAGTGACGTAAATGTTCTTCGACCATCATAAACGTAACGGCTTGTGAGCTGGTCATATGTGGCAAGCTCTGAATCGGTGCATCCGAGCGCCAACGCCAACCTTGAGGCACGGTTTTATTGCTTTCAATCGGGAAGCGTTGGGCAATCTGGTTTAAATCACGCTGGATTGTACGCAAACTGATATCAATACCTTCTCGTTCTAATATTTCTTGTAATTCACGAGTACCCATCCATTTCCCAGTTGAAAGGCGGGATAAAATTTGCCATTGGCGATAAAGGCTATTGGATGTTTCTTTTTCTTGTACGGATGACATAAGCGTAATACGTAATTCAATGGTCTAAAGCAGACACAATAAAAAAACTATACTTAATTATCAAGTCCATCTGATCCAGATTACGTATTTACGACTGAAATGGGGGCATTTTTGCTTAAATATTCTAGTTCTGATTGAAAATTGATCATTTATATAAGTGGCATTGAAATTGCTTTGTTTAAATATAAATAAATGATGAGACGAGGTTTCTATGTCAGAACAAGAGAACAGCCTACATATCAGTACAGATTATTTTACAGCAGAACCAAATATAGCAGTTCCCGTTGATACGTCTACATTTATTCCTCAGCTCAATGTCAGCACAAATCTATTTGAGCAACTGAAATCGCAATTTTTTAATGAAATGTTAGATGATAAAAGTTTTAACGGTGAAGCATCGAAAAAAATTGAACAATGGTTAAGTATTCGTAGCCTGGAGGATTTAAAGAGTTTAGAAGCACAAGCGAAGCAGCATTTTCTCTATCAAGGGATTACCTTTAATGTCTATGGTGATCAGGAGGGCGCAGAACGAACCATTCCGTATGACCTTATTCCACGTGTGATTGAAAAGAAACAATGGGAAAAAATTGCAACAGGCTGTGCACAACGGGTAAAAGCCCTGAATTTATTTTTAGACGATATCTATCATGGTCAGCATATTTTAAAAGAAGGCTTAATTCCTGCGGAACAAGTGATTGCCCATGAGGCTTTTCAGCCACACATGTTAAAGCATCAGTTGAAAGGGAAGGTTTATTCGCAAATCAGTGGGATTGACATCATTCGTGATGGTCAAGGCGATTTCTTTGTATTGGAAGATAATTTACGTACACCATCGGGTGTGTCTTATATGCTGGAAAGCCGCAAAATCAGTCAGAAACTGATGCCTGATTTATGTAGTAGCAATAATTTACAAGGGATTGAGCAATATCCAAGTCTGTTAAGAGCAATTTTGGAAGAAAATGCCTATGTTGATCGGCCTTTGATTGTGGTGCTTACGCCTGGACGTTTTAACAGCGCCTATTATGAGCATTCATTTCTAGCACGGGAAATGGATGTACCACTGGTGACCAGTCGGGATTTATTTGTTGAAGATGAGAAAGTTTATGTCAAAACTATTCGTGGTCGTCAGCAGGTAGATGTGATTTATCGCCGTGTTGATGATGATTTTCTTGATCCACTTAGCTTTAGGCCTGATAGCAGCTTAGGTGTGGCTGGCTTAATGTCTGCTTATCTACAACATAATGTTGTGATCGCCAATGCGCCCGGAACTGGGGTTGCAGATGACAAATCGATTTATCCTTATGTCGATCAAATGATTCAATTTTATTTAGGCGAAGCACCGATTTTAAATAATGTGCCCACTTATCAATGCCGAGAGGCTGAGCAACTTGATTATGTGCTGAGCAATTTAGAAAAACTGGTGGTTAAAGAAGCACAAGGTTCTGGTGGTTATGGCATGTTGATTGGTCCGCAAGCAGATCAACAACAAATCGATTGTTTTAGACAGAAATTGATTGAAACACCGCATTTATATATTGCCCAACCGACATTGGCACTTTCCGTTGCACCAACACTGACCATGGAAGGCGTGGCCGAACGCCATATTGATTTACGTCCTTTTGTACTCAGCTCACCTTATCGTACTGAAATTGTGCCAGGTGGATTAACACGCGTTGCTATGCAGGCGGGTTCTTTGGTGGTTAATTCTTCTCAAGGTGGAGGAATTAAAGATACTTGGGTGGTTGAAAGCTTGCGTTCCTAAGCGGTATATCCACAGCTTGGATGTAAGCTGGGCTGTGGCATTTATATAAAGAAAAGGGAGGAAATTTATGCTTTTACTTAGTTCAAGTGCTCAACATATTTACTGGTTAGGACGTTATTTATTCCGCATTGCCTATGTGGCAGAACAGCTACCTTTTGTAGATGATCAGCAGGCTTCAAAATTTGCACAAGCACTTTGTTTGCATATTGAAGATGCAGAGAACTTGAACCAATTCATGTTAGACCGACAGCAGCCTTATTCCTTGTTAAGCCAACTTGAGATTGCACGTGACAATATTCAGGAATTAAGAGGTTTATTGACGGCACAAGCCTATGCGGAACTGAATTATTTGATTAAAAGTACGGCTGCGGATGGATTCGCGATTCAAACTGTGGTGCAAAATTGTTGTGAGATCCTAAAAGCAGAACAAGAAGATATTTTTCTATTCTTTCATATTGGGCAATGTATTGAGCAAATCGATACCTATTTTAGATTTCAACATAATCTTCATACGGTATTTGATACCATAGATCCGACGCTTGAACAGTTATTCCAGTTGGGATGGCAAGATTTACAACCCTGTTGGGAGGTTTTAAAACAACAGCCATACTTGAGTCAGTTTTATGCATTTACCTATAAATTGGAAAATCAATTTGAGGCATCCTCATGAAACTTATGGTCAATCACCAGACGCATTATCGCTATAGCGAAGTTGCACGGAATAGTGTCCAGTCAATCAAAATGATGCCACAGAGTTCTCGGCATCAAAGCATTGAAAATTGGCATATCAGTGTGCCTGGACAATATTCATGTCAGCGTGATGCGTTTAACAATTTGTGGATTACTGCAACACAACGCCATGATTATCGATATCTGACCATCATGGCGCAAGGTGTGGTCGATTTGCATGCGACGGAGTTGGGTTATGTCGAGACCGATATTTCACCGATGATTTTTTTACAGCGAACTGCGATGACTTGCTGTGACCTGACCATGTCGGATTTCGCACATTCGATTGTGACGACAAAAGATCGGCAGCACTTGATTGTTTTATCTGAAAAAATTCTAGAACAAGTACCTTATCAACCAGAAAGTACTTCAGTCACGACCTCTGCAATTGATGCATTTTATGCAGGTCAGGGGGTTTGCCAAGATCATGCACATATATTAATTGCCATGTGTCGTGCGCTACAATTACCAGCGCGTTATGTATCAGGCTATATCTACGATGAAAATCAACCGCACCTTGCCAGTCATGCATGGGCCGAGATTTTTGTGGATAATGAGTGGTATTGTTTCGATGTAAGTAACCAGATATTTACACCCCAAAATCATATTTATGTCGCGGTCGGGCGCGACTACTTAGATGTGGCACCAGTGCGTGGCATACGTGAGCAAGGTGGGGTGGAAAGCATGATGTCTGTGGTACAGGTTTTGGCATGTTAAGTATAAAGAGTGAAAGATGACCTATTGTTGTGCATTAAGATTAGAGCAGGGTTTGGTATTGATTAGTGATACTCGAACCAATGCTGGGGTCGATCATATTTCTGTATTTCGCAAATTGCATACCTTTGGAGTGGAAGGCGAGCGTTTTATTGCGCTACAAACATCGGGTAATCTAGCAACGACTCAGGCTGTGATAGGACATTTGCAAAATGCTTTGGCGCTGCACCAAGAACCCAACTTATATAGTGCCAATACCATGTTTGAAGTGGCTGAGCTGGTGGGTAAAACCTTACGTAAAGTGCTTGAAGATATTACCAGCGATACGCAAGAACAGATGAATTATTCTTGTAGCATATTGGTCGGCGGGCAGATTCAAGGCGAAGAAATGCAGCTGTATAATGTGTATCCGCAGGGCAACTTTATTTGTGCAACCATTGATACGCCTTATTTTCAGATTGGTGAAAGTAAGTATGGAAAACCGATTTTAGATCGTGCCTTGTACTATGATATGCCCTTAGATGATGCTCTACGTTGTTCACTCATATCTTTTGATTCAACTTTGCGATCTAACGTTTCAGTCGGCCTACCTTTAGATGCCTTGGTTTACCATAAAGACAGTTTTATAATTCCAGAAGGTAAGCGTATTGGTGAAGATGATCCTTACTTTACCCAAATCAGTAAACAATGGTCAGAGACTTTGCGCCGTGGTTTGCAAGAATTGCCAAAACCAACTGCTGACTACGGTTTATAACTTCCGTTAAGTCTCTCTCAAAAGAATGCATAGAGCCTTTTGAGAGGGAATTATCCTAAGAGGTTGGTCTGTTTTTGCTTAGGATGCGATCCAGCGACAAGATGCTTGGTCGAGATGTAATCAGTATCGCAAGAATAAACATATACAACAGGTCATGGATGTAGAAGAACCAACTAAGCCAACTTATCGTGTCTAATCCATTGGGGATGGTATGGATCCCAACCGTGTATAAAGCGGTTAGACAGATTATAAATAACAAGATACTACTGATTTGAGTTAACAAACCGATAATCAAGAATAAACCTGCGAACATCTCCGTGGCTGACACAAAGCTGCTCATGATTTCTGGAAATGGAATGCCTGCTTCGGTCATCGTTTCCAGCATAATCAGTTTGTTTTTTTCAACGAAAAGCTTGTTGAAACCTGTAGTAAAGAAAAAAATGCCGATCGAAATTCGGATCATAAACAGAACCAATTGCTGGATCGGCATTTTATAAAGCGGATTATCGTAAATTAGTTTGAACATGCTGAATCGGATGGGTTAAAACCCTTATTAGAGGTAAAACCCAAAAATTGATCAAGTCATGTTTAGTTATCTAATTGACGTATTGGGCGTTGGGTGAGGCGGCAAAGTAGCTCGTAGCCGATGGTTCCGTTGGCTGCTGCTACATCATCAACCAAGCGAGATTGGCCCCAAAGCTCAACTTTTGTGCCAATTTCTGCTTTAACAGTGCTGATATCAATCGCGATCATGTCCATACTGACACGACCAACAACGGGGACCAGTTGTTGGTCGATGGCAACAAAGTTTTGTTTGATATACGCACGTGGATAGCCGTCACCATAGCCAATCGAAACAATCGCGATCTCTGTCGGACATGTGGCTGAATAGGTTGAACCATAACCGACTAACTCACCTTGTTGAATCTGATTCAGTGCAATGATTTCGGCACTAAAGGTCATGACAGGCTTTAGATCGAGTTCATGTACGTTTTTATCGGCAAAAGGTGATGCGCCGTAAAGCATGATACCGGGACGAACAAAATCAAAATGCAGTTCAGGATATTTATAAATTGCAGCAGAATTACAGCAAGACACCAAGATTGGTTCACAGGCTTGTTTGACCTGTAAGAACTGCTGTTTCTGCTGTTCATTTAAAGGATGCTCTACATCAGCATTGGCAAAATGCATGGCAAGTACACAGGTAAAACCTTCAGTTTTTAAACGTTGAATGACTTTAATGATTTCATCGACTTTGAAACCTAAGCGGTTCATGCCGCTATTTAATTTGACCCAAACTTTTAAGCCTAATGTGTTGTAAGCGGTTTTATGTTGAATCAACCATTCAACTTGTTGTGCGTGATGGACAATACATTCAAGTTTCTGTTCAATAACTTGTGTCATTTCATCTTCAGCAAATACACCTTCAATCAGGGTAATGGGTTGAGTATATCCCAGTTGCCTGATCTCCAAAGCTTCTTCTAAACAGGCGACACCAAAAGCGTCCGTGGCCTCTAAGGCGGCTAAACAGTTCTTAACTCCATGTCCATAGGCATTGGCTTTGACCATACTGACGATTTTTGAATGTGGAGCAAGTTGTTTAACACGGTTTAAATTATATTGCAGTGCTGCACTGTCAATATAAACTGTTGCTTGGCGCACCCTGATTTCTCCTTTGGGTCGGCTAGGAAATGAGATAATGCAATTTGAATCGCGAAGGGCTTATTCCTCATCCTCATATTGAGCATAGAACTCAGGCGAGAGGTTACTAAAACGGGTATATTGGCCTTCGAAGGCAAGACGAACGCTACCAATTGGACCGTTACGCTGTTTACCGATGATAATCTCGGCAGTGCCTGCTTCTTTAGATTCTTTGTTATAGACTTCATCACGGTAAATGAACATGATCAAGTCGGCATCCTGCTCGATCGCACCCGATTCACGCAAGTCTGACATGACTGGGCGTTTGTTTGGTCGGTTCTCCAAACTACGGTTCAGCTGCGATAGTGCAATCACAGGACATTGCATTTCTTTGGCTAAGGCTTTTAAGCTTCGTGAAATTTCCGAGATCTCGCCGACACGGTTATCGCCCATACCAGGTACTTTCATCAGCTGTAAGTAGTCGACCATGATACAGCCGATTTTCCCATCATGCATTTTGGCCACACGACGCGCACGGGCACGAAGTTCGGTGGGTGGTAGGGCAGACGAGTCATCGATATAGAGATGCATTTCTTGCAATTGCAGAATGGTGCCTGTCACTTTGGTCCATTCGTCTGCATCGAGATTACCTGAACGTAAATGCCCTTGATGGACTTTACCCATGGCTGAAATCAAACGCATGGCAATCGAGTCTGCTGGCATCTCCATCGAGAATACCAGAGCAGGTAGGCGGTTGTATTGCAGTACACTTTCAACCAAGTTCATGGCGAATGTGGTTTTACCCATTGATGGACGTGCCGCAACAATAATTAAATCCCCAGCCTGCATTCCCGAGGTTTTGTTATCGAGTTCCAAGAAGCCCGTGGTTAAACCGGTAATGTTGCCATCAAGTTTAGACAATTCATCTAATTTAGTAATGACATCTGCGGTTACAGAGCTGATGGATTTAGGCCCAGAATCTTTTTTATTGTTATTGTGCTGTTCGGCCAAAGAGAAAATACTGGTTTCTGCTAAATCAAGAATCTCACTGACAGGGCGACCTTTGGTGTCATAGGCATTTTGTAAAATATCACTGCTGATTTTGATCATGTTACGCAGAGTTGAAAATTCCTTGATTTTATTTGCATAAATTTCAAGGTTATAGAAACTTGATGGAGAGTCTGCCATCAATTGCATCAAGTATTCTTCACCACCGATGGCATCTAACAAGTTTTGTTTGAGCAACCAATCATTGACCAAAACAGCATCATAAGGCGAGTTTTCTTGTGCCAGTTTCTCAATGGCACGATAGATATATTTGTGACGTGTTGCATAAAAATCATTTTCTTTAAGTAAGTCACTAACTTGCTCAAAAGATTCTGCAACCGTCATTAAGGCTGCTAAGACCGCTTGCTCGATGGCTAGGTTATGCGGTGGGGTACGGAATTCTTTTAGCTGACCTGAGTCACTCACTTTACTCTCTGTGTTTGGAGAATTTTTTGTAAAATTGGCATTCGCCTGTGACATAACAAGACCTAATAAAAAGATGAAACAATACCGAGTGACTATCTTAATCCAAATGGAGCGTATCGGCACAATTTAATTCAGTGAAAATTGTGTAAGTGGCGAAAAAGTGTGGTTCAGCAGTTAGAGCCGATTGGATGCACCCCATTGGCACATCATGTCTAATAATGGAATTAAGGACAGCCCGCGTTCAGATAAGCTGTATTCGACTTTGGGTGGAATTTGTGGATATTCCTTACGAATAATCAATTGGTCTCTTTCCATTTCTTTCAAGGTCAGACTCAAAGTTTTAAAAGAAATATTCCCGATGGAGCGTTTTAGCTCATTGAATCGCATGATGGATTTATGCTGATAAAGCCAATACATGATGATCATTTTGTATTTGCCATTGATCAAGGAAAGTGTATATCCAAAATCTGTTTGCTCTAAGTCAATTTGGGGTGGGGCGCAAGTTTCCATTATTCTCTGCTGACACTAACTTTTAGTCTAGTATATAACCATCATGACCGTACTTAAATTATCTCTAGTATGCTTTTATAATCGACTCATCACTATAACTGTACGGTCAATGGAGTCTATTGAAATGAAAAAAACGCTTGTGATTGTTGCTCATCCTGACATCAATAATTCCATAATAAATAAATGTTGGATTGAAAAATTACATCAATATCCTGAGCAGTTCACTGTACATGAGCTTTACCAAAGTTATCCAAATGGTCAGATTGATGTGTTAAAAGAGCAAGCTTTGGTAGAAACGCACCAGAATCTAGTATTTCAGTTCCCTGTGTATTGGTTTAACTGCCCACCATTATTAAAGCAATGGTTAGATGATGTCCTGACTTATGGTTGGGCTTATGGTTCAGTAGGAAATCAGTTAAAAAATAAGAAAATAACCCTTGCAGTATCGACTGGAAGTAAAGCACATGACTATTCAGTGGATGGGCGACATCAAGTGAGTTTAGAAACTTTGTGTGCTCCTTTTGAATTGACTGCACGTTATGTCAAAGCCGATTATCAGCCTGTTTATGCTTTTTATGGAATGGAAACCCAGCCAGAGGAGGGTGAGGTTTTACCTACAATCAATGATGTTGAGCAAAGTGCAGAGGATTATGTGAAATATTTATTAGCGATGCATTAATGATGTTTTATACCAGATTTATTCCTAAAACAGGATCATTAGACATAAAAAAAGAGCATGTAAAACATGCTCTTTTCTTTGCAGAAATTACTCAGATACGATAGTAACGAGAACTTCAGCAACAACATCATGATGCAATTGGATTGCGATGTTGAATTCACCAGTGTGACGAAGCGCACCGTTTGGTAAACGAACTTCTGCACGGTCAACAACAAGACCAGCATTCGTTAAAGCATCAGCGATGTCACGAGTACCGATAGAACCGAACAATTTACCTTCGTCACCAGCTTTCGCAGTGATCACGATGTTAACTTCGTTCAATTGTTCAGCACGTGCATTCGCAGCAGCTAATACTTCAGCTTCTTGCTTCTCAAGTTCAGCGCGACGAGCTTCAAAAGCAGCAGTGTTTGCTTCAGTTGCAGCTACAGCTTTACCTTGAGGGATCAAGAAGTTACGACCGTAACCAGCTTTAACTGATACTTTGTCGCCTAATTTACCAAGGTTCTTAATGCGTTGTAATAAGATAACGTCCACAGCTCACCTCACTTACTTATGGTTGTCAGTGTACGGAATCAAAGACAAATAGCGAGCTTGTTTAATAGCTAACGCTAATTGACGTTGATAACGAGCTTTAGTACCTGTAATACGGCTAGGAACAATCTTGCCGTTTTCAGTGATGTACTGTTTTAAAGTGTCGATATCTTTGTAGTCGATGTACGCAACATTCTCAGCTGTAAAGCGGCAGAACTTGCGACGACGGTAAAAACGTGCCATTGAGGTTCTCCTTATTCAGCTTCTTGAATTGCTTGTTGTGCTTCTTCACGTTGAGCTTTACGCGCACGTTTTTCTTCAGCACTCTTAGCAAGTAAAGATTCTTCAGTAATTGCGTGTTCACGACGGATGATGATGTTACGAATGATTGCGTCGTTATAACGGAATAATTCTTCTAATTCATCAAGAGTCGTTTGACCACATTCAACATTCATAAGAATGTAGTGTGCTTTGTGAATTTTGTTAATCGGGTAAGCCAATTGGCGGCGGCCCCAATCTTCTAAACGGTGAATTTGACCTTCAGCTTCTTTGATCTGAGAGATATAGCGTTCAACCATACCTACAACTTGATCGCTTTGGTCTGGATGTACCAATAGTACGATTTCGTAGTGACGCATTGTCAGCTCCTTACGGTTTAAGCAGCCCCTAAATATAAAAAATTAGAAGCAAGGAGTCATAACTTAAAAGTTATGTCGCAAATTGCGAAGCGGGGATTATATTCAAATTGACGCTATAAAGCAAATTTGCCATAGTCTTTACATGATATTTTTTAAATAAAATAGGCAATAAGCATGGAACAACGCTTTTTAAAAACAGTTGCATTGATCGAGTCAATTTTACAGTCAGGCACTGAGGAGGCATACTTTGAAGTGTTTGAGCAATATGAAGGGAGTATTTATCAAGTTTTAATGATTGTTGATTGGCGAGAAGAAGATGAAGTAATTGTTGAATATTGCGAAAAAATATTGCAAACAGGGAATTTAAGCGTAGAGACAGAAAGTGCTGATAATACCCAAGGTTTTATCATTCGTCTTCATTACAAAGATCAAGCACTGATCATTCCTTATCAGGGCGAGGGTGCTGATCGAGATACCACTTTAAAAGCACTTAATCAAATTTTACAGCCAGATTATGAAATCCGTTTTTGTGAGCCTTCTGATGGTTCCGATACCTTGGAGTTCATCCCATTACCAAAAGCATTATGGCAAAAATTAGATCAAAAATATTCACATCAGATTGATCAATTGTTTAGACGATTTGAGCCAGAGAGTGTGTTCTTTGGCTAAATGATGTAGCAGCGTAATTTTTACGATTGTAAAAATAGGTGCAGAGTATAAACAATACATAGTTTTCATTTAGGCAATAAAGAACTCAATGTTTTTATTGCACGAAATGATAAAAATTGGGAGAGCATAAAAAGATAGAGTGTTCTCTATCTTTTTAAAAAATAGGGAAGAGTGGTGCAGGGCTTTTAAAAGTAAAGCTAAAGCTTAAACTGATGACAGTAACGAGAATTACTGAGAAAAGGAAAAAGCGTTTTGCCCAAAGCTGATCATCTTCGGCTTTGAATCCTAAAATAGCAAGGTAGAGCCAGTAAATGCAAAGTACATTACAGATAACCAAGAAAACCATATTGGTATATCCATAAACATAGAGTGCATTCATCGCTAGAGTAAATAAAACCACATAAATCAGTGATTCGATTTTTGTTCTAAGGATGGAACGGGCTACAGGTAAAATAGGAACTCCTGCGTTTTTGTAGTCGTCAAAACGATAAATTGCGATTGCCCATGAATGTGGCATTTGCCATAAAGCATATGCAACAAAGATCAGTAGCGCCGCCATATCGAACTGATGACTTACAGCCGTATAACCAATAACAGGGGGACTCGCTCCGGAAATACTACCGATGACGGTTTGATGGATAGTGGTACGTTTTGTCCACAAACTATAAAAACCGACATAGACTACAAAACCAATCACAGCGAATAAAAATGCATAAGCATTGACATAGAACCAGAGCATGCTAAAGCCAATTACACCTAGAACCAATGCATAACACAGGGCAACAGTAGGGGAAATGGTTTTTGTCACAAGTGCGCGATTCATGGTGCGCTGCATTTTTTGATCGATGTCTTGATCAATAACATTATTGACCACACAACCAGACGCAACCACAAAAGTTGTTCCGAGCAGGGTAAGCAATAATAAGAGGTAGTCTATAGAGCCTTGGGCGGCTAAGAAGAAGCCGCCCAAGGTGGTAATAAAATTACCGAAGAGAATTCCTGGTTTAGTCAGGAATAAGTACTTTTTCCACATGACAATCAGTTTAGATCATCATGTTGTAGTGTAGGTAATTCATAATCCACACAGAGCCGACTAAAAGTACAGCGATACATAAGATTGTGTAGATAAATGCAATAAGGTTCCAACGTTGTTCAGATGATGTATTCATGTGTAGGAAGTACACAAGTTGTACAAGTACCTGAGCAACCGCAGTAATTGCAATTACTGTAACTAAAACGCCACGACTGAAACCACCAGCCATCACCATCCCGAATGGGATGATGGTGAGGATAACAGAAAGGATAAATCCAACAGTGTATTGTTTAAAGTTACCGTGTGACGCACCTGCAGCATTATGGTCATGACTACTCATTAGAGAACTCCCAGTAAGTAAACGACGCTGAATACACAGATCCAAACGATGTCAAGGAAGTGCCAGAACAAGCTTAAGCAAGCAAGACGACGTGTATTCGGTAAGGTCAAACCATTCTTTTTGATTTGATACATCAACACTAACATCCACACCAAACCAGAAGTTACGTGGATACCGTGTGTACCAACCAAGGTAAAGAATGCAGATAAGAATGCACTGTGAGTTGGGCCATGACCTTCGTGTACGAGGTGATGGAACTCATAGATTTCCATACCAATGAACGATGCACCGAAAAGGAATGTAATGAATAACCAAGTGATCACTTGATTTACATTCTTTTTATAAGATGCAAGTACAGCAAAACCAAATGTTACCGATGAGATCAATAAGGCAAATGTTTCAGTTAACACGAAGCCTAATGAATCATGGAACAGGTCATATGCACTTGGAGTTCCTGGTGGAATATGACTGCTTAATACAGCGAACGCAATGAAGAGTGATCCGAAAAGAATCAAGTCACTCATCAAGTATGTCCAGAAACCAAAGACCGTTAAGTCTGTATCATCATGTTCATGATGACCATCGTGGCCGTGGTTGTCGTGATGAAGTACTTCAGCCATTTCCTTAGTCCTTCTTCAAGTGTTTTTCAAGTAAAGCATAGCGTTCGTTTTCAATACGCTCAACTTCAGCAGCAGGAACGTAGTAGTCAACATTCTTAGTGAATGAGCTTACGATCAAGCTAACAATTGCTGAAACGAATGAAACAACAACGAGCCACCAAATATGCCAAATCAGTGCAAAGCCAAGAATCGTAATGAACATTGCAATGACAAAACCAGCAGCACGATCAGTCGGCATGTGGATGTCTTCATATTTAGTGTTACGTGCGTATGCTACACCATTTTCTTTGTCAGTCCAGAAACGGTCAACGCCGCTTGCGTCTGGTTCATGCGCAAAGTTATAGAACGGAGCAGGAGATGACGTTGCCCACTCAAGGGTACGGCTATCCCATGGATCGCCTGTGTGGTCCATGTTGTCCTTACGTTGTAAGAAACCAACGATGATTTGCATTAAGAAACATGCAATACCGATCGCGATAAGAACAGCACCAAACAATGCAATCGCCAAGTACGGATCCCATTCAGGGTTGTCATATGTATTCAAACGACGTGTCATACCCATGAAACCAAGGATATAAAGTGGCATGAATGCAAAATAGAAACCGATGAACCAGAACCAGAACGCAGCTTTACCCCATGCTTCGTTGAGCTTCCAACCAAACATTTTTGGCCAGTAGAAGATGATGCCGGCAAACATACCAAACACCACACCACCGATAATTACGTTATGGAAGTGAGCGATCAAGAATAATGAGTTGTGTACAAGGAAGTCCGCAGGTGGAACCGCCATAAGTACACCAGTTAAACCACCGATACCGAATGTTACAAGGAAGCCAAGCGTCCATAACATAGGTGTTGTATAGGTGATGCGACCTTTATACATGGTGAATAACCAAGAGAAGATTTTCACACCTGTAGGAATCGCAATAACCATGGTCATGATACCGAAGAACGCATTCACGTTCGCACCAGCACCCATGGTAAAGAAGTGGTGAAGCCATACAACGAACGCAAGTACAGTAATTGCAATCGTCGCATACACCATAGACTTATAACCGAACAACGCTTTACGAGAGAAGGTTGCAACGATTTCTGAGTATAGACCAAATGCTGGCAATACCAAGATATATACTTCAGGGTGACCCCATGTCCAGATCAAGTTCACGTAAAGCATTGGGCTACCGCCAAGCTCATTGGTGAAGAAATGGAAGCCGAAGTAACGGTCAAGCGTCAGCATTGCAAGCGTACCTGTTAATACAGGGAATGATGCAATGATGAGTACAGCCGTACAAAGTGAAGTCCACGTGAAAATCGGCATGTCCATCAATTTCATGCCAGGTGCACGCATCTTGATGATGGTAACAAAGAAGTTAACACCAGATAAAAGCGTACCTAGACCAGAAACCTGAAGTGCCCAGATATAGTAGTCAACACCCACACCAGGAGAATATTGAATGCCAGATAGAGGAGGGTAAGCCATCCAACCAGTCGCAGCAAATTCACCCAATACAAGTGAAAGCATCATCAAACCAGCAGCGCCTGCGAATAACCAGAAGCTTAAAGAGTTTAATAATGGGAAAGCAACGTCACGAGCACCAATCTGTAAAGGTACAGAGATGTTCATCATACCTACAACGAGACCCATTGCTACGAAGAAGATCATGATCACACCGTGTGCTGTGAAGATCTGGTCATAGTGGTCAGGATGTAAGTAACCTTCGCCGCCGCCTTTCGCGAGGAAAAGTTGTAGACGCATCATGATCGCATCGGCGAAACCACGCAACAGCATGACAACAGATACGATGATATACATGATACCAATCTTTTTATGGTCTACAGTGATAAACCACTCATTCCACAAATATCCCCATTTCTTGAAATAGGTGATACCGCCCAAAACAGCAATTGCACCAAGTGCCATAAAGACCATGGTGACAAGTACAAGGGGTTCAGTCGGGATAGAATCCCACCCTAATTTACCAAAAATCATATCCATGTCTTATTCCCCTTGAGCAGCGTGTTCTGCTGCAGCATGAGTTTCTGCTGTTGCATCATGTCCAGCAGAATGGTCAGCACCGTGATAGTTACTCATGTAGTGGTTGATGATTGTTTCAAACAATTTTGGTTCAACTGATGAGTAATAAGTCACTGGGTGTGGCTTAGTCGGGAACGGTTTCATCGCTTCAGCTTTAGCAAGTGCTTCTTCATCACCAGCAGCTTTAGCACGATTCACTAAATGCTCGATCTGATGCTTAGAACGATCGCCATCTTTAAGCGTTGCTAACTCAGCTTGGTCAAGTGTACCTTTTTGAATTGCTTCAGGGTTAATACTTGTACCATTACCAGCTTTAACTGCTTCTACCCATTGTGCAAATTCTGGCTCAGTCACGCTATGTGCTTTAAAGCGCATTTGTGAGAAACCGTAACCTGAATAGTTTGCTGAGAAACCACGGAAGATACCTGGTTCATCGGCTAATAGGTGAAGGTGAGTTTGCATACCAGCCATTGCGTAAATCTGACCGCCTAACTGTGGGATGAAGAACGAGTTCATCGTAAAGTTAGAAGTGATTTTAAAGCTTACTGGTGTTTGTTCTGGGAAGCGTACTTCGTTTACCGTTGCAATGTTTTGCTCAGGATAGATAAAAATCCATTTGAACTGTTCAGCGACAGCTTGAATAGTCAATGGTGCTTTATCTGATTCTAACGGACGGTAAGGGTCGTACTTGTGGGAACCCCACCAAGTTAACCAAGCTAAAATACCAATAATAATGACAGGTACACCCCATACAACGATCTCAATTGTCGTAGAGTGTGCCCAAGTAGGTTTATAGTCTGCATCTTTATTCGACGCGCGATATTTCCAACCAAACCACAATGCCATAACGATTGATGGGATTACCACCAACAGCATTAAATAGATCGCAGTCATCATCAAGTTACTTTGACCTTGACCAACTGGACCTTTATTGTTTAGAAGTACCATATCACCGCCACACCCAGTTAAGAGCGCAGCCATCGTTGATAAAGACAATACAGCTAAAATCGTTTGTCTCATTTTACAACCTCGGTGAAGAGTCCCATTCCCTAATTAAAATTATGGGATAGCGATTAAAGTGTCGCGTGATTGATAAGAATTGTTTAAAAAGTGCTTAGCAATCACGCGACACCGCAACGTTGTTGGGCATTATGCCTCATATTGAAAAACTAAGCTACTGATAAAGTGGCCTGAACTGCTTGTTTTAAAACCCGATTTATTTTGTAGGGATTAAGGTTGAGTTAAGTTCTTTTTGTATAGATATCAATTTAATATATAAAAAAAGAGGAATAAATCCTCTTTTGTTTATTGATTTGTGATCACTGTTTAATGACTTTGGTTTTTGCCAATTTATCGTGCAAAGTTTGACGCTTTTGAGTAAAAGCGAATAAAGCATAATCAATCACAGTGATGATTGGAACGAGAAGAAGATTCAAAATAATGAATAATACGCTTCTCAACCAAAAGGCACGAATTGTACTCACTTGAGTGGAGGTCTCGGCGTCTACAATTTTAATCTTGGCGATTTTTTTACCAATACTTTGACCAGATTTTGCAATAAAGAATGCTTGAATCATGAGCATGATAATCAGATAAGCAAAGATCATCATCCATGCTTCATTCGGAATTAATTGCATCAATTGATGTTGTAATTCCACTGCTTTATCAGATGCCATTTGGGTGGCTTGCATCTGTTTTTGGATTTCAAATAATTCTTGGTATTGGCTTTCATTAAAAAAGAAAGATGGGATAGAGGCCATCGGTAGCCAAAGGATGAGATCAAAAACTTTGGCAAGAGCGCGAGAATGAAAAGGTGCGAGTTCTGGCGCTTTTTGTTCGACCTTGATTTTGTAAGTTGGTTCGTTCGTTTCAGTTTTAATTTGAGCACTAAAAGGAGAGTAACTTACAGGTTCGTAGACAAGTTTACCTTGTGTGAGTTCACCAAGTGTTTTCCATTCAGTCATACCTTCATGCCAAGCCAAATCTGTTAGTAAAACTTGTTGACTGGCAAGCATTTGGTTCACTTGTTCTAAACTGTAAGGTCCTGCTTGTTGATTGTTACGAGCCAAGTAAATTTGCATAATTTTAAAATCTCAATTACAAGGGTGTGTTGACATTTCAGACATGTCTGGCGTTATAGGCTAAAACAACCCAAACAAGGCATGAAACGTAGACAATGGCAGTTCCCTTGTCAAGCTTCATAACGAAGTTTGGGGTGGTTTTAGCCATAACCCTACGGGACAAGGACATTTTTGCCACTACTGCGTTATCTTGCGCAGCTATAATCATTGCTCATTATTTAGAATGGCTAAATTGCGTAAGCCATGCCTTGTATTGTCTAAAAATGTCCGTTGTCGCAAGTATCTCTGAAATCTCAACAGACCCTACGATGAAAAAAGACCCTACGAAAGAGGGCCTTTTTCTAAAAAAGACTAGGCTTTCTTGATTTGTTCTTCAGCAAGGAAGAACCAAGTATCAAGTACTGAGTCAGGGTTAAGTGACACAGATTCAATACCTTGTTCCATAAGCCATTTAGCAAGGTCAGGGTGATCCGAAGGACCTTGACCACAAATACCAACGTATTTTCCTGCTTTGCGGCAAGCATGAATTGCCATAGAAAGGAGAGCCTTAACTGCTGGATCACGCTCATCAAATAAGTGAGATACGATACCAGAGTCACGGTCAAGACCGAGTGTTAATTGTGTTAAGTCGTTTGAACCGATAGAGAAACCATCGAAGTGCTCAAGGAATTGCTCAGCCAATAATGCATTGGTAGGTAATTCGCACATCATAATGATTTTTAAACCATTCTCACCACGTTTCAAACCATTTTGAGCAAGGAGTTCAATTACACGTTTTGCTTCAGAAACAGTACGAACGAATGGAATCATGATTTGGATATTGGTTAAACCCATTTCATCACGTGCTTTTTTCAAGGCACGGCATTCAAGTTCAAAACAGTCGCGGAAGTTATCAGATACATAACGACTTGCACCACGGAAACCCAACATTGGGTTTTCTTCTTCAGGCTCGTAGAGCTTACCGCCGATCAAGTTTGCATATTCATTCGATTTAAAATCAGACATACGTACGATGACTGGTTTTTCTGCAAATGCAGCAGCAAGTGTCGAGATCCCTTCAACCAATTTTTCGACATAGAATTCGATTGGAGAAGAATAGCCCGCAGTACGTGCCATGACAGCAGCACGAGTCTCACGTGGGAGGCTTTCAATATTTAACAATGCTTTTGGATGCACACCGATCATACGGTTAATGATGAATTCAAGACGTGCAAGGCCGATCCCTTCATTCGGGATTTGAGCAAAGTCAAATGCACGGTCAGGGTTACCAACGTTCATCATGATTTTGAACGGCAGTGATGGCATTGAGTGAATCGAGTTACGTTGAACTTCGAAATCTAATGCACCTTCATAGATGAAGCCAGTGTCGCCTTCAGCACAAGATACAGTCACTTCTTGACCATCAGAAAGGACTTCAGTGGCATTACCACAACCAACAATTGCTGGAACACCTAGCTCACGTGCAATAATAGCGGCGTGACAAGTACGACCACCACGGTTGGTAACGATCGCAGCAGCACGCTTCATTACTGGTTCCCAGTCTGGGTCAGTCATGTCAGAGACAAGTACGTCACCGTCCTGAACCTTATCCATCTCTTTAATTGAAGTAACAACGCGAACTTTACCTGAACCAATACGTTGACCGATTGAGCGACCTTCACAAATCACAGTACCGCGTTGTTTTAACAGGTAGCGTTCCATTGTGCCGACGTTTTGACGACTTTTTACCGTTTCTGGACGTGCTTGAACGATATAGATCTGACCGTCATCACCATCTTTCGCCCATTCGATGTCCATTGGCGAACCGTAGTGCTGTTCAATGATCAGCGCTTGTTTAGCCAACTCATGTAACTCATGGTCATTTAAGGCAAATTGTTGGCGTTCTTGTTTTTCAACATCAACCACCACCACTGATTTACCCGCTGCACCTTCTTCACCATAAATCATTTTTTGGTGTTTAGAGCCAAGGTTACGGCGTAACACTGAGTGTTTACCCGCATTTAGAAGTGGTTTAGATAAATAGAATTCATCAGGGTTCACCGCGCCTTGCACAACCATTTCACCCAAACCGTATGATGCAGTAATAAAGACCACATCACGGAAACCAGATTCTGTATCTAGGGTGAACATAACACCTGCAGCACCTGTCTCTGAACGAACCATACGTTGTACGCCAGCAGAAAGGGCAACAACACTATGTTCAAAACCTTGGTGTACACGGTAAGCAATCGCGCGGTCATTATAAAGAGAAGCAAAAACTTCTTTGATCGCGATTAAGATATTATCAATCCCGCGAATGTTGAGGAAGGTTTCTTGTTGGCCTGCGAAAGACGCATCAGGTAAGTCTTCAGCAGTAGCAGAAGAACGTACAGCAACAGCAATGTCTGGGTTGCCGTTTGAAAGTGCAGCAAAAGCTTCACGAATTTCTTGTTCTAATGTCGCAGTAAGCGGAGTTTCAACAATCCAGTTACGGATTTTTGCACCAGTTTCAGCAAGTGCATTTACATCTTCTACATTTAGCTGAGCAAGTTCAGCCTGAATACGAGCGTTTAAGCCGCTTTGATCCAAGAACTCACGATAGGCAGCTGCAGTTGTTGCAAAACCACCAGGTACCGATACACCAGCATTGGATAAATGGCTGATCATTTCACCCAAAGATGAGTTTTTCCCACCTACGAGTTCGACATCGTGTTTTCCTAATTTTTCCAGACCGATTACGCGCGCTTCCAAAGTATTTACTCCACTTTTTTTGCAGTATGAATGACCATCATTGGTATGAAATTATACAAAAGTGCTTAGATTTAGTGTTTTACTAAGCGACAGTCATGTTAGATGAGTTTACTATAAAGATTATAGAGCACTAAGACAAATGTTTAAGGAGAATTTTGATGCCCGTAAGTAAAGAAATTAAACGGAGCGTTTTTTTTATTTCAGATGGTACCGCAATTACCGCAGAAACCCTTGGACATTCACTACTTGCGCAATTTCCAAACGTCGATTTTGACATTCATATTATGCCGTATATTGCCACTGAAGAAGCAGCAATGGTGGCCGTGGCCGAGATCAATGCCTGCCAATCTCGAGATGGTTCTTTACCGTTGGTTTTTGACACTTTGGTCGATCCACATGTCCGTGAAATTATCAATACTGCCAAGGCGGTCAATCTCGACGTTTTTGAAGGTCTGATTAGCAAATTAGAACAAGAGTTGGGTACACCGCCGACGACCTTGGTTGGACAAACCCATGCTGTCACCGATTCAGAATATTATAAGGCACGTATTGATGCGGTACATTTCGCACTAGACAATGATGATGGGGCCAGAACACGTCATTATGATAAAGCCGATATTATCTTAATTGGCGTATCTCGTTCTGGTAAAACGCCGACCTCAATTTATTTGTCATTACAATTTGGTATTCGTGTTGCAAACTATCCTTTAACTGAGGAAGACCTTGATGACAATCGTTTGCCAAAAGTGCTACGTGAACATAAAAATAAGTTGTTTGGTTTGATGATTGATGCGGAACGTTTAGTTGCAATTCGCAGTGAACGTAAAGCCAATAGCCGTTATTCAAGTTTTAGTCAGTGTCAAATGGAACTGCGTGCCATTGAGGGAATTTATATCTCGGAAGGGATTAAATATCTGAATGTGACAGAGATGTCGATTGAAGAAATCTCAACACGTGTTTTACAAATGACGGGATTGAAACGTCGTATTGGTTAGTGAGATCGGGCTACCTAAGCCTTCTGGATGGGGTAGTCCGTAATTTTTTGATCGATTTTATAAGAAAAAGTTTGATAAATATCGTTAATTTTAAATAAATAATTGATATTGAATAACAAAGTAAACTTAACTTATCAGTGCAGTAATTGCTGATAATTTTATTGCATTTCTGCTACAATATTGTGACTCAAATCTCACTTTTGTTGTTGGTGGTCTATGGCTTTTATTGCAACTGAATATCTTGATTCTAAGAGTTCCGTTTGGAACAGAAGTCTGTGAACTTGGCTATCTCTTTTCATGCTAATCGACAAATGAGTGAAGCTCAGAAAAACGTTTTTAATCGTATTCCAAGTTTAGTTTGGCTACTCTCAGAGCAGGGTGACACTTATTTTTTTAATAGTGTAAGCCAAGAGTATATCGGTTTCAATGACTTAGAACATTTTGTGAAAGATTGGACTGACTTAATCCATGGCGAAGAAAAGCCACTCTTTCAAAGTGAGTGGCAGCAAGCGTTTGCCAATAAAACGCCATTTCAAATGGAATGCCGGTTAAAGCATCAATCAGGTGCGTATCGCTGGTTTTTATTGTCGGCTAGATTTATAGAAGCGAATTCAGAAGAAAAGGCACATTGGTTTATCAACAGTGTCGACATTCATGAAACCAAGCAGTATCAGCAAAACTTAGTCCAATGTATCAACGCTCAAACCAACATGCTGGATAATAGTATTGATTGCATCAAATTACTGGAAGCGGATGGTTCTTTACTGCATGTAAATAAAACAGGATGCATTGCGCTTAACATTTCTCAAAGTCAGCAAAGTTTTGGAATGAAGTGGGCTGAACTGTTACCTGCGGAAATACGTTCCAAGGCGGCTTATGCCTTGAAAACAGCTCTCAAAGGCAAAACTGCACGTTTTCGGGGGATGAGTGGTGAAGGTACAGCAAGACAATATTGGGATAATTTGCTCACTCCGATATTAAATGATCACGGGCAGACCATTCAGGTTCTGTGTCTGTCTCGAGATGTGACGACACAAAGACAGACTGAAATACAATTACAACTTTCGAGTGAACTGGACGATTTAACGGGATTGTACAATCGTCGTTTCTTTAAATTACAACTTAAACGCTCATTACATCGACATAAAAAAAGTGAAAAGCTACTTGGTTTGATGTTATTGGATTTAGATTATTTTAAACATGTGAATGATACGCTTGGTCATGCAGCTGGAGATCATTTACTCCGTGTTTTGTCTAAGCGAATTGAACAGATTTTACCTGAAAATACTTTTGTTGCTCGTTTAGGTGGTGACGAGTTTGCGATTGTCGTGAACGGAATTGAGACACAAGCTGCGCTTGAGAAAATTGCAATCGATGTGAGTCGACAGTTAGAAGCTCCGATTACTTATGCTGGGAATTTGATTAACGGCAGTATGAGTATTGGCTGCACGATTTATCCACGAGATGCCAAAGATTCAGCCAATTTAATGAAGTGTGCTGATACGGCACTGAATGATTTGAAAGCGACAGGGCGAGGTGGATTTCGAATGTTTAACCCACAGATGCAGATTGCCGCTCAAAACATTGCAATTCAATTAAATGACGCACGGCATATTATCCGTGATGACCTAATCGTTCCATTTTATCAACCCAAGGTACGTTTGACGGATGCCAAGGTTGTAGGCTTCGAAGCATTGTTACGTTGGCAAACGGACGATCAGCATATTCATTCACCTCGTAAGATTGAACAAGCATTTCACGACTATATTCTAGCGACTAAAATTAGTGATGCGATGCAAAATAAAGTTTTTAAAAATATCGCAGCTTGGATCGCACAAGGGTTAGAGGTTGTTCCTGTCTCAATCAATGCAGCGCCTGTCGAGTTTCTGAAGGATAATTATGCTGAACGTTTATTACATCGTTTAAATCTGTATAAAATTCCTCATCATTTAGTGGAAATTGAAATTACTGAACAGATATTGGATGATCGCGGTTCTGATTATGTAGTTCGAGCATTAAATTTATTAAAACAACAAGGCGTTAAAATTTCACTGGATGATTTTGGAACAGGGCACTCGTCTTTAACCCGCTTGCGTGATTATCCTGTGGATTGTTTGAAAATTGATTGTGAATTTATCCGCCAAATGAATGAAGATGATGCGATTTTAGCCATCGTTCAAGCCATTATTGCCTTAGGACCAAAGCTTTCCTTGGACATTGTTGCTGAGGGCATTGAGAACATTGCACAACTCGAATTGCTCAAATCATCTGGATGTTCTATTGGTCAGGGGTATTTATTTAGCCCTGCGGTCAATGTACAACAAGCCACAAAAATGCTTCAAGCTGGAATTCAGATGGACGAATACAGATGCTAAGTCGACAGGGTTGATTGAGAGAATAAACCTTGTCGACTCTAGCTAAAATCTTAATTGTTCTTTATGTCCATCAATCGGCTAAAGTTTTGCAAGCGTTTTTCGGTATCGTAAATATCACAGGTAAAGATAAATTCATCGACATCATATTGCGCCGCGATTTTATTTAAACCCGATTTAACGGTTTCTTGAGAACCGATTTGTGCCATGGCATAAAAATTCTGAATTGCCAGTTGTTCAGCACTTGTTGCAAGGCCTTGGGTCGAGTCAATCGGTGGTTTGAGTTTTAAGCTGTGACCACGGATCAGATTTAAAATACGTTGATAAGAACTGGTCGCTAAATATTGAGCTTCCTCATCCGTTGCAGCAACTACGGTTGGGACCCCCATAGAAACATAAGGTTTGTCCAGATATTCAGAAGCTTGAAAATTATCACGATAAAGTTCGATGGCTTGACCTAACATTCTTGGGGCAAAGTGTGAGGCAAAAGAATAAGGAAGGCCGAGCTTGGCTGCCAGTTGGGCGCTGAATAAACTTGAACCGAGTAACCAGACTGGTACATGGGTATTTTGGCCTGGTGTAGCGATAATTCTTTGATTCGGCTCAGGTGCTTTAAAATATTGTAAAATTTCCATCACATCTTGAGGAAATTGGTCTTCAGTTTCCTGACGGCCACGACGCAGGGCACGCATTGTCATTTGATCCGTACCAGGAGCACGACCTAGACCGAGTTCAAAACGATTTGGATATAATGTCGCTAGCGTCCCAAATTGTTCCGCAACCACCAATGGTGCATGGTTTGGCAGCATAATACCGCCTGAGCCTAGACGAATATGTTGGGTATTTGCAGCAATAAAGCCTAATAAGACTGCTGTCGCTGAGCTGGCAATTCCATCCATATTATGATGTTCAGCTAGCCAAAAACGTTCATAACCTAGTTTTTCTGCGTGCTGTGCTAACTCAAGTGCATGACGCAGTGAAAACTCGATACTTTTATCATCCCGAACAGGTGCAAGTTCCAGAATAGAGAACTTTATATCTTGTAGTGATTTCATCATTAATTCTCAAAACTATATATCGAAATAATACGATATAAGTTGGGCTTTGTATATCGTTTTTGATCGATATATTTTATTGTCTGAAATAAAAAAAGCGCCCGAGGGCGCTAAAAGGGTTAAACGTTTTGATCTGATTAACGGTGTTTGTACCAACCACGATGGCGACCATTGTCATGGCGGTAGCTTTCACGCGAATTATAATAACGGCGATCATCATAAGAACGGCGGTTGTCATAACGGCGGTCGTAACGACGATCATCATATCTGCGATCCGCATCGCGGTCTTGACCTACCTTTTGACCTAAGGCAGCACCACCAGCAGCACCGAGTGCAGCACCAATATAGCCACCATTGCTTCCACCCATATTACGGCCAACGGTATAACCGCCCACGCCACCTAAACCACCACCAATAGCAGCTTCAGTGCGATCACGTCGATTACTTGAAGCAGCTGCGCCACCCGCACCGCCAATGGCTGACCCAATCATGGCACCAGTATCACCACCGAGTTGTTTACCTAGGGCAGTACCCACTACACTACCTAGGGCTGAGGTTGCTGCAACACGTGTAGTATTGTCAGCATGTGCAACAGTCATCATTGAAGACGCTGCTAAGATAACGCTACATAACCACATATTCGATTTCATGGTGAAACTCCTTATCCATTCTTTTGGACAATATTCTTTTTGCTTGCGACAAATGTAACAAGACTTTTAAGCGAAAATATGGAGTGCAATATCTGGATTGAGAGAGTTTGACGATGGTTTTGTATGGGTTGTATTACAAGTGAAGAGATTGTGAATAAATTATAAAAATAAAGAATGAATGCGTAGTAGCCAACGATGAACGTGGGAATCGGGTACAATAGCCGTAGTTTAGAATTAGGGCGTATGTATGCTGCTGGAAAAAATTTTGCAATCACAAGGCTTTGGTTCACGTAAGTATTGCCAGCAGTTAATAAAAAATGGTTCTGTTCAGATCGATAATCAGGTCTGCGACAATCCCAAGCAGAATATTGCCACGGATCAACTTCGCTTTCAGGTATTCGGCGAAGAATATCAATATCGAGAGCATGTCTACATTGTTTTAAATAAACCTCAGGGTTATGAATGTTCGCATCAGGCCACGCATCATAAGAGTGTCTTTAGCCTTTTCCCTGAAATTTTGCTTCATCGTGGTATTCAATGTGTCGGTCGTCTGGATCAGGACACGACGGGTTTATTGTTACTGACTGACGATGGTCAATATCTACAAGCATTGACTCATCCACGTAAACATGTGCCGAAAGTCTATCATGTCACCACTGCTGATCCTGTCACAGCTGAGCAGAAGATTGGATTAGAGCAGGGCGTTGAACTTCGAAATGAAAAAGGGGTGTATGCTGCAACAGATGTCCAGCTTTTCTCAAACCATCAATTGGCGATGACCATTCATCAGGGGGTCTATCACCAAGTCAAAAGAATGTTGGCTGCGGTAGGTAATAAGGTTGAAACTTTACACCGTCATCAAGTGGGTTTACTTGAGTTGCCTGAATTAAAACAAGGTGAATGGATGTATCTTACGCCTTCGCAAAAACAGTTAAGCCAAAATATTGCGCTTGAGCAGCCGTCACTTTAAAAAACAATGAAAGGTTTTGAACTCACTGTCTTGAATAAAGCCCATTTGTTCATAAAGACGGTGAGATTGATAATTGTTCTTTTGCGTTTCAAGACTGATGCGTTGTGCATTTTCATGGCGTGCAAACAAAATAGCTGTATCAATCAATTGTTTTGCGGAGCCTTGTTTGCGGTAAGATGGCGTGACATAGACATCATCGAGGATGTAATAAGTTTCACAAGCCACTGAAGAAAAAGCCAGATAGAGCAAGACAAAGCCTGTAAATACGTCATCTTTAACATGAATAAAAATAACACTGTCTTTGTTGTCAAAGCGATGTTTTAAAAATTGATACGATTGTTCAATATTTGATGATGCACCGTAGAACTGACGGTATTCGTCAAACAAGACAGCAAGTTGATGAAGATCTTCCTTTGTTGCTCGCTTAACAATCATTCCTGTCCATCCTTACACTTATAATTTTATTAGGACTGTCAGGATAGCGAAAAAAATTCAGCTTAAAAAATAAAAACTTGTTTATAAATGCAACATTGTTAAGTTTTGTCACTCTCACCAAGCAGTGCATTCAACTCTTCAAATAAATCTTCATGATCATCTTCAATCTCGGTTAGAGATGGATTTTCAGCATTGGCTGCGGCTTTCGATTTACGCAGTTTAAGCAACTGTTCCATGTTGATGTTCTGGTTTTCAATCGCAAAAGGAATTGACTTGGTCAGCACCACTTGTTTGAAGAAAAGGCGAACGGCTTGAGCAGGGGAGATCCCTAGCTGTTTAAATACAGCAAAAGCTTGCTTCTTTTCCTGTGAATCGAGGCGAACCTGATAAACTTCTGTTTTTCGCATGAAGAAAGTAACCACATATTTTAGTTATCGTCATGTATTTTAAACCATTGCAATGTAATTTCAATATTTTTGAAGTGAAAAAATAGAATTTTTGTCATTACGTTGTGGTGGCAATGCAAGTTCAAAGTGAGAGCTAAAGCGCATTTCCTGTTTTAAAATTGGGTCAAAAAATTGAATTTCTTTGGCTAGTAATTGTAAAGGATGGCTAAAATCATCATCTGCTTTATGTTGAATATTTGGGTAAAAAGAATCATTAAGTATTGGAATATTCAGATAATTTAAATGAACACGCAATTGATGTTGTTTGCCTGTTTTAGGGCTGAGTTTATATTTGGCATAGCATTGATCATGCATCAATAATTCAAGCAAAGTTTCAGTATTAGCTGGTTTTTTTGGATCAATTTGCATGGTGTAAAAAGGCTGACTTTTTTCTAAATGGAGCTGCAAAATTTGCGGAAAATGCAGTTCAGAGCGATAAGCTGCGATTGCATGGTAGGTTTTTTGCACTTTTCTGTCGGCAAAAAGTTGTTGATAGATGCCTCTTGAGTTTGCCTTTTTACAGAATAGAACCACACCTGCAGTTTCACGATCAAGTCGATGAATGGGGGTAAGGTCGACGTAGCCTGTTTGTTTTTTTAGTCTGACCAAAAGGGTTTCTTGCACATATTGACCTGTCGGACTCATGGTTAAAAAGTGCGGTTTGTCGACGACAAGTAGATCATCATTTTCAAATAAAATTTCATGCTGAAATGGCACATGGATTTCGTGAGCAAGGAAACGATAGTAGAAAATATGCGTATTGGGGGTATAGGGGCTGTCAAATTTGAGTTTGGTCCCATCTGCTGCATAAATTAGCTCATCTGCAAAACGCTGTTGCCATTCGCTCGCCAGAATATGGGGGAAGTGTTGGCAGAGATAATCAAAAATGGTATGTACCGAAACATCATGAGGTAAAAAGACTTTACTGGCGCTGACACCATTGATGAGAGGTGGGGTAAAATCTTGGTTTGAGAATTTATTCATAAAGATAAATGATGCCCCTAAAAAATTAAGGTTTGGTATTTTAAGGACAAATGAGACGAAGTATCTCGTTGATGTTTTTGCTTAGATTCACATAATCTGAGTTGATAAATTGCTTGTGCCCATCAATTCCTCTATGAATGATTACATGAGTGGTTGGGTGAAGCTCTTTATCACTAGCAACTTCAATAAGATGTTCTACAAAATCTTGTGCTTGTTGCGGCGCATATTTAAATTCTGTAGTAAAAATAAAAATTGCAAGCTGATGAATGTCTAAAGCGGGAAGTTGTTTTAAAAAACATTGGGCATGAATTGCACCAAAACTAAAACTTGCAAGAATTTGCCGTTCTAGCTCAGTTGTTGTCTCAAAAGATTTGTCGATTGATAAAAAAAGCTGATGCGTAAATTTCGAAATGAGTTTTCGATGTTCGTCCACAACAGTTTCCTCAGAAAATAATTTAGGTGTTGTTTTAAAAAATAGCAACTTCTTGCTATGGATTAGGCTTTAAAGCAGGGCAATGTTATCATAGCTGCCATCCCAATTTTGTTTTATTTGCCATGTCATCTTCAGTGAAATTTACTCTAAATCATGAACAAGACACTCAACATTTTGCACAAATACTGTCTCAGCATGTGCACTCAGGCATTATTTATTTAATTGGTGATTTGGGTGCAGGAAAAACCACATTTACCCGTTATTTTCTACAAAAGTTAGGGCATCAGGGGGCGGTCAAAAGTCCAACTTATACCTTGGTTGAACCTTATACCATTCAAGGTAAAGAGATCTTTCATTTTGACCTGTATCGTTTGAATGATCCCTATGAGTTAGAGTTAATGGGTATCCGTGATTATTTAGATACACCTGATGCTTTATTTTTATTTGAATGGCCATCGAAAGGTGGTGATGAAATTCCAAAACCAGATATTGTGATTGATATTCAAAAATCGGAAGATGAACTGACTCGATTCGTGACTTTGACCACGGCGTCTGATGCTTTATCTCAAACTTTGCAGGAACAATTGAATGGCGCATGATTCAACTCGTCGTATTCATACCCTAGATGCTGCCTTAGCCAACCAGATTGCTGCGGGTGAGGTGATTGAACGTCCCTCATCAGTAGTCAAAGAATTATTAGAAAACTCGATTGATGCTGGTGCAACTGAACTAATTATTCGAGTGGCACAAGGCGGCTCGACCCTGATTGAAATCATTGATAATGGTAATGGTATTCACGCTGAGGATTTACCTTTGGCTGTGATGCGTCATGCCACCAGTAAAATTCAAACTGCAGATGATTTACATGCCATTGTTAGTTTAGGATTCCGTGGTGAGGCATTGGCATCAATTGCAGCTGTATCACGTTTAACTTTGACCAGTAGCCAAGATGAGCAGGGTGTGGGATATCAGGTTGAAGTGAATGGTACGGCATTCGATCATCAACAGATCCAAGCAGTGGCTGCACAAAAAGGCACGCATATTCGTGTCCAAGATCTATTTTTTAATGTGCCAGCGCGTCGTAAATTCTTAAAAAAACCAAGCACTGAATTTAATCATATTGAAGAAATTGTGCGCCGTTTGGCGTTGACGCATTTTGATATTCGCTTTGTACTGGAACATAACGATAATATTCGTTTAAATCTGCCTGTGGCGGATAGCGGTGAGTTACGTTATCAACGTGTTCAGCAATTATTGGGTCAACAGTTTATTCAAAATGCCTACTGGATTGATGCTGAAAGTATCAATATGCGTTTATCGGGCTGGTTGGGACACCCTTCTGATGCACGTGCGCAGGCTGACATGCAATATGTCTATGTGAATGGTCGTATTGTCAAAGATAAAACCATTTCACACGCTTTACGTATGGCCTATGAAGGGATTTTGCATGGTCATCAACATTCATCTTATTTATTGTTTTTAGAAGTTGATCCTGAAAATATTGATGTGAATGTACATCCGACCAAGCATGAAATTCGTTTTTTAAATCAGCGTGAAGTACATGAATTTGTACGTCACTATGCCAAAGCAACTTTGTCTCAATTTCAGACCGCCAGTGCAGATTTAGCACAGGCAATGAAAACAGATGAGGGTGCAACAGAACACTTTAATTATCAGCCTCAACCTAAATACCAAGAACAATTTAATTTGCATCGAGCAGTCGCTGAGCCTGAGCGACAAGCCAATCAGCAGGTTGCTGTTTCGACAGATTTATTGACTGAGTTTAATCAAAGCCGTCCACAAGCAGTGCAGTATAATTCAACACCACAAGAACCACGTTATAACGGCTCTGCACAGTTAAATAATGCACTCAAAAGCTATTTAGCGCCTTTACGTGAAGAAACAGAAGATGGAAATGATCAAGGGCCATCACGTGTGGATGAGTTTCCTTTAGGAATCGCAATCGCACAACTGCATGGCATCTATATTTTGGCGCAAAATACTGAAGGCCTGATTATTGTGGACATGCATGCAGCACATGAACGTATTTTGTTGCAGCAGATGAAGTCGGCATGGGATAAACCTGAATTCTGGACCTCACAGCAACTATTGATTCCTAAAGTTGTTTCGATTACGCGAATGCAAGCGACTCGCGTTGAAGATTTACAACCACAATTGCAGCGCTTAGGTCTGGAAATTGATCAGTATGGCGATGAGCAGGTGATTGTGCGTGGTGTACCTGCGATTTTGCATAAAGCTGATTTCGGAAATTTAGTTCCTGAATTGTTAAATGATCTTGATCCGAATGATGAGGCGCGAGGTTTATTGCAAAAACGTGATGAGCTACTTGCGGGTATGGCGTGTCATGGCGCTGTACGTGCACATCGCCAGTTAAGCCTATCGGAAATGAATGCTTTATTGCGTCAAATGGAACAAACCGAATTTGCCAGTCAATGTAATCATGGTCGTCCGACTTGGCGCGCATTTCCACTTCATCAATTAGATAAATTATTTGCTCGAGGAGAGTAGTTTTACATGTCAAATCAATTGCCCGTCATCAATTTAATGGGGCCTACCGCAAGTGGTAAAACTGCATTGGCATGTGAACTCTATGAGCGTGGTAATTTCGAGCTGATTTCGGTAGATTCGGCTTTAGTGTATAAAGATATGGATATTGGCACAGCAAAGCCAACCAAAGAAGAGCAACAACAATATCCGCATCATTTGATTGATATTATTACGCCTTTAGAGGTTTATTCAGCAGCACAATTTGTTGAAGATGTCTGCCCATTGGTCGATGATATGCATGCACGCGGTAAAACCCCGATTTTAGTCGGTGGCACAATGCTATATTTTAAAGCACTGTTAGAAGGGCTAGCGAATAATTTGCCAAATGCTGACCAAGCAATCCGTGATGCAATTGTTGCTAAGGCTGATCATGAAGGCTGGCAAGCGGTTTATGATGAGTTAGTAGCTGTTGATCCTGTTGCAGGGCAAAAATTTAAAGTCTCAGATAAACAACGGATTATTCGAGCATTGGAAGTCTATCGAATTACAGGCGAGCCGATAACAAAACTACAAGCTGAACAGCCCAAAAATCAACCATATCGTTACATATTTCATAACTACGCATTGATGCCAGATCGTTTAGAATTACATCAACGCATTGAGCAAAGATTAAGCAAAATGTGGAACATTGGTTTTTTAAATGAAGTAGAGGAATTGATTAAAAAATACGATTTAAATGATAATTTACCGTCCATGCGGTCCGTCGGTTATCGTCAAGCTTTGGATTTTTTACTAAAAAGTGACCTAAGTCTCAAAAATAAAGTAGAAATGGAGAACAAAGCCCTTTTTGCGACGAGGCAATTAGCCAAACGTCAATACACTTGGTTACGTTCTTTGCAAGAATTACACGATTTTAAAACTTACGTGACGATAAAGCAGGCGAAAGAAGACTTGCGAAACTTCTTTGGATAAAGCAAAATTCGCAGGCTGTCTTTTTATAATTTTTAGTTGAAAAATAAAGATAGTTTTTTTGCGCTGATTTAAAAATTTTTTGGAGTTAAAAATGTCTAAAGGTCAAACTTTACAAGATCCGTTCTTAAATTCTCTCCGTAAAGAACGTATTCCAGTTTCTATTTTCCTTGTAAACGGTATCAAATTGCAGGGTCATATTGAGTCATTTGACCAATATGTTGTTTTGTTGAAAAACACTGTAAGTCAAATGGTTTATAAACACGCGATTTCTACAGTTGTTCCTGCGCGTAACCCACGTCCAGCTGGTGCTCAAGGTACTGCTGGTGGCTTCCCTGCACAAGGTGCGACTGGTGGCTTCGGTGGTCAAGGCGCTGCTGGTGGCTTCGGTGGTCAAGGTGGCGGCTTCGGTGGTCAAGGCGGCTTCGGCGGTCAAGGCGGCGGCTTCGGTGGTCAAGGGGGCTTCGGTGGTCAAGGTGGCTTCGGTGGTCAAGGCGGCGGCTTCGGTGGTCAAGGTGGCTTCGGTGGTCAAGGTGGCTTCGGTCATCAAGGTGGCTTCGACGGCGAAACTAAATTTGAAGATGGTCAAGAAGACGAAAACAATCGTTAATTGATCGATGATCTTTAATAAAATGCCAGTCTTAGAATAGACTGGCATTTTTTTGTCTATGAGAAAGCTAGAATAAATACTATGGAAATGATTGTAGCCGCGGCATGTTGTAGTGTATTGGTTTCGATTTTACTGAAATACCTAAAAGCAAAGGGATTCGATGTTTTTCAAATGATTGCGTGGAATTATTTAAGCGCAAGTCTCTTATGTTTTTATTGGTTTAAAACTGATATTACACATATCTCTTTAAATAATACCCCATGGTGGTTAATTCTCACTTTAGCCGTGTTATTGCCCAGTATATTTTTATGCTTAGCAAAGTCTTTGCAATTTGCTGGGATTCTGAAAACGGAGATTGCTCAGCGCCTTGCTGTCATCCTTTCTTTATTAGCAGCCTATTTTATTTTTGGCGAGCAGTTTAGCCAATTAAAATTAATTGGTGTCGTGCTGGGCATCATTGCAATTTTAGCGATTATTATTGGACAAGCCACAGAGCAGGCAAGTAAAGGCATGAATTTAAAATCAGCCTTGTTTTTGTTTAGTGTTTGGGCGGGTTATGCTGCTGTCGATATATTACTTAAATATAGTAGTAGTTTAGGTTTGCAGTTTGCAGTCACACTGAATTTAACGTTTATTGCAGCCTTTATTTTATCCATTGCTTATATCGCAATTACTCAGCCGAACTGGCAGCCTAAAAATATTTTTACAGGTTTATTTTTAGGTGTATTAAATTTTGCCAATATTGCCTTATATGTCAAAGCCCATATGATGTTCAAAGAAACGCCAGCCATTGTTTTTGCAGGTATGAATATTCTTGTCGTGGTATTGGGGGTACTCAGTGGCGTGGTACTATTTAAAGAACGGTTAAAGGCCTATACCTGGATTGGATTGATCAGTGGGGTGGTCGCAGTTCTGTGTTTGGCCAAAGCAATGATGAAATAAAATAAGGGAGTAAGCCGCGTTACTCCCTGAGAATAAATCATTAGAGACGGGTAAAAACAACCTCATCTGGGAGTCGTGATTTAGGTAGTTTGGCATTGAAGTCCGTTTCGCTGCGATAACCTAAAGCAACAACTACAGAGGCTTTTAGCCCTTTTTCGGTTAATCCAAACTCTTGATCAATCAGTGTTCGGTCAAATCCTTCCATTGGGGTGGCATCAATGCCTTCTAAACCTGCTGCAAACAACAGTTGTCCGAGTGCAAGGTAAGTCTGGTTTTCCATCCATGCAGGAAGATTTTTAAGTTCATTACGATAAAACTCAACATAACCAGAACGGGTATCTCGCTGGCCTTGTTTTGCTGCTTCATCTTTAAAGCGACCACTGAGATCATCTTGCTGTAAGAGTTGCTCTAGATATTCGGCTGAAATATCTGTACGGGTACAAAATACGAGTGTATGTGAAGAATTGAGAACTTTGGCTGCGTTATAGATGTAATTGCCTGTCAATGCTGATGCGATACGCTGCTTTGCCTCGTCAGATTCTGCAACCAAGAAGTGCCACGGTTGAATATTGACTGAGGAAGGGCTGAAACGTAATACTTCTAACAGCTTCTCAAACTGCGCTTGAGGAATTTTTTTCTCTGCATCATAAGCTTTTGTGGCGTAACGTGTTTTTGCTGTAGCTAAAGTATCCATCCGTCATTTACTCGATTTTAAAAATTTAATTTATTTTACTTGATCTAAATTTCACGAAAAGTAGCTAAATGTGATTTCTATATAGATTTAAGTCGTATATGAGCTTGATCAGAGCGACTAATGTTCTGATTAAGTGCAAGGAGATAACTGATTGAACAAGGAGATAACTGATTGAAGATTTAGCGAAGCGCAAAAAATTTAAAAATTAGCCAAAGCTCTAATCAAATACAAGAAGTTAATGGATTAAGAAGGGTGTAAGGCATAAAAATATTAAAAGAGGGCACTAAAGCAGCTAAAGAACGCTTAATTAATAAAACCACTGTTTAAAATCTAATTGATAATTTTCTTGTGGATTGAGTTCTAAAATCCAAGCTGAATCTGCTCGCCAGTCCCCCAAAACAATACGTTGTTTATTCAGGACATGGTGAATCTCTGGACGATGGGTATGACCGTGAATTAAATAATCAACGTGTTCAATCACGGATTCGACTGCTTGAGCATTGACATCCATAATGTCATAGCTTTTTAGCTGTTTGGTTTCGCTACTTTTTTTCCGGAAACCATTGGCAAGTTTTTGTCTAAAGCTGAGTGGCAAGCTTTTCAGAAAGCCGAGTAGTAGAGGGTTTCGAATCACTTTACGAAAACGTTGATAAGCAACATCATCGGTACAGAGCGCATCACCATGTTCCAGTCGGAACGTATGTTGCTGAATATTTAAGGTATAAACGTCAGGCAGTAAAATGCCATCGAATTGTTTTAAGAATTTTTGACCTAAGGCAAAATCACGATTACCCACTTGGAAATAAACTTGGTTATTCGCTGCGGTGAATTTTTGCAAAGCGCTGACAATTTCATCTAACCATGGGGCGGTGTAATCATCCCCAATCCAAGCGTTAAACCAATCACCCAAAATATAGAGCTGCGTGTTATTATCCTGATATTGTTTCAATAAAGCTAAAAACCCTCGAACGAGTCGAGGGTGATCAGGTGACAAGTGTAGATCTGAAATAAACAGATAAGTCACAAAGAATCCTGTTGGATAAAATTATTCAGAGATAATTTTAGCAGATTCAATAACAACGTTCTCTAAAGGAACATCTGCGTGATAACCACGGTTACCTGTACGTACGCCTTTGATCGCTTCTACGATATCAAGACCTTCAACAACTTTACCAAATACGGCATAACCCCAGCCTTGTGCTGTTTTACCAGTGTGGTTTAAGAAAGAGTTGTTTTTAACATTGATAAAGAATTGAGCAGATGCAGAGTGCGGAGCTTGAGTACGCGCCATTGCAATTGTGCCTTCATCGTTGCTTAAGCCGTTGTCAGCTTCGTTTTCGATTGAATCACGGGTTGCTTTTTCTTTGAAGTTTTCGTCCATGCCACCGCCTTGGATCATAAAACCATCAATCACGCGGTGGAAAATTACGCCGTCATAGAAACCGTCACGTACATATTCTAAGAAATTTGCAACCGTTTTTGGTGCTTTTTCAGCGTTAAGCTCAAGAACAATACGACCTTTGTTGGTGTTTAATTCGACTTGAGGAAAACTCATTACATTAATCTCCTAAACATGGGCAAATTGACCATGGGTTTTTGGTTGAGAGAAGCATAAGCAAACTGTAAACTACAAGGCAAGTAAAAAACGTTAAAATCTTTCATAAATAGCAAAGATTGCGTTTTTATTTCCCCTTTTTAACTGTAAGAAGTGATTTACACCCTATGAAGCCAAATGATGTTGTTTCTGAACTGCCAAAGACCCCGACGCCGAATACCCATGCCTCTGTCGATGCCGCGCAGCAAGAACAACAGGCAGGCTTAGACTTTGTTCGTCAAGTGATTACCGATGATCTTAAAGAAGGGCGTACCCAAAAAGTAGTGACACGTTTCCCGCCTGAGCCAAATGGTTATCTACATATTGGTCATGTCAAAGCGATTTGTTTGAACTTTGGTATCGCTGAAGAGTTCGAAGGTTTATGTAATTTACGCTTCGATGACACGAATCCAGATGCCGAAGAGCAAGAATACGTTGATGGTATTGCCAATGATGTGAAATGGTTGGGCTTTAACTGGAATGGTGAGCCTCGTTATGCATCAGGTTATTTTGATCAACTTTATACATGGGCTGTTCAATTGATTGAACAAGGGGATGCTTATGTTGATTTGCAAACTCCAGAAGAAATCAAGCTGAACCGTGGTAATTTCGTCGAGCCAGGTAAAAACTCACCGTATCGCGATGCAACCGTTGCAGAGAACCTTGCGCGTTTTGAACAAATGCGTAATGGTGAAATTCAAGAGGGTGGTGCTGTCCTCCGTGCCAAAATTGATATGGCTAGCCCGAACGTGCATATGCGTGATCCGATTCTTTATCGTGTATTGCATTCAGAGCATCACCAAACCGGTGATAAATGGAAAATGTACCCAATGTATGACTATGCTCATCCATTGTCGGATGCGATTGAAGGTATTACTCACTCATTGTGTACTTTAGAATTCCAAGACCATCGTCCATTCTATGACTGGATTGTAGAGAAAGTGCATTCGCAAGCCGTACCACGTCAGTATGAATCTTCACGTTTAAATATTGACTATACGATTACCTCTAAACGTAAATTGCGTAAATTGGTTGAAGGCAATTATGTACAGGGCTGGGATGATCCACGTATGCCAACGGTTGTGGGAATGCGTCGTCGTGGTTTTACCGCTGAAGGTCTGCGTGATTTCTGTAAGCGTGTTGGTGTTTCTAAAACGGATGGTATTGTCGATGTGGCAATGCTTGAGTTCTGTATTCGTCAGTCTTTGGAAAATACCGCCGCACGTGGCATGGCCGTACTCAATCCGCTGAAAGTGACGTTGACCAATTTACCTGAAGAATTGGATCTCACTCATGCACGTCATCCAAACGTAGATATGGGCGAACGTATCATTCCTTTAACGCGTGAGCTTTATATTGATCGTAAAGATTTTGAAGAAGTACCGCCGAAAGGATTTAAGCGTTTGATTCCTGATGGCGAAGTGCGTTTACGCCATGCTTATGTGATCAAGTGTGATGAAGTGATTAAAGATGCCAATGGTGAAGTGGTTGAGTTGAAGTGTTCAATCGACCCTGAAACTTTAGGTAAAAACCCTGAAGGGCGTAAAGTGAAAGGTGTGGTTCATTGGGTCTCTGCGAGCAAAGGTGTACCTGCGGAAGTTCGTATTTACGATCGTTTGTTTAACGAAGCAGCACCAGATGCAGATGATGATTTCTTGGTACATTTAAATCCAGAATCGCTGCAAGTGGTACAAGCGGTGATTGAGCCTGCTTTAGCACAAGCAAAACCTGAAGATCGTTTCCAGTTTGAACGTGAAGGCTATTTTGTTGCAGACCAGTATGATCACCAAACGGATAAGCCAGTGTTTAACCGTATTCTGGATCTGAAAGATAGCTTTAAAGCAGATAAGAAATAATCATAAAAAGGCCTAATTTATATTAGGCCTTTTTTTCAAATAAAAATGTAACCTAAATAGTCGCAGGAACAATCTGTTCATGATTGATGTTTCTTATTTTAAAATTAAGTAGGATTGATTTGGTAGAAATAAATCAAAAGAGCAATTAAGAAAAAAACAGATACGACTAAGTAAGTATTAATCGTATTAAAACTTTTGATAAATTTTAAAAATACCATTTTTGCAATCACTAAAATATTAAGAATATAGAGTGATGACCCTATGTTTTGATCAATCTTATTGTGACTGAGATGCTATTTCAATATTTTGAGCTTAAGCTTTTAAAATTGTCCTATAACGTTATGAATAACGATATAAAGTGTTTATTTACATGCAGGTATAGGACTTAATAAAAAAAGATTTTTTATATTTTTTGATAGTAGAGCAACCCGCTGCATCGGTTTCGTCGTAGCGGGTAGATCATTGAGAGTAATATCAAGAAACGTTTGAGTTCAAACCTAAACGGTCGAGGAAATGCTGGATTACTTTTACGGTTTGATTTTCAAGTTGCATTGCATAAGCTTGATTATCTTGACGCAATTGAGGAATGGGTAAGCCTGCATGGCGTATTTCACAGGTATGCCCGATCAGCCATTTCTCAAAACTTTGCCCAACCACCTCAAGATGAAATTGCAGTGCCAAAATATTGTTGCCAATAGAAAAAGCTTGGTTTGGATAAATTGCAGAACTTGCTAATAAAGTTGCATTTGGAGGCAAATCAAAGGTATCGCCATGCCAATGCAGGACTTCGACATTTTCCAGTGCAGTTAAAGGATTATGTTCAACTGCTTTAATGTCCAACTGACTCCAACCGATTTCTTTTTGGTGTCCTGCATAGACTTTTGCACCCAATGCATGCGCAATCAGTTGTGCGCCTAAGCAAATCCCAATCGTTGGTTTATTGGCTTTTAAACGTTGTTTTAAACCTGCAATTTCATCTACTAAAAATGGATAGTCCTCGGTTTCATAGACGCCGATTGGACCGCCAAGAATTACGGTTAAGCCTTCATAATTAAGTGCAGGACTCAGATCATCGACACCCGCTTCGAAATAACGGACACGGAAACCGAATTGATAAAAAATATCTTCTAATGAGCCTAGGTCTTCAAAAGCTAGATGTTGAATGGCATAAACAGTTTTGAGATGAGCGGCGAGGGTCATAACCGAGTACCAATTGGATAAAAATTATGTTGTATCTTAAATCATTTTTAAGACAGATGTCTTGATGTTGTACGCTGTGGGCGGCGCTTAAAAATAGTATTGCCCACATCGCCATTTTAAAAAAGCAGTTTAGGTTGATGATTGTCTTCTAGAGTTGGAATAACATGTTCATCCTTCAAGTCAACGCCAGAAAGCCCCAGTCGTTTGGAATTATGCATTAAAGCCAGTAAACGTTGAGTAGCAATCGGAATACTTAATCCTGCTGGACGAATATTTGAAATACAGTTGCGTTGTGAATCCAGACAGCCACTGAATGCATCCAAGGTGTAATAGAGTCCCATGCTATCAGGCGAACTGAGACCCGGACGCTCACCAATCAGCATAATCAGCATACGCGCCTGAAAAATTTCAGCGACTTCATCACCTAAAGCAACACGACTGCCTGTGGCAATCACAACGGGTGCTAAAGACCATTGTTGTTCTGCAAAAGGCTGGATTAGTGCCTGTATAAAAGGCAGTGCATTTTCTTCAATGGCGCGGGCAGATAAACCATCACCAATCACGATGCAGACATCATAACTCTGCTGAAGTTGTTGCATCTGCTGAAGTTGTTGCATCGAATCGGTTGAAAGTAAACGTCCTAAATCAGGTCGTTTTAAATACAGCTCTTTATGTTCTGCCTGACTTTGCACATGGATGGGATTGAGCCCCAATTGCTGTAATTGCTCAGTCAGCAATTCAACATTTAAGCACTGAAAAACCGCATCTTTGGCCTGAGCATGGCTGAGTTGGAAATCCAGTAAAGCGCGGGTTGGGATACTGCAACCTGCACGTCCAATGGCAATACGGGCATCGGTAAACTGTTTTAGGGTTTCCCACGGGTCTTGATGCGCCTGTGCAGGAAATTGAATGTCTTTGGAAAGTTTCATTTGATTCTCCTCAATTCAATGCATCAATAACTTGGAGAATTGAGCAGGCATCTGTTCTGCCCAATGAATATGCTGTTGTTGCTGTTTTAAAATACCTTGTTGTTCTAACCAAGATGCAAACTCAGGTGCAGGCTGTAGCCCAAGCAGTTGTCTGAGGTATAGTGCATCATGAAAAGAGGTGGTTTGATAATTCAGCATCACATCGTCTGAGCCAGGAATGCCCATAATAAAATTAATTCCCGCCGTACCAAATAGGGTCAGCAGCACATCCATATCGTTTTGGTCGGCATCAGCATGATTGGTATAGCAAATATCACAGCCCATCGGCAGACCGAGCAGTTTGCCGCAGAAATGATCTTCCAGACCCGCACGGATAATTTGTTTGCCGTCATACAGATATTCAGGGCCAATAAAACCAACTACGGTATTGACCAATAAAGGATTGTATTTACGCGCCACGGCATAGGCACGCGCTTCAATGGTTTGTTGATCTACGCCGTGGTGTGCATTGCTGGACAGGGCACTGCCTTGGCCTGTTTCAAAGTACATCACATTGTTGCCGAGCGTACCGCGGTTTAAAGCCAGCGTCGCTTCATAACCTTCTTGTAGCATGGCAAGAGAAATACCAAAACCTTCATTGGCTTTCTGTGTACCTGCGATGGATTGAAACATCAGGTCAATTGGAACATTTTTTTCTGCCAGTTGAATGCCTGAACTGATATGGGTCAGAACACAAGACTGGGTCGGAATTTGATATTCCTGAATGACGTGATCGATCAGTTTTAACAGTTCAGATAAATTATGCAGATTATCGGTTGCAGGATTAATCCCGATCACCGCATCACCATTGCCATACATTAAACCATCCAAAATACTGGCGGAAATGCCCAGTACATCATCGGTCGGATGGTTGGGTTGCAGTCGGGTGGATAAATGTCCCTTCAAGCCAATAGTATTACGGAACTTGGTCACCACTTCACATTTGCTTGCAACATAAATCAAGTCTTGATTGCGCATAATTTTACTGACAGCTGCAACCATTTCAGGTGTGAGACCTGCTGCAAGTTGTTGCAGTTTGTCTGTAGTTGCATCTTCACTCAGTAACCAGTTGCGGAAATCACCAACCGTAAAATGTGCAATCGGTGCAAACAGATCAGCACGATGTTCATCAATAATCAGACGGGTAATTTCATCGTTTTCGTAGTCCACCACGGTTTCATTTAAAAAGTTTTTTAAAGGTACATCTGCCAGCGTGATTTGTGCTGCAACTCGTTCAGTTGCATCCTGTGCCGCAACGCCTGCCAGTTGATCGCCAGAACGTAAAGGGGTGGCTTTTGCCATCAAGGTTTTAAGATCAGCAAACTGATAGTGTTGTTGGGCCACGATTTGACGGTAACGCATGCGCTTCTCCTTAATCTTACTGATTATTGCTTTTCATCTGCGGTGATCTGGGCAAACTCTTCTTCTGGCGTTCCTTGAATGAGTTGATGGCGGCTATAAAAGATAAAATAGGCAATAAAGACCATATAAATGCCTGCTGCAATACACCACACTTTAGGATTGACCAGAAAACCTGCGACAACTGCGATGGCAGCTAAAATTAAGGCAATGCTCGAGGTTACGATACCACCAGGTGTTTTATAGGGGCGGTGCATTAAGGGCCGAGATACGCGGAGCTTAATATGTGACAGCATCATCAAGACATAAGAAATGGTCGCACCGAAGACTGCAATTAAAATCAGTAAATCTCCTTCTTTAGTTAAGGACAACAAGAATCCAATGATGCCAGGAATAATGATGGCTAAATAAGGGGCATGATTTTTATTGGTCAATGACAGCGATGTAGGTAAATAGCCGGCACGGGAGAGGGCGAAAATTTGGCGTGAATAAGCATAGATAATCGAAAAGAAACTGGCGATGAGTCCAGCAAGGCCGACAAAATTGACAAAGTTTGCCAACCATGTGCCTTGACCATAGACTTTGACGAGCGCATCGACTAATGGTGCACTGGAGTGTTGCAAGGTACTGGCACCGGCTGCACCTGCGCCCAAAAATAAAATCAGTAGGGCAAAAGCGGTTAAAATTAACATCGCACCAATCAGTCCGCGTGGCAGTGATTTGGCCGGATCTTTAGCTTCTTCTGCGGCTAAGGGCACACCTTCAACAGCCAAGAAAAACCAAATTGCATAGGGAACAGCTGCCCAAATGCCTAAATAGCCATAGGGTAAAAAGCTGCTTGCGCCAAATTGTTGCCCCGCAGGAATATCAAACAAATTCTGCGAATTAAAATGAGGCAGCATCGCAGCAATAAAAATAGCCAGTGCGATTGCCGCAACCAATGTGATGGCAAACATAATTTTGAGGGCTTCACCAGCACCTTTGAGATGAATACCCATAAAAATGAGATAACAGGCTAAATAAACTTGCCAGCCGCCAATGCCAAATAACGATTCACAATAGGCACCAATAAAGACCGCAATCGCTGCGGGTGCAATCGCGTATTCAATCAGAATTGCGGTACCTGTTAAATAACCACCGAGTGGGCCAAATGCGATACGCGCAAAACTATAACCGCCACCCGCTGTTGGCAGCATGGTCGCCATTTCAGACATGGCAAGGCATAGGCACAGATACATCACGGCAACAACTGCGGTGGCAACAAACATGCCACCCCAACCGCCTTGTGCAATACCAAAATTCCAGCCAGCGAAATCACCTGAAATGACATAGGCGACCCCTAAACCGATCAGTAATAACCAGCCCACGGCACCTTGCTTGAGTTTTCTTTGGGCAAAATAGTCTTCGGAAGATGTTGTTGATGCTGAAAGTGCAGAAATAGGGTCTTGATTGTTCATACAAAGCTCCGTGTATGGGTCTCATCAGCAAGATGCAAAAGCAATGCCGATGTTGCACACCTTGTGCCAAAATTTAATTTTTATTCGCTTGGATCATCCAGTTTTGTGGGGGGGAGAGCGTGTTTATTGAGCAATGAACATCAGGTTGTCGAAGACCGTATAAGCTCTTTTCGCAAGACTTATACGGTATTTTTATCGTTCGACAAACTTAGAAAAAGCCCATCGCTTTGGTTGAATAACTCACCAACAAGTTTTTGGTTTGTTGATAATGATCGAGCATCATTTTATGATTTTCACGGCCTACACCTGACTTTTTATAGCCTCCAAATGCGGCATGAGCTGGGTAGATGTGATAACAATTGGTCCAAACTCGACCCGCTTCAATGGCTCGACCAGCACGATAGGCGGTATGGGTTGAACGTGACCAGACCCCAGCACCTAAACCATACATGGTGTCATTGGCGATCTGGATGGCTTCATCAAAATCCTTAAATGTAGTGACAGACAGCACCGGACCAAAGATTTCCTCCTGAAACACTTGCATCTGGTTATGACCTTTGAAGATGGTTGGTTCGATGTAATAACCATTACCAACTTCGTTACGACCATGTCCACCTAAGAGTATTTCAGCACCTTCTTGTCGGCCTGTATCAATACAACGTAGAATTTTTTCTTGTTGTTCTAAGGATGCTTGTGCGCCAACCATGGTGTCGGTATCGAGTGGATGTCCAAGCTTAATTCGCTTGACCCGTTCGATGGCTTTTTCCATAAACTGATCGGCGATACTTTCTTGAATCAAAGCACGAGATGGGCAGGTGCAGACTTCACCCTGATTCAGCGCAAACATCGCGAAACCTTCAAGGGTTTTATCAAGAAAATCATCATCATGATCCATCACATCGGCAAAGAATACATTCGGTGATTTTCCGCCGAGCTCCAAAGTCACAGGAATAATGTTTTCCGTGGCATATTGCATAATCAATTGCCCAACTTGGGTTGAGCCAGTAAACGCAATTTTGGCAATGCGTGGGCTGGTGGCCAGTGGGCGACCAACTTCAGCACCATAACCATTGACGATATTGAGGACACCTGCTGGTAATAGATCCTGTATCAGTTCCGCCACCAATAAAATACCGACTGGGGTTTGTTCGGCAGGTTTGATTACTACACAGTTACCTGCTGCCAATGCGGGGGCCAGTTTCCATGCCGCCATCAAAATCGGGAAGTTCCAAGGGATGATTTGCCCCACCACACCGAGTGGCTCATGAAAATGGTAGGCGATGGTATCTTCATCAATTTCGGAGATACCACCTTCCTGAGCACGGATACAGCCTGCAAAATAACGGAAATGGTCAATGGCTAATGGGATATCTGCTGCCAGTGTTTCGCGGACTGGCTTACCGTTATCCCAGGTTTCAGCAACCGCCAACATTTCCAAATTGGCTTCCATGCGGTCTGCAATTTTTAGTAGCAAATTAGAGCGTGTGGTCGGAGAGGATTTGTTCCATTCTTTTTTGGCTTTATGGGCAGCATCCAGTGCCAGTTCAATGTCTTCGGCACTGGAGCGAGGAATACGGGTAAAACTTTTGCCATCGACAGGGGAAATATTGTCAAAGTAAACTCCTTTGACTGGTGCAACCCATTGCCCACCGATAAAGTTTTCATACTGGTCTTTAAAATGGATTTTTGAACCAGATTGATTGGGATCAACATAGCGCATCTACATACTCCTTTATGTGTTGTGATATTTTTAAATAAAGTACCAAGTACGTTATTAACACTGAACATATCGCGGCAAAGGTTGGAAAAAGGTTGGAATTGCATGTCAAGGACGTAGGGAATTACAAATGCATACAAAAAAGGAATTATTGCAACAGCGCAAGCAGGTTGAACAACTGAGAACGCAAAGTAGCCTCAACCCGCAGCATGCTGAAAAAATGGAACAGAGTATTGTCAGTTCATGGGAGCGTTCGAGTTTGGCTGAAATTCCTAAAGAACGTCTGGCTGCACCTTTATCTAATCAATTGACTGAACCAAGAAGTTCACTCAGCTTGGCCTTGCAAGCTTGTCGGGAAGATCTAAAACATATTGCAGAACAGTCTTCAATGGTGCTTGCTGTCGGTGATATGGGCAGTACCATAATCTGGACAGCATCTTGCACACAGATGCGCAATGCTGCTGAACAAGTTCACTTTGTTGCAGGGGGGCAGTGGCAGGAAGAGTTGGTTGGTACCAATGCTTTGGCACTTTCACTCAAAACCCGTAAATCGAGTTGTGTATTTTCCAATGAACACTATATGGCATCGGTGCATGATTGGGTTTGTTATGCTGCACCGATTATTGACCCTTATTCCAAGCAGGTTTTAGGTGTGGTGGATTTATCGACCACATGGGAAAATCACAATAGTTTAGGGCTATTGGCCGTCGAGCGTTGTGCCGCAATTTTGCAAATGGCGGTGCAGGAGTTACAGCAGCAGCATCTGTATTTTCGGACTTTAAATACGGCACAGGTCTTGCTGAACGGACGGAATTTAACTTTAACTCCAAGACAAATTGAAATTCTGGTGATTTTGGCCTTGTGCCCGCAGGGGTTGAATTTAGAGAATTTACATCAGGCTCTCTATGGTGAGCGTAAAGTTAGTATTGGGACCTTAAAGGCAGAAATGTCGCATTTAAGGGATCGTTTGGGTGATGCACTTGGTTCACGACCTTATCGTCTCAACGTTGCCATTGAGGCAGATTTCTTGCAACTTGAGCAAGCCTTGGATGCCGGTTATATCAGTACTGCACTGCAATGTTATACGGGCATCTTTTTGGCCAAAACTGAAAGCCCATTTTTATGTGCATGGCGAGATGGCTTGGAATCCCGTTTGAGTCATGCGATTTTTCAGACACAGGGCAGTGACGCTTTATTGAAGCATCTGGCCTATTCACCTGAAGCGGTGGATGCTGCTGAACGTTTACTGGAATTACTGCCAGCTTCGCATCCTGCTAAAAATATGCTCAGCAAGTACCATGACCACTGAGCATCCTGATATTGAAAAGGGTCGTCAGTATTACTGGATTTTTTCTGCTAACCAAGCAAACAGATCTTTATAAACCTGTGCACGCACAGGTGGTGCAGATAACACCAAATCATGCAGACCATTTTGAATGGACAGGGTTTGTACATCACCTTTCATTTTCTTGGCATTCTGGGTCATGTCTTTGACATCGAGAATCACATCGCTTTGTTGAGCGTCGATTCCCCATTTTCTTGGATTATTGGATTGATGTGAATGCATGATCAAAGTCGGTACATTTAAAGTCACACCTTGATGAATTTCTTTTTGCGCTTCGTGAATCGCCGTCACAAAAGACAAGTGCACAAAAGGCATGGTTTTTGGTTTCCAATCCAGATTGAAATCCCACTCACCATAAAAATCTTTATGTAAGCTTGGGGTATACCATTGGTTTAGACCACTTGGAAATTTGCCATTCGGTAGGCGTTTGCCTACTTCGCTCAAGAGTGGAATTCCCACTTTTTTCTCAAGCACACTTTTATAGAAATCATAGAATGGACTGTTGTTCCAGACTGCTTTGATTAAGCGATGGTCTGGATAATGTGCAGCATATAAGGTGGCGATTAGACCGCCAGTTGAATGGCCTGCCAGTAGCACTTGATTGTGATTTTCTTGACCGATAATTTCCAGTGCTTTGCTGATCTCAGCATCGTATTCACGTAAATCAAGCACATAGTAAAATTTTTGGTGAGGGAGGCGAGAGCGACCATATTTTCTCAGGTCAAGAGCGTAAAAATCGTAGCCATGCTGATTAAATTGTTCAGCCATTTCTTTTTGGAAAAAATAGTCTGCAAAACCATGAATATATAAAACCGCTTTTTTGGTCGCTTCAGCAGCCTTCTTGCGAACCAAAGTAGCAACAACTTTTCCATCATAATCATCAGCAAAATTTAAGGTCAGTTGCTGGTAATTTTCACCAAGTATATCTGGTTGATATGCATAGAGATTTGAAGTAGTCATTTTTATAGATCAAGTCTGAATTCATTAACAACCACATTAAATGAAATCATCTGTATGTCAATGCAATTATGCGACACCAAGCGTTCAACAACGTTAGAGGTTTGATGAGGAAATGCGGCTAGATTTCGTATTGCATTTTTATTTTGGGCAAAAAATCGTTAAGCTATGCGCTGTTGATTTTGACTGAAGAAATTATGAAACAAGAGACTGCACTCAAGTTACTTAAAGCTGGCGAAAATGTTTTTTTAACGGGCTCAGCAGGTGCAGGTAAAACCTATACGCTTAATCAATACATCCATTATCTCAAAGCACGTAAAGTACCTGTGGCAATTACCGCTTCGACAGGGATTGCGGCAACCCATATGAATGGTATGACTATTCACACTTGGGCAGGGATTGGAATTAAAGATCGTTTGAGTGATGATGACCTCAAGCGAATGAAAGAGCGTAAATATTTAAAAGAGCATTTAGAAAATGCCCAAGTTCTGATTATTGATGAAATTTCCATGTTGCACGCCAAGCAACTGAATCTGGTCAATCAAGTCCTGAAATACTTTAAAGAAAGTGACGAAGCCTTTGGTGGGATTCAGGTGATTGTGGCAGGTGATTTCTTTCAGTTACCGCCCGTTGGTAAAAAGGATGAAAGCAATCGCGATAAATTCTGCTTTATGTCTGATGCATGGGTCGAAGCCAAATTCCGTGTCTGTTATCTAACAGAACAGCATCGTCAGGATGATGAAATTCTCAATCAGATTTTAAATGCGATTCGTGCCCAGAATATTCAAAGCAACCATATTAGTGCTTTGCAGCAATCGCGCCAGCACGATATTGGCGAGACCTTTACTCGTTTATATACGCACAATATGGATGTCGATAATATTAATTATCAGCATCTCAATGAAATCGACAATGAAAGCCATCAGTTCAATGCGGTTATCGATGGCAATGAAAAGTTGATGGAAACCTTAAAATCATCGGTGCGTGCGCCTGAAGAACTGACCTTAAAGAAAAATGCCAAAGTGATGTTTGTTAAAAACAACTTTGATATGGGTTATATCAACGGCAGCTTGGGTGAAGTGATTGGTTTTGAAGAGGATGATAAACAGGGAATCTTGCCTAAAGTGAAATTGACTGATGGTACAACCTTCTTGGTTGAACCTGAAACATGGTCGATTGAAAATGAAGCAGGGAAGGCGATTGCCAGTTTCCAACAAATTCCTTTGCGTTTGGCTTGGGCGATTACGATCCATAAAAGTCAGGGAATGACTTTGGAAGCCGCAGAGATTAATCTGACTCATACCTTTGAAAAAGGTCAGGGCTATGTGGCGCTATCACGTTTAAAATCACTGACGGGGCTGAAACTACTTGGCTTTAATGAACAGGCACTTGAACTGGATAGCTTGGCGATTAAAGCAGATCGCCGTTTTCAGGAATTATCGACTGAAGCAGAAACCAACTTTGAAAATATTGATTTAACCACCCAGCATAATGCTTTTATTCGACATTGTGGTGGCACATTGAATGCCACTGAAATTGCCCGTAATGAAAAGAAAATTGCCAAGGGTGCCAAACAGAACTATGCCGCAGCGACCTTGGATGAAACCCGTACTTTATTTGAAGAGGGTTATGAAATTGAAGATATTGCACATGAGCGTGGTTTAACCCCTGCAACGATTATCAATCATCTGGCACGTCTGCATAAAGAGCAGGGTTTGGATATTTCAGTTGCCAGTCCAGGCGATGAAGTGATTGAAGAAGTGCGCAAGATTTATAAGCGTCTGCATAAACGTAAAAATCCTGAACATTTTACTGATGATGGTGCAATTAAATTACGTCCCATTGTTGAAGCCACTAGTCCACGAATGGCGTATGACCAAGTCCGTTTAGCCTTATTATTTATTGAATAGGAATGATAAAAAAATGCCGCATTTGATTGCCAACTATTCAGCCAATTTAACTGAATTAAATCCGCATCAATTATTAAAAGATGCGAATATTGCATTGGTTGAAACGGAATTGTTTATCGCAAATGATATTAAATCCCGTGCATTTAAAGATGACGTATTTTTAATTGGCTTGAATGAAACAGAAGAGGCCTATATTCATTTAAAGCTGTATATATTGAGTGGACGAACGCAGGCGCAGAAGCAAGCAGCGGGTGCGGCATTGTTGCGTCAATTGGAGCAAAAAAACTATATGCAATCTGAGGTCAGCTATCCCGTTCAGCTCTGTGTTGAAGTGATTGATATGCCCAAAGAAGATTATTTTAAAGCGACAGTTTAGTTTTGAAAACATCGCTGTTTTATCAAATAGGGAGAATTGGCCTTATTTGATAAAACATATTGATTGATGTGTGTCTTTATTTAATGATCTTTAAAAAAAATGCTAATTATTCTAACTGTTTATATTAAAATAAAGGGCTTATTTCGATATTCGTTGCAGAACATAACATTAAAAATATAGACAGATTTGTATGCTGTTTATAAAATGACGTAAATTTTAGTTAATATTTTTAAAATAATGTTGAGTAATATATTTCAGGCCTTGGACAGTTTGGGCCTTACAGCACAAAAACGTGCAATCCATATTCAGTTTTCCAATCAAGATTTAAATACTCAAGTCTTCCTACAGCGTATTGATGGGCAGCATCAACTGAATGCGGGCTTTAAAGCAGAATTAATTTGCTTATCGACCAACGCGACCATTCCACTTAAACAATTTATTGGTAGCCAAGCCGCAATTGATACGGTGACCGATAATGGACAATTGACCCGTGTCACAGGGATTATTACTCAAGCCTTACAAGGGCAATCGGATGGTAGCCTAACTGTCTATAAGCTGACTTTAGAAGATCCCACCGCACTGTGGAAACAGCGCCGTAACAGCCGCGTGTTTATGAACAAGAGCGTGCCTGATGTCGTGCAACTTATCTTTAAAGAGTGGCAACAAAAGAGTTCTTTATTTGCGTCAAGCTTAACTTTGGACTTAAGCGGACTGAGCCAGAACTATGATATCCGTCCTTTTATTATGCAATATAATCAATCAGATGAAGCATTTTTAACATCTTTGATGCGTAGCGAAGGGATTAGCTGGTTAATTGATGAAGCCGAGCGAATCGTTCCGCAAAGCAGTGCCGCGATTCAGCCGCAAAAACTACGCTTGATTGATGACAATAGCCAATACCAAGCGCTAGACAGAAGAACGATTCGTTACCACCGCAGCAGTGCGACAGAGCAATATGACAGCATGACCAGTTTGGTCGGGCAACGCAGCTTACAACCGAGCAGCGTGCATGTACAACGTTGGCAAGCCGATGTACTGGAACAAGAAGATGGCGCAGGCAGTGTGCAGAGCACACATAAACACAGTGCTCAATACGACAATGCCAGTTTAGGGCTGGAACAGGCATGGCATTTCTCACCGGCATGGATGCAAGACCTGAATGGTGAAGATGGGGCAACCCCATCGGGCAATGCACAAATTGAAAAACTGAATCAAAATCTCGGTCAATATTACGACTTACAATCCAAGCAATTTACAGCCCATACCACCGTCCGCGACACGCATGTGGGTTACTGGTTTGAATTGGCTGAACATCCTGAAATTGATCAACATGCTGGCAGCGATAAAGAATTCCTGATTATAGGCAAAAACTTCTATAACCAAAACAATTTGCCCAAAGATCTACATCAACAGATCAATCAATTATTAGCACAAAGTAATTGGCAACCCACTCAATCTAATAACACAGAAGAACGCCAAGCCAATCAACTGACGCTACAACGCCGCAGCATTAAAACCGTACCCGAATTTAACCCATTGCAACACCGTCCAACAGCCTCACCGCAACGTGCCAAAGTGGTTGGGCCAAGCGGCGAAGAAATTCATGTGGATGAATGGGGGCGGATTAAAGTCCGTTTCCTATTCACCCGTAACGATGACCACAGTCATGATGGTGGTGCGGGTGCCAATGACAATGACACCGATTCAGCTTGGGTTGATGTACTGACGCCTTGGGCAGGTGAAGGCTATGGTGCACGTTTCTTACCACGTATTGGAGAAATCGTGGTGATTGACTTCTTTGATGGCAATATTGACCGTCCATTTGTGGTGGGAAGAATTCATGAAGGCCTGCGTAGCCCAACCAAGTTTGATCATGTAGGTAAGCTGCCAGACACCAAGAAACTGGCAGGGATCAAATCGAAAGAATATCAGGGCGAAGGCTTTAACCAACTGCGCTTTGATGACACCACAGGACAGATCAGCGCCCAGTTGCAAAGCAGTCATGCCGCCAGCCAACTGAATCTGGGTAAACTCAGTCATCCCAAAGACAAGGCTGAAAGTGAAGACCGCGGCGAAGGTTTCGAGTTACGCACCGACCAATGGGGTGCAGTGCGGGCAGGTGAAGGTCTTCTCGTTTCCACGCATAAACAGGATCAAGCCCAAGGTGAACATCTGGACGCACAAGTTGCTAAACAGCAGCTTGAGGGCAATCAAAACAATGCCAAAGCCTTAAGTGAAGTTGCCAAGAACCAACAGACCGATGAAATAGAATCGCTGGATCAACTTAAAGAGTTTGCGGAGCAGATCCAAGAGAAAATCGCACAATTTAAAAAATCATTATTATTGCTGAACTCACCTGCGGGTATTGGTTTAAGTAGCAATGAAGATATTTATCTCTCTGCGGATGGACAGATCAACCAGTTTGCAGGCGATAGTATCAATCTAAGTACGCAGAAAAATCTGATTACGCATGCGCAAAATAGAATCAGTGTGTTTGCTGCGCAGAATGGCATTAAACAGGTGGCTGCCAAAGGTAAGTTTGAAGTCCAAGCGCAGTCGGATGGCATGGATTTACTTGCCAAGCAAGGCATCCAGATTATTTCGACTGAAGACCGTATTGAGATCAGTAGTCCGAAAGAGATTGTGATTACTGCGGGTGGCTCTCAGATCAAACTGAATGGTTCAGGTATTTTCCCTGTGACCAGTGGGAAGTTTGAAGCAAAAGCAGGGCAGCATCTGTTTATGGGTGGGGCGAAAATTAATACGTCTTTACCAATATTAAAAGAACCAGTTTTTGCTGAGGTTAAAAAATTTAGCCATCGTCTTGATTTTTCTAATCTTGGGCTTTATTCCGATTATTTAAAAACTTCTTATCGTGTTCGTAAAAAAGATGGAATTTATTTAGAAGGCGTATTGGATGAAAGAGGTCGGACTAGTAGGATTTATTCAGAAGTTACAGAGCCTTTAGAAGTATTTATTGATACAGATGAGCCAGTTATTGGCTATATTGAAAATGAAACAGATAGCAAAGAATAGTTGGTATAAATCATGTCAAATATTGCATTTAAATTACGCTTTACATATAAGAATGTAGACGAAGAAATTCCGAACCTAGATTATAAAGTAACTTTTCAAAGTTTAGTGTTTCCTACTACAACGAGAGTTTTAGATAAAGATCAAACTACAAAAGAAGGAAAGGTAATAAAAACTTTATATACTCATTCCGAAAAAGGAATTTTAAGAGTTTTTGTAAAAGGTGGTCCAACAAAATATAAGAGCTTTACACAAATTTATCAGGAGAATATTGAGAAAGATTATTTCCTTAATGGAGCAATATTAACACTACCATTAAGTTTAATGAAGATTTTGGTTACAACAGAAGTAAAAGGGTCGTCTAAAACTTATGAAAGTGACTATCATCAGGTGAAGTCTGGTGAAAATTTAGCAAGTATAGCTAAAAAATATAACAAAGAAATTTCTCTACTTATGAGAAATAATAATATTTCTGATGCAAATGAAATTAGAATAGGTCAGAAAATATTTATTGGAAGTGCTAATGCATCAAGTAAAATGATGCTTCAAGTTGCAGCTCCTAAAGAAGGCTATTTTATTGAAATAGATTACATTGTAAATGTTGGCGATACTTTATTAAGTATCGCAAGAAAATTTAATTTAAATGTAGAAAGAATTAAAAAAGATAATGGGATAACTGATGCATATAGTCTTTATGCAGGTCAAAGGCTAAAATTAATAAATCATTCTGCAAAATTTTTAGGCCTAAGTAATCACAAGCTGATATTGAGTAAATTATATACTGAAGGTTTATTCCCAGTTACTAAAGTTAGTGGAGATTATACCCGACAAATTTCTGTAACTATTGCAGCACAGTTGTGGGAGATATTAGGTGCTTCTTTAGAAATAGGAGTAGCCTACGATGCTCGCGGTAACTGGATGCTATATTATGCTGTTGAAGACTCTATAAGTATTGATAAGAGTGCAATAAATTTACATGGTGGAAATGCAAAAAAAATAAGTGATGATATTGGATTTTCTCTTGCAGGAAGTAATATTAAGACTAATGCAAAACATGTTTCGGAATTAACTGGAGCAGGATATAGTCTAACAAATAGTGTTAACTTGGGAGCTTATAATGTGGGATTTGTAAATGTAAAATCTACGACCCAAGATTATGAAACTGGGGAAAGAAAAAAAGTGAGTGGCATTGGTGGTGTGGGGCAGATAAATATAGGTAAAAAAAGTGTAGAGGCCCCAAGTATTAATCATCAAGCTGGGGCTTCAATTGTAATTCCTTTATTTATTTATAATAAAAAGGTTAAGGAGTGATTTAATCACTCTTATTAGGATTTTTCTTATACTGGTCTAACCAGTATATAGATTTTCCTAGTTCATTTTTATCTTTGTAGTAAAGAGAGATATTGTATTGTGCAAGATCATAACCCTGTTCTGCATATGGTTTTATCAATTCAATAGCTTTGTTTATATTCTTATCAGTACCTTTACCCTCATCATATAAACTTGCTAGTTGAATAGCTGCTGTTGCATAATTTTGCTTAGATGACTTTGTGTACCATTCAAATGCTTGTTTGTAATCTTGCTTAACTCCCCTACCATAATAGTATGCTTGTCCTACATTAAACTGACCAGCAGCACTACCATGATCTGCAGAAAATAGAAACTTTTCTAAAGCTTTTGTTGAATCTTGTGGAAAGATAATCCCATTTTCATAATATATACCAATATAATTAACAGCTTCATAAGAACCAAGCTTAGCTGCTTTTTCAAAAAGGGTTAATGCTTTTTGATAGTCATGCTCATTTTTTGAATTGTTAAATGCAATCAAGGCTAAGTTATGTATTGATGGGGCATGGTTTTGTTTAGCTGCTAATGTATACCAATGAATAGCTTTTTCTTCATCAGTTTCACCATTAAATCCATATTGATAACTTGCACCAATATCATTTTGAGCGGTTGGATTCCCTTGTTTAGCTAACTCGAATAAAATTGGAAAAGCTTTATCATATCTGTCATCATTGATGAAATCTTCTGCTTGTTTTAGCTTTTTATTTGTTTCTTGATCGTAGATATATACTTTTTCTGAATTTGAATTTTTGATATTCGTATTATGATCTTGTTTTGTACTACCGCATGAAATCAAGAAGATAAGTGATGTAAGAACTAAAAATTTTTTCATATAAATTTTAAACTTTAGCGCAACATAGACGAAGATAAATTTTAATTTATATTTTTATACAAAACAATTAATTAGATGGCTTGTTGTTTGTTTTTTTGTAACAGTAAGCTTTGAGGTTATACAAAATTATTCAGTTTTTTTCTCTTATCAATATATATTAAAGATTGAAGTTAAAGGTTGTCATTATTTGGTTTTATTTAGATTTTAATAAATTTGATTTTTTTCTTTATATACTAAAGCCATTGAAGAATGGGCGGATGATGGCAGTTTCCATACCAAGCTAAAATGGCATCCACGTTTACGCCAAGTTGCGGTTTACGATGCTTATGATGTACCAACCTATTATTATTTTGATTTGGATGGTTTTACCTATCGGACTCGTTTAGCTGATGGTCGAGAGTCTTGGTATTCTCGTGATGGTGAAAAACGTATTACCCGACAAATTGACTTTGAAGGTCGAGAAACGCAGCAAGAATATAATGATCAGGGACAACTGGCGAAAATTGTACAGCCGAATGGTGGTGTGATTCGCTTTGCTTATGATGAGCAAGGCAATTTAACCGAGACCAAAGATCCAGAAGGCAATATCTGGAAACGGGAATATGATGCACAAGGCAATGTCAGCAAAGAGATTAATCCTTTAGGTCATGTCACTCAATATAAATACAACAGCAATAATCAAGTGGTGAAAGTGGTTGATGCCAAAGGAGGTATCAAGAAAATCCAATACAACGATCAAGGGCAAATGCTGTCTTATACCGATTGTTCAGGCAAAAGCAGTACATGGGAATATGATGAAAACGGTGACTTAAGTGCCCAACAAGAGGCGAATGAGCAGAAAGTTCAATATCTGTATAGTATGCAAGGCAAAGATAAAGGTCAGCTTCAAGCCATCGTATACCCAGATGGATTAAAAGAGCTGTTTGAGCATGATCAAGAAGGTCGTCTGCTTAATCACACCGACACCAACGGCTTAACCACTCAATATCAATACAATACTGTCGGCCTGTTAGAACAACGTATTGATGCCAATCAGCATCGTGTGGGCTATCAATGGGATAAGCAGGGTCGTATCCAGAAGCTTATTAACCAGAATCAGGCTGAATACCAGTTTAGCTATAATAAGTTTGGTCAATTAGTTCGTGAACAAGCATTTGATGGTGAAGAAAAGCACTATAGTTATAGTGAAAATGGTCTATTGTTCCAGATTCGACAACCCAATATTCTGACCGAATTTAGCTATTATGATGATGGACAGATTGCGTCTAAAACATATACGCATCTGCATACTCATCAAAGCCAGACAGAGCAATTTGAATATAATTTAAATCAACAATTAAGCTCAGCCAGTAATGCAGAAAGTCAGGTTCAACTGTATCGTAATCAGCTTGGACAATTGGTGCGTGAACACCAGCATTATAAGATGTTGAATCTAACGGCTGTACTGCGTTATGAATATGATGAACTGGGTCATCTGGTTAAAACCATTCGTCCAGATGGACAGCAACAGACCAATCTGAGTTATGGTTCAGGACATATCTACGGAATTGCGTTTAACCAACAGGATGTTGTTTCTTTCCAACGTGATGATTTGCATCGTGAAACGGTACGTTTCTTGGCAAATGGTTTGGTACAAACCAAGCATTATAATGATGTCGGACTACTGATTTCTCAACAGATTGAGCCTGAGCAAGAAAGCTCAGATCGACTCCGTTATCAAGCACATAGACATTATCAATATGATAAAAACTATTTGCTCACCCAAGTTGAAGACAGTCGTTTAGGACAGCTTAATTATCAATATGATCCGATTGGACGTTTGATTTCAACGCAAAGTAAGCATAAAAACGAAAGTTTTAAGTTCGATCCAGCGGGGAATCTGGTTGATCCAATCAACCAGACAACACATGCCAAAAACAATTTAATCAAGCAGTATCAAGGCAAGCATTATCAATATGATGTACAAGGCAATGTGATTGAAACCACGCAAAATGGCAAGGTCTTAAAGCTGACTTGGGACAATCATAACCGTTTGATGCAAAGTAACTTGAATGGGCAAGTGACTCAGTATGGTTATGATGTCTTTGGACGTCGTTTATATAAGAAATCATCAAATCAAGACTTTACCTTATTTGGTTGGGATGGTGATTTGATGATTTGGGAATCTAGCCAAAATTCGAACCATCCTGAGAATAGCTATACCAAACATTATGTTTATGAGCCTGATAGCTTTGTACCGTTAATGCAGGCAGGTTATCAGGGTTTTATTCAACTGATAGAAACACCTGATTATAGTGAATATCTCAACAAGCCTTATTCGGTTTATAAAGATCCGATCTGGAGCAGTGATACACGTAAAAACCGTGTGGATTTAGAACAAACTGTTTTTTATCATTGTGATCAAGTCGGAACACCGCAAACGCTGAGTAATGCCGCAGGTGAATGTGTTTGGGAAATTACTCAGGATACGTGGGGAACTGCACTCGAGATTCAAATGCTAAATAAAGACAATCCATTTGAGCAGAGTAATCTTAGGTTCCAAGGTCAATATTACGATAGTGAAACAGGACTGCATTATAACCGTTATCGTTATTATGAACCGTATAGTGCAAGGTATATGAGTAAAGATCCGATTGGGTTATTTGGTGGATTAAATAGTGCAAAATATGTCAATAATCCTATACAACTAGTAGATATGTTAGGCCTAATTGAATGGAAGGGTACCGAAAAAAGTTATACAGTATTTGCTGTAACAGGGTTATCTTACGATTTAACTTCACAATGTATTAATGGTGTCCAAAATAGTGTTAAATTTAAAGTAATAGGTGCTGGGATTGCTGGAAAAGGGTTTCCTTACACTATTAATAATGTTTCAGAAGTGACAATGGTCGATAATTATAAAACTTTAAATCCTAAAGCTTTTAATGGTGCTTGGGGAGATATGAGTGCTGGAGCTACTTGGCGTGGTGGAAAAGGAGTTGGAATGACGGCTGTTGGAGAGGCTACAAGTGATGGGTGGTCTAATGATTATAGTAATGGACATTCTTTAGGTGCGGGAATTTCAATGGGTAAGGTAGTTGGCTTTGATTATAGAACTAGCTCATGTCAGATTAGTGAAGTACCCAAATGTGGGCCAGGTGGATGCTTTAAAAAAGATATTCCTACTATGAAATATGATATTAATCAGGCTAAAAAATATAAACCAGTTACCCAGCCACCTGTTATTTTACCACCAATTAGTAATGCTTTTCCTTCAAATTAACTTGAGACTATTATGATTAAATATTTAAATATTTTTGTGATCTTATTTTTAGTTGGCTGTAATAGTCCTGATAGTGCAGCAAATCCTGAATTTGAAAGTTTAAAAAGTGCAGCAGAGCAAGGGGATATTCGCGCTCAATCACAGATGGGAGACGTATATTTATTTGGTGAGTATAATTTTGATGTTGATTATAAAAAAGCCTTTGAGTGGTATCAAAAAGCAGCTGAACAAAATGATGCAAAATCGCAATATAACTTAGCAATAATGTATTTAAATGGATATGGTGTAAAAAAAGATTTGCCAAAGTCCGTCGAATATTATAGAAAATCAGCTTTGCAAGGAGATGCTGATAGTCAACTACAATTGGGAATCAGGTATCTCAATGGTGAAGGTGTAGAAAAAAATCTTGAAACTGCAAAAGAATGGTTTCAGAAGGCAAAAAATTCAGGAAATGAAGAGGCTATTTCTTATTTAAGAAAAATTGATAATTAATAGCTTTGTATTAAATATGAAGAGATCTTTTTTTTAAAATCTATTTATTTTAATGTGGTTTTAGATATTAAGTAGGTTGTCGTTTTATATTGTAATAGGTTTTATGGTTAATATTTTTAAATTTTTACAATTATTTGGTTTGAGTATACTTTTTTGTGCTTGTGTAAATAGTGCTCCATACGAAAATGCTTATGAATTTAAATTAGCAGAAATTGGTAATGTTGATGCACAATATAATGTTGCAATGAATTTTTTAAATGGTGATGAAGGTTACCCAAAGTGTTGGGTGGTGGGGAGCTAGGTTTGGAGTAACAACTCCTGCTGGATCCTTTTTTGATCGAAATGGCCCCGTAGGTGTGGAAGTCGGTATTGGTACGCCTGGAGTTGATATTAGCGTAAGTGATAGTAAACCGACTTTAGTTCGTACACAAGATTAAAGGTTATAGAATGAAAAAATCATTATATTATATATTTCTCTCTTGTCTTATTATAAGCTGTAATTCTGTAAGTGAGAATAATGTACCTGAGAAAATCGACTTAAAAGAACTTTCTAATGAAATATTTAAGGGATATGAATATGAATATGATACTGATAGGGAAAAGAGCTCGACTCAACTTTTAGTATTGAAAATAAAAAAACAAGATTTTTCTAGCAAAGATTATGAGGGCGTAAAAAATGATCTGTTAAAGAGAAAGTGGGATTTGATAGACTCTTATAAAAGTTATTATAATTTTTGTAAAACTAATTATTATTCGGTAGATATATTGAATCCGATTTATGATAAGCATTATACACGAGACGGTGAAGAAGTTAATTTTAAAAGCAAAGATTATTGGTACTTTGCACTTTATTATAATAAACTAGGTGTTAATAATTGTATGGATTATTATAGTAAGTAATTATTTTGTATGTTTTTTAATTTGGTTCGTGTGAAAAAAATCATTTTAATCAGCTCATTTTTGTTAGCCGGATGTGATAATGAAACAGTAAAAAAGCCTTATTTAGATCAGGTTAATCAAAGATTTGTTGATGAGGCCGAAGTTCTATTTAATGGTACTGTTGAAGACTTAAGTGCTTATTCTTCATATACTGATAACACTGTGGCATATAAAATTAAAGCAGATAAATTTGATATTAATGTTTTTATGAAAGAAGAGAGTAAAGATTTAAAAAAAATGGGCTGGTTTTTCTTTAAGAAGTATAATGAAAGTTATATTTTTTGTGATGGGAAAAGACAATTAGAGATAATATCACCTAGAATTGTTTCTAAAAATGAAGTTTTAGTTAAAGGTTCTGCTGGTATGCAGTTAGATGACTTTTGGCATGTTATATTTATGTCGCCAAATAATACTAACCGCTATGTTTGTTATGATTACAAGAAATAATTTTTATATTTTAAATTTTATTTTTTTATCAAGGTGTGTGTTTTTATATAATGAAAAATATATATAAATCTTTTTTAATTCTCGTATTATTAACTTCCTGTTCACAAGATGAAAATGTTGAGATCGGAAGAAGTAGTCATCCAATTAACATGGAGTTGAAAAGACAGGCTAAAGATATTTTTGGAGATAAGCTAGAAAGTGAGAGAAGTTATCAATCATTTTCTTCAAATGATGTTGTTTATAAAATTAATGTTGAAAATTTGAGTATGGAAGAGTTTGAAAATTATAAAGATCAGATATTGCCTAAAAAAAAATGGATTTTTAGATCAAAAGTTAATGAGGGCTATATTTTTTGCCAAGGTTCTCGCCAATTAGAAATAATTCCTCCACAAGTTCTTGTCGGTAACAATGAACTAGGCCGGGGAGATATTGGTAAACAGCTTGAAAAGAATTGGAATGTTTTTTTTAGACATACTGCTAATGGTACTTTAAATGAATGTTTTTTGAGAATTAGAAATAAGATGTTGTGAAAAGTGAGTGTAGAGTAATTTTAATTTTTTCAATTAGATATAATGTTGAAGCACAGGGTCGTACAATTACCAGAACTATCAAGGACTAAATATGTGTGTAAGTAAATTCGGTCTAAGTATTACTATTATATTACTATTAATAGGTTGTAGTCATAGTGTTTATGAGCAACCTTCTGATAAATATCCATTTAAAAGCCAAATGGTAAAACTTTTGGGAAGTAATATTGAAATTATAGATTCAATAAATAAGCATGAAGCACAAATTTCTTATTTCGAATTTATTAAGGATCCTAATAAAATAGATAAAATAGTAGAGCATTTAGAGAAGAATGGGTGGATTTTTAAAGGAAAAGGTCAAGGAGTTGTTACTTATTGTCTAGGCTCGAATAATAAAGTTAATATAGTTAGTCCAACCTTTGGAGAAATTTTAGACTATAAAGGTGGGAAATTGAAAATAACTAATTATAATGTTGATACGGTCTTATTTCGTTATTATAAATGGGGGGATGATCTGTGCGAATGATTTTATGAAAATTCTACTTAAATCCATAGTCTTATTTTCTTTATTTTTACAAGTCGGTTGTTCTGATAAGATTGATGAGCGACTCTAGGATAAATACTCTTTGAAAAAAATTAACAAATGCTTTCTTAATAGTTATATTGCTTTTGAGGGGGTAAGATAAATGTCGGATGGGTTTGTTTTATTTTTATTTTTGTTCTCATTAATTTTATATGTTGTTTTGTTTTGCGTAGTTAGATTTTATTTGTTTAAATATTTTGTTAATAAAAGCATTGTAAATGATTATTTAGGTTTTAACTTGAAAAGTTATAAACATACTAAATATCTTTATAGGATAGTATTTAAAAATTTTGACAATCGTGATTTTTATGCAAAGAGAATAAGGTTTTTCTATTTTATACAGATTGCTTTTTTGCTTTTATTCGTTTTTTCATTTTTTTTAATGTTGAGCTGATTTGTGAAATTTAATGTAGCTTTTTTTTAATTTGGTCTAATTTCTTAAATGCTCAATGTGTTAAGGTTGATGGTTTGAAATAAAAAGGTGAAAATGTGAAAGATAGCTATTGTGTGGGTTGTTATTGTGTGGGTTCATATTTGATTGCAAAATAGACTCAGAAATTGTGACCTTGCAAATTTTTATTTAAATAGGGCTGCTAATTATTTTTATCCAACTTATTAGTCACTAGGTCATTTATACTATTTGCAAGAAGATCTAATGAATTCTAAAAAATGTTTGTTTCGGCTAGATTTTTAAGAGGTTTTTATAAGGTGCTGAAAAATAAATTATTGTTGAGTCTAACGGTAAGCATTTTCATTACTGCATGTAATGCTTCAAATACATCATCTGATTTAAATATGACATTTGAACAAGCAGAAGAATTAAGGTCACAAGCAGAAGCAGCTCCATCAAATTCAGATGAAAAGAAAAAATATTATAAAAGACTCGAAACTATTTATGGAAATTTAGCAAAAGAAGGGAATAGTGATGCTCAACTCATATTGGCTGATATTTATTTTAAAGCGCTGAGTGGAACTTATGATGCTGAAAAATCATTTGAGTGGACAAAAAAATCGGCAGATAATGGAAATATTTCTGCTATGTATAATACGGGTTTTAAATACTATACTGGGGTTGGAGTGCAAAAAAATATAGAAAATTCAAAAAAATATTATCTTAAAGCTGCTAAATTGAATGATGTTGATGCAATGGGCTCTATAGGTTCTATTTATATTGAAGAAGGAAATACTGAAGAAGGGTTGATTTATTTAAAGAGGGCTGCTGAAAAGAATGATGCACTTTCCCTGTTTGAGTTAGGGTTGATATATTGCGATGGTGTGGTTGTAAAAAAAGACTATAAACTTTGTAATGATTATTGGGAAAAATCTGCATTATTAAATAATGCTGAAGCTGCTCTAAATTTAGGTATTAACGTAATGAATGGTAAGGGTGTCCCTAAAGATGTGGATAGGGCTATTAAGTATTTTGAAATAGCTAGTGAATTGAGTAAAGGACAAGCATCTTACAACTTAGGGGTTATATATTCATCTCCAAATTACAATAAGTTAAATGAAAGCTTATCTCAGTTTTACTTTAATAAAGCATATGAGCAAGGCATATCAAATGCTAAAGAAAAGATAAAACAGTAAGTATTCATATGATAAATATTGTTGTACAAGAGACAATGTGGGAATAATCATAGGAGAAAATACGGTCCATAATTATGCTCCTATTAAATTAATTAATACTGGGAGCGAAAATAATGAGTGAAAATGTTAATGAGGGACTAAGAAGTGTAGCCAAAAAAGTTGTTGCTTACCAGTTTTTTTCTATAATAATACTTGCATTTTTTACAGTAGTTGGTAGTGAGTATGATCTCAATATTTTAGTGTTTCTAGGTTTTTTTATTGTGGGTATATATAGTATGTATATATTAAAAATATTAATTTTTGATGAAAATATTTGCCCAAATTGTAATAAAAATTTTTTTAAAAAAGAAGGCAGTTTATCTAATCTTGGGTTTAGTATTTATACTAAAAATTGTACGAATTGTGGGTATAAGCTTCAAAAATAATTTGAGGTTTTTAAAAATTTAATCAGAGAGAAATGTTGTTTTGCATTGTTTTAACTAATTTTTATACAATATTTTTTGTAACTGACTGGAGTAAGGGGTGAGTAATAATTTATGAAAAAAATGGTTTCAATGCTATTAGTAGTTTTAACAGGTTGTAGTTCATGTGTATATAAACCTATTGATGAAAGATCTTTGGATTTTGAGAAGCTTTCTAATGAGTTTTTTTCAAAATATGATTTTGATTTTGAAAGCCGTTTAAATAAAAGTAATATTGTGACAAGTAATGTTTTTATTAGAGGTGATAAATTTTTAAATGCTGATTTTGAAAAGGTTAAGCTGAAAATAGATAAGACTTGGAGGTTGGTTTATTCATCACAAGATCAGTATGTTTACTGTTATAATAGATACAATGAAATGGCAATAGTAAATCCAAAGCATTTGAATTATTACAATAAATTTTCAGAGAAATTATATCTTACTAGGGAGGATGTTGGAAATTGGGTGATTCTATTTACATATGATGAGGATGGAACAGATTATTGTAAAGATGAAGAATTTAATTAACTCTATAGGTTTTAGTGGTTTTTATGTTTGATTTTCTTAAATGTAGTCAGTTGTTTGGTTTAAGTCTACTTTTTTGTGCTTGCACAAATAGTGCACCATACGAAAATAGTCATGAATTTAAATTAGCAGAAACTGGTAATGTTGATGCGCAATATAATGTTGCAATGAATTTTTTAAATGGTGATGAAGGTTACCCAAAAGATTATGATCAAGCTAAGCGATGGCTTGAAATGGCTTCTGAACAAGGTGATGCTTCTGCGCAAAATGCTTTAGGTATTATTTATTTAAGGGGACTAGGCGGTGATAAAAATCTAAGTAAATCAGAATATTATTACAGATTAGCGGCAAGTAAAAATCATGAAAGTGCACAATTGCAATTAGCTCTCATTCTATTAAATAATAAAAAAGATGGGGGAGTAAAGGAAGCTAAAGAATGGTTAGAAAAGGCTAGCTTACAAGGGAATACTGAGGCAAAGGATAAGCTGAAGGAGTTAGACGGTAAGTAGTTTATTTTTAATAATGCTTCAGGAATGGTTGTATTTTCGAATGAGAAAATAATGGGACAAGCAGCTTCCTGAGCAGTAAAAGCTGTAGCAGAAGATAAAGAAAGTCCGAGTAAAAAAAATAGGACAGTTTAATGTTTACACTTCTAGTTGAAGTAATGATGAGTGTTTTTATCGCTAATTTTAAAGCAAATGAACATCCTGTTATTATTGAGATGGTAAGTGTTTTTTTAATTTCTGTAGTAATGTTTTTGTTGATAGTTTTTTTAGATATTTCAAGTGGTAAGGAAAGTTCAATTGGGCTGGCGTTGGCGATAAGTGTTTTATGTGGGGTAATAATAAGCATTGGTATTTTAATGGTTGAATTTTTTTAAATTATATAGATAGAAAGTGATGGATTTGTTAAAAGGTGGTGAAGCTTGTGCAGGAGCAAAATATTTGCAATGTGAGGCTAGACGTGATCATACCATAAAGCAAATGGTTTAATTTAAAATCACCTAAAGATGTATAAATTGGCTTAAGTAGAGACAAAGCTGATATTAATGCTGGTGCTTCGATTAGTATTCCACTTCTACAAACACCGATCAAATATTAAGAGAACATTTATGAAATTTTTAATGGTATGTTTTTTTATAATTTTCATTGTTGCATGTTCTAGTGCAGAAAGGTCAAAAAATATTCCAGATAGGTTTAAGGACTTTATGAATCAATATTTTTATGGTTATAAATATGACTATGAAGATATTAGCTCTCGTGGTAATAAAAATTATGGTCAACAATATGCATTGTTTAAAATAAAAAAAAGTGACTTAAATCTCAATGAATTGAATATTATTTATGAAAAACTGGCTAAAGGAGGGTGGCGTCTAGTTGAAATTAGTAATAACAAAAACTATGCTAGTTTTTGTTATGGAGAGGATTTTTCTCTTGATATTTTATATCCTTTGGAAAAGTATGAAAAAACACCTTCAGGTATTTCACTTAATTATAATGATATAAATTACATTTATATATCTCCTTATAAAAGTACGACTAAAATAACAGAATGCAATCAGAATCCTAATGATTTTATAGATTTTACCAAGCTTTAAGTTATGAAGTTTATATTAATATTTCCTCTAGTTCTTCTTATGATGGCTTGTTCACGTGCTGATAAATCAGAGGTCAAAAGTCTTAATAATAAGACAATAATTAAAAAATTTGAAAGTGATGCTAACTATATTTTTGGTGATCGCATCTTTGATAAACATTCATTCTCATCCTATAATGCAGATAGATTAATATTTCAAATTCAGAGTGATGGTGGTATTGGCGAAAGGGATTTTTTAAACAATATTGAACCTAGTCTTAAAGAAAAAGGATGGTTGTATAAAGAAAAATATAAAGAAGCTTATATTTACTGTGATAAAAACACTAATCAACTAGAACTAGTACCTCCTGTTAAATTAGATGCTTATAGTTCTACTGGTGAAGGACAGTCATTAAACCAGTTGGTTGGGCATTGGAATGTAGGTTTTATTCACTCTAGACATAAACGGTATGTGTGTAATATTGATAGTTAGTATTATTTTAATACTGCGTTATGAATATGATGAACTGGGTCATCTGGTTAAAACCATTCGCCCTGATGGACAGCAGCAGACCAATCTGAGCTATGGTTCAGGACATATTTACGGAATTGCGTTTAACCAACAGGATGTTGTTTCTTTCCAACGTGATGATTTGCATCGTGAAACGGTACGTTTTCTGGCAAATGGTTTGGTACAAACCAAGCATTATAATGATGTCGGACTACTGATTTCTCAACAGATTGAGCCTGAGCAAGAAAGCTCAGATCGACTCCGTTACCAAGCGCATAGACATTATCAATATGATAAAAACTATTTGCTCACCCAAGTTGAAGACAGTCGTTTAGGACAGCTTAATTATCAATATGATCCGATTGGACGTTTGATTTCAACGCAAAGTCAGCATAAAAACGAAAGTTTTAAGTTCGATCCAGCGGGGAATCTGGTTGATCCAATCAACCAGACAACACATGCCAAAAACAATTTAATCAAGCAGTATCAAGGCAAGCATTATCAATATGATGTACAAGGCAATGTGATTGAAACCACGCAAAATGGCAAGGTCTTAAAGCTGACTTGGGACAATCATAACCGTTTGATTCAAAGTAACTTGAATGGGAAAGTGACTCAGTATGGTTATGATGTCTTTGGACGTCGTTTATATAAGAAATCATCAAACCAAGATCTCACTTTATTTGGTTGGGATGGTGATTTGATGATTTGGGAATCAGGCCAAAATTTGGACAAGCCTGAGAATAGCTATACCAAACATTATGTTTATGAGCCTGACAGCTTTGTACCGTTAATGCAGGCAGGTTATCAGGGTTTTATTCAACTGATAGAAACACCTGATTATAGTGAATATCTCAACAAGCCTTATTCGGTTTATAAAGATCCGATCTGGAGCAGTGATACACGTAAAAACCGTGTGGATTTAGAACAAACTGTTTTTTATCATTGTGATCAAGTCGGAACACCGCAAACGCTGAGTAATGCCGCAGGTGAATGTGTTTGGGAAATTACTCAGGATACGTGGGGAACTGCACTCGAGATTCAAATGCTAAATAAGGACAATCCATTTGAGCAGAGTAATCTCAGATTCCAAGGTCAGTATTACGATAATGAAACAGGACTGCATTATAACCGTTATCGCTATTATGAGCCGTATAGCGCTAGGTATATGAGTAAAGATCCGATTGGACTCGAAGGTGGGCTTAATCTTCGTGATTATGTCAAAAATCCAAGTCAGTGGGTTGATCCATTAGGCTTAGCCTCTGAACGAGCTGGAACAAATATAGCTTTAGAAACCTATAATCTAAGTGCTCCACATTTACCTGATAATAGTATTCCAGTAGATAAGATATTGACATCCCAAATTGAAAAATATGCGACAGGGAAATCGGCAGGAGGCTCAGTTACAGTGGGGTGGGGGTAGGCGTTGGTATTTACGCAAAATATAAAGGAAATGGAGAAAGTACCTTAACAATGGAACGAAAAGTGGGAGTGGGATATGACTATGGTGTATTTGAGGAAGATAAAAAATGGAAATTCAAAACCGGACAAAACAGGTTAATAGAGAATATGTTGAAGCATGTGCTGCTAAAGGTAAATCAAAATATTGTGCAGGTTCACATACAGATAAATGGGATCCTTATCTAAGAAAAGACAAAACTAAATTGGGAACAGCAAAGGGTATTACTATTAGCCAAGGTAAAGAAATGGTGGGTAATCCAAATGGCCCATCTATTATTCATGGGCCTGGGCATACTTGGGATTTAGGCGCGCATGGTTTCCCTTCTACCTATTAAAGGGAAACCAAATTATCTCAACAATTATTTTTCTATATGAGATAATTCTTGAGAGGCTAGAGGATTTCCTGCCTCAGCTGATTTTTTAAACCACATATGGGCTAAAGAAGGATCCTTTTTAACGCCCAATCCCTCTTTATAAATGCGACCAAGATGATATTGTGCGCCATTTTCGCCTTGCTCTGCTGCCGCTAAGAACCATTTTTGTGCTTGTTGATAATTTTGAGTTACTCCATCACCCAATAAATACACGAGGCCTAGGTTATATTGAGCATCAATTTCCCCTTGTTTAGCTGCTTCTGTTAGCCATTTTAAGCCTTCAATTGGGTTTTTTTTAGTCCCTTGTCCATCAAAATACATATTACTTAAATTGTACTGGGCTATAGGATATCCTGCTTGCGCAGATTTTAAGAAATATGAAAGAGCTTTTTGATTGTCTGCTGTAATACCCAATCCATCCTTATATATAGTTCCTAGATTATTTAATGAAGCTATATCACCTTGTGTAGCTGCTTTCTTAAACCAAAGTATAGCTGTTGTATAATCAGGTTTAAGATGTTCACCCTCTATATATAAAAGACCTAAATTATATTGGGCATTAACATTTCCTTGATCTGCTGCTAAAGTGTACCATTTAATAGCTTCTACAATATCTGGCTGAATTTCTTTATAACCATCGGCATATATGACACCCATATTGTATTGTGATTCAGGATCACCTTTTTCAGCTTTAGAGCGTATGTCTTTGATATCAAGATTATTTATGTTACTGTTATTAGAGTGTTGTTTTTCACTAGTCTCATGTGCAGGCGTAGTTGTTTTTGCACATCCTGAATTCAAGACATTTAATAGACAAATAGCCAAAAAAATTCTTTTTAATAACATCTTCTTATCTCAGATAACATAGCTTGAGCTAATTTACTATATATGAGCATTATTTTCTCTATTTACAACATAAAAATAAGATAAACAAAGATTCAATTAATTATTCTTAAACTTAATAAAGTTAAAGCTGACTTGGGACAATCATAACCGTTTGATTCAAAGTAACTTGAATGGAAAAGTGACTCAGTATGGTTATGATGTCTTTAGACGTCGTTTATATAAGAAATCATCAAATCAAGACTTTACCTTATTTGGTTGGGATGGTGATTTGATGATTTGGGAATCAAGTCAAAATTCAGACAAGCCTGAGAGCAGTTACACCAAACATTATGTTTATGAGCCTGACAGCTTTGTACCGTTAATGCAGGCAGGGTATCAGGGTTTTATTCAACTGATAGAAACCCCTGATTATAGTGAATATCTCAACAAGCCTTATTCGGTTTATAAAGATCCGATCTGGAGCAGCGATACACGTAAGAACCGCGCGGCTTTAGAGCAAACTGTTTTTTATCATTGCGATCAGGTGGGAACACCGCAAACACTGAGTAATGCCGTAGGTGAATGTGTTTGGGAAATTACTCAGGATACGTGGGGAACTGCACTCAAGATTCAGATGCTCAATAAGGACAATCCATTTGAGCAGAGTAATCTGAGATTTCAAGGTCAATATTACGATAATGAAACAGGACTGCATTATAACCGTTATCGCTATTATGAGCCGTATAGCGCTAGGTATATGAGTAAAGATCCGATTGGGTTATTTGGTGGCATAAATACTTCTGCTTATGTAAGTGATCCAATTCAATGGGTCGATCCGATGGGGTTGATGGCAGATAAGAAAAATATGAGTGATTATGAAAAGTTCAAACTTTGGAATGATGACTTTAAGGCTAGAAGTGCTAGTATTTCAAATACAAAAAAAGAGACCCATTTAAAGTTACAGAGGGGGTTTCTCCATATATTTTGTATGAAAATAAAAATATACAGAATGACCGAGAATATCGAAGAGATGGTTTTAGAAAGGTAGCTAGTCGAGATGAAGCTAGTAGAAAGCAAAGAGAAAGTGAAGCGCAACAGAGCGCAAAAGTTAAACCTATTACTGAAAAATATTCACGTACTAATGGTTATGGTGTCACTGCCTCCGTTAAAGCAGGGGCTGGTGTAGATATTACAGCTGGAATCGTTGACTCTAAAACAGATGCAGGTACTGTTAAAAAATGTGGATTGGTAAGTTTTTGTCCAGCAGCAGGTCCTATTGTTCAGGCAACAGGTGGGATTCATAAAATATTTAGTGCGGGTGAGTTTAACTCTGGAGTTAGTGCATCTGCCTGTTCAACAGGAACAATTGCTGCTGGGGTAGATGGTGCTGTAAGTAATTGCACCACTTTTTATGATTCAAGTACTATGAGTAAGACGAATCTTGGTTTTAAAAATGGAAATGAGTTATTTGACTCTAGTAACCAAACAACTACTATTGGTGGTGTTTTCGGTGCATCAGCAGGTGTAAATGCAGCACTTTGTCCGCAGATCACAATATGCAGTGCACTTAAGTAATTTTTGAAAACAGGAGTTAGGGGTATGTTCAGAAAAATCGGAATTATTTGTGTTGTTTTGAGTGCAACAGCATGTGCTAATCCTAATAGGGAAAGTAGTAAAGGAATATTAATACCTTGTGAAGTTCAAAATGAATATGGTGCTATCGGTTGTGGAACAGTCCCATTGAGTTTAAAAGAGGATATTAGTCAGAAGTTTACAGAAACTTGTCCTTTAGAGTTTGATGCTAATCCCGATAGGACATTGGCCTGTTTAAACGGAAAAAAGGATAATCCAGTAGAGGCACATAGATTAGGAAATTTAGAGTTCTACGGGAAATATGTAGAACAAGATATTCAAAGTGGTTTAAATCTTATTCAATTTTCGGCTAATCATAAATATCCAGAAGCTATGCTATGGCTTGCAAAGTTTTATGATGCTCAAAAAGAATATAATAAAAGTTTTGCTTTAATTAAAGATGCTGCAGACTTAGGTAATCCTTTGGCAATGTATAGTTTAGGTTTTCGCTATAGTAAAGGAATTGGTGTGCCAGCTAATCAAGAATTAGCATTTAAATGGTTGAATATGTCAAAGGATTATGTCCCTGCATCTTATACAGAAATGGCAACATTATTTTTAAATAATGGTGATGTAAGTAAGTTTATAGAATACAATAAAGAGGCGAGAAGTAAAAAATATTGGTTTGCTGATGTGGAGTTAGCAGTTTTAACTTTAGGGGAAATTGAAGGCTATGAGAGCTACCAAAATTTAAATGAAGCTGAAGATTATGCACAAGAGTTAATAGATAAAAATGTCGCTGTAGGTTATTTTATAAAATCAAAAATTCTAAGTATAAAAGCTAAGGATGAGCCTAATAAAGAAATATGTGAGTTATATAGAAAAGCATTTGAAGGTGGTTATTCATCAGCAGGAATTAACTTAGGGGTAGAGTATTTAAATGGAAACAATTGTGCTGAAGATTTTTCAAAAGCATTTAGTATTTTTAATAACATATATGAAAATACTAATGGAGAGGTAAAGATTTTAGCTGCAGTAAACTTAGGAACTATATATTTGAATGGTTTGGGAGTAAAATCTGATGAACGAAAAGCAAGACAATACTTAGAATATGCTGCTAATCTCGGATATCAACCAGCTAAAGATATGCTAAATAGTTTTTAATCGGCTATTTATGCCAAATTATTAAAGATTCTTCGGAGACTACATGCCAATATTACGATAGCGAGATAGGGTTGTATTATAACTTTTATCGTTATTATGGGTAGTATAGTGCAAGGTATATACGTAAAAAGAGTCGCTAGGGTTAAATGTGGTTTTAGTATATTTAAATGTGTTAGAAATTCTAACCAATTAGTAGATCCTTTAGGGGGAGTTGAATGGAGTGGTTCTTCTTATCAAGTAGTTATCGTGCTTCTGTGGGTTATGTTTTAGGAATGTCAAAAGTAACTTCACAACAATTTGAAGACTGTAGAGTTGAGGCTAAATGTGAAGGTGAGTGGAAGAAAAAAAGGGATGAGGAAATGAAGTGAATGCAACAAATGGGTAAGCGCTACCAAAAAAAACCATATACATTTAAATGTATCTCCGAGTATTCAATGGTTTCCATCAACTTTCTAATTTTTGAATTTAGCAAATGAAATATTCTTATTCTATCTTTTTCATCTTATTAATAGTAAGCGGCTGTGGTAAAGCTACATCACCGAATACGCTTTCTGATTCAGAAAAAATTGTTTCAATGGAGCAAGATTCATATCCAAAAGTTGAGAAATATTCTGAAACTAGTGATAAAGAAAATTATTTAAAACTTTTAGAAACTTCTGCCGAAAGTGGCGATGTAATTGCTCAGAATGAATTGGCTGGATTATATGCATTTGGAGAGGGAGTACCAAAAAATGGAGAAAAATTTATTTATTGGTCTGAGTTAGCTGCATCTAAAGGGTATTCGCTTGCTCAACTTAATTTAGGCACAGCTTATTTTTTAGGAACTAATGGTGTAACTCAAGATTTGGTAAAAGCGGAAAAATGGCTAACACTTGCAGCAAGTAATAATGAGGAAATTGCTAAAAATAATTTGCAGAAAATAAAGAATAAGGAAGTACCAGATGTATCCATACCCGATGATATAAAAAATTTTATGGAGAATGATAAGTAATTTTCGACTTGCTAAAACTGAATTTATCTTTATGGTGGAAATTCTATTTTAACATCCTTATGTATGTAATATTGATAGTTAGTATTGTTTTAATATGGTTTTAATTTGATGATAAAATTTATAAAACTGATGTCTATCTTTGCTTTTAGCATCGGTTTATTTGGATGCAATGATAGTGAAGTACTGGATTTGAAGAGGTTCTCCAATGAGTTATTTGGTAAATATGAGTACGAATATGATATTGATAGAAAAAAGAGCTCGACTCAACTTTTAGTAGTGAAAATAAAAAAACAAGATTTTTCTAGCAAAGATTATGAGGGTGTAAAAAATGATCTAATAAAGAGGAGGTGGGATTTGGTAGACTCTTATAATAGTTATTATAATTTTTGTAAAAATAATTATTATTCGGTAGATATATTGAATCCGATTTATGATAAGCATTATACACGAGGCGGTGAAGAAGTTAATTTTAAAAACAAAGGTTATTGGTATTTTGCACTTTATTATAATAAACTAGGCGTTAATAATTGTATGGAGTATTATAGTAAGTGATTGTTCTTTACTTTGATTCGGCTTGTATGAAAAAAATTGTTATAATCCTCTCGTTTTTGTTAGTCGGGTGTGATAAGGATGTAGAACAAAAAGCCTATATAGATAAAGTAAATCAAGACTTTGTAAATGAGGCTAGTGTCCTTTTTGATGGTAAAGCTGGCGATCTAAAAGGTTACTCATCTTATAGCTCGAATACGGTTTCATATAAAATTAAAGCAGATGAATTTAAGATCAATATATTTTTAAACAAGAAAGATAAGCAACTAAAAGAAATGGGATGGAAGTATCATCAAAAATATAATGAAAGTTATATATTTTGTAGAGATAAAAGACAACTTGAAATTATTGCACCACGAGTTGTTGTGGGTAATAAGGAACTGGTCGAAGGTTCTGTTGCAATGCAATTAAATGATGATTGGCATGTAATATTTTATAAAGCTAAAAATAGAACCTCATATATATGTCATAATTATAAATAGAAGTAGGTATGTCGAATATTTTATTTTTAGGTTGTTTTATAAATAAAAAAGCATTAAGGAAAGCTATTTTTTTAGTTTTTATAGTATATCTTTGTTCTTGCACTAGCGTTGACGAAAATCAACAAGGTAAGTATTTTACACATGTAATTAATCAATACTTTGGGGAATATCAACCAAATGAAAAAATTTGGGTTGATAAGCCAGAAAGTAAATATTCAATTACTAAAATAAAGAAATCAAATCTTTCTTTAAATGATTTTTCTAATATTCGTAAGAAGTTGGAAGTTGATGGTTGGAAACTTATTTCTGATCAAGATAGTTATTATGAGTATTGTTTGGGTAAAAAAATACATATAGGTATACTTTATCCAGTACGACCACATCATTACAACTCTGAAGGGCTTGAAGTTAAATATACAGATATTAATGACTGGTTAGTAGGGTTATCTTATGGAGAAAGTGGAGTGAATCAATGTAGAAAAGATGAGATACCCGTAATTAAATTAGATTAATTTAAAAAGATAGTTTGAACAAGTTTTGAAATTCTGTCTTTAGACATATTCTAATATTTTCTTAGAGATAATGTCAGCATCTATAAAACTATAGAAATAGATTTTTGCTGAGATATAGATACTGGTGCTTCGATTAGTATTTCATTTTTAACTATAGGTTAAATGTTAAGAGTAAATTTATGAGAGTTATTTCAATATTGTTTTTATCTTTTTTGCTGACTACATGTTCAAGTGCTGAGGAAAACAGCAAGATCAATATTTTAATAAAGTAATTGATAACTACTTTGGGGAGTATAGCCCGAAAGAGAAAATTTGGATTAATAAGCCTGTAAATAAGTATGCAACAGCAGAGGTAGAAAAATCAAAAATGTCATTTGGTGATTTTGAAAGTATTCAAAAAAAATTGCAAGATGATGGTTGGGTGCTAATATCAAGTCATGATAGTTTTTTTGAATATTGTTTTGATAAAAAAATATACATGGGTGTGTTGTATCCAATAAATCCAAAACACTATGGTTATGATGGTGAGGAAATAAAATATGAAAATATAGATGAGTGGTCAGTTGGATTGTCATATAGCGAAGCAGGGATTAAGCATTGTATTAAAGATGAAATTCCAGTAATTAAGTTGGACTAAATGTGTTTTAATATTCTAAATGTATGTTTTGTTTTTTAGTATAATGGTTACTTGAGTGAAGAAATTTATTAAAATAAATCTTTTATTGGTTCTTGTTTTGTTTGCTTTATCTTGTACAAGCGAACGCGATAACTCTAAAATTGTGGATTTTGAAGATATCATATCTAAATATTTTAAATCTTATGATCCTGCTTTTGAAGTATCTATTAGGCGCTCTGGAAATCATGCTGGAACAATTTTAATTGATAAGAAAAAACTATCAAAGATAGAAATGAATGATATAAAAAATAAAATAAAATCAGATGGGTGGGGTGAAATAGAGAATTCGGAGAACTATTCGCTGTATTGTCTCGGTCATTATCAGCTTATTGGGATTTTGTATCCTAATGATTTGATTGAGAGAAACAAGAAAGGTGAGGAAATTACTTATGAGGATATAAACTCTTGGAATATAGGGTTGTACTATAACAAAAATGGTGTGAATAGTTGTGAGAGATAGGTTGGATAGCTTTACTTAAGCTAACTAATTTTTTATTTTTTAATCTTATTTTACACCATTACCATAATTATAAGCTTGACCTAAAATAAATTGTCCAGAAAAATTAGCAAACCTAATTAAGAAATTTTGTATGTAGAAATTACTTTTGTCATTGAGAATTTATCATTGGCTAAAATTACCTAACTAGGAATGTAGCTACGAAACCAGTGGTAGAATGTAAGAATTCAATCTATAAATATCCTTCGATCAGGAATCAAAGAGTTGTATCTGAGTATTATGAGATGAAAAAAAGATCTATTACTTTTACTACAGGGTGTGCAATTAGTGCCAATAATTTCTGTTTATCGGCAAATATTGATGAATTAGATACATGGGATTACTTTAGTAAAATAATTATTTATAAAAATTTAGAACAACAAAAATGGTCATGTTTGGACTTGGAGGGGTGGAAAGTTATTTCAGTTGCTTATCAGGACAGAGATGGTCATCCTTCCATTATATCACTTGATCAAGTGAGTGATGTTGGCATATTTCAAAAGAATAATAATGAACATCAAGAGATTAGACATAAAATAGAAGATAAAATTTATGGACAATTTAATCGTATACGTATAATTAACGGTGATTTATATGCTTGTGGTGATGGCAGCCAAGTGTATAAAAATAATCAGAATCAATGGAAGCCTATTGGGTTAGAGTTTATAGAAGCTCCACTTGAAGTAAAAAAAATAGATAGATCATTCTTAGAAGATAAATATGATCTATCATTCGATAGATGTATATATGATATCAATGGATTTGATAATAATAGTATATACATATGTGGAGTGAAGAGTGATGAAGGATTTATTGCATTTTTTAATGGACATGAATGGGTAGAGGCTCAAACACTTACTACATCATTCTTATATGGAATAACATTGTGTCCAGACGAGACCAATGTTTTAATTTCAGGACAATTCGGTACGCTTCTGAAAGGAAATATGTATGAGGGATTCAAGAACTTAAAGGATATACATATAAATTCGACTTTTTATGGTACAGCATTTTATCAAGAAATTATATACATAGCCTCAGAGCAGGGGCTATATAAATACGAAAATTCAGAGTACTCAATTGTTCCTGAATTAAGTGACCTACAAGGAATTATTGCTGTGGAGGAAAAAGAAGGAGCACTTTGGATTCTTAGTCATAAGTATTTGGTTCGGTTTAATGGAAAAACATGGGATAGAATCAATCATCCAGATAATAATGCAATATGATGAATAGTAAAGCCTCGGTTGAAGTGTTGCATGCTTAACTAAAATTACTATGGAATTAGAGAGATATACATAATGTTATCTGATGAGATGCTCAAGTTAATTAATGATCATCTAGTTTTTTTTAATATACGCTTTAGTAATATTAAAGTAGCTAGAAAACCAACCACTGAATTTATAGCTCAATATCAACAAACTTATCCTAACTATTTATTTTATATTTGGGATAATCTAGGTTTTGCTTGTTTTGAAGATGGTGGTTTCTGGTTGGTCAATCCAGCTGACTATATTGACATTTTGAATTTGTGTTTGAAACATACTGATTTTACTAATCATGATGACTTTTATGTGTTTGGTAGGTCAGCATATGGAAATTTGTACGTTATGAATAAAAAAACGAGTTCAAAATTGACAATAGATATCGTAAATTTGAGAATTTATCCAAATATTGATGTACATAGTTCATTCGATGAAATGGATCATGTTAAGACTTTCCTTGCAACGATCGTTACTAGAGCGAAAAATGAAGATATTGATATTTATGATAATAACGAAAATTTTCTTTTTGAACGTTGCTTAGCGAATTTAGGTGAGCTAAAAGACCATGAAATCTATGCGTTCGAACCACCTGCAGTATTAGGTGGGCAGAAAATGCTTGAGAATATGAAAAAAGCAAATCTATTCGAATATATTCCATTTGTAGCTAATTTAGATAATTTTCAAGTGATGTTAGATATTTGCAAAGAATTAGATCGTTTAGAGATTAAACCAATTAATTAAAGTATTACAATGAATTGTGAATAAAATAAAAGTATGAAATCACGACTTTTATTGTCGTAAATTATATTTTATATACTTTAATTCTTCTGATGATAAAATTTATTCTGTTTTATCTGGATTTCTATCGTACTTGTTTTTCCAGAGTAAAAACTCCTTTTCATTTTTTTGTTCTTTATAGGCTATAGCTAAATTATACTGAGCAGTGGCATTACCATCTTCAGCTATTGGTTTGAGTAAGCCAATCGCTTTGTTCAAATCTTTTGATGTGCCTTTAGCATTTGCGTATAAATTTGCTAACTGTATTGATGCTGTTTCATAGTTTTGATCTGAAGACTTTGTGTACCATTCAAAGGCTTTTTTATAATCTTTTTTTACACCATGGCCATAATAATAAGCTTGACCTAAATTAAATTGTCCAGAGGCATTGCCATGGTCCGCTGCTATCCTAAATTTTCGTACTGCTTTGACTGAATCTTGTGGAAAAAGAATACCATTAGCATAATATATGCCAATAAAATTAACAGCCTCATAAGAATCAAATTTTGCTGCCTTTTCGAAAAAATTAAATGCTTTTCGATAATCTTCCTCATTTTTTGCTTTATTAAATTCTATTAATCCTAAGTTATGTATAGATGCAGCATGATTTTGCTTAGCAGCTAAAGTGTACCAAGAGATCGCTTTTTCTTCATTGGTTTCACCATTAAATCCATATTGATAGCTTGCGCCAATATCATTTTGTGCAGTGGGATTTCCTTGATTGGCAAGCTTCAAGAGTATTGGAAAGGCCTTATCATATTGATCATTATCAATAAAGTATTCTGCTTGTTTTAGTTTTTTATTGGTTTCTTCGTCATAGATATATACTTTTTCTGTATTTGAACTAGGGTCTTTGGTGGTATTGCCACAAGAAGCTAAAAAGATAAGAAAAGAAAGAGCGAAAATATTTTTCATCAAAATTGAAAGTATTGCTATAACATATGGTATCTTATTTTATTGTTAATTTATATAATTAACAATAATTAAAAGATATAATAATTGTTCGCTAATGTTTTTCATAAAATATGTCTTGGGCTATAGGACTAAGAATGAAATTTTTGTTTTCTGTATTTGTATTAATGTTAAGTTTGACAGGGTGTGATGTAAAGGCTGGTCAAGCTCATGATAAAAAAATAAGTATAGATTTATCTAAAATAAATGAGGTAATGAAGCGTAATGATGAAAAGGAAAAGAAACAATTCTTTAGCGGATTAGTCATTACAGCTGGAAAAGACGATGCTATCGCTCAAAACTTGATGGGCGTGATATATGAGAATGGATATTTAGATCAAAAAAAAGATATGAACAAAGCAATTTACTGGTATACGCAAGCAGTTAAAAATAATAATGGTTTTGCCGAAAATAATTTAGGGAGTTTATATGCACATGGTATCGGTGTGGAGCAAGATTATAGAAAAGCATATGAATACTATAAAAATGCTATGGAGAAAAATATACCTGAAGCAATAAACTCGATTGGTTTTATGTATTTCAATGGATTCTATCTCAAACAGGATTTAAAGAAAGCATGTGAATATTATCAAAAAGCTGCAGATCTAGGGCATCTACTTGCTCAGGCAAATGTAGCGAACTGCTACTACAATGGTTCAGGTGGAACAAAAAGCCTCAATAAGTATTTTGAATATTCTCTAAAAGCAGCAGAGCAGGGATATGCCCCATCACAATTTAATGTTGCAGCGATGTACAAGAAGGGGGAAGTTATTGATAAGTCAATTGAGAAATCTGTGTATTGGTATAAAAAAGCAATAGAAAACAGTGAACCTCGTGCTGCTTATAATTTGGCATCATTATATGAAAAAGGTGATGGGGTAAAGCAAGATTTTGATCTTGCATATGCTTATTATACTTTAGCAAAAGAGTTTGGATTGGGTGCAGCTCAAAAAAAATTACTGGAACTAGATAGTAAAGTTTTAAATGGGAATATTAGAATTTTAAGAACTGATGAGGGTATTAAAATTGCTGTAGATGACTCTAATCATAAAAGAGGGATTGTGGAAGTTAATGATTTTTTGAATTTAAATAATTAATTTTATTATCTTTTTTAAAATTTTTTAATTTTTTTATAAGTTGTCTTGAGTGCGACCTTTTAATTAGACTTTTATAAATATTTTGGATAGTTGATGCTATGCTCATTAAAAAATTATTAATGATTTATTTAATAATATCTATTGTACTATGGGCTATATTCCATCAATTAGCATCGAGATATGTGAATAAAAATGAAGATTTAAAAAGTATTTTTTATGGTGACTTGTATAAAAACAAAAAAATTAATGTTGCTAATATTGAAACGATAATTTTAGCTATTATTTTTGTTAATACTATTTTCTGGTTTTCATATAAAAATTTAAAAATTTTTTTTGAAGAAAGGAGGTTATTCTATGGCTTAGATTTTAAATCCGCAATGGTGGTGATAGAGCAACATAAAAAATTATGGTCTTATGTTAAGTTATCAATGTTTTTTGGCTTTGTGATAGTTGTAAGCTCATTCATGATGTTTTTTCTTTAAATTTTATACGGTTAAACTTATGAAATATCAATTTTGTTTTATTTTAATTATTGTTGTAGCTGGTGCTTGTAGCTCGAACAATGAGAGAAGTATTTCTAAAGTAGAAGAAAATAAACTCATTTCAAAATATGAAAAAGAAATGAGTCAATCAAATTATAAAGAAGCATATAATACGCTTAACAATTTGATTTATTATAAAAGTGATTTTGCAAAAAATGAAATGGGCTATTTTTATGAAAATGGTCTACATGTCAACAAGGATATGAAGAAAGCAATTAGCTTATATGCTGAAGCGGGCAATAATGATTACACTCCTGCTGTATATAATATAGGTAGATTAAGACTCGAAAGTAATCATGGGGCTGAAGCTTTTTCAATCTTAAAAAAAGCAGCATCTAACGATTATGCCCCAGCAATCAATCTTATAGGTGTTATGTATAACAATGGAGAATATGTTGCGAAAGATTTAAATAAAGCACTTTCTTACTATAGTAAAGCTGCTAGTTTAGGAAATCCAGATGCTCAATTCAATTTGGGGCAAATGTACTTTTATGGTGAGGGAGTGAAGCAGAATTATAAAACATCTTTTTACTGGTACGATGCTTCTGCAAAACAAGATTATGATTTTGCTAAAATTCAGTTAGCTACCTTATATTACAAAGGCTATGGTGTTAAAAGAGATGTTGGGAAAGCTATAGATATTATTCAGGAAATGGCAGAAAATGGCGACACCAATGCAATCTACAATATTAGACTCTATTACAAAGCGGCCGATGATCTTACTGGCTATGAATATTGGGATAAAAAATGCCAGAGTAATATAGCCTGTACAAAAGTTGATTAAGAAAGCTATCCTATAATTATAAATATTTAAGGATTGATTGTTTTGAATTTTCTTTTAATTTTTCTAGAATTTTCTTTATCTACTATTTTATTAAATAGAGATAAAATTGAAGTGTTAGCAGAAGCTAAAGCTTAGTTATGTAAAGCTCATCTTCTTGGAAATATTGAAGCAAAAACTAAGTTTGATGAGCTAAATGATGAAAATTAATTTTATAAGTTGTTGTATTTTATGTTTAATTTTCTGTTAGAGAAAGAAATACCAAAGCACATGAAGATATTACTCATTGTTCTAATGTTTGTTCCTCTGTCAAGTTGTTCTTTATTAGAGGAAAAATCATGCATCCATAATTTTAATAAGCGAGTGGTGGAACTCAGCCATGATATAAAAGTACAGCAAGCAATCCGTCGTATTGATCAGAATATTTTTTGTGGAAACCTAACTTATACTGAGTTCTATAATCACGTAGATGTGTTACTAGAGGATTTGAGTGATACTCAAAAACAAGATTTTTATACAGTTTTATTTTTTGCTGAATTCCATCGCAATGAAAATGGCGGTGAGTATGTTGAATTTTTGAATAAAAATAATATTAATATATATAAACAGTATAAACGAAAAATCAGTGATCAAAATTTATTGGCTAAAATGAAATATACAGATGAAGAGTGGTTGAATATAAAAGCCTTGGGTGAGATGCTTCATTAATGTATTTTATTCGGATTTATTATATAATCTTGAAATTTTAGTTTGATAGCTAAAGTTATAAATTTTTAATTAAATATAAAGGGTATGTTTTGTCTTCTGTAAAATTTTCTTATATTGCTGGTTTTTGGCGTCGATCATTCGCTTTTCTTATTGATTTATTACTGGTAGGAGGTTTCTGCTGGAGTACGATTCGACTTTTATCTAATTTTTTGCATCAATTCCCAGTTATATCTATTTTTATTGGATATTTCTTTGTTGTTTTATATTTTGGTTTGTTAAACAGTCATTTACACTCTGGACAAACTTTTGGCAAACAGCTTTTAAAAATCAGAGTGGCTGACACACATGGGAAAGATCTTGCGGTAATCCCATCATTGCTTCGTTCAGCCATCTTGTTTGCACCATCATGCCTTATATCATTAAGTGGTTATTTTCCGATTTTACTATTATCTGAATTATTCAATCTGTTGTTGGCCTGCTTACAAATTTTGCTTATTTATTTTTATATTTTTAACCGACAAAACCGCCGTTCCATTCATAACTTCGTTGCGGGTTCAATGGTGATTAATTTAAAAAAAGATGATCAAGAACAGCAAGTTCCTGAGATGTGGCCTAAGCATAAGATTTTTGCAGCATTGATTACGTTGGTGGGTTTAGGTATTGGAATTTCGTCTTTCAATTTGTTTGACCGTAATAATACTGTTGAAATTAAAAAGCTTAAGAACAGTCAACCAGAAATTATCCATGTAAAACGGATTTCAGAAACGGAAGAAGAATCAGAGGCTCAACTCATTTTATTCGATGTGCAGATCAATGATCTAACAAAGCTTAATAATTCATTTTTCGCACAAGAGTTCGCAGATCATCTACAGATACTCGAGCCACAGTTAATAAATGACAGCAGTAACATTTCAATTCTTTTGAGCACGCGGCTTCAATTTGGCTTAGCCTCATCAATGGATTTGAATATGTACTCGGTTAAAAAAACGCAGCAAGGATTAAAGGTTGTAGAAGAGATTTCTACTGTAAATTTCTAAACCATAAAAAAGAGCTAAAGCTATCTATTGCATGAATTAAACCTTTAAATTTACGTGTAGATAGCTTCAGCATTTCTAATCCTGTTTCATTAAACACACTCCGTAAAGACCAACTTTATAGTTTAAGCGTTGTTTGTCTGCATGAATTTCTTCATTTTCTTATGAGGTTAAACAAGGACGTACAACAATGAAAAAAACACTGCTTCTCTTGGGTTCGATGGGTATTTTGGCAAATACACCAGTCTGGGCCTCCGATTTCAGTATCGGTGATCCGAAAACACAAGCGGGTGAACTGAAACTGACAGGCGCAATCCGTACCCGCTATATCCATAAAGACTATATAGTCGAAGCCAATGAAGGCTCTAAAAATGATGACTGGCGACTGGCAGATATAAAAGCGGTACTCAGTTATGAAAATCCGAATTGGATTGCTTCAATGGATGTGCGTTGCTACCAATATGACCGCTTATGTGATGCACTCTTTTTAAAAGATGCTTGGGCAGGTTACAAATTTTCGGATCAGCAACGACTGACAGTCGGTTTTCAATCGGTTGATTTCGGCTTCGGACGACTCTGGGGCAATAGCTATTATGAAACTTTACTCAATACCGTTGGACTGGAAGATATTCAAAACCTTGGAGTGAAGTATCAGTTTAAGGACAATCTGTATAACTTCATTCTCGGTTTTTACCCGACTGATGGTGGTAATTACAAAGGCACCTCCAAAGATTCAAGTCGCTATAGCGGTAACTTTGTGCGGGCAGATGATCTGACTCAAGGCACCGATATTGATGAAAAGAATATGTGGGTGACGCGTTTATCCCGAAAGTTTGAGCTAGATCAATCCCAGAATTTCTCCACGGAAATTGGTGGCTCTTACTGGTATTCAGAATTGGAAAATAATCGCACCAATAGAGACGGGCATCGTAGTACATGGAGCATTTTTAGCACCACCAATTATCAGGCATGGCAATGGTTGTTCTTGGCAGGAGAGCAGGACATTAAAAATGCAGATGACCTTTTACCAAAAAGTTCGACCATTGGTGCATTTGATTATCCCTATCAGGTGGCGAACAAAGGCAAATATATGGCTAATGAAATTAATTACACCTTTGCCAAGCCATTCCATCAGTTAGAAAATATTAAACCTTATGTCTCGTATAGCCGTTTTTATAAAGATGAGTCAGGCTATCAAGATTCGGATCGTTTAATTGCAGGTCTATATTTTAACTATAAAAAAGTCGGCATACAGGGCGAATATATCTGGAGTCGTAATGACCCAATGACGGGCAGTGGTGCGGATGGCCTTGCTCAAGGTGACAGCAATCAATGGAATAAATTGTTCTATTTATCGTTGGGTTATTACTTCTAAACTCAGCGTTGAAAATGAGTCAGTCTGTTTGCGATAGACTGACTTTTTTCGTTTAGGCGGTTCTTAAGATTAAAGCACCAACTAAAATGAGACATGAGGAGATAATCCGTACCGCATTGATGCGTTCTTTTAGAATAAAGATTGAGATCAGTGTGGCAAATAAAATCGAGGTTTCTCTTAGTGCGGCAACAATCGCAACAGGTGCAAGCGTCATTGCCCATAGCGCCAAACCATAAGAGAAAAATGAACCGATGCCACCAATTAAGCCCAAATGCCAATTATGTCGAAAATACTCACCCATCTGACGATATCGCATTTTTAGGGCAAAGATAAAAAAGATCAGTCCTGAAAGTACGAAACTCCATAGGATATAGGCAATGGCTGATCCTGCAAGGCGAACGCCATGACCATCCAGCAAGGTATAACCTGCAATCAAGACAGCGTTCAGTAGGGCTAAACCAATGCCTTTACGTCCCGTTTTGGGCGCAGCCAGAATCATCGATAAAATGCCGATGGAAATGGTGATGATGCCAAGCCATGCATTGAACTGTAGTTTTTCATGCAGCAAAAATGTACCTAGAATTGCCACAATCAGCGGCGCTGTGCCACGCATTAAGGGGTAGGTCAGCCCCATATCGGCAACGCGATAGATTTTAGCCACCATGCCAAAATACAGAATTTGTATTGCCGTTGAAGCCAGAATATAAGGCCAGCTATCGTGATGCGGCATTGGGAAGAAGGGCAAGAGCAGTGCTGCTAAAACTGCTGCTGAGGCAGTGACCAATACCGTGGTTAAAAACTTATTTGTCCCTGCTTTTACAATGGCATTCCATGTGGCATGGCATACCGCTGCGATTAAAATGAGGACAAATATTGCCGTGCTCATAGGCTGCCTGCTGATTCATGATCTCGCTAATGTGCATGATGTTGGTGAAAAAAGAAAGCAGGCAGCTTATCGCGATTATAAAAAGACTTTTTCCGTATTCGGATTGATTGGCTCAATCGGCTGGATCAACTGACCTCGAGTCAGATTCTGAACATGTTGTAAGCGGTTGATCAATTCATTCTGAATAAACAAGATACAGGTCTGTAGTTTAGACGAGCTTTTTAAGCGCGAAGGATACACTGCCCAAACATCGGCATCTTGCCAGTATTCAGGCAAGATATGCTGCAATTCACCGCTAATTAGTTCATCGGCGACATCCCAGATTGAACGTAAGATAATGCCATGTCCTTCAATGGCCAGTTGATGAATAATCTCGCCATTATTGGAGATAAAGCGCGGCGTGACATGTACCGACCGATCTTCCGAAGGATGACGTAATTTCCATAATACTGAGGATTGGTCACGCTCACTGATGGTCAGGCAATCGTGGTTACGTAAATCTTCCAGACTTTCAGGCATGCCGTGTTTGAGCAAATAACTGGGCGCTGCGCAAAATATCCGAAAATTAGACATCAGTTTTTTCGCAATCATATTCGGGGCAATGTCATTACCAATCCGAATATCCAGATCAATGCTGTGCTGAATCAGGTCTTTGGTGTTATCGATGGTATCGAATTGAATTTCCAGTTTGGGGTACATGGTCATCAATTTAGACAAGATGGGCGCAACATGTTTACGGCCAAAACCAAAGCTGCTGACAATATCGAGATGACCTGTGGGCGTGCTTAAGGGGTTATTCACCAGCTCACTGATTTCATCAAACTCATCCAGAATATTGGAGACTCGATCCAGAATCAGTTTGCCATCTTCGGTCAAACTGACATGGCGGGTGCTGCGATGGAACAGTTTGCAGTTTAGGTTGGTTTCTAAAATGTTGATGCGTTTACTGATAAATGCAGGTGAAGCACCCAGCTCCTCAGCTGAATCGACAAAACTCTTGCGTTTGGCGACTGTGCAAAAAACCTTTAAATCCGATAGGTTAGGTAGATTATTCACGATCCGTGTCCATTGGGGTGATAGTTTTCTTATTGATCATTGTTGCTGAAAACAGCATGTTTACAGCTAAGGATATTAACCAAAGGTGTAAGGGAGCGTTATGGCAAAAAAGTATAAAGTTGCCACGATTGCGGGTGATGGGATTGGTTTAGAAGTTCTACCAGAAGGCATCAAGGTTGTAAAGGCAGCAGCAGACAAATATGGCATTCAAGTTCAAATGGATAGCTTCGATTGGGCTAGCTGTGACTACTACCTTGAACACGGCAAAATGATGCCGGATAACTGGTTTGAGATCCTGCAGGAATATGATGCAATTTTCTTTGGTGCGGTGGGTTGGCCTGAAAAGGTGCCTGATCACATTTCACTATGGGGATCATTGCTGCAGTTCCGTCGTCGTTTTGATCAGTATGTGAATTTACGCCCTGTTCGGTTAATGCCTGGGGTGAAATGCCCACTTGCTGGCAAACAACCCGGCGATATCGATTTTTATGTGGTACGTGAAAACAGTGAAGGTGAATACTCTGCCATCGGTGGTAAAGCCTTTGAAGGTACTGATCGTGAGTTTGTGTTGCAGGAAGCGGTATTTACCCGTCATGGGGTCGATCGTATTTTAAAATATGCGTTTGAATTTGCGGATCAGCGTGAGGCTAAAAAAATCACAGCTGCAACCAAATCCAATGGCATTGCCGTCAGCATGCCGTATTGGGATGAACGTGTCGATGCAATGGCAAAAAATTATCCGCAGATCAAGGCAGATAAGCAACATGTTGATATTTTAGCGGCACGTTTTGTCTTACAGCCTGAGCGTTTTGATGTGGTGGTGGCGTCGAATTTATTCGGGGATATCTTGTCGGATTTAGGCCCTGCATGCACGGGTACCATTGGTTTGGCGGCTTCAGCCAACCTCAACCCTGAACGTAAGTTTCCTTCGCTATTTGAACCTGTACATGGTTCAGCACCTGATATTTACGGACAACAGATTGCCAATCCGATTGCTGCGATCTGGTCGGGTGCCATGATGCTGGATTTCTTGGCAGATGGAGATGAGCAGGTGATTCAGGCAGGACAGGAAATCATGCAGGCGATTGAGCATGTGTTGGTGCATGGCCCGAAAACGCCTGATGTCGGTGGAACTGCCAAGACCTATGAAGTGGGTGATGCGATTGCATCCTGTGTGACTCAGCAAAAAATGGATTTATTCGCGATGGAGTAAGTACCCCTGAGGGAATAGTCACTATCCGAGATGGATTGAATAGATATGGATAATCAAATTACAAAGTCTTATACAGATAAGACGCTTGCGATCACCAGTCTTGCCGTTGTATTTACTTCGGTGGCTGGGCTGGCAATCTACTCCTCTGAATCAATACAACTGGCTGCAAAATGGATGCAGTGGACCACGTCAGTGTTTACCACGCCAGTCCTATTATTTGCTTTTTTATCAATTATTTTTACCTTTGGTTTGGCCTTTAGCAAATACGGCAAAATCAAGCTTGGTGAGGGGAAGCCCCAATACAGCACCATGTCATGGATTTTCATGTTCATTTTGTCGGGGATTGGATCATCCACCTTGTACTGGGGCTTTTTAGACTGGGCCTATTATTATCAAACTCCGGGTTTGAATTTGGCCCCTGAGTCGGCGGAAGCCCTGAAATATAGTGTGGCTTATTCCTTCTTTCACTCTGGTCTAAGTGCATGGTCGATTTATGCCTTGGCATCGATTTCACTGTGCTATAGCTACCATGTCAGAAAGAATAAAGGGCTGAGCTTAGCATCAATGGTCGAAGCAGTAACGGGTTTTAAAGCGACAGGCCCCGTTGGACGTGTGGTCGATCTAATGTTCTTGCTGTGTATGTTTGGTGCCTTGACCATTTCACTGGTACTGACTGCGGTGACCTTTACCAACATTCTGTCGCAGCTGACAGGTATTCCGAATACCTTCATGACCAAAGTCATCATCATTTTAGCGGTGTCAGTGTTATTCGCACTTAGCTCTTATGTCGGTATGGATAAAGGGATGCAGCGTTTAAGCCATATGGTGTGTTTGGGTGTGGTGCTGTTTGCGATCTATGTGCTGTGCTTTGGGCCAACCCAATTCATTATGAATAATTCATTGATGAGTTTTGGTCTGATGGCGACCAACTTTGTCGATATGAGCTTGTTTACCGACCCGATGGGCGATGGAAAATTTACCCGTGAATGGACTGTGTTCTATTGGTTATGGTGGATTTCTTATGCACCTGGTGTGGCCTTATTTGTGACTCGTGTATCCAAAGGACGCACCATTAAAGAAGTGATTCTTGCCATGGTCATCGGCGGTAGCGTTGGTTTATGGTTCATCTTTGGGGTATTTGAAAATTACAGCGTTCACAGCTTTATTCACGGCATGGTCAATGTGCCGCAAATCTTGAGTCAGCAAGGCGGTGAAGTGGCGATTGGTCAACTGTTGGGCTTATTGCCAGCAGGCAAGCTGATGATGTGGTTGTTCCTTGGCATTATGGTGATTTTCCTTGCAGCACATATGGATGCGGTGGGCTATGCGGTTTCTGCAACCTGTACCCGTGGCCTAAGTGAAGGGCAAGATCCATCTCCGAATGCGCGTTTGTTTTGGTGTCTGATGTTAACTCTAGTGCCGATTGCGATGATTTTCTCTAAGGCACCTTTAGACACCATGAAAACTGCCACCATTGTGACCGCCTTACCGTTTATTGTGATTATTCTGGTACAGACCTATGGTTTAGTGAAATGGTTGATTGAGGATTATTCCAAAGTGCCATCGCATTTGATTGAACAGAGTAGCTTTAATGACTTGGAAGCGCTTGAGCATACTGACCCAAATCAACAGATGCAGATTGATATTGCGGCAACCGCACTGGCACATAAAAGCAGTCAAAAGGAATTGTCATGACAGCACAACCGAACACACGCGATGCGTTAAGTGAAGAAATGCAAAGTCTGGTGTATTGGAGCAGCATTTATTCAGCAGCGGATAACGATATTGATTCAATACGTGCGGCCTATGATGCCATGTGCCTGCACTACACCTTGCCACGCGATGGTACGGTGAAGATTGAAGATAAAACCGTTGCGCATGCCACCCATCCCGTCAATGTTCGGTTGTATTCACCCTTGGGTGAGGCACCTGTCGCTGGTTGGCCTTGCGTGCTGTTTATTCACGGTGGTGGCTGGATGCTGGGAAATCTGGATTCACATGAATTTATCACCCGCTATTTATGTCGTGATCTGAATGTTGCAGTACTGAGTGTGGATTATCGTTTGGTGCCAGAACATCATTTTCCAGCCGCTTATGAAGACTGTGAAACGGTCTATCACTGGCTACGTGAGTATGGGGCAGAGTGGAACATTAACCCAACGCAGATTGCCTTAGCAGGCGATAGTGCAGGCGGAAATTTAGCCGCGGCACTAGCCGTTCAGTTGCAACATACCAGTGCGCAGGCCTGTGGTTTGGCCTTGATTTATCCATGTTTGGGCAGCAGTTTTGATACCGCGTCTTGTGAGCAGCATGCACAGGCGCCGTTATTGACACTCGAGGAAATGCATTATTACCTGAAGGAATATGCACCGAATACAAGCGATTGGCAGGACCCACGTTTAGCACCACTGTTGGCAGAAGAGTTCAGTGATATGCCACGTAGCTTTGTTGCGGTGGCTGAATACGATCCACTGTGTGATGACGGACGTATTTTCGTCGACAAGTTAAAGCAGGCCAATATTGCCGCCGAGTTCTATCTCGGCAAAGGATTACTACATGGCAGTTTACGTTTAGTACGGGACTGTCCTGTAGTGCAGGATTTATATCAGCACATGCTGAGTTCGTTAAAGCAAATGTTCAAGTGATTTGAACACCAGCCAATTTTGATAAAACGGTCGTTAGGACAAAAGAGTTTAATGGAGTAAAACCATGAATGCAGTTGAAAAATTACCAGAAGATTTCTGTTCAAACCCAGATGTGGCATGGACATTTCCAAAGGTGTTCTATACCTCATCTCAGGTGTTTGAGCGCGAAAAAGAAGAAATTTTTGCGAAAAGCTGGATTTGCGTGGCACATGGCAGTGAAGTTGCCCAAGCGAATGACTATATTACCCGCAAGGTGATTGGGGAAAATATCATCGTGATTCGCGGTAAAGACAGCGTATTACGTGCATTTTATAATGTTTGCCCGCATCGTGGTCATGAGTTGTTGAGTGGCAGTGGCAAAGCGAAAAACGTGATTACCTGTCCGTATCATGCATGGACGTTTAAGTTAGATGGTAGCTTGGCATTGGCGCGTAACTGTGATCATGTTGAGTCTTTCGACAAGCAAAACTCCAGTATGGTGCCGTTAAAAGTTGAAGAATATGGCGGTTTTGTCTTTATTAATATGGATGAAAATGCCACCTGTGTTGAAGATCAGTTGCCTGAATTTGCACAAAAACTGAATGAAGCTTGTGCAGTCATCAAAGACTTGAAACTGGCTGCACGTTTTGTCACGGAAACACCTGCCAACTGGAAAGTAATCGTGGATAACTATTTAGAATGTTATCACTGTGGTCCAGCACATCCCGGTTTTGCTGACTCGGTACAGGTGGATAAATACTGGCACACCACCCATCAAAACTGGACGCTGCAATATGGTTATGCACGTTCTTCAGAAAAATCATTCAAGCTTGATCCATCGGTCAAAGACCCGACCTTTAGTGGTTTCTGGACTTGGCCGTGCACCATGTTTAACGTACCACCGGGTGCAAACTTCATGACCGTGATCTATGAGTTCCCGATGGATGCGGAAACTACTTTGCAGCACTATGACATTTTCTTTACCAATGAAGAGTTGACCCAAGATCAGAAAGATTTGATTGAATGGTATCGCAATGTCTTCCGCCCTGAAGATCTTGAACTGGTTGAAAGTGTACAACGTGGTTTAAAATCACGGGGTTATCGTGGTCAGGGGCGTATCATGACCGACAAGCAACGTTCGGGAATCAGTGAACATGGTATTGCTTATTTCCAGAATCTGGTTGCGCAACATCACAAGTAATTCTGTCTCAGGCATCAGATAATTTAAGGTGCGGTGATCAGGCCGTACCTTGCTTTCAATCGATAGGAATATGACATGTCAAGTTTGCAAGCAAGTCCGTTATTTCAACAACGCGGACTGATCAATGGTCAATGGGTGAGTGCACAATCCGATGCCACCATTGCTGTGACCAACCCTGCAACAGGTGAAGAAATTGGCGTTATTCCCAATATGGGTGCAGCAGAAGCCACCGAAGCAGTCGAAGTGGCGTATCAGGCTTTAGCTGCATGGAAAGGCTTGACTGCACAAAAACGTGCAGACCTGTTATTGGCTTGGTATCAATTGGTTTTGTCACATGCCGATGAACTGGCGCGAATGATGACCATTGAACAAGGTAAACCCTTAGCGGAAGCTTTGGGTGAAGTGAAATATGCGGCTTCATTTATTCAATGGTTTGCCGAAGAAGGCAAGCGTGTTTATGGCGATGTGATTCCAACCACCAATAGCCAACAGCGTTTTATTATCACCAAAGAACCTGTCGGTGTGGTGGCTGCGATTACGCCGTGGAATTTCCCGATTGCGATGATTACCCGTAAAGCAGCACCTGCGTTAGCTGCGGGCTGTACCATCGTAATTAAGCCTGCCAATGAAACGCCGTATTGCGCACTTGCGCTTGCCAAACTGGCGAAAATGGCGGGTATCCCAGCGGGTGTCATTAATGTTGTTACAGGCAAATCACAAGACATTGGTTCGGTCTTTAGCAGCCATGAAAAAGTCAAAAAATTGACCTTTACCGGTTCTACACCAGTGGGGCGTTTATTGATGCAGCAATGCTCTGGCACCATTAAAAAGTTGGCGCTGGAACTGGGTGGCAATGCACCACTAATTGTCTTTGATGATGCGGATCTGGATAAAGCGGTACAAGGTGCGATCTTTGCCAAGTTCCGTAATGCAGGACAAACCTGTGTCTGTGCTAATCGAATCTATGTCCATGACAAGGTTTATCAGGCCTTTACTGAGAAATTTGTACAAGAGGTACAGAAATTCAAAATCGGCAATGGTTTGGAACCGAATGTGCAGATCGGGCCGTTAATCAATGACAAGGCGGTGTTGAAAGCAAAACAGTTGATTGATGATGCCTGTGGCAAAGGTGCTCAAGTGGCGTGTGGTGGTCAACAGCATTCTTTGGGTCAGACCTTCTTTGAACCGACAGTTTTAACTGATGTGTCTCGTGAGATGGAGATTGTTCAGGAAGAGATTTTTGGGCCAGTCGCGCCGTTAATCCGCTTTACTGAGGAAGCTGATGTTATTGCACAAGCCAACGATACCATTTTTGGTTTGGCCGCTTATGTGTATAGCGAAAACATTTCACGGATTTGGCGTGTCGCTGAACAGCTGGAATATGGCATGGTCGGGATGAACTCAACCGCGATTTCCAATGAAGTGGTGCCATTTGGTGGGGTGAAACAATCAGGTGTGGGCCGGGAAGGTTCTAAATATGGTTTGGAAGAGTTCATGACCATTAAATATATGTGTTTAGGGTTATAGCAACAATGCCTGTGAGGACTCTCTTCACCGAGGGTCAACAGGCAATATGCGCTTAAAATTAGAAAATGCTTAGATGAGCAGCATGCGGTAAAGAGGATTTAGACATGGCTAGTCATTATGAAATGTTTGCATCGGTGGTCACACGGGTAGAGCAACTGACTCCACTGATCAAACGATTTACATTTAAACGTCAGGACGGACAAAATTTCCCTCAATTCGATGGTGGTAGTCATATCATTGTGAAAATGAATGATCAGCTATCCAATGCCTATTCACTGATGAGCTGTGCTCAAGATCTATCAACTTATCAAGTCTGTGTCCGTAAAGATATTGAAGGTAAAGGTGGTTCAGTCTATATGCATGATCAGTGCAATGAAGGCTGTGAAATTCTGATTTCTGAACCGAAGAATTTGTTTCCATTGGCGGCAGATGGTGAGAAACATATTCTGATTGCGGGTGGTATAGGGATTACCCCGTTTGTACCACAAATGGATGAGTTGGCTGCGCGTGGTGTCGACTATGAATTGCATTATGCCTACCGTTCACCAGAGCATGCGGCACTGTTGGAAGAACTCAAACAAAAACATAGTGAACATATTATTAGCTATGTTGACTCAGAAGGAAAATGTCTGGATCTGGACCAACTGATTGGGTCTCAACCGAAAGGTACGCATGTCTATGTATGTGGGCCGAAGCCAATGATTGATGCGGTGATCGATCGTTGTAATTATCATCGTTACCGCGATGAATATATCCATTGGGAACAGTTTGCATCTACGGTGCCTGAAGAGGGTGAAGCATTTACAGTGGTGCTGGCAAAATCCAATCAGCAAGTCGAAGTGCAAGGCAATCAAACCATTTTACAAGCGATTGAATTGCTCAATATTGATGTGGAATGTTTATGCCGTGAAGGAGTCTGTGGCACGTGTGAAACGACGATTCTGGAAGGTGAAGCTGAGCATTTTGACCAATATCTGAGCGATGATGAAAAAGCCTCACAGCAATCGATGATGATCTGTGTATCGCGGGCTAAAGGTAAAAAGCTGGTACTTGATCTTTAATTTAAAATTTTGATTCTGAAAGTATAAAAAAAGCAGCTGAAGCTGCTTTTTTTATTGATCATGAACATTGATTCGGATTTATTTTTTGCCTTTCTTGGTTTTTAAGTACTCTTGATAGGCTTCTTCGGCAAAACGTCTTAACGAGTCTCCAATTGCGGCATATTGGTATTCATTCAGATTGGCCAATGACGCACGGGCAGAAGGATGCTGTACCCCAAAGCCAGAACCAGGTAAGAGCACCACACCTGTTTCATCAGCAACGCGGAATAATAATTCGGTCGGATTCTTATTTTTCATCACCCAATCTGCAAACTCATCGCCATAGAGGGTTCGAGAGGTATTTTCTAAATTCACCAAAGTATAGTAATCGACTGAGTTTGGATCAGATGGGACTGCAACCCCCAATTGACGATATAGAGCTGCATCACGTTCACGCACCACGGATTTGACTGCTTTTTTATAGTTCTGTTGCGAATCCATCATATTGAACAGGGCAAACAGTACCATTTGTACTTGCTGTGGTGTAGAAAGACCCGCCGTGTGGTTGAGTGCCACATTGCGGCTATCCGCGACCAGACGATCAATAAATTTGATCTTGGCTGGATCGGTAGTTAAAGATGAATAGCGTTCTTCCAGTGCTTTCTTGTCTTTTTTCGACAGTGCCGCTAGCTTTTGATCCAGAATATTATTGTTTGAGAGCGCAATCACGCCCAATCTCCAACCGGTTGCCCCAAAATATTTCGAGAATGAATAGACCAAAATGGTATTGTCTGGGCAGATCGCAAACAGTGATTTGAAATTGTCTGCAAAAGTACCGTACACATCATCCGTTAAAATAATCAGGTCAGGTCGTTTTTTCACGATATCAGCCAAGATTGCCAAGCCTTCATCACTCAGCTTTACTGAAGGAGGGTTACTTGGATTGACAAGGAAGAAGGCTTTAATCGATGGGTCTTCCAGTTTTCGTAGTTCAGATTCAGGATATTGCCAACCAAGGTTTGGATCGGCTTCAATGAGGACTTCTTCTAGCTGATAGTCGTTCAGTTTTGGAATTTCTAGATAGGGCGTGAAAATGGGGCTGCCAATTGCAATCCGATCGCCATTGGCAATAATTTTATTCTCTTTTAAAGAGTTAAAAATATAGGCCATTGCCGCCGTTCCACCTTCGACAGCAAACAAGTCCAAACTCTCTTTAGGCATCCCTTGGACGCCCATTTCACGCAATATATATTCTTTGATAATTGATTCGCTGATGCGCAGCATGCGGTCTGGAACAGGGTAGTTACAACCTAAAATTCCCTCGACCATTTCCAGTAGAAAAGCATCTGGGTCTAAGCCAAGCTGATCTCGGACATAGGAAATGGCTTTGCCGAGAAAGACCACACCTGGTTTATCCCGATTGTGCATAATGAAATTATCGAAGCGAGATTGCAGACCAACAGGGCGAGGGAATCCGCCCAAACCTTCTGGCATATAGGAGAACGAAAACTCTGACTCGGTGGTGGAAAATAGCCCCAATTGAAAGAAGGCTCGACGTGGAATGGTGGCTAAAAAGTTCGGATTGCCGCGTCCTGCATTCAGCATCATTCTGTCTGTTTTGCTTTGGGCAAGTTCGATTAAATTATCTTTGAGTTCGAATGGACTGAGTTTTGAGTATTTTGAATAATCAACGTTCCCCATGGGAAGTCTCCTTAATTATAGTTGACGCAATAAGTGATTGAATACAAATTATCTTTAGGCAAGGCCGACGATGAGGGGGCCAAGCAAGGTCAAGAATACGTTTGCCAGTGCATAAGTAATGGCGAATGGAACTGTGGGAATGGAATTTCCTGCTTTATCTAAAATCGCACCAAAGGCTGGGTTGGCACTGCGTGAACCTGATAAGGCACCTGCCATAACCGCAACATTTTGATAACGCAATACATAACGTGCGAAAAGCATGGAAAGAATTAGTGGAACTAAGGTAACCACGACGCCAATCATAAATAGGGACAGACCACTATCTTTAATGGTTTGAATGGCTTGTAGACCAGATTGCAAGCCAACCGCAGCCACGAATCCTGCCAGACCCAAATCTTTAAGCAGTTGTGATGCGGCTAAAGGCATGTTGCCATGAACCTGATTGCGACTGCGTAACCAACCAAATAGAAGGCCTGAGAGTAGCGCACCGCCACCTGCACCCAGTGTTAGAGGGACATCGCCAATACGGATTACAAACAGACCGATCAGTAAGCCGACAACCAGACCTGCACCATGGAAAATCCAGTCGGTTTTTAAGCTTTCTGGCAGTGCTGTACCTGCTTCTTTGACTAAACGATCAAGGTCACTTTTAGTCCCATAAACGGTAATGACATCGCCTTGCTGTAGCACGGTATCATCACTCAAGCTTTGGGTTTCATCGTTACGTTTAATCGCCAGTACGTAAATCCCATGCTTTAAATAGGCAGGAGTATTGGCTTTGATATCACCCAAACTACGATTGATATATTTGGAATTTCGCAGGATCACATCGGTGGTGTCCATAATCATTTCCATGCCTTGTGAGGACTGTAACTCAGGACCAATTTGGTCTGAAACAGCCACCACACTGGCACGACGTCCGACCAATAACAGTACATCATCGGTTTGCAAAATAACTTCGGGTGCAACATCCACAAACTGATCTTTACGTTTTAGTCTTTCTATGGTGATGCTGCTTTGTTGAGCTTCAAGCTCTGCCACTGTTTGCCCATTGGCTTGTTTGACTTTATAGATGCGACCAACAATTTCAGGCATTGCAAGTTCTTGACCAGGCGCTAATTCAAAAGCACCCTTGAGACGTTCAGACTGTGCTTTTAAAGCATCATCGTGAATTTCTTTGCCCATAAATTTAGGCAGGATATTCACACAGACAATAATGGCACCCAGTGAACCAAAAATATAAGTCACGGCATAGCCGATGGCGACATTGGCTTGCAGCTTTTGAATCTCAGCTAAAGGGAGATCGAGACGGGAAATCGCATCACCCGCAGTACCGATAATTGCAGATTGGGTCATGCCACCTGCGGCCAGCCCAGCTGCTAAGCCTTTATCAAGGTGGAACAGCTTTGCCATCACCAATACCGTAATTAAGCCACTGACTGCCATAAAGACAGCTAACAGAATTTCTTTAATTGATTGGGGACCGAGAGATTTAAAAAACTGGGGACCGCTTTCAAAACCAACTGCATAAATGAATAATGCAAATAGAATGGCCTTAACCCCATTATCAACAGGGACACCGATTAGACTTAACACGACTGCAACAAGTAGGGAACCTGCTACACCACCGAACTGAAATTTTCCGAATTGAAATTGACCAATCCAGAAACCGATTGCCAAAGATAAGAACAATAAAATCTCTGGACTATGTTTTAATTCGCCTTGTAACCATTCAATCATTTTTCGATCTCACTTTTATTATTCGATCTATCTTTCTTTAGGTTTGAATTTATTTATTTTTCATGTTTTTTTAAAATACTATGCTTCTCTAGCGAATACAAATGGATAGGTTTTCAAGGTATTGTTTTTATTAAATTATTTATATATCAATGAGTTGTTTTTTTATAAGAGGATATGCGTGATGCATAAACTTCAAATTTAATGTGTTTGTTACATGATGTTGTTTTTTTATACAAAAAATAACATTTAAGGCCAAGCTTTATATTTTGTGAAATACATATCAAATAAGATGAATAGTGTTAAATATTGGTTGGATCTAAACCTTTTTTCTAAAAATTATTTAGTTTAAAACGTGTGTCGCTTCATTTCTGAATTTAATATTTTGCTGACATAAGCTTGTACTGAAAAATTGAAATATCGATGTACTAGTAAAAAATATAATGAATGTTCACTAAATTAATGTTCATTTAAGCAAAGGTGATTAATTTAAAGATACGGACATAAGCCGTAGCAGCAATACACCTTTCGCCACATTTCCAGATGTGGCTTTTTTTTTGTCTGATTAAATCACTTGACGTAAGTCACGAGCTGTTTCTTGTAGTAAAGGTAAAATATGAGCAATTAAATAATCTTTGGTGGTGCGCATAGTGGGGGATACGATATTTAAGGCAGCAACAACGGCTGCATTGGAATCATAAATCGGTACGGCCACAGCATGCACGCCCAATTCGTGTTCTTCACAGGAATAGCACCAGTCTTGCTCTTTGATTTCATGCAGTAATTCTAAAAATAGATCAGTTTCGGTATGGGTATATTTGGTGAGACGTTTTAACGGGTATTTTTCTAACCATCGCTTTTGTGCTTCAGGGGTTAAATGAGCCAGTAAAATCTTTCCGGCAGAGGTTGCATGGGCAGGAAGGCGATTGCCTAAGTGTAAACCGTACGGATTGACCCGATCGGTTTGTTGATGAGCAGCACTACGGGCAATGGTAATCGCTTCATAACCATCTAAAACCATCACCGAATAAATCAGCGAAGTTTGATTGGTTAAAAGGTTTAATAAAGGCTGACAGATTTTAGGAAGTGGGGAGCCATCTAAATAAGCCCCAGAGAATTTAAGGATCTTGGGCGATAAATAATAATAATGTCCGTCGAAATCCAAATAGCCTAAGTATTCTAACGTCAATAAATGCCGTCGAGCAGCGGCACGCGTCATGCCTGTTTTTTCTGCTGCGGTACTCATGTTGAGACGATGACGGTCAGGCCCAAAGCATTCCAAAATTGCCAAGCCTTTCGCGATTCCTGCAATAAAGTCTTCATGCCGGATCATTTTTTTGTTTTCGGTGTGATGAATCAAACGTGGACTTTGGTTGTGATCATTTTCCATAATTTAGACATCCTTGCTAAAGCGGTTTTTCTATCAAAAACATTCTAAGCGAAAGATGACTAATTTACTTGGATAATGTTCGATCATCGAACATAAAAATTAATCATCGAACAAAATGCACTTTTAAACCTAGAACTCAGCGCAGAATTTATCAAGAATAAATAGAAGAAATCCGAACAAAGCACTCGACTTAATTTCATCGGTTTTCAGGATGAAAATACGAGTGATGCATCGTACAGGAAGTAGGTAGATGATTGATAAAAGTACGCTCACATTGACTGAGGCATTGTCACAGATCAAGGATGGCGCCACCATCATGATTGGTGGCTTTGGCACCGCAGGACAACCCGCTGAATTGATTGATGGACTAATCGAACTTGGTATTAAAGACTTAATCATCGTCAATAATAATGCTGGTAATGGCGATTATGGCTTGGCCAAACTACTTAAAACAGGTGCGGTACGTAAAATTATCTGTTCCTTCCCACGTCAGTCGGATTCATGGGTCTTCGATGAACTGTATCGTGCTGGCAAGATTGAACTGGAACTGGTGCCACAAGGCAATCTGGCGTGTCGTATTCAAGCGGCAGGTATGGGACTCGGTGCTGTGTTTACCCCAACAGGCTTCGGTACTTTATTGGCAGAAGGCAAAGAAACCCGTCATATCGAGGGCAAAGACTATGTGCTTGAATATCCGATCAAAGCTGATTTTGCCTTAATCAAAGCTCATCAGGGCGACCGCTGGGGCAATCTGGTCTACAACAAATCTGCACGTAACTTTGGCCCAATCATGGCCATGGCGGCGGATGTCACTATTGCTCAAGTGTCTGAACTGGTCGAATTCGGTCAACTTGATCCTGAACATATCATTACCCCAGGGATCTTTGTCCAGCATGTGGTCGCTGTCGAAGCAACCAATGGCGCAGGAGCATAAACATGAGCTATCAAAAACTAAGCCGTGACCAAATTGCTGAACGTGTCGCACAAGATATTCCCGATGGTGCTTATGTCAATTTAGGCATCGGTCTTCCAACCAAGATTTCCAATTATCTTCCTGCCGATAAAGATGTATTCCTGCATTCGGAAAATGGCTTGCTGGCATTTGGGCCACCGCCTGCCAAAGGTGAAGAAGATCCTGAGCTGATCAATGCAGGTAAAGAATACGTCACTATGCTCACTGGTGGCAGTTTTTTCCATCATGGCGACTCCTTTGCCATGATGCGTGGTGGTCATTTGGATATCGCGGTATTGGGTGCTTTCCAAGTGGCAGCCAATGGTGATCTGGCCAACTGGCATACCGGTGCAGCAGATGCGATTCCTGCAGTCGGTGGTGCCATGGATTTAGCAGTGGGTGCTAAGAAAGTGTTTATCACCACCGACCACACCACCAAGCAAGGTGAACCGAAGATTGTTGAAGCGCTTTCATATCCAGCAACAGGTTTGAAATGTGTTGATCGAATTTACACCGACCTGTGTGTGATTGATGTGACTGCTGACGGTTTAAAAGTGATTGAGAAAGTAGACGGTCTGAGCTTTGAGGAATTGCAAGCTTTGACGGGTGCAAAACTGATTGATGCAATTGATCCATAAAACCAGCACTGCCACAAATTATGGTCATGCTCAAAAGCTTTTTGTATAGGCGAGATCTTACTTTTCAAAGATGAAAAGTAACAAAAATCTTTGTTGGACTGATGGTATATCCATATACCACAGTCCAACAGGCGACATCCATGTCGCCGCCGCGAAACACTTAGAGCGAAATTGAGTCTAAATGAGCCAGACATGGATTAAAGGGAAAAACACATGAAAAACGCTTATATCATCGATGCCATCCGTACCCCATTAGGTCGTTATGCTGGCGGTCTTGCACCTGTACGTGCTGATGACTTGGGAGCGATTCCAATTCAGGCTTTGATGCAACGTAACCCAAGTGTCGATTGGCAACACGTCGATGATGTGATCTATGGCTGTGCCAACCAAGCGGGTGAAGACAACCGTAATGTGGGACGTATGTCGGCACTATTGGCAGGCTTGCCTTATCAAGTGCCCGCCACCACAGTGAACCGTTTGTGTGGTTCGTCACTGGATGCGATTGCGATGGCTGCCCGTGCCATTAAAGCCAATGAGGCTGATCTGATTATTGCGGGTGGTGTGGAAAGTATGAGCCGTGCACCCTATGTGATGGGTAAAGCTGACAGCGCCTTTGGCCGTAGTCAAAAGATTGAAGATACCACCATGGGTTGGCGTTTTATCAATCCAAAACTCAAAGAAATGTATGGCGTGGACAGCATGCCACAAACCGCGGAAAACGTGGCGGAACAATTCAACATTAATCGTGCCGATCAAGACCAATTTGCGCTCAACAGCCAACAACGTACTGCAACCGCACAAGCCAAAGGCTTCTTCGCCAATGAAATCGTGCCTGTGACGATTCCACAGCGTAAGGGTGATGCAGTTGTGGTAGAACGTGATGAGCATCCACGTGCATCAACGACTTTGGAAGCCCTAACCAAACTTAAAGGTGTGGTTAAAGCCGAAGGTACCGTCACGGCGGGCAATGCCTCTGGAATTAATGATGGTGCTGCTGCCTTGCTCATTGCTTCGGATCAAGCGGTGGAAAAATATCAATTAAAACCCCGTGCCAAAATCATTGCAGCCACCACTGTCGGTGTTGAACCACGGATTATGGGTTTTGCACCTGCGCCTGCCATCAAGAAATTACTAAAACAGGCCAATCTCACGCTAGAACAAATGGATGTGATTGAACTAAACGAAGCTTTTGCAGCACAAGCTTTAGCCGTCACTCGTGATTTAGGTTTGGCGGATGATGATGCACGAATTAATCCGAATGGCGGTGCAATTGCGTTAGGTCATCCTTTAGGTGCCTCTGGTGCGCGTCTAGTCACCACAGCCTTGAATCAGCTTGAACAAATCAAAGGTCAGTACGCCCTGTGTTCGATGTGTATTGGTGTTGGTCAGGGTATTGCCTTGATTATTCAACGTGTTGAGTGAGGTCTGTCATGAGCCAGTTATACGCCAGCTTATTTTATCAGCCTGAAGTCACTGCCATTTTTAGTGATCAAGCTTTATTGAGTTATATGATTCAAGCCGAAGTGGCTTTAGCCAAAGCTCAGGCACAGGTCAATGTGATTCCTGCTTCAGCGGCAACGATGATTGAACAGGTCGGACACAATGCTGTAGCACAAATCGATATAGATGCGTTGGCTACAGCAGCAGGATTGGCTGGTAATGTTGCGATTCCATTGGTCAAGCAATTCACCGCTTTGGTGAAACAGCAGGATGAAGATGCTGCTCGCTATGTGCATTGGGGTGCGACCAGTCAAGACATCATTGATACGGCAACGATTTTGCAGAGTCGTGATGCTTTGGCATTGATCGAACAGCAACTGCAACAGGCCTATCGAACGTCCTTAAAGCAAGCCCAGCAATACCGCCATCAGGTCATGATTGGACGGACTTGGTTACAGCAAGCTTTGCCGATTACTTTGGGACATAAATTTGCGCGTTGGGCAGCAGCTTTGAAACGTGATCTTGATCGTCTACAGACAATGAAAAGTCGTGTATTCACTGTGCAGCTCGGTGGTGCAGTAGGCTCACTGGCATCTTTACAAGATCAAGGTTCAGCGGTAGTTGAAGCTTTTGCTGCGCAACTTCATTTAACCGTACCAGAATGTACTTGGCATGGTGAACGCGACCGTATGGTTGAACTTGCCAGTATGCTTGCTTTGATCGTTGGAAATGTTGGCAAGATAGCGAAAGACTGGTCATTGCTGATGCAAACTGAAATCGCAGAAGTTTTTGAACCTGCAGCAAAAGGGCGTGGTGGTTCATCAACCATGCCGCATAAGCGTAATCCTGTTGCCGCAGCCTCAATTCTTGCCGCAGCCAATCGTGTGCCTGCCTTAATGGCGAGTGTCTATCAAAGCATGCTGCAAGAGCATGAGCGTGCTTTGGGTGCATGGCATGCAGAATGGCTGGCAATCCCAGAAATTTTCCAGTTATGTGCGGGTGCTTTAGAACGTAGCTGCGATGTGCTTGAGCATCTGCAAGTCAATGCAGAGGCAATGCAACGCAATCTTGAATGTACACAAGGTTTGATCATGGCCGAAGCGGTGATGATGGCGCTGGCACCAAAGCTTGGGCGTATGAATGCGCATCATCTGGTTGAGCAGGCCTGTCAGCAGGCGGTTGCTCAACAGCAGCATCTAAAAACCATTTTGTCAGCGATGGATGAAGTCAACACACATTTTAATGATCAGGCCTTGGATGAGCTGTTCCAGCCAGCAACTTATCTGGGAAATATTCAGGCGCAAATTGATGCCGTGCTAGACGCAGCAAAAGGAGAGTAAGCACATGATCACGCATATCAATAATCGCCAAGGACATCCGCTTGCCGTTCAAGTGCAAGGTTCGAAAGATGCACCTGTGATTATGTTCTCTAATTCTTTGGGAACTGATCATGGTATGTGGCAGGCGCAAGTGACAGCTTTGGCTGAGCATTATCAGGTCATCACCTATGACACACGTGGACATGGTGCAAGCGCAGTCATTGCCGATACGACCTTGCAAAACCTAGCAGAAGATGTGATCGATATTTTAGATGCCTTAGCCATTGAAAAAGTTCATTTCTGTGGCATTTCAATGGGCGGGATTACTGCATTGGCTTTAGCGATCTATCATGCAGAACGTTTTCACAGTATTAGCGTGGCAAATTCAGCTGCAAAAATTGGTACTGCCGAAGCGTGGAATAGCCGTGCAGAGAGTGTTGAACAAAACGGCTTGGCCGAAATTGTAAAGACCACGCATACACGTTGGTTTAGTGAACATTTTGATTATGCGCATGATGTTTTAGCGCAAAAGACCATTCAAAGTCTTGCGCTGACACCTGCACAGGGTTATGTCAATGCATGTCGTGCTTTAGCGCATGCTGATGTTCGAGATCAACTGCTTCAAATTCAGATTCCCACTTTAATTATTGCAGGGCAGTACGATCCTGTCACAACGGTTCAAGATGCAGAGTTTACGCATCAACTCATTGCAACCAGTCAGCTTGAAATCTTGGCGGCGTCGCATTTATCCAATATTGAACAACCGCAAGTGTTCAATCAGACATTGTCCAAGTTTATTCAAAACATATAACCAGAAGGGTTAGAAAGGAATTCGCCTACAAGGAGGCAACTATGGCACAGGAATTTGCTGCCCAAAAAAACAGTATGGATGCACAGGCACTGATTAATGAGGCACCTGTGAGCAAGTATCAATGGATGATCGCAATTATTTGTTTTCTCATTGTATTTGTCGATGGAATCGATACTGCCGCAATGGGTTTTATTGCACCCGCGTTGGCTCAGGATTGGGGCATTGATCGCTCTCAACTTGGGCCAGTCATGAGTGCTGCACTCGGTGGCATGATCATTGGAGCACTGGTTTCAGGACCAACAGCGGATCGATTTGGACGAAAAATCGTTTTAACCATCTCTATGTTGATTTTTGGTGGTTTTACCTTGGCTTCGGCTTATGCGCCAGACTTAAATAGTTTGGTGGTATTGCGCTTTTTAACAGGTATTGGTTTAGGCGCGGCGATGCCGAATGCGACCACTTTATTTTCAGAATATTGCCCGCAACGGAGTCGCTCTTTACTGGTGACCTGTATGTTCTGTGGCTATAACTTAGGTATGGCAACAGGCGGTTTTATCAGCAGTTGGCTGATTCCGACTTATGGTTGGCATAGTCTGTTTTTATTGGGTGGATGGACGCCATTAATTCTGATGGTCTTGGTGATTTTCTTATTACCTGAGTCCTATCGTTTCCTCATCGTGAAAGGTCAAGACCCTGCAAAAGTCCGCAAAATTTTAAGTCATATTGCTCCTGAAAAAGTTCAAACAGTCGAACATTTCCATATTCCAGAAGAACAGTCTGCTGTTGCAGAAAAGAAAAATGTATTTGGCATGCTGTTCTCCAAACAATATGCCAAAGGCACGGTTTTATTGTGGTCGACCTATTTTATGGGCTTGGTGGTGATTTATTTGCTGACCAGTTGGTTACCAACTTTAATGCGTGAAACAGGTGCAACCATGGAGCGCGCTGCGTTTATCGGCGGATTGTTCCAATTCGGTGGCGTACTCAGTGCCTTGTTCATTGGTTGGGCAATGGATCGTTTTAATCCAAATCGCATTATTTCGGGCTTCTATTTTATTGCAGGTTTATTTGCCGTTGCTGTTGGGCAAAGCCTGAGCAATCCAACTTTATTGGCTGTGTTGGTGCTCTGTGCAGGCATTGCCATTAATGGTGCGCAATCGTCTATGCCTGCCTTAAGTGCACGTTTCTATCCAACCCAATGTCGTGCAACGGGTATTGCGTGGATGACTGGGATTGGCCGTTTCGGTGCCGTGTTTGGTGCATGGATTGGTGCAGTGTTATTGGGCAATGACTGGTCGTTTACCGCCATTCTTAGTTTATTGATGATTCCTGCTACGGCAGCGGCCATCGCAATTTTTGTTAAATCTCTCGTTGCTCATACCGATGCAACTTAAGGCTCATATTTTCAAAATGAGGAGCAACCTTCATGAATGATGAACAACGTTATCAACAAGGACTGAAAGTCCGTACTGAAGTACTGGGTGAAACACATGTCGGCCGCTCTTTAGCGAACCTCAATGATTTCAATCAGGATTTCCAGAATTTTATTAGTCGTTTTGCGTGGGGCGAAGTCTGGTCACGTGAAGGCTTGCCACGTCATACCCGTAGTTTGGTCACGATTGCCATCTTATTGGCTTTGGGTCGTGAAGACGAACTCAGAATGCATTTACGTGCCTGCTTCAATAACGGTGTGACTAAAGATGAATTAAAGGAACTGATTTTACATAGTGCTTTATATGCTGGTTTGCCCGCAGCCAATGCGGCGATGCATATGGCCGAAGAAGTCTTTAAAGAACTTGGCATCGACGTGCAACCCGTTGCAGCACAACCACAGGATTAAGGAGACAGGCATGTTAAAGCATACATTAGGGGCATACCCACAACGTAATACCGATGATCATCCGCCAGCATATACACCTGGTTATAAGACCAGTGTATTACGCTCGCCCAAGAATGCCTTGATCTCAATTAATGAGACCTTGACTGAAGTCACATCACCGCATTTTTCACCGAGTATTTTTGGCCCTAAAGATAATGACCTGATCTTGAATTACGCCAAAGAAGGTCTACCTGTTGGTGAACGGATTATTGTGCATGGATATGTGCGTGATCAGTTTGGTCGTCCTGTGAAAAATGCCTTATTAGAAGTGTGGCAGGCCAATGCATCAGGTCGGTATCGTCATCCAAATGATAAATTTATTGGTGCGATGGACCCTAACTTTGGGGGCTGTGGTCGTACTTTAACTGATGAAAATGGCTTCTATATCTTCCGCACCATTAAACCCGGCCCTTATCCTTGGCGTAACCGGATTAATGAGTGGCGCCCAGCACATATTCATTTCTCCCTGATTGCAGATGGTTGGGCTCAGCGTTTGATTTCGCAGTTCTATTTTGAAGGCGATACCTTGATTGATACTTGCCCGATTTTAAAAACCATTCCATCTGAAGACCAACGTCGTGCCTTGATTGCATTGGAAGATAAAAACAATTTTATTGAAGCAGATAGCCGTTGTTACCGCTTTGATATTCATCTTCGTGGTCGTCGTGCGACTTATTTTGAAAATGATTTGACTTAAGGGAAACATACGATGAATGCATGGAATTTTCAGGAATTGAAGGAAACCCCATCACAAACGGGTGGTCCTTATGTACATATCGGTTTACTACCGCAACAAGCCAATATCGAAGTATTTGAGCATAATTTCAATCACCAGTTAGTCAATGAGCAAACACAAGGGCAACGGATTCGTCTGGAAGGTCAAGTGTTTGACGGGCTGGGTTTGCCATTACGAGATGTATTGCTGGAAATCTGGCAGGCGGATGCCAATGGGGTTTATCCAAGTCAGGCAGACACCCAAGGCAAAACTGCCGATCCGCATTTTCTAGGTTGGGGCCGTACAGGGGCTAATTTTGAAACAGGCTTCTGGAGTTTTAATACGGTAAAACCAGGCGCTGTTGCAGGCCGTAAAGGCTCAATTCAAGCACCGCATATTGCTGTCGCAGTTTTTGCCCGTGGTATCAATATTGGTTTGCATACCCGTATTTATTTTGAAGATGAAGTGGATGCCAATGCCAATGATCCAATTCTAAACAGCATTGAATGGGCAGTACGTCGCCAGACTTTAATCGCCAAACGCAGTGAAGTGGATGGGGAAGTGGTTTATCGCTTTGATATTCGTATTCAGGGTGATGATGAAACCGTGTTTTTTGATATTTGAGGGTTATGGCTAATAGCGGAGTCTTATTGAGTTCTCATCTTATCTTAGGATAAGCCGTCGGCTCGACCTGAGACGCGTTTAAAGCTTCGTAAGTATTTCGGGATGAGGAGCGAAGCTACGCAAGGGCAACCATCTTGCGCAGCTAAATCGCTGCTCACCGCAAAACTCGTTCCAGACCAGCACGTCTCGATGCGATCGCAGAAAGTGCATTTTATTGGTTTGGTCCTGACTCAGACAGTTGCGGATGACGTCTCCGAGTATCAGATATCACACAAGTGTTTATGTGGAAAACCTATTAAAGAGTTTGAAACACCATACTCTTTGGTTTCCATATCTATATAGGGACATATTAAAAAAGGAAAATCTTCATGGATAGGAAAAAAATTGCAGCATTCATCTTTGCATTGAGCCCCTTATTGATGGTTCAAAGCGTACAAGCGCAAGATCATCAACAAAAGCAGGTTGAGTTAGCTGAACTGGCAAAGCTGCCTGTCAAAACTATTGTACCCATCACAGCCAAAACCAAAGAGCAGGCAATTGCTCAGGCAAAAGTGATTGCCGCGAATCCTGATGCTAATCTCGCGGAGTTTCGGATTGATTTACTGAACTTTGCCAATGATAGCAAGCAAGTGATTGCCTTGGGCCAAGAGCTAAAACAGATTCTGGGTGCTAAGCCGATGATTGCCACGATTCGTACTCATAACGAAGGGGGACAGCTAACCATTAGCGATGCAGATTATGGCAAGACCTATCAAGCGTATTTACAGCAGCCATTTATGGACATGCTTGATGTAGAAATGTTCCGTGATCAGCAAATTGTGAAGAATACGGTCAAATTGGCGCATGCGAAAAAAGTGCTGATTGTGATGTCCAATCATGATTTTCAAAAAACACCACCTGAGGCCGAAATCATCCAGCGCCTACTCAAGCAGGATGAGTTAGGCGCAGATATTCTTAAAATTGCAGTGATGCCGCAAAGCAAACAAGACGTATTTACCCTGATGAATGCGACTTTAAACGTCAGTCAACAATCTAAAAAGCCATTGCTCACTATGTCGATGGGTAAACTCGGGACAATTTCTCGGATTGCCACTGCAAATATGGGTGGCAGTTTCAGTTTTGGCATGATTGGCGAAGCTTCGGCACCGGGGCAGATTGACGTCACGCAACTGAAACAGTTTTTAAAAACGGTTCAACCGACACAATAATTTAAAAAGGATTTTTTAGACATGAAAGCAATTTATGTACGTTTAAGTACTTTAGCCATCGCTATGGCCGTTTCGGGTTGGGCAGCAGCAGAAACTTATATTGTTGATCGTTATCAAGATGACAATGATAAAGGTTCTTTACGTTGGGCAATTGAACAAGCCAATCGCAAACCGACAGAAGCCAGTGAGATTCTGATTCAAGCGGTAGGGAAAGCACCCTATGCAATCAAGGTCAACAGTCCATTACCTGAGATCAAAGCGCCTGTAAAATTGATCGGTACACAATGGGCAAAAACGGGTGAATTTATCGCGGTCGATGGATCAAATTATATTAAAGGCACAGGGGTAGAAGCTTGCCCAGGTGCAGTCGAAGGACAATTCGGCACCAATGTCCGTACAACCACTTTGCCGGGCATCGTATTACGCGACATCAATGGTGTCACCATCCAAGGCTTAGAAATCCGTCATTTCTGTATTGGGATTTTGATGAACCGTGCCAGCAATAACCTGATTCAAAACAACCGTATCATGCACAACTATGGCGGTGCAGGGGTGATGCTGACTGGAGATGATGGCAAGGGCAATCCAACGGCGACCACCACCAATAACAACAAAGTATTGAACAACTATTTTCAGGACAATGGTGACGGACTTGAACTGACTCGTGGCGCAGCATTTAACTTGGTCGCCAATAACCATTTTATTTCTACAGCAGCAAATCCTGAACCATCACAAGGGATTGAGATTCTGTGGGGCAATGACAATGCCGTGATTGGCAATAAATTTGAAAATTACTCAGATGGTTTACAGATCAACTGGGGTAAGCGCAACTACATTGCCTATAACGAACTGACCAATAACTCCAATGGTTTTAACCTGACTGGTGATGGCAATATTTTTGACGGTAATAAAGTACATGGCAATCGGGTGGGAATCGCGATCCGCTCTGAAAAAGATGCCAATGCCCACATTACTCTGACCAAAAACTTAATCTGGAATAATGGCAAAGACATTAAACGTTGTGAGGCGGGTGGAAGTTGTGTACCGAATCAACGCGTCGGCGCGATTATCTTCGATATTCCGGGTTTAGAGCATGCACATTTCGTCGGTTCACGTGGTCATGGGGTCAAGATTGATCCTGCCAATTTGCAAAAAACCTGCAACACACCCGATGAGCAAGGCTGTAATGCTCAACCCAACCAGAATATTCAGGCACCGAAATTAAGCTTGTCCAAAGGACAAATTTCAGTCGAGGTCAAAGGCCAGCCGAACAAGCGTTATCAGGTCGAGTTTTTTGGCAACACATCAGTAAATTCAAATGAAGCAGAGCTTTATTTAGGTTCAGCAGTTGCTGCAACCAATGCACAAGGAACCGCAATGCTGACTTGGAAACCAACAATCCAAGTGGCTTCAGTGACAGCAACGATCACTGACCGTGTAGGTGCAACATCTGAACTCAGTTCAGCCGTAAAACTGAAATAAACGGCAAGGAGGCCGAATATGAAGTCGAATGCATTATTGCTCAAACTGAGCTGTCTAGCAGTTGCTATATGTGCTGCTCAATCTAGTTTTGCTGATCAACCATGGTCACAGGATCGTCAATGGTTACTGGGTGATTGGAATGGTCAGCGTCAGCAATTGGAAAAAGAAGGCTATAAATTTACTGCCTCGATCATGAGTCAAAGTGCCACCAACTTGGATGGAGGCTATAACGATGACAATGCCTTTAAAAATGCTGCGCAACTGTCGTTAGGTGCCAATTTCGATTTAGAGAAAATTGCGGGCTGGAAAGATACCAGTGCCAGCCTTTTAATCACCAAACGTGATGGTAATGCCTTAACCTTGGATCGAATTAAAGATCCGCGTTCTAGCGCACTAGGCAATTCACAGGAAATCTATGGTCGCGGCAAAATCTGGCGTTTGAGTCAGGCATGGGTGAAAAAGGGCTTTGTGGATAATACGGTGCAGTTCAAGATTGGCCGTATGGGCATGTCAGAAGATTTTAATGGCTCGCAATGCGAATTTCAGAACCTGTTACTGTGTGGTGGTCAGCTTGGGAAGTCGATTGGTTCAATTTGGTACAACTTACCTGTTGGATTATGGGGTGCCAATGTTAAATATCAATTTGCACCTGAATGGACGTTAGGTGTCGGTGTCTACGAAGTTAATCCAGATAATATTAAAACTGATCGCAATCGTGATGGTTTTAATCTGGATATGGACCATGTCAAAGGTGCGACTATTCCTGTCGAACTGGCATGGCGACCAAAACTTGCAGCCTTTAATGGCTTATCAGGCGAATATAAAATCGGTGCATTGTATTCAACAGCCCAAGCCAATGATATTGCGACCGTGGGCAAGGTACATGATGGTAAACATAGTTTCTGGATAAATGCACAACAACAACTGAGTCAAACAGGCAATGATCCAAAGCGTGGTTTGTACGTCAGTTTCAATGCCGTAATTAATGATAAAGCCACCACAGCAGTTCAAAGTACGCAGCAATTAGCTCTCTGGTACAAAGGACCTTTTGATGGTCGTCCAAATGACTCAATTGGTTTTGGTATTGCCAATTATCTCGTTAATGATCGTTATAAAGATCGTCAAATTGCACTCAATGAAACTCGCGGTTATCAGCAATACGATGCGCTTGCTGCAGATTATGTACCCGTTCAGCGTGATGAGCTCAATGTTGAACTGAATTACACCTATCAGTGGTCACCTGCGGTGATGTTGAGACCGAACTTGCAATATATCCATCAACCTGCGGGTGTTAAAGAGGTCGATGATGCATGGGTTGCAGGCCTGAGCATGCGCGTGAATTTCTAATATAGGAGAATGAGCGATGACTGAAACTTCAAGCTCACAGACCATACTCAAAATATGGTGCTTTATTTTGGCCTTAGTTTTGTTACTCACAGGCTTGTTTTTTACAGTCGGTGGGTTTCAACTCGCGACGTTGGGTGGATCATGGTATTTCGTGATCTCGGGTGTATTCACGCTGATCTCTGCTGTTTTTATTTTTAAGAAAAAAGCGCTGGGTGTCTGGTTATTCAGTCTAGTTTTTGCAGGAACGATCATCTGGTCATTGATTGATGCAGGTTGGGAATTCTGGCCTTTATTTTCAAGACTGATGTTCCCAGCAGGCTTATTTGCCGCGCTGATGTTTACTTTACCTGCCATTCGCCGTTATCAATTTCAGCCGAGTGCAGATCTACCTGCTTATGGTTTGGGAATATTGACGGTTATCGGCATGGTGATTGGTTTTTATCAGATGTTCCAGCCACATCCAACGGTTGCTGTCTCTGGTCAGGCCTTGCCTTTGGTTCCTGTGAAAACTGATATGAAACAGACCAACTGGCAGCATTATGGTCAAGATTCAGGGGGGAGCCGTTTTGCTGCATTGGATCAGATCACACGAGATAATGTACATCAATTAAAAGAGGTCTGGCGTTTCCGAACGGGTGATTTCACCACAGGTTCGGGAAATGGTGCAGAAGACCAAATGACACCATTACAAGTGGGTAATAAGATTTTCTTATGTACGCCGCATAACAATATTTTTGCCTTGGAAGCGGACTCTGGTAAACAACTTTGGAAAGCAGAAGTCAATTCCAAGTCGGATGCATGGGAACGTTGCCGTGGTGTTGCTTATTTTGATTCTACCCAAGCCTTGGTTCAGCCGACTCTGGCTGGAGCGACACAGGTAAAAGCGGTGGCAAATAATACTTCATGCTTACGTCGAGTCTATACCAATACACCAGATGGTCGCTTAATCGCTGTTAATGCAGATACAGGTGAGCGTTGTAAAGATTTTGGTGTAGAGGGAACAGTAGATCTTCTGAAAGGTCTAGGTGAGGGCACTACTGCACCACGTTTTGAGGTGACATCTGCACCAACCATTGCGGGGACAGTGATTGTGGTGGGGAGTCGAATTGCCGATAACTTTGCCGCCGATATGCCGGGTGGGGTGATTCGTGCATACGATGTCATTACAGGTGAATTACGTTGGGCCTTTGATCCACGTAATCCTGATCCAAACCATGTGTTAAAAGAAGGCGAAACCTATAAACGTAGTTCAGCAAACTCTTGGGCAGCCATGTCTTATGATCCGCAGATGAACACGGTATTCTTGCCAATGGGTAGCTCATCTGTGGATGTGTGGGGCGGTAATCGTCAACCTTTAGACCATAAATATAATTCTTCTGTTCTGGCTTTAGATGCGACCACAGGCAAGGAAAAGTGGGTCTACCAGACTGTTCATAATGACTTGTGGGATTTTGATTTGCCAATGCAACCCAGCTTGGTGGATTTCCCAATGCAGGATGGCAGCAATAAACCCGCCGTAGTGATTGGCACCAAATCAGGTCAGTTCTTTGTCTTGGATCGTGTCACGGGCCAACCACTCACCAAAGTGATTGAGCAGCCAGTGAAACCTGCCGATATCAAAGGTGAGCAATACAGCCCGACTCAACCACGTTCGGTGGAAATGCCACAGATTGGCAATCAAACCTTAACCGAATCGGATATGTGGGGTGCAACGCCATTTGACCAACTAATGTGTCGAATTAACTTTAAATCGATGCGTTATGAAGGTTTATTTACCGCACCAGGTACAGATAAATCCTTGAGCTTCCCTGGTTCTTTAGGTGGCATGAACTGGGGCAGTATAGCCTTTGATCCAAGCCATCAATATATGTTCGTCAATGACATGCGCTTAGGCTTATGGATTCAGTTGATTGAACAAACCCCAGAAGACTTGGCTGTTCAGGCCAATGGTGGTGAAAAAGTCAATACGGGTATGGGTGCGGTGCCAATGAAAGGAACACCGTACAAAGTCAATAAAGATCGTTTCTGGTCGAAATTGATGATTCCATGTCAAAAACCACCATATGGCACCATGACGGCAGTGGATATGAAAACCCGTCAAATTGCATGGCAAGTGCCAATGGGAACCGTACAGGATACTGGGCCGATGGGAATCAAAATGGGCTTGCCTGTTCCAATTGGCATGCCAACTATTGGGGGGCCAATGGCAACTCAAGGTGGTTTAGTCTTCTTTGCTGCAACTCAAGACTATTACTTGCGCGCACTGGATTCATCATCGGGCAAAGAGCTTTGGAAATCACGTTTACCTGTGGGAAGTCAAGGTACGCCAATCAGCTATGTGTCTCCGAAAAACGGCAAACAGTATGTGCTGATTACTGCGGGCGGTGCACGTCAGTCGCCTGATCATGGTGATTATGTGATTGCATATAGTTTGAATTAAGTTCTTTTAAATTTTTAAGATAAAAGCAGTGACCCTAGTGGTTGCCGTTTTTTTTATTTCAATCTGAACCTTATAGCTTATTGATGATGTTTGTGGTCTAAGCACAAAAATTGGCATATTCATTGCTTCATTTACGATATCTGGTCAGACCAGTCAGACAATGCGTTAAATTGGAGCAGCGATGCAACTCGAAACTTTCAATCAGCTAGATTCAGATGCGGCCAAACGGGTTTTGCAAGGCTGTGTGCACATTCCCACTTGGATTTCTGAACTGCTACAGCAACGTCCATACAGCTCTAAAGAACAGCTTTATCAAACTGCGCTTGCACAAGCGCAAACGTGGCAATGGCCTGAAATTTCTGCGGCCTTGGCGCAACATCCACGTATTGGTGAGAAAAAAGCGGCAGCGGTGTTGTCTGAAAAAGAACAGCAGTTTTCTCAGCAAGAACAAGGGCAGATCCAAACCGATGCAGTGCTGCAACTGGCACTTTATCAGGGCAATTTAGATTATGAGCACAAATTTGGCCATATCTATCTGATTCGTGCAGCAGGTCGTTCAGGGCAACAGATACTGTCCGAACTGCAACGCAGACTCAAAAATACAGTAGAACAAGAGCAGGCCGAAGTGAAGCAGCAATTGGGGGAAATTGCACTGCTTCGTTTAAATCAGGAGATTCAATAATGGCGGGTATCAGCACACATATTTTAAATGCATCACTGGGCCAGCCTGCGCCAAAGGTACTGGTGAAGTTACTGCAGCAAGTGGATCAGAATTATATCTTATTGGATCAACAAGTTACCGATGCCGATGGTCGTATTAAAACATTCAACCTCGAGGTATTTGTGCAGAGCAATTACCAATTAATTTTTGAAGTTGCCGATTATTTTCAAGCTTTAAATACCGAAAGTTTTTATCCACGCGTATGTATTGATTTTAAGGTCATGGATATTCAACAGCACTATCACGTGCCGTTATTAATCAGCCCGTTTTCATATTCAACCTATCGTGGCAGCTAAACCAATTCAAGCAATGTGGACATTATGAATTTAATTTGAGGAATTAACCCATGCAGCAAGACAACCTAGACCGTGAGGCTCACGGATCAGCAGAACATCAATATTTAGGCATGAACAAAAACCTGATTTATGGTTTGCAACATGTCTTGACCATGTATGGCGGCATCATTGCACCGCCGCTCATTATTGGTGCTGCGGCGGGCTTGCAAGCATCTGAAATTGGACTATTGGTGGCGGCTGCATTATTTGTTGGGGGAATTGCCACCGTTTTACAAACCGTTGGTTTCAAGCATTTTGGGGCGAAATTGCCGATTGTTCAGGGCGTCTCTTTCGCAGGTGTCGCCACGATTCTCGCCATCGTAACCACAGGTGGTGGTTTGGCCTCGGCGTTTGGTGCTGTGATTGTGGCGTCGATTATTGGCCTGTTACTTACGCCATTTTTCGCAAAAATTATCCGGTTCTTTCCACCGGTGGTGACGGGTTGTGTAATTACCATGATCGGTATTTCGCTGACGCCTGTGGCAATCCGCTGGATTATGGGCGGCAATCCAAAAGCTGAAAACTGGGGGGATCCAGCCAATGTCGGTTTGGCATTAATGACCTTAGTGATTGTGATTATTTTTAGTATGTTACGCAGTCAAATCTTACGTCGGCTTGCGATTTTGATTGCCATTGTGTTGGGAACCGTGCTGGCTTATTTTGCAGGATTCACTGATTTTTCCAATGTCGGTTCAGGCTCTATCTTTGCTTTGCCGAGCTTTTTCCACTTTGGTTCTCCTGTCTTTGAGTTTTCTGCCATTCTTTCCATGGTGATTGTGACCTTGGTGGTGATGACGGAAACCACCGCAGATATTATTGCGATTGGTGAAATCGTGGGCAGCAAAGTCGATTCCAAACGTATTGGGGATGGTTTACGTGCCGATATGCTATCGAGTGCAATCTCACCGATCTTTGGTTCATTTATGCAAACGGCATTTGCACAGAATGTGGGACTGGTGGCGATTACTGGAATTAAAAGCCGATTTGTGGTGGCAACTGCAGGCGGAATTCTGATGGTTTTAGGTTTGCTGCCGATTGTGGGGCGTTTAGTCGCATCCATTCCGATGCCCGTATTAGGCGGAGCGGGGATTGTCCTGTTTGGAACAGTCGCAGCCAGTGGAATTCGCACTTTAGCGAAAGTGGATTATAACGAGCATAAGAACCTGATTATTGTCGCGACCTCATTGGCGATCGGCATGATTCCGATTGTAAACCATGAGTTTTATGCACAATTTCCTGTTTCTGTGCAGATGTTATTACACTCTGGGATCAGTTCGACCTGTATCACTGCAATTCTACTCAACATCATTTTCAATCATCTTCCATTCACTAAAAAATCAGTGGAAGTGGCAAGCTTGCCCTTAAACTCAGGGCATTAATCATCACGGATTCAGGCTTGAATGTTCAAACTGAATCCTGCTTTTTACCTGCACATCGTTAAAAGTCGCTTATTTAATTTTGAATAGGTCTGGGGGCGTTTTTGGCTTTAAAAAAGTGCAAAGCAAGATTTTTAAAGCATCAGCAGGTCGGTTTTAAAGGTTTTAAATCAATTTTTAGATCAAAGATCTAGGGGATATCTATGCAAAAAATTCGCTTAACATCGGTTGCTTTCGCAGTCGCAATGGGGACAACGCTACCTGCATGGGCTGCTGATACCAGCTTAAATGCTTTATTTAATCTGCAACAAGATTGTCAGCCTCAGGACAATTCAATTGAATCGATCTCTGCTGTAGTGGCCTGTGGCAGTGTGCATGGCGTGGTCAAGTCTACGTATTATTCACTCAATAATGGTTATTTTGTGAATAATTTAAATCAAGATACCACGGTGATTGGCGGCTATATCAAATATGAAACAGCGCCTTTTTATGGGGTACAGGCAGGGGTTGGCTATGATATTCAGCGTCGCTTGGATGAAAAAAACAAGAATGATGAAGTCTCTGAATTAAAAGAAGATCGTGATGGTTTAGCAGAAGCCTATCTGACGTGGAAAAATGATTTGGCGCGGGTGACCGTCGGTAATCAGCGTCTCAATTTGCCTTTTATGGGCGATTATGCGGACCGCCGTGTCTTGATGTTCTTATATCAAGCTGCGGATGTACAGATCGGGAATAACAATGATTTCCTGCGCCTGACCAAAGTGAATAAATATAAAAGTTATGCAGAAGATGAGTTTACCAAAAGCTCACGTCAAAACCCAAACTTGCAAACTGATGGGGTCTGGTCGATTGGTGCAGGGAAACGTTTTGCATTAGCGGATGATAAGACCCTAAAAACCCAACTGTGGTATCAGGATTATGATGATTATCTGCGTTTGATCTATACCCAAGCGGATCTGGCATTTCCAAAATTGAATTATGCTCCTGAATTGTCACTGCAATATATGTCTGGCAAGGATCAGGGCAAGGCACTTGCAGGCGAGATCAATAGTCAGGTTTGGGGTGTTCAAGCTGCGTTGAAAGTTTTACCGGCTGCCAGTTTGAAGCTGGCCTATAACTATATTAAGCCCGATCAAAAGAGCTATTTAAATGGTGCGCTGCTTATGCCTTATGCTAGTCAGACATCGTCTGGTGAAATTTTTGCACAACCTTTTTTTACCAGTACCCAAGATTTAGGTGCGGGCAATGCCTTGATGGTGTCTTTGGAGGGCAAACTGACAGATCAAGTGATTGCAGGAGCACGTTATTCATTTATGGATTTAAAAGAGGCTGAAAATATCGCCAGTCGAAACCAATCTGAATACATGCTGCTTGGCATTTATAACTTCACGGGTGCTTTGAAAGGTTTTAGTGTCAGTAATTTTGCAGGGATTCAGACTTCTCCGCGCTATGACAAGAATTTCTTACAAAACCGTTTTGCACTGAGCTACAAATTTTAAAGGACGAGGTAATGACAATGATGGCCAGCTTAAATAGCCGTTCAAGAATCTGGATTAAACAACCACTCGCAATTTATACCGCGAATCAACTCGATGCGAGTAATGGCTTGGTGATTGAAAATAATAAAATCATTGAGGTTTTGGCAAAGGATCAGCAACCCAGTCTGCCTTGTGATGAGATATTCGATGCCAAAGATGTGGTGGTGATTCCTGGCTTGGTAAATAGCCACCATCATTTTTATCAAACCTTGACTCGAGCTTGGGCACCTGTGGTTAATCTCCCTTTATTTCCATGGTTGGTTAATCTGTACCCAGTATGGGCACGTCTAAATCCAGAGCAGTTACATGTCGCGACTCAAGTGGCTTTGGCCGAGTTGTTGTTATCGGGTTGTACCTTTGCTGCGGATCATCATTATTTATTCCCGCAACAATTGACCGATGCGATTGATATTCAAGTTAATGCCGCACAGCAATTGGGAATGCGGGTGATGTTAACCCGAGGTTCGATGAGTCTTGGACAAGAACAGGGTGGTTTACCGCCACAGCATACTGTGCAAAGTATGGAAGTCATTTTAAAGGACAGTGAGCGCTTGGTGCAGACCTATCATCAACGCGGGGATAATGGCATGGTCAATATTGCTTTGGCTCCATGCTCACCCTTTTCGGTGACACAGGAGATTATGCGAGAAAGCGCGCAACTCGCTCAGACACTGGATGTTCGATTGCATACACACCTCGCAGAAACCTTGGATGAGGAAAGCTTCTGTCTGGAAAAGTTTGGCATGCGCACGGTGGATTATTTAGAACACGTGGGTTGGCTAAATGAACGGACTTGGTTAGCACATGGTATTCATTTTAATGCAGATGAAATTCAGCGTTTAGGGCAGGCAGGTGTGGGAATCTGTCATTGTCCACATTCCAATATGCGCCTCGCCTCAGGGATTTGCCCAACCCTCGATTTAATGCAGGCAGGTGCCAATGTGGGGCTGGGCGTTGATGGTTCCGCCTCTGGAGATGCTTCAAATTTAATTCTGGAAGTTCGTCAGGCCATGTATTTACAACGTTTAAAATACGGTGCTGAAAGGATTACTCCTGAGTTGGCCTTGCATTGGGGAACCCTCGGTTCCGCACAGCTATTAGGGCGTGGACAGCATTTAGGACAATTTGCGCCTGAGTATCAGGCCGATTTAGCCTGTTATAAGCTCGATGAATTGAAATTCTCAGGTAGTCATGACCCAATTGCAGCCTTGCTCTTGTGTGGTGCGGATAAAGCGGAACATGTGATGGTCGCAGGCCAGTGGCGAGTCAAACATGGCGAGATTCAAGGACTTGATTTAGAAGAACTGAAAGCAAAACATCGTGCTGCAGCGAAAGCCTTATTGGCGGCTTAAGAAATCGTGATTGATTTAAAGGAGGGGGGCTGATAAGCGCCCCTTTTTTAATTTAATCGAGTGGATTGCCAATAATATTACTGATAATCCCTTGCATGATATGTGAGCCTTGCTCTTGGTACAGCGATTGATACCATTCTTCAGTCACTTGAGGATCTTTCATATGGGTGACATCGCAACGCTTACGGGCTCGGAGCACCATTTCTTTGGTACGATCATTGCGTTTGTTTTGATAACGTGCCAATGCATCCTCTAAACCAAAGGTGTTGATTTGCAAGGCGCGGGCGAGGTAAATTGCATCTTCCATGGCTTGACAGCCGCCTTGTCCGATATCAGGGGTGGTGCTATGCGCTGCATCACCGAGTAGCACCACACGTCCTCTATAAAAATCCATAAACGGTTCAATGTCATGAATTTCGACACGATTGGTTTTTTGCACATCTAAACGTTCAATCAGTTTTTGTACAGGTTCACACCAACCGCTGAAATGGGATTTCAGGTCTTGCTTATACTGTTCACGCTGATTTTCCAAACCAGCCGCTAGCGGCACATCAAAGAAAAAATAGAAACGATTTTGGGCAACGGGCATCAGTGAAACACGCTTACCTTCACCGATATACGTCGTCCATTGCATGGCAGGTGCAATCGCTTCATCAATATCAACTAAACCATTCCAATTCACATAACCTGCATAGCGACGTTCAACTTGGTAACCGAGGACAAATTTTCGGGTGAGCGAATGTGTGCCATCTGCACCAATCAGTAAATCGGCTGTAATTTGTGAGCCATCCTGAAAATGAAGGGTGACATCATCTTGATGGCTTTCAATCTCGGTCATTTTCATGCCCAGTTTGATATCTGCCAGACCAAATTGTTGCATTAATAATTGTTGTAGATCAGCTCGGGCGACAGGATAGGCACGTTGTCCGACTTCTTTATATAATGGTGATAAGCTAAATTGAGTCATGGTTTGTTGGCTCAGTCCATCCACATAGGCCAAAGATTCCATTTGTCCACCAAGCGCCTGAATTTGATCGGTTAAGCCCAGATAGTTGAGGCACTTCACCCCATTTGACCACAGTGAAATAGCGGCGCCGACGGGTAAGATTTCGGCAGCTTGTTCATAGATCGTGACCTGATGACCAAATTTTTTTAAAGCGATACCAGCAGTCAAACCGCCCATACCTGCACCTACAATCGCAATATTCATTGTTCAGACCCTAAAATATAAATAAGTTTCTAAACAGTTCTAAGCGAGAAGTGTGCCAATTTTAGCAACTGGTTTTACTGGTCATACCAGACAATTTGCTTTATTAAAAAGCAAAAATAGAAAGGTTGCATGGATATGGTTCAAAGTATGGGGCAAAGTGGTGCAGATTTAATTTTCGTGCTTAGATTGAGCTGTTATGCCGAGAAAAGTACACACCCGCCCGTTGTGCAGCACCAATAATATGCGCTTGCATGGCTTTTTCAGCCGCAGCTGCATCCTGATGAAATAAGGCTTGCAGAATTAACTCATGTTCTTGAATAGTTTTAAATGCCAGATTAGGTTGAACAAAAGGTAGGATCTGACTTTTTTTAATCCATTCAGTATGCATTTTAAGTGTTTGAATAATTGATTGATTATGGCTAAGTTCAATAATGTGCTGATGAAAAGCATAATCAAATTCAGAGGCTGCCTGCCAGTTTTGTTCTTTGATTGCACCGGCAAGGGACTGGTAGTGTTGCTGCAGGGTCGACTTATCCTGTTCGGTTAAATATTCACATGCAAGCAGGGCACAGAAACCTTCCAGTACATAACGTAATTGATAGAAATCTTTAAGCGAAACACGGTGTTCGCCATCCCATTGTTCTGCGGCTTGGCTATGCTGTGAAATCACATAAACCCCTTTACCCGCCTTGATTTCCAATAAGCCTAAAGCGGCAAGACGGGTTAATGCCTCACGTAAAGAAGCACGACTGATTCCCAACTGGAGGGCAAGATCACGTTGCGAGGGTAAGGCAGAACCGACTGCATACGTATTTTGTTGAATGCGTTGATGAATCACTTCCACCGCTTGCTCAGTCACCTGAGATGATTTTCCATTGAGCATCGCCTGTGGACTCATCAGCAACACACCTTAAATATAAAAATAAACAGTTTGATTCTACACAAAATTTATCTTTTTGTTGGCGCTGTTGATTAAAAATAGCTATATTTTTAACAACAGGTCAGACCAGTTGGACTGGATCTTGCATAATAGAATAGAAATGAAACCTTCAGGAATGATCAATGACAGTGCATGTTGCTAAAACCGTAGCTTTACCGACCCATTTGCAGGCGTTCACCAATCTTGCTGATGCCAGAATTGGTGCAAGTATCGTCAGTTGTTCTGATGAGTTTTTTGCAGAAGCGGCAAGAATGTTGCAAAGCACACCCGCTCAATTCATTGAAGGAAAATATGATGACAATGGTAAATGGATGGATGGGTGGGAAACGCGACGTAAACGTGAGTCTGGTTATGATTGGTGTATTGTTCGTTTAGGCGCAACAGGGACCGTATCTGGATTTGATATTGATACCTCATTCTTTACAGGTAATTATCCAGCCTCTGCTTCTATTGAGGGCTGCTATGCACCAGATAATCAATTAGAAGGTATCACTTGGACGACGTTATTAGAAAATTCGGTTTTATCTCCAGATCAGCATCATTTTTTCGACTGCGCTGCTCAGAAAATTACCCATATTCGTATTAATATTTTCCCTGATGGCGGTATTGCCCGTTTAAGAGTCTATGGCCGTGTGCTGCTCGAAAATGTCGATACAACCCAGCAGATGGATTTGATTGGTTTAAAAAATGGCGGGCGTATTGTGGCCTTTAGCGATGCGCATTTTGGCCATCCGAATAATTTACTCAGCCCTGATCGTGGTTTAAATATGGGCGATGGTTGGGAGACCAAACGTCGCCGTGCTCCTGGTTTTGACTGGTGCATTATTGCCTTGGGACAAACAGGGCAGATTGAAAAAATTGACGTCGATACCGCGTATTTTAAAGGGAATTTTCCCGCTTTTTGTTCGATTCAAGCCGCTTATGTTGAAGATGCGACTGATGCGCAACTTATTCCGCAGAGTATGTTCTGGCCTTTTGTATTGGAACAGCAGCCTTTGACCATGGACAATATTCATGAATATGTTGCAGAAGTGCTTCAACATCAAAAAGTGAATTATATTCGCGTCAATATGATTCCTGATGGTGGGATTAGTCGGATTCGTTTATGGGGGAAAGCGGCACTGGTTGCAAAATGATTTTTCAGGGGTTTAAGGGGCGAAGCCCCTTAGCACACCCTCAAAAACCAATGGCGCAGCCATTGGTTTTTGAGCTTTTGATTTTAATTTGATTGCATAATCTGTAGTTATTTTTAAGCAAAATAAAGCAACAGCGCAAAAGTTGTCTTGCGCGACAGTGTTGCTCACGCGATGCAACTGATCTAAAGAGAATCAACCTATGCATGAAAAGAATATTGAAATTCGGCCTTTAACTCAAGACAGTTTTGCTGCTTTTGGGGATGTGATTGAAAAGAGCAACAAAGACTTTATTCCAATTAATCAGGGGCTCACTGAACGCTATCACGCCTTATCTCTGGCACAGGTCTCAGGGGATCAAGTCGCCGTAGGAATGAGCATTTTTCATAATCTGTTTGCAACTTCGATTCCATTTCAGATTGAGATGTTAGAACGACATCCTTATGGTTCACAGTCTTTTATTCCATTACAGCAACAGAAGTTTATTGTTGTTGTGGCGTTGCCTTTTGATCAAGCGCGACCTGATGAGCAACGGATTCAAGCTTTTATCAGCAATGGGCAGCAGGGTGTTACCTATCATCAAGGGGTATGGCATCATCCTTTAATTACTTTGGAAGCAGATAGTGATTTTCTGGTCGTAGATCGTATTGGGGGTGGCAGTAATTGTGATGTCCATCATTTATCTCACATCTGTTGGATTACTGAAGCTTTAGTACAGTCAGAGATCGTGAATCTCTGACTGTATAAATTTTATAAAAAGAAGATATGTACATTTAAAATGTTGGAAGGTCGTTCATTTTAATTTAAAATTCTCGATCCTATGAATATTCGCGTATCTTTATTATTTTCTAATTAAGATTTTTATATAAAACATAAATATTGATTTTCTATGTCAACAAAACGTTATGTAGCAAGAGAATTGCTTGAGCAGTACACAAAGCAAAAGAAGCAAGAAAAATTAGAACAAAGGCGCTTAGCGCTTGAACAACGAGCTAAAGAAAAAAGACAGGCGAAAATACATATTAGCCTTTTGATTATTGTATTCATTTTACCGTTATTTTTATTTCCAGCATATCCACGCAATGAGTGGCAGTATGAGATTTATCGTCATATTACAGAGCAGATGTTGATTACGGTGGGAACCAAAGGTCCTCTGCCATTTTTTACTATTCTTTCAAGTATTTATTATACGATTATAACATCTGTTTTCGGCGGTTATTTGTGTTTTCTATTTATTAAGAGAGTGGGTTTGGGCAAGGTGTTTCAGGAAAAAATTTATAGTAAATTTTTTCAGGCCGAGTTTGATGCATCGAAGAAATATCCATGGCTGGAGAAACCATTAATTAAAAAAACGATTGTTTCAGGGATGTTTTTCTTTTGTTTTTTAATGGGTATGATCCATTTTCTTTTGGATGATATTTCCTTTCAGGATGGTAGCCGTAGAGGTGCGCTTATCCAGTTAAGTTATAATTATCGGATTGGTGTGCTTTTATGGGAAAGTGCTTTTAGTGTCTTTACGATATTCCCATTTTTCTATTTCGGTTTTTTATTCATTTATCTTGTTAACTATTTTTTCCGAGGATTAGGTACTGGAAAAATTATTATGCCCCCAAAAAAGACACCTAAAAAAACCAAGAATAGATCTAGAAAAAGATCAGAAACGAGAAAAATAATTCGATAATTGTCTAATAGCAGACAGAGACAATTTGCCTCTGTCTACAATGAATCAACGATTAGTATTTCCCTTTAAAATTTGCACTAATTCTTTGTTTTAAATATTCCTTCGCTGTAATTGCTGGATATTTCTGTTGTGGGCTTTCAATCAGCACATCTTCATTGGCTTGGCAGAAGAAGGCGAGGCTATAACGTGCGCCTTGATATTCATCTGCTTCTGGATTTTTGACACGGTGGAAATTAGATGGCAATTGATCATCACTCCAACGCATCAACATATCGCCGATATTACAGGTGATGACATCATCCCGTGGTTCGATACTGGTCCATTGCTGTTGTTCCATATCTTTACCTGGACAGACTTGCAGACCACCTTGACCATTCCGTTGGAATAATAAGGTTAAACAATCAAAATCGGTATGTGCGCCTGCACGCCATAGACCTAATTGATCTTTTAAAGCTGGATCAATGGCATAGTAATGCAGCATTCTTAAAGTGCTTTGATAACTGTCTTGTTCAGGATCATGGGCAAGGCTAAAGAAATTATCGGCAAAACCCAGTTTATAAGCAAAACAGGAGAGTATTTTCATACCCACATGCCAACACGCCTGTTCAAATTCAAGCATGGTATTTTTAAAGTCAGGTAGCTCTTGCTCTGTTGGATAAAGCCCATCCATACGTGGACGAGTAATTTGGTAGGATTCTTTTTGGTCTGGGGTACTGGTCGATGGACGGACTTGGGCCTTACTTTCCCAACCTGCATTTCGATGGAGTGGGTAGCGTGCTTTGACTGGTTCAGGCAAAGCAAAAAACTGTTGTGTCATGTCAAATGCAGTTTGAATCTGCTCAAGCGGAATACCATGATGCGAGACCTGAAAGAAACCAATATCAGTGGCAGCCGCCCAGAGTTGTTCCGCAATTTCATATTTACGTTGTTCAAAGTCAGATAAATCAATTACTCGAACTTCGCGTTCAAAAGTTTCTTGACCCAAAGCCCCCATACGCGCTTCTTTTTGCAGTTCTTCTAAGCTGTAGTCATGTTCAGCGATTGGAGTCATATTGGCGCTATTCATATTTCAACCTCATCTTTTGGATAAACCGTGACCCAATCAAATAGATTGAAAGAGACGGGGTCACATTCAAAAAAGAGCCGCACTTTTTCCATAAGAGAAAGCTTTATAAAAAAGTGAGCTGATTTCTGAGCAATGACCCACATAGCAGTCGATGTAACTGACTATGCTGAACGCTTCTACTCTGACAGAAAGAATGAAGCACTTTTTGTGCCAGTTTATAAAGTGAAATAGATTGATGCTAAGATTGGTCTGAATTTTGAGTTATGTTGAATGGTTTAGTTCGGGGTGTGTTTCATTTAAATATAAGGCGTCAATCGGGCGTAGAATAAAACCAAGAGCTAGGCTATCTGCAATACAGGACAGTAATGAGTGTATTTAATCGGCATACAATAAATTGCCCACCATTTGGATTATTGAAATATGGCAGTGCACATTGGCTGAGAGAGGTTGAACTTGATGCATTCGAAGGGATGCTTCGGGTTATTGTTCGAGCAAAACGTGATGGTCCAACAGATGCGCAGATTGCAGCAATGACGCGTTTGCTTTCTGATGTTGCGACCATCAAGACATTGGCAAGTAAGGCAATGGTTGATGTTTTTGTGGATTGTGAACTTCTTCCAAGCGACTTTGGTTCTGATGTGCATCATATCTGGCAGTATCTTTCCCCTTGTGAAATAGAGGTCTCCGATGAAAATTATTTTGGCAGTGGCGATAATCGGATCAATATAATGATTCTTTTTGAGTCACCACAACATTTGGATTTTTTACCCGCTATAGTGACGATTGATGGGTACTTTGAGGAATGTATTTCGGGAACTTGATGGCGACTTATTTTTTTAAATCTAATTTCAGAATGATTGTCGACATGTAACCTCGTTATTTAAAAGATCAATTTATTCGGTCGCATAGTTCATTTAGAGTGCATCTGTACTTACTTAACGCACCATTAAACTGCATACAAAACCAAAGACTCAATGTAGTTGATTCACCTAAAAACAACTAATAATAAATCCAACCTAGAGAATTGCTATAAAAAACAAGATCAAATCAATCTTGGCACAGAGCTTGCTAAATCATGATTGAGTATAAGCGGTCAGTATGTTGCAAACATACGGGACATTGCTCTACAGCGTTTGCTGTTCCTCTTTTGGGGACAAAGCCAATTGATTTTTTGGTTTTGAGAGAAATGTGTAGCTTATACATTGATTGACCCCCTAAAAAGAATAGCAAGATGAATCCATACAGATTTAGGGGTCTTAATATGAATATTCAGCACTATGTGGGCAAAGGGCGACGTACTGTTATCGCGGGCGCGTTATTGGGGCTAGGTACAGTGCTCAGCTCAACCAGTTTTGCAGCCGATAAACTGGTTTTACAAACCACTTGGTTTGCACAAGCCGAGCAAGGGGGATATTACCAAGCATTGGCACAAGGAATTTATAAAAAATACGGGCTTGATGTCGATATTAAAATTGGTGGCCCACAGGTCAATAACATGACCTTATTATTGTCAAAACGTGCCGACATTATTATTAATTATGATCTACAGGTCTTAAAAGGCATCGAAAGTAACTTTCCCATCAAAGCGGTGGCAGCACCATTTCAATTTGATCCACAAGGTGTGTTAACTCACAGCGATGTAAAGTCTTTGGCCGATCTCAAAAGCAAAACCATTCTAGTCTCGACCAGCGGACAAGCAAGCTGGTGGCCTTGGTTAAAAGGCAAATATAAATTAGATGCCGCGCAGGCACGCCCTTATACCTTCAATATGCAGCCATTTTTAGCAGGAAAAAATGTAGTACAGCAGGCCTATGCCACCTCGGAAGTCTTTCAGGCGAAAAAAGTAGAACCATCAAGTAATTTCTTTTTATTTGCTGATGCGGGGTATCCAGCCTATGGCGGCATTTTAGTGACTCGCAATGATGTCATTCAAAATAAAGCTGATGTACTGCGCCGTTTTGTTCAGGCATCGATGGAAGGATGGAAAAACTATTTAGCTGATCCACGTTTGGGCAATAGCATCATTAAAAAAGAAAACCCGAATATGAATGATGAACTGCTGACTTTTGCAGTAGGACAAATGCGCAAATTAAAACTGATTGATGGCGGCGATGCCAAGACCCAAGGCATTGGGATCATGACAGACGCACGTTGGAAAGCAACCCGAGATTTTATGGTGAACGCAGGTTTACTCAAAACCCAAACCAATTGGAAAGCCGCTTATACCACGCAGTTTGTTAAAGCTGCCAAATAATCTTAGATACTTGCCTGAAAAGTAAGTCAGGGTGAAAGGGTGAACAAAATAGGGCACTCGCACGAAGGGGAAACCACATGAATTCTGCTTTACCAATTGATACACCAATACATGAATCTTCAACCTTTATCATGCCGATGATTATGGCGAGAGGGGTTGAAAAAACTTATCCCAATGGCACCAATGCCTTACAGCGATTAGATTTAAATATTGCCCGCGGTGAAATTGTTTCATTACTTGGACCATCAGGCTGCGGTAAAAGTACCTTGCTAAAAATGTTTGCCGATCTGGAACAGCCTTCAGCAGGTTTGGTGCGCTGGAATGGCAAGGCTGAAATGCAATCTCAATGTAAAATGGCCATGGTGTTTCAGGAAGCAACACTGATGCCGTGGGCCAATATTGAAGACAATGTGCGTTTACCTTTGGATTTACAGCATATTGCCAAATCAACCAGTACACCCAAAGTCCAAGCTGCTTTAAAAGCCGTTGGTTTAGAAAAATTCGGCAAAGTTTATCCGCGTGAACTTTCGGGTGGAATGCAAATGCGTGCCTCTTTGGCCAGAGCTTTGGTGACTGAACCTGATCTATTACAGATGGATGAACCTTTTGGCGCATTGGATGAGTTTACACGCCATAAATTGGATAGTGATATCCGTCAATTATGGTCAGAACGAGATCTCACGGTGGTATTTGTCACGCATAGTATTTACGAAGCGGTGTATCTGTCTTCAAGGGTCATTGTGATGGGTGCACGACCAGGACGTGTAGTGGCGGATTTAAATATTAATGGGCCTTATCAACGCGATGAGTCTTTCCGAAGCTCAGACATTTTTATTCAACAATGTTCGCATCTATCGCAATTATTGGCTGAGGCAAGCGGAGGGCATGCTCATGATTAAACCATTGCTACAACATCCAACCGTACAACGTATTGCCGCTCCACTTGGGCTTGGTCTGATTTTTCTCATGTTTTGGCAACTGAGTTTTCAACAACTGGAAGTGCCTGTTTATGTCGTACCTAAACCTAGTGATATTGTGATGGCGCTGATTAATCAGTCTAGTGTGCTATTCAGTAGTTTATGGGTAACTTTAAAAATCACTTTATTGGCTTTTGTCTGCGCTGTGATCATTGGCACATTGATCGCTTTTGTATTTGTACAAAGTCGTGTGCTCGAAGCCTGTTTTATGCCGTATGCCATTTTATTTCAGGTCACACCGATTGTTGCAATCGCACCTCTGGTCATCATCTGGATTCAAAATACCACTTTGGCTTTGGTGGTGTGTGCCATGTTAGTCGCGGTTTTTCCAATACTGACCAATACCACCTTGGGTCTGCGTAGTGTCAATAAAGGTTTGCTCAATCTTTTTCAAATCAATAAAGCCAGTCGCTGGCAAATTCTAATGCGTTTACGTGTGCCGAATGCTTTGCCTTATTTCTTTGGTGGCTTACGGATTTCCTGTGGCTTGGCGTTAATCGGTGCTGTAGTTTCCGAGTTTGTTGCAGGTGCGGGTGGCACCAGTGCAGGCTTGGCTTATCAAATCTTACAAGCAGGATTTCAGTTGGATTTACCCTTGATGTTTGCTGCATTATTCCTGATTACCTGTACGGGTCTGGGCTTATTTGTCGTCATGTCTTTATTAAGCCAGTTGTTTTTAAGCAAATGGCATGAGAGTGAGCAAGTATGAGTTCAGTGACTTTAAATAATAGCTATTTAATTCAAAATGCCCATGCCATTTTGACAGGATTATCTGGAGATGCAGCACGCTGCTCATCTACTGATATCCGCATCCAATCAGGACAAATTACGGAAATAGGGCGGTTGAGCGCTCAGCCGAATGAGCAGATTGTCGATGCCAAAGATTGTGTGATTTACCCAGCATGGGTGAATACCCATCATCATTTATTTCAGTCTTTACTCAAGGGTGAACTACAAGGACTGAATCAAAGCCTGACCTCATGGCTTGCCAGTACGCCGTATCGATTTCGTGGTGCATTTGATGAGGCGACTTTTCGGATTGCAGTGCGTATTGGCTTAATTGAATTATTACGTTCAGGTTGTGCAACGGTAGCAGACCATCATTATTTATATTGGCCACAAATGCCGTTTGATGGTGCTGCAATTTTATTTGATGAAGCCGAAAAATTGGGTATGCGCTTTGTGTTGTGTCGCGGTGGTGCAACCTTAACGCGTGGTTTGGAAAGTGAGTTACCTCAAGCCTTACGTCCAGAGAAATTTGAAGACTATATAGCGGATATTGAGCGTTTGGTGCAGCACTATCATCAGCCAGATTCAAATGCTTTCCGAAAAATCGTGATGGCACCCACTTCAACTTTGCATTCGACCACAGCACAGCAGTTGCGTGAAAGTGCCAAAATCGCCAGACAATTGGGGATTCGGATGCATAGTCATTTATCCGAAACAGTGGATTATCTGGATGCAGCTAGAGCCAAGTTTGCTATGACCCCAGTCCAATTCTGTGCTGAACAGGACTGGATTGGCAGTGATGTGTGGTTTGCCCATTTGGTAAAATTATTGCCAGAAGAAATTCAGTTGTTGGGCCAAACTCAAACAGGAATCGCACACTGTCCGCAGAGTAATGCTCGTTTGGGTAGCGGTATTGCTGATCTGGTTGCTCTGGAACAGGCAGGCATGACCATTTCGATTGGGGTGGATGGTGCGGGTTCCAATGAAGCCGCAGATATGTTGTCAGAAACCCATGCCGCTTGGTTATTACAGCGGGCCAGAAAAGGGATGTTGGCGACACCACAATATGAGGGAGGAGAATTTGAAGGTGGTGCAGATGCTGCTAGTATTGAGGATGTGATCCGTTGGGGAACGGTGGGTGGTGCGAAAATCTTGGGACTCGATCAAATCGGTACAATTGAGGTGGGGCAACAGGCTGACTTGGTCATTTATCAGTTAGATGATCCTCGTTATTTTGGCTTGCATGATATGGCGATTGGACCTGTGGCAAGTGGCGGACGTGCGCATATTAAGGCGATGTTTGTAGCAGGGAAAATGGTGATGGAAAATGATCAGATTCCTGATCTGGATATGATGGAGTTGGCTTGGCAAGCTAAGCAAGCGGTGAAGCTGTTACAACAGCGAAGTATGGAAATGGCGAAAATAGCCTAAGCTAAAGATGAGATATTGTAGCAGGGGAAACTCATCGCATTTGCGGGTATCTTTAAGTATTCATTCAACTAAGTCCAGCGAGTAATAAAAAAACCTAGGCATATCATCAGTTGCCAGATTGGAATCTATTATAGACAAGATACAAGGTTTTATCGTTCATCAAATGCGCATTGCAATACTGAGCTATTGCAATACGCTTACGAGCATAAAACGTGACCATTGTTGGCCCGCTAGCATCATCAAGTACGCACGAAGATTTCCACCCGCCTGTTCAACTGTCGGCCAGCAGCGTTGTCTTGACCGCTGACCTCGTTGGGCGCTACTGGCTGCGACTCGCCGTAACCACGCGTGCTGGCATCGGTTGCAGCACCACGCTGGCGCAAGGCCATGCCCACGGATTTGGCACGGTGCTCGGACAAATCCAGATTATAGGCATCACTGCCCTTGGCATCAGTATGACCACGAATTTCGATTGCCTTGGCTGGCACTTTCTGCAAGGCCATGGCCAAGGTGTCCAGCACCTTGGCTGCGTCAGGACGGATATCTGACTTGTCGAAATCAAACAACACTTGATCACTGAGAGTGATGATGAACCCGCATGGCGCGCCTGATGGGGCGAATTTTTTTAACGGTGGAAACTTGCCAGCTGGAGCGACCTTGGGAATTGGTGCCATTTTCACTTGACGTGCTGGTGTGCCAATGCTGCCATTGCCTTTACCGTCGTTGCTCACCAACCCGTGTGGACCGTTCCATGTACCGCTGCCGTCGGCGTTGATGGTGACGATGCCTTGTGGGCCATTCCAACTGCCTGAACCATCACCTTGGTTGCGAATCACCCCGTGGCCGCCGTTCCAAGTACCACCGCCTTTGCCGTCCAGCACGATGATGCCGTACTTGCCGTTATATGTGCCCGAACCGTCTGCCTCGACCGAGATGATCCCATCGTCAGCGCCAACGTCGCCATTGCCGTTGATTGTGCCACTGCCATCGGCGTTGATGACGATGACACCGCCTTCGTAGTTGGCGGTACCACTGCCGTCTGCGTCGATATGGAAGATGCCTTCATCACCGTTGCGCGACAGATTGCCTTGCGCATCCATGCTGGTAATGCCCGCATCGTTGACTAATGCGCCGTCGGTAGTACAGTTGGCGGGCTTGACACTGATGCCAGCCACTGGGTCAATAATATCTTGCATCGATGTTTCCAGCGCTCGCTGGGCTGGGCCGATACCGACGATCTCTGGCACGACGATCTGCGGAATTACTGGGAAGTCGACATCCCCAGCGGACTTGGCTGCGACTTTGGCTGTATTCGCAGTCGCATCATTGACCTTTTCCTCGTCAGCCGAGGGTGACTTCGTGCAGGAGCACGCGAGCAATGCTATTCCTAGCACCATGAATCTGTTCATTGAAAACATGTCTAATCACTCTACTTATATGTTGGCCGTATTTTGTTTTAATTAAGTCGATTTAAGTCCTTCGAATGCTTATCTTTGGCTACAATACTTATGTATACACCTGTATAACAATATGGCGATGTAGTTCTTTAATGAAGATATTTGATTAGCTATTGAGTGAAAGATAGGCAAATACCAGCACCGCTAGTCCGAACAGGAGTCGCGCGATCCAGGGCGTGACCAACCAAGCGCCGAGTGCCATGATGGCGCGGCTTAACACCTGCGGTGATTGCAATGTTCTTGGCTCGGGTGTGTTATGTTGCGTCTGCAGAGGATAACCGCAATGCGGGCAGGAGTTGGCTTGGGTCGAAACCTGACGGCTGCATTCGGGGCATGAAATAAGCGCCATAAGCATTCTTCCTTTTTAATTTTTCCTTTTTGGGTATTAAGAAATGTCGTATAAACGCATCTCATCGATTTGCAATCAGGTCATAAAATTGTATCAGTTCAATGATTGGAAAATTATTCCGAATAACCCATTTTATTCAACAAAGTTGGCTATTTAGATTGAGTTTTAGTGTTCCTCGATGACCTTAGTGCAATTTACTCGGTAGGTAAAACAGGCTGTTTAGAAGGTTCAAAATCCTGCCCATTAAATCGCTGTACTACGCTCAACGGTATAATGTAATTCAACCATACCTTCACCCATTTGATGAACAGAGTTTAGTTTAAGTGTTGGAGCAAGTGTTCTGCGGGGGAAAAGAGCTTTTCCTTTTGCAAGGGTAACTGAGCCAATTTGTATAATAAGCTCATCAAGCAAATTTGCATCATAGAACTGACCTGCCAATTCGCCACCGCCTACAATCCAGATATTCTTATCATCAATAATGGATTTTATTTCAGAATAAACAGGGCTAACTTCTCCTTGTACAAAATGGATATCTGCACCTTCAATCAAGGGTAGTTTACGACTGGAAAATACCCAAGTTGGCTGAGTATAAGGCCAAGCTGAACCTGTTTCGGCAGCAACTTGCTCTGCGTTATTCAATATCCATTCATAAGTTGCTGAGCCCATGACCAAAGCGCCAACATTTGCAATAAACGTGGGATAACTTGAGTTATCCAGTTCGCCTAATGCAAATAACCATTCTAAAGAATCATCTTCCGTTGCGATAAATCCATCTAGTGTACTCGCTGCAAAATATTGTACTTTCATCCTGATCATCTCCTTATTTTAAAGGAGTATCTTAAAACTTATTTTCTTTGGAAAAATTGTTTAAATCGGATATACGACACATGATGACGTTTTAAAAAGCCTAAGCTTGAAAAGGATGATGTCTATACCAATGCTCAGCAATCTGCTGACGGGTACAAATCCAGACCCGATCATGATTTTGTACATAATCCAAGAAGCGTTGCAGTGCCTTAAAGCGGGCAGGGCGTCCTAAAATTCGACAATGCATACCAATAGACAACATTTTCGGATGAGTTGCTCCCTCAGCATAGAGAACATCAAAAGCATCTTTTAAATATTCAAAAAAATCCTTACTACGATTAAAACCCGTAGGAGACGCAAACTTCATGTCATTGGTATCAAGTGTATAGGGAATAATTAAATGCGGGCGGGTTGCACCCGCTGCATTGCGGAGTGTTGTCCAAAAAGGTAAGTCATCGCCGTAATAATCACTGTCATATTGCACCTGATCATATTCCGCCAATAACTGACGGGTATTGGGGCTATCGCGGCCTGTATACCAACCCGTTGGCATTTCACCAAACAAATCTTTGAGGATGTGCATGGCTTCCGTCATATGTTGTTTCTCAGTTTCAATATCCATATTTTGATAATGAATCCAGCGCAAGCCATGCGATACCACATCATAGTGATGTTGTTTGATCGCTTCGACCACCAATGGATTCCGTTGCAAAGCCATTGCCACAGCAAAAATGGTCATGGGTAATTGGCGTTTGGCAAATTCCTGTTGAATGCGCCAGAAACCGACCCGTGAGCCATATTCATAAATCGAGTCCATCGAAAGATGCCGCGCAGGATAACTTTCTGCACCACTGATTTCAGACAAAAACTGCTCTGATCCTTCATCGCCATGCAGAATATGTTTTTCACCACCTTCTTCATAATTCAACACAAACTGCACCGCAATTTTCGCTTGATTGGGCCATTGGGCATGGGGTGGTTGATCGGCATAACCGACCATATCACGTGGATAATCTGCTGTTAAATGAGTGTCTGTATTGGGCCAAACCATAGCAATGCCTAAATCGTAAAAAGGTGAATCTTCACATCAACTTACCCGATTAAATCTTTGGGTGTCAAATACTATATTGATTTAAATCAATGGCTTGCGTGTTTTATTTTGGTGCAAAAATACCATGTTATTGATGAATATTCTTTAACATGCGCGATTTTAGTGCCTCCATCTCGATAATGATTTGATTCATCATGATTTGCGCAATCCGAGAAAGTTGCCGTTTTGGTGCAACACAAAGTGCAACGGTAATTGGATGTAGGCCATGGTCATTGATTGCTCTAAATTCAAACTCACCATTTTCAATATAAGGGGCAGCATCCAGATAACTCATAATGCTGATGCCTAAGTTCTGTCTGAGCAATGAAATCATCATATGGATATCATTGCACTCGATGGTATGACGTGGGTGAAAGTCCTGCTTTTTATATAAGGCCGTAACATGGTCATGAATAACCAAAGGCTCGGCAGGAACAATATGATTGAATTCCAGCGTATCGGAGAAGTAGATTTTTTCTTTATGGGCTAAAGGATGCTGTTTGGGAATCACGAAACCCAAGGGCATTTCAATAAAGGCGCTGATTTGTAATTGGTGCTGATGTTTAGGGTTCAGAATCAAACCAAAGTCGAGTTCAGCATTGATCACCAGATCCGCGATACGATCACTGTCCAAGACACGAACCTTAAAATTAATCCACGGATATTGCTCAACAATGGACTGCATCACCGCACTGACAAAGCTTTCACTCAGTGCTGCAATCATCCCAAAATCAATTGAACCGCGTTGTATACCTTGGATTTCATTCAAACGTTTCTGGGTGATTTGAAACTCTTTTTGCCAGCTGCGTAGATCGGCATAGAGTAATTCGCCAGCCAAAGTCAGCTTGAGTCCACTGGGTAATCGTTCAAATAAAGCCACGCCGAGTTCTTCTTCTGCCAGCACGATCTGCCGATGCACGGCGGAGACAGAAATAAACAGTTGATCGGCCGCTTTTCTTAAACTGCCTGTTTTGGCAACGGCAATAAAATAATCGGCAAAACGTGAAAATGGCAGCGCCATTGTAAACTCACTTGAGATAAAGCAGGTTTCAATACAAAAGCAATTTTAGTGCCTAGACTGTTCTAATTTTTAGAATGAGTCATGTAAATCATTCTAATAGACGAAAATAATGATCTATTCCACACTGCAAACAACAGCGGAAAGACGAAATCACGAGCACAGGATATGAACGCAATTCCATTCATCAATCTTCCAAATAAGCCATGCCATAGCCAATTTGATGATCAGGATTGGCAGATTCTTGCACAACATTGGTATCCCGTGGCACGTATTGAAGATGTGAGCAGCAAACCACAGCAAGTGACCTTATTGGATATGAATCTGGCTTTGTATAAGACCGAAACAGGGCAGATTCACTTGGCTCGGGATATTTGCCCACATCGTGGTGTGCCTTTGAGCAAAGGTTGGGTTGAAGGGGATACTTTGATCTGTCCTTATCATGGACTACATTTTAATGAGGATGGCAAATGCAGCAAAATTCCAGCGCAACCTGATTTAACTAAAATCTCGGAGCGTTTTTCCCTGACCAAGTTTCCTGTTGTTTTAAAATATGGATTGGTCTGGACCAGTATTCTCGGCAGAGATGAAAGTTTGGCGAATCTTCCTGTGTTAGAGACATGGGAGAGTGAGACACATCAAGCCATCTTGCCGCCGTCAGTCGATATTGCAGGTTCAAGTGGTCGTCAATTGGAAGGCTTTATTGATGTGGCACATTTTGCTTGGGTGCATCATCAGGCTTTTGCCGATCGAGATAATCCCGTCGTACCTAAATATTCGACTGAACGCACCGATTATGGCTTGCATACAAACTACACCAGCAATGTCAGCAACTATCCGCATGGTATGCAGCATTTAGCACCTGAGGATTTTTTATGGGAACGGATCTTTGATGTTTATCCGCCATTTTCAGCCGTGCTGACCATTCATTTTCCGAATGACGGGGTACTCAAGATTTTAAATGCCTGTTGTCCGATCTCGCATAATAAGACCCGTTTATTTGTACCGTTAACCCGTAATTTTGATACCACAGGTGATTTACAGGCAGTGTATGATTTTAATGCGCAGATTTTTGCTGAAGATCAAGAGATGGTAGAGGCGCAAAAGCCAGAAGAGTTACCTTTAGATATTAGTATGGAAGCACATTTTGAAGCAGATCGTTCTTCGACCATGTATCGCCGTATCTTGGCTGAATGGGGGTTAAGCAAACGCTATACGGTATAGACTTCAATCCCATTTTAGCTAGAAACGGATAATATACTTAGAAAAGTAAGGGTTGAAATGGGAGAAAGATAAGAATACATAATTTATGTGTTAGCACTCTATTTTTAAATCTTAGATATGAAAACTATTACGAGTTAGAAATATATTTTCAACATGAAATATTAAAATGCTAAACACATTATGACAATCTTATATGAATAGACAGAATTGTATAGACGATAAAATTGCATTCTGATTAATATGCATTAAATTTAATCAAATATTCTATGTACAGATGCTGAATAATATCTATCAAGCTTTAGAGAGTCTCGGCCTTACAGCACAAAAACGTGCAATCCATATTCAATTTTCCAATCAAGATTTAAATACTCAAGTCTTCCTACAGCGTATTGATGGTCAGCATCAACTGAATGATGGATTTAAGGCAGAACTGATCTGTCTGTCGACCAATGCGACCATTCCACTTAAACAATTTATTGGTAGCCAAGCGGCAATTGATACGGTGACCGATAATGGACAATTGACCCGTGTCACAGGGATTATTACTCAAGCCTTACAAGGGCAATCGGATGGTAGCCTAACTGTCTATAAGCTGACTTTAGAAGATCCCACCGCACTGTGGAAACAACGTCGTAACAGCCGCGTGTTTATGAACAAGAGCGTGCCTGATGTCGTGCAACTTATCTTCAAGGAGTGGCAGCAAAAGAGTTCCTTATTTGCATCAAGCTTAACTTTGGACTTAAGCGGACTGAGCCAGAACTATGATATCCGTCCTTTTATTATGCAATATAATCAATCAGATGAAGCATTTTTAACATCTTTGATGCGTAGCGAAGGGATTAGCTGGTTAATTGATGAAGCCGAGCGAATCGTTCCGCAAAGCAGTGCCGCGATTCAGCCGCAAAAACTACGCTTGATTGATGACAATAGCCAATACCAAGCGCTAGACAGAAGAACGATTCGTTACCACCGTAGCAGTGCCACCGAACAATACGACAGCATGACCAGTTTGGTTGGGCAACGCAGCTTACAACCGAGCAGCGTGCATGTACAACGTTGGCAAGCCGATGTACTGGAACAAGAAGATGGCGCAGGCAGTGTGCAGAGCACACATAAACACAGTGCTCAATATGACAATGCCAGTTTAGGTCTAGAACAGGCATGGCATTTCTCACCGGCATGGATGCAAGACCTGAATGGTGAAGATGGTGCAACCGCATCGGGCAATGCGCAGATCGAAAAACTGAATCAAAATCTCGGTCAATATTACGACTTACAATCCAAGCAATTTACAGCCCATACCACCGTCCGCGACACGCATGTGGGTTACTGGTTTGAATTGGCTGAACATCCTGAAATTGATCAACATGCTGGCAGCGATAAAGAATTCCTGATTACAGGCAAAAACTTCTATAACCAAAACAATTTGCCCAAAGATCTACATCAACAGATCAATCAATTATTAGCACAAAGTAATTGGCAGCCAACTCAATCTAATAACACAGAAGAACGCCAAGCCAATCAACTGACACTACAACGCCGCAGCATTAAAACCGTACCCGAATTTAATCCCTTGCAACACCGTCCAACAGCCTCACCGCAACGTGCCAAAGTGGTTGGGCCAAGCGGCGAAGAAATTCATGTGGATGAATGGGGGCGGATTAAAGTCCGTTTTCTCTTCACTCGGAATGACGACCATAGCCACGATGGTGGTGCGGGTGCCAATGACAATGACACGGACTCTGCTTGGGTTGATGTACTGACCCCTTGGGCAGGTGAAGGCTATGGTGCACGTTTCTTACCACGTATTGGAGAAATCGTGGTGATTGACTTCTTTGATGGCAATATTGACCGTCCATTTGTGGTGGGAAGAATTCATGAAGGCCAGCGTAGCCCGACCAAGTTTGATCAAGTAGGTAAGCTGCCAGACACCAAGAAACTGGCAGGAATTAAGTCTAAAGAGTATCAGGGCGAAGGTTTTAACCAACTGCGCTTTGATGACACCACGGGACAGATCAGCGCCCAGTTGCAAAGCAGTCATGCCGCCAGCCAACTGAATCTGGGTAAACTCAGTCATCCTAAAGACAAGGCTGAAAGTGAAGACCGAGGCGAAGGTTTTGAGCTACGCACCGACCAATGGGGTGCAGTACGGGCAGGCGATGGTTTATTGCTTTCCACCTATAAACAGGATCAAGCCCAAGGTGAGCATTTAGATACCGAAGAAACTCAGATACAACTAACAAGTAGTTTGAATAATGCTCAAGCTCTAAGTGAAGTTGCTAAGAACCAACAGACTGATGAAATTGAATCAGTTGAACAGTTAAAGGCATTCGCTGAGTACTTAGAAAAAAATGTAGCAAGTTTTAAAAAATCATTGCTATTACTGAACTCACCAGCAGGCATTGGCCTAAGCAGTAATGAGGACATTCATGTCTCTGCTGATGGGCAAATCAATCAATTCGCAGGTAACAGTATCAACCTGAGCACACAAAAAAACTTCATTGGTCATGCCTTGAACAAAGTCAGTTTATTTGCAATTCAGGGAAATTTTAATCTTGTGGCTGCACAGGGAAAGTTTAGTATTCAGGCCCAATCCAGCGCATTGGATGTATTGGCAAAACTTGGAGTTAGGATTGCGTCAACTGAAGATCGGATTGAAATTAGCAGCCCTAAAGAGGTGTTAATTACAGGAGCATCCTCACAAATTGCTTTAAATGGTTCGGGTATTTTTCCGAAAACTGGGGGGAAGTTTGAGAGCAAGGCAGGGCAGCATGTGTTTATGGCGGGTGAGAGTGCAAATCAAATGGCCCAACTCCCACAGGCAAAACCATTAAAAGGTGCACTTGAACTTTTGAAAAGTTATGGTGGCCAAGACTTCTTTCAAGATACGAGCTTTAAAGTTTTGGATTCACTCGGTAAACAGGTGTTAGGAAGACTGGATAAAAATGGATATGCAGTTGTAACTGGTATTGCACCCGGCCCTGCAAAAGTTGAGTTTGAACGAGATCTGCGAAGTGCTTGGGAAGAGAAAAGTCATTTTAGTGAGCGTGATTATACATGGTCAGATGAAATCATTAGTGGAATAACGGCTCATGTACAGAATGCACTTGATGGCATAGGACAAAATATGATGTCACAACTAAAAACTCAATTATTCTCAGGCCAGATCAGTAATCTCAAAGAAATGGGTAAACATGCATTACAGGATTTAGGTCAGCAGACCATCGCGCAATTTAAAGATCAGACGAGTCATTATGTTCTGAGTGCCATTTCATCTCAGCTTAATGCCAATTTATCCCTTGATCAGATCATGATGATGAAACAGATCGGAATAAACCCCAAAAGTTCCGTACAAGATGGATAAAAAACGAATTATCAAATTAAAAAAGCTCTATGACAAAGATGCGTCCGCATAAATAAAAGGTTTTAGTTTTATGACGACAAAAAATATTGAACAGATCAAAGAACAAAGACAATCTGTAGTTCAACTGGCTATTTTTAACTTAGAAAGTATTACAGATGTGGCGGATTTGCAAATGACTGCAAATCAAATCCAGCATTATTTAAATGTTTATGGAAATACCAGTCTTCAACAATTAAAAAGTGGTGCAAATATCCCAACAGTGGCAAATATTTTTGCTTTGACTGAGAGTATTTTAGGCTTATTGCACTATACAAGAGAAACAGAGAGTGGAGATGTAGGTGTTCAGCAAGTTGCAATACTTGGCGCAAACTTAATCGGTTTATTTGTGGAGCCTTATCATCAAGCGCATGTGCGTATGGCCTTACGTCCGATGCTTGGATTAATGGCGGATAGTTTATATTCTGAGAATGGCAAAATTACATCAGCACAAATTAAACGTTTGAGTTTGCACTTGAATGCCATGATTGCGGGGGATTTAGAAAAATTCTTGCATGAAACACAAATGAAGCTTCCTGAGTTGTTAGAGCAAGCCAGTGTTTTAGCCACCACAATTTTACAAAGTTTTGTCACAGCCCCATCGGGAACGTCATTTGAAAAAAAGATTATAGCGACTGGCGTAAGTGCGGAAAAAAGAGACCCTAAGCTTAAATTTACGAATTGGGCAGTCCCTTTAATCCATTTATTAGAGGCCCCAACTCAAACGGACATAAGTACAAAAATCGAAACTCAAAAGGGTAGCTCGCTCATTCAGGGCGTAACACAAGCACTTACGACTTTAGATCGTGCTTTGCAACAACAAGCGAATGTAGATCAAAAATATACCTTGGCTTGGTTAATACAAGAATGTTTAAACACAATCCAAACTCAAAACAAAAAAACAAATGCGAGTGTACCTGCCAACCAAACTGGAGAACATGAACAACATACCAATGGGGATATTTTAGAGTTTTTAAGTTTACAGATAGATGCAATCAATGCACCTCCATGTTCAGGTACGGATTCGCAATCTGAAAATAGTATTCGTTACTCGATTGGAACGGAACAAATCCAAGATATTGATTTCTATTTAACTAAAATCGATTTTACTTTTAGTCGTCAATATAATTCACAACGAGATGGCTTAGATCTCGAGATGATAGGAGCACGATGGATAACCCCCTTTTCTTATGTGATTACACAAAATACGCAAGGTTATTTGTTTATTGATGCAATGGGGCGTAAACACCAACTCCCATCTTCAATTATAACGAGTCGCTATAGCATGCCTTTTGAGCGCTTTAGCATAGAGCCGTTGGAAGATGGAGACTTAATTTTAAACGTTGGTACAGACTGGGATTTTTATTTTCATAGTTTTAATCAAGGTAAAAGCTATCAATTGATTCAACAGTTGAATCAAAAAACAGAAGAACGTATTCAGTTCAATTATCTGTTGATTAATCAACTTGCATATTTACAGGCTGTAGATTTTCAATTTAAAAGAGCCAAGCAAACACTCAAGTTTGCTTTTAATGATCAAGTCAAAATTATAGCTATATTTGTAGATGAACAACCTGAACCTTTAGCTCGTTATGAATATGATATAAAAGGTAATTTACTCAAGGCTTATGATCAAAATGGCTATTTCCGTCAGTATGAATATAATCATGCTCATCAACTAACACGTTATACGGATCGTACTGGACGTGGGCACAATATTCGTTATGACTCAACCGCTGCAACTGCAAGAGCCATTGAAGAGTGGGCAGATGATGGCAGTTTTCATACCACACTGAAATGGCATCCCCGTTTAAGGCAAGTCACTGTTTTTGATGCTTATGATACACCGACGTATTATTATTTTGACCTTCATGGTTTTACCTATCGTATCCGCTTAGCTGATGGGCGGGAATCGTGGTATTCCCGAGATAAGCAAAAACGGATTACCCGACAGATCGATTTTGAAGGACGTGAAACTCAGCAGGAATATAATGATCTTGGTCAACTGGCAAAGATTATACAGCCAAATGGTGGTGTGATTCGTTTTGCTTACGATGTGCAAGGGCATCTAAGCGAAATTAAAGACCCCGAAGGAAATATTTGGAAGCGTGAATATGATACGCAAGGTAATTTGAGCAAAGAAATTAATCCACAAGGGCTGGTGACTCAATATAAATACAATAACGATAACCAACTGATAGAACTAACCGATGCCATAGGTGGAACAAAAAAATTTAAATATAACGATTTAGGACAAATATTGTCTTATACAGACTGCTCAGGGAAAAGTAGTCATTGGGACTATGATGAAACAAGTCAGCTCAAATCACAACTGTCAGCTGAAGAGCAACGTATTGAATATCAATATAGTACACAGGGTAAAGATAAGGGGCAGTTGCAAACGATCGTTTACCCTGATGGGTTGAACGAGCATTTTGAACATGATGAAGAAGGTCGCCCACTTAAACATACTGATACCAAGGGATTAATCACACGATATCAATATAATACTGTGGGGCTGCTTGAACGTCGGGTTGATGCTAATCATCATCAGATACGTTACCAATGGGATAAAAAAGGGCGTATTCACAGGCTTTTCAATCAAAATCAAGCGGTGTACCAGTTTGACTATAATCATTATGGTCAGCTTATTCGTGAACAAGCGTTTGATGGTGAAGAAAAACATTTTATCTATAATGAAAATGGACAACTTTTCCAGATTCAGCAATCGAATATTCAGACGCAGTTTTATTATCATGCAGATGGACACATTGCATCTAAAGATTATATTGATTTGGAAACAAGGCAACCTTATACAGAGACTTTTGAATACAATTTAAATCAGCAGTTGAGTAAAGTAAGTAATGGTCTCAGCCAAATTGATCTTTATTATGATGCTTTAGGGCAATTGGTCAGAGAACATCAACATTATAAAATACCAGATCATCCAGCATTAACAGCAGTCTTGCGTTATGAATATGATGAATTGGGACATTTAATCAAAACGATTCGACCCGATGGACAAATTCAAACCCATTTAAATTATGGGGCTGGGCATGTTTATGGGATCGCCTTTAATAAACAGGAAATGGTGGCTTTTCAGCGAGATGGTCTTCATCGAGAACGTGTGCGTTTACTCGCCAATGGGTTAATTCAAACCAAGCAATATAATCAGGTTGGATTACTTTGTTCACAACGTATTGATACTGAGCAAGACTCAGATTCTTTCAATCCACTTTCTACAGCCAAATATCACGCTGAGCGCCATTATCAATATGATAAAAATTATCTAATTACAGAAATAGATGATAGCCGATTGGGAAAATTTAACTATCAGTATGATCCTGTTGGTCGTTTAATAACGAGTTTAAGTCCTTTTAATAGTGAGCGCTTTAATTTTGACCCAGCAGGAAATTTGATCGAGTCTGGTCAAACCCAAGTCAATAATAATCTGATCAGACAATACCAAGGGAGATATTATCAATATGACGCCAGAGGAAATTTGATCGAACTACAACAAAAAGGGAAGTCACTCAAATTGACATGGGATCACTTGAATCGATTAATCCAGAGTGACCATAATGGGAAAATTACTGAATATGGCTATGATGTCTTTGGTCGTCGTCTATTTAAGAAAAACCAAAACAGCCTGACTTTATTTGGTTGGGAGGGCGATGTGATGACTTGGGAGGCAGAGCAGAATTTCGAAACAGGGAAAAGCTATACCAAACATTATGTCTATGAACCCAATAGTTTTACGCCCTTATTTCAAACTGGTTACTCAAATTTTATCCGTTTGGTTGAAACACCTGATTACAAGCGTTATCAGACCGAGGCTTATTCCATTGCAAAAGATCCACTCTGGAAAAATGATACGAGAATCAATAAAGCCGAACTGGAGCGAGTTGCTTTTTATCATTGTGATCAGGTTGGCACACCGCAATGTTTAACAAATGAGCGTGGAGAGGCTGTTTGGGAAATTACCCTGAATACTTGGGGCAAGACACTCAATGTAAAAGCGTTTCATCCAGATAATCCATTTGAACATACTCATCTGAGATTCCAAGGTCAGTATTTTGATCAGGAAACAGGCTTACATTACAACCGGCATCGCTATTATGAGCCATTCAGTGCTCGTTATATTAGTAAAGACCCGTTGGGTTTAGAGGGTGGAATCCATACCTCAGCTTATGTCCGTGATCCAAATCAATGGGTTGACCCAATGGGGTTGATGGCAGAGAAAAATAAGAATGCGAATCAGTCAAAATATGAGCGTTACTCTCAAGATTTTAACCGTAGGAATGCACCGATTGTAGAGCGCCAGCGCAATACCAATGAGCAAGCCAAAGTTGCACGCGGTATGGGGCGCAATGATTTCCCTGTCATGAATAATAAACCGACGCCAAGTCCTGGTTTATTGGGGAATCTATTTCCGAATACCATGAGTGCTTTTGCGAAAGACCCTGCATTACGCAGAGATTTAAGAAATCAGGGTGCGATTAATAATACTGTTTTAGGTGCTGCTGTCGTTGCGGGATATGGGCCTTATGTTGTGGCTGGGGCGGCAACAGGCGGAGGGGCGGTTGCTGCACCGATTGCGCGGAAAGCCGCACCTTATCTTGGTAATGGTGCCACGTTGCCTAGTGCGGGTTTGTCAGCAGAGACGATTGCTAAAGCCGCAGGAGCCAGTGCAGCTGCAGGGGGGGTAGTTGATGTGGTAGCTCAAAGTTTTACCTGTCTATGTGTAACTGATATCAATCTAGTTCGTACGGGCGGTGTGGCTGCAACCAGTGCGGTTACAGGGGCATGGGGGGCGAGTACATCAGCTGCAGCCGGTTTTGGTCAAGTGGGTTGGAGTAGCATTGCATTAAACGCACCTAAAGCTGGTAGTTTTATTAAAAACAATGCATCTGGTTTTCTTATATTTGCCAATGAACAGGTAATAGGTCAAGCAAGTTCACGTGCGGTGAAAGCAGCAACTGCCCCTAAAGACGAACAAAGTAAGAAATAAGGTGAAATGATGTTAACGATTTTAGTTGAAATAATGATGAGTGTGTTTATAGCCAATTTTAAAGCCTCTGAGCATCCAGTTATAAACGTTGTTGCTCGTGGTTTTGTACTCATGTTTGTTTGTTTTTTTGTTGGAGCTTTAGCATGTATGATAGAAGGAAATACAATCCCTTTTATTTGGGGGCTTAAGATTAGTTTTGTGGGGGGGGTAGTAGGAACTATACTTATATTTTTAATAGAGGTTGCTTGCAACTTAATATGGGGTAGAAAGGATAAATAGTTTGTGTTAACGGATATTGCAGAGTTTATTGTTAAATTTTTTTGTAGGTTTATTTTCTATTAGTTCTTCTGATTCTAGTGAGTATCCTAAGGTTGTAGAGTTTACAAAGGGTATAATTATAGGTCTAAGTGCTGCTGTTTTATCCACTATTAAATATCTGCTTAATGGTGGAATAAAGCAAGATATGTACTCAAGTATTTTCTTTGGATACTTATTTTGTTTAGGGATTGGAGTTATTTTAGGTGTATTTTTTATTGTTGTTAATTACCCTTATAAAAAGAAGTAAATAATGGTTTTTAGTGAGGAAGTTAATTTTAAAATATAAAATTAATTTTCAGTAGTATTAAGGTTTTTGGCCTAATTGCAATAATCTGTTGAAGCTATAAATTCTTGATTTGAACTAAACAAGTGGCAGCAACCAGTGCGGTTACAGGGGCTTGGGGGGTGAGTACATCAGCGGCAGCAGGTTTTGGTCAAGTGGGTTGGAGTAGCATTGCATTAAACGCTCCTAAAGCAGGAAGTTTTATTAAAAACAATGCATCTGGATTTCTTATATTTGCCAATGAACAGGTAATAGGTCAAGCGAGTTCACGTGCAGTGAAAGCAGCAACTGCTCCTAAAGACGAACAAAGTAAAAAATAAGGTGAGATAATGTTAACGATTTTAGTTGAAATAATGATGAGTGTATTTATAGCCAATTTTAAGGCTTCTGAACACCCTATAATAAATATAGTGGTAAGAGGAATTTTAATTATGATAACAATTTTTTTTCTGGGATTGTTTTCTTCCCTTGTAAATGGGCGAGAAATTTCAGTCGGATTCACATTGATGGTTAGTTTTGTAGGAGGGCTGGTTATTAGTATTTTAGTGTTTTTAATTGAATTTATCTGTGATTCTATATGGGGGAAGGAGAAATAAATTATGTTAACAATTCTTGCAGAGGTAATTGTTGCATTTTTTGTTTCTAATTATAAGTCAGAAGAATATCCATATTTAACTAGTTTTGTTAAAGGAATGGTTATTGGCTTTTTTGCATTTGTCATTGGAAATATTTTAGATTTAATCAAAGGTAATCTAATGAGTTTTCCTCAGCAAGTTTTATTTTTTTTACTTTCATTTGGATTAGGTTTAATAATGTTTCTATTTTTTTCACTTTTCAGATGGTTAGAGAGAACAGATTTTGGTAAAAAATAAAGAATTATAATTTTTAATAAATAAGTTTTATAGAAATAATTAAATTATAACCGATATCAATCTGGTTCGCACAGGAGGTGTAGCGGCAACCAGTGCGGTTACGGGAGCTTTGGGAGCAAGTACATCAGCGGCGGCAGGTTTTGGTCAAGTGGGTTGGAGTAGTATTGCATTAAACGCTCCTAAAGCAGGAAGTTTTATTAAAAACAATGCATCTGGTTTTTTTATATTTGCCAATGAACAGGTAATAGGTCAAGCAAGTTCACGTGCAGTGAAAGCAGCAACTGCCCCTAAAGACGAACAAAGTAAAAAATAAGGTGAAATGATGTTAACGATTTTAGTTGAAATAATAATGAGTGTATTTATAGCTAATTTTAAGGCTTCAGAACATCCAATTATTAGCGCGGTTGCGCGTGGCATTTTAATTATGATTTCTATTTTTTTTGTAGGTTCTTTCTCTTTTGTAATAAAAGGAGAAAGTGTTCCAGTTTTTTGGGGTTTAATTATTAGCTTTTTTTGTGGGATAGCTTGTAGTTTTACACTTTTGTTAATAGAGGTTTTTGGTAATTATATAGATAGAGAAAAATAAAATGTTAACGATTTTAGCTGAAATGATGATGAGTGTATTTATAGCCAATTTTAAAGCTTCATAACCCCGTTGTGAGCATAGCTGGATGGCTATACCAGTTTTTTAGTTTCTAAACGTATTCTTTTTCCATGATTTAGATTTTTGGAAAAATTAGGTAGAGTGTTTTTAGAAAAAATCTATGAGAAAATTTGATTAGGTAACTTTGATATGGACGATGTTTCATCTAGTAAGAAAAAATTAAAATTTAAAGTGTATGTGATGTGTGGTTGGCCGCTTATCTTGGTCCTCATTGGTGGAGCCGTTGGAGGTGGCTTAGGAGGAATCGCTTATCTACTTAACTTAAAACTATATAACTCTAATTTATCAAATATCGTTAAAATAATTTTGAATATATTAGTTGGGTCCACAGCTACTTTTTTGTGGTCTGTTATAAGAGCATATATTCAATCAAATTTTTGAAATTAGATAATTATTTTGAAAGATTTTTTATGTATATAGTAGGAGGACTGAAGAATGTTCTTTATCTCAAGTTATACAAAAATTTGCCTATTTTCAGACATAAGCTGAATAAAGATAAGACTTTTCTTGAGGTCATTAATATTGTTCATGATGCAAGCAACATCATTAAATATCATCCCGATAAGTTAATACATTGCCGATGCTGATCAGACTCACATCATAAAATCATATAAGCTAAAACAGATTGTATGTTTTTAAGGACAAAAACGGAATGCTTTGTATGTTATTTGGCCTAAATTGTTTATTTGTATAGGCTTGTATATACAATTATTCTAAATTCAATATACTATGACTTATAGTATTTAGTATGAGTTTTAGCCAATGTCAAGAGCGGCAAAGCAAAACGATTTAGATTTGTCCTTAGAAGAAGATAGTCCTGTTCCTTTGTATTTACGTGTGAAACAAATGATTTCGCAAAAAATCTATGAAGGAACATGGACGGTCAATAAAAAGATTCCTTCAGAAAGTGAATTGGTCAATTTACTCGGCTGTAGCCGCATGACGGTGAATCGTGCTTTGCGCGAGCTGACTAGTGAAGGTTTATTGGTACGTATCCAAGGTGTTGGTTCTTTTGTTGCCGAAGGGCAAGGGCGTACCGCTTTATTTCATGTCAATAATATTGCCGAAGAAATCATTGCCCGAAATCATAAGCACCATGCCGAAGTCTTGGTACTGGAACAGATTCAGGCCAATGCGGAACAAAGCATGTTGATGCAGATTAGAGAAGGACAAAAGCTCTTTCACTCGATCATTGTGCATTATGAAAATGATGTGCCCGTACAGATTGAAGATCGATTGGTCGATCCGATGTTGATTCCAGATTACTTGGCACAAGATTTTAAAAGTATTACACCCAATGCATATTTAATGTCAAAAGCACCTGTGACCGAAGGCGAACATGTGGTGACAGCAATTTTGGCTTCCGCACAAGAATGCAAATGGCTGAAAATCAATAAGACCGAACCATGTCTATTGATTCGTCGTCGCACTTGGTCGAATAAACAACTTATTTCTAGTGCGCGATTGATCTATCCCGGTAGTCGTTATTATCTGGAAGGTAAATTTACTCAATGATTCAACACTTAGGCGCAGCTGATTATCAGCAGATGCTGTGGAAGAATGGCGCAGGTTATACCATTGAGCTTGCCCGAAGTGACGGTGATAGTCTGGATACGTTTGATTGGCGTATTTCCATGGCGGATGTCAAAACTTCGGGTGATTTTTCCAAGTTTAATGGCATGCAGCGTATCCTCACGGTATTGGAAGGTGCTGGCATCATACTGAATATTGACGATGATACTGAACATCTGAAAACCTTACAGTCCGCACAATTTAGCGGGGATAGCACGACCAGTTGTGAACTCAGCAATGGGCCGATTCGGGACTTTAATCTGATTTATAACCCTGAAAAATGGAATTCTCGCTATCAATGGATGTGTGAGACGACTATTACTGAAATTTTCAGTACAGCCGATCTGATTTTTATTTTTAATCACAGTCAAGAATCATTAGAAATTGAAGTAGAGCAACAGATTTTCTGTTTAGCCCAGCATGAAAGTCTTCAAATTCAGCAGCCAAAATCATTGAAAAAACTGGTTTTAAAATCACAACGTTTACAGCAAGCTTGTCTAATCGAACTTACAAAAAATTAAGTTTTTCACATTTTCTTAAAACACATACAGCCTCAGGTTGTATGTGTTTTTTATTGCTAATATAAAAATAAATCTATTTATTTCATAAACTTGTAAATTATTTTCATAAAAGAATTGAAAAGCATCTTTTCAAGATAAAAGTTTTGTGTAGTATATAGATGTATATACAAGTTAATACATTGCTATACAGTAAAGCAGGTTAATTTGCTGATTCAAACTCAATGGAAGGAGTCCGATTGTGACAACAACGACAACAAAATTTCGTGATGTAGAAATTCGCGCACCACGTGGTACAAAGCTCAATGCAAAAAGCTGGTTAACAGAAGCGCCTTTACGCATGCTGATGAACAATCTTGACCCTGATGTTGCAGAAAATCCAAAAGAGCTTGTTGTTTACGGTGGTATCGGTCGTGCTGCACGTAACTGGGAATGTTTTGACAAGATCATTGAAACACTTAAAAATTTAGAAACAGATGAAACCTTGTTGGTTCAATCAGGTAAGCCTGTTGGCGTATTCAAAACGCATAAAGATGCACCGCGTGTTTTGATTGCGAACTCGAATCTTGTACCACATTGGGGAACTTGGGAGCATTTCAATGAATTGGATGCCAAAGGTCTTGCAATGTATGGTCAGATGACAGCGGGTTCTTGGATTTATATTGGTAGCCAAGGCATTGTACAAGGCACATATGAAACTTTTGTAGAAGCAGGTCGTCAACACTATAACGGTGATTTAACAGGTCGTTGGGTGTTGACTGCTGGTTTAGGTGGTATGGGTGGTGCACAACCTTTAGCTGCAACACTTGCAGGTGCATGTTCACTTAATATCGAATGCCAACAGACCAGTATTGATTTCCGTTTACGTACTCGTTATGTCGATGAGCAAGCAACTGATTTAGATGATGCTTTGGCGCGAATTGAAAAATACACTAAAGAAGGCAAGGCAGTTTCGATTGCACTGCATGGCAATGCCGCTGAAATTTTACCTGAGTTAGTTCGTCGCGGTGTACACCCAGATATGGTGACTGACCAAACCAGCGCACATGATCCGTTAAATGGTTATTTACCAATTGGCTGGACATGGGAAGAGTACCGTCAGCGCGCTAAAACTGAGCCAGAAGCGGTGGTCAAAGCGGCTAAACAATCAATGGCGCAGCACGTTCAAGCGATGTTGGATTTCCAGAAAATGGGTGTTCCGACCTTTGATTATGGCAACAACATCCGTCAAATGGCACAAGATGAAGGCGTAAAAAATGCCTTTGATTTCCCAGGCTTCGTTCCTGCTTATATCCGTCCATTGTTCTGTCGCGGTATTGGTCCATTCCGTTGGGCGGCACTTTCAGGTGATCCAGAAGATATCTATAAGACAGATGCTAAAGTAAAAGAACTCATTCCAGATGATGAACATTTACATCGCTGGTTAGATATGGCGCGTGAACGTATCAGCTTCCAAGGTTTACCAGCACGTATTTGCTGGGTGGGCTTAGGCTTACGTGCAAAATTGGGCTTGGCATTCAATGAAATGGTGCGTAGCGGTGAACTTTCAGCACCGATCGTGATTGGTCGTGACCATTTGGATTCAGGTTCAGTATCGAGTCCAAACCGTGAAACAGAATCAATGAAAGATGGTTCTGATGCTGTATCTGACTGGCCGTTATTAAATGCCTTGCTCAATACTGCTGGTGGTGCGACTTGGGTATCACTACATCACGGCGGTGGTGTAGGTATGGGCTTCTCGCAACATTCAGGCGTGGTCATCGTGTGTGATGGTACCGATGAAGCAGCAGCACGTATTGCACGTGTACTGACCAATGACCCTGCAACAGGGGTGATGCGTCATGCCGATGCAGGTTATGACATTGCGATTGATTGTGCCAAAGAGCAAGGCTTGAACTTGCCAATGATCACACAATAAACAGACAAGGACATTACGATGCTTTTTGCAATTGTGCATCCAGCATCGTAAGCGAACAATAGAGTGCAAAACAGGACGCCAATAATGGAACTTTTAATTCAAGCCGGCAAACTCACCTTAGCAGACCTCCGTAAAGCCTATTTCAATCCAATTAAAGTCAAGTTGGACGACAGTGCTTCAGCAGGAATTGATGCCAGCGTTGCTTGTGTGGAACAAATCGTCAATGAAGGTCGTACCGCATATGGTATCAATACCGGTTTTGGCTTACTCGCTTCGACTAAAATTGCACCAGAAGACTTAGAACAATTACAACGTTCTTTAGTACTTTCACATGCAGCTGGTGTAGGCGAGCCATTGGATGATGCCATGGTGCGTTTGATCATGTTGCTAAAAGCAAATAGCTTGGCACGTGGCTTTTCGGGGATTCGCCGCAAAGTGATTGATGCATTGTTGGCTTTGATCAATGCAGAAGTGTATCCACATATTCCATTGAAAGGCTCTGTTGGTGCTTCGGGTGACTTGGCGCCGCTTGCACACATGTCTTTGGTGTTAATTGGTGAAAGCAAAGCACGCTATAAGGGTGAATGGTTACCTGCGGTTGAAGCACTCAAAATTGCAGGTTTAGAGCCGATTTCTTTGGCGGCAAAAGAAGGCTTGGCACTGCTGAATGGCACACAGGCATCCACTGCTTATGCATTACGTGGTTTATTCGAAGCTGAAGATTTATTTGCCGCAGCAACTGTCTGTGGTGGTTTAAGCGTTGAAGCGATGTTGGGGTCTCGTGCACCATTCGATGCACGTATCCATGAAGTGCGCGGTCAACGTGGTCAAATTGATGTGGCAGCTGCCTATCGTGACTTATTGACTGAATCGAGTGAAATTTCTCATTCACATGAAGATTGCAGTAAGGTTCAAGACCCGTACTCACTTCGTTGCCAGCCGCAGGTCATGGGTGCTTGCTTGACTCAAATCCGTCAAGCTGCAGAAGTATTGGAAATTGAATCAAATGCGGTATCTGATAACCCATTGGTCTTTGCTGCTGAAGGTGATGTGATCTCAGGCGGTAATTTCCATGCAGAGCCTGTGGCAATGGCTGCCGATAACCTTGCATTGGCAATTGCAGAAATTGGTTCACTGTCTGAACGTCGTATTTCGATGATGATGGACCGTCATATGTCACAATTGCCGCCATTCTTGGTTGCCAATGGTGGAGTCAACTCTGGCTTCATGATTGCTCAAGTAACAGCCGCTGCGTTAGCAAGTGACAATAAAGCACTTGCACATCCTGCCAGTGTTGATAGTTTACCGACTTCTGCAAATCAGGAAGACCATGTTTCCATGGCACCGAATGCAGGCAAACGTTTATGGTATATGGCTGATAACGTTCGCGGCATTCTTGCAGTTGAGTGGTTAGGTGCATGTCAGGGGCTTGATTTCCGTGAAGGATTGAAGAGTTCTCCAAAACTTGAGCGTGCGCGTAAAGTGTTACGTGATCAAGTGCCTTATTACAGTGAAGATCGTTTCTTTGCACCCGATATCGAGCAGGCGAGTGAATTGCTTGCAAGTGGTTGTTTGAACGAACTACTCATTCCAAAGCTATTACCAAGTTTGTCAGAAGTGTGATCAATAAATCGGTCACATGGAGTGGCCGAATCTAACTAAATTTCCTCAAGGATTGGAGATTATAATGTCACAACACTCCACATTACAGCGGGGCTTAAACACCCGCCATATTCGTTTTTTGGCATTGGGTTCAGCCATTGGGACAGGACTCTTTTACGGTTCAGCAACAGCCATCAAAATGGCTGGTCCATCCGTATTACTTGCTTATATCGTTGCAGGGATTGCAGTCTATATCGTCATGCGTGCATTGGGTGAAATGGCTGTACGCAATCCAGTTTCGGGTTCATTCAGCCATTATGCCTCTCAATATATTGGCCCACTCGCGGGTTTTACCACGGGATGGACCTACGTTTTTGAAATGATTATCGTAGCCTTGGCTGATGTCACTGCCTTCGGGATCTATATGGGCTTCTGGTATCCCGATGTCCCTCGTTGGATCTGGATTCTGTCACTGATCATGTTTCTCGGGGCAATTAACCTGATTCATGTCAAAGTCTTTGGTGAACTTGAATTCTGGCTTTCGATTGTCAAAGTCACTGCCATTGTTGCCATGATTATCGGCGGCTTAGGTTTGATGTTCTATGGTTTTAACGCTGATCATACTGGCTTTACCACAGGTGTTCAAAATTTATGGATTCATGACGGCTTTATGCCAAACGGGATTGCTGGATTAATTGCAAGTTTAGCCGTTGTTGTGTTTGCCTTTGGTGGAATTGAGATCATTGGCATCACGGCAGGTGAGTCAAAAGACCCGAAAACGTCGATTCCTAAAGCGATTAATGCAGTACCTGTACGTATCTTGTTGTTCTATGTTTTGACGATTTTCGTATTGATGTCGATTTTCCCGTGGAACCAAATTGGTAGCCAAGGTAGTCCATTTGTACAAATTTTTGAAAATCTCGGGATTGGATCAGCTGCAACAATTCTGAATATCGTCGTAATTACCGCCGCAGTGTCTGCCATCAACAGTGATGTATTTGGTGCAGGACGGATGTTGTATGGTATGTCGAATCGTAAACAAGCACCACAGATATTCCAAAAGGTCTCTAAAAACGGGGTGCCTTGGATGACGGTTGTAGTGATGGCTGGTGTATTGCTGGTTGGCGTACTACTGAACTATCTGATTCCAGAAAATGTCTTCATCATCATTGCTTCAATCGCAACTTTTGCAACAGTTTGGGTATGGCTCATGATTTTACTTGCTCAAGTAGCAATGCGTCGTAAGATGACGAAAGCAGAAATCAAAGCCTTAGATTTCCCTGTGTTTGGCTGGCCGTACGCACCTGCATTCGCAATTGCATTTTTAGTCTTTATTTTGGGGATGATGGCATATTTCCCAAATACCAGACCTGCAATTTATGTCGGGGCAGGCTGGTTAGTTTTACTTTGGATTGCTTATAACATCTGGGTGAAACCTAAGCAAGACACGATAAAAGACAACTCAAGTTTGCATCAAAACATCGAAATGGAAAGTTAAATATCAAGCTGCTCAGGTGTCATCTCGCCTGAGCAGTGAGAGGAACTGTGAATGAAAAAGCTTTGGAAAAACTGTCATATCGCTACCATGCAAAATGGGCAATATTCCAGTATTGAACATGCTGCACTAGTCACTTCAGGGCAGCATATCCACTGGATTGGAACATTTGAAGATCTTCCTGCCGATGCTTATTCCGAAACCATCGATTTGAATGGCGCATGGGTCACACCCGGTTTGATTGATTGTCATACGCATAGTGTATTTGGTGGCAACCGTAGTGTTGAGTTTGAAAAACGCCTGCAAGGTGTCAGCTATGCTGAGATTGCAGCCAGCGGTGGCGGGATCGCCAGTACGGTTCGTGCAACCCGTGAAGCCAGTGAACAAGAGTTGCTTGCATCAGCTTTGAAACGAATTCGCTGCCTGCTTAAGGATGGTGTCACTACCATTGAGATTAAGTCGGGTTACGGTCTGGACTATGCCAATGAGCGGAAAATGCTGCGTGTGATTCGTCAGGTTGCAGAAACTTTACCGATGACGGTTCGCAGTACTTGTTTGGCAGCGCACGCTTTGCCACCTGAGTATAAAGATCAAAGTGATGCCTATATTGAGCATATCTGTAATGAGATGCTGCCTAAACTCCATCAAGAAGGGCTCGTCGATGCAGTCGATGCATTCTGTGAATATTTGGCCTTTTCTCCTGCACAAGTTGAACGCCTATTTAAAACGGCTCAGTCTTTAAATTTACCGATCAAACTGCATGCGGAGCAGCTTTCTTCACTCGGTGGCTCTAGCTTGGCCGCACGGTATCAGGCTTTATCGGCAGATCATTTAGAGTTTATGACTGAGGATGATGTGAAGGCAATGGCTGCGGCTGAAACGGTAGCAGTGTTATTACCTGGCGCATTCTATTTCTTGAGAGAAACCAAATATCCACCTTTAGAAAGCTTGCATCAACATGGGGTACGGATTGCCTTATCGAGTGATTTAAATCCAGGCACCTCACCAGCCTTATCTTTACGCTTAATGATGAATATGGGCAGTACCTTGTTCCGTTTAACCCCAGAGCAAACTCTAGCGGGCGTAACCACGCATGCGGCATATGCATTGGGTTTACAAGAGACGCACGGCACTTTAGAGACTGGTAAAGTTGCAGACTTTATTGCGTGGGATATTGAGCATCCATCCGAGATCGTTTACTGGTTGGGGGGAGATTTACCAAAGCGGATTATTCAGCATGGCAATGAAATCTCAATCTAGTTTTAGGCTTATTTTAAAAGAGTTTACAGGATGAATCATTCATTTACATGGCAAGGACGTAAAGATGGTGAGGGTGCTGAACACTTAAGGATTCACCAACTCGTCAATACCACGCCAAGAGCTGATTATGCCTTGATTGGCTTTAGCTCGGATGAGGGCGTTAAACGCAACAAAGGGCGGTTGGGTGCAGCAGATGCACCTGATAGTATTCGTGCGCAGTTAGCCAATTTACCTGTACATCAAGCTGTCACGATTGCAGATATTGGAACCGTAGTATGTGACGGTTCAAAACTGGAACAAGCACAGGCTGAATTGGCAGAGCAGGTTGAAAGAAGTTTAAAGCAGGGTATGAAGCCGATTGTGTTAGGCGGTGGTCATGAAGTGGCTTTTGGCAGCTTCTCTGGCTTGTTTCAATATCTGCAGAACAATGAACCAAATAAAAAAATTGGCATCATCAATTTTGATGCACATTTTGACCTGCGTGAAGCGGAACAGGTGACCTCTGGTACACCATTTCTGAATGCAGCCAAATTGTCTGAACAGCATCAGCAAGAATTTCATTATTTGTGTATTGGCGTGGCGAAACATTCAAATACCAAGGTTTTATTTGAAACCGCAGATCGTTTGAATTGTACTTATATTTACGATCATGAGTTACAGCAACAAAATGTTGAAACTTTAATCGAAAAGTTGGCAGCTTTTATCGGAAAAGTTGACTATTTGTATATTACAGTTGATCTTGATGTATTTAGTGCTAGCATTGCGCCAGGTGTAAGCGCACCTGCGGTTAAAGGGATTGATTTATCCGTCTTTGACCCATTACTAGAGGCCATTAAGGAAACCGGAAAGATTAAAGTTTTTGATGTGGCGGAATGTAATCCACGGTTTGATTTGGATAGTAGAACTGCCAAATTAGCCGCTTATATAATTTTTAACTACATATTTGATTGATGGATCATGTGAATTCATCAAAAGGTTAAAACATGTCTAATTTATCTTATGTCTCTCAAAATGACGGTCCATGGGCAACTTATCTTGAACAGATCGAGCGTGTTGCTCCATATCTAGATGGTTTAGAAGACTATGTGGACACATTGAAGCGCCCAAAACGTGCTTTGATTGTCGACGTGCCAATTGTTATGGACGATGGCACAATTCGTCATTTTGAAGGTTATCGTGTACAACACAACTTGTCACGTGGTCCGGGTAAAGGCGGTATTCGCTATCACCCAGATGTAGATTTAAATGAAGTAATGGCACTTTCAGCATGGATGACAATTAAAACTGCGGTGGTGAATCTACCATTTGGCGGTGCAAAAGGTGGCATCCGTGTTGACCCGCGTCAACTTTCACCACGTGAATTAGAACGTTTAACACGTCGTTATACCAGTGAAATCAGCCATATTATTGGCCCACAAAAAGATATCCCTGCTCCAGACGTGGGTACTAATCCAAACGTCATGGGTTGGATCATGGATACCTATTCTTCTGGTCAAGGTCATACAGTGACGGGTGTGGTAACGGGTAAACCGGTACACCTCGGTGGTTCTCTTGGTCGTATTAAAGCAACAGGCCGTGGCGTATTTATCACAGGTCAACAAGTAGCTGAAAAAATCAAATTACCTTTAGACGGTGCGAAAATCGCGGTTCAAGGTTTTGGTAACGTAGGTAGCGAAGCTGCATATTTGTTTGCAGATTCAAAATCGATCATCGTAACGATTCAAGATCACACAGGTACGATTTTCAACCCTGAAGGTATCGATCTTGCTGCATTAAAAACGCACATGGAAACTCACCAAGGTGTGGGCGGCTTTGCTGGTGCACAAGTGATCAGTGATGAAGAGTTCTGGAATGTAGAGATGGATATTTTGATCCCTGCTGCATTGGAAAGCCAAATCACAGTTGAACGTGCTCAAAAATTAACTGCGAAGTTAGTGCTTGAAGGTGCGAACGGCCCAACATTCCCAGAAGCGGACGATGTTTTGGTTCAACGTGGTATTACAGTTGTGCCTGACGTAATCTGTAATGCTGGTGGTGTAACCGTATCTTACTTTGAATGGGTTCAAGATATGTCGAGCTACTTCTGGTCTGAAGAAGAAATTAATGAAAGACTGGACAAGTTGATGGTTCAAGCCATTAATGATGTATGGCATAAATCAAGCGAAAAAGAATGTACCTTACGTACCGCTGCCTTCATTTTAGGCTGTGAACGTATCTTAAAAGCGCGTAAAGAGCGTGGTATTTTCCCAGGTTAATCCTGCGAATCAATACCCAAACGACCTTAAGACGCATGTTTTAAGGTCGTTTTTTATTGTTCAGTGCACTCTTGGTTTTGGATCATTCCCCATGTCCCGATATTGTACGGGTACTACTAATATACTCATGGCAATAATCATCTTTTGTCTGAAAGAAGATATCAAAACTCGCACTCATCGTCTGATCTATTTGAACTTGTTTTTTAAATATTATATTTAACTGTTCGAGATAATAATTTACCCATTCATTTTTATTATTGAAATAGTAACAGGGTTTTAGATTGGCATATAATGTTTTTAATTCAGTCCTAATATGTGAAATATCGGGATTGAATAACCATAATATAATTTCATTGATTTTGAATTTTTCTAAGCGATATTCATCATTTTTGTTTGGCTGTATGGTGTAAAGCTGAGCTCCTGATAGTGTGCTCTTGGAATACATTATTTTTGTCGTTGTTATATGGAAGTTTTTTGCTTCTAATTCTCTCATAAGTATTGAAATTTTAAGACATTTTGGTAGGTCTTTAATATTCGATTTTGATAACTTTATAAAGAACTCAACTGCACGAGATATAACAGTCATTTCACCTGAACCTACGATAATCCCATTTTTCCATGCATATAGTTTAGGTGTTTGATCTGAATGAATTTTATAATCAATGGTTGCACTTCTATTATCAGCAGCAACAATAATACTGTCTTGTAATTGAATGGCTATAATAAAAGTCATACGATAAATTTTAAGGGTGGTAGATATTATTATTGTATTATTTTGGAGGGTTGTGTCAAATAAAGGGATGTTTATGGCTGGTGGGTCTCAAATAATTATTAATACAGATGGAATTACTTTTATTACTCCTGCAAAATTTGAAGCAAAAGCAGGGCAACATAAGTTCGTTACTGGGCAGAAGGTTTCTGTTCAACTTCCCAGATTAGCTGTGGCGGATCAACCCTAAATTCTTCAATATTTGGTGAAGAATAAAGACAACATTCCATTGGCAAATAAGCCGTATCTCATGATTGACCAAGCGGGAAATTTGCAAAAAGGTATCACAAGCGCCGAGGGTTTAATGAAACTCACGACAACGCCATCAGCTCAAAATTTGATTACGCATGTGATGGTGAGTGATGTGGAAGAAGCACAAGAAGCAGGAGAAGAATAGTATGGCAACACATTATTCCCGATTGCAATTTAAGCTCAAGCCGCCCTTACAATTTAAAGATTTCAGCTTTCAGTTCTTGGTTGTGAACCGAGAGCTTGGCAAGACTGTTTTTAAAGATGAGGGAAATTTTGACGATCATGGTTTTGGCAAATGGTTTCATATCTATCAACCCAATCGAGTGTTGATGTATAAAATTAAATATCGTGGTGAGGTCATCAAAACTGTTACAGCCAAAGCATATCCTGAGCCCAATAAGTGGAGTCTATTTGAGTTTAAAACAACTGTTGAAGCAACAGCAAAAGCTAAGGAAAATATAAAAGAAATCCAGATTCATGATGGTGAAGTTGCATGGTATCTCATTAAAAAGGCTGAACCCGTGATGACATAGTCACAGCGTATTTTTAAAAAACCATTGAGTGCAAAAGACTGGGAAATTTTAAAGGCAAATAACCCGCATTTATCTAACCTCGTTTCCATGGGGGTTTTACAGCCTGGGCAAGTGGTCATTATTGCGAATTCAACCACGGCGAAGGAATTATCTGAATATAAAAAACAGGCACAACAAGCCCAACAAAATCTGGAGCAAATGAAAAGGGATAAAGATTTTGATGCCGAATTTTTTGCTCAGAATTATGAGTTTTTCTACGATGCACTATTACGCGAAAATACAAAAATTGTTGGAAAAAAAGTATTAAATGACAATGAGCATCCTTTAACCATCTTATTCAACCAAGATGAAAAGAAGGGCAGTTTTTTTGAGCAGAAAATGGCGGCTGATGCGGCTTTAGTAATGGTGGAAGGGCAAGCAACTCGCATATATCGAATTCATGGTGAACTTGCACAAAAATTTGCGGAAGAAAGGGCAAGCGGCTCTGGCCTTGCAAATCCGAAAAATTTTGCCAGATTCAAACAAAAATACGCCAGCTTATATAATCAGCTAGATCAGGAATCGGTAAAAAGGTTTTTAAGATGGGATCAATCGATTCGAACCAATAATATGCGTCGGATGCTGAGCCAATCTGCATTTGTAAGAGACAGTAGCTATCAAGGCGGGATTAAAGATTATGTGAAAAAAATGGGTGAAATTGGCAAATTTGCCAGTCAGTTGAAAATTGCAGGTTATATGTCGATTGCGGCGGATGTGGTGAGTTCTGGTGTTGCTGTTTATGAAGCTGCACCAGAGGATAAAGCAAGAACAACAGTAGTTGAGACTGCGAAAGTTAGTGCAGGGGTCGGTTTTGGAGCATTTGCAAGTGTATTAATTATTGGTTTAGCGTCAGGCGGAACGGGATTGGTGGTTATTGGTATTGTCGCTGTCTCAGCAGCGTTAGCAGGGAAAGCTACAACAGAACTTGCAGGATGGAGTGTAGGTGAAGCCTATGATTATATTGAAGATATTAGGAGTAGATAATGTTAGAAATTTTATTATCTATGTCTGAAGATAGACCTGGTTTATTCATTGCTCTTATTGGCATGTTTTTTATGGCTTTACTATGGATATTTTTAATAAGTCTTTATATTTATATAAATATTTATTTAAAAGGGATTTGCAAGATTGTATATAAAGATGAGAAGCGGTTTACAAAATTGATGGAACCATTTGATTTTTTTTATCTGAGTATTCTGCCCAGTGCATATTGGAAAGAGATATTAAATGTAAAGTTTAACACTTCATTTAAGGCTTTCTATGGGAATAATGTATATTACAAAATAGGTGATTCTCAGTTAAAAGAGTTGTTGAAAAATTATCCAATGTTCTTTTTTCTTCATTATTTTTTCATGTTGTCGGGGCTTTTTAGTATGTTCTTATTATTCCTTGGCTATTCTATAGAGCACTTTTTTAAATAGGATTTATTTAAAATTTGAGGTGTGCTCTGATTTTGAATTTGTTGTTTAAATAGCAGCAGGATATCTTGCAATTGTTACGGATGCTGTGAATTCAAGTATAGCTGTTTATGAAGCTGCACCAGAGGATAAGGCGAGAACAACCGTGGTTGAGACTGCGAAAGTTGGGGGTGGAATAGGTTTTGGGATTGGAACGAGTGCTTTAATTATTAGTTTGGCTATAAGTGGTGCTAGGTTAGTAGTTATTGGGATAGTTGCTATTGCAGCACCAATAATAGGAAAGGTTTTTGGTGAGAAATTGGGATGGGGCGCAGGAAAAATATATGACATTGTTGAAGAAATAAGAGTAGGTAATAATGGATGTTATTTTTATAATTTTTAGTAAAGTTCCTATGATAGCAACTAGTTTTTTACTCTTTGCAATTTCTTCAATTCTTTATTTTATTCTTTATGTATATATAAATGTCAATTATAAAGGTATATTCAAAATTATGTTTCCAGAGAAGAAAATATATAAAAGGCCATTGGAACCTTTTAACTTTTTCTTTGTGAGTATGTTGCCAACAACTTTTTGGCGTGAAATACTAAATATAAAATATAATAAATCTTTTAAAAAAATATATGGTAAAGAGTTTTATTATCCTATTAATAAGGAGCAGTTGATTAATTTGCTTAGAAAATATCCTTTGTTTTTTTTAATTCAATATTTAGGCTTCTTTGCAGGCCTAACTTCCATGTTACTCATAATATATGCTTATATTTCAGATCGGTATTTCTAATGGTCTATATCGGGTTGCCTAAATGAATAACCTAAAATTATAAAATCAGACCTTTTCTTTTTTAAATCACAGGTTATGTCAATTGCTACAAATGTGGTGATTGTAGGTGTTACTAGCTAATTTTAACTGTGCTTTTGAAACGACCATAAGATGCATGTCTTAAGGTCGTTTTTTATTGTTGAATTAATCAAGAAAGAAATCTTTTTGTAGCTGGGTGTTGCCGCTGACACAGGCATATTGGGAAAAATCAGTTATACCAATACGCGCCAACGTTTGTTCATCAGTGAGGCTTTGTCCCGTAAGTTCACCTTTTGCCGTACTGTAAATTGCGAAAGCCGCATCAGCCATGATCTCAGGTTTACGGCTGAGTTGCTGTGTATTTTCCTCACCTAAATTTTTCGAAACTGCTGCTGTGGCGATATAGGTTTCAGGCCACAGGGTATTACAAGAAATACCATAGTGTCGAAATTCTTCTGCCATCCCCAAAGTCAAAATGGTCATACCATATTTAGACAATGCATAAGGTGAGAGCATACCTAACCATTTCGGTGACATATTCACAGGTGGTGATAGACTCAAAATATGCGGATGCTCTGCTTGTTTGAGATAAGGTAAAGCGGCCTGCGCACAAATAAAAGTGGCACGGTGATTAATGCTTTGGATTAGGTCATATTGTTTTAATGAAGTGGCTTCGACACCGGTGAGTGCAATTGCACCTGCATTATTTATTAATACATCAATACCACCAAAGTTTTTGGCTGCTTGTTGCATGGCAGCATGAATTTGCTGTTCATCGCGCACATCTAAAAGCAATGGCAATGCATGGCCACCCGCAGCCTCAATCTCTTCAGCGACGCTATAAATTGTGCCTGTTAATTTGGCTGTTTCCACTTCAGTTTTTGCTGCAATTACCACATTTGCACCTGCCTGTGCAGCTTTCAGTGCAATGGCTCGGCCAATTCCTCGGCTACCGCCCGTAATAAAAATGGTTTTTCCTTGCATATTTTTCATGGTGAAGTCCTGTCTTTAATTTTTATTGGGGTTGAATTAAATCATAAATGGGTGAGCGAATTTTTCAGGCTGATAAAGCTGACGTTGCTTGGCAATCTCGACAATCCGATGACGTAATTGGCGTTTGATTACGGCATAGGTCAGGCGATGCTTTTGTGACATTTCTTCCGCAAACTTAAATACTTCCAGATTTAATGATTCGGCAGGGTGAATCTGATGCACCACTTGCGCGTCTAAACACTCGGCACCTGTCATGGTTTTTCCAGTTAAAGACATTTCCCAGATCGCATGCTGATTGGGAAGGAGTTGCACAATTTCTGCAATACAGTCGGTAAAGGGAATGGTCAGTTTGACTTCGGGAAAACAAAAGCGTCCTTTGTCTGCTCGCATCAAGCGGAAGTCACAGGCTGATGCCAAAATTGCACCACCTGCATAAGCATTGCCATTAATTTCAGCAATCACAGGGAGGTTAAGCAAGGCCAAACGCAGCAGCATATTTTCCAGTTGTAAGGTGAAGGCTTTTTTATCTTGCATAGACTGTTGCATTAGCCAAGCGAGGTCTAGACCATTACAAAAGGTCTTGGGGTGATCACTTTGAATCACCAGACAGGCGTTATGCGAATCACGCTCAATTTCATCAAAGATCTCGATATATTCATTCAGCACATCTTGGTTTAAGACATTGTCCTGATCGCCATTGGTTAAGGTGAGAACATAAATGGACTGTTGCTGATCAAGCGTCATGGTGGTCATTGAAGCGCTTCCTGATAGTGCGTTAGTTTTTTTGATTGCAGTCATTATTCCCAATAAAACACTCGCACAATAGGTGGGACTATGCCATATTGATGATCATTTTAGGACAGTGGATGTTCGATGCGAGATCCGTTTGGATTGTTTCAGGAAACCATTTCCGTTTCTTATGCACATCTGTTATTGGAAATTGTGCATGATTATGCCATTGATACTGAAACAGTTCTGTCTGGTACGGGATTAAGGCTCGCAGAAATGAAACAAGCCGATGCCAAAATGAGTGCGCACCAGTGGTCAAAACTGGTGGTGAATGCTTTAAAGCTGACGGGCAATCCACGTCTAGGCATTGAATATGGCTTTAAATTACGCCCGACGTCGCATGGGGCGCTAGGTTTTGCATTTCTCAGCTGTACCGATGTCGAAACTGCTTTAAGCCTTTGCCAGCAATATTTCTGTACCCGCATTCAGAATTTCACCCCTGAATGGCACATCGAGAACGACTTTGTCTATGTGCATTTGGATGATGTACATCCTGTAAAATTGGGTGGGGCAGAACAATCTGATCAATTAAGGTCCTTTTTAATTGAAAGCTTACTATTTGGTGCCATTCATTTTCTCAGTTTATTTTCTAAAAAAATTGCAGAAAATTGTGAGGTCTTTGTCGACTGGGCAGATGCACAGAATTATAAAAGTGTCGATCTTGCTCAAATCAGCATTCATTTTAATCAGCAACGTAATGGTCTGCGTTTTCCCAAGCACTATCTACAGTGTAAAAATCCAAATGCAGATCAAATGGCCTTTCAACAAGCACTGCTGTATTGCGAAAATGACAAACTGAAATTACTCAAAGAAGCGACCCGTGACCTACAGAAAAGCATTCGTTCCGAGTTGCTCTATAAAGCAGGCAATGCCTATCCAACCTTGCCCATGATTGCACAGCGTTTGAATATGTCTGAGCGCACCATCAAGCGGCATTTGCAAGCACAAGGAACGACCTTTTTACAGATTTTAGCGGAGGTTCGTTTTAATCAAGCCAAGAAATTATTGCAACAGCCACAATACAGTATTCAGGATGTTGCTGGTCTTGTGGGCTATGAAGAAGCCACTAATTTTATCCGTGCTTTTAAAAAGATGTTTGGGGAAACGCCGAGTCAGTATCGGAAAAGCTATTTGTCCAAGGCTGATTCATCTAACATCACATTTTGAATGGTTTGAATAAAGCATTCCAGTGCATGTTGAATCTGTTCGGTCCATTCAAAGGAACAATTCATGCGAATAAAATGTTGATGTGAGGGCAGTACATTAAATAACGGACTTGGCGCAACACCCACCTGTTGCTGAATCAGTTGTTCATACACCTGCATGCTACTGACTTTTTCTGGCAGTTGGATCCAGAGAAAATAGCCACTTGGATAGTTATACACTTTACAGTCTTTAGGCAGATGTTGTTTCAGATATTGAAAGAACTGCTTTTTATTCTTTTCCAAAGCCCGTCTAAGCATTCTTAAATGCTTTTCATAATGATGATGGGAGAGAAACTCCACCAGTGCATTTTGAATCAAGGCATTGGCAGAAATGGTACTCATCAATTGCAGATGCTGAATATGCTCGGAAAATTTACCTGCATAGACCCAACCCATACGAAAACCTGAACCCAAGGTTTTGGAAAAAGAAGAGCAGTGCAACACCAGATTCTGCTGATCAAAATACTTCATGGGTAGTGGTTTTTGATTACCATAAAATAATTCTTCATAGACATCATCTTCGATCAAATGAATTTGGTGTTCATGCAAAAGCTTGGCAATTTTATATTTAATTTCATCGCTGACGGTAAAGCCAATCGGATTGTGTGCATTCAGCATAAACCAGCAGACTTTGATCGGATAGCTTTTAATGACCTGTTCAAAGGCTTCGATATCAAAGCCATGCTGTGGATGTTCTGGCAGCGTAATCACCTTGAGTCCCAAACGTTCAGCCGCCTGCCATGCACCATAGAAAATGGTTTGCTGTAACAAGATATAATCGCCCGGTTGGGTAATCGCTTGCAGGGAAAGATTGAGGGCTTCCAACCCTCCAGAGGTGATGACAATGTCATCGGCATCGGTAGGAATCCCCTGCATACAATAGCGTTGCGCAATCAGTTTTCTGAGGGCTAAATTCCCGGGTGGGAGGTTGGTGGTCTGATCATAACTATGTCGATTACGGGAAAGCTGTCCCATGATCTGGATCAGCTTGGGCGGATACAGCAACTGACTGTCTGGGAAAGCCGAACCTAGGGGACTGACCTGTTTAGACTGAATCGATTTAAGATACTTAAACACCAAGGAGTTGATTTCAATTTTGGGATTTAAAGACACCACTGAATAGGCTTGTGGAATCTGAATATTATTTTGCTCAGCCACAAAATAACCTGACTTTTCTTTGGAATAAATCAGCCCTTGTGCTTCCAGTTCTTGGTAAGCATTCATCACCGTAATTAAGCTAAAGCCTGAGCGCTGTACTTGTTCACGCAAAGAGGGTAGTTTGGTGTGCGGTTTCCATGACCCATTCTCAATGAGAAGTTTGAGCTGGTGTGCTAACTGTTCTGATTTATACATAAACTCAAGTGAATCCGTAGAGATGGAACAGCTTTTATGCTAGCTGTTCCATCTCTTTTTTAATAAGCAAACATCAATAACAGTCTAAATAAACCTGCAATGATGGCAAGTGCAAAAAAACCAACTAACCATAAGATTATAAACCATTGCGTTTGGCTTAAATGCAGAGATTTTATTTTCATGCAAAGCTGCTCCTTAGTGATAACCTGTATCTCCAACCCGTACTTTATCCCTAAACACCCAGTAAGAGAGGATGGTGTAGGCAATAATGATTGGGATTAAAATGACAGCCCCAACCAAGGCAAACTTTTGACTGGAATGCGGTGCAGCTGCTTCCCAAATGGTAACCGATGGTGGAATAATATTCGGCCAGAGGCTGATCACAAATCCAGTAAAGGCCAAGAATACCAAGGCCAAGGTATAGATAAATGGCTTGAAATCCTGACGCTGTTTACATGCTTTTAAAATCAGGAAGGTAAACAACAACACCAAGATCGGTACTGGGCTAAAGTACAGCAGATTTGGCAAGGCAAACCAACGTGCTGCAATTTCAGGATGCGTGAGTGGGGTATATAGACTCACCCCTGCAAATACCACAAACAGTAAGATGATCAGTTTAGGCATCAATCCATACATTTGATCTTGTAATTCATGATCGGTTTTCATAATCAGCCAGCCACAACCAAGCGCGGCGTACATCGCAACTACACCCAGCCCTGTAAATAGAGCGAATGGGGTCAGCCAATCCAAGCCTGAACCTGAGAAAATACCATTGGTGGTTTGGATGCCTTGAATATAAGCCCCTAAAATCACACCTTGCAGGAAGCTGGATAGAATTGAACCCCAGATAAATGCTTGATCCCATAAATATTTGGTGCGATTGGCTTTAAAACGAAACTCAAAAGCAACACCACGGAAAATCAGTGCAATCACCATGAGGGTAATTGGCATATACAAAGCTGAAAGCACCGTTGAATAGACCAATGGGAAGGCAGCAAATAAGCCAGCACCACCAAGTACCATCCACGTTTCATTGCCATCCCAGACAGGTGCGACGGTATTCATCATCACATCACGTTCTTCGCTGCTTTTGATAAAGGGGAACAGAATGCCAATGCCGAGATCAAAACCATCCAGAATGACATAGATCAGAACACCGAGACCGATAATGCCAACCCAAATCAGAGATAAATCAATCATGGTGCTTCTCCTTGTTTGGGTCTTGCTGATCAATGCTTTCATCAACTGCACTTAATGGACGCATTGGGGTTTTGAAGTGACCATGGCCAGCTGGCTCAAGATCAATCGCTTCAATAAATTCAGGACCTTTTTTCAGTAACTTCAGCATGTAATAAATACCGCTACCAAACACGATGGTATAGACCACCACAAAGATAATCAGACTGATACCGACTTGATCCGCAGTGACTGTATGCGATAAACCATCTTTGGTACGCATCACCCCATACACCACCCAAGGTTGACGGCCTACTTCAGTGGTGACCCAGCCTGCAAGTAGCGCAATATAGCCTGTTGGTCCCATGACAAAAGCGAATTTATGAAACCACGAGGAACCATACAATTTGCCTTTTTTACGTAACCACAAAGCAATGAAAGAGAGCAGTACCATTAACATGCCAAGCCCAACCATGACACGGAAACTCCAGAACACAATGGTCGAATTTGGTCGGTCTTCTGGGGCAAATTCTTTTAAGCCTTTCACTGTGCCATCCATGGAGTGGGTCAGGATCAGACTACCTAAATTGGGAATGGCAACGGCGTATTTAGTCCGTTCTTCTTGCATATCTGGAATACCAAACAGATAGAGCGGCATACCTTCATCATAATTGGTCTCCCAATGCCCCTCCATTGCGGCAAGTTTGGCAGGTTGATGTTTCAATGTATTCAAACCATGATTATCACCAATGACCACTTGCAAACACGAGGTGACGAGTACCATCCATAGCCCCATGGAAAAGGATTTTTTCACTAACTCATCGCGTCGGCCTTTAATCAGATGCCATGCAGCAGTACCCACCACCAGTAAGGAGGACACTAAAAATGCAGCGGCTGCCATATGGGCAAAGCGATAAGGGAAAGAGGGGTTAAACACAATAGCCCACCAGTCGGTTGGCACAATAATCCCGTTTTCAATGGCAAAACCTTGAGGTGTTTGCATCCAACTGTTGGAGGACAAAATCCAGAACATGGAAATACAAGTGCCGATCGCAACCATCAGGGTGGCAAAGAAATGGGCTTTGGGGCTGACGCGTCCCCAACCAAAGAGCATGATGCCCAAGAAGCCTGCTTCCAAGAAGAAGGCACTCAGGACTTCATAGGTGAGTAATGGGCCTGTAACACTCCCTGCAACACGGGAAAATTCGCTCCAGTTCGTCCCAAACTGGTAGCTCATCACTACGCCAGAGACGACTCCCATCCCAAAGGCAACCGCAAAGATTTTAATCCAGTATTTGAATAGATCTTTATAAATCGGGTTTTGGGTGCGTAGCCATTTCCATTCCAGCATGGTAAGAAAACAGGCGAGACCAATCGAGGTGGCGGGAAAGATAATGTGAAATGAAACAGTAAATGCAAACTGTATTCGGGCTAATTCTAAAGCAGTGAGACCGAGATCCATATATCCTCTCCTATAACAGACTTAAACGAGTCGCTAGGAAAATGTGAAAGAACGGACTTAAACCCTTAAAAATAAGCAGAACCTAAAAACGGTATTGGAATATTTCAAAGTAATTTAAGTTTTATTCATCATCCAATCTTCTGTTGTATATGAGTAGATACAATTTCTTTTTGTTTTTTTATAACAGATGAGCATTTCAACCATGATCTGTTATATTTTTTTAAGCAAACTCTGTAGCTATTCAGCAATTCAGACCTGATTCAAAATAGCATAAGCAACGATGCAGTGTGTTTGAATATTGATCAATCATTGTAAGTTGTCTAAGCAAAACTTCTGACTGAATGGCGTATGACTATGTTTGTAACCGAAGAACTCAATGCGATGATTCGACTGTTTAAAGACAGTTTACCTTCGCAATCAGTACAAGAACAGCTACGTCTTGAATATGTAAATCTTGAAGCAACACTATTGAGAGGCAAAGTGCTGAGAGATTTTTCTAAAGAGCAGGTCGCTTATATTGCTCAAGCTGAAATTGTGAAGAATGACAATAATCTAGCCTACTTATTCGCACCATTGATTATTGCCAATTTAAATCAGCCTGTGATTTACACAACACCGATCTCTTCACCTGTACTTCAGATTTTGAATCAATATTATCAGGCGGAGAAAAGCGTCACGCTCAAAATCGAAGATGTGATTCAGAGTCTCAAACTCTATATTGATCTGGTGAATCATGCCAAAACTGAAGAAGATTTTCTGTTTCGCTGTCTGGTCAAGGCGCTGTGTCGAACGGATATCTTTCATATCTTCTTGATCACACATTTGCCGATTGATCATCAACAGATAAGGGTCTTAGAAGATTATTTTGATGTGAAAATTGATGTCATTCGTGCGGATAAGACTGAAAGCATGCTGAATGATGAATTGATCAATACCCGAAAGTTATTATTTAAAAACAAAGATGAATGGCACAAAAAAGTCTGCACTTTGTTTGCACAGTTAAATGCTCAACTGATCGCACAAATTGGTCAATTTAGTCCAGCTCAAGCAGCGCATTTAATTGAAGATATGTTTTATTCAGAACATATTTTTGAAAAATTATCGGTGTATGCAGAATACATGCAAACTCGTATTCAAAATGGTGCCAGCTTTAAAACCTTGTCCACAATGTGATTGTATCGAATTGAATTTTAATATTTGAATAGGAGCAGAGCGATGTCTCAAGAGCAATCGAAGTTTCCCTACCTTGCGGTTGGAATCAGTATTTTATTGGGTTGTTTATTTTTGGTCTTTTTCTTTCTTGCAGTCAGTAATCAGCCAGATTATATGCCATCACAGCAGAAGCAAAATGCGTCCCAAGTACAGTCAGCTACACCTAGTAACAAGTAAATAATGCATGCTGATAAAAAATAACCTCTCACTTTTTCTCTCTTACTGGTGATCCGAGCACTTGCCAGTAAGTTTTTTTATTGATTGCTGAAGTACCGAATCATTCTAGCTCGCATGATAAAGTGAGTAACGCCGTGGCGAAGTACCTGTCCAGCGTTTGAAAGCCCGTGAGAAGTTTTTAGTATTGCTATAGCCGAGATGGTCTGCAATATTTTCGAGGGATAAATGGGGATTTTTCAGCAGTTGAATAGCTTTTTCACATCTGACTTTTTCGACCAGTTCTCTAAAACTGGTGCCTTCACTTTCTAGTTTTCTCTGCAAAGCACGTTCAGTCATATGCAACTTTTTTAAAACTTCCGTTAAGGGACTAATGCCCATTGCTTCGTCATAGATTAAATCTTGTATGGTGCGGTTAAAACTATTCTGTTCCAATAGTTTACGCAACTGTGATTTACATTCCTCACGGGCTAAACGTTCCGCAATGGCATCTGAGTGAAGTAAGGGAAGATCTAAGATTTCTTTTTGAAACTCCAAACGAGTTGCAGGTTGATCAAATCTCACTTCACCTGGAATTAAGGGCAGTAATTTATCAAAATAATCGGGTTTGCTGAATTGCACATCGGCATAACCTGTTAATGTTTGCCCTGAAATAGTTTTCCCCATCTGTGCAAAGCCAAGAATGAGTGCAATTTGAATCACTTCATCCAGATAGTAGGCCTCGGTTTGTTCAAATAAGATCAGCGCACGTTCATCGACGACATCAAGCTGAATGGTGTGAATGCTGGATTGGAGTGAAATAAATTCTTGTGCAATATTGAGTGCTTGCTTTACATCTTTGGCGAGCATCGCTGCCATGCCCATCAAACCATGACAGGTAATGGTCATTTGCATGCCCAGATAAAAACCGAACTCTAAAGCAGGCACTCGTGTCAGTTCCAATGCACGTCGTAGGATCGACATCACGATTTTGGCATCAGCTCGCCATAACGGTTGCACCAATTGTTGTTGAGAGATACCAGAGCCATTCAATAATTCAACTGCTGAAATATCCCAACGCGAAACCACATCGACCATCAGTGCGATATAAGTGCCTGGAACTGTTTTTTCTAAATCTTTGCTGACCATAATAATGATGTCGGAAAATGATACCAAAATGGCGTACTAGGAACTATTACAGCATTTTTTTTTATTTAAAAATAGCCGCATCAACACTGTAGTAGACCGCTTATATTTGAGTGCTGCTGCTTTAGAGTGTCCAGATGAGTTAAAAATAACACTAGGATGGGGAATGAAAAAAGGAATTTTGATTACCGCCTTTATCTCGGTATTTTCAACGGCTACACAAGCGAAAGTTGATATTTGTGTCTTTGATTTACTTGGCAAGGCAGGTGAGTCCTACAAAATTGTAGAAGAATGGGCATTAGCTGCTAAAACGTGGAATGCGGAGCTTAATCTTATTGCCTATCAAGATGAAGCCAAAGCACAAAGTGATTTTGAAGCTGGAAAATGTGATGGGGTATCGATGACCTCCATGCGCGCACGTAAATACAATAAATTTGCAGGTTCGATTGATGCTTTAGGCGCGATTACAAGTCCTTCGATTGCACAAAAAGCCATTCGCTATGTGTTAGACCCACGTAATAGACACCGTTTAGTCTCCAATATCGGGACTGAGCAATATGAGGTTGCTGCAATTGCTCAAATTGGTTTGGCCTATGTCTTTGTCAGAGATAAAACCATTAACACCATTGAGAAGGGCAAAGGCAAGAAGTTTGCTTATTTACATTATGACCAAGCCCAAAAAATGATTGTTGATCGACTTGAGTTGGTGGGAGTCCCTTCAGAAATTTCCGACTTTGCGAAGAAATTTAATAACAAACAGGTCGATGTGATTGCTGCACCTGCCTATGCATATCGTCCCCTAGAAATTGCTAAGGGTTTGGGGAGTAATGGTGCCATGTTTGATTTTCCAGTGATTAATTTAACGGGTGACATCATTATTCGTCCAGAAAAATTTCCAGCAGGCTTTGGTATGAAATCGCGGGCTTGGGCGACCAAACAATTACCGAAAAATTTTGCCACGATTGCCCGTTTAGAAGCTGAAATCCCGGCGAAGTATAAACAAAGCTTATCTAATGAAGATAAGCGTCGTTACCAACAAATGTTACGTGATGGGCGAATGGAGCTGACCAAACTCGGAGTGTATGACCCCGTCATGATGGGGGTGCTAAAACGTGCACGCTGCACAGTTGAACGCACCAATTTTGAATGTTCATTGAGTGGTGAATAGCTCAAACGTTGCTTTAAATATTGAAAATGCTACAAAGAAAAGCTGAGGTTAATATGAATGCGCACACGCAGCATCACAAACTGGTTGCACGATCTGTAAAGTTTGATTTTTCCAATTCACCTGTGCAATGGATTCCAAATGATCCAATCTGTTCGCATTTGATTAATGGGATTAATTTAATCTTACCCGCAGGTGAGTTTTGGTTTTGTCGTGTCTATAACAAGGCCTTGGTTTATGTGAAAGATCCTGTTCTAACTGATGATGTAAAAGGCTTTATTCGTCAAGAAGCCACTCATGCACGTGCGCATCAAAGTGCTCAGGCGTTCTTGAAACAGCATGATTATGATTTGGAACCTGCGCTTAAAAAAATTAATTGGATTTTTGGTGTGTTACTCGGAGAAAGTCCTTTAGGAATCAAAGCATTGGAGATTCAATCTTTAGCGCATTTTTGGTTGATGACCCGAGTAGGGGTAGTTGCCGCCATTGAGCATTTTACGGGTGTGCTGGGGCAATGGTGTATGGATAATACATCATGGGACAAGGCTGACCCAGTGATTGCGGATATGTTCCGATGGCATTTGGCTGAAGAAGTCGAGCATCGCTGTGTTGCATTTGATTTATTTAAACAACTGCTGCCAAATCCGGTATTTTTTTATCTCTATCGTCAGTTTTTAATGCTGCTGGTTTTTCCTATCTTCATTTATTTGTTGGCAGATATTGCACGTGACTTAGGTAAACAAGATCCAGATATTAGCATTCGAAAAATTTTTAATCGAAATTTTTGGCGATTATTGCCGATTTATCAAAAACAGGCGAAAGCAACTGACAATGGCCCCACATTGACGTTTTTAACTCAAGCAACCATTCGCTGGATTTCCCCTCGTTTTCATCCAGAAACAGAAGGCAATACACAACAGGCTTTAGATTATTTAGCACGTTCAGCCGCCGTTCAGGCACTGAAATAATCATATGGGTGTGGCAAAAATAATGACTTTATTGGACATTTTATAAGAAAACAGACGTAGTGTTTGTTAAAGGAAGGAAATATGAAAAAAATTGCACTTGCGATCACCACAGCTTCAATTTTGAGTGTCTCGACCTCAAGCCAAGCGGCAATTGATGTCTGTGTTTTTGATATCTTAGGGAAATCAGGTGAAGCGTATAAAATGATGCAAGATTGGGCATTGGCTGCCAAAGGCTGGGGCGCTGATGTTAACCTGCTTGCTATCACGGACGAACAGGTGGCAGACAATAACTTTAAAGCAGGGAAATGTGCGGGTGTGGCAATGACGTCGATGCGTGCTCGTCCTTATAATAAATTTGTAGGTTCGATTGACTCTCTCGGTGGTGTACCCAGTGATGAGATCGCGAAACGAGCCATTACCTTTGTTTCTGATCCACGTAATGCAGCGAAAATGACCACCAATCTTGGGGGCAATAAATATGAAGTGGTCGGCATTTCGCCCCTAGGTTCTGCTTATATTTTTGTCCGTGATAAAAGTATTAACTCAATTGAAAAAGCCGCAGGTAAAAAGTTTGCGGTATTGGGCTATGACGATGCGCAAAAACTTATTGTTCAGCGGGTGGGTGCACAAGCAGTACTCTCCGATATTTCCAATTTTGCCGCCAAATTTAACAATGGTCAGGTGGATATGATCGGTGCGCCTGCTTATGCTTATAAACCATTAGAGTTGAGTAAAGGCTTAGGCAGCAATGGGGTTATGTATAATTTTCCTGTTTTACAGGTAACGGCAAATCTGGTGATTCGTCCTGAAAAATTCCCAGCAGGTTTTGGTCAAAAATCACGGGATTGGTCGGTTAAGCAATTACCGAAAACCTTTGCAACCATTAAGCGCTTGGAAGCAGAGATCCCCGCCAAATATAAAATGAATTTAACGGCTGAAGATAAATTGAAGTATCAGAAAATGATGCGGGATGGCCGGATTGAATTAACTCAGCGTGGTATTTACGATGCGGGCATGATGTCCGTCTTGAAAAAAGCGCGTTGCTCAGTTGATAAAGCCAATTTTGAGTGTGCTTTGGCAGGAGAGTAATCGAGTATTTTTTATCAAATGATCAATAAAGCTTAGATCCTTCTAGGCTTTATTTTTGCGTTCTAAATACAGGGATAAGACAAATCAGGAATAGAAAATAAGCACAATTCATGTTAATCCTATCTGTAGCAAATGTTAAAAAATAGCTCAGATGAGGGCAACATGATGGATAACTCAGAACAAACCATACATAAACAAGAGAACACCAGTTTTGCACGAATTGAACCCTATACCCAACCTGCGGGAGGATGGGGAGCATTACTCAGTGTTGCTCGCAATCTGAAAAGGCAAGATATCTTAAAAAAAGGTTCAATTACCTTACTGAATATTAATCAACCCACCGGCTTTGATTGCCCAGGTTGTGCATGGCCTGAGAAAAAAGATGCACATGCTTTTAACTTCTGTGAAAACGGCGCCAAAGCCGTGGCTTTTGAAGCAACCAGTAAAACGGTAACGCCTGAATTCTTTGCGCAACATACCGTCAGTTGGCTGGCTGAGCAAAATGATTTCTATCTTGAGGATCTTGGGCGATTAACGGATCCAATGCGATATGACCCTGTTTCTGATAAGTATGTCCCAATTTCTTGGGATGAAGCCTTTCAGTTGATTGCTCAGCATTTGCAAGCACTTGATCATCCTGACCAAGCGGCTTTTTATACCTCTGGTCGTGCCAGTAATGAAGCGGCATTTCTGTATCAACTTTTTGTTCGCAGCTTTGGTACCAACAATTTCCCTGACTGTTCCAATATGTGTCATGAAACCACCAGTGTCGGTTTAAAAGATGCGATTGGTTTGGGTAAAGGAACTGTTATTTTGGATGATTTTGATCAGGCCGATGCGATTTTTAGTTTTGGGCATAATCCAGGCACCAATCATCCACGTATGTTGGCAACCTTGAGAGAAGTCTCTCGAAGAGGCGGTAATATTGTTGCTATTAACCCAATCAAAGAACGCGGGCTGGAACGTTTCCAAGATCCGCAAGCGCCATTGGAAATGATGACCAATGGCAGTACCCCAATCAGCCGCTATTACTTCCAACCTAAAATTGGGGGTGACTATGCACTGATGTTTGGGGTGATGAAGCATTTGTTGGAATGGGATAAAAAGGCACTGGCTAAAGGAAAAGCAAGTGTTTTTGATCGTAGCTTCATTGAATTGAATACCATTGGTTTTGATGAAATGCTGGCTGAGATTGATGGCACAGCATGGGCAGAAATTCATAAACATACGGGACTGTCACCTGAACATTTAGAATCAATTGCCAAAATGTATCTAGATGCGAAAACCGCTATTTTCTGTTGGGGGATGGGGATTACCCAACACCGTCACGGGACAGCCAATATTCATATGCTGGCAAACCTGATGCTGGCAAGAGGGCATATCGGTCGTCCGGGTGCAGGTCTCTGTCCAGTACGCGGTCATAGTAATGTGCAGGGTGACCGAACTATGGGTATCAATGAAAATCCAAGTGATGCACTTCTGGATAGTATTGATCGGGTCTTTGGGATCAAGTCGCCGCGTAAACATGGTTTTGGGGTGGTCGATACCATCAAGGCGATGTATGAAGGCGAGGTCAAAGTCTTTATCGGTTTAGGCGGAAACTTTGCGGTTGCCACTCCTGATACGCCCTATACTCAAGAGGCGTTACGCCGTTGTGATTTAACTGTCAACATTACCACCAAGTTGAATCGTAGCCATTTGGTCTGTGGCAAGACGGCCTTGATGTTACCGTGTTTGGGGCGGACAGAAGTGGATATGCAGCTTCATGGTGCTCAGGCCATTTCAGTCGAAGATTCGATGAGTAATGTGCATCTTTCTGCAGGTCGCAATCCGCCGATTTCAGAAAATATCTTATCCGAGCCTGATATTGTTGCGCGTATGGCGGAAGCAGCTCTGCCTGACAGTACCGTGAAATGGCGTTGGTATATTGAGAGCTATGATCGTATTCGCGATTCCATTGCTGATGTTTTTGATGAATTTCATGATTTCAACCAACGGGTTTATCAACCGAGCGGTTTTCATTTAGAGCATCCAGCCAATCAGCATGTTTGGCATACGCCTAGCGGCAAAGCCCAGTTTTTGATTACACCTTTGACAGAAGTCTACGAAGACAAAGAAAATCAATATGCTGCGGCTTATACTGAGCAGCAAGTTTATACCTTGATGACCACACGTTCACATGACCAGTACAACACCACTTTATATGGTTTGGATGATCGCTACCGCGGTGTATTCGGACAGCGCCGTGTTTTGTTTATGAATCAGGCGGATATTGATGCCGCAGGTTTTGAAGCAGATCAATGGGTTGATATCGAAAGTGTGTTCTCGGATGGGGTAAAACGAATCGTGCATAGTTTCCGTATTGTGCCGTATAACATTCCGCAAGGTAGTCTGGCGGCCTATTATCCCGAAACCAATCCATTGGTGGCTTTGGGCAGCCATGATAAATATGCCAAAATCCCAGCATCAAAAAGCATTCCTGTGATTCTACATGCGGGGAATGCACCAGCGCATTTCAATCTGAATGTGGAAGTTGATCCTGAGCATGCTAATGAACGCGTCAGTAACGCATAGTGTATGACTGCAATCGTATAAAGAGGTTGGGTGTGGACACCAAAACACATGGCTATGAAACGGTGCAAGTGCATCGTTTTCAGCATGATCGTTGTGAAAATGAAATCGACTATATCGTGCAGGAATATCCTGTTGCCTTGGTCTATAACGGGATCTCTCATGCGGTGATGATGGCGACGCCGTCAGATCTTGAAGTCTTTGCCAAAGGCTTTAGCCTGTCTGAAGGGATTCTGCATAGCTTAAGTGAGCTATATTCACTGGATATTCGTCAAAATGAACTGGGGGTTGAAGTGGATATGACCATTTCGACCCGTGCTTTTGTCGCGTTAAAAGAGCATCGTCGTATGATGGTGGGACGCACAGGCTGCGGTCTATGCGGGATTGAAAGTTTAAAACAACTTTATGCTGATTTACCTGTGGTCAGTACCCAGGTGCCATCAACATGGTTAAATCAGATCCCCAATGCGATTACCCAACTGAAAGTCAGACAAAAAATCACAGCGCTCACGGGAGGGGCGCATGCGGCAGCTTGGGTCGTGAAAGGGCAAATCGTAGCGTTATTTGAAGATGTTGGACGGCACAACGCTTTAGATAAGTTATTGGGTTATCTGGCGGAGCAAAAGTTCAATGTGGGTGATGGTTTTGTGGTGATGACCAGTCGTGCCAGTTATGAACTGATTCGTAAGTGCGCACAATCCAATATTGCTTTACTGGCAACCATTTCTGCACCGACCAGTATGGCCATCGCAATGGCAAAGCAATCGAATCTGACTTTAGCAAGTTTTTGTCGGGGAGATAGCTTTGTTTTATATACTGAATAATAGTAAAAATTTGTGATTATGTTGCTGACTCATGCTTTGATTTGTGTAGGATATGAGCACTAAGTTCTTCTATTCCTAAAAATTATGAATCTACCTTTAAGACCACAGCCAGTCATCAATAATCTTTCGGGTGAGAATGCCTTATTTATTGTGCTTGGAATCAATACCCAACCGGATCATTCTGGGATTATTGATTTTCTTGCTAATTTTTCAGCATTGGTGCGTAGTCTGACCAATCGCTTTCCCAACGGTAATTTTAGTGCTTCTGTGGGAATTGGTTCTAATGCTTGGGATTTACTCTTTCCTGAATTAAATAAACCAAAACAGCTTGCGCCATTTCAGGAAATCAAAGGGCCAAGACATACCGCAGTCGCAACAGCAGGTGATTTGTTCTTCCATATCCGTGCCAATCAAATGGCCATTTGCTATGAATTGGCCGCAATTCTGCATGAGCAACTCAAAGACGATACCTATTCGATTAGTGAAACCAAAGGTTTCCGTTACTTCGATGGTCGCGCCATTATTGGTTTTGTGGACGGGACAGAGAATCCTGAACATGAAATTGCCAAAGAGATTGCCTATGTCGGTGAAGAAGATGCTGAGTTCCTTGGCGGTAGTTATGTGTTTATTCAAAAATATTTGCATAACATGGAAATGTGGAAAGGCCTCAGCACAGAAGAGCAGGAAAAAGTCATTGGTCGTAAGAAATATGATGACGTGGAACTTGGTGATGATGTAAAACCGCAAAGTGCGCATAATGTGGCCAGTAAGGCACATGATGCTGACGGCAATGAACTCAAAATTTTAAGAGCCAATATGCCATTTTCCAATCCAACTGAAGGAGAGTATGGTACCTTCTTTATTGGCTACTCTCGTTCTTTTAATATTACCAAAACCATGCTTGAAAATATGTTCTTGGGTAAGGAAACAGGACATGTTGATCGCTTATTGGATTTTAGTACACCCGTTTCAGGCAGTTTATTCTTTGTGCCCACCTTTGACTTTCTCGAAGACTTGGGTGAATAAATTGAATCAGCTGAAATGGAAGATTTCATTTCAGCTGAACATCATTATGCTGCAATCAGATATTGCTGTAACAAGGTGCGGAACTGATCTGGAATACGCCCCGATTTCTGTGTGCTGAAATCAAAATAAACCTGAACAGCCTTTCCGCGTGCTACGCAGTGCTCATTTTGCCAAGCTTCATGCGCAACAATGAATGAAGAATTGCCGATATGCTCAATCCACGTTTTGATTTCAATATCCGCGCCATAATAAATCTGCGCCACAAAATCGACCTCGACACGAGCCAGAATCAAAGGTAGATTTTTGATCTCCATGCTTGGGTTAAAGAGACGAAAAACTGGTTCGCGTGCGGTTTCAAACCAGCCTGTAATCACGGTATTGTTAATATGTCCAAAGGCATCAGTTTCATAGAATCTTGGTGTAATCGAAAGTGTAAACATAGTTAAGCAATTATTTTCTGATTTAAACTCACCTACTATAAAGGCTGACGCTTACATACGTCAGCCCTGATAATAGACTTAGGCGACTACTTTAAGCACTTTACTTTCGATACGGTAATCCTTCAGATTGACATGGTGCAGTTTGCGCTTTATCACAAAGCCAAACTCTGGCCAGATAATATGATTACGACCTGCGTCATCTAAATAATAGCTCTTACAGATATCAGGCCGAACGGGCATTTTCGCCAAACGTTTATCAATGCGGGCATTAAATTGTTTTTGCACGGCTTCTTTCACTTCAATGTAGTCGATACGCCGTTGTTGCATGAGTTTAATGGCTTTGGAAATATAGACGGCCTGTTGTTCTGCCGTCCACATGACCGAACCAACCGTATTTTGTGAGTTTGGGCCTAGCATCATAAACATGTTGGGAAAACCATAAATCGACATGCCCATATAGGCCCGTGGTTGGCGTTGCCATATGTCACTTAAACTGCGACCATCGGCTCCTTTAATCATTTTATAAATGGCTGGTTCGGCGACGGCATAGCCCGTACCAAAAATAATAGTATCCACTGCAATTTCTTTACCATCTTCACCCACCACACCATGTTCAGTGATATGCGATAGACCTTGAAACAGCACCGATACATTGGGTTTAACCAAAGCAGCATACCAGTTGTTGGAGAACATCGGACGTTTACAGCCCAGCGTATGTGTCGGTGTAACGGCCCGACGCATTTCAGGATCTTTAATACTGAGGTTAATATTCAGTTTGCCCAGCGCATGCAGCTTTTCCATGATCTTGATGTTCATGAAGACGGGGAGTGAGGGCTCTAGACTCCATAAAGCACTTTCACGAACAACTTTTTCAAGCAGAGGCGCCTTGTTAAAGATTTTTTTTACGATATTGGGAACGGCAAAATCAGGTTTAGGCAGTACCCAAGATGGGGTGCGTTGGAAACTGTATAAATGCCCAACTTTTGGCTGAATTGCAGGTAAAAATTGAATTGCTGAAGCACCGCTGCCGATCACGGCAACACGTTTAGCCGTTAAATCGTATTCGTGGTTCCATTTTCCTGAATGGAACATGGTGCCTTTGAATTGTTCTTGTCCAGGAAAGCTGGGCATTTTGGCTTCGCCAATGAAGCCTGTTGCAGGAACAAAAAATTTTGCACTGTAACTTTGACCATCCGCTGTACTGATCATCCAGCGATTCAGTCCTTTGTCCCATCGTGCTTCGGTCACTTCTGTGCCAAGCTGAATCTGGGGAACAATATTAAACTGATGCGCCACATCTTCTAAATATTGACGAATTTCAGCCTGAGGGGCGTAAGTTCGAGACCAATTGGGATTGGGTGCAAAGCCCAGAGAATACATTTCACTTGGAACATCACAAAACAGGCCTGGATAATCATTCAGTGCCCATGTACCCCCAATACGGCTGGCCATATCCAGAATCACGACATTGTTAATACCTTGTTGCTTTAATTTGATACAGGTACTTAGTCCAGATGGACCTGCACCAATGATCAAGACATCAACTCGTTGAGTGGGTTTGGATGATTTAACTGCTTTATTCATAGAAAAATCCTAAAATGAAATATGGAGATAACTCAACAAAAGGGGCGAGTCAGTGTTTAGACGGTAGTCTGTTGAAAATGTTCAAGCAGCAATTCGGCAACACGCTGCGGTTGCTCTGCCTGCAAGAAATGCCCACAGTTGGGTAAATAAATGCGATTCAAGCCTTTAGGGAAATATTTGGATTGAGCCAACGCTCGATGTAATTGAATACTCATGCAGCCATCATCCAGTCCAGCCAAAGCTAATGTTGGAAGCTGGATTGGATGGAGTAAATCTCGGTTAGCTTTCAAGTTGATAAGATGATGAATTGCAAATAAGCTACGGTAGTAGCGTGTAGCTGCCCATGCGATTTGCGGATGGCTAAATAGCTCACGCGTGGCTGCAAAATCTGCTTGTGTAAATGGCCATGTGGGTGACCATTTTTTCCAGATTTTCGCAACAAATTCAGCTTGATTTTGCGATAGTAATGTTTTGGCAAAATGCGATTGCATCAGCAACATATAAGAAGATAAATAGAGTTGTTTCGGAAAGTATTTTAAATTGGTCAAAATATTCTGCATGGCAGGAATCGGAGGAACAGCCAGTAAACTCACACTACAGAGCGACGCCGGATATTGACTGGCATAGCTCATGGCAATGGCTGCCCCCCAATCGTGTCCAACCAAATGAAATTTTTGAGCACCGTGCATTTCTAACCAAGCTTTCAAGTCAGCAGTTGCAGATGCCAAACCATAATGAGCATTGCTGCTTACTGAATCGAGTGTATAACCCCGTAACCAAGGCACCAGAACTTGATAGCCTGCATCGACAAGCACAGGGTAAACCTTGTCCCAGCAATGTGGTGTATCTGGAAAGCCATGTAGCAACACCACTAAAGGATGATCAGGGTGACCATACAGATTGGCATGTAAGTTTAATCCGTCACGTTGCAGGATGAGTTGAGCACTTTTCATAATGGCCTCAGCGATTCATTTTGGCTGCAAGCGCTTGAGCATAGGCTTCAGCAACTTGTTGGGCAGCAGGAGAATTCGCGATATAAGCCAGTGCCTTTTTCACATCACCATCATGTTCTGGATGATAGTTAAATTTGCTCCAGCCTTTCAGTGCGGTCAGAATCATCACTAGATCGGGGAGACTTTTTTTCTGCTTTGCGGTTTGCTGAAATTCCCAAATCAAAGCCAATGGATTCTTGCGGGAAATTCGTTTTGCTTCTGTTGTATTGTCCAACTTACATAAATAGACAGATGCACCTAACCAGAACCCGACCATTGCAATAAAGGCCACACTCATACTGAGCTGGCGGCCTAAATAGCCTTTGAGATGATCGCCGGCCAGCGCACGATAAGCATCATACCCAACAGTACGATGTTCAACTTCTTCTGCACCATGCCAACGTACAATATCCAGCATCGCAGGATCAGCGTGTTCCAGACCTTCAGCATCTAGCACCCAAGTGCCGAAGAAGCAGAAATAATGTTCTAAACCCGCTATGATGCCCATACGAAAGGCAAGCCACTGTTTTGAATATCGTTTAAAAGGTCCATAAATTCCAAAGGGGGTATCGCCCATAAAACCATCTTTAAACATCCACTCTAAAAATTGTTTAAAAGGCGTTGGGTCTATACCATGGGTTTGGAAATAGATTTCAGCGCCCTTGTGTGCATTGGCATGGGCGGCTTCCTGAGCAATAAATCCGCGAATATCGGCTTTTAGATTTTTGTCATCGACATAAGGCAAGGTTTTATTGGCAAGACGGCAGAACCAGTGCTCAACAGCAGGCAACAACACATGCATGCTGTTGAGTACATGAGTTGCCAATACATCATTGGGAACCCAATGACGAGGTGTTTGGGAAAAATCAAAATGTACTTTACGGGCAATAATCTGATGATCAATAAACTTATTCATCGTTCGACTCCTGTCTGTTTGGTTCAGATTGAAATCGCTTCAATTTTCTTGATCAAGCTGCGGGACTGGATATAACCGTTGGCAGCAAACCATAGCAGTGAATCTCGAATGGCAATCTCGACTGGTGTTTGTGGTAAACCCAATTGCTGTACCGCTTTGGCACAATTAAAAGAGGTACCTAATTGCCCAATTTTTGCGGCTGATGGAGTAACCAGAGGTGCTTTATGGGTAATATGCTGGGTCACCCATAACGCGGCATGTCCTGCTAGTTGGGAGGAAACACCTTCAATCAGGTTTGGAATGGTGATCACAGGTCGCCAAATACCCAATAAATGATGAACAGTTTTCGCCATGCTTACACCATCCAGATCTTTATTTCCCAGAATATAGGTTTCACCTGCTATGCCTTTTTCTGCAGCCAGTACATGACCTTTGGCAACATCTCTGACATCAATCATATTGTTGATCGCATCTGGCACAGCCAACGCTGGCATCTGGGCAATTGTTAACAGTAATTTTCCTGTTGGAGTTGGCGCGATATCTTGGGGTCCAATTGGGCCTGTTGGACAAACGATCACCACATCTAGACCACCTGCTGCAAACTGTAAGGCAATTTGGTGTGCTTCAAATTTGGTCAGCACATAAGCGTCGCCTGTTGCACCTAAAGCAAAAGGACTCTGTTCTGTGGCCTGAATGCCTTTAGCTTGTCCCGCAAAACATGCACCTGTGCTGGTGTAAACCACCCGTTTAATGCCAGCTTTTTTCGCAGCATTCAGAACAATACGTGTACCTTCTACATTGACCTTGCGCATCAGTTCAGGTTTTGGCAGCCATAAGGCATAGATAGCAGCGGTATGAAAGACTAAATCACAGCCTTCAACAGCTTCATCCATTTTGATCGAGTCGGTAATATCGCCTGCAATCAGTTCAACATCTAGACCTTCAAGATTGGTGAGTTTTTCCTGAGGCAAATGTAAGACCCGAACTTCATAATTTTCATTTAGTAACGTGCGTACGATATGTGAACCAATAAAACCAGCACCACCTGTAACTAGAGCTTTCATCATTTACCAACCTTAATGAGATTTTTATCCAAAGGAGAGGTGGATAAAAATGCGACAATTTTGTTGTTGGTACTATGCCGAATCACTGCAATGTGTCATAGTTCTTGAAATGACAGTTTTGACCATTTTACGACATTTTATATAAAGCATTGATGAGATAACGACAGTGAATCCGTCTTTACCTGGAACTTATGTCAGTCTGATGGCTGATGTGGTACAAAAATTAAATATTCCTGCAGAGACATTACTGGAAGGAAGTGGTGTTGAGGTTGAACAACTTTCACAGCCATTTTGGTATTTAGATTTTGATATCTTTAATCAATTACTGAATCGGGCGGTTGAACTGACCAACGAACCTGCATTGGGCGTCTATCTTGGTTTACAAATGACGGTGTCATGCCATGGTTCAGTCGGCCTAGCTGCGATGGTTTCACACAATCTGGGTGAAGCACTAAATGTCATGGAACAATTTATAGGCCTGCGTTGTCCAGCATTAAAACCACGTTTAGAAATTGAAAATGGATTTGCCTCACTTTATTTAGATCAACCCATGATCAACTTTAAGATGGGGATTGTGGGCATGACATTTCTGATGGTGGGTTTTGCCCAAATGTCCAATGCCATCACAGGCAACAAATTAGAAATTAAGGCTGAACTGAATTATTTCGAACCTGCATTTTTAGCACAAGTCCAAGAATTATTACCCTGTGAAATCAGTTTTAATCAGCAGAATAATCGCCTTATTTTTCCTGAAAGTTATTTAGCACTTCCACTGATTATGGCTGATCCTCTCGCGGCCAGATTGGCTAGAGAACAATGCAAACACGATTTGAACAAGCTGGTGGCAAAACGAGGAGAGAAACGCCCGCTAACAGCTTTGGTCCGTGAATTGCTTTTTGATGAGGTTGAAGGTTTTTTCAAAATGAACGAGGTTGCAGATAAGTTGCATTTGACAGAGCGGACATTACAGCGTCAATTGGCAAAAGAGGGAACCACTTTTCAGCTTCTCCTGGATCAAGTCCGAGAGCGATATGCCAAAAAATTACTGAATCATCATGAATATAGTATTTCCTCTATTTCAGAAAAATTAGGCTACTCCGATGTGACCCATTTTACCCGTGCATTCAAGCGCTGGGCCAATCAGACCCCGAAGCAATATCGCAATTTACGAGAGTCGGTCTCTAGTTAACATCAGGCTGTTTATTTAAGACAGAGAAAGGCGAGATAGCTTAACTAGAGATCGAGTGCAAAAAAGTTGAAATCTACACTGCTGGTTGAGATAAACCACCACCGAGCGCTTTATATAATTCGATCTGATTATTTAACTTAGTTTGCTCTAGCATCAGTAAACCTTGCTGTGCCGCATAAGCAGAACGTTGAGCATCCAAAACCGTTAAGTAACTATCAATCCCCGCTCTAAACCGAGCCGTCGATAATTTATAGGTGGTATCGGTTGCAGAAACCAAACGACGTTGAGCACTCAAACGATCCTCAATGTGGGCACGGGCAGCAAGAGCATCATTGACTTCACGAAAAGCGGATTGGATGGCTTTTTCATAATCTGCAACAGCAATTTTTTGCTCTGTTTCAGAAATTTTAACGTTGGCTTTACGTGTTCCCCAGTCAAAAATTGGAACATCAATACTTGGTCCAACGGACCAAGAGAAGCCTCCTGATTTAAATAAATCTTTGAGATCAGTCGATGCATATCCCGCTGAACCTGTCAGACTAATGGTCGGGAACATGTGTGCTTTCGCTGCGCCAATATTTGCTCCAGCAGCAAGTAGCTGATATTCAGCAGCTTTTAGGTCTGGACGATGATTGAGTAAATCACTGCTTAAGCCTGTTGCAAAAGTACTTTCAGCACTAATACTTTTCACGGCATGATTCGGTAGGAGATTTTGAGGAACAGCTTGGCCAGCCAATAGATCCAGTAGGTTTTGTGCTTGTGACACTTGGGTCTTATAGGTCGCCACATCATTTCGGGCTGTTTCAACCGAAATCTGAGCCTGACGTAATGGAACTTCACTATCAATCCCGACATCAAAGCGTTTTTTGTTGAGGTTATAGGAATCAAGTTGTGCTTTTAAGGTTTGCTCAGCCAGATTTAAATTGGCCTTTGCATAGGCATAATTCAACCATGCTTGGCTGACCTGACTCACCAGACTAATTTGAGTGGCATCTCTGGCACTTTGGGTGGCAAGGTAATTGTTTAGCGCAGCATCTTTTAAACTTTGTACACGACCCCAAAAGTCTAACTCATAAGCAGTTATACCAAGGCCGACCTGAAAGGTGGAATAAGGATTATTTGGATTCACCGTAGGGTTGACTTGTCGTACAGCACTGCCAGTTGCTCCGATACTAGGTAACTGGTCGTTCTTGCTGATTTGATATTGTTGTTGTGCACGTTGGATATTCAGTGTTGCAGTACGTAAATCACGATTGTGATTTAAACTGATGTCGATCACTTTTAATAAACGTGAGTCTGAAAAAAATTGTTGATAACCCTGATTGGCAATTGAAGTTCCAGCCGTGGTTTGAGAAAAGTTTTGTGGAATATCGGATTGAATCACAGGTTTTGGTGCCTGCATATTCATACACGCCGTCAAGGCCATTGAAAGCGTAGAGACAAGTAGGCCACGAGATAAGACAGTCACATTAGACATGGTCTTCTCCAAATAATATAAGGATAAATACAGAGGAGGAGTCAGAGGAAATCCATTGATTCCCTCTGCTCAATGTCATTTAAGATGGATTTTTTTGCTTCGAAGAAAACAGCTTTTCAACTGCACCCAGAATAAAAATGAAGAAGACTGGGACAAAGAAGATCGCTAGAATTGTCGCTGAAATCATGCCACCAAATACACCTGTACCTAAGGCATGCTGTGTTTCCGAACTGGCACCTGAAGCGATGACCAATGGAATCACACCACAGGTAAAGGCGAGTGAAGTCATCAGAATCGGACGTAAACGAAGTTTGGCTGCAGCAACAGTGGCCTCAACTAAACTCATGCCTTCTTCTTTCAGCATCTTGGCAAATTCGACAATCAGAATCGCGTTCTTGGCCGATAAACCAATAATGGTAATCAGACCGATTTTAAAGAACACATCATTCATTAAACCACGTGACATAATCGCAACCACCGCACCAAAGATACCCAAAGGCACCACCAGCATGACTGAAAGTGGAATGGCCCAACTTTCATAAAGCGCAGCCAGAACCAGAAACACGACCAGCATAGACAAGGCAAGTAAGAATGCCATCTGCGATTCAGATTGCTTTTCTTGCAAAGAAATACCTGTCCATTCATAGCCAATCCCTTTCGGTAGTTTGGCAATCAGGTTTTCCATTTCACGCATGGCATCGCCTGACGATGTATCAAAGTTCGGAATACCTGCAATACTCAACGATGGACGTCCGTTATAGCGGTTATATTGCTGTGGTGCTTTATTCCATTGCGGTGTGACCACTTCAGATAAAGAGACTAATTGCCCATTTGAACCCATGACTTTCAGATTCAGAATATCTTTTAATTGCATCCGCGATTTGGCGTCGACCTGTACAATCACTTGTTGCATACGTCCCTGATTCGGGAAGTCATTGATGTACATTGAACCCATTGAAGTAGAAATGATGTCCGAAACATCTGCGAACTTCACACCAAGAACATTCAATTTTGCACGGTCAATTTTTAAAGAAATATTGTCACCTTGTGGTAAGCCTTCATTCCATACCATATAGAACTTTTTGTTTTTGGCTGCCATTTCCATTAACTGGTCTTGTGCAGCTAAAAGTGCAGGCATCCCTAGGTTGGCACGGTCTTGTAAGCGCAAGCTGAAACCTGAAAAAGTCCCAAGTTCATCAATGGCGGGTGGAAGCACCGCCATGGTTGCGCCTTCTTGACTATGTGCCATCGTTTCATTGACAGCATTGGTCATTTCGCTTGCACTGGAAGTACGCTCTTTAAAATCTTTGAGCGTGGTAAAGGCAATCCCCACGTTTTGACCTGCACCACTGAAGCCCCAGCCCATAATCGTGGTGTTACTTTTTACATTCGGATTGTCTTTTAAGCTACTTTCAAATTCATTTACCACATTGCGTGTTCTTTCAGCAGTGGCGTCAGAAGGCAACTGGAATGAAGTCAGGAACCAACCTTGATCTTCTTCAGGCATAAATGCCGTTGGCCAATACTTCATACCTGCGAAGGTAAGACCTGTAATCACCACAAAGATCGCCATCATTGGAATGCTATGTTTGATCACTTTCAGCAGGATCAATTCATACTTTTTGGTGACTTTATCGAAGCTACGGTCAAACCATGCAAAGAAACCTTTCTTTTGATGATGTCCATCAATCGGTTTGAGGATGGTGGCACATAGTGCAGGAGTCAAAATCAACGCCAATAATGCCGAGAACAGAATTGACACTGACATAGTTAAGGTGAATTGTTGATAGATAATACCAACCGAACCACTGGCAAAGGCCATCGGTAAGAACACCGCTGCTAGGACTAAGGTAATCCCAATAATTGGGCTAGTGATTTCCTTCATCGCTTTGGAGGTGGCTTCTTTCGGTGGCAGACCTTCAGTTGCCATAATCCGTTCGACGTTTTCCACCACCACAATCGCATCATCGACGATAATCCCGATCGCGAGCACCATACCAAACATGGTCAGTACGTTAATCGAGAAGCCTGCAAGCAACATCACCGCAAAAGTACCCAACAGTGCAATCGGTGCAACAATGGCTGGAATTAAGGTATAGCGAACATTATGCAAGAATAAATACATTACAATGAACACCAGAACCATGGCTTCAAGTAAGGTATGAATTACTTTTTCGATTGAAATTTTAACGAAAGGTGCAGTGTCATAAGGGATACTAAATTGCATGCCTTCAGGTAAATTGAGTTTTAATTCTTCAATTTTGGCTCTGACACCTTCAGCCGTTTTCACTGCATTGGCACCCGGGCTGAGCTGAATTGCAGCAGCCGTTGCTGGTTTACCATCTTCTAAAATCGCAAAGTTATAAGCCTGTGAACCCATTTCTACATGGGCAACATCAGATAGTTTAATGACACTACCACTGGTCTTACTTTTGAGACTGATATTTTTAAATTGTTCAACATCACCCAACTGACCTTCAGCAGATAGGGGGATCGTGATTAATTGACCTTTGACTGCAGGTAGATCACCGAGTCGACCAGGTGCAATCTCGACGTTATTTTCACGGATCGCATTATTGACATCACTAATCGACAGACCGTAAGACACCAGTTTGTTTGGGTCGACCCAAATCCGCATGGCTTTTTCTGCACCGAAGGATTGAACTTTACCTACGCCTTCAACACGTTTCAGTTCTTCGACTACGTTACGGACCAGGTAATCACTCAAGTCAACTTCAGAATATTGTCCATTCGGTGAGTTGATTCCAACCAGCATCAGGAAGCCTGATGAAGAGGCTTCAACCTGCAAACCTTGCTGGCGAACCACTTGAGGTAGACGTGCTTCAACAGCCTTGATCTTGTTTTGTACATCAACCTGCGCCATTTCAACATCTGTACCTGGTTTAAAGGTCGCAGAAATTTCAGCAGTACCCGAGGTGTCTGTGGTCGCGCTATAGTAAAGCAGGTTTTTGACACCTGATAGTTCTCGTTCGATCAAAGTCACAACGCTGTCATTGATCGTCTTTGGCGTCGCACCCGGATATACCGCGCTAATGTTGACCTGAGGCGGCGCCACACTTGGAAAGCGGGCAATCGGTAATTTGGGAATACTCAGGACCCCAAATAAAATAATGAAAATCGCAATCACCCAGGCGAACACAGGGCGGCGAATGAAGAATTGTGACATCATCATTGAGCTCCTTGTATTGCAGGGACTTTCCAGTTGCTGATTTCAAGTTTTTGATTCGGCTGAATACGGTCAACGCCTTCTACAACGACTTTATCACCCGTTTTTAGGCCTTTATTGGCGATATAGAACTGATCATATTGTTGTCCCAACTCAATTGGGCGAATATCTGCTGCACCTTTGCTATTGATTACATACACTTGTGGCTCGCCATTGATGTTGCGTTGTACCGCTTGTGCTGGAATTAATAGTGCTTGTGGAACAGAAGCACGATCAATATTGACACGCACGTACATACCTGGAAGTAACTTTCTTTCAGGGTTTTGAACTTCGATACGAATGGTGACATCGCCAGTTTCTGGATCGACATTAATGTCTTCAAATAGCATTTTGGCGGTGACGTTATACGCCTGACCATGGCTATTTGAAATACGCACGGTTTTTTCATTATTGGCGGATAGCTCACCACTTTGTAGCGCAGCCTGTAAACGTTCGTATTCACTAATCGACTGTTTTACATCGACATAGACTTTATCAATTTGTTGTACGGTTGCCATGGTATTGGCATCACCTTGGCTGACCAATGCACCTTCAGTGACAAACGATTGCCCGATCCGACCCGAAATCGGGGCACGGACAGTGGCGTATTGCAGATTTAGGTTTTGACGTGTAAGTAAGGCTTTCATCTGGGCAACATCAGCTAAGGCCTGACGATATTCAGCTTGGGCATTACTGACTTCTTGCTTACTGATCGCATTGCTTGGCAATAATTGTTCATAGCGTTCTAACTGAACTTTTAAACGTACTACTTCTGCTTCAGCCTTATTCAGTGAGGCACGATTACTGTTCACATCTGCTTGGAAGGTTTCAGCGTTAATTTTATACAGTGCTTGTCCTGCTTTAACTTCACTGCCTTGTCGGAATAACACTTTTTCAATAATACCGCCGACTTGAGGGCGAATCTCAGCAGTTCTGAAAGCCTGTACACGCGCTGGCAAGTTTTCGCTAAAGTTGACCGCTTGCGGTTGAAGATTTAAAACACTCACTTTTGCAGGGGGCGTTTCAGCTGGCTTTGCCTCATCAGAACCACAGCCTTGTAATACAAGTCCGATGGATAAAAATAATGGAAGTAATAGATGCTTTTGCATTCTGTCCAAACCTTGGGAGTTTTTGATGCTGACATTATTTTCCTGCTTTGTGTAACCAACATCGGGGAAGTGTGGAAAAAGTGTGGAGATTGACAGATAAATCATCGTATGATGAATAGATTGTATTATTTGCCTAGATGGTTATGTTTGAGCATTCTTTTTCTTTCGATTGTCATGACAAACTTATTCTCGTCGTAGAAGATGAATATGAGATTGGTGATATTATTGAGCACTATCTCAAACGTGAAGGCATGCGTGTCATTCGTGCCATGAATGGTAAGCAAGCGATTGAAATGCATACTGCACAACCGATTGATTTAATTCTGCTGGATATTAAATTGCCTGAACTGAATGGTTGGGATGTGCTAAATAAAATTCGTCAAAAGGCGCAGACCCCCGTCATTATGTTGACTGCACTTGACCAAGATATTGATAAGGTGATGGCATTAAGAATTGGTGCGGATGACTTTGTGGTTAAGCCTTTTAATCCCAATGAGGTGGTCGCACGGGTGCAGGCTGTGCTACGACGGGCTCAGCAAAACAGCCAAACAGTCAACAAGAATCTCATCTATAAAAACATCGAAATTAATACCGATATACATAGTGTCTATGTTCATCAACAAGACAAAAAAGTCATGCTGAATCTTACCCTGACCGAATATAAAATATTGCTGCAAATGATTGATCATCCTTACAAAGTTTTTACGCGAGGTGAGCTTTTAAATCACTGTCTGCCAGATAGCGATGCTTTAGAACGCACAGTCGACAGCCATGTCAGTAAGTTGAGAAAGAAACTGGAAGAACATGGTTTACAACAGATGCTGATCAATGTGCGTGGTGTCGGGTATCGCTTGGATCATCCGCAAGATATATAAGCTTGAATGAATCAACACGGAAAAGAACTGATCTGGAAATTGAAATGAAAAATAAGTCAGGCATTAGTAAACAGCTCTTTATTGCATTAAGTATCGTGAACTTGAGCGTGACACTTTTTTCAGTTTTTCTGGGCTATTTTATTTATAACTATGCCATTGATGTAGGGTGGATTACCTTAAGCTCTTTGCAGGAAGATTGGACTGAATTCCATTTTGTCGATTGGATTTGGCTTTCTACAGTGGTTTTTTGTGGTGCTGTTATTTCTTTAATTATTGGGATGTTTCTGGCACAACGCTTTATTAAGCCGATTAATTTTTTGGCTGAAGCTGCAAAAAAAATCAGTCAAGGCGACCTTTCTGCAAGGGCAGATGATAGCCAGATTAATTCCACTGAAATTGCTGAGTTGATGCATCATTTTAATGACATGGCACAGCAGTTGGAAAGCTCGGTCGAAAATGCTCAAGTCTGGAATGCCGCGATTGCCCACGAACTCAGAACACCCATCACTATTTTGCAAGGGCGCTTACAAGGTATTTTAGATGGCGTGTTTAAACCCGACGAAGCTTTATTTAAAAGCCTGCTTAATCAGGTTGAGGGTTTATCACATTTGGTCGAAGATCTACGTACTTTGAGTTTAGTTGAAAATCAGCAACTCAGATTAAATTATGAAGAGATTGATTTTAAATTGCATGCGGAAAAAGTTTTAAAACTGTTTGAAGATCGCTTGGTAAAAGCTCAAATTATCCCAGTACTGGATGTCAGGGCCGCATTGATTAGCTGTGATCGTCGTCGTCTTGAACAAGTACTGATTGCCCTGATCGAAAATGCAATTCGCTATGCAAATGCAGGAACACTTAAAATTTCTACGCAGTGGGTGGCAGGTGATTGGGTACTGAAGATTGAGGACCAGGGGCCAGGTATTGCGCCTGAGTATCAACAAGATCTATTTGATCCTTTTTTCAGATTGGAACAGTCTAGAAATAAAGAATTTGGCGGAACGGGTTTAGGTCTCGCCGTTGTTCACGCCATCGTCGTTGCGCACAAAGGTTCAATTGAATATAGCAATCCGAATCACAATAGTGTGTTTACTATCAAACTACCTATAACTAACTTCTCTGAATAAATCTGAATCACGGATGATACATGATTCACTTGAATGAAGTTGCATAGACAAGAATTGTTGAATTTCCAGCACCCCCTCAACAGAATCATGCTGTTGTTGAAGCATGGATAAAATGAATATTTTTTAATTTATTGATATTTATAAATAAAAAACTGGCATCCAATTTGTATTAAAGCATAGTGAAAGATGAATTATGTTGAATAACAAATGTGGAGCAGAACATGAGTAGAAAAATTCGATTAGGTGCGTTTATCCCAGCGACTGGACAACATGTTGCCGCATGGCGACATCCTGAGTCTCAACCGAATAAAGCAGTAGATTTTGATTTTATTAAAGAACAGGTACAGTTAGCTGAAAAAGGCTTATTTGATGCTTATTTCCTAGCTGATGGTTTAGCGGTGAATTTCGGACAGGCAGAAAAAACTGGCTATAGTGATAAAGTGGCGGGCTTTGAACCTGTCACCTTGTTTGCCGCTTTATCGACAGTAACCAAACATATTGGTTTTATTGCCACGGCCTCGACTACGTATGAAGAACCGTATCTATTGGCACGGAAGTTTGCTTCTTTAGATCACCTCAGTCACGGTCGAGCGGGCTGGAATGTGGTGACTTCCGCTTCGGAAGCGGCCGCTGCCAATTTTGGCTATGAGCAACAGATTCCGCATGCAGAACGTTATGAGCGTGCCCAAGAATATGTTGAGTTGATTAAAAAACTGTGGGATAGCTGGGAAGATGATGCTTTTATTCACGATAAGGCATCAGGTGTGTTTTATGATCCTGAAAAAGTACATAACCCGAACCACAAAGGCAAATACTATGCGGTGAAAGGTGCGTTGAATGTACCTCGTACACCACAAGGCTATCCTGTGATTGTGCAGGCGGGGCAGTCAGGGCCAGGGCGTGATCTCGCAGCCCGTTATGCTGAAGTGATTTTCACTGCTAATCAAAAATTGGAAGATGCACAAGAGTTCTATCGTGATGTAAAAAGCCGTTTAGCGAAATATGGACGTGCAACTGACGAACTTTTAATTTTACCAGGCGTTTCTGCCTTTGTGGGTCGTACCGAAGAAGAAGCACGCGCTAAATACCAGCAACTCACAGATTTGATTCATCCAGAAGCCGGACTTGCTTTACTCAGTGGTCTAAGTGGCGGCTTTGATTTCTCGGGCTATGATCTGGATGGCCCATTCCCAGAGTTGAGCGAGGGGCAGGGTATGGTGAGTCGTCCTGCACTCATTGCTGATATTGCTAAGAAAAACAATTTCAGTATTCGTCAGCTCTATGAATGGGTGGCGGGGGCTCGTGGTCATTGGCAATTGATTGGTACCCCTGAACAGATTGTCGATCAATTACAGCAATGGTTTGAGAATGAGGCAGCTGATGGCTTTAATATTTTGCCTCCAAGTACACCTGCTGGCTTAAATGATTTTGTTGAGTTGATTGTGCCAGAGCTACAGCGTCGAGGCCTATTCCGTACTGAATATGAAGGCACAACCTTACGTGAAAACTTAGGTCTGGTACGTCCAGAAAATCAATATGTATTGGCGTGCCAAGCTGAAAAAAACAAAGCCAGTTAAATTCATGTTAAAACTGAAGCATAAATTAAACAAACAAGGGTGATCTTTAACAGCCGCTCTTGTGTCATCACAATTGAATTGAGTGAAAAATGCAATATAGAAAATTAGGTCAAACTGATATTGATGTCAGTGTGATTGCCTTAGGCACCATGACATGGGGCGAACAGAATTCTGAATCTGAAGCACATTCACAATTGGATTATGCGGTTGAACGCGGGATTAATCTGATTGATACCGCTGAAATGTATCCTGTTCCGCCTAAGCCTGAAACGCAGGGGCTAACTGAAAAATATATTGGTACATGGTTAAAGCAGTCACAGAAACGAGATCAAGTCCTGATTGCAAGTAAAGTGGTCGGCCGTTCAGGGAAATTAACTCAAGCCTCGCATTTTCGTTCAGGTCAAACCAAGTTAGATCGCGTTAATATTGAATCTGCGTTGCATGATAGTTTGCAGCGTTTGCAGACGGACTATATTGATCTCTATCAACTGCATTGGCCAGACCGAAGTACCAATCATTTTGGTGAATTGGGCTATAACCATGTTGAAGATGAAGAGACCGTTCCAATTTTGGAAACGCTGACAGTTTTGGCAGATTTAATTCGGGCAGGCAAAATTCGTCATATTGGTCTATCCAATGAAACACCGTGGGGTGTGAGCCAGTTTTTAAAATATTCCGAAAGCTTAGGCTTGCCACGGGTCGTGTCTATTCAAAATCCGTATAACTTATTGAACCGTAGTTTTGAAATTGGCAATGCAGAAATTGCAATCCGAGAACAGGTGGGCTTACTGGCGTATTCACCTTTAGCTTTTGGTGCATTGACTGGAAAATACCTAGATGGCGCACAACCAGCAGGCGCACGCTTAACGCGGTGGGAACGTTTTGCTCGCTATAAAGGACAAGCCTCTGAAGATGCAATCCGTCGTTATGTGGCACTGGCTAAACAATATGATTTAGATCCTGCTCAATTGGCATTGGCCTATGTGAACAGTCGCCGTTTTGTGACCAGTAATATTATTGGGGCAACCAATTTAACCCAACTGAAAACCAATATCGAGAGTATTGATCTACAACTCTCAGATGAAGTGATTCAGGGGATTGAGCAAATTCATCAAGCGCATCCTAATCCTGCACCTTAAAGGCTAGAGCATATTCTTTAATTTAATGTCTTCTTTTATTCAAGACAGCTGAGTTAATCCAGCTGTCTTTTTTATTTTGAGAGAAGCATATCGCTGCATTATTCCTATATCTAAAAATAAGAAATAAACACCTGAAAATAAGCTGTTTTGGTATAAGCAGGGTGTTGGAAAATCAACAGTGCTTCAACAGGGGGAATGGAAGTGTTTTTTGAAATAACAATAAAAAACAACTGCTTAATAGTTGGCATGCTGCTTGCAAATATCTCGGTAGATGAATCAAAGATTGGTTTTATGCAGGCTGAGGAGCACAGGATGAAGATGTTGCGTTGTTGTATGGCAAGTTAATTTCTCTCTTATTTTTTAATTTATTTGGTTGGGATTTTTTTGAAGTGTGATTGCAGATTCAGTCGCACACAGGATTTTTTGACTCAAATTTTAGTATTTTCGTTTTAGGGGTTTTATTGGTGAAAAAGCATCATCTCTCTTTATCGGTTGCATTAAGCATGGCAACGCTTTTGGGAAGCGGCACAGTTCAGGCAGCAGAAGATATAGATACTACATTAGTGCAGTTACAGGCGCAGCTGACGGCTTTGCAACAGCAAGTCAATGCATTAAAGCAAAAGAAACAAGCTTCAACTGAGATTGTTGAAACAGAAGCACTGAATGCCCAACAGGAAACAGCAGCAGGCATTCAGGAGGAAGAAAATACCGAACATAGCTTTGCCACCCAAAGTGAATTGGCAGGTTTCCGTAGTGATCTGGAAAACTACAAATATGATCAGTCTCGTCAGTATGAGCGGACGTCAGTGAAGTCGACACGAGATGCCACCTTATATGGAACCGTTCAAGTTCGGGCACAGGGGCAGAGCCGAGACACAGCATCTGGAAATCCAGCACCGGTTACACCACGTCGTAATACTTTTGATGTTCCAACCGCTTTATTTGGTGTGCGAGGAAATTTATATCGAGATTATAAAGAAGGCAAAAACCTAGATTATCAACTTTCTTTTAGTTATGGCAAACGTGTTGGCACAGCAGGTAGCGCCAGTGACCTGAATCTGGCAGATGCCTTCTTGCGCTATAACTTCACCTCGACCAATGGTGGGCCAGAAGTTCCTCGTTTGAATGTGACCTTTGGTCAGCAACTGATTCCATTTGGTTTAGATCCACAATCACCTGAGGATTTACGACCGACCATCAATGTTGCCACAGGTCTTGCTCAATTGGGCTTATTCAACCGTCAAACTGGTTTGATTGTACGAGGTGACGTCAAACCATTTGTCGATTATTCATCGAATTACCGTGCGCCCTTATTTGAATATGCGCTGGGTGTAGTCAATGGCAATGGCACCAATAAAGTCGATGACAATGACAAGAAAGACTATATCGGACGGGTGGCTTTCACTTTACCTGTTGATTATGCCAGTTGGTTCCGTGAGCTGAAATTTGGAGCCTCGTATCTCAAAGGCAGCAAGAACGTCATTGCGGGGACGAATGTCCTGGATGGTAATGGTCGTAATGATCGTGTGGGACTGGATATCTACTATAACCATGCACCGTTTGGCGTGACTTATGAATACGTCAAAGGACTCAGTGATTATGCCACGGCCACAGGTTCAACCGCAGAGGTCAAGGCCGAAGGGCATACCGCAACCCTGTTTTATACCTTTGGTGATCAATTTTATAACAGTGTGAAATCTGTAGCCAAGTTTGATGATTTTTGGCCGAAATCGATTCAGACCTTCTATCGCTATGACAGCTATAACCCAAATAAAGGTGTAGATGTGATCGGTATTGCAGGGCATGGGCTTGGCAAAGTCGATATTCATACCTTGGGCCTCAATTTATTCTTTGCACAAACCACCAAATTCCAATTAGGGCTGAATCGTTGGAGTTATGACCACGAGACAGCAGCGCAAAAAGACTTCTCGGAAGTACAAGCGCAATTCCAATACACCTTTTAATTTTCCAATATGAGTAATGACGCAATGAAATTTTTAACGAAACATTTATTTATTGGTGCAGCGGCTGGTTTGCTAATTGCCTCCAGCTTCTCGGTTTTTGCTGAAAGCAATCCCACAGAAATTCGACTGGGTGTACCTGGTGCTGGTGTAGGTGGAAAACCCAAGGTTGGTGGCAGTGCGTATGCAAGTGCGAACTTACGCGGCATTTTGGAAAAAGAGTTTGCCAAAGACGGCATCAAGGTGAAATGGAGCTTTTTCCCGGGCGCAGGCCCCGCATTAAATGAGGCATTAGCCAATAAAAAAGTTGATTTTGGTATCGGGCATGGTGATTTACCGTCAATTGTCGGACGTTCAACGGGTTTGAAATCCAAACTGTTATTTGTGACTGGACGTTTTGGACCAGTCTACTTTGCAGTGCCATCGGATTCAGGCGCGAAAAGTCTGGCGGATTTAAAAGGCAAAACCATTTCTGTATTTAAAGGCACTAACCAACAGCTGATTTTAGGGCGTTTATTGCGTAAATACGGATTCACTGAAAAAGATTTCCGTGTGATTAGTCAGGACTTTTATTCAGCTCAAACCTCACTCTCAACAGGGGATATTGATGGCCTGATTACCAGTCCGTGGACATTGGAAGCACGTGGTGTGGCAAAGCGTATTTTAGAAGTGCGTAAAGATCCAAACCTGAATGGTCCATTGGTGGCCTGGGTCAGCGAAGACTTCGAGAAGAAATATCCACAAATTGTACAACGTGTAGTGACCACATTTATTAAGGATAACGTGTGGAGCTCGGATGAAAAGAACCGTGATACGCAGTACAAGTTATGGGCGCAAAGTGGTGTGCCTTATCTTGACTATAAAAAAGACTGGGATGATTACTCGCTGAAAGATCGTAACTCACCATACTTTGATGATTATGCAGTCAACTCTTTAAAGAAATCAGTTCAGCAGTCGATTGATTACAAACTGATTCGCCGTCCAGTAGATGTGGATTCTTGGATTGAACCGAAGTATCTCAATACCGCGATTCAAGAACTGAAACTGGAAAATTTCTGGCCAAAATTTGATGTGAATGGCAACCGTAAAAAGTAATTGTGATCTGGGTCAAGCCAAGGGCATGTATGCCTTTGGCCAGTCCGTTTATTTGTTCAGCATTATAGGAATGACCTATGCGTCAGGAATCGGTTGCTCAGGCTGAATTGGGTCAGTGGCGCTTTGTATTGGGCTTTATCGGCTTGGCATTGTGTGCCGGCTTGGGCATTGGTATTGCGAAAATCGTGACCTCGTTATATGCGGTGCAGTTAGCTGCAAATGAGTTTGAAATGGGAGTGATTGCTGCAGTACAGAGTCTCGGTATTTTATTGATCGGATTGCCAATTGGTTTGTTAGTACAGCGACACGGGCCTAAGACAATGTTTGTGTTAGGAAGTTTTCTCGCAGCAGTGGTGTATGTCACGGTGCCGTTTTATCCAGCGGTTTGGTACCTGATCTTATGTACTTTCCTTGTTGGACTATGTATGCCAATGCGGTTTGTTTCGCTCAATACAGTGTATATGCAGCATTTAAAAAGTATAGGTGCTGCTCGGGCGGGATGGTTTAGAGGTACGCATATGATGGGCTTCTTTCTGGTTGGTCCGCTATTGGCCGTGAGCTTAGTGAGTGGAGCGGGATTCTCAGGTGCATTTTGGTGGATTGCGGGACTTTTTCTGCTACCGATAGTTTTTGCACCCTTGGCCTTTGGATCTAATTCAATACAGATCAGGCAAGTGCAGCAGAACGAAGTCTTTAGCCTAGCTGTAATTGCCAAGCAATTGGTTTTATTAAAACAAGATCAGGCTTTACGGCGTACCAGTCTGATTGAAATGGCAAGCAACGCCGTAATGGCGTACTACGGGTTTTTCATTATTGTGATTGCGATTAAAGACTTTGGCTTGAGTGAAACCATTGCTGCCAGTTTGGTGACACTACAGGGCGCTGTCTTTGTTGCAGCTTTGTTTAGTACAGGGACGTTGCTGGCTCGTTGGGGGATAAAACGCTTTTATCAAATGGGCTTTGCATCGGTTGCAGTGGCATCTGTGGCCTTGGGTATTCCCAAAGTTCCAGCGCTGTTGTGGGTGGGTGCTGTGATTTTGGGTTTGGGGCTTGCGATGTTGCATATCGTCAATTTCACCATGTTTGCCAATGTCGGTGAACGACTCGGAATGGCAAAGGTTTCTGGGTTGAGCGCGCTGGCAGGTCCTGCGGGGGCATTGTTGGGCAGTATTGTTGGGGGCTGGTTAGGTCATTACTGGGGCTTACAGTCGATATTCCTAATCGCCGCAGTTTTATTTGCTGGGCTGATCGGTTTTGCTCAACATCTCACCCATATATTTATCGCGCCGCCTGTAGAAATTGAAATGTATTCAGAAATAGAGGGTCAATAAAATGAGTAGCATCGAAACGCAATTAGAAAATGAACAGACATGGCAGCGGATCAATTTAGGCCCTTATTTAAAACAGTTTGGGTTCTGGATTGCCCGTATTGTATTGGCATTGATTGTACCTGCGATTGGATTAGCAGCTTGGCAGTATACGGTACAAAAACAATGGTTACCTGAACAGATTTTGCCAAGTCCAGCCTTGGTTTGGCAAACCACCTTGGAACTGATCGATACGCATGAGTTACAGGATAATTTATGGATTAGTTTAAAACGGGTGGCTTGGAGTGTCTTGGTCGGGGGCAGTATTGGGTTGTTATTGGGTTTTCTCATCGGATTATCGCGTATTGCGCATCGATTTATTTATCCAACTTTTAATTTAATTGCTCAATTTCCCGTGATTGGCTGGATTCCATTACTGATGATTTTCTTAGGCATCGATGAAAGCCTAAAAATTGCAGCAATTTCACTTGCGGTTTTTGTACCTGTGCTTGTTGCGACCTATCGCAGTGTTTTGAATGTGCCTCCGCATTTATTAGAAGTTTCGCAGGTGTATCGCTTTAATGCGTGGCAGCGATTTCGTCGTGTCATTTTGCCTTCTGCTTTGCCCAATATTGTCAGTGGTTTACGTCAAGGGATTGTGCAGGCGTGGTTATCCCTAGTTTTTGTCGAACTATTAGCCAGTAGTGAAGGAATTGGTTACCTGATTGTGTGGGGACGGCAATTGATCCAACCTGACATTATCTTTATGGCTGTCATTGTGATTGGGATCGTGGGTTTTGTCCTAGATCATATTTTGGGCTGGGTTGAACGTGGGTTTAGCCATTGGCAACGCAGTGCATTTTAAGGGGGATTGAATATGTCTATTACTTCTACATCCAAAACAAAATTTAATTTCAATTATTTAAACGTTTATGGTTTGGTCCTCCCAATTGTTTTCATTGTGTTGTGGGCGATCGCATCTAAGTTGAATTGGGTCAATCCTAAACTCATTCCAGCACCTATTGAAGTGCTCAAAATTGCAATTTATCAGTTTCAGCAACAAGAGTTTTGGACTGGTTTAGGTGCGAGTTTATTTCGTGATCTGGCTGGTTTTGTGATTGGAAGCCTCTTGGCCATCATTTTTGGCATTGTGATTGGTATCTCACGCTGGGCCAATTATTTATTTTTGCCCAGTTTTAATGTGCTGCGTCAGATTTCCTTATTTGCATGGCTTCCTCTGATCACGACCTTCTTGGATTATGGCAATAGTGCAAAAATCTTATTTATTGTGCTTTCGGTCTTTTATCCCGTGGCCTTACACACTATTGACGGGGTCAGACAAATCCCGCTGCAGCAATACGAAGTCGCCAAGGTCTATCAATTCAATGCTTGGCAGACCTTGAGTAAGCTAATTTTACCCGCAGCTGCAACTCAAATCTTTTTAGGTTTACAACTCGGATTGATCTTCGCTTGGGTTGCCACTATTGGGGCAGAATTTCTGCTTGCCAATTATGGGGTTGGGCTAGGCAATATCGTAATCCGTGGGCGGGCTGCCTTAGATGTCGGCTTGATTGTATTTGGCTTGATCATCATTGGCTTTATTGGGGTGGCGTGGAATTACTTCGCCAATTGGGCAGAGCGCCGTATTTTGGTTTGGCGACGCTAGGAGAGGAATAAAATGAAACAACAACGTTTTCAGCAGTATTTCAAACGTCGCTTTAAATGGCTGCGTCAGCTCAGCATCTTCAGTTTAACTGTGTTGGCTTTGGTCGCTTGTAGTAAAAACTCAGATGCACCTGCTAATCAAGTACATGAACTCCGTTACCAATCTTTAACCAGTGTGGTTTCATTACCTGAACTGGCGGAGGACTTGGGTTATTTAGGTGATTTAAAGCTGAAATATGTAGGCAGTGTGCAAGGTGGTCCACAAGATTTACAGGCCTTAACCACAGGCGATGTGGATGTTGCCACTGCTTTCGATGGCGCAATCATTAAATTAGCCGCTGCGGGAATTAAGATCAAAGCCGTGGTTGCTTCTTATGGCAGTGATGACAAAAGCTGGGTGGGGTATTACGTTCCCAATAATAGTCCAATTCAGTCAGCGCGTGATTTGATTGGAAAAAAAGTAGCCGTAAATACATTGGGTGCACATTATGAGTTTGTTTTAAAAGACTATTTGGCACGTCAAGGTTTAACTAATGATGAAATCAATCAGGTTGAGTTTGTTGTTTTACCGCCGACCAATACTGAACAAGCTCTACGTGCAGGACAAGTTGATGCTGCCGCACTGGTGTCTATTTTTCAAGATAAGGCCTTGGAACGTGGCGGTTTAAGAAAACTGGTCTCAGATACGGATCTGTATGGCAGTTTTACCGCGGGCAGTTATGTCTTTACTGAAAAGTTCATCCAGCAACATCCAGAAGTCGTGAAGCAGTATGTAACGGGTGTAGCGAAAGCCGTGGAATGGACTAAGCAAACGCCGCGTGAACAAGTGCTCGCCCGTTTTAACAGCATTATTGAAAAAAGAAAGCGCAATGAAAGCGATGTGCTGATGCAGTACTGGCGCAGCTATGGTGTGGTGAGTCAAGGTGGCTTGTTAAACGCAGCACAATATCAACGTTGGATTGACCTATTTGAAAAACGCGGTGAGCTCAAACCGAATCAGGTCAAGGCAGATGCTTTATTTAGCAATCAATTTAATCCCTACGCAAGTGAAAACAAAAATGTAGCTGACGATCAGCGCAGTAAGGAGCATACCCAATGACAGTTAAATTAAAAATTGAAAATGTTTATAAGTCATTTGCCGCCAAGAAAGTCAAAGGTGCAAAAGACCAAGCTGAAGATTTTGTGGCAGTCGAAAATCTATCTTTGGATGTTAAGGCAGGTGAGTTTGTTGCCATTGTAGGGCCAAGTGGATGTGGTAAATCAACGCTCTTGGATTTGCTCGCGGGTTTGACGACTCCGACCACAGGTCAAATTCTGATTGATGGGCAAGCTATAAAAAAGCCAGGGTTGGATCGCGGTATCGTCTTCCAACAATATGCACTGTTTCCATGGTTGACCGCGCTACAAAATATTGAGTTTGGTCTAGATGCCAAGGGTGTCAGCAAAGAACAGCGTTATCAAACTGCAAAGTATTTTTTAAATTTGGTCGGGCTGGCTGAATTTGAACATCATTATCCAAATGAGCTTTCAGGAGGAATGAAGCAACGTGTGGCAATTGCTAGAAGTTTGGCTTATGACCCTGACATTTTATTGATGGATGAACCTTTTGCCGCACTGGATGCACAGACCCGTGAAACCTTGCAGGCTGAATTGGTGAAAATCTGGCAACAGACTCAGAAGACCATCATTTTTATTACCCATAGCATTGATGAAGCAATCTATTTAGGGCAACGCATTGCCATTATGACCTCTCGACCAGGGCGTATTAAACAGGTGATTGAGGTGCCAGCTGCATTGCGAAGTGATCAGGAGGATGTTCGTTCCAGTCCTGAGTTCAACCAGTTGCGTCATCAAATCTGGAGCTTATTACGAGAAGAGGTCTTGAAAGCACAAGCGCAAGAAAAACAAAAGCAACTGGTGGCTTAAGCTAACCATTCAATGATTAAAAAATTAGAGGTGATTATGTCGAGCTCAAAAGATACCTTAACCTTTCCAAAGACAATTCAGCAGCGATCGATTCGCTCAACTCAAAAGCCCCATTCTTTATGGGCGGAATTAAATTTGGTTTGGCTGTCTAAATTGTTTAAGCGTTCAGCCGCGATTTTATTATTTTTAGCTGTTTGGGAAATTGTGCCAAGAGTTGGTTTGGTCGATTCAGCATTTTTACCGACTTTTTCTACAGTTTTGGTGAGTGGTTGGGGATTGATTCAGAATGGTCAGCTACTCACGCATGTACAAGCCAGTCTGATTCGCTCGCTCAGCGGATTTATTTTCGCGATCCTGATTGCGATTCCGCTTGGTTTAGCCATCGGTTGGTACACACGCTTTTCCGAATTTCTGAATCCATTGCTTGAAGTGTTCCGTAATACGGCGGCTTTGGCCTTATTGCCCGTATTTATCTTGTTTCTAGGTATCGGTGAAAGCTCAAAAATTGCTTTAGTCACCTATGCCTGCACATGGCCAATTCTATTGAATACCATTAGTGGTGTTCGTAATGTTGATCCACTGTTAATTAAGTCAGCACGGACCATGGGACTGAGTCCAGTACAGCTATTCCGTAAAGTGATTTTACCCGCTGCGATTCCAACGATTTTTGTGGGTGTACGCTTGGCTGGCTCATTCTCGGTGCTGATGCTGATTGCTGCTGAAATGGTCGGGGCGAAAGCTGGTCTAGGCTATCTGATTAACTATGCACAATATAACTTCCAGATTCCTGAAATGTTCTTTGGCATTATCAGTATTACCAGCATTGGCTTGCTGTTCAACTACAGTCTGCTTGCGATCGAAAAGCGTTTAACTGCTTGGAAAACGGAACGATAGTCAGGAGAAGCTGATGCAGCAAGACTGGAAAAAATATCTAGGCAGAATGAGTTCTGTGATTGCGATATCGGTGCTGTTGTGGGGATGTAGCAAACCAGAGTCGAAAGTGGTACGCAGTGATGGACTCGAATCTCTAGAATTTAAATATTTAGGTTCACCAGGTGTGGTGACACCTTTGGAACTGGCTGAAGACTTGGGCTATCTTACACCAATCAAATTGAGCTATCAGGGTGTTTCTACAGGTGGTCCGCAAGGTATTCAATCTGCTTTGTCGGGAGATAGTGATATCAGCAGTCCAAGTTTTGCAGGTTCGGCCGTCAAAATGGTGGCCAGTGGTGTACCGGGAACCGTAGTGATTGCTGCATACGGCACTTTTGATGATCCTTTTGCGGGGTATTATGTACTTGAACATAGTCCGATCCATTCTGCTAAAGATTTAATTGGCAAAAAGGTCGGCACCAATATTCTGGGTGCACAAGTGGAATACATGCTCAAAAGCTATTTAAAAAAAGGAGGACTCAGCCCTGAGCAAATTAATCAGGTCACGCTTGTGGTTTTGCCGCCTGGTTCCGCCGAGCAAGCCTTGCGAAGTGGTCATGTTGATTTGGCACCATTGGCAGGCCCTGCGATAGAACGTGGTGGTGTACGCCGTCTTTATCGGGACTATGATTTGGTTGGTGATCTGACCACGGGCAGCTATGTCATGGCGAATCGTTATATTGCAGAACATCCCAATACCACCCGTAAAGTGGTTACAGGGATTGCCCAAGCGATTGAATGGTCTAGACAACAACCTAGAGATCAGGTCATTGCACGCTTCGAGCAGATTTTGCAAAAACGCAAACGGCCTGAAAACGGTGCGATGTTGAAATATTGGACCCAGTGGGGTATACCAAGCAGCGCTGGTAAATTTCAAGATAATGATTTTAAAATATGGGTGGGTGATCTGATTGAAGAAGGTCAATTAAAAAGCAACCAGATTGATTATAAAAAGATATATAGCAATCAATATAATGAATATGGCCGAAATTAAATATGATTTTTAGTTGAATTAATAATGGTTTGTTTCTATTTTAATAAATAGAAATAACAAAGGTGAATTATTTATTTCTATTTAAACCAATAGTCATGCAAGATAACTTCTCTTTTCGAACAATAGGGAAGTAAATGCATGTCATTCATTACTTATCCACAAAATCAGACTTTAACGCGGACTGAGCGTGCGACAGCCATGGTTTTTGAAGATCAAAAATCAAGAGATTTGCTGGATCGTATTGAACAGATTGCACCGAGCGAGGCCAGTGTCCTGATCATTGGAAATACAGGAACGGGTAAGGAGTTGGTTGCAAGGCAAGTGCACATGATGAGCCAGCGCAGTCGTGGTCCTTTTGTGGCAGTAAATTGTGGTGCATTTACCGAATCACTGGCTGAAAGTGAGTTATTTGGACACGAAAAAGGCGCATTTACTGGGGCAATCAATAGCAAGGCGGGGTGGTTTGAAGCAGCCAATCACGGTACCTTGTTCTTGGATGAGGTGGGTGATTTGTCTCCTGCGATGCAGGTCAAATTATTAAGGGTATTGCAAGAACGCGAGATTGTTCGGGTAGGGTCACTTAAGCCGATTAAGCTCAACGTTCGTGTGATTGCCGCAACCAATGTGCATCTGGATGAAGCGGTACAGGCCGGAAAATTTAGAGAAGATTTGTTCTATCGTTTGAACGTGGCATTGCTGAAAGTATCACCCTTGGCAGAACGTCCAGGTGATATTCTACCCCTAGCAAACTTCTTTATTGCACAGTATTGCAAACGTTTGGGTTATCCAGTTGCGAGCCTAAGTCCAAGTGCGGTACAGAAATTGTTGAGTTATAACTATCCGGGCAATATTCGTGAATTGGAAAATGCGATTCATCATGCTTTACTGGTTTGCAAGAACCATCAGATTCAGCCCACCGATTTTTGCTTTGCGTCCTTATCCAGTAGTTTGAATTTAAGACAAATTTCCGACTTGGAAAAAAGTACCCAAACTATTCCACGGACAGATTTGCTGCCTAAGCAAATATTGCAGCATGCGTTGTTGAATCTTTTTGAATCCTCACATGCATTGAAAAATGAAAATCTGGATCGTCTGATTGAAGAGGCGAGCATTCGTATTGCCTATGAATATTGTCACCGTAATCAGGTGCAAACGGCAAAGTTATTGGGGATTAGCCGTAATATTGTGCGTGCAAGACTGGTCAAATATGGATTGGTGGGAAACGATAAAGTGGTGAATATCATGTTAGAGGAATTATTAAGTTAATCAGAATCGATAATCAGGTGGCAGGTGTTCACCTTTTTATTGCTTAAAAATTGCTTTGCGGAAAAAATAATAATCAATGATGTAAAATAAATATAACTTTTTAATCAAAAAATATTAAAAAATAATAGTTCTAAATATCGATGCTTTGCCTAATATAACAAACACAATTTATTGAAATCGTTATTAAGTGGTGAAAAATGAGTATTCCTCAAATTAATGTGCGTAATCAGTTTCGTGGTGTAGTAAAAGAAATCATTGAAGGAAGTGTTGTTTCTGAGGTAGATGTGGAAACACCAGCTGGAGTATTTACTTCAGTGATTACCACACGTTCTGTTAAAAATCTAAACTTAGAACTGGGTAGTGAAGTGATTGTATTAATTAAGTCGACAGAAGTTGCTTTGGCAAAATTGTAGGAAATGATGGATAAATATAATAAATCTGATTTTTATTATATTTTAATTCCTAGATTTTAGGGGGCTTAAAATGGCATCACTCAATGTCGGATCTGTAAAAATTAATCATCTCAATAAATCCTATGGTCAATATCAAGACCATGAACTCAAGGTTTTGGACGATGTTTCTTTAGATATTCAAGCAGGAGAGTTCGTCAGTATCGTTGGCAGTAGTGGTTGTGGAAAATCAACCTTGCTCCGTTTGCTTGTTGGCTTAGATGATCAATTCGAAGGAAAAATTCTGGTTGATGGTCAGCCGATTAGTGGCACCAGTTTGGAACGAGGAATTGTGTTCCAAGATCACCGTTTATTTCCTTGGCTGAATGTACAGGATAATATTCGGGTTGCACTCTTAAACAGTCAACTCACACGAAAGGAGCAGGATCAACTGATTGATGAGCATATTGAACTAGTTGGGTTAAGCAAGTTCAAACAGGCTTATCCCGCACAGCTTTCAGGAGGGATGAGCCAACGTGTTGCTATTGCCCGAAGCTTGATTAATCGGCCTAAAATTTTATTGCTGGATGAGCCATTTGGCGCCTTAGATGCGCTAACCCGAGCAAACTTGCAAAAGGAATTACAACGGATTTGGCAGGCTGAAAAAATTACCATGATTATCGTGACACATGATGTTGAGGAGGCGGTATTTCTTGGTGATCGTGTGGTGGTGATGCAACCGAATCCAGGCCGAATCAAGCGGATTGTTCCCGTTCATCTGGCACATCCACGGCTACGTGAGGATGTGCGATTGTCTGCAATTCGAAATGATATTTTGACTGATTTTAGTCATGTGGATGATGATCATTTAGTTATTCCACCTGCGAAAGAATTTAATCAATTTCAGTTTGCTTGGTAAACCCAAGTAAACTGATTTTTATAATCATAAAAATGAATAAATTAATATAAAAATATTGCTTCTTAAAATGATTGGTTTGCATATATTTAAGTTAGTCACTGCATAGAGTGATTGGGGAAGATTGAATAAAGCATAGCGCTTTTAAAATAATGAATGATGAATAGGAACGACAATGACCGTACTCACACAACTCTCAGCTGCGATCGAAAGCGCACCACGTTGGCATGAATATAAAAAACATAGTTTGGACACTGTACAAATCACACCAATCAATGGGGCTTTAGGCGCAATCGTAACAGGGCTAGATGCCAGTCAGCCACAAAGCTCGGAAGTGATTTTGAAGCTTAAGAAGGCTTTACATGAGCATTTAATTTTAGTGTTTAAGTCACAAGACCTTGAAGATAATGATTTACTTGCTTTTGCGAGCTATTTTGGTGGTATCTTCCGTCCACCTACAGATGTTCCCGTATTGGCAACCAATCATGATACGCATGTACCACCAGATATCGTGCCAGTATCCAATGCCGTTGGTGAAGGAGATTATACTGGCCATGGTGAACTGACCCCGCATAGCGACCATCACTGGACGCCACAACCTTCCAGCGGTTCTTTACTTTATGCGATTGAAATTCCTAAAGATGGTGGAGCAACCAGTTGGTACAATACAGTACAGGCCTATGAAGACCTTGACCAAGCAACCAAAGCTGAAATTGAAGGTTTACAGCTCATCACCTATAACCCTTTCTTGCGTCTCAAAGACAAGAGCCCAATTCCCAAATACCGCTTCGCGGATCAACCGACCTTAGGGTCTGCTTTCCCACATCCGTTGGTGCGGACGCATTCAGAAAGTGGCCGACGTGGTATTTATTTAGATGCACAGACCGAGGTTGAAGTGGTTGGCTATGATGATCAGAAAGGCGCGGCATTGATTGAACGTTTAAGAGCTCATATTGTGCAACCGCAGTATCGTTATGAGCATCAATGGGAAATTGGCGATATCGTGTATTGGGATAATCAGTTAACCCTACACTCACGTACCGCTTTTCCTGCCGAGCAACGTCGCTTACTGAAACGTGTCAGTCTAGCGGGTGCAAGACCTTTTTAAGATTTTAGCAGCCAGCGAAAGCTGGCTTTTAATTTTCTGCTTTTGCCAATTCTGCTTCGATATAACTAATAATCATGGTACTTAACCCTTTCACCATTTCATCAAAGCTGATTTGCGGATTCGGTAAGATTAAATGACGAGCCACATTGAAGATACTACTATTAATACTGATATAAGCAGTCACGCTGAGATTATTGACCTTTAAGTAACGAGGATGGCGAATCATATATTTCATCAAAACCTCCATCAGTGCCATTTCAATTTGACCTATATATTTCTCGTATTTGAGTTCAGTTGCATAACGCAGGCAAATCAGATATCGGTCATCATCGCGGGTCAGTAGATCTCTAAAGGTATAGAAAATCATTTCAAATAAAGGTTCTAACTCCTGTTCAATGATGATCGGCGTGAGTTCCTTAACCATATCCAATACTTCTTTGACAAAAGTTCTGGCCATTGCATCATAAATTTCTTCTTTATTTTTAAAATACTCATATAAAGAGCCAACACTCACTCCTGCAATATCTGCAATATGCCGTGTGGTGGTGCCGCTAGTACCGTTGGTGGCAACGGCAATAAAGCCTGCTTCAATAATCGTATCTACGGTCACTTTAGAACGTGATTGACGTGGTTTGCGAGTAGTCATAATGCTTTATTATTAAAATCCGAACATAACGTCAGATTAACATGCCGCTGAAAGTGATGAAAGTAGCTGTAAATTAATCCGAACAAATAAAATTACTTAGTTGGTCATTTAAATTTTTTAGCGGTCATGATTTTATCTATAAGGCCAATCTTTTATATGAAAATAAAGCGTTCATTCAGAAATTAATTTTCTTATATGTTTGATTTGTATATTTAAATTTTATTAAAATTCGATATTTGTACAAATTTAAAAATAAGAAAATTGACCTTAGATTGATCTCTGAAAGTTCAAAACATTTGAATAAATTACCCGAATTGAATCCGAACATAAGATCGGTTTACAGTGGGTCTAGAAGAGGAACTGGTTCATAAAAATCTCCCGAATGTTTTTTCGTAGATCAGATGCGATTGGAATTACGAAAAAGAGATGAACCAAGTGCAACGCATGTAAAAGGGCAAAAGACGCTCAAGTGAAGTAGGTAGGTGTAGCCATGATTAGCAGCACATTAAAGAAAGGTTTAAGTCTATTTAAATCTAACCCAATAACTGAGCAAATTGATTTTGCGAGTAAAAAAACCATTCCTATTCGTCATTTGGCTATTGGATTTGAAGGCAAACAAGTTGACTTATCTTTCTATATGAATAATCAGTTTGCCACGATTTTCTTTGCGACACTTTCAGTATTCTTAACCTATGGCGAAGATTTAGTGATTGAAACCGCCCGTCATCATCGTGATCAACTGAAAGATCCGATTTTAAAACAACGTGTAACTTCATTGATTGGTCAGGAAGCGATTCATTCAAAATTACATAATGAGTTTAACGATGCAATTGTTGAGTTAGATTATCCAGTAAGACTCTATCGTTTTTTGGGTGAACAATTTTTTGATCACATTTTCTTGAAATTCCCGCAACCTTTGAAGTTGTCATTGATGGCGGGGATTGAGCATTTTACTGCTGTATTGGCAGAGTACATGATGGCGCATGAGCAGAATTTCTATTTCTCTGATGATGCCAAAACTCGTGCATTATGGATGTGGCATATGCTTGAAGAGTCAGAGCATAAAGATGTGGCCTATGATGTTTATCAAACATTGAATGGTAACTATGCCTTACGTATTTCAGGTTTCTTTTTGGCTTATTTCACTATTCTTGGTCTGATTCCTTTCTCGGCAACCATGGTCCCGATTTTACGTAAGCCACAAGAAATGCTGACTTCGAAATTTTGGAAAGATGCACGTCGTGGCGTCAAGCTAATTTTTAGTCCGAAGGATGGTGTGTTTGGAAGTACCCAAGGACGTATTTTTGATTATTTGCGTACTGATTTCCATCCAAATGATCATGATGCATCTGCGTATTTCGAGTATTACGAAAAGAAACTTTTATCAGAGGGTGGGGCTTTATATCCATTCTTCGTGAAGGAATTTACACCAAAGGTACAAGCGGCTTAATGCTGAATTAAGTATGTACAGTATGCATGTCATTGCGCGCTGAATTGGCAAAAAAGCTCAGCGTGTGATGAGCAGTTTAGTTCTTGTTGCCTATATTGCAGTCATGCACTATGCAAGCGAAGCAATCTTATCCAGTGGCTGTGTAGCATTGGCTAAGCCTTTTAAGTTGTAGTGCCGTTTTAGGGGATCAAGCTATGGTCGCTCACGTTCTTCGTAATGTTTTTTCAGAAAAACTCAGTACCAAATATCAAGGGCTCGTTCAGAACCTTGCGAGCAAGTCACCGATTCCAATTCGCCATTTTGATTTCAAGTTTAATCCAGCAGAATTGGATGAAAAGTTTTTTTTAAATAAAGAACTCGCAACCTCATATTTTCATGCTTTATCCATCTTCCTAACCTTTGGTGAAGACGTGGTGATTGAAACAGCGCGTCATCATCGTGACTTTATTGCAGATCCGATTTTGAAACAAAGATTGACCTCACTGATTGGGCAAGAGGCGATTCATTCAAAAATCCACAATCAATTTAATGATGAAGTGCTGAAGGAAAATGGTTATCCCGTTGAATTGTTGCGCGCCATTGCGGGTAAGGTCTTTGATTATGGTATTTACAAGCTGCCGCAATCGTTACAGCTTTCATTGATGGCAGGGATTGAGCATTACACAGCAGTGTTGGCTGAATTTATGATGCAACACGAAGACTACTTGTTGGGTTCACAAGATGAGCGTCAGCGCGCCATGTGGATGTGGCATATGCTGGAAGAATCTGAACATAAAGACATTGCCTATGATGTCTTCCTTGAGCTTTCAGGCAATTACTGGCTCAGAATTACAGGCTTTTTGTTGGCGAGCTTAACGATTCTTGGTGGGGTGTCATTGGGTGGTTATCTGATGCCGTTTGTGCGTAAACCAAGCAACTTGGTCAATCCACGCTATATGAAAGATATTGTAGAAAGCACAGCTTTACTGTTCGGTAGCGAGCGTGGGGTATTTGGCAGCAGTTTTATGCATATTCTTGAATATCTGCGTCCAAGCTTCCATCCCAATGATCATGATACCACTGCATATATGGTCTATTACAAAGAGCGTTTATTAAACCCTGAAACCGGTTTATTAAGTCCGTATTTCCTTAAAGAATTTGTGCCACCTGTACGTGCAGCGACTGCATAACTGGGTGTTTATAAATACAAGATTGCTGGAAAATAAAGATGAAATTATTTGGGAAAAAAACCAAGCCAAGCCAAAAAGCATTCGCTGTGGTGACTGGTGCAGGAAGTGGTATTGGTCGTAGTTTTGCGCTTGAATTGGCAAAACGTGGCGGCACAGTCGTGTGTTCGGACATTAACCTTGACGCAGCAAAAGAAACGGTCAGCTTGGTTGAAGCGCTTGGTGCAAAAGCCTTTGCTGTGCAATGTGATGTCGCTAAGGAAGAGCAAGTCAATCAGTTGGCTGAGCAGGCTCAGCAATTGATGCAGAGCCCAGTCACATTGGTGATTAATAATGCAGGGATTGGTCTTGGCGGCAAGTTTGATGAAATGTCTTCTGAGGATTGGCATTGGTGCATGAATATTAATTTATGGGGCGTAATCTACGGTTGTCGTGCTTTTGTACCGAAGTTTAAACAGCTTGGTCATGGCGCAATTATTAATGTTGCATCAGCTGCATCGTATACGGCAGCACCAGAAATGACCGTCTATAACGTTTCTAAAGCGGGTGTCCGAGCCTTATCGGAAACACTGTCAGCTGAATTGAAAAAATCGAATATTAAGGTCAATGTGCTTTGCCCAACCTTAGTGCCGACCAACATTATTAAAAACGGCAAGGTTCCACATAAAGGGCTATTGGATTATGCGCTTACCCATTTGGCATTTACCACCAGTGACAAGGTCGCCAAATTAACGCTAGATCGTTTGGATAAAGGTGAGCTTTATACCATTCCACAAATTGATGCCAAGTTATTTTGGTTCTTAAAACGCACTGCTCCGAACTTATATGCCAAGTTCTTAGGCACATCGTATCGATTAATGAAGTAACTCCTGAATAGGGAACGATTTTAATAACTGAGATCAACCACAATTCCAGAATTGAATTGCAGATCTTGGTGAATAAGTGAAAGGATATTTTAAATGACAGCTCAAGCAAAAAAATTAAATTCAGCTGAAGGAAAAGCACTCCCACAACATATCTATGACACCTTTATTGTGGGTGCGGGTATTTCAGGAATTGCGACTGCAATTCGTCTTGATCAAGTGGGTTATAGCAACTACAAGATTATTGAAAAAGCAACACGTGTGGGGGGGACTTGGCGTGAAAATACCTACCCAGGGTGTGGTTGTGATGTGCCATCAGCGCTCTATTCATATTCTTTTGCGCCAAGTGCAAAATGGAGCCATTTATTTGCTCGTCAACCTGAGATCCTGAATTACTTAGAAGAAGTGAGCCAAGATTTTGGTGTGAGTTCAAAAATTGAGTTTGGTACAGAGCTGCTCAATGCGGCATGGGACAGTGAACGTAATTTATGGGTGATGGACACCAATAAAGGGCAATTTTTGGCACGGACCACCATTTTTGCCACAGGGCCAATTACCGAAGCCCAAATTCCTAAACTTGAAGGCTTAGAAACCTTTAAAGGGGAAATGTTTCATTCGGCAAAATGGAATCATGAATATGACTTGACGGGCAAGCGTATTGCAGTAATCGGGACAGGTGCATCAGCGATTCAGTTCGTGCCGCAGATTCAACCATTGGCAAAAGAACTGTATGTCTATCAACGTACTGCACCTTGGGTGGTTCCGAAACCTGATACCGACTTAGGTGATGTGAGCAAAGCCCTGATTGAAAAATTCCCACTGATCCAAAAAACATGGCGCAAAACAGTTGCTCAGTCTTTAAATGCGATTAACTTTGGTTTACGTAATCCAGCAGTGTTAAAACCTGTGGGTGAATTAGCCAAACTGATTTTACGCTTCCAAATCGAAGATCCTGAATTACGTAAAAACGTTACTCCGAACTTTACCATTGGCTGTAAACGTCTTTTATTCGCTAACAACTATTATCCAGCCTTACAACAGCCGAATACACAGTTGATTCCACATGGATTGGTGAAAGTAGAAGGCAATACTGTAGTATCGGCGAATGGTGAACGTCATGAAGTCGATGTGATTATTTGGGGAACTGGTTTTGAAGTCTCTCATCCGCCTATTGGTAAGCGTGTAACCAATGAAAAAGGTCAGATTCTCAATGATCTTTGGAAGAGCAGTTCACCTGAAGCTTATTTGGGGACCAGCATTGAAAATGTACCGAATGCATTCTTGGTCTTAGGACCAAACGTATTGGTATATGATTCTTTTATTGGTTTGGCAGAAGCACAGCTCGATTATATTGTGGATGGTCTACTCAAAATCAGAGACAAAGGCATTGCCAAGTTGAACATTAAACCAGAAGTCATCAAGCATCATAATGAGCTGGTGCAAAAACATCTAAAAACTACCGTGTTTAATGCAGGTGGCTGTAAGAGTTATTATTTAGATGCTAATGGTCGTAACTTTGCTGCTTGGCCTTGGTCATTGAAAAAGTTAAAACAACGTTTGAAACGTATGGATTTGAATGATTACCAAGTGACTTATCAGACTGAAAAAACCAACTGATTTTGAGTTGAATCATTCAAAGCAGCAAATTTTATCTTAGGGTAGAATTTGCTGCTTATTTTTTTCAAGATAGGAATAAAAATGGGGAATAAAAATGAAACAAGGACAATCGAGCCGAACAGCTGAGGCAGCGGCAGCATTGCGCGCCAATCATTTTCAAAATGCAGAAAATCCAGTTTTTGTAGATCCTTTTGCATTTGAGTTAACCAGTAAGGGCTGGAAGAAACTGTTAACCAGTGCGTTGACTGTAAAAGTCATGAACTCCTCTGTGTTTAATCGTACTTTGGGCTTATTAACAGGGCAAGTAGTAGGACGTTCAAGATATGCAGAAGATTTACTTGAGCAAGCAATCGCGAAGGGGATTCAACAGTATGTACTGGTAGGGGCAGGCTTAGATTCATTCACGCTACGACATGCTCAGCAGTATCCACAGTTAAAAATCTTTGAAGTGGACCATCCAGATACCCAAGCAGCAAAACAAAGGAAACTACGTCAATTTGGTGAGCTTCCTGCCAATGTTGAGTTTGTCGCGATTGATTTTGAAAAAGAGTCGATTGCAGATGCTCTGGCGCGCAGTACGTTTAAGCAGGATCAAGCTGCTTTTTTCTCATGGTTGGGAACCACGCATTATCTTGAGCCTGAAACGACGTTAAAGACCTTGACAAGCATTGCACAGATTGCTGCGCAGGGAAGTGAAGTGGCGTTGGACTATTCGATTGATTATCGAGAACTAGAGGGTGTAGAGCGCTTAGGAAGCTTGTTTGTGTCGCAATTTACCCGTTTTTTAAAAGAGCCATTAAAAGGGCAATTCAGACCCAAGGTATTGCACCAAGCGGTGGAGCAAATGGGCTATCAAGTCACTGAGGATTTATCTGGAGATGGTTTGAGTGAGCGTTATTTTCAAGCTCGACCCGATCATCTCCGTCATACCATTGCAACACATATGTTGCATCTGCGTTTGCAGAAGCATTGATTCGAGCTGCAAAAAAGAAAAAGCCCTTAAATACACTTGAGCATTTAAGGGCAGTATGAATTAACGGCGTTGGTTATAAACTGCTAAAGCTGCTGGCAAGTTTTTACGCATGTCGCTAATACGTTGAGTATTCGATGGGTGAGTCGACAGGAACGAGCCACCAGCACCAGCGCCATCTAAACGATTCATTTTTTCCCACAGGCTGATTGCCGCATTTGGGTTATAGCCAGCTTTTGCCATGAGCATTAAACCGCCGTAATCCGCACGACTTTCCAAGTTACGTGAGTACGGTAAGCCGATACCCACTTGGCTACCTAAATCAATTGCAGCACTGCCTAGATCGCCGATGCTGTTGCCTGCGTATGATTTACCAATACCAATTGCAAGATTAGTTAAAGCCTGAGCACCGATTTTACTTTTTGCATGCTCTTCAAGTGCATGGGTCATTTCATGTCCCATAACAGCAGCAATTTCATCATTGGTTAAATTGAGCTTGTTCACGATACCCGTATAGAAAACAACCTTACCACCAGGGGCTACATAGGCGTTAACGGTATCTGATTTGAGTACTGCAAGTTGCCATTGAAAGCGTTGACCAGTCTGGTTCATTTGATCCGCATAAGGTTTTAAGCGGTTGAATACGGTATTAATACGTTGATAAGTACTTGAGCTGCTATCCAGCTGATTTTTGGCACGTGCTTCTTGAGTCATTTTTGAGAAGCTTTGTGCTGATTGAGCATTTAAAGTTGCGCTGTCTGCGCCAGCCATGTCTGCGAAAGATGCGCAGCCAGAAATTGTCATTACGGTCACAGCACACAGGCTCAAAGCTAATTTCTTCATACTTATTCTCTCCAAATCAGTATCTTATGAATATAGTCGTGATCAGGGTGGATTATAGAAAATGTTGACAGCAGTTAATATTCTGAATGCCTCTATAATCATTGTAATTATGTAATCAGCAACGTGTATTCCGTGTAAAAAATCAAAGCCAGTGCTGAGCACTGGCTTTGTTCGAGTCAATCCGATCTCAGATCAAATTAATCCTCGTCATCGTACTCGTCTTCAGTGAAAGTGTTTTCTTCTAAAGATGCATCAAAAATCAAGATTGCTTTACCGTCAGTCTGAATCATACCTTGATCTTCAAGTGTCTTGAGGACACGACCAACCATTTCACGAGAACAACCGACGATACGACCAATTTCTTGGCGAGTAATACGAATCTGACGGCCATTCGGTAAAATCATTGCTTCTGGCTGAGCAGATAAGTCAATTAGACAACGTGCAATACGACCAGACACATCAATGAAGGCTAGATCAGTCACTTTACGTGTTGTATTTTTTAGGCGACGGACCAATTGAGCAAACACAGCGTAACTTAAATCTGGGTATTGCTTGCTTAACTCATGAAAATTGTCATACGAAATTTCTGCAATTTCACAGACATCTCGCGTACGTACTTCTGCGGTACGTTGAGGGTTCTTTTCAAAAAGACCCATTTCACCAAAGAAATCGCCAGGATTGAGATAAGCGACAACGATTTCTCGTTCGTCATCTTCACGTAAGATAATTGACACTGAACCTTTTAATATTAAATACAGTGATTTTGATTCCGTTCCAGCGTCAACAATCGTGGTGCGTTTAGGGTATCTGTTAATATGAGCACGTTTTAGCAAAGCTTTAACTGATTCAGGTAGTTGACCTGGAGACAAAGCATCAGTGCTAAGTTGTGAAAAATTTGAAGTCATGCTTAAAATTTCCGAATTTGGATAAAACCGATCGCACAGACTCTTGTAAGAGCCTTTTCTACACAGAAGAGATGAAATTCCTTATCAACTCATTTTATGTTAGTGTACAAGAACAGAGTAAATTTATAACGTTTTTCGGGTAGTTGCAATGCAAACAAGTGTACATTGGTTAGAGAATGTTGCTTTTGAGGCAAAATCAGAAAGTGGCCATACTGTGGTGATGGATGGTTCTGCCGAATATGGTGGTGAAAACCGTGGTCCACGTCCTATGGAATTGATTTTAATGGGACTTGGTGGGTGTGCTTCGTTTGATATTGTGACCATTTTAAAGAAATCCCGCCAAGATGTGACGAATGTTGTATGTCAGCTGAAAGCAGAAAGAGCGGATTCAATTCCTGCGGTATTTACTAAAATCCATTTGCACTTCATTGTCACGGGTAAAGCGGTAAAAACCAAGCAAGTTGAAAAAGCAGTTGAGCTTTCTGCTGAGAAATATTGTTCAGCAAGTAAAATGCTTGCCGATGGTGGTGTTGAAATTACCCATGATTTTGAAATTGTTGAAGCTGCTTAAAAGTTAAAATTATTAAGTTTTACTAAAAAGTGACCTGTTTTTACAGGTCACTTTTTTTTAAGTTTTTCTTTTTATTTTAGAAATAATTGTGGGTCTACCCGCGCATTATTCAAACTCATTCCCCAATGCAAGTGTGGCCCAGTGACACGACCAGTTTTACCAACCAATCCCAGTGTTTCACCCTGACGAATCTGTTGTCCCTTGACCACATTAATTTTACTCAAATGACAGAACATGCTGATCAGACCCTGACCATGATCAATCAGAACTGTATTACCATTAAAGAAATAGTTGCCTGTTTGGACCACGACACCACCAGCAGGTGCGATAACATTCTGTCCCACAGGTGCTGGGATATCTAAACCAGAATGTGGTGCGCGCTCTTCACCATTGAAAAAACGCTTTCTGCCAAATGAATTACTAAATTTACCTGCCGTAGGCCGAATAAAGTTAGGAAACTGGGTCCAGTTACTTTGGGAAAAAGAGCTATAAATATCATTTTGCTCTTTCGCTTCTCGTGCATAACGGTCGAGTTGTTCTTGGTTCGGGTTGACATAATCCTGATTTTTAACGCTTAAGCGTTGCTCAGCATAGCGATAGGGTGTCACTTCGACTTGAATCGGCTTATGATTGGTGGCTAAAGTCAAGGTACCTAATGGGGCCGAAAGTGGAATACCAAACACGGCATAGCGTTGCTTGCCTTGTTGTGTAATCAAAACAGGCTTTTGTTCATACAAGACTTGGGTGGTTTCAGTCGAAAGTGGAATCACGGCAATACCGCCAGCTCGTCTTGAGTCTTGGGGGAGTTGTGCAAAAGCAGTATGAAGCGGAAGGAGGGACGCAACGCTGAGCAAAATTGTTTTTAAAGACATGATGAGCATTTCTAATTGAAGCAAAGCCTTAAGCTAAAACGTTCACCTTAAAATCACAATAAGGATTTTGTGCAAAACAGAATAGACAGAAAAATTATACAAAATATACTTGAAATAGATTGTTTATACACCCATATTAATACTGAGTTTTATACATTGATATTTTTATAAAATATTGAAAAATATATAAATTTTATTTGAAATTTTAAAAAGCGTTCCCATCTAAGTGATAAGTTAAAAATTTGTTGTGAGGAATAACAAGAATGCGATTTGAAAAATTTACAAACCGCTTACAGCAAGCACTCTCAGATGCACAATCATTGGCTATGGGTAAGGATCACACTTCGATTGCAGGTGTGCATATCTTATCCACTTTACTTGAAGAACCGGCCAATCTGAGTTTATTGCAACAAGCGGGTGCACGTTTACCTGAGTTAAAACAGAAACTTGAACAAGCCGTGCAAAATGCACCGACTTTGGCAAATCCTACAGGTGATATCAATCTCAATCCTGAAGCGGTAAAGGCATTGAATTTAGCTGACCGCTATGCGCAAAAGGCAGGAGATGAGTTTCTGTCGACTGATTGGGTGCTGTTAGGTTTGGCGGAAACAGGTGAAACAAAAACAATATTGAATAGCGTGGGTGTGACACCAGAAAGCTTACGTAAAGTAATTGAAAATATTCGAGGAAACGACAAAGTCATGAGCAATAATCACGAAGATCAACGTGACTCACTCAATAAATATACCATTGACCTAACTGAGCGTGCTTTAGCGGGCAAGCTTGATCCTGTGATTGGTCGTGATGATGAAATTCGCCGTACCATCCAGGTTCTCTCACGTCGAACCAAAAATAACCCAGTTTTAATTGGTGAACCTGGGGTGGGTAAAACTGCAATTGTTGAAGGTTTGGCGCAACGTATTGTCAATGGCGAAGTACCTGAAGGCTTGAAAAATAAGCGCGTCTTATCATTAGACTTAGGTTCATTACTTGCAGGTGCGAAATATCGCGGTGAGTTTGAAGAGCGACTAAAAGCAGTTCTCAAAGACCTTGCGAAACACGAAGGCGAGATCATCTTATTTATTGATGAGTTACATACGCTGGTTGGTGCAGGTAAGGGCGATGGCGCAATGGATGCAGGTAATATGTTAAAACCTGCCTTAGCGCGTGGTGAATTACGCTGTGTCGGTGCGACGACCTTAGATGAATACCGTCAATACATCGAGAAAGATGCTGCACTTGAACGTCGTTTCCAGAAGGTATTGGTTGATGAGCCAAGTGTTGAAGACACGATTGCGATTTTGCGTGGTCTAAAAGAAAAATATGCGACCCACCATGGGGTGCAAATTTTAGACTCAGCCATTATTGCAGCGGCGAAGATGTCACATCGTTATATTACCGATCGTCAGTTGCCTGATAAAGCGATTGATTTGATTGATGAGGCAGCATCTCGTATCAAAATGGAAATCGATTCCAAGCCTGAGGCTTTAGATAAACTTGATCGCCGTTTAATCCAGTTGAAAATGCAATTGGAAGCGGTGAGAAAAGATCAAGATGCAGGCAGTAAAGCCGAAGTCAATCATCTTGAGCAGCAAATTGCTGAAAAGCAAAAAGAGTACAACGATCTAGAAGAAATCTGGAAGGCTGAAAAAACCTTGGTTGAAGGGGATAAGAAAGCACAAGTTGAACTCGATCAAGCGCGTGTTGCTTTGGAAAAAGCCAAACGTGAAGGTGATTTGGCAGAAGCGGCGCGTTTGCAATATGGTGTGATTCCAGAGTTGCAGAAACGCTTGGAACAAGCCGAAGTTGCTGAGGAAAATGAAGAACCGAAGCTGATTCGGACCAAAGTCACCGAAAACGAAATTGCAGAAGTGGTCAGTGCTGCAACAGGCATTCCTGTGGCGAAAATGCTACAGGGTGAGCGTGAAAAACTGCTGAATATGGAAGAGTTCTTACATAATCGTGTGGTTGGACAAGATGAAGCGGTGGTTGCTGTTTCCAATGCAGTCCGTCGTTCACGTGCAGGTTTATCTGACCCGAATCGTCCAAGTGGTTCATTCTTGTTCCTTGGACCGACAGGTGTAGGTAAAACTGAGTTGACCAAAGCATTGGCAAACTTCTTGTTTGACAGTGATGATGCCATGATTCGTATTGATATGTCCGAATTTATGGAAAAGCACTCTGTCAGTCGTTTGGTGGGTGCACCTCCGGGCTATGTAGGTTATGAAGAAGGTGGTGTTTTAACTGAGGCAGTACGTCGTAAACCTTACAGTGTGGTGTTATTTGATGAGGTGGAAAAAGCCCATCCAGATGTGTTTAACATCCTGCTACAAGTGTTAGATGATGGGCGCTTAACGGATTCACAAGGTCGTGTGATTGACTTTAAGAATACTGTTATTGTGATGACTTCTAACTTAGGTTCACAAGATGTGCGTGAACTGGGTGAAGGCGCAACCGATGACGAGGTGCGTACTGTGGTCATGAATGCTGTGACACAGCATTTCCGTCCTGAGTTTATTAACCGTATTGATGAGTTGGTGGTTTTCCACTCACTGCAAAAGGCGCAGATTCGTGGTATTGCGGATATTCAGTTAGATCGTTTACGTTCACGCTTGAGTGATCGTGATATGGGCTTAACAGTGGATGATACCGCTTTCGATCTATTGATCGATGCCGGTTTTGATCCTGTATATGGTGCACGACCATTGAAACGTGCCATTCAGCAGCAAGTGGAGAATAACTTGGCTCAGAAAATCTTATCTGGTGAGTTTCAGCCAGGGGATAACATTTTGATCAAAGGGGAAAGTGGTCATTTGGTCTTTGATAAAATGAAACTAAGTTAAACGCAATTTGAATGTTTGGCTAAAAAGATGGTGATGTAAATCACCATCTTTTTTTGTATCAGTGCAACTGGTCAGATTTTTGCAGGAATATTACCAATGACATTGCGACTTTGAGAAAAACTTGATAGTTTCGGAACAAATAAGAAAAAAATTCAGGATGAATTGCAATGGAAAAGAACAGACATCATTGCACAAATATGTGTGTAATTTTGTTGATGACTGCCTTATCTTCAATGGTGCATGCTGCACAACCATTGAGTGAGGGGACGCTCGCCTTACAAACTGCTATGTTAAACAACGCACTTCCCAGTATTCTTATTAAAGCGCAACAAGATGCCCTAAAGCCTGAAGAAGAGCGCTGGCGCTCACAACGACTCTTGAGTGATAAGTACTTAGGTGAGATTCGTGTCAGCACCATCTTAGGTGGTGTATTGTCATCTCATGAAGAGCAAAAGAAAGTGATGGCTGTTGACCCCAGAGATAAGAGGTCGGCCACGATCAAGCCGCACGAACAACCACCTGATCGCTATATGATTTATGAGTTCCAATCAGGTGATGTTCATGTGACTTATAACAATGATGTTAAAGCCGAATTGGTGGTTAAATAGCAGGGTGCTGAATTTTCCAAGCACGGTGAATTTTTTGATTACGTTTAAAATCTAGACCAATAGTTTCAGAGGTGATTTCTTCGACTTGATACATCGCCTCGATTTCTTCGTCTAATTCAAAGCCTCGATAGTTATTTGAGAAGTACAAGGTCCCATCACTGGTTAAACGATTCATTGCACGTTTGAGTAGGGAAACATGGTCGCGTTGTACATCAAAAGTTCCATAGAACTTTTTCGAATTCGAGAAAGTCGGTGGATCAATGAAGATCAAGTCATATTGTTCATGACCTTCTTTTAGCCATTCAAAACAATCGCTGGCAAAGAACATATGTTGTTCATCAGCATGGTCTACAGTCAAACCATTGAGGACAAAGTTCTCTTTAGACCAACTCAAATAGGTATTGGATAGATCTACACTGGTGGTACTTGCTGCACCACCAAGCGCGGCATGTAGACTTGCAGTTGAAGTATAGCTGTAAAGATTAAGGAAGTGTTTGCCGCGCGCTTCTTTGGCAATTCTTAAGCGCATCTGACGGTGATCCAAGAATAAACCAGTATCTAAATAATCAGTTAAATTCACCAAGATACGTGCTTTGCCTTCCTGAACGATAAAACGTTTAGACGCTGTACTTTGTTTGGTGTACTGGTTTGCACCCGCTTGTTTTGCACGCGTTTTAATAAAGATGGCATCACGACCTAAACCAGTCACAGCACGAATCGCTGCAAGTGCTAAGTTAAAGCGTTTTTTTGCTTTTTCTGGATCAATGGTTTTTGGTGGTGCGTATTCTTGAACATGCAAACGATCTCCATATAAATCGACTGCAACGTTAAAGTCTGGTAAGTCTGCATCATATAAACGTAGGCAGAATACATTCTCTTTCACCGCCCATTTTTTCAATGTTTGCATATTTTTTTGCAAACGATTGGTAAAGTCTTCGGCACCTTCAATTTTCTCAAATTGTTGTGGTTGCCAAGTCGCAAGGAAAGGTTGTGTCACTGTCGCAGGCTTGACTGTTCCAAAGCGGGTGTAAATTGGCAGTTTGCCATTCATCAAACGTAAGGTTTGCGGATCATTAAATGCCAGTACGTCTGCTTGCTCAATTTGCGCGGCAATAATCGCAGCACGTTGATTTGGGAAATGTTTTTGCAATAAAGCAGATAGGCCAAGATATAAAGAACGGTTCGATGCTTTATCGCCCAAGCGTTCGCCATACGGTGGGTTGGTCACGATAAAGGCCTTTTTACCTTCAGCATGAAAATCATCCCAATCTGCCAGCGTACGTTCTTCAATTTGAATTTGATCGAGTAACTTTTCAAAACCCGCAGCAATAATGTTTTGGCGCGTTGCTTTGACTGCTTCCCAGTCAGCATCGTAAGCATAAAACTTAGGTAGGGGTTGTTCTAATGCTTTTTCATGACGTTCTGCGGCTTCGGCTTTGAGGGACAACCACAGTTCACGATCATGACCATGCCAGCCATTGAAGCCAAAGCGGCGCACTAAACCGGGTGCACGATCAGTTAAAATCAATAAAGATTCGATAATGAATGTGCCTGAACCACACATTGGGTCAAGAATAATATCGGGCTGATATTGCGCCAGTTGGGCTTTTTGTAGAATCGCCGCTGCCAAGTTTTCTTTAATCGGGGCATCGGTCATAAAACGACGGTAACCGCGTTTATGCAAAGAATCACCTGATAAGTCTAAGCAATAAGTATGTTCTGTTTTACCTGCTAACACATAAAGCGTGATCTCAGGTTGTTTAATATCAATGCTTGGGCGTTTGCCAACGGCTTCCATAAAGGAATCGACCACGCCATCTTTTACGCGTAAGGTTGCAAATTGCGTATTAACCTTAATTTCACGTTCCACATGTAAGCGGACTGCAAAGGTACTTTGTGGTGCAAAAATCAGTGACCAGTCAAAGCTAATCGCGCCTTCATAGAGCTCTTCTGCTACGTCACGTGCGTCATGGGTATGTTCAAGTTCATGCGTATGAATTGGTAATAATACCCGAGAGGCTAAACGAGACCACATACAAACCCGATATGCATTTTCGAGCGTGCCTTTAAAAACCAAACGCCCTGCAAAACGTTGGATATTTTGAATGCCTAAATCTTCAAGCTCTTGTTGTAATAAGGTTTCAAGCCCGTCCGCACAGGTGACCCAATAGTCTGTTAGACGTGGTTTAGCGTTCATTCAAATTTCCAAAACATTTTTAGCAATTGGCTATTTTAACTGATTTTTGTTTGTTCTGTCGGTGCATATTTGTGTGATTGTTAGCTTTATCAGCGATTCATCGCATTTTTTTGATGAATTATTCTTGGCCTGATCTGTTTTTAATGTGATGAGATTCATTATTGATGCCAAATTTATTGAATAGTTGGTACATCTTTTGCTTCTAAATTAGCAGCACATCAGTGAACTATTTGACTTAAAGCTGATGAAATTTAAGAATTTTAATTTGATGGCTGTGGGGATGTTATGAAAGAAAGCATGAAGAATGAAGTCGTGGTCAACGCCGAAGCTTTTACGATTGCAACTCAAATGTATGTCCGTTTAAGACGTGTCTGTGGTCGTGTGATCGATGTGATGTATTTGGTCAATAATAAAGACTATGCCAAGCATATACTTGAACTTGCCTTGGCAACACAAGACCCAGAATTGGAGCGTTTTGTGCTTCGTTTAAGTCCATTGATTGATTTATATCCAGAACCTGCGGCATTGGTGACCGAAGCAAAAGTTGAGGAGAAAAAGCAAGCTGTTGAAGTTTTAGAAAGCTATTCAATGGAAGTGACCGAAGAAGAGATCTATCAAGCCCAAGTGCACCATCACTACATTGGTGCATTGAGATAGATTATAAGTCATTCAAAAATAGAGAAGGAGTAAAGGATGTAGCCAAGCTGTTTACATCCTTATTAGTATTGCTTAGGCATGAGATTCGAACGCAATATTTAAAGCATAGCTGTAATCTTCGCTATACCCATTAAAAAAAATAAGATGATGAAAAAAATCTAAAAGATTTTTACTTAAGTGCTGAAAAGTTCAACTGCGAATGAAATCCAAAGTCTGTATAATGCGTTAACTTAACGTGTTAGGAATCTCTTATGCACTTGGCGGCATTGCATACTTTGAGTCAGATCCAGCTCAATCAACAAGGAAATCTCAAGCACTTTTTAACTATTGAAGGTCTTTCCAAAGAAACCTTAACCAAGATTCTAGATACAGCGCAAAGCTTCTTAGATGAAAATAATAATTTGATCAATCGTCCGTTGCTTGAAGGACTGACGGTGATGAATCTTTTCTTCGAAAACTCCACTCGTACCCGTACTACTTTTGAGGCTGCAGCAAAGCGTTTGTCTGCCAATGTCTTGAATATTGATATTGCACGTTCAAGTACCTCTAAGGGTGAAACCTTACGTGATACGCTTTGGAATTTGGAAGCCATGGCAGCGGATATCTTTGTGGTACGTCATTCATCGTCAGGTGCAGCGCATTTTATTGCCAAAGATGTCTGTCCTAAAGTTGCGATTATTAATGCGGGTGATGGTCGTCATGCACATCCTACCCAAGCCATGCTGGATATGTTGACTATTCGCCGTGAAACCAAGAAGCCATTTGAAGACTTAACAGTGGCGATCATTGGAGATATCAAACATTCGCGTGTTGCGCGTTCGAATGTGGCAGCATTGCAAACATTGGGCTGCAAAGACATTCGCGTGATTGCACCTAATACCCTGTTGCCAGTCGGCTTTAATGAATATGGCGAACATGTGCGTCTGTTTAACAAAATGGATGAAGGGGTAACAGATTGCGATGTGATTATTGCCTTACGGATTCAAAATGAACGTATTGATTCACCAGCTTTATCTTCACAAGCCGAATTCTACAAAATGTACGGCTTAAACAAAGAGCGTTTAGCTTTGGCAAAGCCTGATTGTATCGTGATGCATCCAGGCCCAATGAACCGTGGAGTTGAAATTGACTCAAGTGTTGCCGATGGTGATCAATCTGTCATTTTGAAGCAAGTTACCAATGGGATTGCGGTTCGTATGGCAGTGTTGGCACTCGCGATGCAAGGGCAGTTACAAGAACAAGGTTTAATTGAAGCGATTGCGCTGTAAGGGATAGATCACATGAGTATTGTAAAAATTGAAAATGTCCGTGTGCTCGATCCAATTCAAAAAACTGATCAAGTAAAAACGGTGTATATCGAAAATGGTAAGTTGGTTGATGCGGTTGATCAAGTCAACGAAACCATTGATGGTCAAGGCAAATGGTTAATGCCAACCATGGTTGATCTTTGTGCACGTTTACGTGAACCTGGGCAACAACAGCATGGAACGTTAAAGTCTGAAGGTAAAGCAGCACGTGCCAATGGTATTTTGCATGTGATGACACCCCCTGATTCAAAACCAATTGTTCAAGATAATGGTGCTTTAATTCATGGTTTGATCGAAAAAGCACAATTGGATGGCGGAATTTACCTGCAAATTATTGGTGCGCAAACCCAAGGTCTCAATGGCAAACAACCTGCCAATATGGCGGGGTTGAAGAAAGGTGGATGTACGGCTGTTTCAAATGCCAATGCAAGCTTTGAAAATGATGATGTGGTGATTCGTACTCTAGAATATGCGGCAGGTTTGGGTTTGACCGTGGTGTTCTATGCCGAAGAGCCTCAAATTGCCAAAGATGGCTGTGCACACGAAGGTTTTATTGCTTCTCGTCAAGGTTTACCGATGATCCCTGCGATTGCTGAAACTGTTGCAATTGCCAAATACTTGATCATGATTGAAGCAACAGGCGTGAAAGCACACTTTGGTTTACTGTCTAGTGGTGCTTCTGTTGATTTGATTCGCGCTGCAAAAGCCAAAGGTTTACCTGTAACTGCCGATGTTGCCATGCATCAGTTACATCTAACTGAGCAACTGACGGATGGCTTTAACTCACTTGCACATGTACGCCCACCGCTACGTTCTGAGCAAGATAAAGCCTTATTGCGTCAAGGGGTGAAAGAAGGGGTGATTGATGCAATTTGTACGCATCATGAACCACTTAGTAGCTCGGCAAAAATGGCTCCATTTGCTGAAACACAGCCAGGGATTACTGCTTTTGATACCTATGTGGGTTTAGGTGTGCAATTGATTCAAGAAGGTGTGTTTGAACCTTTGGAATGGGTGGCGAAAGTGACCTCTATACCAGCACAAGTCGCCAATATGACTGATCGTTGGTTGCAAGAAGCTGGTTGGGTTTTAATTGATCCAGAATTACAGTGGACTGTGTCTAAAGACAGTATCTTATCCCAAGGTAAAAATACGCCATTACTGGGTCAACAACTGACTGGTAAGGTGGTAAGCACCTTCGCATAAATGAGATGAAAACAGTAGAATAAGGCGATCAAGTCTTATTCTGCTTTGTAAACTGTGATGTAGATATTGTATTTAAATTTTACAAAGCCGATAAAAATTAAAAAACTAGATTAAAGTAACAATATAAATGAGATGTGCTTTACATAAAATTATAAAAAATGAGAATTAAACAGTTTAAATAATTGGAGCTAAATCATATGGCTATTAATCCAATGGAGCTACTTAAGCAAAAGGTATCCTCTATTATTGTCAATGATCAAACTTGTTTGGTAAATGAAAAAAATGATGTTTTATCAAGATTTTACCCTATTTTTTTACATCGTTTTTTAGAAAAACCTGAATTGGTTGATCAATTAAAAGAAAAACTTACGCCCTCTATTTTTGATTTATTAGAGCAAAATGATCGTGTAAAAAATGAATTGTTGTTGAGATTAGCAGCAGGCAAAGTTGCTGTGGCTGAAGTTGAAATTACATTAAATCGGGCCATTCCTAAAAGCTTAGCTGTGCTTTCAAATGAGGTCGGAAATGATGCGATCAGCATTATTCATTATCTCCGTGAACATAAACAGTCTATTCATGCCTTATTGCCAAACTGGTCAGATGAGGTATTGCTACATTTAAATGAGGTTCCTGAACCTGAGCCCGTATTGGAAGAAGTCATAGCACCTGCAGAAGAGCCAATAGAAAAGAAATCCTATAAATTGTTTCCTTTTTTAACTTTGATTTTTGCCAGCTTTTCTTTGCTCTTTCTTTATCATTTAAGTAAGTAAAATCTGTCGTTTAGATGGTATTACGCTGGATCACGCTGTAATTGATTTCGTGCTAGCTAGCGTCATGGCAAACAGATGTTTTGTAAACTGTGATGTAAGTATTGTATTTAAATGATATAAAAACGAATAAAAAATACACAAATGTTTAGAATGAAAATGCATCAGTTTGCTTGTACTTCGCATTTTTCTTAAGCGATCTGAATATTATAAATTTAATGTGTTGGAGAGAATAACAATGTCAATAAACCCAATAGAACTGTTAAAGCAGAAAGTGACTTCTGTGCTTGTGAATGGTCAAGACGGATTGGCGAACGAAAAAAGTGCGCTGTTATCTAAGTTTTACCCGATTTTTCTTTCGATTTTAGCCGCAAAACCTGAACTGATTCAGAAACTAAAAGAGTCGATTTCACCTTCATTATTCGATTTATTTGGTCATAATGATCAAGTTAAAAATACTTTATTATCCAATCTTGCTAGCGGTCAGCTTTCCACAGCTGAAGCAGAACAAACTTTAAATCAGTCGATTCCGATCAGCCTTGCTGCTTTAACCAGTGAAGCCGGCAACGATACCCAAAGTATTGTCAATTATTTAAAACAGCATGCCGATTCAATTCGTGCTCTGCTACCCGCATGGGCGGTCGGTTTACTTGCGCCTTTAGGGCTGGTTTCAAGTGCTTCAGCCTCTGTATCAAATTTGGCAAATAATACAGCAGCAGGTGCAGCAACTAAATCACGTGCATGGTTACCGATTGTGGCGCTGATTATTTTGGCTCTTCTGGTCGCATGGCTGTGGAAGTCATGTCAACATAAACAAATGGAAGTGCCTGTAAATAATGCGGATTCTCCAGCATCACAGGTTGGTACAGTCATTGCACCAGCGAGTTTAGCATTAACCACCGATGCCAATGGTCATGTTGCACAGTGTCAGGTTATGGTGGGTGATCAAGGATTTTTGGCCAGCATTCAGGCCAAGGTCAAAGAAATTTTTTCTTCTACTCAGGATTGTATGGTAGATACTGCCGGTACGGCTGCAACACATGCAGGCAAGTTTACTGATCAAGCAGGACTTGCAGGTGTGTTGGGATTACTTAAAGGGGTTCCAAATGTTTCCTTGGAATGGGTCGGTGATAAGATCACCTTAAAAGGTACAGATGCAGCTAAACTCAATGAGTTGCTTGGCAAGATCAAAGGATTAGTACCAAATACTGAGGTGGTTGTCGAAGCACCTGTGAGTGCTGCTGATTCTGTCAGTAATAGTCTAAATGCAGCACAAGATGCATTGGCGAGTATTGATGCCAATCAGGTTGATATTAATGCTGTGATTAAAGCGCTTAATCTACAGATTATTAATTTCTCTACGGGATCCAACCAGATTCCAGATGAAAACAAAGCAATCTTGGATAAAGCCGCTGGCTTAATGAAAAATACCAAAGACGCAAAACTAACCGTTGCGGGTTATACCGATTCGACAGGTAATGCCAATAGCAATAAAACGCTGTCACAAAAACGTGCACAGGCTGTGGTCGATTATTTAGTTGGTCAAGGTGTAGATGCTGCTCAACTCACAGCGGTGGGACATGGTGCTGATAACCCTGTTGCAGATAATACAACTGAGGAAGGGCGCTTTAAAAATCGTCGAATTGAGTTTTCAATTAGTCCTTAATTGATGCTTTGTTGAAGTTTTAAAGGAGTTATTGAGAAAATAACTCCTTTTATTTTAATTATTTATTTGAGTAAATATCATTTTAAATAACGTTGTTTAAATAAAATCAAATAAAAGACTCGAAAGTATAGATTTAAATTGAGTAGAATACGCTCGAAAAACAAGATAATAGAGTATTAATATGAATAAGTTTTTGATATTCACAACATTAACCGCAGCTGTGTTATTAACAGGATGTGATAAGTTCAAACCGAAAGATAAAGTTGAAAATACCGATGCGGCAGTCGCAGAGTGGAGCTGTACCAATCAAGATAACTTGAATAATATTCAAGCGGCACTCAAAAAAGACTATTTAAAGCAAATCGAGCGTAGCCTAAGAGAAAGTCAGTATCAGGCAGACTATGATGTTTTGGATAAAATCAATAAAGGTCTGAAATTCGAAATTAAAAATGTGCGTACTTTGGATACAGCAGAAGGTGAACAAACATCAAAAACACAATTAAGCTGTGAAAGTCAGTTAATTGTTCAATTTCCAAAAGGCTTACAAAAGCGTGCGGAAAATGCCTATGCTGAGCAGCAGAAAAATTGTGAAGAGTGTGAAGGCGATTATAGTGCCAGTACTTTAGGTGATTATTTTGCAGATAATGAATATTCATTGACTTTAGAAGATGACAAGCTCAAAGGTAGTTTCTTCTATGACATTACCAAGACTGATAAAGATGGTTTAGTATTCAATATCCCTGATCAAAATGCAGTGATTGATGGTGTGGTCTTTATGGCGACCAAAGCCGTACAGTATGTGGCTTATTTAAAAGAAAACCGCCTGATTGAACAAAGCAATGAACAAGCTCAGCAGCAATATGATGCAGAAGAATCGGCTCAAATGGGTTTGGCTCAAAAAGCAATGGATATTCGCAAGAAAGAGTTGGATGCTGAAAAAGCACAACAAGTTGAGCGTTTAAACCAAACGTGGGACAAGTTTAGCCCAGAGCAGAAAGCACAGTTGCAGCAAGACCAGTCTGATTGGTTTGAAAAACGCGATGTTGATTGTAAAGTACTTGCTCAGAAGCATGTGTCTGACATTCCTGAAAAAGATTTGGAAACCTATCAAAAGCAATCACGCTATTGGAATGATGCGATGCGTCAACAAGACCAAGATATGCAGTACACCAAGTGTTTCACCCAACGTACTATTGAGCGCATTGTTTATCTCAATAATGTCAATTAAGTAAGCAACAACTAGAAGGACGAATTGATTCGTCCTTTTTTTATTGGCATGCTTAGCACAGCGATGGTTTTAAGATAAATATTATGCGAATTACATTGATTGGCGCAGGTCGTGTTGCAACCCATTTGGCCAAAGTATTGCAATTGCGGCATCAGATTGTGCAAATCTGTAGTCGGAATCTACAACATGCTCAGACCCTTGCAGACCAAGTCAGTGCCCAAGCAATTGATGATGAGCAGCAGCTAGATGAGCAAACCGATTTAGTGATTATTGCAGTCAGTGATCAGGCGATTCGTAGCGTGATTGATTCGATTGCGCCATATCTCCCTGAAAATCTGATTGTACATACTTCGGGGAGCACTGCTTTATCAGTACTGGAACAAAGACATCCACGCGCGGGTGTGTTCTATCCTTTGCAAACCTTTAGTATGGAAAGGAATGTGAATTGGGCAGACACCCCTTTGTTTGTTGAGGCAGTACAGCAACAGGACTTAACCTTATTAACCGAATTAGCCAACAGTTTAAGCCAACGTGTCTATCAATATAGTTCTACACAACGTTTGACCTTGCATTTAGCAGCGGTATTTGCTTGTAATTTTAGTAATTATTGTTATGACATGGCGAAGCAGATCGTTGATGCAGAGCAGGTTGATTTTAGTTTGCTCTATCCACTTATTTTAGAGACCGCAAATAAAGCCACAGCCAATAATCCCAAGGATATGCAGACAGGCCCTGCGATGCGTGGTGACCAAAATATATTAAGTATGCATAGCCAGTTATTAGCAGATTCTAATCGTCCAGACTTGCAGAATATCTATGGTCTTATCAGTGAATCTATTTTAAAACGCCATCATTAAATTAATTTAACAATAAGTATACAAAATAGACAAATCAGTCTGTTTTGTATACCATGACTAAAATTTGATTTAATTCTATATAAAAAGATGTTGGCTAATATATTTCAAGCTTTAGAGAGTCTCGGCCTTACTGCACAAAAACGTGCAATCCATATTCAATTTTCTCATCAAAGTTTAAAGACTCAAGTCTTCCTACAGCGTATTGATGGTCAGCATCAACTGAATAATGGATTTAAGGCAGAACTGATTTGCCTGTCGACCAATGCGACCATTCCACTCAAACAATTTATTGGTAGCCATGCGGCAATTGATACGGTGACCGATAATGGACAATTGACCCGTGTCACAGGGATCATTACTCAAGCCTTACAAGGGCAATCGGATGGTAGCTTAACCGTCTATAAGCTGACTTTAGAAGATCCCACCGCATTGTGGAAACAACGTCGTAACAGCCGTGTGTTTATGAACAAGAGCGTGCCTGATGTCGTGCAACTTATCTTTAAAGAGTGGCAACAAAAGAGTTCCTTATTTGCATCAAGCTTAACGCTTGATTTAAGCGGACTGAGCCAAGATTACGATATTCGTCCTTTTATTATGCAATATAATCAATCAGATGAAGCATTTTTAACATCTTTGATGCGTAGCGAAGGGATTAGCTGGTTAATTGATGAAGCCGAGCGAATCGTTCCGCAAAGCAGTGCCGCGATTCAGCCGCAAAAACTACGCTTGATTGATGACAATAGCCAATACCAAGCGCTAGACAGAAGAACGATTCGTTACCACCGCAGCAGTGCGACAGAGCAATATGACAGCATGACCAGTTTGGTCGGGCAACGCAGCTTACAACCGAGCAGCGTGCATGTACAGCGTTGGCAAGCTGATGTACTGGAACAAGAAGATGGCGCAGGCAGTGTGCAGAGCACACATAAACACAGTGCTCAATACGACAATGCCAGTTTAGGTCTGGAGCAGGCATGGCATTTCTCACCGGCATGGATGCAAGACCTGAATGGTGAAGATGGTGCAACCGCATCGGGCAATGCGCAGATCGAAAAACTGAATCAAAATCTCGGTCAATATTACGACTTACAATCCAAGCAATTTACAGCCCATACCACCGTCCGCGACACGCATGTGGGTTACTGGTTTGAATTGGCTGAACATCCTGAAATTGATCAACATGCTGGCAGCGATAAAGAATTCCTGATTACAGGCAAAAACTTTTATAACCAAAACAACTTGCCTAAAGATCTACATCAGCAGATCAATCAATTATTAGCACAAAGCAATTGGCAGCCAACTCAATCTAATAACACAGAAGAACGCCAAGCCAATCAACTGACACTACAACGCCGCAGCATTAAAACCGTACCTGAATTTAATCCCTTACAACACCGCCCAATAGCCTCACCGCAACGAGCCAAAGTGGTTGGGCCAAGCGGCGAAGAAATTCATGTGGATGAATGGGGGCGGATTAAAGTCCGTTTCCTATTCACCCGTAACGATGACCACAGCCATGATGGTGGTGCGGGTGCCAATGATAACGACACCGATTCAGCTTGGGTTGATGTACTGACGCCTTGGGCAGGTGAAGGCTATGGTGCACGTTTCTTACCGCGTATTGGAGAAATCGTAGTCATAGACTTCTTTGATGGCAATATTGACCGTCCATTTGTGGTGGGAAGAATTCATGAAGGCCAGCGTAGCCCGACCAAGTTTGATCAAGTAGGTAAGCTGCCAGACACCAAGAAACTGGCAGGAATTAAGTCCAAAGAGGTTCAAGGTGAAGGTTTTAACCAACTGCGCTTTGATGACACCACAGGACAGATCAGTGCTCAGTTGCAAAGTAGCCATGCCGCCAGCCAACTGAATCTGGGTAAACTCAGTCATCCCAAAGACAAGGCTGAAAGTGAAGACCGAGGTGAAGGTTTTGAGCTACGTACCGACCAATGGGGTGCAGTGCGGGCAGGCGATGGTTTATTACTTTCCACCTATAAACAAGATCAAGCCCAAGGTGAACATCTGGACGCACAAGTTGCTAAACAGCAGCTTGAGGGCAATCAAAACAATGCCAAAGCCTTAAGTGAAGTTGCCAAGAACCAACAGACCGATGAAATAGAATCGCTGGATCAACTCAAAGAATTTGCGGAAGAAATTGAATCTGATATTGCCAAATTTAATAAGGCGATGTTGTTGCTTAGCTCACCTGCGGGCATTGGTTTAAGTAGCAATGAAGATATTCATCTCTCTGCGGATGGACAGATCAATCAGTTTGCGGGTGATAGTATTAATCTAAGCACCCAAAAAAATCTGGTGGCACATGTGAGTGGTAAAGCCAGTCTGTTTGCCGCACAAAATGGCATTAAACAAGTCGCAGCCAAAGGCAAGTTTGAAGTTCAGGCCCAAGGGGATGGCATGGATTTACTTGCCAAGCAAGGCATACAAATTACTTCGACTGAAGACCGTATTGAAATCACCAGCCCCAAAGAGATTGTGATTACTGCGGGTGGTTCTCAGATTAAGCTGAATGGCTCAGGGATTTTCCCTGTGACTAGTGGCAAGTTTGAGGTGAAGGCTGGGCAGCATTTGTTTGTGGGTGGGGCGAAGTCAAATTATATTTTACCTGAATTACCAAACATTCAATATGCTTATAGTAATAAATTGGATGTTTTTAATCTCTTTAAGCAGTCGGAATTAAAAAATATTGAATATTCAATATTGCATTATAATGGGAAAGTTAAAAAGGGGACGCTTGATCAATATGGTAGAACTGATCGAATAAGATCGCATGAAAAAGAAAAAGTTAAAATCTTAATTGGAGGAGATGAGTGGCATTACTATATTGAAAATTTTGGAGGAACCAAAGATGAGAATACTTTTATTCAATTTTTAGACTTTTTAGGTGTAGCTATTCCTAATTTAATATTTCAGTTGAGTGATGAAAATAATAAGATTATTTTAACAGGCACAACTGATAAAAATGGTGAGGCTGTCTTTAAGTGTCCTAATGTTAATTTTCCTTTACTTTCAGTAAAAAGTATTATTGATAATGAGTTTAAGCCTATTATTAGAATTGAGAATAATTATGTAAGAGAAATTACACTGATTAGCCCTAAAATTTTAAAAGATATAGATTTGTTTCAAGATTCTGAGGAAAAGGGAGCTTATAGACGAAGTAATTATTCAGGAGAAACATCATTCAATGACGGAGAGAATTAAAAATGGTGGATGAGTCTAAAAAAGATCAGCAGATGAAGAACCAGAATGGTAGATCTGTACTTGTAATTTCGGCTGAAGATGTAAAAGATGCAGCTAGTGCAATTCAAACAGCTTCTGATTGGTTGGGTTATTTGACAACAGGTACGAAAGTAGTAGAAAAGAATAACTTTGCATGGGGCGTCTTACACTCTAAAAATTCCCCAGGATTTAGTCTAGAAAACTTAAAAAAAATTAAAATGTATTCTCATAATCCAGAAACAAATAGAGTATTTCAGGGAAATAAGCACACTAAAGTTACAAATATTGGAAAAGTGGCTGGTAAAGTTGATAAAGTTGGTGGAATGTTAGGAAATGTTGGGGATGCTGCAGAGATTGTTGTGGCAATAAAGCAAAAAGATGCGAAAGCTCTCGCATCAAAATCTTCGACAATGATTTTATCAAAAAGTGGCGAAACTGCGGGTTTGGCTGCTGCAGGGAAATGTACAAAGTTTGCAGTGAAAAAATTAGATCCGAAGAGAGTCGCTATAGCAGGTACAGCTTGTTATATAGCATTTAACTATGGTGGAAAGTATGTAGGTGACAAAGTAGGTACAGCCGTTGGAGAAACTGGTCCTGCTGTAGAAGTAGCTAAAGGTATTATTAAAGCGATTGATATAATGGATGAGCAAGATAAAGCTGCTGAGGAAAAAAGGAAGGCAATAGAAACTAAAAAAGATCCTATGCTAGAATGGCATGTAATTGGTGCAGATTAATTACAAGGTTTTTATATGAAATTAAAGTTTTTAACAGTTTTTGTTTTATTAGGTTTTAATCCTTTAGTTCTTTTAGCATGTTCTAAACCTACAGTTGAATCTGTAACAGTTTCACAAAATGCAGAAAAAATTTACCAAAATGGTGAAAAATATTATTTAGGTAAAGGAGTGTCGCAAGATTATCAAAAAGCTTTTCAATTGATTGAGCAAGCCGCTAATATGGGCTTAGCTGAAGCTCAAAATGATTTAGCTAGTATGTATTTTGAAGGGTTAGGTACAAAACAAGACTACGAAAAAGCTTTTTTTTGGTTTGATAAATCGGCGAAACAAAACTTTCCTGAAGCTGAATACAACTTAGGGTTAATGTATGCTCATGGAAATTTTGTGCCAGTAAGTAAATCAAAAGCATTAGAGCTATATTCTAAAGCAGCAGAAAAAAACTTTCCTCAAGCACAATTTAATTTAGCTAATGCTTATTTAAATGGTGATGGATTACCTAAGGATGAGGCTAAAGCATTAGAGCTATACGCTAAAGCAGCAGAACAAAACTTTCCTCAAGCACAATTCAATTTAGCTAATGCTTATTTTAATGGTGATGGATTACCTAAAGATGAGAAAAAAGCATTGGAATTATATACTAAAGCAGCAGAACAAAATTTCCCTCAAGCGCAATTTAATTTAGCTTATATATATCAACATAACTTTAATGATATAGAAAAAGCTAAGTATTGGTTCAAAAAAGCTTATGATAATGGTATTGAAGAAGCTGGAGCAGCATTAATGCAATTGGATGATTAATTTTTTTTTATAAATAAGTATAAAAATGTGCACAAAATAAGTGCAGAAATGGTTGCAATGATTCCCTGTAGTTCTAGAACTATTAATGATAACCAAGATGTTTTTAAACTAATTTGGTTTTCATTAATATGTATTTTCCCTATATTGTTTTCTTTGGATATATAAACTTTTATATCCCCGTTTTTTTTGTGGTTATTCCATAGTTGTGTGTTTTTAATTTTTAAATTTTCACACGACTCAAAAAAACTTGTTCTATAATAGTTGAAAATTTTATCCTCATTAATATAGTAGTTTTTTTTATCTATAGTGTATTTATATTTTATAGAGCGGTATGCTGCTCTATTAATACCTCTATAAAATGGTTTGTGTGAACAGTAAACTTCTGATTCTATAATTTCAAATTTGTCTAGCTTCACCCAGTTTTTATGTGTGAAACTAAATAATGATTTTTTAATACAGAGAAATAGTAAGCTAGCTGAGAGGAGTAAAAATAAAGTAATTATTGTATATAATACTGTTTTTTTCATTTAAAAAAAGGAGGCAATGTAAATGCATAATTTTATCAATTTTTTTTTCAACTTATTGTTTTATTGTGTTAGTTAGGTCTCGAAAGGAACATCCTGGATTTATTACTTATGAATTTCTTAAGAATTTTAGAGGGATTAATCAATGTCTGATGCGGAATTATTTATTGTGGCAAACTATGAACACAATTCGGATGGTTCATATACGACCTGAAGCTACTTGACAGACTGTTGAATATTGGTGACACAGCGTACTCTATACAAACGATAAGTCATTTTATTCTCTTCATTTGATTCTGGGGGGGCTCTTACAATATTGAGTCTATCATACGTATTTGTTGAAGAGGAACTGCACAATACCTTTTTAGTTTCAGACCTAGCTCTTGTTGGATTCTCAACAGACGGATGCTTATAATTGTAATTATAATTTTTTGATTGACTAATATTATTTTTGAAGAAGGGAGTATAGGTTGTTAGTAATGTTGAGTGGGGAGTCAAATAAAATTATAGAGAAGGTTTTGGAAACTACATTTTTAATCACAATTTTTGATCAGTTAGGATGGTTTTAATGATTGTGCAGAAACTTAAATCTATTGTTTTTAGCTGCATATGGAATTGGAAATAAAATGAAAAAATATGAACTGATTCATAAATCTTTTCTTGCTTTATTAATATTTGTTATTTCCCTGAGTTTTATTTATATTTTTTCAAATTTTATTTTTTGTTTATTCATATTTTTATTTTTTGGTGTGCTTTTTACTTTACAAGGAAGAGCTGCGTTAGGTGTGAGTGGTCAAAAATACTTTATGTATATCACATTAAATGCTTTTCTTTTATTTGCTTTTTCTGCCTTTACCCTGGTTTTGTCTTTGAAGGGTCATGCCATATTTGTTCTTTTTCCAATTTTTATATATATTATTTTGGATTATATTGTTTTCAGAATTAAGTTAGAGGGGATTTTAATAGAATTCTCGAAAGATAGTTTGGTGATTGTTGATAATAATTATGATGATTTTTCAAGTGAATTTGAACTTAAATATGGTAAGGTTTGGGGTGTGGGGCTTGAAATATTTACTATGGTTTATGTTTTATATATGTTCGTAGTTGGACCATACTTCTTTATTTTTAAATTTAAAAGTTATTTTGATGTGGATAATATTGCAATGGAGTGGAAGGTTGGTTTTGTTGTGTATGCCTTGGTTCTTTTGTTTTTAATACTATGGGAGTATACCTTTAAAAGGCTAATTTTTTTTAAAAGATTACTTTCTAATTAACCTTTTTGAACTTAGCGTGATAAGGGTTTTAGAAGAGCTTTAAGTAATAGGATGTTGGGTTTTAATTTTTTTAGTAAAAAATAATATCTTATTTCTTTCAATAGCTTGCATAGTTCTGCTAGGGAATATTTGTGTGATATGATTAACCAGGGAAATTAGTTGATTAAATTAAGTTGGGAATTATTATTTAGGTTTGTAGTTAAGGGTTTTAAATGTCTTTGAAATTGTCTGGTTTTGATTGTAAATATTTTGTTAAAAATCATTTTATTATGAATTTGGTGTTAGGGTTTTTAACTTTTTTAATATTTTTTTCATCAATTTCTGCGAATTCGGATTTAATTAATTTTCTACTAACATTAGCTTTTGTTTTTTATTTTTCATTTTGTGTTTATATAAGAGTCAAAAGTAAGTCTAGCATCTTGGATTATGCTCGTCATCGTTATTTAAGTTGCTATCTGAGTTCCTTTTGCTTTTTTCTTCTCTCCTTGTTGGTTGCTTTAGATTTGGGTGATTTTTATTTTTTTGGTTATATTTTTATTTATTTTGTTTTGTTTGTTTTTATTTGGTTTTATAATAGGATCGAGTTGCGCTCTAATACGTATTGGAGTCTTTTAGATGAGGCTTTTTTTTCAAAAGATGACATCGAATTATATGATTTCTTTTTTTTAATTAGTAAACATAAGTATAAAACTAGCAATTTGTCTGTTATTGCTGCAATTGTTATTTCGCAGATTGCATTTGTCTTTACGATGAATGGTTTTTTAAAAATTTCTCCTGCTTATGAGTCTTCTATTTTGCCAGGTGTTTTTTTATTCATTTCTTGCTTTATAATAATCAATATGAGGTTACATGTGATTTTTCCATATTATTTCTTAAAACAATATGAAGATGATGAAAGTATGAGAAACCTACACAACTAAGTTCCTCAAAAGCTATGTTGAAATTAAGACTGTTTTATCGAAATGGCAATGAGGGGGAGCCCTTCTGTAGTTTACAATGTTAGGTTGAAATATTATATGGATTTAAATCCAAAATAGGAGAGAGTGAAATTATTTTAGATTTTTTATGTGCAATCAGGCTTTATAGAGTCCAGATGGTTGTAGCAGCTCGATTATAAGCTTGTGATGGAGTTCAAACAGATCTCAGCGGAACTTTTTGATAGTTATTAAAAGATGCCAAACTGTAAGTGATATTGAGTCATAAAACCAAGTAGAGCTTTGTTGTGAGTAAGGAAGGGCGTTTTAAAGAATCAATTCAAGCACTCGTTTGTTGCAAGTTGCAGTAGACAATGAGTATGTTGAAGCTCAATATAATATTGCATTTAATTGTTATATTAGAAGTCATGCTAAGCAAAATTTAAGTGGATTAGTTGAGTATGTGGGAAATAACAAATAAATCATATTTTAACTTTTAATCAATCTTTAATTGGGTGTAAAAATCCTTAATTATTATACTGAAAATGTTTGAAATTTAAGCTTAATATTCAGTGCTTTAATTGTTGAATCTATAAGGAAATTTACGGTAGTAAGTTTTATAGAGAATTTAGTCAAATAAATGTTGTCTATTAATAGCCAGTATTTATTTTTTGCATTGTTTCCGTATCTAAGAGTGCACGGATACTTTTAAACAAAGGATGTTTGTTCGTATATTTCTCACCATAAGTAAGGTTAAACTCATAATCAAAATCATCGGGATTAATGCCTTGGTTATGTTGTAAAATCGTTTCTAACTTATCTAAGGCTTTTACAGCAATTGCTTCTTGCGTTTGACCAGCCTCATATTCTTCCCACAGTCCAAGTAGCGAGCTTCTTAGCGGATCATCTAATGACTGGGTAAGGAATAAGAGATCATTACGTTCTTGGGCATTTTTATCAGGATGATTTTGCTTTTCGATCGCAGGAATATCACCATGAATTGTCTCGCCCAAATCATGAACAAGACACATCTTTAAGACTCTTGAAAAGTCGAGGTATGTCAATTCATCTTCAAATACCAGTGCTAATAAGGCAAGTCTCCACGTATGCTCAGCAGTACTCTCATTTCGGCCATTAGACGTGTGGGATGAACGCATGATATTTTTTAGATTTTCAGCTTCTTTTAAAAAGAGTAAACGACCTTTAATAATGTCGGTATTCATTCAGCTTTCCTGTTATTTCCAAAATGATAGAACTCTACGTTCACAAGGTTATAGAGGCATTAAAAATAGTTGTAAGGTCTGGTTTAATATATTTGGACTAATTGCAGCAATTTTTCTCTGCTTTCTGCTGAGATAAAACTTGCATTTAAAGCATCAATATTGGTTTGTATGAAGTCTTCATCCTGCCAACCAAACCGATCATGTAATAATTGATATTCTTGATTTAAAGTTGTATTCGCCACCGTTCGAGCATCCGTATTAATATTGAGCTTTACACCAGCTTGCTTAAGCTTATCGACTGAATGTTTTTCAATATTTTCAAAAACATCACATACGATATTACTGCTTGGGCATACTTCAAGTAATATATTTTGCTGCTTTAATCTTGCAACGACAGCATCATTTTCTATACTACGTACGCCATGGCCTATACGAGTTACGCTTAATTTATCTAGCACTTCGGTAACACTATCAGCTCCTTTGGCTTCTCCTGCATGCGCTATGACATTGCCGCCCATACCTCTAACATGTTCAAAAGCTGCGATGTGATTGTCTAATGAATACCGTGCTTCGTCAGCCGCTAGGTCAAGTCCAACAACGCCATCATTCATAAAGTTAGTCACTAATTTTGCAGTCTTCATACTATCTTCAAAACTAAAGTGCCTGAGCGTGCATAAAAGTAGTCCAGCTTTGATATTGTATAATGCCGATGCTTGCTGCATTGCTTTTAGGACTGTTTCAGTCACTTCTTCTACTGTTAGTCCTAGTCGTGTATGTAATAGGGGAGCAAAGCGAAGTTCTGCATAAATAACATTGTCTGCCTTCAGTTGATCAAATAGATCATCGACTGCAAGCGCAATGGCTGATTTTGTCTGTAGAATATCCAGAGTAGGCGCTATTTTACTTAAAAAATCCCCTAGGTCTTTACATTTGTTCGGGGCAATAAAAGTGTCATTAAACGTTTTTAGTCTTAAATCTGGCAGAATTTGCCTCGCACAATAATAGCTCAGGGAGGTGTCTAAATGAACATGCAGCTCAACCTTGGCTAATTTTTTAGAATCAAATAAATTCATACTTCTCTCAATTTACAAAGAGTGACGGGCTCAATATTGCTTCATCAGATGCTGTATCAGTATCAATCAATACATGTCTCACTGTGATATGACAATACCGTTATTCTTGAGGTGTGCTACAGCTTATGTTTCAATTTAAATTAGAAAAAGGACATATGTCCCTTTTTTGATATTTGATAAAGTGTGCTGACCGAAGAATATAATTTAGCTCTATCACATGGATGCCTAAGGTCAACTTAAAACATAGAGCGAAACGGTGTATGTCTGATAGATGCGCAGGCTAGAGAAGAGTCGTAAATGATGAAGAATATGAGTAAAAATGAATTAATGCAGAACTATGTGGATACATTTTCATTGTGTAACTATTTCTCTCCGGCATTGTTAGAAAATCTACGATTAAAGCAAATAGAAGAGGGGGAATACCTTGTTGCACAAGGGAGTTCATTGAATAATCTCTTCTTACTGGTGGATGGAAAGTTGCAAGTAGAACATTTTCATCAAGATGGAAGTTATGCTGTATTTTCTATCGAAAAGGCATTCTCGGTGATTGGTGACTTAGAGCTTTTTTTAGATATCGATCTGTATACGGTGAGTACTGTTAGGGCAATTTCAAAGGCAGATATTCTTGAAATACCTTTGGGTAAGATTCAGCAATATGGTTTTAATGACCCTAATTTTCTACGTTTTATTTGTACTCACCTGAGTAAAAAACTATATGCTTCGACTCAATTGCTGACGAACGTATCACTTCCTGCATTTGTGAAAGTACGGAAGTACTTGGCAATTAGAGCTGAAGCTGAAGGAACCGTAATTCAGTTAGAAAAACGTGATTCTATTGCCGCTATGCTTGGAATTTCAACTCGACAGCTCAATCGTGTTCTTAAAGATTTAGCGGAGTTAAACATTATTCAGTTCAAAAATAAAACAGTGAAAGTGCTGGATAGTGATTACCTGCTTGAAATCAAGAAGACAGATTTTTTCTAACCTACAAGAGAAGGGTTGGATAGCGATTACGATCTATTTTTAATTTTCAGAATTGATCAGTTTTCTTGAATAATATTTACACTTTATTTAAGGAGTATATTGCAGACATTTCTTAAATTTGTAATCCTTATCAAAAGGGTGTCTAGTTTTGAACTTAGGCAGGTGTTTGTTGTAGTCGGGCCGCTATAACGTAACGAAAGAGCACCTGTATGTTTAAGCTAAAGATTTTTGACTCAATCTCTACGGAAGTATTGACTTTAAAAAGTGATCTGGAACTGAATACTGAAATTCAGCTGATCACAAAATATAAAACATCTCACTCGGAAGCTTATAAAAAAGCGATCGTTTTAATATTTAAAGAACGAGGTTATTCTAGCCTAGAAATAGGGCAACTATTAGTGTCCTGATGCTTATATTTGTTTTAAAATTAAGGTGATATAAGCCTATATATTATTAGCTCTCGCTATTTTTATTCTCTCTGTCCTTGGGTTATGGGAGATTGGAAGGGCAATGATAGGACATATTCCAAATGGAGTATGTCCTTAATCTGTTTTATTCTTTGAGGCTAATTCAAGATATTTTTTTCTTGATCGGTTTTTGAGAAAGATGTATCGCGCTGCTAACAATATTTTGAATACGACTGAATGATAAAATAGCACTAAATATATGATATTTAATGCTATAGTTTGTTTTTAAAAGAGGGTTTGCTAAGACAATAAAGATTCTTTACTTTATTTTCTTAAAGATAAAATCATTAATCTTATGACCAGATTCCAGACCACGACGCTCAAATTTAGTCACTGGACGCCATTCTGGACGAGGGTAACTATTGCCTTTACCTGCCAAGTTTTCCATATCAGGACGATTATCTAGGATATCAAGCATCCACTCTGCATACGGTTCCCAGTCAGTTGCTGAGTGGAAAGTACCACCCAACTCAAGCTTTTGCTCAACTAGTTGCATACGCTCATGAATCACAAAGCGGCGTTTAAAGTGACGCTTCTTCTGCCACGGATCTGGGAAATAAAGCTGTACACAGTTAATACTGTTATCTGGCATTTCACGTAATACTTGGATTGCATCGGCATCTAGTACAAACAAGTTCTTTAAACCTGCCATACCCGCTTCATAGACACACTGTGCGATACCAGGCACATGCACTTCGATTCCGACAAAGTTACGTTCAGGATTGGCTTTTGCCATTAATACCAAAGAGCGACCCATACCAAAACCGATTTCAACAGTTAATGGACGTTCAGGATGTTCAAAGTGTTGACGTAAATCACCAACAGGGTATTCCAAAATTAAATCACGATAATCTTCTAAAGCAGTACGTTGTGAAGTATTGAGCGGAGCTGAACGACGCATAAACGTCACAATTTCACGGTGCTCAGGCAAATTGTCGAGTTCCGTAATTTGCGTTTCTAACTGATCGTTTGACATGATTCTGGAGATATAAATATAGAAATGCCGTATTTTAAGTGTTCAGGTGGTCAAGTCAAACTTTAAGTGATTTTATTTAGCCAGTCATTTCTAAAATTGCTTAAAATTTGTCAAAAAAACTTCATGTAGCTGTCACAGAAATTGCATAGCCTAATTACAATTTTAACACTAAGTAAAAAACCATGAACAATTTTAAATACCATTCGATCGCCATTTGTTTAGGTCTGTTAGGCGCATCTTCAATCTTTTCTGTTGCACATGCACAATTGATGTTTAGTCAATATGTCGATGGCAGCAGCAATAAAAAAGGACTGGAAATCTATAACCCCGATGCCACAACGGTGAATTTAGCTGATTATGAAATCCAGCAGTTTAATAATGGTGGCACAGTTAAAACAGTTGCCTTCCCATTACAGGGAACTCTAGCCAGTAAACAAAAATTCCTGATTGGTCGTTCAGAACTACAGGCGCAATTGGGCGATAAGGTTAATCAAGTTGCGGGATTATCTTTTAATGGTGACGATGCCATTGTATTGCTGTATCGCGGTACGCCTGTAGATCGTTTTGGTCGTATTGGTGAGCGCCCAACGTCAGGCTGGGGTACGACGGTATTCAGTACTGCGAATAGCTTTAAGCGCATTCAAACGGACAATCCTGTGGTGAGTGTTGATCCGACCAGCCCATTTGACCTTGACCAGTCTTGGCAGGCATGGACAGATCGTAATGACTTTTCGAATTTAACTGGTTCAACCACCACTCCACCTGTAGATGCAGTCAGCTGTAGCAGTAGCGATACGCCGATTGCCAGTCTTGCGCAATCGACTCAAAATCAAAACTACACCATTCGTGGTGTGATTACAGCGGATTACCGTTATAGCAATGGTTTCTCAGGTTTTTATGTACAAACCCCTGACAGCAAAGCAACGCCAAATGTCAGCAATGCCATCTTTGTTTATATCCCTGCAAGCAGTGCTGTCAAAGGTGGGCAAGTGGGTGATGAAGTGATTCTGCGTGGTCGTTTAACCAGTTATCAAAACCAACTTCAACTGGATCAGTTACAACAGGATATTAAAACCTGTAACCAGAACATGGCATCGTTGATTCAACCATTGGATTTAAACTTACCCTTTAGCAGTTTGACCGATACAGCGGGGAACTCACCGAAACGTTATCAGGGCATGCTGGTAAAATTACCGCAAACGTTGACGGTAAGCGAAAACTATAATTTCGGTCGTTATGGTGAACTTTCTCTGAGTCTTGGTCGCTTATTTATTCCAACCAATCTTTATCCTGCACTTTCAAATGAAGCCAAGGCTTTAGCACAGCAGAATCTACTTTCAAAAATTATTTTTGATGATGGTTATAATAATCAAAACCGCGCACCGTGGTTGCCACAAAACTTTAGTGCTTTAAATACATTACGTTCTGGTTATCAGTTAAAGAATGCACAAGGGATTCTAGAATATCGTTTTAATGCGTGGCGTGTACAGCCGATTGCAGGGGCGAACTTGCCAGAAGTCGTGACCACCACTAATCCGCGCCCAACCATTACGGCTAAACAAAGCAAGCATATTCGCGCTGCGGCTTTTAACGTCTTGAACTATGACAATGGTAAGAACGGCTTCCCAACCGAACGTGGTGCCAATAGTCAGGCTGAATTTGATAAACAACATGCCAAAATCGTCAATGCATTAAAATCAATTGATGCAGATGTTTATGGACTGATGGAGATAGCCAACAATGGTTATGGCAGTGACAGCGCAGTTGCCAATCTCACCAAAGCTTTAGGACCAGACTGGAAATATGTAATTCCAGAAGGCTTGAACCAGTTGGGTACTGATGTGATTGCAGTTGCAATTATCTATAACAGCAAACGTGTACAGCCAGTGAATAAACCTGCGGTATTGGACCTAGGCGATAAGAGCCGTTCGATCATTGCACAATCCTTCAAGCCTGTACAAGGCGGACAAATCTTCACCGTGATTCCAAATCATCTTAAGTCGAAGAGCTGTCGAGGTGTCGATGAAAGTTCTCTCGATGCGGATCAACGTGATGGGCAGGGCTGTTGGAACCCAACCCGAGTGAAAGCGGTTGAGCAACTCACCCAATGGATTGCCAAGAATCCGACTCAAGTAAAAAATCCGAATATCTTGCTTTTGGGGGATATGAACAGTTATGCCAAAGAAGATCCGATCCTGACCTTTGAGAAAGCCAACTACAAAGTTTTGCTGAATGACAGCAAAGTCGGTGAGGGCAATAAGGCGTATAGTTATGTGTTTGGTGTTGCGAGTGATGCCGATGGTTATGGCGGTGCAGGTAATCTTGATCATGCCATTGCCGATGCCAATCTGTATAAACGTGTAATCAAGACCTTTGCATGGCATATCAATGCCGATGAGCCAACAGTATTGGACTATAACGAGGAATATAAAACCGATGAGCAAAAGGCCTTGTTCTTCTCGGCAGATGCTTATCGTTCTTCGGACCATGATCCTGTGATTGTAGATTTGGATATGAAAAGCTCGGACTCGCAACTTGAACCAAACAATCCGAAAAATATTATCGTTGAATTTTTAAACTCATTATTTGAGTGGTTAGGCAAGCTTTTTGGTCGAGCATAACCCGATTTCCGTGACATTGTTTAGTTTGTTTTTTCATAAATTAATCAATCGTCACGGAATATAACTTGCAAGGTAGAAAAAAATTCATTAATAGTAGTGGTGTAGATGTTCTTAGCATGAAAGCGATTATAAATTTTAGTTATTTCTGTTCTCGAGTTTCGTAGGAACGTCCTAGAGCATAAGTTGTTAGATAACAAGGATCAATTATGAAGTTGTATTATTCCCCTGGTGCTTGCTCATTGGCTGCCCATATTATTTTAAATGAAATAAACGTTGATTTTGATTTAGAACGAGTTGATCTAAAAACACATAAAACTTCAAAAGGTGCAGATTATTACGAGATTAATCCAAAGGGCTATGTCCCTGCATTGGAAATTAATCCAGGTTTAATTTTAACTGAGAATGTAGCGATTTTACCGTTTTTGGCGCAGCATGACCCAAAACAGGATTTAATCCCACCATCGGGGATGGGGCGTGCTAAAGTCCTTGAATGGTTAGGCTATTTGAACTCAGAACTGCATGACGCTTATTCAGTGTTCTTTGGTGGTAAGCTCACTGATGATGAGAAAGCCAAAGCTTATGCAGAAGTTGATCGTTTGCTTAAATATATCGACAACTATTTAGCTGAATCAGATTGTGATTATTTAGTTGATGACAACTTTGGTCCTGCGGATGCGTATTTATTTGTTCTCACCAATTGGTCCAACCATATCGAACATGATTTAACCCCTTATATCAACATTATCGCATTGCGTAACAAAGTGGCTGAACGTCAGTCGGTACAAATTGCGATGCGTGATGAAGGTTTGTTAAGTTAATTCAGATCAATAAAAAAGCCTCTGTTGATAGAGGCTTTTTTATTTCAACTCAATTATTGTTGAGCTTTTTCTTTCACATCAGCAGCAGTTGACTCTACAGCACCAGCAACTTTAGCAGTTGCATCACGTGCAGCAGCTTCAGTTTTTGCAGCAGCTTCAGCAGTTGCAGTCGCAGTGTGATCAGCAGCAGCATCAATTTGATCACCCGCTGTATCTACAGCAGTTGCAACATTGTTAGCAGCAGAATCAGCAGCATTTTGAACATCAGCACCAACTTGGCTAGCGGCATGTTCTAAATGCTCACCTGTAGTTGCACCAGTTTCAGGTGCTTTATCTTTATTACAGCCTACAAGCGCAACAGTAGCAGCAAGACCTAAAGCAACAAGTAATTTATTCATTGTCTATTTCCTTTTCTTTGTGGCATCCAATAGGAATGGATACCGAAAATATAAACATAAACTTGATGAATAATAAAGTTGAATATTTGTTGATAACTTGTAAAAACACGCACTTACATCGGAAAATGTAAGTGCGTGTACATGTTGGCGGATGAGTTTAAACGCCAGAACGGATCATATAATCAAAAGCAGATAGTGATGCTTTCGCGCCTTCACCTGTGGCAATGATGATTTGCTTATATGGCACTGTAGTACAGTCACCTGCGGCAAAGACACCTTTGACATTGGTTTCATTACGATCATTAATCACGATCTCACCACGATTACTCAGTTCAACCGCACTATTCTTCAAGAAATCTGTGTTTGGTAATAAACCAATCTGTACAAAAATCCCTGCAAGCTCGACTGTGTGTTCAACATCTGTGGCGCGGTCTTTGTATTTCAAGGCCGTTACTTGAGCACCATCACCCACCACTTCGGTACTGAGAGCATTCAAGATCACAGTGGTATTTGGCAAGCTATTTAACTTGTCTTGCAATACTTGGTCAGCACGAAGTTTGGTATCAAACTCAACCAAAGTTACATGCTCAACAATGCCTGCAAGGTCAATCGCTGCTTCTACACCCGAGTTACCACCACCAATCACGGCAACACGTTTGCCTTTGAATAATGGACCATCACAGTGTGGGCAGTAGGCTACACCACGAGTACGGTATTCTGCTTCACCTGGTACGTTCATTTCTCTCCAACGCGCACCTGTAGACAGGATAATGGTTTTCGATTCAAGTTTGGCACCATTCTCCAGTTCAACCTCAACCAGACCATTGGCTGTTTGATCTGCACCAGTGATCTTGCTGACACGTTGCAGGTTCATAATGTCCACACCGTACTCACGCACATGTGCTTCCATGTCTTGAGCAAACTGTGGGCCTACGGTTTTTTGAACGGTCGTGAAGTTCTCAATGTCCATGGTGTCCATGACCTGACCGCCAAAGCGTTCAGCGACGATCCCAGTTTTAATCCCTTTACGTGCTGCATAGATTGCAGCAGTACCACCTGCAGGACCACCGCCAATCACCAATACATCAAATGCATCTTTGGCATTGATTGCGGCGGCATCTTTCTCAGCTGAATTGCTATCCAACTTGGCAACGATTTCTTCCAAAGTCATACGACCTTGACCAATATGCTGGTTGTCTTGAAACACCATTGGTACTGCCAAGATTTTGCGTTCTTCAACTTCGTCTTGGAAGAAGGCACCATCAATCATGGTTGCTGTGGTATTTGGATTATTGATCGCAATTAAGTTTAAAGCTTGAACCACATCTGGACAGTTGTGGCAGCTTAAAGATACAAACACATCAAAATTTGCGCTTAAGTTGAGACCTTTGATCTGAGTGAGTATTTCATCAGACACTTTAGGCGCATAACCAGACACTTGTAATAATGCCAAGATCAAAGAAGTAAACTCATGTCCCATCGGTAAGCCAGCAAAGAACACCCGTGGTTGTTCACCAGCTTTGGCCACACCAAAACTAGGACGGCGAGCGTTTGAACCGTCAAAACGCGCCGTAACTTGGTCAGAAAGTTCAGCAATTTCAGTCACGAGTTCTTTGATTTTTGCAGCTTTGTCTGATTCATCTAAAGCAGCAACCAACTCGATTGGACTTTCTAAACGTTCTAAGTAAGCTTTTAATTGAGTTTTAATATTTTGATCTAACATGTATTTCTCCAAAGACTAAGGCTTTCAAATCAGCTAAATTCATTCAATGAGGCTATAGTACGCAAAAGCACTGAATAGGTAAAACAGTATGTTTTTATGAGTTTGATCGGTTTTTTGAATTTTTACTGGTTTTGTCACTTTTTTGAACATATCTTTCAGTAAAAATTTGAGTACAATCAAAGTTGTTATATAACTGCAATCATTTCGTGGCATAAATAAAGGGTAACGAACATGACTTTACAACGTGGCATCTATCAGCATTATAAAGGACAGCTATATCAAGTCTTTAACGTGGCTCGTCATAGTGAAACAGAAGAACAGTTGGTGGTCTACCAATGCTTATATGGGGATTATTCGATGTGGGTACGCCCATTGACAATGTTTAGCGAAACCGTTCAGCTTGAAGATGGGCAAGTCCTGCCGCGTTTTAAATTAATACAATCAACTTAAATTCATTTAGCTTTTAAACAGCCTGTTTGAGGGGATCAGACATGACCAGCACGGTATTTTTACAACGTATTTCTGATTTATATGATGAGTTTAAACAACACGATGCTCGACAGTCTGATCGTTTAAGACGCTATCGAAATATTGAAGCAGAGTCTGCCAAACTGCTGGCAATGCTAGTTCGTAGCCAATGCTCAAAACGGATTTTAGAAATAGGTACTTCAACGGGTTATTCAACACTTTGGCTGGCAGAAGCTGCAAAAGCAGTTGCTGGGGCGGTGCAAACCTTAGAAATTAATGCTTTTCGTAGCGCACAAGCAAGAAAGTATGCTGAGGAATTTGGCTTAGAGGCTTTGATTGATTTTTGGGTGGGGGATGCAGCAGATTATCTGGCCCAAGCGACCGAACCTTTCGATTTGATATTACTCGATGCTGAGCGTGGTAGTTATGCTGGGTATTGGGAAGACTTAAAGCGTTTATTGCAATCTTCAGGTAGCACTTTAATTGTTGATAATGTGATTTCCCATGCCGCAGAGGTGAAGGAATTTCTTGAACTGATCAAAGATGATGAAGACTATATGAGTACGATCTTACCTGTCGGCGCTGGCTTATGTATGGTGGTCTTGAAATAAGTTGATTTTATGAAGATGCGCTTGCCGATAAGCCTGCGGACTACAACCCTGAACTTTATTAAATGCGCGGGTGAAATTGGCTGGATTGGAATAGCCTAATTCATAGGCAATAGCAGTAATGGTAAAGCTAGAATTTTCTAATAAATCAATGGCACGCTCAGTGCTGATCTGCTGTTTTAAAGCTTGAAATTCAACGCCTTGTTGCTGCAAATAGCGTTGCAAGGTTTTGGTGGAAATATTTAATACTTTGGCACATTCCATGAGGGTTGGGACTTGATTGGCTTGTCGCAACATCATGCTGACCCATTCCACAATTTCGCCTTGATGGTAGATTTTCTGGATTTGTTCCTGACAGCGTTGTTCAACTATTTTTAAACTATGTGCATCTGCCAAAGGTAAGGGTAGTGCCAACTGTTGCTGATCAATCACCACACGGATACCTGAAAGCCAAGTATAGTTAAAGTGAAAATTGGCTTTCACCAAGGCTAAATAACGTTCTTGATAGCTTGGCTCTGGAATACTTAAATAGACTTGGTAGCGTTGTAATTGCTGACCTGCCAATTCTAATAGACTGTAGTAGAACGCTACGGCAATCGCTTCAATATGAAAGGCCAAACACTGCTTATTCATCTGCAAAATTGGTTCAAATAACAGTTCAACTTTTTGTGAGTCTGATGGAAACTGAATACTCAGCTTAAAACTCGGCATAATCAGTCTAAAATATTGTGCAATCAGCCTAAGTGCATGTTCTAGATTTGGGCTGGTCATCAGTGCATAGCCGACGAGACTGTGTGAGCTGAGCTTTATATTTTTACCCAGTTCAAAGGCCAAGTCTCGGGTATTGGGCAGGCTTAAACCAATTTCTATGAATTGCTCAATTTGTTGAATCGATAATAATTCTGTTTTTGCTAATTCTTGCTGCACTGCCATCAACAAATCATTATCGTATTGATGCGTACCGATTAAAATTTCAATCAATCGCAAATAATAACGTGATGGAATAACAGGGATCTGTTGCTTTTGCACAAGAAAAACTCAGTAAAGTCTTAAAATGATAATATCAAGTCTTAAAATGATAATATAGAGGGGCGATGAAGGAACACAATCAGTTCAAGCAAAACATTTTGTGTTTGATTGAGGAGTTTCTAATGAATATGCATACTCAACTGGATGTCGAGCAAGCGACAACAACATTTAAGGATAAAAAACGTCACTTATGGCTATTGGGTTTGGCTGTACCAACCATTGCAATGGGGGGCTTGGCGGGCTATCAATTTGGTCCTAAAAAAACGAAAAAGTTCTTCGCTTCATTTGGGCCATTATTTATTCATGGTGTGATCCCAACATTAGATAAATTGATTGGCGAAGACACCGAAAACCCACCATTAGATGCAATCGCAGATTTAGAAGCCGATCCGTATTACGCTCGTATTGTGAAGCTTTTTATACCATTACAATACGCGACCAATATTTATGGGGCCTATTTAGCCAGTCGTAAAGATACACCCGTCGCGGATCAAGTTTTACTAGGAACTTTGGTAGGCATGGTCAATGGTATTGCAATTAATACTGCACATGAACTCAGCCATAAGACAGGGCGCTTAGAGCATTATCTTTCGCATTTGGCTTTGGCGCCGTCAGGTTATAACCATTTCCGCATTGAACACCCATATGGGCACCATCGTCGTGTTGCGACACCAGAAGATCCTGCCTCTTCACAATTTGGCGAGACTTTCTGGAAGTTTTTGCCACGTACTGTGATTGGTAGCTTTAAATCTGCAATTGAAATTGAAAAGAATCGTTTAGAACGTAAAAAGCTGCCTTTCTTCTGTAAGGAGAATGAGTTGATTCATGGCTGGGCGATGTCTGCTGCATACCATGCTGCCATGTTTACGAAGTTTGGTCTGCGCTCAGTACCGTTCCAAGTCACGCAAGCGGCCTATGCGATCACTTTGTTTGAGTCGGTGAATTATATTGAACATTATGGTTTGAAGCGTGCAAAGAAAGACAATGGTCAGTATGAGCGAACGCTACCAGAACATAGCTGGAACAATAATAATGTGGTAACCAATCTGTTCTTATATCAGTTGCAACGTCATTCGGATCATCATGCTAATCCAACTCGAAGCTTCCAAACTTTGCGACATTTTGAAGATGCACCACAACTTCCTGCTGGTTATGGTGCGATGATTTTGCCAGCATTTATTCCATCGTGGTGGTCAAAAATTATGGATGATCGAGTTGTACAGCACTATAAAGGTAACTTGGACAGGATCAATGTCTATCCTGAAGCCAAGCATAAGATGTTAGAGAAATATGCTAAACAGCAAGATGTGGCTTAACGTTAAAGTTAGATTCATTGAAAATCAGCCCAACGGGCTGATTTTTTTATTTTCTAAGCCGAAATACAGAGTCGTTTAAAATGCAGATCAAACTCAAGATATTTATGCACAAAGGCTGTTTTATCATTGGTGCGAAGTAAATTATTGTAGATAAACTCTGGAACGGGATGATAAAGCTCACCTGAGCCATTGCTATAAAAAATTTTTAAATAGCGTGAAGAAACATCATATTTCCAAGAGGTTACAACAACAGATTTTTCCATATAACGACTCCTATTTTTGTTTGATCTTTTAGTACATATCTAAAAACTCTTTTGTTTCATAATTTGACAGTACTCCAACTGGGGCAGTCTGACAATTCATAAATGAAGCTGGCTATAAATTTATAAGTATAAGAATTGTAAAAAATTAGCTATAAATTTTCGGTGTGGAATAGGACTTGGATTGATAAAAATAATCAATAAAAAAACCACCCTAAAAAAGGGTGGTTTCAAACCGATTGGTCTAATCTAAAGAATTAGATTTTACCAACTAAGTCGATAGATGGAGCAAGCGTAGCTTCGCCTTCTTTCCATTTAGCTGGGCAAACTTCACCTGGGTGAGCGTGAACATATTGAGCAGCTTTAACTTTACGAAGAAGTTCAGATGCATCACGGCCGATACCACCAGCGTTGATTTCAACGATTTGGATTTTGCCTTCTGGATCGATTACGAAAGTACCACGGTCAGCAAGACCAGCAGCTTCGATTAATACCTCGAAGTTTTTAGAAAGTGTCCAAGTTGGGTCACCGATCAATGGGTATTGGATTTTACCAATCACTTCTGAAGTGTCGTGCCAAGCTTTGTGCGTGAAGTGAGTATCAGTAGATACGCCATAGATTTCAACGCCTAATTTTTGGAATTCAGCATAGTTGTCAGCAAGGTCGCCTAACTCAGTTGGACATACGAATGTGAAGTCAGCTGGGTAGAAGAATACAACAGACCATTTGCCTTTAAGATCTGCTTCAGATACGTCAACAAATTGACCGTTGTGGTACGCAGTCGCTTTAAATGGTTTAACTTCAGTATTAATTAAGCTCATCATTGTCTCCATGATTGAGGTTTTATTGAGAGGCTAACGCCTTACTTGTTTACGAGGTCAAGAATAAATAATTTTTAGTTATTGGGGAAATAGTATTTTTATATGACTAGAATCGGAAAATTGAATAACTCAATAAAAACGACTTTCACCCAAGAATATCTGTCCTATTTGACTGCATCGAGATGAAGCAAACATGACAAAAGATCCAGAACTAATGTGCATAACAACATGAAGTCTACGCCATCAAAATTCAAGGGTAAAATTGAAAAAATCTAAAATTATATAAAAAACGGAGATATACGATTAAATTTTCTGCATTGCGAGACTCATTAACACGACTCAATAATACTGAGCAGCGCTAAGCATCTAAAAATGATTAATCGGAGCTAATGCAAAGCATTTGAAAAGCTTTCTTTGCATAGCAAGATTTTAAGGCGTAAAATAGCCGATTCTTTTTATATTCAGGAAAGCTGTTCAGTGCAGAGTCATTTAAATGTAGATCAATGGGTTATGGCACGTGACCGTCACCGTTTAAATCGACTGCGCAAGGATAAGAAAACAGAAACAGCAGAAATTGAAAAACTATTTGAACAGTCTAACCATAAAGTCAAACAACGTTTAGCCCGTATTCCGCAAATCAAGCTCAATCAAGACTTGCCTGTTACCCAATACGCAGATCGTTTAATTGAGGCGATTCAAAAGCATCAGGTGATTATTGTTGCTGGTGAAACGGGTTCTGGTAAAACCACACAGCTTCCACAAATTGCCATGCTGGCAGGTCGTGGACTCACAGGCATGATCGGTCATACTCAGCCGCGTCGATTGGCTGCACGGAGTGTTTCACAACGTATTGCGGAAGAAGTGGGACAGAAGCTAGGTGATGCCATTGGTTTCAAGGTTCGTTTTAATGAGCAAGGTTCGCAAGATTCTATCGTCCGTTTGATGACCGATGGTATTTTGTTGGCAGAGCTTACCAACGACCATTTTTTATCAAAATATGACACCATCATTATTGATGAAGCGCATGAACGCTCACTCAATATTGATTTCATCATGGGCTATCTCAAGCAGCTTTTGCCAAAGCGCCCTGATTTAAAAGTGATCGTGACCTCAGCAACTTTGGATGTAAATCGTTTCAGTCAATATTTCAATGATGCACCGATCTTCGAAGTGGAAGGGCGAAGCTTCCCCGTGGAAGTGCGTTATCGTCCCATCTCCGAGATGAGTATTGTCGGTAGTGATGATGATGAGTTCGATGACTTTGAAGAAAATCTACCACGTGCTGTGGTACAGGCAGTCGAAGAATGTTTTGCTGATGCAGAAAGCCGCGGTCATCCTGAACATGCCGATATTTTGATTTTTGCCAGTACTGAACAAGAAATTCGTGAGTTACAGGAAACTTTGCAGAAGTTTGGTCCTCGTCATACTGAGGTTTTACCTTTATATGCACGTTTGGCGCTGGCTGAACAGCAAAAGATTTTTAGTCCGAGTGGCAAAGGGCGACGTATTATTATTGCGACCAACGTGGCGGAAACGGCGTTGACGGTGCCAAATATTCGCTATGTGATTGATAGTGGTTTTGCTCGTATTTCACGTTATAACTACCGTTCGCGGGTACAGCGCTTACCAATTGAAGCGATTTCACAGGCAGCAGCCAATCAGCGTAAGGGGCGCTGTGGTCGTATTGCGGCGGGTGTCTGTATCCGGCTATACAGTGAAGAAGATTTTTTAAGTCGTCCAGAGTTTACTGAACCTGAGATTAAACGAACCAACTTGGCTTCTGTAATTTTACAGATGCAAAGTTTAGGTTTAGGTAGTTTGGAAGATTTTGACTTTATTGAGCCGCCTGATTTCCGTTTGGTCAATGACGGTCGCAAACTCTTGATTGAGTTGGGTGCATTATCATCCCTCTCCTCTCCCAAAGAGAGAGGAGAACTCCTTCTCCCAGTGGGAGAAGGTTGGGATGAGGGCAAAAGAAAAGCTAGTGGAGGACTAACCAAAGTCGGTCAAATGATGGCGCGTATGCCGATTGATCCACGACTGGCTCGAATGCTGATTGGTGGTGCGCACTTTGGTGTACTTAAAGAAACACTGATTATTGTCAGTGCCTTGGCGATTCAAGATCCGCGTGAACGTCCAGCCGATAAACAAATGCAGGCCGATCAAAAGCATGCCTTATTCAAGGAAGCAGATTCAGACTTTTTATTCTATCTGAAGCTTTGGAATACGATACAAACCAGTCCTGATACACAAACCGAAAACAAGCGCCGTCAATTTGCGCGCCAACATTTTTTAAGTTGGTTACGTCTGCGGGAATGGAAGCAAACCCATCAGCAGTTAGTGGAACTGGCAGAAGGTTTAAAGCTGAGTTTTAATGAAAAAGGTGCGAATTACGAAAACCTGCACCGTGCACTTTTAACCGGGCTACTTTCATTTATTGCCAATAAAACAGATGAACGTAATACTTTTATGGCGGTGCGTCAGCAGAAAGCCAAAGTGTTCCCAGCCAGTACCTTACACAAGACCAATACCGCTTGGGTCATGGCCTTTGAGATGGTGGAAACTTCTCAGGTGTATTTACGTACTTTGGCAAAAATTGATCCTGAATGGATTCTGTTGGCAGCTCGTGATTTATTGAAGTACCACTATTTCGAGCCACACTGGTCGAAAAAAGCGGGTATTGTAAATGCCTATGCACAAATATCACTATTCGGTTTAATCATCGAGCCAAAGCGAATGATTAATTTTGAGAAAGTGGATCAAGCTGCGGCACATGAAATCTTCTTACGTGATGCACTGACCACGGGTAATTTAGGTGTTACACCGCCGTTTTTAAAGCACAACCTACTGAAACTCGAAGAAGTAGAACGGGTAGAAGATAAGTTGCGTCGTCGCGATTTAGTGGTCGATGAGGAAACCATTTACCAGTTCTATGCCGAGAAAGTGCCTGAGGAAATTGCCAGTCGTCGCAGTTTTGAAGATTGGCGGGCAACAGTAGAAACAGACAATCCACGCTACTTGTTCGTTGAAGATGATGCTTTGTGGATGAATGATCGTCCCACCACGCTACAATTCCCTGATTATTTACATAATGGTCAGTTACGTTTGGCTGCAAGCTATCGTTTTGATCCAAGTCATGATGAAGATGGGGCAACGGTTAAAATCCCTGTGCAGGCTTTACCGCAAGTGGATGAAAAGCAATGGTCTTGGGGAATTCCTGGTTGGCGACAAGATTTAATTGAAGCTTTGCTCAAAGCACTTCCTAAAGACAAACGCCGTAATCTGGTTCCGATTCCAGATACCGCGAAAAAGTTGATGCAAGGCATTGATGCGGTGCATTTACGTGAGCATCTATTTAATTATTTAGCCTTTGCTTTACGTGGTGAACAGATTACGGAAAAAGACTTTTCTTTCGAGAGAATTGATCAATATCTGGTGCCTTTTATTAAGGTATTGGATGAAAAAGGTAAACTCATTGCCCAAGGCCGTGACTTAGATGAGTTAAAAGCACGTTGTCGTGTTGAAACTCATCGTCCAGTGAAACAGCAAGCAGGTGAGTTCCAGACCTTCCCTGAAAACTTTGTATTTGAAGCATCGCAAAAAGTGACGGGCGTGATCGTCAAGCAATATCAGGCTTTGGTTCCTACCAAGCGATTTGCTGAGCTTGAAGCCAAAGATGAAGCGGGCGTGGTGATTCAAACCTTTAATGATCAGGATGAAGCGATTAAGCAGCATCGTGAAGGGGTAATCCGTCTGGTACATATGCAATTGGGGGATCTAATCCGTCAATTGAAAAAACAGATTTCCAAGCCTTTAGCTCTCGCTTATTCACCGTTGGGTGATCGTGCCAAGCTGGAGCAAATGCTGGTCTATGCAACCTTACAGATTTCGATTCAAGAACTGCCTAAAAATGCCACTGAGTTTCAGCAGTTACTGACTGAAACTAAAAAGCAATTTTTAGCAAATGGTCAACAGACATTAACTGATTTAACTGAAATATTTACTCAATGGCAGCAGATTCGCCGTGAACTATTGGTCTTGGATCAGAGTATTTTTGGCCGAAGTGTCGATGACATAGAAGATCAACTTGATTTAATGTTATTGGCCAACTTTGTTTATAGCCAATCACCTGAAATTTGGCAGGAATACCCGCGTTATTTGAAAGCGCTGCTATTGCGTTTAGATCGTTTGCCCAATAATCTACAACGAGACCTTGCTGCAATTGATGATGTCGATCCATGGATGGACAAAGTATTTAAACTTAGAAACGATCCTAAAATCAAAGAACTGTATTTGATGTTGGAAGAACTGCGAATTTCCTTGTTTTCTCAACCGATGAAAACAAAGCTGCCTATTTCACCAACTAGATTACAAAAACTATGGGATCGATTAGCAATCGGTTAAACTGAGAAATATGAAAGTTAGAAGCATTCTTTACAGGAGTTTTACATGGGCATCCGTATAACAGGTACAGGGTTATTTCACCCAACCGAATCTATTTCCAATGAAGAGTTGGTTGAAAGTTTAAATGCTTATGTAGAACAGTATAACCAAGATCACGCAGCTGAAATTGAAGCGGGCGAAATTGAAGCTTTACGTGGTTCAAGCCCTGAATTTATCGAAAAAGCATCGGGTATCCAACGCCGTTACGTGGTCGAAAAATCGGGTATTCTTGATCCAACCCGTTTACGTCCGCGTTTGCAAGAGCGCAGCAATGATGAATTGTCACTTCAAGCAGAGTGGGGCGTGATTGCTGCAAAACAAGCGATGGAAAATGCAGGCGTGACTGCAGAAGATATCGATGTGGTGATTTTGGCGTGTTCAAATATGCAACGTGCCTATCCTGCAGTTGCGATTGAAATCCAGTCTGCTTTGGGTATCCAAGGTTATGCTTATGACATGAACGTGGCATGTTCTGCTGCAACATTTGGTTTGAAGCAAGCCTATGATGCCGTGAAATGTGGCGCGCGCCGTGTGTTATTGCTCAATGTTGAAATTACATCGGGTCATTTAGATTACCGTACTCGTGATGCACACTTTATCTTTGGTGATGTTGCAACGGCATCGATTATTGAAGAAACTGAAACTAAATCGGGTTATGAAATCTTAGATATCCATTTGTTTACTCAGTTCTCAAATAATATCCGTAACAATTTTGGTTTCTTAAACCGTAGCGAAGATGCAGTGGTTGACGACAAGTTATTCCGTCAAGACGGTCGTAAAGTCTTTAAAGAAGTTTGTCCTTTAGTTGCTAAAATCATTACAGCACAATTGGAAAAACTGGAGTTAAGCGCTGAACAAATCAAGCGTTTCTGGTTGCATCAAGCCAATGCCAATATGAATGAACTGATTTTGAAATTGGTTGTGGGTAAAGAAGCTGATTTAGAGCGTGCACCTATCATTTTGGATGAGTTTGCCAATACCTCGTCTGCTGGCGTGATTATTGCAATGCATCGTACTGGTGAGCAAGTGAATAACGGCGAATATGCGGTGATTTCTTCATTCGGTGCTGGCTATTCTGTTGGTTCGATTGTGGTACAAAAGCATATTGCTTAAGTGTTTAGCATAATCAAAATTAAGGAGCAAGAATTTGCTCCTTTTTTGTATTAGAAAGATTGATGAATCAAGAAATTTTGGCTTTATTAACGGATATTCCTGATCACGCAGATTATGCTTGTACTGCTGAAGAATTGGACTTGGTAGATATTTCTCAAGATCGAATCGATCGGGTTGTTGAGCTGCTTCATCATACAGAAGATGTTGTGGTTTTTGATGCCGCTAAACTGTTAACCCATTGGGGGCAGGATGAGGGCTTTAATGCGCTGACACATTTATTTGATACAAATCAATTGAGTGGCTGGATAGACCATCGCTTACATGGTTATGATGATACTTTGCAACATGTATTAAGTGCATTTGTCAGTTACTGGGCAGCAAAGTCGGATGCGGGTTTAGGTGAGTTGGCGAGAGGGAAAATTTTTCCTTATGTTGCAAAAATTATTGAGCAATCGAATACAGCGCCTTTTGAAATTAATAGTATTTTTTGGGTGATCGAAAAGAAACAATATAAGGAATATATTCCCTTATTAAAGACGCATCTGGATAAAATGATGGATGACCCTAAATTATATTTTTGGAAAATTCATGATGCAATCCAGTTGATGCTTAAGTTCGATACTGATTTTGTCTATCATCTGTTGCAAGAAAAGGGAAAAAGTTTAAAGGATTTTAGGATCGAGTGTTAATTCTCAATGACTTGCTAAGAATACAATCGAGGGGCGCACCGAAGTACGCCCATCTCAACATTAAGCTTCAATTGCTTGAACTGCAATTTTCTTGGCAGGATCGACTTTACGGCGTACCGCTGGAACAGGTTCACCATGGTATTGGCGATCAGCAAAATAGCTTGAGCGAACCATTGGCGCAGACCAGATATTTCTAAAACCAAGTTTACGACCATGCTCAGCATAGCGTTCAAACTCTTCTGGTGTGACAAAGCGATCGATTGGTGCATGTTGCTTAGACGGCTGTAGATATTGACCAATAGTAATGTAGTCAACATCATGTGCTCTAAGATCATCGAGCAGGGCGATCACTTCTTCTTCTGTTTCACCGATACCGACCATCAAACCACATTTTGTTGGTACATCAGGGCAGTATTCTTTAAACATTTTTAACAGCGTTAAAGAGTGCTGATAATCAGAACCTGGACGCATCGCTTTATACAAACGCGGCACAGTTTCAATGTTGTGGTTGAACACATCTGGTGGACATTCAGTCATAATGCGTAAGGCAATATCCATACGACCACGGAAGTCAGGAACCAGAATTTCCAATAAAGTTTTAGGGCTTAATGCACGTGCTTCTTTGATACAATCAACGAAGTGTTGAGCACCGCCATCCAAAAGGTCATCACGGTCAACTGAGGTAATTACCGCATATTTGAGGCCGAGATTGGAAATCGTCTCTGCCATATGGCGTGGTTCATCTGGATCTAAAGCATTTGGACGACCATGTGCAACGTCACAGAAAGGGCAGCGACGTGTACAGATATCACCCATGATCATAAAGGTTGCTGTACCACCACCGAAACATTCAGGTAGGTTAGGACAAGCAGCTTCTTCACAGACAGTATGCAGTTTTTGCGAGCGCAAGGTTGTTTTAATACGCTGAACTTCTTCTGGAGCGGTCATCTTGACTCGAATCCAGTCCGGTTTGCGAGGTACTTCAACCGTAGGGATAACTTTTACAGGAATTCTTGCGACTTTTTCCGCGCCACGAAGTTTTATACCCTGTTCAGGTTTACGGTGTTCAGACATATAAGTTCTACAGCCTTTGACTTGAGATATCCTGTTATTATAGTCAAATTTACCGTAATAAAGCATGAAAAGTGGTATTCATTTTGAAAATGTAAATATATAAAAATATATAGTTGTGAAATACATCATCTGGCTGCATATTGGTTATCATATATAAAGCAAAAACGGTTAGAAACAAAGGAGCTTTGAATGCCACGTAAGAAAGAGGTCGTTGGTGGGAATATTGTTAAGTATGATGCAGTAATTCTCGGTTCTGGCCCAGCTGGCGAAGGCGCGGCAATGAAGCTTGCAAAAGCAGGTAAACGTGTTGCAATCGTTGATGTTCGTGATCAACTCGGTGGTAACTGTGCACACGTCGGAACAATTCCAAGTAAAGCATTACGTCAAACAGTTTCAAGTATTATTCGTTATCAACGTGATCCAATGTTTCAAAAAGTCGGTGAGTGGAAACAATTCACCATGAAACAGGTGTTACGTAACGCGCATAAAGTGATTCAACAGCAAGTTGATACACATACACGTTTTTATGACCGCAATAAAATTGAAGTTTTTCACGGTCGTGCCTATATACAAGATAAAAACACCGTACTGATTTTTGGTCAGGATGGCATTAAAGACACCATCATTTGCAAGCAAATCGTGATCGCAACGGGTAGTCGTCCATACCAGCCACAAGGTTTAGACTTTAATCATCCACGCGTATTTGACTCAGACAAAATTCTCGATCTCGATTATTCAATCCAAAAAATCATCATTTATGGTGCGGGTGTAATTGGTTGCGAATATGCATCTATTTTCATCGGGCTTGATCATAAAGTTGATTTGATCAACACTCAGCAAAAGCTTTTAAGCTATCTTGATGACGAAATTGCCGATGCATTGTCATATCACCTGCGTGAACAAGGTGTATTGATTCGTCACAATGAGCAAATTGATCGTTTAGAAACTTTTGATGATCATGTGGTCTTGCATTTACTCAGTGGTAAGAAAATCAAAGCTGATGCGATTTTGTGGTGTAACGGTCGTTCAGGCAATACCGATGGTCTAGGCTTGGAAAATGTAGGCTTAGTGCCGAATGGTCGTGGTCAGTTGATGGTCAATGATCAATATCAAACTGAAGCTGAAAATATTTATGCGGCAGGTGATGTGATTGGTTGGCCATCATTGGCATCAGCGGCGTATGACCAAGGTCGCTGCGCGGGTGCAAACATGGTGGGTGAAAAGAATGTGAAGCCAATCCGTGATGTACCAACAGGTATTTATACCATTCCAGAGATTTCTTCAATTGGTAAGACTGAGCAGGAATTGACAGAAGAGAAAGTACCTTACGAAGTAGGGCAAGCTTCTTTCCGTCATTTGGCTCGCGCGCAGATTACCGGTGATACTGTTGGTGAGTTAAAGATCTTGTTTCATCGTGATACTTTGGAAGTTTTGGGTATTCACTGCTTTGGTAACAATGCCGCAGAGATTATTCACATTGGGCAAGTGGTGATGCACAGTCCAAACAATACCTTGAAGTACTTTGTTGAAACCACATTCAACTATCCGACCATGGCAGAAGCCTATCGCGTTGCAGCGTTGAATGGTATGAATCGTTTGTTCTAAGTGCTAGATACGTTGTATGATCAAAATGCCAATCAATTTGATTGGCATTTTGCTATCTTGTGTTTGATAACAGGTCACTATGAAAACTCAAAAAAATAATCTGATTCTGGTTGCTATTGTTGTTTTAGCGGCAGCTTATTTTGGTCTGGATTTTAAGCAAAAACAAAATACCAGTAATTCTTCCTCTATACCCAGTGCAAGTAATGCTGTTGCTGCCGATGATCAAAACAAGATTATGCAAGCTTATCAGCAGCAGCGAAGTAATGTGCAGGTACAAGCGCAGGGTATTGTAAAAGCCATTTTGCCAGATGACAATGAAGGTTCAAGACATCAGAAAATGATTCTTAAACTGGAGAATGGTTTAACCGTATTGATCGCACACAACATTGATTTAGCGCCAAGAATTGAAGGGCTGAAAAAAGGCGATACAGTTGAGTTTTTTGGTGAATATGAATACAGCCAAAAAGGTGGGGTGATTCATTGGACCCATCATGATCCGCGTGGAAAACATATTGATGGGTGGCTGAAATATCAAGGAAAAATGTACCAATAATATAAGAGGGTTAAGGAGAAAGAATTATTTATTCATCCCAGAAATTTCGATCAAATGGTTTAAATTGAAGGGCATCTTTCTCTGAGATGCCAAATTCATTCATTAAATCGATATAAACTCTCTCAACATTTTCAAGTGCTGACTCTTCAATTGGACCATATATTTCACCATTTTTCATAATAAGTGCATAAATATAGTCAATTGAGCCGCCAAAACACACATATTCAATAAAAAGCCATTGTTTAACATGATTGATATTCATCGCGCTAAAAAGAGCTTTTATGTCATCTGGTGATGATGGCGTTTTAATTGATGGGGATAGCTTTATCCCAATGCCATGGAATGGATCTTTGATATCTTTCCAAGTAGTCCCGTCAATAGGATAAAAGGGGCTTTTCATTTGCTCGGTTAATGCAAAAAAACCTACAAATTGATATGACATTTAAATCCTATTCCTGAATATTCAGAGATTTGTTGCAAGATATGCGCTAAATTAGCTTGTAATCGCTGATTTTTGACGAAGTTTCCATTTAGGTAGGACTTTAGCTAAATAAGCGTCCATGCACCATACTGGGCCAATCAGAAGGAATTGTAAGTCTTTAAAGAATGACGGCTTCTTACCTTCAACTTTGTGCCCATAAAACTGCCCGATCCATGCAATCACAAATACGCCAATATAGAATCCGACGCCGACAGGTAAAATCACAATCAGCCACGCCATGACGGCTAATAAAGCAGCCATTGCAATCGCAAGTACGATGTCTAAACGGGCATAAAAAACTAAAGTTAAAACCAGCAATAGTGCGGTGAGTAAGGTGCTAAAGTGCGCCAGAATACCAATGATTGAAAAGAGAATGGCAGGCACACAGACCCAATGGATTTTTTTGTTGGTTTGGTTTTGGTGACTGTCACTATATTCGTCAAACCATTCGTCAATCGATTTCACAGCACACTCCTTGCAGTATTCATTTTTATTGATTCAATATACCGAAGAATAGGATAGGGCGTAAAGTATTAACAAATGTAATAGATGAAAATAAAAAAAGCCGCATAAGCGGCTTTTTAGTTGTGGTCTTAATGATTAAGAATTAGGACCATCAACACGTTCAATGCTCACATTACCTGTACCTGCGCTAGACATACCCAGTTGCTTTGCAGCACCATAAGATAAGTCTAATACACGGTTACCATGGAAAGGACCACGATCGTTAACTTTTACAACAACACTTTTACCATTGTCTTTGTTTGTTACACGGATATAACAGTTCAAAGGAAGGCTACGGTGTGCAGCAGTCATTGCATTCATATCGAATGTTTCACCACTTGCTGTTTTACGGCCATGGAATTGACGACCATACCATGACGCAACACCACTTTGGCTGAATTTACGAACGGTGTTCGAAGCAACAGTATTCAGTTTTTCAATCACTGAAGGCTCTTCTTCAGGGATATCGATCTTAGCAGCAATCGTTTGGCGACGGACTTTGTCACCTGAACTCTCAGTGATTGAAAGACTATTAACGTTAGAGAAACGAGAATTAAAATTTTGAGAATCTTTGCTTAGAACGCGGGCAGCCAAATTAGAACCTTCCACATCATTGGTTAATGATGAAGACTGTACCATTTCAGCATGTAACGGGCTTAAACTTAAGCCTGCCGTCAGCGCTAGAATATATTTTAGCGAAAACTGCATTGTATAAACTCCTAGAGAACATGCTTTTCTATTTCAATAAAAACACCTTGAAATATAGTGCACATGTCTAATTATTCACTTTTGCAATTACTTTATCTTGCGGCGATAATATTCATCGCTTACGAAGTGTGTCTAGTCTTTAACGATAAATAGTTACAAAAAGGGCAAAAACTTACAGTTTCTGGTTATAAATTAATCAATATTGTAACAATTTATGAATTTTGCCGAATATATGTACTTTTTAAATAAAAAATTTATTGACTTTTCATAATCTTGTAAAAAAGCTAGCCTATCGGCTAGCTGCTTCTGTGCCCAATAACCACACTGCAGTGGCATACATTCTGCTTCTGTTGTAGGTGGTAATCACTTGGAAATTTGGATAAGTAATATAGTAAATTGGACCAAATTGGTCTTGTAATTGAATAACATTGACTAAATCAAGGTCATCAATTTTTACCAAAGGGTCAAGTGGCGCAATCCCTAATCTTTTCAATTCACCATAAGGTGTTGGTTGGGTTAAATCCTTAGCAATCACGCTATCCGGATTGTTACCAGAGTAACGAGCAGGGAAGCCAATTGGACGATCGCGTTCCCATCCGTGCTGAGCTAAATAGTTTGCAATTGAACCAATCGCATCTGCAGCAGAGTTTCTTAAGTCAATATGTCCATTGCCGTCGTAATCCACACCTAACTTTTGGATATTACTTGGCATAAACTGTGGGTAACCAATTGCACCCGCATAAGAGCCTACAATGCTGTTAGTTGGATAACCTTCTTTATAGGTCCAAGAAATCAAAGCAGCGAGTTCGTCACTAAAATAGTCAGCACGGCGTGGATAACCAAAGGCAAGTGTTGCTAGGGCATCTCTGGTGATGAAAGAGCCTTTATTGGCGCCATAACCTGTTTCTACACCTAAAATGCCGAGAATCACCGATTTAGGCACACCGTACTGCTGTTCAGCACGATTCAGTACGTCTTCATATTGGCTTTTAAAACGTGCACCACGTTGAATGGTACCTTCTACTAGAAACATTGAGCGGTATTGATACCAAGGTTTACTTTCACCAGGACGAGTCATGATGTTTAAAATGTTGGGTAAATTGCGCGCACCACTCATGGCGGCATCAATCTGTTCGCCACTTAACCCGTAGGTTGTCATTGCTTTTTGTTTGAATGCAGGGTAATTGGGATGAGTGTAAAATTCATTGGCTTGTGCCCAATTACTACTCAAAAATAAACCAGCGCTTAAAGTTAAAAATTTAAAAGTTTTATTCAAAGTAGGAAGAAACATAAGTTTATAAAATTCCTCATTATCGATGTGTATGAATAGACATAACCAGTCCAAAAGTTGACATAAGAGTAATAATTGCAGTTCCGCCATAACTCATGAACGGCAAAGGCACACCTACTACAGGTAAAATACCACTGACCATGCCTGCATTTACAAATACATAAACAAAAAAAGACAAACCAAAGGCACCAGCAACCAAACGACCATAGTTATGGAAGCTTTGTAAGCCGATTTGGAATGTTCTAAAAATAATTGCACAATACAGAAGAATCAGCAGAGTGACGCCAATCAAGCCAAATTCTTCTGAATAGGCGGCAATAATAAAGTCAGTATGACCTTCTGGTAAAAAGTGTAGATGGGATTGGGTTCCCTCTAAAAAGCCTTTACCGGAAAAGCCACCAGAACCAATCGCTGTTTTAGATTGAATAATGTTCCAACCCGTTCCGAGTGCATCGGCTTCTGGGTTAAATAAAGTCAGAACGCGCTGACGTTGATAATCATGCAGTAAAAATTCCCATGCGATTGGAATAATAATGCCTGCAATACCTGCTGCGCCTGCAATCAATTTCCATGACAGCCCACTGAGGAACAGGACGAAAATACCACTGGCAAGGACCAATAACGACGTCCCTAAGTCGGGTTGTTCTGCAATCAGTAGAAAAGGAACAACAATCAGCAATAAAGACAGAATGACTTGTGAGAAGCTTGGTGGTAGGGCTTTACGTGACAAGAACCATGCCACCATCATTGGCATGCCAATTTTCATAAATTCACTAGGTTGTACGCTACCAAAGCCAGGAATATCAATCCAACGTTGCGCCCCCATACGGACTTCACCAAAAACCACCACAGCAAGCAGTGATAACACCCCAAATACATAAAAGTAGGGAGAAAATGCCTGATACACTTTTGGTGGAATTTGAGCCAAAGTAAACATCACCACAAAGCCAATACCAAAGCTCATGGCTTGTTTACTGACCAGCCCGACATCTTGCGCTGATGCACTATATAAAACAGTCAGGCCAAGTAAGGCATTGAGAATCAGAAATAGGCATAGCCATGGGTCGATATGCAGTTGTTGCCAACGAGAAGGCTGATTGGCAGTGCTCAAGCCATCACGAGGTGCTTGACGTAAAAATTTGTATTGCGGGCTTGGAGACATGCGATTCTAAATCAGGTAAATCAACGCTTCGCGAATGCTAACATAAACGCTGATTTAGACAATGCAAATTTAGAAATTGTGACATTTATAAGCGATTAATTTGGCATAAAAAAAGCGACGATTTGGTAATCGTCGCTTTCTTATCATTCTAAACTTATTTTTGTACCAAAAGTTGGTCGAAGTGCTTGGTAAAGACTTCAAGTTCCACTTGGTTTAAGCTCGGAATCAATTTTTTAATCACGATATGAACAGCAGTTTCTACGCCGCTGGTTGCAACGCTGGCTACGCCACGTTTCACCATACCTAGACCAAGGGTTTTGTTAAATTCAGTCATAAAGTGGTGAATCAATGCGTCTGCAAACTTTTTAAACTGCTGCGTTAAAGCATCACGTTGCTCTTTACCGTTTCCAGCAGCCACTTCTGCAAAGCTTTTTTTCATGTCATTGACAAGATTGTCTGGTAATACCGTACCGATACGTTGTTTACCATCATTATCAATAAACAAGCTTTTTTCCATGAATGCGAGTGATTCAAGCACTTGTTCATTAGAGGCTTTGCCTAAGAGCTGTTTCATTAGGGTTTCAACAATGCCGCGAATTTTAATCGCAAGACCTTCAGTCGTATCACGTTTGTCACTTGGTGGAAATTGTTGAACCAAGTGAACCAACATAGTGTCAATTAACTCATCAGTTAGCTGTAGAGAAATTTTGTCACGTAAAGGGTATTGAGGCTCTTTACTGTCACGGTTGGCTTGCGCAAGTTGAATGTCCTGACTCAAACTTGCTGACGGAAGAATCCCGAAATAACTGGTCATTGAAGAACGTCCTCTATATCAAATTTATTCGTTTTATTGTCGTGCCAAGCGAATTGGCTCGGGCATCCATGACAAATCTGATACTCGGCATGGGTTAATATCCAAGCCCCCACGGCGAGTATAAGTTGCATAGACCATCAGCTTTTCTGGCTTTAACAGTTGCCAAATATCCGCAAATATTTGCTCAACACATTGTTCATGGAAACCATTATGCTGACGGTACGAGATAATATAAGCTAAAATGCTGCGATAACAAGGTTTTTTACCTTGCAAACGAATAAAAACAGTGCCCCAATCTGGCTGGCCTGTCACAGGACAATTACTTCTTAATAAATGCGAGTACAACTCGATTTCGACATCGTCTTCTGTGGTTGTATCCAATTGCAACAAGGTTGAGTCAGGATGCTCTGATAAACGCTCAGGAATGAGATCATCAATACAAATCCCTTGAGGTTTAGATATCTCTAAATCATCAACTTGGAACAGTTGTAATTCAACTTTTGCACCAGCAGCATGGGATAAATCACGCTCAACGGTTTCAACAAAGGCTTGCTGAGACTCAAATTGAGTGAAGTTCATGCTGTTGAAATAAAGTTTTAATGACTTTGATTCAATTAAATTAGGTGAGCTGGCAGGTAAGGTTAAGCGACCAATTGCCACTTGCGGTAAACCAAGATGATTCAGCCATGAAATTTCAAATACATGCCACCAGTCTTTACCTTGAGTAATGCCTTCAATATGCGCATATTGTTGACGAGACTCAGCACGCGCAATTGGAAATAAAACATCTGGCTGATATTGAGTAGGGTATTGGGTATCTTTACCCAATAAAGAATGTTCAACACTCATTCACGCATTCCTGAACCACGAGCTAATAAATGATAGGCGATTGCATAAAGGACAACACAGCATAGCGTCACGATGCCTAATGATAAGGACACATTGACATCGCTATGACCTAAAATACCGTAACGGAAGGCGTTGACCATATATACAATTGGATTAACTAAAGACACGTTTTGCCAAAATGGGCTGAGTGCACTAATGGCATAGAACACACCACCTAAATAGGTAAGAGGTGTCAATACGAAAGTTGGGATAATTGAAATATCATCAAATGACTTGGCATAGACCGCATTGATGAAACCGCCCAATGAAAATAATAATGAAGTAATAATGACTGTATATATAGTCACAAATACATTATAAATTTCTAAGTGAGTAAAGAATAGGCTCATTATCGTGACGATCAAACCGACCAACACACCACGGCTAACACCACCAATCACATAACCCCATAAGATTAAGTGTAAGGGTACTGGGCTCATAATGAGTTCTTCAATACTTTTTTGGAATTTGGCACTAAAGAAACTTGAGGAAACGTTGGCATAGCTGTTGGTGATTACAGCCATCATAATCAAGCCGGGCACAATAAACTGCATATAGCTAAAGCCGCCCATTTCACCAATACGGGAACCCACCAAGTTGCCAAAAATCACAAAGTACAAACTCATGGTGATGGCGGGTGGAAGCAGGGTTTGTGGCCAAATTCGCATAAAGCGACGAATTTCTTTAACGACTAAGGTCCACAGGGCGGTTTGTAATTGACTAAAATTCATTGATCCGCTCCTGCAAGATTCTTCTCGACCATTTTCACGAACAATTCTTCTAAGCGATTCGATTTATTACGCATACTGCTGACTTGGATATTCTGTGACTGTAATAACAGGAAGAGGTCATTCATGCTATGCGCCTTATCCATGGTGACTTCTAGGGTAACCGGATCAATCAGATTAAATTTAAAACCTATAATATTCAGGTCGAAAGTTTCGATTGGTTCAGCTAAATCACAGATAAACGATTCTTCATTCAATTGATTGAGGAAACCTTTCATTGAGGTATCTTCCTTAATCACTCCGCGGTCAATAATTGCGATACGACGACACAGCATTTCTGCTTCTTCTAAATAGTGTGTGGTCAGGATGATCGATGTGCCATTTTCATTCATTTCGGTGAGGAAGTCCCACATCGAACGACGTAACTCAATATCAACGCCAGCAGTCGGTTCATCGAGGATCAGCAGTTTAGGTTCATGCATCATCGCACGTGCAATCATTAAACGGCGTTTCATACCACCTGAGAGCATACGCGATTGAATATTGCGTTTTTCCCATAAGCCAAGCTTTTCTAAATAGTGTTCAGCACGTTGTTCGGCCAACTTCTTCGGAATGCCGTAATAACCCGCTTGGGTCACTAAAATATCGAAAGTTTTTTCAAATTGACCAAAGTTAAATTCTTGAGGAACAACACCAAGACATTGTTTTGCATGTGAGGGATGGGTATCTAAGTTATGCCCAAAAATCTCTACTGAACCAGATGTTTTTTTGGTTAAAGAGCTGATGATACCAATCGTTGTCGATTTTCCTGCACCATTAGGTCCTAATAATGCATAAAATTCACCTTCAGGTACGGTAAGGTCAATCCCTTTTAACGCCTGAAAACCATTACGATAAGTTTTGGACAAACCGCTCAACACCAAAGCATCAGTCATAAACGTCTCACGTTGTTAAATAGATGGGGTATTTTGAGCGATATGAAAAAATAAACCAAGTAGAAAAATAGGTTTATGGCGTGTTAAAAACAGAACGATTATAAAAATAAGAGGATAGAGAGAAGGAGATGCAATGGTGCGCTCAGCGGGACTCGAACCCACGCCACAGGCTTCGGAGACCTGTACTCTATCCAGTTGAGCTATGAGCGCATGCGTGCCACATCATAGGCAAAAAACACAGGCAGGTAAATATATACCTTCCAATAAAGCTACTTCTTGTTTATTAAAACATCAATTTTATTCTCAACTTATCGATATTCTACATATCCAACTATAAATGCTGCACTGAATAATTGATCAATTTTAAAGTTTGATTGAGTTGAGCAGGTGGAATTCGTGATTCTTGCAGTGAGGTTATCCATTGCATTTGGCAGACTTTGAGTTGTTGTAAAGAACTAATCGACTGAATTTTTTGTATCAATGGGCGCGCCATTAGACCGCAATAGGTCGTGAGCGTTTGAATCATGACTTGCTGGATTTCAACAAAGGGTAATTTTTCTAATTCAATAATTTCAGGTTCGATTTCTGGTTTTAGTTCAGCCGCACTAGGTCTTGGTGCGATTGTTTCTTGTGTTATAACGGGCTCTGATGCTGTTTTGAGATCATGAACTTTTAATTCGGGTACTGGATTTGCTTTTTGAACGATAGGTGTTGCTTGTTCAGCCAGTAGACCCATATCAATCAGTTGTTGAACCAGTTCAGTTGGTGCAATCCTTTCCTTATAGTCTTGATCTAGTTCTTTAAAATCTTCATGGTCAATTAATAGCAGTAGACGACGTTGACGTGCAGTCAATGCAATACTGCGTTGTTGTAGGGCTGTTTGCCCAAGCTCGGTTTTAAAAAAATGTGACATCTCTTAATCTCCCCCAAATCAAGATCTAGACGGAGATTAAGATAAGGTTAAAAAATGACAATAATGTTAACAATTTATTAAATATCATTGCCTTGTTTAAAGTAAGTGGCAAATAAGCTAAAAATTGAGAACGTTATCCTTTATTTCACTCATTTAGTTTCTAAAGCTTTGCGTAAATACGGGTCAAGATCTTCCTGACGCATGAGCCATTGAATGTAATCAGCAGGGAGGTCCTGAATGGCAGTACCTTTATGTTTACCAAAAGTAATGCTTTTAGGAATACGGGCATCTTCAGATGCAAGATAAAGCTGTTCAATATTTTGAATGTTCAACTGATGAATGATATGCATCAGAATATTGGCGGTTAAGATAATGTCGGCATCAGCCCGATGTGCACCTTTCAACATTTCTCGTGCTTTATCACTGCCTTTTGAGATCAGGTAAATCAGGGCGGAAATATTGTGCGCTTCGGCATCTTCCCATACGTGACGTGCTAAGGCCAAAGTACAAATTGGTTTTAGTTTTGAGGTGTCAACGCCACAACGTGCAATAGCTGCAATATCATAATCAACGTTGTGCCCAATGATATAAGTCGTTTCAACAGGAAGTTGAAATTCATTATAAAAAGGTTGGTCTACGAGATCGGATTCTAAAATATGATGGACCGCCATGGCAGCAAATGAAATAGGCTGACCAACTTGGTAAAGCTGATCAAAAATTTGTTTTTTATCGAGACTGAGCTTTCCATTTTCAATTTCAATTGGGGCATAGGCAATTTCAATCGGCAACCCATTCAACGTATGTGTTTCAGTATCTAAAATGATTGCTTGCATAACATTGACCTAGCTTGAGTTGAGAATTTCAATATCTTACAAGAAATTCTTCATAAGCTGTGCTGAATAAGGCAGATGCAGTTTAGTTTTTTTTAAATTTAAAAAAGAGTTTGGCTAAAACTGCGCAAATAAACAGCAAAATAAAAAAATACTTGAACAATTTGGGATTTAGCGCATTCTTATGGAAGTATTTGCCTTCGTAAAAGAAATACTAAGTACTAAAATGAAAACGATAAAAATCAGGGAAACATGACATGAACATGAACATGAAATTATTAACGGTTGCACTGCTGAGCTCAAGTGTATTGCTTACCGCGTGTAATGGCGATGACGACAATATTTCGTTTGTACCGAAGCCAGGTATTCCAGAAAACAACATTAAAAATCCTGTGGTGGGTATTCCAGTTGCTTATACTAAAACAGACTTTAGCGCCGTGGCTGCTGAAAGTTCGGTCATGACGTATAAAATGTTAGGACAAAATGGCAAAGAGACCATGGCGACCTCACTATTATTTGTACCTGGTGGGCCAACACCTGCTGGCGGCTGGAAAATTGTTGCATGGGCGCATGGCACGACTGGCGTTGCTGATCAATGTGCACCAAGCCGAAATGCAACCAATATGTATATTCAAGGTATGATTACCCAATTTCTGGCAGCGGGCTATGTGGTGGTTGCACCTGATTATGAAGGTTTAGGTGAGCCAAGTGGTCGCGAGTTGCATCCGTTCCTAAATGTAAAAAGTGAAGCCTATTCGATTACCGATGCGGTGGTTGCTGCGCGATCTTATTTAGCAGGGCAAGGTAAATTGGTTTCACGGCAATGGATGACAGTTGGGCATTCTCAAGGTGGGCAAGCCGCATTGGGGGCAGCACAATATCAAAGCCGTGCTAAGCTTGACTATAAGGGGACAATTGCTGTTGCACCTGCCTCTAATTTAGCTGCAATTTTGGTGAATGGTAATGCGTCAGTTGAGAATGCACCTTTAGCGCAAAAAATTGCGATGTATGCCCAGCTAGATACATTTACCGCTTTGATCACTGCAGGTTTAAGAAATCTTGAACCAAGTTTTAATTACGCTAATGTTTTTAAAACTCCAACTGATTTGATAGCGAAACAGGCTGAATCAGATTGCTATGATGTATTAGGTCAGAAATTTGGAGCAGCGATGCAGGATTATGCGAGTAAAAACAATAATAGTTTAACCAATTATCCAAGAACACAAACCAATTTTATGGCTGTGCCTTTGGTAAAAACGTTCTTGGAAACTGATTCGCAGCCAGCTCAGGTGAAATTGGATCAACCAGTAGTAATTTATCAAGGAGCAAAAGATACAACGGTTCCTAAAGCTGCAACGGATGCGTTGGTATTAATTGCACAAAACAAAGGGTCAAAAATCCAGTACATTACCAATACTGAATGGGATCATGGCTCGGCGTATGTCTTGAATATAGGTGAGATTGTCAAGGATGTAAAAGCGGCGATGCCTGCCAATAATTAAGAGAAGAGAGAGTAGCCCGATTTTCCATTTTGCGAAGATTGGGCTTTTTCAATGTAAGTCTCTAAGATGTAAAAATGTATAAAAAATAGCTTGTTGATTTTGGCCTATCAAAACCCCTGCTAAGAATGAATAAAATTCACGAATAATTAAATAAATATCAATCTGTGAAACCATAAACTTCGTGCTACAATATGCACCAATCTTTAGCACGGCTTAAAAGCCCTAATTCATAGGACCCTCCGCTAATGTTTGCCAATATCTCTATTGCTGAATTTGATCCAGAATTAGCTCAAGCAATTGCTTCTGAAGGCGTACGCCAAGAAGCACATATCGAGTTAATCGCATCTGAAAACTATTGCTCACCAGCTGTAATGGAAGCTCAAGGATCAAAACTTACGAATAAATATGCAGAAGGCTATCCTGGCAAACGCTACTATGGCGGTTGTGAATATGTGGATGTGATTGAACAACTTGCAATTGATCGTGCAAAAGAGTTGTTCGGTGCAGACTATGCAAACGTTCAGCCACATGCGGGTTCACAAGCAAACTCTGCGGTTTACCTAGCACTTCTTAACCCAGGTGATACCGTTCTTGGTATGAGCTTGGCTCACGGTGGTCACTTGACTCACGGTGCTAAAGTAAGCTTCTCTGGTAAAACCTATAACGCTGTTCAGTATGGTTTAAATACTGAAACTGGCGAAATTGATTATGAAGAAGTAGAGCGTTTAGCGTTGGAACACAAGCCACGTATGATCGTTGCTGGTTTCTCTGCTTATAGCCAAATCGTTGATTGGCAGCGTTTCCGTGACATCGCTGACAAAGTAGGTGCATACCTTTTTGTTGATATGGCGCATGTTGCTGGTTTAGTTGCTGCGGGTGTTTATCCTAACCCAGTGCAAATTGCAGACGTAACAACGACAACAACGCATAAAACACTTCGTGGTCCACGTTCAGGTTTAATCCTTGCTAAAGCAAACGAAGAAATCGAAAAGAAACTTCAATCTGCTGTATTCCCAGGCAACCAAGGTGGTCCTTTGATGCATGCGATTGCTGCTAAAGCAATCTGCTTCAAAGAAGCAATGTCTGATGAGTTTAAAACTTACCAGCAACAAGTTGTGAAAAATGCACAAGCAATGGCTGAAGTTTTGATTGCACGTGGTTATGATGTTGTTTCTGGCGGTACAGAAAACCATTTATTCTTATTGTCTTTAATCAAACAAGACGTAACGGGTAAAGAAGTTGATGCTTGGTTAGGCTCAGCGCACATCACTGTAAACAAAAATGCGGTTCCAAATGACCCGCGTTCTCCGTTCGTAACTTCTGGTATCCGTATTGGTACGCCAGCCGTGACGACTCGTGGTTTTGGTGAAGCTGAAGTACGTGAACTTGCAGGTTGGATCGCAGACGTGATCGACAGCAAAGGTGACGAGAAAGTTATCGCTGATGTAAAAGCTAAAGTAGAAGCTGTTTGTGCAAAATTCCCTGTATATGCAAACTAATTTGTATATCTAAAAAAAGCGCCGTAAGGCGCTTTTTTTATGGATATTTGTTCATTTATGACTTAGCCAATAATATTGAGTGCATTCTTGGCTGCTGCAACAACATCTTGCCATTCGGGTTTTTCAATATACTCAGTGTCGAGTAAATAGGAACCATATTACTTGTATCAACAGGATTCCCATTCGCATAGATATAAGGATTCAATCCACCTTCAAGCCCAATGCGATCAGGTTCTACATAACGCCCCAAAGCAGGGTTGTCTTACGCAGCTTTAGCCGCTGCTCAAATTATGATTGTAGTGCTGCTTGGTTAGCTCATCATTACTCAAGCGTAGCTTTCGGCTTGCGCTCTGGCAGAGCAGTGCTCTGCTGATCCTCCTTCATGACCAGAGAAGCGAAGGTTAAACTTCACGGTCTGAACACTTGGAACACCTACACCAAAAGCCTTTGCGCAATTGCAAAGCTTCAAACGTTTTATTTATCATTGCTCATCCCAAGCCATCAATCAAACGGCATGGGGGCAGCGATTACAATCAAGTAGGTTTTGCTGGTTACACTAGAGCCATAAATTGCAAGGAAAGGTTTATCACTCATCCATACATATCGATCGATGGAACACCATCAGCAGTATACTCACCAATCAAGTGACTATACCTATTATAAACAGAATGAAAACATTCACTGTTCAAATTTACAATCCTTATCTTTTGATGGTTTTATACTATTTAATATTTGTAGGATGGTTAATCCATCATCATCTGATCTTATTTCAGAAATGATTGTCGAGTAGTATTGATTTTCATTAAATTTAAAAGGAATTGTTATAATATTTTTGTAGTATGGGTGCTCCTGGTCTGATAAGTTTAGTGTATTAATATTTATTTTCTGGAATTTAGTTTTAAGATTTTCAAAAAAAGGAAGAAAATCAATAGATGTATTTTTTTTAAGCTCTTCTTGCTGATGCGTTGTAGTGTTTTTTATTGTTATAAAACCAATTCTATCTGTTTTTTCAATTTTTGATGGTATATTCCTTATTAAATGGCTACTTATAGTAGTGTTTTCTGTATTTACTAATCCATTTATTTGAAGATTTTTTGGGATGGTAATATTGAAACAAGGATATAATGGGAACTCTGTATTATCAGTAGTTGATACTAATGTATCTAATTTGGTTATTATCTTAGGGGCAGCTAAGCTTTTTATAATATTGTTTGAAGTTTCCATATGTTCTTTTTTTATTTTGTAGAAAAATTGTATTGTGGTTGCAGGTCCACTATTTGAAATTAATAATTCCTCTCGTAAACAAACCTCTGTCTTGAGATTATTGCAAAACCAATAAGGGATTTTTACATTTGGTTGGTTGTTTAAATTAAATTCTTGATATTTTATTGGCTTCTCCAGTATGCTCTTATTGGGGAAATTGCCAATATACATATTTAGAATATTGTCATTGTTTTTGTAGAAGTAGTACAATTCAAAATCTGGTCCTACATCTTTTTTGGAAAATATATCATCAGGTGTAACTAATGATATATTATGTATATTTATTGTTTTAGCTTGGATACCAGCAGAAGATGCTAGAACAATACTAGATATTATAAAGATGTTTTTTTTCATAAAATTATTCACTGTTTACCTTTTAATATATCAATCAAGTGACTGTACCTATTATAAACAGAATGAAAACATTCACTGTTCAAATTTACAATCCTTATCTTCTGATGGTTTTATGCTATTCAGGATTTGTAAAACAGTAAGTCCATCATCATCAGCCCTTATTTCTGAAGTAAATATTGAGTAGTATTGAATTTCTTTGAATTTAAAAGGTATGGTTATAGTGCTTTTATAGTAGGGGTTTTTGGGATCAGATAGGTTTAAAGTTACGATATTTGAATTTTTAAAGTTTGATTTAATTTTTTCGAAAAATGGCAGGAAATTAATTTTCATGCTTGTTGAAATGTTGTCTTCTTTTTCTATTTTTGAATTTTCGATTTCTATAAAACCAATTTTTCTTGTTTTTATATTTCTAGTTGTTGTGTTTCTAATGGTATGTTCGCTAATATTATTTCCATTAATATTTAAGATGGTGTTTATTTCAGTATTCTCTGGGAGGGTAATATAAAAACAAGGGTGTAGTGGTAACTCAGTATTATCCTGTTTAGATGTTATGGTAGATGGTTTGTTTTTTATTGGAGGTGCATCTAAACTTTTTATGATGTTGTTTGCAATTTCTAAGTTTTTTTTGTCTATTGCATAAAAAAATTGTATTTTAAATCCTGGGTTTTCTTGATTTAAAATAGATAATTCTGTGCGTGAGCAAATTTTATTTTCATCACATTCCCAGTAGGGTATTTCTATATTCGGTTGTTTTTCTAAGTTAAATTTTTTGTATGTTAGTGGTTGTTCTAAGATACTTTTATTTGGGAAATTACCTATATACATATTGAGGATGTTTTCATTGTTTTTGTAGAAATAATAGACTTCAAAATCTGGGCCTATTTTTTTATTTAGATAAATGTCTTCAGGTAATTCAAGAGAAATACTCTCAAATGTTATTTTTTTTGCATAGGCATTTAAGGATGTAAAACTAATGATAAAAATTATGCATAAGTAAAATTCGATATTCATTTTATAAGCTAGTTCCATTGTTCTGATTTATCAGATCTGTTATAAATCAAGAATAAACCCACCTTCAATTCTACGTAATGCACTAAAGCAGGGTTGTCTTACACAACTTTAGCTGCTGCTCAGGCACTGGTTGTAAGTGGATTATTTGCTTGTACGTTAATTTTTAGCTTTGGACTTGCACATCTGAGAGTTATATAACTGAATAAAAAAGGAATAACCTTGTTCAGCGCAACCGTTGAAATATGAATTAAACGTAATTTATATGTAAATAAAAGCTTAGCTACACGTTTTTAACGCTTTATGTCAGAATTGTTGTTCCATAAGGTTAGCTAAAATATCACAATGAATTAAGATCGATTCATCTGGAGACATCTCATTTATATATTCAAGCCAATAGTTTCAACTGCCTTTGAAATTTAAAAGTAATATTCACCCAGCTTCACACCAAACTTCAACATCAATATTGTCTGATCGAAATTGTAGTGATACTTTTGCTAAAAGTAAATTAGATTTCTTATTCGGAAATCTTATGCTTATATCAAAGTCAGGCTTTCCTATTCTTAAATTTATATGGTAGAAAATGCTTTCTACACCGTCAGGTAGTCTGGAAACTTTATTGATTTCATGTATTTGAGCATCCCATAATAATGTGGACTCTGATCTCAAATTTTCCCTAACAGTGTTTAAGATCAATCGTTCAATTTCATTTATCTCGCCTAAACCATAAATTATTTTTTTAAACCAATTAAGCATTTATCTTTTCTCCATGTTTTTTAACTATTTTCTTTGATGTACGATAAAAAACATTCTTGATAAAATTCAAAACTCATTTTTATATAAAATGCAGTGGTGTCGCACTGTAAAAATAACCATTTTAAAGCTGTTTCTGGGTTGTTTTCTTGTAGGGCAGATAGGAAATTGTTGTTGTAGTAAATAATACTGCTAATGTTGGGGAGTTCAATTCTATTTAATGTGAATTTATGGGATTCTATCAATAGAAATCCATTTATAAATATTGGAGAAGGAGGCAGCCTTTTATAGTTTTTTATTTCTTGGTTGATTTGTTTGGCATTAATGATGATTGATAAATGTGTGTCTTTCTCTATTTTTTTTGTTAATACAATTTCATTGTTCTTTTTATTGTAATTGAATTCATCTCCTAAAAAATAGAATAATATTTTTGCGTAAATTTCTCCATTTGTATCGTTACTTTTTAATATCTCTTTAATTTTTTCATCACCTTTTTTATTATTATCCCAATATTTTTTGAAAACTTCTTTTTGATTTTCTTGAAATATTTCTAAGTAATTGTCAGGGATGTTTTTTATAAAATCAAATCTATTTCTTAAGTCGGTGATATGTTCGTTAGAGAATAAATCCGTAGTTTTGCTGATACTGTAGGAATATTTAATTATTTCATTAAAATAAATATTAATTCTATCTTCCATGTTCTTTTTAATGAAATATATTTCGTTGTTTTTATATTCGCATAGAGTAAAAGCTTGCATTAATAAATGATTACTTTTGTCAAGATAAGAAATTCTCAATGCTTTTTTTAGCATTTTTTCAGAATTTTTTAACAAAAAAATGTTGAAATATTTTTTAAATAAGTCTTCTTGATTCATTTTTTTCCTAAAACTTAAAATGAGGGGGTAAACCCCTCATCTCAGATATTATCTTAAGGTATTGCAGGAATAAATCCTGGTAAAGCAGGAATTTAACCACCACTATTAGAGTTGTTATACTCAGAGTGTTGATTTTTTGTTTATAGTTTGCATTTTTCACTTTCTATGAAGTTGATAGAATTTAATAAAGTTAACAATGCAAAAGCATCCGTGCTATAACGAATATCTGCTTTAATTAGCGAGTAGTATTCATTGTTTTTGTAATTAAATGGTATTAGAAAGGTATTTTTGTAGTATATTGGGTCTATAGATGGGTTTTGGCTTGTAATGGAAATTCTTTTAAATTTATTTTTTAATTTAATGAAAAAAGGTGAAAAATCAATATGTTTTGATTGATTTGTGGTGATTCCAGCATCTGTATTATCCTTTGTGTCAACTTTAAAAGTTATAAAACCTATTGGGTTGATGTTTGGGTTTGTTTCAATGTTTTTTATAATAAAATTATTTTTTATATCTGTATTTGGTGATCTTCCAATAATTTCCATGTTATTTAAAAGGTTGATTGAGAAACAAGGGTTTATGAAAACTTCAGATGATTGGCTTTTTGCTTGAAATTTAAAACCATTGTTTATAAATATTTTTCTCTCGCTTGAGAAGCTTTTTATTATGTTATTTACAATTTCTTTATTTTTATTTGAGGTTTCGTAGAAAAACTGTACTTTATTCGGGAAGTCGATATCATCAAATGTAATTTCTAGTACAGAGCAAATTTCTTCTTTATTTTCTATACAGTTCCAATATGGTATTTTTATGTTTTTATATTGTGTTAGAGGTGTTTCCGATAAAGCTGAAGATCTTTCTATGATATTTCTATTTGGGAAATTTCCTATATAGAGATTTAATATGTTTTCTTTTTTTGTGTTATATAAGTTGTATATAGTAAAATCTTCTTCGTTGGTTTCTTTGATGTATATATCCTCAGGGATCTCTAGAGAAAAGTTCTTGAAATCAAATGTTTTCGGGTGAGTTGGATTAGCCAATAAAAAAACATTAAACATGTAATCTTTATAAAATGATGACCCGCCATGGTTTTAATCTCTTTTACGTTGTTATTTTATCATTTTTAGGGCTGTATTTCCATTTCTTAAAATATATGCCCAAGATTGGTTGGTTACTACACCTCGTTGTGTGTTACTTATAATATCATTTTCCCATCTAGGATTCGCAATCGAGAATGGGCCTCCTTTCGGTGTGTGGTAAGTATCATAGTCAAATCTCCACTTCGTATTGAATTCTTTAACATATTCAAATCTTTAACGCTGAAAATTTAATTAGGAAAGGGGAGGTTAATGTAAATTCAAGGAGATTAATTTTTGCTATCATACTAAATTTTTCAATTTAAAGATTAGTATATTTAAATTTCTTTAGCTAAATTTTCAAAAATCCTTATTTTTTGAGTATAGTTGTTTAAAATGCTTTCTAGTGTAGCTGAAAAAGGCTCTACCATTTCCGGAAAACTACCATCATTATTTAAATACCTAAAAGGAGGGGTGAAAATTTTTATTACTATGGTCTGCGATAATGGTAGATTAATTGATATTTTTTTAAAATTAAGCAAGCTGTTTATTTTTATATTGTTTGGTGTGATTTTTATATACTCTTTTTGATAAAATAATATAAAAATATTGTTATAGATGAATAGGGCCGCTTCTTTTTTTTGAAGTGACCAAGTGTAAAATGTGAAGTAAAATCCTAAAAGTTTCTCTTTTTTTTCCTTCACTTCATCAAATTTACATTTTTCTATTTTTTCCCCTTTTAATTTGTAATATGTATTTTTACCATACATATTGGGAGGGATGTTTAATATAAAGATTTCTTCATTAAATTTAGATGCTTTCATAAAATATACCTTTATTTTGAATAGGAGGGATTACCCTCCTATATGGATTACAAAAGACTATTTTTTATTTGGGTCTTTGTTTGTTGGGTGTCTGTTTAAATTGTCATATGTATTTCTAACTTCACCAAAAAAACCATTACCAATGATAATATTTGTATAATATTTATTTGTTCTCATAGATCCTTCAATAATTTCTTCAGAGGTTTTGATTTTAGATAACTGTTCATATGATGATATATGCCAATTGCCCAAAGGTTTAGCTAATGGACCCCTGTATTCTAATTTTATTGCATTTCTTAAAGCTACAGCTTCTTCTGCTGTTTTAACTACATTTCCTATATTTTTAACTTCTAACACATAGCCTATGCGTCCTAACGCCCCAAGAAATGATAGTCCGCCATCGAATAACTCTGCACCTCTCATTTGGTATGATCCTTCGTAAAATGAATTATATAAACCAGTGCCAAATTTATATCCAGGCCACCAATCATACATTGTTTGTTCAAAACTGCTTGAACATTTGCCACCAATACAGTCTAAACCATTTGGATCAACACTATTAATAGGATTCCCATTCGCATAGATATAAGGATTCAACCCACCTTCAAGCCCGATTGGGTCAGGTTCTACATAACGCCCCAAAGCAGGGTTGTAGTAACGATTATGATTGTAGTGCTGCTTAGTTAGCTCATCATAATACTGACCAGGGAAGCGAAGGTTAAACTTCACGGTCTGAACACTTGGAACACCTACACCAAAAGCAGTACTGTCCCAAGCCCATACAGTTGTTGAGGCGTCCGCAGCATCAATCAAACGGCGCGGGGTATTTTGCGCATCGGTGACGATCCAGTATGTTTTGCTGGTTGCACCAGAGCCATAAATTGCAGCGACAGGTTTATCACCCATCCAGACATATTCAACCAGTGGCACACCATCAGCGCTATATTCACCAATCAAATGATAGTTTAAAAATGAAGATTAATCCTATTAATATAATAATTTTTTAAATTAAAAAATAATTTTGCTTAATAGTGGTTTTTAAATTTAACATAGCAGTATTTTATATGGAACAATAGATAACTAGTTGGCTGAATTTTAGTTAGCATAATTTAGTCTTTTATCTTTTTCTCATAGTTTTTTCTCTATTAACTAAAGATAAAATCCAAGGGTTTTGGTTGTTATAAAATACCTCAGAAATGGGCCGCTCTGGTGCAGTTTCAATTAAACGAACTAATTCATTAGCTAATCCGAAAAAACTATCATTTCCAAATAAATTTGCTAAAGAAATAGCTTCTTTAATAGTTGAAGGTTATTGAATTTTCTCAATTAATTCTTGAAATTTAGATACATATTCATAACTATTCTTGTCATTTAAAATCTCTTTTTCACTTGGGAACTTTCCCATACTTATCATTTCTGTAATACATTTCTGCATTTTAACACCTGTTATTTATGTATTTGTTAATTGTACCGTAAAAAAGCCAATGATTCCTGTAGTAGAAAACATTGGCTTATACAGTCTCAGTCTAGTTATAATGAATGTGGCTATTTTAATGGGAATTTATTATAGCATGTTTACTCATTTAGCCTGTTGAGAGGGTATAGCGAAGTAATATCCTGATCATTCAAAACAACTTTTATCTGTTCGAAATCAAAGTAAATATTTATTGAATTTTTGTCAGCTCCTGTAATCTCAATTGTTTTTTCATTGCTTGTATAAGTGAATACAATGATTGATAATGGTGTGACTTCATAAGTTAACAGCCAAGGTTCTATTACCAAAGTAACAATTTCTTTACTATCATTTTTGTACGAGAATATATGTTTTTCCATGATCATTTATTTTCCTGCTAATTTTAAAATATTGTTCATTAATGCAGCTCTTGTTAATGGGGTTGGTGTAACTAAAACTTTATCCTTAGGGGTTAGGTTAGCAATTCTAATATAAAAGTCTCTCATTGTTTTTATATCATTTTCAGGTATCTGTTTTAAAATAGATTTGGCCTCGTAAGGTGTCATAAACATTGATCTTAATAGTGCATCGTTTGGTCTAGATCCCCATTTTATGATGTTTTTGCCTGCATCTTGGAATGTTAATCCACTTTCTGGTAGAATTTTAGGCATATTTTTTTCTAGTACATATAGTTGACTTAATGTATTTTTATTAACTCTTGCTATATCAACGGATAAATCGGCCAACTTAAATAATTCATCTATTTTCGTTGTAAAACCTAATTTAGGCAATGGCGCTAATGTTATAACATCATCTGCAAAATTATAAGCTATTCTATCAGTAAAATCCCCTCCAGAAGCAGAGTAAAAGTTCTGACCATTTTCGACCCATTCACCTTTTGAATTTACATAGGCATATAAACCGCTTGGATCGATAGCATCCACTGGATTCCCATCCGCATAGATATAAGGATTCAATCCACCTTCGAGCCCGATCGGGTCAGGTTCAACATAACGCCCCAAAGCAGGATTGTAGTAGCGATTATGATTGTAGTGCTGCTTGGTTAGCTCATCATAATACTGACCAGGGAAACGAAGGTTAAACTTCACCGTCTGAACACTTGGAACACCTACGCCAAAAGCAGTACTGTCCCAAGCCCATACAGTTGTTGAAGCATCCGCTGCATTAATCAAACGGCGTGGCGTATTTTGCGCATCAGTGACGATCCAGTATGTTTTGCTGGTTGCACCAGAGCCATAAATTGCAGCGACAGGTTTATCACCCATCCAGACATATTCAACCAGTGGCACACCATCAGCGCTATATTCACCAATCAAATGACTATTTTCATCATAAACATACTGAACAGCATTGGCTTTCCATGCTGAACCATTGGCTTGATCACCACGAACAGTCCGCTCATTTTTGTGGTTATAAGTCATATAGTACTGAGGAGCTGTTGCTGCGCCGCCTGTGGTTTTATCCTCACGGCGATTACCTGCATTGTCATAGGTTGGAGTAAATCCACCATAGATCAATTCGGCATTGGCAGTATGTGTAACTGCTGCACCTGCAATAGTCGCTAACTTATTGCCTGTATATGTATAGGCTACACTCGCCTGAGGTTGCTGATGTGTCCCTGTCGCGGCAAGACTTAAACGGTTACCATTTTTGTCATAAGTATAGGTAATCCCGAAAACATTGGTGCTGCCATTAACACGAGTTTCAGTAAGCAGGCGATCCGCATTACTATAACTAAAGCTATCAACCAAACCATTATTACGAGTGAGCTTGTTAACACGACCATCGTTATCAAAAGCATATGCCAAGCTGTAGTTGACAGCACCCGCATTATTTTTATTGCTAATGGACTGAACAGCACCATTCTTGACCGCATCATAGCTCCAAGTATAACTTGCGGCCCCAGCACCCCAGTTCCAACCTGTCATTTGACCGCCTGCATCGTACGTGATTGCACGAATCAGCGCAGCGCCATCTAATGTGATATTGGTGAGTAAGTTCTTCTTGGTCGCATCATAGCTATACGCCAACTTACGCCCAGAGGGTAAGGTCAAACTACTTAATTTATCACCAACAGTATAGGCATAAGCGACAGCTAAGCTTGGTTTGGTTCCTGTCCACGTGGTGATGGTCTTGTTGGTTTGAGATTTACTGATGATACGGTCATAAATATCATAGCCATAACTGGTATCTACGCCATAAGCCGTATCATTAGAGCTGACTTTATCCAAGCGACCAAAACGGGTCTGGTCATAAGCAAAGTTCAGATTGCTCAACAGGTTGGCAGGTGTTGTTGTGGTCGAATGCGTACAAGCTGTTTGCCCAACACGTGCCAAAGCATCGATATTCAGATTGTCACATTTACGTGTTCCGTATACCGACTGAGTCAGTAGATCTGCTTCATTGTAGCTATAGCTCTTGGTGCCATAATCGGTATTGATCTCTTTGGTTAAGACTTTACCATTGCGATAAGCATAGGGATTGGTTCCTGCATTTAAGGCATCAAGTGCTGTGAGTGTATTGTCCTGTAGGTCATAGGTCTTTTTATCAATATTGCCAAGGCCATCGGTATGGGTCAGGACACGATTTAAAACATCATAAGACCATTTTTCGGTAATTCCCAAGGCAGAAGCCGTTTGGGTGAGATTCCCATTGAGGTCATAGCTGTTCGTGACCCAGTTTTTAGCGGCATCTGTACCACTGACGGTTTTAAGGGGACGGAAATTGGCGTCCAATGCTGTGGAACTTTGATTAAAGATCGTTGCACCGGTACTATCGGTCAGTTTTTCTAAAGCAACGATCCCATTGCCGTGATAGCTCTTATTGAGCAAACTGCCATCTGCTAAGGTCGTTTTAATGAGGCGTCCAGCTACATCATAAGCATAGGAGGTTTTTTCGCCATCGGGATTGGTTTCCGTACTTAAGCGCTTTAACGTATCATAGGTATAGCTGGTGGTTTTACCTGTGATGGTCGTCGTCGCAGTTCCTGTGCCTGTGGTTTTGCTGGCAACAGTACCATCCGCATTATAGACAAACTTATCGACTAAGCCGGTTGGGTAAACAATACGTTCAGGCTGACCAAGCGCATTATAACCGACATAACTGGTGGTACGGGTTGTACCGTTTACGACCTGAGATTCTGAGGCCTTATTGCCGTATGCATCGTAGCCAAAAGTCACCTTATCAATCGTGCCTGTACGTGGCCCATCCACAGTCGAAACCAGACCATTGCTCAGATAGGTATAATCTGTGGTTTTGGAGGTGCTGCCAGCCTGAGATGAACTTAGAACAGATTGGGTAATCTGCCCAACTGTGTTAATGCTGTTGGTTTGAGTCTGATTGCCGCGTTGAATGCTTGACGGAATATCAAATGCCGTACTGTAACTTGCGGTTGTGGTACGGGGGGTGGTTGAGCCCACAGCTTCGGCGAGAGAGGTCAGGCGATTATTGACATCAAAACCCAGTGTGGTTTTATTACCATTCTTATCTACAACCTCACTGAGGCGGCGAATTTTCTTGGAAAAAACCAGATTCTTGAGCGGTTTGCCGTTATAACTCAAGCACGGAAAGCCACTGGTCGAATTATAGAACAGGCGATTAGAACCATCTGTGCTATTGGCCAAACTAAAGACTTCAGTTGCAACCGAAGCGGTGGAAGGGTGTGGGCCCGAAAGTGTCAGCGTACCACCATCTACATTTTCATTAAAACGCAATGAGGCGTAATCTAAAGCTTTATCGCTATAGCTGGCGATGCTATCAGCCGTTGTCTCCCAGTTAAATAAGGCCTGTCCAGATTTGGCGTATTTACTTAAGATCGGCAGAATGACCCCAACATCTGTTTTGGCTCTGTCTTTAAATAAGCCATTATGGGTATAGTCTGTATAGGTATAGTCTTCAGTACCATTAGTTGTTGATACCACTTTTACTAATTTAGGCAGATTTTTTGTCGTACTGTTCCAGACTACAGGCTGAATTACATAGCTATAATTGGCAATTTGTTTATTCAGTGTATTTGGAGAAGATTCAACACTGCTAATCATGCCTTGCAGTTGTAAGCCCAATGGCGAGGTATCAGACCCTGTCATATTATTTCGGCTTATTTTCAAGCTATTGCCGCGATTGTCTGTAACGCCCGTCAGCAAATAACCTGCAACGGCTCCAGAACGAGAGACTGGAGAATAGGTCATATTGATGACTTTGCCACCAGGATATTTGACCTGAGTCGCTTGGAAATTCTGCAACAGTCCTCTTGAACCTGACAGTGCTTGGAAAGTAATTTCTACACCGTTGATGTTCACAATGACCGAGAGGTTATTGTCGGTAATTTTGTACTCGGTATCCGTGGTAATCGGTACCAGACTCGGATTGGACATTTTAATCGAGCCATCACTTTGTTTGGCAAAGGTCATGGGTAGGCCACCACCAGGCATATTTAAGGTATAAGCCTGAGTACCAATGGTATTTAAACGGAAATCATAATTATGACTCCAACCCACGCCAAAAAGTGCTCTGACTTCCAGATAAGTCACAGCAAATGCTTCATCGAGGACTTTGGCATCATTTGAGCGGTAGCTCGGATTAAAACCTAATTGCAGCGCGGTTTCATAGCTTCGGGTAAAGGCTAAGGGTCCAGTAATATCGGTACTGCCCGTCGTAATTTGTCGGGAGATTGCATTGATCCCAGGGGTACAGGACTGAACATTTTGGGCTTGTGCGGTCAATGCGGTGAGTCCATAGCGCTCATCTTGATAAGCGGCATGGGTATAGATTGAGGAGACTAAAAAGGGGGTTGCTAACATGTGCAGCAACAGCTTATTCATTTTCATATCATTACCATCTTATAAAAAATTATTGGTTTTCATTATTTGAAACACGGATAAAAAAACACCGTATTCATAAAAAGAATCATGGGAAAGCAGGTGAAATATCACGATGCCTGCCATGCTTCTTTAAATTCATTTTGTGATGAATAAGTTGTGAAATACATCAATGCTGTTTCTTGAGCGACAAACTGTGACGCATGAGGAGGTGCGGATTTTTATTTTAAACTTATATTATTCAAAGGTTTGAATTGTTTTCTTTGTCGTGAAAAATGTAGGATAAATAAAAAATATAGCTAAAAAGTGGTCGTTACTTTTATCTAAATGAACTTGATACATTTTTCTTATCTACCATGCTGCAATTCGATTTAAAAATAAAAAAGTGATGCTGATCCCACAGCATCAAATTGGTGCTTTGTTTTTTAAAATGCACTCTGAACAAGCTAAAAATGACCTTTTGAGTATTACGAATATGCAAAATCGTATTACTAAATTGGCATGTCTTTTGCTTCATAACAACATAGATAAAGTTGTCTAGGGTTCCGATGTATCCGCATGGAGACATGACTGGTCCGAGAGATAACGGTTCGATAGAACTACACGGAGGGATAAAAGCCCGGGAGGTCAGGCATATTGCCATAACGAGGTTAAGTATCCGCAAGGGGTTTGTTATGAATCAATCGTTCTATCACGACAATAAAATACTGTGGCAAGAAACATTGCCTGGTGGGCATCATTGGTCGGGTCGCATTCAACGAGGGGCAGTTTTACAGCTTGAAGCGCTGGGGCAGCAGGCCAATGTGTCTTTGTTCTGTGTCAATGCTGATGACAAGCTGGAGCGTTTTAATATGCCCGATAGTCTAAAAGCACAGCATACGGCTTTTCTCTCGACAGGGCATGTTTTGTACTCAGATCTTGGCCGTGTGATGGCCTCCATTATTCAAGATGAGCATGGCTGGAATGATGTGTTTTGCGGTCCAAGTACCGCACAGCAGATTGCACAAAATTTTGGCAAAAAAAACTTTCAGGATGCGCGTAATGACATGCATCAAAATGGTCTAGATAGTTTATTGGTGGAATTGACCAAATTTGGTCTAGGCCAAGCCGATTTGAGCGCAACAGTAAATTTATTTTCAAAAGTCCAGCCCGACGATCATGGTCGATTAAGTTATGTCACAGACGACAATCAACAGCAAAAGATTGAACTGCGCTTTGAAATGGATTGTCTGGTTTTTCTTTCTGCGGCACCACATCCACTCGATTTATCTACACAGTATCAACCCGCCGATATCCAAATTCGTCTATTCAAAGCCAATGCCTTAACTGAACAGGATGTTTGTCGGGATTCATGTGCTCAAAATCAGCGTGGTTTTGCCAATAACACACGCTATTACGCATTGTCGAATTAAGGTGGGGAGCGAGAAAATGACAGCATCAGCAAAAATTGAACAGATTGTTTTAGACCAGATTTGCCTTGCAGGTGAAGCATGGATGGGTGAGGTAAAACAAGGTCAGTATTTCCGCATTATTGATCTGGAAGGAAACCAAGCTGTTGATACCTTATTTATCAGTGCCAACAACGCTGAAGAACGTTATAGCGCAACCGATACCTTGGCGCAAAATCAGCAGCTTTATCTGGAAAAAGGCACGATCTTATTTAGTAATTTTGCCCGCCCAATTGCCACTATTATCGATGACAATTGCGGCAGACATGACACCTTAGGTGGCGCATGTTCATGTGAAAGCAATACCGTTCGTTATGCGCATGATAAATATCCGATGCACAGTTGCCGCAATAATTTCATGTATGCCTTGGCACAACATCCGATCGCCAAAAAGCATCAGCTCAATGTGCGTCATATTGGTCCCAATATTAACTTTTTTATGAATGTACCAGTAACCGCTGAAGGCCATTTAAAGTTTGAAGATGGGGTGTCTGCAGCGGGTAAATATGTCGAGATCAAAGCCGAAATGGATCTGATCGTTCTGATTTCAAATTGTCCGCAATTGAATAATCCTTGTAATGCCTATAACCCGACCAAAATCCAACTTGTTATACGTGACGCGTGAGGTGGCATAATGTTTAAAAAAGTACTGATTGCCAATCGTGGGGCGATTGCCTGTCGTGTCATTCGTAGCTTAAAAAAACTTGGGATTCAATCGGTTGCGGTCTATTCCGAAGCGGATAGGGACTCCTTGCATGTCAGTTTAGCCGACGAAGCGATTTTTATCGGCGATTCAGCTGCACAACAAAGCTATTTAAATATTGAAAAAATCCTTGCCGCAGCACAGCACACTGGGGCGGAAGCGATTCATCCGGGTTATGGTTTTTTATCAGAAAATGCCGCATTTTGTGATCTGTGCGAGCAACACGGTATAGCCTTTATTGGTCCGACCTCACAGCAAATGCGCGATTTTGGTCTAAAACATACCGCACGAGCATTGGCGATTCAGAACCATGTACCCTTGCTACCGGGTAGTCAGTTGCTTATCGACTTGGATGATGCATTGCTTCAGGCCGATCAGATTGGCTATCCCGTGATGCTGAAAAGCACCGCAGGCGGTGGCGGTATTGGCATGCGTCTGGTCTGGAATGAACAGGAATTAAAAGAAGCCTATCAAACTGTTTCCTATCTGGCGCAAGCGAACTTTAAAGATGCAGGACTGTATCTGGAAAAGTTTGTCGAAAATGCCCGTCACATTGAGGTACAAATTTTTGGCGATGGTCAAGGCCATGTCATTGCACTTGGTGAGCGCGATTGTTCGGTACAACGCCGTAATCAAAAAGTGATTGAGGAAACACCCGCACCACATTTGAATGATACGCAACGCACGTATATTCAACAGGTTGCTATTCAATTGATGCAGTCGGTGCAGTATCGTTCTGCAGGTACGGTTGAATTTGTGATGGATACCGATACACAACAGTTCTACTTTTTAGAAGTGAATACACGCTTGCAAGTGGAACATGGGGTGACGGAACAGGTGTATGACGTTGATCTGGTTGAATGGATGGTGACCTTGGCCAGTGGGGATTGGCAAGCACCGCAACAGATTGCACCGCCCAAAGGTCATTCGATTCAAGTGCGTTTATATGCCGAAGATCCGATTAAGAACTTTCAACCCAGCGCAGGCTTATTGACCAGTGTCAAATTTGACCCTCAATCACGGGTGGAAACTTGGGTGGAAACAGGCTCAAATGTTTCCTCATTCTATGACCCGATGATTGCAAAAATTATTGTGACGGCAACGGATCGAGAGCAGGCCATCGTTGCTATGCAAAATAGCCTAAGTAATACAGAGATTGCAGGGATTGAAACCAATCTCGAATACTTACAGGAAATTATTGCGGGTGAGGTATTTGGGCAAGGCACACAAACCACCCGTTTCTTGAATCAGTTTGAATGGAAAACCCAAAAAATAGAAGTGTTACAGGCAGGGATTCAAACTGCAGTGCAGGATGTAACAGGTCGCTTAGGGTATTGGGATGTGGGTGTTCCGCCTTCAGGTGCGATGGATGCATTGAGCTTGAATGTTGCCAATCAATTGTTGGGCAATGAATTTAATAGTTCGGGACTAGAATGTACCTTGCTTGGACCGACTTTAAAGTTTCATTGTGATAGTCAGATTGCCATCACAGGTGGTGAGATGGAGGTCAGTCTGGATGGTCAGCCAGTCGCGATGTGGTCAAGCATTAATGTGCGTAAAGGTCAGGTGTTAAAATGCGGTCGTATCAGTACGGGTTGCCGTAGTTATATTGGGATTAAACATGGATTTAATCTGCCTGCGTATTTGGGCAGTTTAGCGACCTTTACCTTAGGGCAATTTGGTGGTCATGCAGGGCGTAACTTACTGATGGGTGATATGTTGCCAATCACGGAGGCGAAAACCGAGCAAACAGTTGCATTAAAACCTGAACAAATCCCAAGTTTTAAAACCGAATGGGAAATCGCGGTCATGTATGGTCCGCATGGCGCACCTGATTTCTTTACGCCGAATGATGTTGCCATGTTTTTTGATCAAGACTGGGAGATTCACTTTAACTCGAGTCGTACCGGTATTCGTTTGATCGGCCCGAAACCTGAATGGGCTCGGATTGATGGCGGCGAAGCAGGTTTACATCCATCGAATATTCATGACAATGCTTATGCGATTGGTGCCATTGATTTCACTGGGGATATGCCAATTATCTTGGGGCCTGATGGCCCGAGTTTAGGCGGCTTTGTTTGCCCTGCGGTGGTGATCAACTCAGAGTTATGGAAATTAGGTCAACTCAAAGCAGGTGATAAAGTGAGATTTATCCCTGTCAGTTATGCACAGGCGCAACAGTTAGAACAGCGTTATCAATCGGCCTTACAGAATGAAACGGCATCACAGATTAATTTTGAACCGATGTTTAAAGCAGAGCCTGTCACTTTAAAAAATGCCGTGTTGGCGACTTTGGATCAGGGTGCCGACAAACCCAAAGTGAGCTATCGCCCCGCAGGTAACCAATATCTGTTAGTAGAATATGGTGAATTGGTCTTAGATCTCAATTTACGTTTTCGTATTCATGCCTTAATGCAATGGGTACAACAACAAAATATTCAGGGCATCATTGATTTGACCCCAGGCATTCGTTCATTGCAGATTCATTATGATTCAATGGTTCTAGAGCAACTGGATTTACTGCGCTTATTACAAGTGGCTGAAAGTGAATTACCCGATATTGAAAATATGCAGGTACCGTCTAGAACTGTGTATTTACCACTGGCTTGGGAAGATTCGCAAACCCAACTTGCCACCGAAAAATATACGCAATTGGTTCGTCCAGATGCACCATGGTGTCCAGATAATATTGAGTTCATTCGCCGTATTAATGGTCTTGCATCAAAGCAAGCCGTTAAAGATGTGGTCTATGACACGGCGTATTTGGTAATGGGCTTGGGAGATGTTTATCTGGGTGCACCTGTTGCGACACCGCTAGACCCGAGACACCGTTTAGTTACCACTAAATATAATCCTGCTCGAACATGGACACCTGAAAACGCCGTCGGAATTGGTGGGGCTTATATGTGTGTTTATGGCATGGAAGGGCCGGGTGGCTATCAGTTTGTAGGACGTACCACACAGGTGTGGAGCCGTTATCGTCAAAATCCGAATTTTGAAGCGCACAAACCGTGGTTGCTCAGATTCTTTGACCAAATCCGTTTCTATGAAGTGTCCGAATCTGAGCTGTTGGAAATGCGGGAAGACTTTAAAGCAGGGCGTTTGCAACTGCGGATCGAAGAAGGGGTGCTGAATCTCAAAGACTACAATGCTTTTCTAAAAGACAATCAAAGCAGTATTCAGGCTTTTAAACAGATTCAACAAAGTAATTTTGAAGCGGAACGCCGTCGCTGGCATGAAGCAGGCTTGGCTGAATATGTTTCTGAAAGTATGGATGCAGTACTGGATGATTCAGAAATCATAGTTCAGAATGGTGGCATGATCGTGGAGTCACATATGCCGGGTTCGGTCTGGAAAATTGAATGTACCGTAGGCGATATTATCGAAGAAGGTGAAACCTTGGCGGTGATTGAAGCAATGAAAATTGAAATTCCAATCCTTGCGCCTGCAAAAATGAAAGTCGATAGTATCTTGATTGATAAAGCGCAAACGGTAAAAACAGGACAGGCATTGTTTACGCTTGCACCTGCTGTATAGCAATCAAAATCCATGATGCAGAAAAGGCCCTATGATGAAACATCGGGCTTTTTTTTGTGCATTTATTCAGCAATTCACACGGTTTTTCTACTTTATTTGGCTAAAAAATTGGCATAGATACTGCATTAAATATTACGAATTATAAATTTGGTATTACTAAGACTGAGGTGGTTATGAAAAAGCAATCAATCCTGATTCAGTATTTCAAAGTTGCAGCGCGCTGTTTTGCCAATTTACTTACGGTCCGAGCAGGTCTGTATGTAAAGCAAAACCAAGTTTCTAAACAATAGTCTGATTATTATGAATGCGCGTCCTAAACTGACTCGAATCAGTATTACCGTCCCTGAAAAAACGGTTGAGGCCTTAGATCAAACCATTGTCGAAGAGCATTATGAAAGTCGCTCTCAGGCCATTGTCGACATGATTAACAAGCATCTCATTGCTGAACAGGCACAGCAAAATGCAGTCATGGTCGGCACACTGACCTTGTTGTATGACGCCAGTTGTATGCCGTTGCGTATGCAACTCTTAGACTTACAACAAAAATTTTTAGAACAGGTGATCAGTTCATTACATATTCAATTGGATCAACAAAAAATATTGGAAGTCATGCTGTTACAAGGCGGCAGTAATGATCTTAAACAAATTAGTCAGCAATTTACTGCTTTAAAAGGGGTGATTAAAGGGCATCTGGAACTCATGGATGCCGTGATGCCACCCTTACAGCAAAACGAATAGGACGCAGCGGCATCGGTAGTGTCGCTCAACACGTGATTTAGATGTGCTCTGGGCAAAATTTTCAAAAAAGATATGGGGTGATTATGAAGCAAGCAATAGCAACGTTATCTGTTTCAGTGCTGTTGGGACTGAGCCTTAGCGCGTGTGATAATTCGGCCAAAGTGCCAACGGCGGAAAAAGCAACCGAGGCCAAAGAGCTAACGACAACCACACCTATTACAATTGGGTATAGTGATTGGCCGGGTTGGGTGGCTTGGCAAGTGGCGATTGAAAAAGGTTGGCTCAAAGATGCAGGCTTAAATGTTGAATTTAAATGGTTTGATTATTCAGCCTCAATTTCTGCTTTTGCTGCCAATCAACTCGATGCGGTGTTTATTACCAATGGCGATAATTTAGTCAATGCCTCGGGTGGAAGCAAGGGCATGATCATTATGGTGACCGATTATTCTGCGGGTAATGATGTGATTATTGCCAAGAATGGCATCAACAGCATTCAGGATTTAAAAGGCAAATCCATAGCAACAGAAAAGGGTTTGGTCGATCACCTGTTATTATCGACGGCTTTGACTGATGCCAAGATTCCATTCTCAGATATTAAACTGGTCAATTCAGTAACCAATGAACTTCCTCAAGTGTTTGGCAGTCAGGATATTGCTGCGATTGCAGTATGGCAACCCGTTGCCAATCAAGCATTAAAAGCAGTGGCGGGTTCCAAGATTATTTATAGTTCCAAAGATAAGCCAGGTTTGATCTACGATACGCTTGCGGTGAATCCAGCTCATTTATCGGCGCATCAAGAGGACTGGAAAAAGCTGATCCAAGTGTGGGATAAAACGGTGAAGTATATCCAAGATCCTGCAACCCATGCAGATGCGGTAAAAATTATGGCCAACCGTGTCGGTGTCGATCCTCAACAATATGAGCAATTTATTGAGGGAACGCATTTACTGGATATCGCAGCGAATAAGAAAGTGTTTCAGAAGGGAACAGGCTTTGATTCGATTTATGGTTCAACCTATCATGTCAATCAATTCAATGTCAGTAATGGCATTTATAAAACTGCAGTGGATGTGGATGGCTTGATTTATCCAGCTTTGGTGGATGAGTTGAAATAGCTAATTTATAAAAAAAATCGTTCTCATAGAACGATTTTTTTATTTCTGGATTTTAAAATTTTAAGGACAATCTTTTTAAAGAATTGATTGTCCTTTTTAGAGTCAATCAGATACAAACAGTTTTAGTAAGTTCGCGTGGCATTTTTTAATAAATGCTTTTGCTCAGCAGCCAGCCATTGTTGTGTATCTGTAGTGGTTGCGCTTGTGGTATTAAATACAAAATCAGGTTGATAGATATCTAAGTGAAAATAAAGTCGATACAGTTCACCTTCAATCTGTTTCAGTTGGGTCAGGGTATTGGAATCTTCTATTTCAAAATCATCGAGTGAAATTGATTGCTGTAAACGACTACTGATTGTACTAAAACCAATAGAAGAACCATTTAAAGCAACCGAGACTTCATAGCTTTCGATCACTTTAGGATCATTTTCAGGATGATCAATCGGGCTATTCTTCAGTTGCTTTTGTTGTTGAGGAAGGCGTGATTGAGCATAAGCCATGTGCTGATCGCTGATCATCAAGCCACCATCCATAGCTATCATCTGTTGTGTTGCCACATGTTGCATTTGAAATAGACGTAAACCAAGCAATAAACCTTGCTGAGCCTGTTGCCGCCAATCCTCTACATAGGCATGGGAAGGTGAAAACTCTAAAATACTGTTGCCGATCGGGTAGAGTTTCGCTGGTTCAGGCCATTGAATATGATTCTGATAGTTTTGATGAACCTGCCAAGAGAGTAATTCACGCTCTGAATCCCATAAGGTATCGCCGATCCATCCTTGTCGCTCATGTACTGCAGTTTGATTGGCATCGATCAGTCGGAGGTCAATGCTGAAAGATTTGGACTGAAACCAATACACAATGGTCTTTTCGTCCGTCATGCCATTGAAGAAACTGATACTTTTACGTCTAAAACATCCCAGTAAATAGCGGGGTAAGGGCAAGTGATCATCAATTGGCGTTGGCTCAAGTTGCGCGAGTAAGTTGATTAGATTCATTCACCTGCTCCTTGTTCATTTAAACCAAAGGAGTACAGCGGACGGGCATTTTCAAGTACCAGCTCGCCTGATTGAATGCGTTGCTTGAGGTACATAAAAGTTTGAGCGGTCTGATTGAATAGATGCTCACCGCCTTTCATAGGCGGGTATAACGGTGCTTCATTGGGAATCAGTGGCTGAATCAGATAGTCATAATCACAGGAGAAGAACAGCGGAAAAGAGTAACGTTCTTGCTGCACCCGTCGAACACGATGTTTGGTTGCCAGATAACGACCATTAGATAAGATCTCCATCATATCGCCAATATTCATTACCATGGTGTTTTCAATTAAGGGAATATCGATCCATTCACCTTGTTTATTCAGTACCTGTAAACCTTCCGCCGTTGGAAATAACAGGGTAAAACATTCATAGTCGGTATGTGCACCAATGCCTGATTGATCTTGTGCCTCAGGATTGTAAGGATAATGAATCAGTCTTAATTGGCTCGGCGCATGCTTTAAATGCGGTTCAAAAAAGTCTTCATTCAGCTCAAGTGCCAAAGCAAAAGCTTTAAATAGCTGATTACCGATGGCTTTGATATGTTGATAATAATTTAAGACGGTGTGTTTAAAGTGGGCATCTTCAGGCCATAGTGTTGGTCCGATTAAAGGGCGACGATGCTGCTCACCGAGATAGTCATAATTGATGTCATAGGATTCTTTTAGATCATAGACATTGGCTTTAAACTGTTCTTCACCGATTGGCACATAACCACTATGATTTTGAGAAAGACCAATATAATGCTGCATTTTAGTGGCTTGGTCTTGGCTAAAATAGTGCTGTGCGGTTTGTTTTAACTGATCGAACAGTTCGGGCTGAAATTGTTCTCCTTGAATGTATAAGAAGCCAACCTCCTTACAGGCTTGATCTAGTTGCTTGACCACCTGTTTGCGATCTTCTAAACGCTCACTGTTGAGGGGGGAAATATCTATCAAGGGCAACACATAATCATGGTTCATGAGATCCACCATTGGCTGGTCGTCCAGCAATAAATGAAGCAGATTGGGTCGTCCCAAACGCTATTTTATTTATGTGTACTCATTTGGGTCATACGTGGAATTTTAGGTAAATCTTGTAGTGCAGGGTCGAGTTGTTCCTCTTGGTGATGTACCAACAGATCAACCCGTTCCCGTAATTGTTTAAATTCAGGCGAATGCATCAGTTCCATGCTTCGTGGGCGTGGTAGATTGACCTCGATAATCTCTTTGATCTCGCCCGGATTGGCTTTTAAGGCCACAATACGATCTGCCAATAAAATGGCTTCATCCATGTCATGCGTGACAAATAAAATGGTGATATCAATGTTTTGCCACAAGTCCATGAGATGCTTTTGCATTTTTTGTCGGGTGTAGGGATCGAGTGCACCAAAAGGTTCATCCATGAGTAAAATCTTAGGTTCATTGACTAAGGCACGGGCAATGGCGACACGTTGTTTCATCCCACCTGAAAGCTCGTGTGGAAACTGATTTTCATATTTTTCTAAGCCAATAATATTAATCCACTCACGTGCCATTTCTTCGGCACGGGTTTGACTGATGCCTTTCATCAAAGGGCCAAACATCACATTTTCTTTAACGGTTTTCCATGGAAATAAGGTATAGCCTTGAAACACCATGCCACGTTCTGAACTTGGGCCTTTAATCTTTTGCCCTTCAACCAGAACCTCGCCACTGTGGTAGTCATCTAGACCTGCAACCACACGGCTTAAAGTTGATTTTCCACATCCCGAAGGACCAATCACACAGACAAACTCACGTTTATGAATACGTAAATCAATTTGGTTCAGCACGGTTCGTCCTGAATCACCATGCTGAAAAATTTGCATCAGTTGCTTGGTTTCCAACATCACGGGACGCGTATAAATATGCTCAAAATAGGCTTTGGTATCGAAATTATCCGCCATATTTATACTCCTTTTTTCCATTTAAATAGGTATGTGCCGAGTTTCATTAAAATCAAATCACACAACAGTCCAATCACCCCGATAATCAGGATGGCGGCATAGACATTGTCAAAGTTCTGATAACGCGCTTGTTGAGTAATGAACCAGGTAATTCCTGAGGTGGCACCAATCAGTTCTGACACAATCAGATAGGTCCATGCCCAACCGAGCAAGACCCGTTGGTCTCGATAAATGTCGGGTAGTGCCGCAGGAATCACCACATGAAACAGGCTTTTAAGCTTATTGGTGCCTAGGGTATAACCTGCTTCAACCAAGCCGCGATCAACCATTCGAGTGGTATTGGCAATGATCAGAATTTGCTGAAATAAGGTACCAATCACGATAATGGCAATTTTCGGGGCATCATTAATACCTAAAATCGCCACTGCTAATGCCCCAAAGGCAGGTGCTGGCAGGTAGCGAAAGAACTCGACAAAGGGTTCAGTCAGCTTAGAGACGGTATTGGAAAAACCACACAGGATACCCAACGGCACACCGATCAATGAAGAAATAAAAAACGCCGTAAAAACAATCTTGATACTGTGCCATAGACTTTGATGTAACCACGGCGCATCGGCCTGTTGAGGTGGAGTGGTAAAGGACGTAAATAAGGCTTTCGCCACTTGATGCGGTGCAGGCAAATAAATGGGATTGACCAAAATACCTGTAGGCGGTGTTTTGCCTTGATTGACGGCATCTTGTGCCTCTGCATAATAAGCCTGCTTATCTATTCGGGTGCCTGCCTGTAGATAAGTGGCTGAGCCTGCATGGGTAATTTGAACTTGTGGATGCCAGATAAAGGGTAAGTAACTGACACAGCTCCAGATCAGGATGGGAATTAGAAAAGACCCCAAACTCAAATAAAGCTTTTTGCTTTTTGACAGTACTGAATGATGCATAGGTGCACACCCGTAGTAATACTAATTGAATAAAACGTAATACTAATTAGCAATTTTGATGCCAGTGCGGATGCTGAATAGCAAAATTAGGATGAAGTGCAGTCAATGAAAAGCGAGATAGGCACTTTTCCATACTTTTCATGGGATTGTGCCTATCAGTGATGAAGTCCTTAATGCTTGAATAGATTAAGATTATTGAATTTAATCAGCAGTTGATCAGGAGATTCAACCCACGCTGGGTCAGGCTGAATACAGTCGATGGGACAGACAGCGAGACAGGTGGGTGCTGTGTAGAAACCGATACATTCAGTGCAACGTTGTGGATCAATTTCATAGACTTTTGCACCTTCATTAATCGCTTGATTGGGGCATTCAGGTAAGCACATATCGCAATTGATACATGCGTTAGTAATCATTAGTGCCATCTTAATCTGCCGAATAGGCCAAAGCCGCAGATCGTAACTCGGTTGTGGCATGGGGCAAATTACGAATCAACAGTGCATATTCAATATCGACTTCTGGGGAAAATGGAATTTCCACGATATGTCCTGAACCCTTGGCACTTTCAATGGCATTGCCTTTAAGATCACGCATCTGTTCTAATTTGAAGTTGATATTGCCTTTGGGTGTCATAAGCTCAAGTGAATCACCAATTACAAAACGGTTTTTAACCTCAATTCGAATATGGTCGCCCTGACGTGCAATGACTTCACCGCAAAATTGTTGATAGTCAAAATGCGATGAACCATCGACATAATTTTGATAATCGCTATGCACATGGCGACGCAAGAAACCTTCGGTATAACCACGGTTTGCCAAACCTTCTAGTTGAGTCATCAAGCTAGGATCAAATTTATTACCTACCAGTGCATCATCAATGGCTTTACGGTAAATCTGTGCAGTACGGGCACAATAAAAATAAGATTTAGTCCGACCCTCAATCTTTAAAGAAGCAACACCCATTTGAGTCAGACGATCTACATGTTGCACTGCGCGTAGATCTTTAGAATTCATAAAATAAGTGCCGTGCTCATCTTCTTCAGCGGCAAACATCTCTTCATCATGACGCTGCACCAAAACAGTTTGCGCCGTATTAGTGCTGTTTGATGTTTTTGAGCAACATTGCTGCTGAGTATTGGCTGGTTGAACAGGGGTGACATTTCCATTGGCATCTTCTTGCGCTGTGTGGATTTTATAGTCCCAACGACAGGCATTGGTACAGGCGCCTTGATTGGCATCACGTTTATTTATATAACCCGATAACAAGCAACGACCAGAATAGGCCATACACAGTGCCCCATGCACGAACACTTCCAGTTCAATTTCAGGGACATGATTTTGGATTTCTTCTATTTCATCGAGCGAAAGTTCTCGAGATAAAATTACCCGACTTAGACCATAGTCTTTCCAGAATTTTACTGTGGCCCAGTTAATGGCATTGGCTTGTACCGAGAGATGAATCTGCATCTCAGGAAAATGCTCACGCACCAACATAATCAATCCGGGATCAGACATAATCAGCGCATCGGGCTGCATGGCAATAATCGGTTCGATATCTCGGATAAAGTTTTTGAGCTTGCTGTTGTGCGGCTGGATATTGACCACCACATAAAACTTTTTGCCTAGCGCATGCGCCTCATCAATCCCGATTTTTAAATTGTCATGGTCAAATTCATTGTTACGCACGCGTAAGCTATAACGTGGCTGGCCCGCATAGACCGCATCGGCACCATAAGCAAAGGCATAACGCATATTTTTAAGTGAACCAGCAGGAGAGAGTAATTCAGTATTCATGATGCAGCATAAAAGGCATATAAAAAATAAGGGATTATTCTAGAAAGTTCAGATTAAGGATTCAACCTAGTGTTTTGCTCAGGATTTTATAGATATTTATGAAAAATCTAGGCCATAAAAAAGCACCCGAAGGTGCTTTTGGAATTAGTGATGACGATGCTTTCTTTTCTTCTTGTATTTCTTAGATTGGTAATTGTCATAGTCGCGGTCTTGTCCGACTTTACGGCCTAGAGCAGAACCACCCGCTGCGCCAGCTGCAGCACCAATATAACCACCAGTCGTGCCCCCCAGGTTTTTACCTACAGTATAACCACCAACACCACCTAGACCACCACCAATGGCAGCTTCAGTACGGGTACGTTTGCTGCTTGCAGCTGCAGCGCCGCCAGCACCACCCAGTGCAGAACCAATCATTGCGCCGCTGTTTCCACCCATTTCTTTACCAATTGCAGTACCGACGACGCTACCAAGCGCGGACGTCGCAGCAACACGGGTTGCATTATCAGCATGAGCAGCAGTAACCAATGATGAGCTCGCAAAAATAGCAGCACATAACCAAGCATTTAATTTCATTTTTGACTCCGTGTCCGAAATAAAGCGGACCTCTTTTTCATGGCTGCAAATGTAACAAAGTTTGAGTATGAAAGTGTGGAGAAGCTTTTCTGAATTATTACTCTTTGGTGTCTGGATTGTAGTGTTATGTTGCTGAGCTTAGAGGAGAATGCGCGTAAGATACGATTAAACAATAAGATCGTTAAACCTTGCACAAAAAAAATGAAACCTTATTTTAAGGCTCCATTCATTTTTTAATTAATCTAAGGATTCATCTTTCGCAGTTTGCTCTTCGTGTTTGAACTGACGTGGATTGAGTTCAGTCTGCAGACGCTGATAGTTTAAGTCACGAATATTCTTTTGGGTTGCCACCACGCCAAACAGACTTAATAAAAAGGACATGATGTAAAAGCCTTTTTCACTCATGCTCAGTTCGGCATTCCATAAGCTCACCAATAAAAGACCAATACATAGGGCCATCGAAGCCCAACAGAGTCCATAATAAATCGCCGTAACAGGAATCTCTTCCAGTTGATCACGCACGGTTTTCTGCAAAGAAGCTGCGGAAAAAAGTCCATACAGCAAGATCACGAGATAATAACCTTTTTCATGCAAAGGCATATTGGCATTCCAGAGGCCGATCATAAAGCCTACACCACCTGCAAGTAATGCCACCCAACTCGCAGCGATAAAGGCAGAGGTGGGACGGTTTATAAAATTATTCATAAATTATCCTATTGTTTTATCTTTCTATTTGTCTTGCATTATTTATATATAAGCCTTGGTCAGAGAACAAGCACTGAGAACTAAAACTGAACAATTTGTGATGAAATGGGGGTGGAATAGTAAGTTCCCCTGATTCTCTATGTCTTTTAAGCAGTAGAGTCTGTAAACTATGCGCAATTTTTTGATTTTGCTCGTGCTTCGTCGGCACTGAGTCTTTAGATTTTGAGATATTCCGCCCATGAAAGCATCACTCCGTTTAAGACTCGATCAACTTTGTGATCGTCACGAAGAGCTGACTGCATTACTCGCTGATGTAGAAGTAATTTCGGACAATAAACGTTTTCGTAAATTGTCTCGTGAACATAATGATTTAACTGAAATCACTGAGGTTTGGAGCAAATATCGTCAAGCGGAAGAAGATATCGAAACGGCTGAAACGATGAAATCAGATCCTGATTTTAAAGACATGGCCGAGGAAGAAATCAAAGAAAATAAAGCACTTTTGGTTGCGCTTGAAGAGCAGTTAAATGTGTTGATGATTCCGAAAGATCCAAATGACGCCAACGCAGCCTATCTTGAGGTTCGTGCGGGTACAGGCGGTGATGAAGCAGCGATCTTTTCGGGCGATTTATTCCGTATGTATAGCAAATACGCTGAAACACAAGGTTGGCGTATTGAAGTGCTTTCTGAAAATGAAGGTGAACATGGCGGTTATAAAGAAATCATTTGCCGTATTGACGGTGAAGGCGTTTATGGTCGTTTGAAGTTTGAAAGTGGTGCGCACCGTGTACAACGTGTTCCTGCGACTGAATCACAGGGCCGTGTACATACTTCGGCTTGTACGGTTGCGATTCTGCCAGAAGTCGATGTAGACACTACAGTTGAAATTAATCCTGCCGATTTGCGTATTGATACTTACCGTGCATCAGGTGCAGGTGGTCAGCATATTAACAAAACCGATTCAGCGGTTCGTATTACCCATATTCCATCGGGTGTGGTGGTGGAATGTCAGGAAGAGCGTTCACAGCACAAGAACAAAGCCAAAGCGATGGCGTTGTTGGTCTCACGTTTAGAAAATGCCAAACGTGCAGCGGCTGATGCAGCAACTTCAGAAATGCGCCGTGACTTGGTCGGCTCTGGTGATCGTTCAGAGCGTATTCGTACCTATAACTATCCACAAGGTCGTATGACTGATCACCGTATCAATCTCACTTTATATAAGTTAGATGCAATTATGGAAGGTGATTTAACTGAATTGTTAGATAGCTTACATCGTGAATATCAAGCAGATCAGTTGGCGATGCTTGCACAGGAAAATGGCGGCTAATGAATATTGCTCAAGCCTTAGAAATCAAAGGTGAAATTGATAGCTATGAACGTCAAGAGGCGGCATGGCTACTGGAGCATCTTTTGGGTATTAACGCCTTAGAACTTAAATTAAGGCTTGAGCAAGAGCTGACCGAAATGCAGGAGCAAGCTTATTTAGATGGGCTGGCTCGTATCGAACAAGGTGAACCTTTGGCCTATGTCACTGGTTCACAACCGTTTTGGACGCTCGATTTAAAAGTCACCCATGACACTTTGGTACCGCGTCCGGATACCGAAATCCTTGTGGAAACGGTATTAAAACTGCCATTAAGTTCACAAGCCAATATTGTTGACCTAGGGACAGGCACGGGTGCAATTGCTTTGGCACTTGCGAGTGAACGTCCACAATGGCAAGTCACTGCAACTGATATCTATGCGCCGACTTTAGAGGTAGCGCAGGACAATGCGGTTCGACATGGTCTCATGCAGGTGAGGTTTGCCTGTGGGGCTTGGTTTGAGGCTTTAGAACAACAACAATTTGATTTGATTGTATCCAATCCGCCTTATATTGATCCTGACGATGTGCATATGCAAAAGCTCAAGTCAGAACCTGAGCGTGCATTGATTGCAGCTAAGCAGGGCATGGCGGATATTGAAACCATTATTACCCAAGGTAAAGACTGGCTTAAACCGAATGGCTGGATTGTGCTTGAACATGGTTATGACCAAGGCCAAGCAGTACGTGATATTTTTGAGCAGCATCATTTTAGCCAGATTAAAACAATTCAGGATTATGGACAAAATGACCGTGTGACCTTGGCCTGTTGGATTTAAGCCTGTTTGTGAATGCTATCGCGCCAACGGAGTAAACGATTTTCGAGTCGTTTCATCAAGGTGTCGCTAATTTTGCCTAACAATGCCAATAGAATAATGGCAATGATTACAATATCTGGACGTGAAGTTTCTCGCCCATCACTGAGTAGATAACCAATTCCTTGGGTTGCTGCAATGAGTTCGGCTGCAATCATAAACATCCACGATAAGCTTAAGCTATTGCGTAAACCGGTCAATATTCCAGAAGAAGCGGCAGGTAAAACAATCGAGATAACCCGTTGCAATGCATTGAGATGATAGACTTTCCCAACCTCAATCAGCTTTCGATCAACATTATGGATGGCAGCGACAGTATTGGTATAGGTTGGAAAAAATGCACCTATTGCAATCAATGTGATTTTTGAAGACTCATCAATCCCTAACCAAAGCAATAATAATGGAATCCAAGCAAGGCTTGGAATTGATTTGAGTGCCGAAAATGTTGGTTCTAAATAGGCTTCTACTTCTTTGCTTAAGCCGACCCAAATCGCAAAAATCAAAGCTAAACCACTACCGAGGGCAAAACCGACGAGCACCCGCCAAGTACTGATGTAAATGTGCTGCAGTAAATCCGTTTGAGCTAAATCCCAAAAAGATTGCCACAAGCTACTGGGTGCAGGGAGTAAATACGCTTCGATATCGCCATTTCTGACCAAAAATTCACACAATATCAGCAGCAGGATTGGAATGAGCAGTGCTTTTAACCAACGAATGAAGTTTGGGCTAAAACGCTTTTTAGTTGTTTGTACGCTTTGCTGAGCGAGAAAATCTGTTAGCCCAGCCTTGTGACTTGAGTTGCGCATCGCTTATTTCACAACTTTTTGCGCAAAACGTGGATCAAGCAGCTGATCAACAACTTGATTGACATCAGTTCCTTTTCTGACCAGATCTTCTTCTGTTAGGATTTTTCCTGATCGTTTCAGGGCTTGGATTTGTGTCGCTGAAGGAATGTTTTGCTCAAAGTTGGTACGGCTCAACTGCAATTGAGCAACGGGCAAAGGCAGTTTAGCTTCGCGGGCCAACAATGCTGCAACTTTATCTGGATTGGCTTTGGCCCATTTTCGTGCTTGTTCGTAGGCTTTAATCACCGCCTCAATCGCTTCAGGGCTTTGTTTACTAAATTCTTCTTTGACACTTAAGACGCTATAACTATTAAATCCTACATTGCGATACAGCAATTTAGCCCCAGATTGGATTTGTGCAGATGCCATTAAGGGATCAAGTCCCGCCCATGCATCCACTTGACCGCGTTCTAATGCTGTTTTGCCGTCTGGGTGTTGTAAATGCACCAGTTGAACATCACGTTTATTCAATCCGACCGTATCTAATGCTTGTAGCGTAAACAGGAAAGGATCTGTGCCTTTGGTTGCAGCAATTTTTTTGCCTTTGAGGTCTTTTAAGTTTTTGATTGGAGAGTTTGCAGGAACGACTAGAGCTGTCCATTCAGGTTGGCTTTGAATATAGACCGTCTTGATTGGGCTGCCATTGGCGCGACTGAGTACCGCAGCCAAACCGGCGGTTGAAGCGAAATCAATGCTATTGCTATTTAAATACTCTAAAGAACGGTTACTGCCTTGACTGAACACCCATTTGATTTCGGTATTGGGAAGGGCTTTTTCTAACAGTTTTTGATCTTTTACCACTAAACTGGTCGGCGCATAGTAGGCGTAGTCAAGTTTGAGCGTGGTGGGAATGGCAGCAAAACTGGAGGATATAAATACCGTAGAAAAGCCTAAAGCGAATAAAGTCTGAGAGAGAGGTAATTTAGAAAGGAAAGACATGAGATAAATCAGCGCCGTATAATGAAATATCAGCGATCTTTACATGTATCACAGAGCATCCCAACTGAGTTATTTTGATTTACAAATCTTGATAATAGATAAAAATCAAATCGATCCCAAGACACTGTTTTTATTCATAAACAATGTTGAATATTACGTTGGGCTGCTATTGAAAATATAGTGATATCCTCAGCTTAATCCTCGATATATTGCTGTACTGCATTGGCTAAACGGCTTTTACCTTGTTGTTGTAGTCCATTCACTACGGCCAAAGCATCTGGCTTTTCCTGATTTTGGCTGAGTTTAAACTTAGCTGTGATCTGTGAAATCGGAATTTCGATCCCGACAATACCTTGCAGCTCCTGAGCAATATATTCGCTGGGTGCATCTGACATTTTCCAAGGTGTTGCTTGTTTGGCTTCATGAGTACGTGTCAGTCTGGCCAAGATACCACGTAAAGATTTTTCGTCATGCAGGAAATTGATGCTTCCTTTGACATGGACGACTTGATAGTTCCATGTGGGGACATGTCGATGGTGTTGTTGTTTGCTTGGATACCAATTCGGTGAGATATAAGCTTGCTCACCCTGAAAGATCATCAAAACTTCTGTGCCGCTTTCAATTTGGGTATGCAGCGGATTATTTTTAGCAATATGTGCAACCAGTGTTGCTGTTTGATTTTGCTTATCACGTAATAAATGAAAGGGCAAATGATTGGCCTCCAAACCTTCCGCACTATGACTAATTAAAGTCGCAAAAGGATAGTCTTGAATCAATTGATATAGTTTTTCAAGATCTGTTTCTTCAAATATTTCAGGTAAATACATCCTTTACTCCTTCAGTTATTCTGAGTGGCCCAAAAGTTTTTTGTTATTGGGTGATGATTTTCTATAACTGCCTGGACTGACTCCCGTCCATTTTTTAAAGGCGCGATGAAATGCACTTGGATCATGAAAATGCAGATCATCACTAATCGTTTGAATTGAATCATTACTTTTACTGAGTCGTTCAATAGCGATATCACAGCGAATATCATTTTTAAGCTGCTGATAACTGACGCCTTCTTGCTTTAAACGACGTTGAATAGTCGCAGTCGACATATTCAGTTGCTGTGCAATCTCTTTTAGTTCATCCCATTGTGATGGTGGTTGTAGCAGCAGTTGACGGCGGATCTGTAAGCTTAATGAGTTCTCATTTTTAAAGCGTACGATCAGGTTATAAGGCGTGTGTTTGAGAAAATCTTTGAGCGCTTGTTTATCTTTTTTGATTTTATGCTTGAGATAATGCGCGTCAAACTCGATTTGGTTTTGCTCGGCATTAAATTGAATGTTCTCGCAAAAACGCACTCGATAATCTTGTAGTTCCACAGGTGGGTGGCATCTAAAACTCATTTTATGGAAGCCAATCCGTTGATCACTCAACCAGCACATTAAACTATGCACCAGCATTAGATAAGTTGAATAGGTAAACATGCGCTTTGGATGCTCACGATCATGCAAGATCAGATAAGCCTTGGTGCCACGTTGTACCAATTCACCACGAATATCATCCAGTAGCAGACTTAGGAATTTTAAAATTTCGTGGATGGCTTGCTCAAGGGTTTCGGCATTAAACGCTAATTTTGCTAATAGGCTATAGCTGCCTCGGCGCATAGGATGGCGATCCATGCCCAAGAATTCATCATTCATACTTTCTGCAAGTTCAACCCATAACTGCGCGCATTGCGTTACAGGCACACGCGCCTTGGAAGAGGTTAATAACTCTGCAGAAATACCAGCACGATTGGCGATATTGACAATATTCAAGCCACGACTGGCGGCGACACTCAATGCTTCACGAATTAAAGCATTTGAAATGGTGTCCTTAGCCGAATTAAGATCGAGGTTGAGGTTTTTGTTCATAGATCAATAAAATACAGGAGAATAATAAAATCGAATGCTCAAAAGTTGCATTAAATCTGCTACTTTTTGAAATTGTATCGGAAAAAAGTTGCCTTTAGGCTTAGTGATAAGAATTTATATCTTTAATTTGATAGGAAACGTAAATGAAAATTCAGGGAAAACATTTTGTTATTACAGGTGGCGGTTCAGGTTTAGGCGCGGCAACAGCGGAATATTTAGTCGAAAAGGGTGCCTCGGTTACGTTGGTCGATATGAATGTTGAAGCGGGGGAACAACAAGCGCAAACCTTGGGTGCAGCAGCAGAATTTGTAAAGCTAGATGTGACTGATGAAGTAGCAGCAGAGCAGTTCTTTAAAGAGGTATTGGCCAAACATGGCAGCGTTTATGGCCTGATCAATTGTGCTGGCATTGGCCCCTCTGCAAAAGTAGTGGGTAAGGATGGCGTCCATGATTTGGCGATGTTCTCTAAAACCTTACACATTAATGTCACGGGGACATTTAATATGCTGCGTTTTGCAGCAGATGCCATGAGTAAAAACACGGTTGCAGAAGGTGATGAAGATCGTGGCGTGATTGTGAATACTGCTTCAGTGGCTGCCTTTGATGGTCAGATTGGACAAGCGGCTTATTCGGCATCAAAAGGGGCTGTGGTAGCGATGACCTTACCGATTGCTCGAGAACTGGCCCGCCATTCAATCCGTGTCATGACCATTGCCCCAGGGATTATGGAAACGCCAATGTTGAAAGGCTTGCCTCAGAATGTGCAAGATGCCTTAGGACAAATGGTGCCTTATCCATCACGTTTAGGTCGCCCAGAAGAGTTTGCGCGTTTAGTCGCGCATATTGCTGAAAATTCCTATTTGAATGGTGAAGTGATTCGTTTAGATGGTGCAATCCGTATGGCACCAAAATAAGTTGAGCTTTCATTCAAACGCCGTTATGGAGATCATTTCATAACGGTTTTTTATACTTTGATGTTTGTGCTATTGAATATTGTTTCTAGAGCAATTTCGATTTAAGGTCGAAGAATAATAAAAATGATTTAACAAGAAGGATCAGACCGATGAAACCCATGATTTTTTTATCCATGACATTGGCACTGACCTTAACAGGCTGTGTCGGTAATATGAACCCGACAGGTGGCAACTCAAGACCAAATTATCCGTATTACGTTACACAACAACCGATGCTGGTTAAAAAAATCCATGTTCCAGCAGGAACCACCTTGGTTTATAAGGAACAGTACTTCACAAAAGGCAAACAAGACCAGATTATGTCAGAAAATAAACTGACCGATATTCGATTGCCCATTGGTCAAAGCATCGATTGGGGTGGTGTACCAGTTACCATGATTTCGCAGTTTTTTAATTCATCTATGCGCGGCTATTCTGTGTATGCCGATTTTAAGAAGTTAGATGCAGATAAACGAACCAGATTTTCTCAGCTATGGCAGAGTTGTGATGATGATCTAGGCATTAGTATCAAAGATCGAAAGGATTGGTCATTTAATAAAGCCAATATTGCTGATGTGCAAAGCTGTAGTGGTCTTTATCAACGTTATTTTAAAAATGACCAAGAACAGCAGCAGTTCTTGGATCTTTTATATCGTGAGTTGATGAAAATCAATGATTAGTAAAAGAGGCAAAGCCTGTTTGGCCTTGCCTGATATCCAAGATTATTTGGCCTTAACTTCTTCACCAATCAGATAAAATGTCCCACCTGCAATATAATGCAGGCTACGCAAATCTTTGCTGGCTTCTTGAAAGTGCCAATGTCCATCGTGGAATACGCGTGAATCTGCCCAAGCACCGACCACCGAACCGATAAATAAATCATGCGCTTGTTGATTGTGCGGTTCTGGAATCACTTTACAGATCAACCAAGCCAGGCTACCTGCCACCAGTGGGACTGGAAAGTCAGCTTGGTAAAACAATTCAGTTTTGCACTCTTCTAACTTACTTGGATGATCGAACTGACTGATGGTTCCGAGTTGATGCACCAGATCAATCTGCGCATAGCAGGGTACTTGCAAGGCAAAATAACCACTTTGTTCTACCAGTTGACGAGTTTTGGTACTTTTATCCAAGACTACAGTGACCTTTGCAGGCGTTAATTCTAAAGCACAGGCCCAAGCCGCAGCCATGACATTACGTTCTTGTCCGTATTGAGCAGACACTAAAACCGTCGGGCCATGATTGAGTAGGCGATAGGCTTTGGAAAGTTCAACAGCCTTCATGTCAGGGTGATTCATATAACATCCAAAAGGTTGAAACATCATCCTATTGTTGCATAAAATTTCGTAAAATTTTATTCAATTTCCCAGCGTTTAAAAGCACGATTGAAACTGGAAATGGAAGAGTAACCAAGTTTTTTAGCCAACTCATCTTTGGTCAGAAAAGGATTTAGCATCAGTTGTTTGGCTTTTTCCTTGCGCACGTCCTCATAGAGTGTTTGAAAACTGACGGCTTTTTCTTGCAGCATGCGTTGTAAAGTCCGTTTGGTCAGGTTCAACTTTTGTGCCACTTGTTCAATACTGAGTAAACCTTCGGTCTTATCGTCAATCAGATATTTAATCCGCTGTAAAATATCCTGAGTGGCAACCAGTTCATCTAGCTCTTTTTGGCACAAGGCTTTAAATTTTTGTGCGCTAAGCGGATCAGCCATACTTAAAGGTGCATTTAAAAAGGTTGCGGGTGTGATTAAGCGGGTGTTGGGTTGTTGATAACGTATTTCAGCAAAGCTGGAAGTTAGGATATCGCTAAAACGAGCGAAATAGTCAGGGCATTTACATTGCAGATCAATGCTGGGCTTAAAGTCTGGAATGAAGAATCGAACCAAATGGACAAAACCTGTTAGAAAGAAAATACAGCTGAATTCATAGGCTTGAGTATCTAATTCATCATTAAAATTCAGCAGGGAACTGTCATAGGTAATACTGTAATAGGCAGTTTGATCTTCAACTTTGAAGTTGAATGCAACAAATGAGCATTGCAAACTGGCAAATTGATTGATGGTTTCAATCGCCTCCAAGGCATTTTTGGAAATGGCAACGGTAAAACCAAGTAAGCCATGTGAGCTGATTTTTAACTGCGTGCCTGCATAAAAACCGATGCCTTGTTCCTGTGTCAGTTCAATCGTTCGTGCAATCACTTTTTTAAAGGCATTTAAACTAATTTTATAACTTAGCTCATGCAACTTTTCGATCTCAACACCAGTACCCCAAAATAAGGTTTCAGCAGCAATATCCCATCGTGATACCACCTCACTCAGTAGGTGAGCATACGAGCTACTAATAAAGTGCTGATTTTGAAGACGGGGAATACTCATAGTGCGCAGCAAATTCCATTTTAAAAGCAGATCCAGTTTATTCAGAACTTAAAGCAGTGAGTATGATTTGAAAATGTGCATTCATCGGAATTTATTCAATCTAGCGTAATTTTGGCACGAATTGTTATGATTTTGGCACAGTTTGTTTTAGTCTAAAAATCACACAAAATTTCCAAGGAGTATAATTTTGCCAGTCGTTTGTATGCTAGGAATGATTCCAGATACGAAGAAAAAGACTAAATCGTTGTAATAAAAATGAAAAATGCTAGGAGCAAAACGTGAAGAAAAAATATTTAAATGTCATGGCGCTGATGGCAGGCATGGTGGTGAGCAGCGGATCTGTGGTACACGCAGGTTTGTTTGATTTTTTTGCACCCAAGGCATCATGGCAAAACTGTAATGTGAACTCTTGTTCAGTCGGCGGTAGCACCAGTGTTACATCAAGTTATGCGAAAACCAAGTATCCAATTCTCTTGGCGCATGGGATGGCAGGTTTCTCAGCCGTAGGTCCTTTGCAATACTGGAACGGAATTACTGAAGACTTGGTTGGTAATGGTGCAAATGTATTTGTTGCACAGCAAGCCTCGTTTAATTCTTCGGAAGCACGTGGTGAGCAATTATTGCTACAGGCAAAACAAGTGTTAGCGATTACAGGTGCAGAGAAAATTAATTTGATTGGCCATAGTCATGGCTCTCAATCAGTTCGTTATGTCGCGAGTTTGTTGCCAAACAAAGTTGCGTCAGTCACAGCAGTCGGTGGGCCTACCAAAGGATCTGATGTGGCTGATGTAGTCGATTCAGTGGTTAAATCACCTGCGGGGCCAGTCTTGGCACCTGTAATCGCAGCAGGGGTGAATGCCTTCTTCTCGCTAGTGGGGATTGGTTCAGGACATTATTATGATCAAGATGCACTGGCGGGCTTAAATTCATTAACCACTAGCGGTTCAGCCAACTTTAACCAACGTTTTCCTGCAGGTGTACCAACCACAGCATGTGGTTCGGGTACTGAACTGGTCAATGGTGTACGTTATTATTCTTGGAGTGGAACCAGTCCATTTACCAATGCATTAGATCCGATGGACTATGCATTAACTGCAACATCGTTACTGATCTCAGGGGAAAATGATGGCTTAGTGCCGCGTTGTTCGAGCCATTTGGGTACTGTGATTCGTGACAATTACGCATTTAACCATTTGGATGAAGTCAATCAAATTCTGGGTTTAGTTGGATTCTTACAAAATCCAGTCACCCCTTATCGGACTCAGGCAAATCGTCTGAAAAATCTAGGCTTATAATTCATTGATGACAGGAGCAATCCGTTGCTCCTGTCATGTTTAACGGTTCAAACAAAGAAAGAATGATAAATAGAGCAAGGGATGATGAACGGTAAATTTTTAAATAATAAAACCATTAGCTTAGTTTTGATTGTATGTTTATTGCTCTTGTTGGCTTTAATCTACTGGATATTTAAACCAGATGCTCAAAATACGCCACATGAGCCAAGCCAACAGGCTCAATCACAGCTTATAGGCAATGGTTTTGAAGCTGGCCAGCAAAATAATCAAAAAGGCAAAATGCCAGAATTGGCTGCTTCATTACGCGGTACAGAAATTGATTGTCCAATTCAGGTAGATGCCAACGGTAAATTAATTTTGACGGTCGGTATTCGTAGCTGTTTCGATTATTTCTTTTCCAGTTTAGGTGAAAAAACTGAAACTGAACTGATTGCCGATATTCGACAGTATCTCACTGCGACTTTACCTGACACAGCTTCGAGTTATGCAAGTTATCTGTTAGATCAATATGTGGCCTATACCCATGCCTTAAAAAATATAAAACCAACGGGCAACTTTAAGACGGGTGATATTGAAGGCTTTCAGAAAGTGATTGATCAGATGTATAAAGTACAGCAGCAGTTTTTTAATGCAGCTGAGATCAATGCCTTATTTGGCAATGAACGTAATCTGAATCAGTTTAATATTGATCAAATGCGTATCCATGCCAATAAAACCCTGAGCGCTCAGCAAAAGGCAGCTGAATTGGCGAAACTGATTGATCAACTTCCGAGCACACTGGCGGATGGCGTTCGGGTTTCGATGCAATTTGCTGAATTGCAGCAATTAACTCAAGAGGTGCGGGAAAAGGGTGGTTCTGCTCAAGAGCTACGGAATATGCGTGAAAGTTTACTAGGGCCAGAAGCGGCGGATCGTTTAGAGAAAGTTGATCAAGAAGAAGCAGGATGGCAAACACAGGTCAATGGTTACTTGGCAGCACGTGACCAGATTTTAAAGAGTGATGCCACGGATGCCAGTAAACAGCAGTCAATTGATCAGTTGCGTAATCAATCCTTTGGAACTAAAGAGGATTTATTAAGAGCGCAGTCATATGAAATGATGCATGATCGGAAGTAGGGCAAAAGGAATAGATGTAAATATAATCAGTAATAATTTTATTAGGTAAGTTTGAATATGTATGTGGCTGATTATATTGGTTTAGCATTGATCCAAGATATGACAGATAAGAGTTTGCCCCAGTCGGAAGTCGTGATTAAGGGAAAAAAGACAGGGGTTGTGGTTGAGGGTAAAGTGGTAGAAGGTGTGGTTTGTGTATATTCTCACTGCTATCTGCTTTTCCTTACCCATGATTGTATCTTTGAGGAAACTTTAACTTTGGCGTTAGTCGATCTGCATAAAAATAGCTTGTTGGAGACATTGTGGATAGGGCTGGTTTATCAGACAGATATCTTTACTGGCCCGAGGATATGTGATGATAAAATCTTATTTGAATTTTTAGCTGAAAAAACGTGGGTTCTTCAAGTATTGCAAACTGCCAGAATTCGATTTCCTATTTCTTTAAACACTTTGATACATCGTGGTTTTCAATTTAAATCTTATCTCCAGTTAGAACATTAATTTATGTGACGTATGCCGTCATGAACTCATTGCTGCTTTCCTTTTTGGAATCTTGGTCTTTCTAAATGACGTATGCCGTCATGAACCCTCTTTGATTACCGTTGAACGTTGCCAGTGATTTCTAAATGACGTATGCCGTCATGAACTAGTGGTTCAATCAATTATCAAACGGGTACTTTTTCTAAATGACGTATGCCGTCATGAACCTATCAAGGTGCAGCAGACCAGTTTCCTGAGTTTTCTAAATGACGTATGCCGTCATGAACACATGAACAGCCAGAATTACTGCTGCGTCTCTTTTCTAAATGACGTATGCCGTCATGAACTGATAGCTGTTCCGACAACTTCTTTATTCTGATTTCTAAATGACGTATGCCGTCATGAACATTTCTTTGCAGGCGGTGGCGGTGCAAGCACTTTTCTAAATGACGTATGCCGTCATGAACAGGTATTTGAACAAATTTACGCTGTAATAAATTTTCTAAATGACGTATGCCGTCATGAACTGATAGCTGTTCCGACAACTTCTTTATTCTGATTTCTAAATGACGTATGCCGTCATGAACAGTGAGAATCAATTTCTTCAAGCGTCCATTCATTTCTAAATGACGTATGCCGTCATGAACGCGGATCCGCAACGAAAAACCCAATACCTAAATTTCTAAATGACGTATGCCGTCATGAACGAGAAGAAAGAAGGAGGAAACAATGGCTGAGTTTTCTAAATGACGTATGCCGTCATGAACATTTTGCTGGAGATGCCTTGATCTGGACATAATTTCTAAATGACGTATGCCGTCATGAACAGAAATTGACTTTAACCAGCAATTGCCTGAGTTTTCTAAATGACGTATGCCGTCATGAACAGGATGTTTAAACAATGATTTGCTTACTTTATTTTCTAAATGACGTATGCCGTCATGAACAGTGAGAATCAATTTCTTCAAGCGTCCATTCATTTCTAAATGACGTATGCCGTCATGAACAGGATGTTTAAACAATGATTTGCTTACTTTATTTTCTAAATGACGTATGCCGTCATGAACTTCTATTGGAAATGGTTGTGAGACTTTCAACTTTTCTAAATGACGTATGCCGTCATGAACTCGGATTTGGTTTGTATTTTGGCTATTTGTATTTTCTAAATGACGTATGCCGTCATGAACCGTGGAGTTCTGGCTGATAAAATTTTTCTGAATTTCTAAATGACGTATGCCGTCATGAACTGCGAGAAAGAGCATCTTTCTTGGCTGTCTTATTTCTAAATGACGTATGCCGTCATGAACTACAACCAAAATCGAACGCAATTGCGCTTAATTTTCTAAATGACGTATGCCGTCATGAACATCAAGGCAAGTACTATGCATACACGCAACAATTTCTAAATGACGTATGCCGTCATGAACACCACAGAACCATCAGGCGTATCTCTCCAGTCTTTCTAAATGACGTATGCCGTCATGAACTTTCCACACATACGTGTTTCCGCGGAGTAAAATTTCTAAATGACGTATGCCGTCATGAACTTTTGCACCGTGTTTGGGTTTGTGTAATCACTTTTCTAAATGACGTATGCCGTCATGAACACAACTCGACCATCTAAAGCCTGAATCGCACTTTTCTAAATGACGTATGCCGTCATGAACTCCAACAAATCAGCTTGGCTTGGCATAGTTATTTTCTAAATGACGTATGCCGTCATGAACGATCTTTCTTTTCGAATTCAACGAAAGTGAAATTTCTAAATGACGTATGCCGTCATGAACTAGGCATTTGCTTGGTAGTAACAACATCATAATTTCTAAATGACGTATGCCGTCATGAACGATGGAATGCAAAACTTGGGTATATACACAAGTTTCTAAATGACGTATGCCGTCATGAACGACATCACGCGCTACTAACTGGTAATACAGTTTTTCTAAATGACGTATGCCGTCATGAACTCAGCGCGGATTTTGTGCCGTCTGCTTATCGCTTTCTAAATGACGTATGCCGTCATGAACCTTGAAAGTTACTACTGAAGGAAAGTTGGTTTTTTCTAAATGACGTATGCCGTCATGAACCATTTATGTGTGATGCTTGCGATTAACTTTTCTTTCTAAATGACGTATGCCGTCATGAACCGTGAAAAACAGAAAATCGTATCAACGTTCTTTTTCTAAATGACGTATGCCGTCATGAACCTTAACGTTAGTTATCGCCGCGTCCTTAATGTTTTCTAAATGACGTATGCCGTCATGAACAAAGTGGAATAGCAAGCAAGATAGCCGTTTCTTTTCTAAATGACGTATGCCGTCATGAACAAATCTTGCGAATTATTCAGCTTCACTTGTTTTTTCTAAATGACGTATGCCGTCATGAACATGGGTAATCATAATAGATACAGCTCGAACAATTTCTAAATGACGTATGCCGTCATGAACGCCCCATCCGATCCCTATCAACTGCAATCATTTTTCTAAATGATGTATGCCGTCATGAACATGGTTTCCAAGAACTTGAGAAAGTCGCCTCGGTTTCTAAATGACGTATGCCGTCATGAACTCTTCGCAGGACTGCATTTAAGTTCGACATAATTTCTAAATGACGTATGCCGTCATGAACCTTCTCGTACATCAACGAGAGACATATCAACATTTCTAAATGACGTATGCCGTCATGAACTTCAGCAGGTTTCGGTTCTAACGGTTTATTTTTTTCTAAATGACGTATGCCGTCATGAACTGGTCGGCTTACTTATAGCTGTCTATTTCATTTTTCTAAATGACGTATGCCGTCATGAACTCCAGCAGCGTGAGGGTGTTCCAGCAGCGTGATTTCTAAATGACGTATGCCGTCATGAACAAAATGACTTTCTCTCCAGTAGAAGGAGAAAATTTCTAAATGACGTATGCCGTCATGAACACTGTAACTGCCATAAAGCTTTTCTCCTAAAATTTCTAAATGACGTATGCCGTCATGAACAATCAACTGTACGCTGTCTTGGTGCGCCTGTTTTTCTAAATGACGTATGCCGTCATGAACATGTGGCTTAATTCTTTGAGAACGGTTGAAGGTTTCTAAATGACGTATGCCGTCATGAACTGCGATTTACTCCTTAGATTTTAAATCTGCAATTTCTAAATGACGTATGCCGTCATGAACGCTTGGATTCACGATTGGCTGCTGGTCGAAAATTTCTAAATGACGTATGCCGTCATGAACAGGCAAAAATGGTATTTGACTGGGATTTTACTTTTCTAAATGACGTATGCCGTCATGAACAATGGTGCAAAATTTCGCTATCTTGAACAGTATTTCTAAATGACGTATGCCGTCATGAACGTTCAGGACGGTGCATCATTCAAAGGCTATTTTTTCTAAATGACGTATGCCGTCATGAACAGGAATTGATACTATCAGCGGTGATAAGGTTGTTTCTAAATGACGTATGCCGTCATGAACATGCTTGGCCAGTATGTCGCACCAGGTGAACATTTCTAAATGACGTATGCCGTCATGAACTAGTCCCAACAGGACTGCCAGATTCATCAATTTTTCTAAATGACGTATGCCGTCATGAACATCCACTAAAAAAGCACTCATAATCCTCTACATTTCTAAATGACGTATGCCGTCATGAACAGATTTATGAGGCATCAACTTCTCAACATATTTTTCTAAATGACGTATGCCGTCATGAACGGTATGACCCGCTTTTAGACTATACAGACGGCTTTCTAAATGACGTATGCCGTCATGAACATATGCAGATCTACACGGTTTGGGTTTGTAACTTTCTAAATGACGTATGCCGTCATGAACTAAACAAAACCAATTTGGCTCTAGTGATGAGTTTTCTAAATGACGTATGCCGTCATGAACCCTGAGACTTTCAAACCGCCTTGATTGTCTTTTTTCTAAATGACGTATGCCGTCATGAACATGCAATCATCACCTACATCTATGCAGATCCTTTTCTAAATGACGTATGCCGTCATGAATACTCAGATGGTTTTTCTGGGACAAAACGCTTATTTCTAAATGACGTATGCCGTCATGAACTTGAGATCGAATATTCAGCTGATGGGCGTGATTTTCTAAATGACGTATGCCGTCATGAACCAGGATGATGCGTGGTCTATTTTATCGAAGATTTTCTAAATGACGTATGCCGTCATGAACGACATTCATCGACTGCAAGAATTGAGTTCTTATTTCTAAATGACGTATGCCGTCATGAACTTTTCATTTACAACTGCCTTCGCCCACTTGTTTTTCTAAATGACGTATGCCGTCATGAACTTATGTGCACGCACAAGATGATTAATGACATCTTTCTAAATGACGTATGCCGTCATGAACCAGTACAACTTATTGGGGTGGAGAAACCTCTATTTCTAAATGACGTATGCCGTCATGAACTATAAAATAATGAAAATAACATAAGCTAAAACATGAAGTTATACTCAAAAGGCTTTAATACCCAAAATTTCTAACTGATGTAGTAACTTATTGATTTTATTAAACTGTTAAAGAGTAAGAAAAATATTGGGGTAAAAATAGCTTTTTGTCAAAAGAAAACAGTGTTGGTTCTAATTTATTACTTTCCTCAGAACCTACATCGACTTAAAATCATGAACACTCTTGATGATAAAGAAGTAAGTCCCGTGTCAGACCATTTAGAAAACGAATTTGAGCTAAGTAATGAGGAAATGCATCTCTATAGTCGTCAGATTTTATTAGATGGTTGGGATATCGAAGCACAAGAAAAACTAAAACTTGCCAATGTGCTAATAATCGGCGCAGGCGGTATCGGCTGTACCAGTGCTGAGCTGTTAGCACGTGCAGGTGTAGGTAAAATTACCATTGTCGATGCCGATACGATTGAAATGAGTAATCTACAAAGACAAATTGCCTTTACGACAAAAGATTTAGGTCGATACAAAGCAGAAATACTGGCAAAGCATCTAAAAGACATTAATCCGCATATACAGGTCAATTATCAAAATATACGATTCGATGAAACGAATGCTGATGAACTCGTACAGCATCAAGATGTAGTCTTAGATGGCTGTGATAACTTTACAACTCGTTATCTGGTTAATGCAGTATGTAGAAAACATCAAGTACCTCTGATTAGTGCGTCAGCAATAGGTTTTGAAGGGCAGATGTTTATGGTGGATGCTGATTCAGCCTGTTATGAATGTTTATTTCCGAAAGAAGATCATGCCAATGAAGGACTGCGCTGTGCGGAGTCAGGTGTATTAGCTACCACTCCTGTAATGATAGCGTCATTACAAGCACATCACACTTTACTGTTTTTAGGCTTAGGTTTGACCCCACTCAAGCAAAAACTATTGCTTTGGAATGGCTTAAATTTAACGCAACGTATTCTTAAATTTGAAAAAGATATAAATTGTCCTGTTTGTCAGGCAACTTGATCGGTAAATTGAACAAAATTTGCTAAACTAATGCCATCTGTGAGGCAAGAAAGATTATGAAAAGAAATATTTTATTCGATGGATTACGCTCTGTTGCACGTATTGGTGAAACAGTGGTGGTTGCAGCACAAGCAGGTGTGAGGTATGCAACTGAAAAACCAAGCAACGCCAAACTGATGCGTGAGACCTTTGAGTCGCTTGGTTCGACTTATATCAAACTGGGGCAATTTATTGCCAGTACGCCGTCTTTATTCCCACGTGAATACGTTCAGGAATTCCAAGGCTGTTTAGATCAAACGCCAACCTTACCATTTAGCTATATCCAAAAAGTTTTGGCAGAAGAGTTTGAAGGGCGCAATCTCAATGAAATTTTTAGTTTTATTGATGAAAAGCCTTTGGCTTCAGCTTCAATTGCACAAGTCCACGCCGCTCGACTCGTTACGGGTGAAGATGTGGTATTAAAGGTGCAAAAGCCAGGTGTTGAAACCATTCTTTATACCGACTTGAATGTGGTGCATTGGGCAACAAAGCTACTTGAAAGAGCCGTGCCAAAAATCAAGTTTGCATCACTTTCTGAAATCGTAGATGAGATCAAAACACGGATGGTTCGTGAAGTTGATTTTATTGAAGAAGCTCAGAATCTGGATGACTTTATTCAGTACTTGAATGTGTCAGGTAACCAAGCGGCAACTGCGCCAAAGGTTTATCACCAGTTTTCAACGCGCCGTGTGCTGACCATGCAGCGTTTATATGGCGTATCATTAACTGATTTTGATGTGGTCAAACAATACGCTAAAGACCCGACGCAAGTCTTGATTACTGCGATGAATACTTGGTTTGGTAGTTTAATGCTGTGTAAGAGTTTTCATGCTGATTTACACGCTGGCAATTTGATGCTGCTGGAAGATGGTCGTATCGGTTTTATTGATTTTGGTATTGTTGGTCAGTTAAACCCGGAAGTTTGGACCGCATGTATGGCGTTTATGGATGCTTTACAGCATACCAATTACAACGCAATGGCTGAGAACATGCTGAAAATGGGCATGACCCATCAGAAAATTGATACTCAAGTCTTGGCTGATGATTTAGAACGTTTATTTAGTGGCGTGTTATTGGCAGATCCACAAGAAATTCTGAGTTCCAATCCTGCAGATTTGAATGACATTATGATGGATATGGTGGCTGTTGGTGAGCGTCACGGTATTAAATTCCCGCGTGACTTCGCTTTGTTATTCAAGCAAATGCTATATTTTGATCGTTTCATGCGTGTTCTCGCACCATATACCGATATTTATGCTGACCAACGTTTAAAAATGGTTCACAATATTGAACCTGCTTCGTTTTTAAAGCATTAATTTATTTATCGGTTCATTAGGTCATTATGGATGCCATTATAATTGAAGGGTTGAAGGTTGATACTGTCATTGGTTGTTTCAGTTGGGAACGCCAAATTATTCAACCTTTAATGCTAGATCTCACCATTCATAATGATCTAACGCAAGCTGCACAATCAGATGAGCTAGAAGATACGCTCAACTATGCGCAAATCTGTGAGCTTGCAGCACAGGTGATTCAACAAGCCAAACCCAAACTAATTGAGCATGCAGCACAATTGGTACTTGAATGTCTATTTACCACCTTTCCCTCGATTGAATCGATCAGTATCACCATTCGCAAACCCGCCATCATTGCACAAGCCAATGCAGTAGGAATTCGCCTTGAACGCAACAGAAACAATTTTTGCGCTCGCACTGGCGAGTAATCTCAAGCAACAACAGAATTTCACTTTTGCTTATCAACAAATCGAAGGTTTAGGCATAGTGGAATTTTCTCCAATTTATGAAATTCCATGTCGGGATGGAATTGGTGCTGATTATTGGAATTCAGCCTGTTTATTAAAAAGCCGACTCAGTGTTGATGAGGTGACTGAAATCCTGAAAAAACTAGAAGCGCAATCTGGTCGGGTTCGCCCATCGCATCAGATCAGTTTGGATATTGATGTGATTGCATGGGGTGAAACTTTAGACCGTATGCAATTTAATCCAAAAAAGTTACCATTGGCTTTGGATGTCAAAATTCCTTTATATGATTTATGGCAGCATGCAGATTTAACTTATCTTCAAAGTATGCATTATCCTGTCATTACAATGTAATTGTTTGAGTGGCTAATGCGATAATAATTAGGAAGAATTCTTGATGAAAATAGTTTTACTTTTATCAACTTTAACGGTTTTACTTTCGGGCTGTGCGACCATGAGTGTCGAGCAATGTAAAACAGCAAATTGGTTCAATGTAGGTGAAAAAGATGGTTCAGAAGGACGTGATTCACGCTTAGATAAATATTATTCTTCCTGCCAAAAAGCCAATATTGTGCCGAATCAGAAGCTGTATGAACAAGGCTATCAAAAAGGCTTGGGTTATTACTGCCGACCAGAAAATATCTTTAATGAGGCTTTAGAAGGTCGTGGCGATATTCGCGTTTGCCCGATTGAAAAGCGTGAATCCTTACGTAGTTATTACCAAGTTGCCAATGAATACTATCAGGCAGATTCAGAGTTTAATCGCTCCCAAAATGATATGAACCGTTATTTAAAAGAGCTGGAGCGTAAAGATCTGCCGACCAAAGTTCGGGAAGAGTATAAAAAAAGTTTATACGATCTACGCATCAATAGCAGTTGGGTACAGTCACGTTATCATCAAGCTGTCAGAGATCTAGAGCGTTTTAAGGCAGAACATGGTTTATATTGAACCGTTCAGTTTTAACATCTGATGAAAAAAATCCATGGTTGCAATCCATGGATTTTTGTTTGTGACGAAACACATTTGAGTTACATACGCCCGTATACAGGGATGTTTAAATAGATAACAAGCGAATAATGAAGGAATTATTTATGCAAGCCAAGTTACTTATTGCTCTAGGGATTATTCTCTGTGGCAGCATGAACTCAGCCTATGCAATTGATGCCAAATATAGACAACAATTAGAACAATCAGGTTGTACTCAAGTCAGTGAAGCACAAGGTTGCGATATTAGCAAAAGCAAAGCGGAAAATAGCAAGGCGGGTTTTGTCGAGCAAACGGTAGATGTAGCAAGTCCGAGTGCATCAATAACACAGCAACCGCAGTGGATTGCAGAAAGATCAGATGGCACGGCTTTGGCTGTAATTAAAATTGATCAGCAACAGCGAGTTTGGGTGAATGATACGCGTGTTATTGCGGTGAAGAAGAATGACCAATTGAGTTTTAGACAAGGTAAAATTGATTACACTATTTTTACCGATTTGGACAAGCAGTCGCAAAGCTTTTGGAGTGACCGTTATTCGACCGATAAAGGTAAAATTGTGTTTCGTTAATTTTGATGATGTAAGCTAAATCAAAAGGGAATTAGCTTTCGATAATTCCCTTGGATAAGTTAAAGATAATAACTGGTTTTAGTCATTAGTTTCGAAATAGCGGTCATAGTAATCCGTACAGGCGCGGGTAGGTTCACGCCACCAGCTTCTAAGGCAGTATCACGATGATGTAACTCGTCTTCATTCATTTGTACGAGGATTTTCCGTGAACGTTCATCATGAGCAGGTAGTTGCTGAATATGCTCTTGCAAATGCTGACTCACTTGGCGTTCAGTTTCAGCTACAAAACCCAAGCTGTATTTGTCGCCTGCAATACCTGCAATTGCACCCATCCCATAAGATAGGCCGTACCAAATTGGATTTAATACACTGGTGTGGCTATCCAATTCTTTTAAGCGGTCTTCGCACCATGCCAAATGGTCTTGTTCTTCAATTGCTGCTTGCTGCATTTCTTCACGCACATGCGGTAGTTTTGCGGTGAGTGCCTGACCGTGATAGAGCGCTTGAGCACACACCTCACCACTATGATTGACGCGCATCAAGCCAGCAACATGACGGGCATCACTGACACAGAGTTGTGATGGTTCTTCATCGGCTGGGTTGCTGCGCTGCGCACTAGTCGCACCAGGAACTAAACTACGTAAGGCTTGATCAAAGGAATTAATAAGTTTATCGAGACCAGTGTAATGACGCATATATTAATCCTCTAATGTATTGGGTGCATTTTCTAATAAAGGTTTTAGGCGTTTTAATAACCAAAATGAAAAAATAGCACTTAAAACAGCGGTAATGGTAAATAAGATTTTAATATCAATTTTTAAAAAGCTTAAGATTAAAATAGAGAAAACTGCAGAAGAGACCATAAATACAGCATTTAAAATGTTATTTGCTGCGACAACACGCGCACGATGTGAGCGTGGTGAATAGGCCTGCATCATGGCATAGAGTGGCACAATATAAAATCCACCACTAATGCCCAGTAAAGTCACTGCCAGCATGACATGGTAGTAGACAGCACCGAGCGTAAACATATCTTTTAAGCTGAGTAATTCACCTGTACGCTCAGGGACAAAGGCGAGACTTGTAGCCAAATACAGGGCAAATACAGTTAAACCAATTGCGCCATAGGGCACCATCTTGATATTAATATCCGAACCCCCGATTTTTCTGCAAAGTAAAGAACCTACACCTATACCAACCGAGAAAAAGGTGAGTAATAGACTCACTACATTTTCTGATGCATGTAGGTTTTGTTGCGTCAGTTGTGGAATCTGGGTTAAATAGGTTGCACCATAGAACCAGTACCAAGAGTTACCCAACAAAATTACAAATACAACGGGGATACTTTTGGCATATTGGATAGTCTGAAAACTGGTGCGAATAAAGTTCCAATCAATTTTTAAATCAGGTGCGGCGACTTTCTGCGGCAAGATAAAACGGCTACACAAATAGCCTAAGCAAGCAATAGTGATAACAGTGACACTGATCCAAAGTAGATTACCTTCTGAAGTGGCAATCACTGCACCACCTAAAATCATCCCCAGCAAAATTGCAATCGATGTACCTGACTGAAACAAGGCATTGCCTGACATCAACTCTTGCGGCTTTAAAATTTCAGGCAAAATGGCATATTTGATTGGACCAAAACAAGTGGAATGGGTGCCCATTAAAAACAAGGCAAATAATAGTAACCATAAATTCCCAAGCAGGAAGCCAGCAGTACCAATCAACATGATCACGATTTCTAATATTTTAATAAAGCGAATCAGTTGTGAGCGTTCGTATTTATCTGCGATTTGGCCGGCAGTCGCTGAAAAAAAGAAGTAGGGCAAAATGAACAATAAGGCTGCTAAATTGTTTAATGTGCTGATTGATGCACTTTGTTGTTGAATCCACCCATAGGTAATCACTAGCAGTAGCGCTTGCTTATATACATTATCATTCAGTGCGCCAAAGAACTGTGTGAAAAACATCGGGGCAAACCGACGTGATGTCATTAAGTGCTCATCTTGTTTCATCATGTGTTCACTTCATTGTGATTTATAAAAAAATGTGACGAACTGTAAAAATGTGATGAAATGCATGTATGATACCTAGGTCTGATTGGATGAAAAATCAAAGATTTGAAGTTATTTCACCCATCAAAAACGATAAATTAAAAAACAAATTTAGAGTTTTACATGCCATCTAAAACGAAGTTTAAACAGTCGACACTGGTTCATTCTATGCATTTAATTTTTAAAATGCAGGGTTTTCCTAAACTTATTTGTAGTGGTTTTTTAATTAGTTCTTGCATATCAGTTGCTTATGCACAAGAACAAAATTCGGCTGTGCCTGAAAATCAAGCGCTTGAACAGACCGAACCAGCCATTGAACTGGCAGCTCCTGCATTAGCACCAACAGCGCCAGCAATCAATCTTGCGGATCAAGGGGTATTGCCTGGGCAAGACAGTTTGGCAGCGCTAAAAGAACAAGAACAATCCACTAATCAAATTAACGAATTAAAACCGATTCAGTTGGATGACAATTTAGAAAATCTGCCTGTAATCCCTGTCGATCAAAACATGGCAAATGAAATCTTCCGTGTTGCTGAAGATGCAAAAAATCAAGCACAAGCGTATCGAGAAAACACCGCAAGAAATCCTGAGCCTATCATCGCTGATGCATCACAGACTGAACTGACTGAAATTAAACAAGCACCACTGAATATTGATCAACTGATGGGTGAGATTCAAGCAGACAGTAAAATCGTGGTGGAGGCCAATGAAACAGGTAAAACTTTAGCTGAATTGCAGCCTAAGTCTGATCAACCGCAGGAAAAGGTTGGATTCTTTAAACGAATTGTAAATCGTTTCCGTCCAGATAATTTACTCAATACCGATAAAATTCCGCGTATTTCCGCAGATGTGACTGGCGCACCTGCGATTTTGGCATTGAATATCAAAGCTAAATTGTCTAGTTTCACCCAAGAGTCTTTTGAGGATTTTAATGTTGCCTTACCGCAATTGCGTGCTTTGACCAATCAGGCGGCGCAAGCGGTAGGCTATTACAATGCCACTTATACCTTTGTGAAAGAAAGTGATAGCAAAGTGAAGGTGATTGTGGTTCCAAATGAACCCGTCAAAATTAAAGAACAAAATATTGAATTTACGGGTGCAGGCGCTAATACACCTCAATTCCAAGTGATTCGATTAATTCCAGAGCAAGATGTCGGTGATATTTTTAATCACGGCGCTTATGAAGCAACCAAAACTAAAATTACTACGGTAGCTTCGGATAACGGTTATTTCGATGCATTTTGGCGATTGCATGATGTCAAAATCACTCAACCAGAAAAAACTGCTGAAATTAATTTAAATTATGAAACGGGCGAGCGCTATAAGTTAAAGAAAGTTGAGTATCGGATGAGTGATCCGAGTAAACCATTGCCGCTCACCCAAAAGGTTCTCGACAGTTTAGCACCTTGGAAAGAGGATGATGATTATGCTTTCTGGCGTGTCAATGTATTGGCAAATAATTTAACCAATAGTCGTTATTTTAACTATACCTTGGTTGATACGATCAAGCCTGATGCGATTCAACCCCCTCTAGATTTACCACCTGACCTACAGGCTTTGGTTGATCAACAACGTGTGCAAGAATCGCAATTGATGAGCAGTCAACAGAAGGCAGATCTGGCTCGTGCAAAAGTCACCTCTGCGCAAGAGGTGACACAGGACGTGGTGGATGAATCACAGTTCTCTGGTGCAGAACCAGCGCAACCTGCTTTGGCGCGTTCAATGCCAGTGTTACCAGCACATGACGACGACGATGAAGAACGTCAGAAGCTCGAAGAACAAGCACGGGCAGAGCGCAAAATTCCTGTGGTCGTGACGCTAAATGCTGATCGTTTAAACAGCCTTGAAACCGGTATTGGTTATGGTACCGATACGGGTGCACGTATTCGTACGCAATACCGTCGTGCCATTGTCAATAAATATGGTCACTCTTTTGACGCGAACGTTGAGGTCTCTGAAATCCGACAGTCGATTGATGGTCGTTATAGTATTCCTTATAAACACCCGTTAAATGACTATTTCAACCTTGTTGGTGGTTATGAGCGTGAAACTCGCGATGACATTGGCCCAGATGTCAACTTATTGGTTGAATCTGCGGTACTGGGTGGTGAACGTGTCATTAAAAATCCATTGGGTGATTGGCAACATACTTTTGGTTTACGTTATCGTTTAGACCGCCTCACCAAAAAAGGTGATGTCAATGTCGATGAGTTGCCAGATGCTTTTAAAGTTTCAGGAATTGATTCTGAGCAAGAATCTTTGCTCTTAGGTTATGAAGCATCTAAAACCAATAGCAATACCCGTTTGAATCCAACCAAAGGTTTTAAACAAACCTATAAAGTTGAACTGGGTACAGAGTCTTTACTCTCAGATGCCAATATGGCAATCGTAAGTGCAGGTTGGCGTTTTATCTATTCATTGGGTGAAAACGACAATCACCAATTTGTCGGTCGTGGCGATGCAAGCTATATTTTTACCGATGACTTTAATAAAGTTCCTTATAACTTACGTTTCTTTACGGGTGGTGATCAGTCTTTACGTGGTTTCGACTATAAAAGCCTATCACCTGAAGAAAACGGCTATAAGATCGGTGGTCAAGCCTTAGGGGTTGGCTCCTTAGAATACAATTATCAATTTAAAGATGGCTGGCGTGCTGCAGTGTTCTCGGACTTTGGTAACGCTTATGACAAACAATTTAGTAACCCAACAGAATATAGTGTGGGTGTTGGTATCCGCTGGAGATCGCCAATTGGACCAATTCGATTAGATATCGCATCGGGCATTTCTAATGATAATAATCCAATTCGATTACATTTCTTTATTGGGCCACAGCTTTAAAACTTTTTTAGCCCTGTATTTAATCAGGGCAAAACAATCTCGGGTTGATTATGACGGAAGTAGAACAGCAACTTACCCCTCCAACAAAACCAAGACCACCACGGCGCATTGCTCGAAATATTGTGCTGATTGTGCTGATCATTCTTTTATTACTGGTCAGTTCTTTGCTTGTGATGATGTCAACGGATAAGGGTAGCCGTTTTCTATTAGACCGTGTACTTCAAAGCCAGAAAACCATTAAATACGAATATGAAAGTGGTAATCTGCTTTCAGGCATTATTTTAAAAAATGTGTTAGTGCGACTGGAGGGAATTGATGTTTCTTTAGATCGTGCCGATGTGTCTTTGGGGTGGCGAGCGATTCTAAAAAAAGAAGTGCATCTTAGCCATGCTGATGTTCGTAATCTAAAGATTCTTGATAAGAAACCACCATCAGGCAAACCGTTTGGATTTGATCCGATCAAACTTCCTTTTGTATTACGGGTTGATGAAGCCAAGCTCGACCATTTGCAATTGCAAACCACTACTTCGAAAGTCGATTTTAGCGATATTTATCTAAAAGATGCTTTATGGTCAGAAACCAAATTAAAGTTCGAAGACTCACGCATGAAAATGGAGTTTTTAGCAGTTAACAATGCATCAGGAGAGATGGATTTTAGTGGTAAATATCCGCTCAATGCGACTGCTGATTTGATCATTCCTGCACTTAAAAGTTTGGATATTGATGTCATTAAAGTTGCAGCCAGAGGGTCTCTAGATACCTTAAAAGTTGGCGTGGCAACTCGAAATCCAGACCTGCTCACAGGTTGGGCGGTCGTCCATCCTGTACGTGAACATGTGCCGATGAATGGTGAGCTGTTCTTTAAAAACTATCATTTGCCATTACTCAAAGATCAAAAGCTGTTTGCAAAAGATGGTATTGCAAAATTTAATGGCGATATCCAGAAACTGATTTTAACGTTGAATACAGACCTTAAAGGCGAGCAAGTGCCAGAGGGGCAATATACAGCATTGATGGATACTGATTTAACTCATCAATTGAATATCCGTGAGTTTAATGGCCAATTGATGGGTGGGGTGGTCAGCTTGCTCGGTTTTGTAAACTGGCAGGATCATGTGTCTTGGGATGTCAAAGGTCGTTTAGAAGGCTTGGATTCGAAAGACAAAACCGTACCGCAAATTGCACAAGATTTTTTACCTCCAAACTTGGATGCGAGCCTGAACTCTACAGGTTCAATGGAAAAAGGTTTGGCGCTGAATGCACAGCTTGCATTTGATAAGTTTGAGACTTGGGCGGTTCAGCTGGACCAAGCGGAAGAAAAAGACCATAAAGCACAACCGATGTTGCTTGATGTGTCATGGAAAGGGATTGATCGTGCCATGCCTTATATCGGCTGGCTCAGTAGTGAAGAAGGTCATACCAATCTGACTTTAAAAGAAGGTCAGCAAGACATTTACCTCACTACAACGATTCGTCCTCATGAGCAGGCTTTATTGCCAACAGGAAAATATGATGCGCGTTTAGATGTAAAAGGCGATCTATTAAATGTGGAAAGTTTCCGCTATGAAGCGGAAAAAGGCAGCTTGTCGGGTCAGGCCAAAGTTAAGTTACCAACCGAAAAGCAGCAACTTTCGTGGCAAGCTCAGCTCAAAGCACAGAATTTTAATCCGCAAAGCATTGCTGCGGCTGCCCCAATCAATCTATTGAATGGTGAAATCAAAGCCATTGGTTATGCCAAACCAAATCAACAAATCATTCGTTTTGAACAAATTGATTTAACTGGTCAGTTACCTCAAGAAAATAAAGCTGAAACAATTGCCTTAAAAGGTAAAAGTTCGACAGCTCTGATTTTCAATGATGAAAAAGCTGGTGGTGGATTTAAAAGTTTTGCCGTGGATTATGATGGTTCTTTGAATGCCTTGAATCAAGCTAATGGCATTTTAAAGATTAAGGTTGCAGGTACGCCTGATTACATCAAGATTAATGAACTTAATCACGATGGGGTTGCTGGAAAGATCTTCGCAACGGGTGCGGTCAACCTCAAAGATAAACTGGGTTGGGATATTGATGCTTCATTGGTACGCTTTAAACCTCAATATTTTGTTTCAAGTGTCAAAGGTGAAGTTTCTGGACGGGTTAAAACACTTGGTGTTTGGTCGGATAAACTGAAACGGATTGATATCCGTCAGCTCAATGTTGCAGGCTTCCTGAATAACAAACCAATTCGTGGTCGCGGTAATCTGAGTTTATTGCTTGATTCGAATCAAGCGGGTTTCTTACCACAACAATTCGAAGCCAATGACTTATTCTTTGCCTACGCACAGAATCAGTTGCAAGCCACAGGCAATGCACAAAATTTACGTATTAAGTTGAATGCGCCTGCTTTATATGAGCTTTATCCGGGCTTGCGTGGTCGTGCATACGGCAGTTTAAATGTACAGTCGCAGCCACGCTTAAAAGCAACCGCAAATATGGTGGTTGATAATTTTGCCTTTAATGATCTGGTGTCAATTCGTTCATTAAAAGTGCAGGGTGAATTGCCAACTTCTGAAACCACACCAACACAACTGACTGCAACGGTAGATCGTTTGCGTAATGGCAATCGTGAAATCGAACATGCAACCGTGAATCTAGCGGGAACGCGCAAGGCACATGTGTTGAAGGTTGAGAGTAAAAACCGTCAATCGAATTTCTATTTACAACTGGCAGGTGGTTTCAATCCGAAGAACGACTGGTTAGGCCAATTGCAAAAAGGTAATTTTACCTCGCGTAATATCAGTTTGGTACAAAACCAAAGTGCGCCGATTATCTATACCACGGCACAACAGGAATTGTATGTGGGTCAGCATTGCTGGCAGAGTTCGAGTAGCCAATTATGTCTAGATCAGCCTGCGCGCCTTAGCAAAGCTAAAGGTAGCTTCTCCTTTATTACCAAAAATCTGGATTTAAAAGACTTTACCGCCTTCATGCCTGAAGGTTTAGCGGTCACAGGTCAATTGAATGGTTATGCCAAAGCATCTTGGGCTCAGGGGAGCCATCCGAAGCTGGACGCGCGTTTAGTCACCCAGAAAGGTGAAATTGGATTGGCTGCGGATGATCCACAAGATCCTGCTACAACGGTCACTTATGATGAATTGAGTTTGATTGCGAAAAGTATCAGCGAAGGTTTGTTGTTACGTGTCGATATGAAAACACCAGACATTGGGACAGGTTATGCCAATGTGATTGTTAATCCATATCAAGCCAATATGCCAATGCGTGGTGAAGTTGCATTTAATGATGTGCAGTTGAAAGTGTTTAAGCCATTTATCAAAGATGTACGCTCAATGTCAGGGACTCTGGCCTTGGCAGGTAAAATGAATGGAACTTTAACTCAACCTGAGTTTGTCGGTGAGATGCGCTTGAAAAATGGTGCAATTTCGATGATCTCTCTGCCTGTGAATTTAAGCAATATTCAGCTGTATTCTTCTATACGTCAGCAATCTGCCAGTATTGATGGCGCATTTAATAGTGGTCAAGGTGTTGGACGTTTGAAGGGTAATTTTGATTGGAAAAATGACCCACATTTAAATCTGACCCTGAAAGGTGAAAACTTATTGGTACGCCAAGCACCAATGATCACGGCGATTGTAGAGCCTGATTTAAGCTTGGATGTTTATCCTTTTGCGCAGCGCTTAAGCTTGAAAGGGAAAATTGATGTGCCGCGTGCGCGTATCTCGATGCCAGAAAGTTCTGCGACGGTGGTGAACTTATCACCTGATGTGCGTGTGGTTCAACAAGGTCAAGACTTGCTGGCAACTTTAAAAGCAGCTAAACCGTGGGATATTCGCGCCGATATGACCGTAAGTTTAGGCAACCAAGTCATTTTCCAAGGTTTCGAAAGTACCATTCCATTGGTCGGTCGTTTGCACTTATCGCAGCGTGGTTTAGAAACAGCCATGCGTGCCAATGGTGCGATTGGCGTCAGTCAAAAGGTGAAGATCGAAGCCTATGGACAAAGTCTTGATTTGAACCGAGCAATTGCACGTTTCAATGGGCCGTTGGCCAACCCGACACTGGATATTGATGCCAATAAACCAGTTCAGGGTAGCATGGTTGGGGTACGTGTCACAGGAACGGCCACTGTACCGAATATTCAAATTTATAACGATGCTGGCTTGTCTGAACAAGAAGCATTAAATGCCTTACTGACAGGTCGTATTAATGAAGGTAACAGTGGTTTAAGTAATACCGAAGGCTTTAAGTCTGACGTAAATAACACTATTGCTGCTGCGGGTATTAGTATGGGCTTGGGCGGTACGCGAGCCTTGACTAACCAGATTGGTCGAACCTTTGGTTTGAGTGGTTTGGCATTGGACGCACAGGGTACGGGCGATGATACGCAAGTGAGTCTGACAGGCTATATCACGCCAGATCTGTTTATTCGTTATGGTATTGGTGTATTTACTCCAGTAAATAAATTGACCTTGCGTTATCAGATGAACCGTCGTTTATATCTGGAAGCGAGTCAGTCCTTAGAACGTGCGATTGACGTATTCTACAATTGGAGATTCTAAGCCTACTTTTAGCTTGATTTAGAATCACAAAGAGGAATTATTTCGATGAAATAGTTCCTCTTTTTTATGAGTGTAAAACAGCCCGAACCTTCAAAAAGCATTCACATAAAAATTAATGCGGACTAATGGTCTGAGGAAACTTTTTAAACAGATTTTATAACCAATGATTTTAGAAAAATAAAAATGTGATAGAATTAATTTAACCTATTGAAAATAAACGATTTTATGACATTTTTTGGAGAAAATAAATGAAATCTGTCACTTTTGGTCAGCTTTGGGCAGTGCTTGGCTTAGTGCTCTTCAGTTCGACACTCCAAGTCAATGCCAAGGAATACTATAAGTGGGTTGATGCCAAAGGGGTCACCACTTATTCCGCAACACCGCAACCTGTACAAAGACAAGAACCTCAACTTGATCCTGTAAAAAAGAATGCCAATACTACGGTCGCGCAACAAGCAAATGTACAAACGGTGACTACGCCCAAAGAGCCAAAAATTACAACAGTAACCGCAACTGCCGCAACAACATCGACTAAGCCTGTCACTGCGACCACGGCAGCAACAAGCAATCTTAGCACGACAAGTGACATGCTTATCCCTGTCAAAAACTGCAATGGGGTTAGATGTTGGGATATGAAAGGTAAGTCCTATAATCTCGTCGCAGGAACGACATACCTCTCTGCCAATGGTGGAAAATGTCAAAAGTTAGGCAATAACATGCGCTGTAGCAAATGATTTGTATGTTTTTATTACGGAAAGCCTTGTTTTAAAGGCTTCCTTTTGCAAAATCAACAAGTTTCAGTATGATGTGTGCATCAAATTAGCCGCAGTATGATGATGAAAAAAGTTTTGTTTATTGCAATAGGTTTAGTTTTGGCTGGTTGTGCTGAGAAAAAGCCGTTAACCCCTGAAGAACAATGGCATGGCTATTGCGTCAGTGTGGGCAACGCAGCACGTTCGATTACGCTAGATCGTCAAAATGGAATAGAGCAAAAACAAGCAACGGAATATGCGGCAAAGATTGAAGATGAGATGACACGTAAATTTATCTTTAAAATTTTGGATACAGTTTATGCACTTCCTGTTGATCAATTGAAAAAAGATCCAGAAGCATTACGTGAAAATTTAAAGAAACAGTTTATGGAAGAATGCTTGGTTACCCCACATGACAAGCTGCCAAACTATAAACTTTTTTAATGTGTATATAAAAAAGACAACACCGTTTGTCTTTTTTTATGGATGTAATTTATTGTTTTATTAGACTTTAACCTAAGACCAAAGCGGTATTTCAAAGGGATGAACATTTCGCTATAAAATAATGGGCATCACGTAGAAATACGGTAGTTGCATTAACATTTAACGCGAAGTCTAGTAAAATTTTACTTGTCCACATTACTTGTAAAGCTTGTAGCAAGCTGGAACTTACAAGTAATTTTTTAGAAAAGAGGAATAACACTGTGCTAGAAGCTTACCGCCAACACGTTGAAGAACGTGCCGCACTCGGAGTCCCACCGAAGCCACTTGATGATGCTCAAACAGCTGAACTCGTAGCCTTATTAAAAAATCCACCAGCAGGTGAAGAAGCTTATTTAGTAGATTTACTAGAAAATCGTGTTCCAGCAGGTGTTGACCAAGCTGCATATGTAAAAGCTGCTTTCTTAGCTGCTGTTGCAAAAGGCGAAGCAACCTCTCCACTCGTATCTAAAGAACGTGCCGTTTACTTACTAGGTACAATGCTTGGTGGTTATAACGTAGCACCACTTGTTGAACTTCTAGACAATGCTGAGCTTGCTGAATTAGCGGCTGAAGCGTTAAAGAAAACACTGCTTGTATTTGATGCGTTCCATGACGTAGCTGACAAAGCAAAAGCAGGCAATGCTGCTGCTAAAGCAGTATTACAATCTTGGGCTGATGCAGAATGGTTCACAAGCCGTGCTGACGTTCCAGAAGAAATCAAAATCACTGTGTTCAAAGTAACAGGCGAGACCAATACGGATGACTTGTCTCCAGCGCAAGACGCTTGGAGCCGTCCAGACATCCCATTACACGCAAATGCAATGTTGAAAAACGAGCGTGATGGTATCAACCCTGAAAAACCAGGTGAAGTTGGTCCATTAAACCAAATCAAAGAATTGATCGCGAAAGGCAACCAAGTTGCTTACGTGGGTGACGTTGTTGGTACTGGTTCTTCTCGTAAATCTGCAACGAACTCTGTACTTTGGTTCTTCGGTGACGAACTTCCACACATTCCAAACAAAAAAGATGGTGGTGTGTGCTTAGGTACTAAGATCGCGCCAATTTTCTTCAACACAATGGAAGATGCAGGTGCATTACCTGTAGAAATCGACGTTGCCAACATGAACATGGGCGACGAAGTTGTATTGAAAATTGATCACGCTGCTGCAAAAGTAACTGCATTCAAAGACGGTGCACAAATTGCAGAAGCTGAGCTTAAAACGCCTGTACTTTTAGACGAAGTACGTGCTGGTGGTCGTATTAACTTGATCATCGGTCGTGGTTTGACTGCAAAAGCGCGTGAAGAATTAGGTCTTGCACCATCAGCATTGTTCCGTACACCAGTACAACCTGCTGACACTGGCAAAGGCTTTACACAAGCGCAGAAAATGGTTGGTCGTGCATGTGGTTTAGCTGAAGGCCAAGGTATCCGTCCGGGTACTTACTGTGAACCGAAGATGACCACTGTTGGTTCTCAAGATACAACAGGTCCGATGACGCGTGATGAGTTAAAAGACTTGGCGTGCTTGGGCTTCTCAGCTGACTTAGTGATGCAGTCTTTCTGTCACACTGCTGCGTATCCAAAACCAGTTGACGTAACAACTCACCATACATTACCTGACTTCATTATGAACCGTGGTGGTGTATCTTTACGTCCAGGTGACGGTATTATCCACTCTTGGTTAAACCGTATGTTACTTCCAGATACTGTTGGTACTGGTGGTGACTCACATACACGTTTCCCAATCGGTATTTCTTTCCCCGCGGGTTCTGGTCTTGTTGCATTCGCAGCTGCAACTGGCGTTATGCCACTTGATATGCCTGAGTCTGTACTGGTTAAGTTCAAAGGTAAAATGCAACCTGGTATCACTTTACGTGACCTAGTACATGCAATTCCTTACTACGCAATTCAAGCGGGTGACTTAACTGTTGAGAAGAAAGGTAAGAAAAACATCTTCTCTGGTCGTATCCTTGAGATCGATTTATCAGAAATGGAAAATGACTTGACTGTTGAGCAAGCATTCGAACTTTCTGATGCATCTGCTGAGCGTTCTGCTGCTGGTTGTTCAATCACACTTTCTGAAGAGAAAGTTGCTGAATACTTACGTTCTAACATCACCATGTTGAAGTGGATGATTGCAGAAGGTTATGGCGATGCGCGTACTATGGCGCGTCGTGCTGAAAACATGCAGAAGTGGTTAGATAACCCAAGCTTGTTGAAAGCAGATGCTGATGCAGAATACTTAAAAGTTTACGAAATCGATCTTGCTGACATCAAAGAACCAATTCTTTGCTGCCCGAACGATCCAGATGACGCGAAACTTCTTTCTGATGTTCAAGGCGACAAGATTGATGAAGTATTCATCGGTTCTTGTATGACTAACATCGGTCACTTCCGTGCAGCGGGTCAGTTACTTGACAAAGTACCTGGTGGTTCATTGTCTACTCGTTTATGGTTGGCTCCACCAACTCGTATGGACGAGCATCAATTGATGGAAGAAGGCTTGTATAACATTTATGGCCGTGCTGGTGCGCGTACAGAGATGCCAGGCTGTTCATTGTGTATGGGTAACCAAGCACGTGTAGCACCGAATACAACATGTGTATCGACTTCTACTCGTAACTTCCCGAACCGTTTAGGTCAAGGTGCAAACGTTTACTTAGCTTCTGCTGAGCTTGCATCTGTCGCTGCGGTTCTTGGTAAATTACCAAGCCCAGAAGAATATCAACAGTACGCGTCACAAATCGACAGCGCTTCTGCTGACATCTACAAATACTTGAACTTCGACAAGATGAGCGAATATACAAAAGAAGCTGATCAAGTTGATACCAAGAAAATCCAAGCTGCTCAATTGACTTAATGAGCTAGGATTAAGAAAAGCCGACAAGGCTTTTCCCTAGCGCTAAAGCAAAAAAGCTAAAAATAAGGGCTGAGTCATCAGCCCTTATTTTTTTTATGCTGTGCCTGATCGTGATGCCAGATGTGACTTAACAATTTAGGCAAAATCAATGTATTAAAAATGAAGATTTACTTTTCAGAATAACTTTAATCTGTGTTTTTTCTTGAGCAATTTCGAATTTGCTTCTTTTCTATGCTAATTAAATCATCAATACATTTTAATTATTCATGAACAATAAACTTTGCTGTTTATGCTCAAGCTTAGTGTCTACTGTGTTTAGCGTAAACATACAGGGTTTTATTCAATCATATAAAAAGGAGTTTGATGATGGAAACTTTAGCCAAAGCTTATGCTAAAGCAGCAGGAATTGTGCTCGCAGGGTGCCTATTGGTAGCCTGTAATGATGATGATAAGAAGAAATTAAATTCTGACATTAAGCTGCAAACAACAACAATGGCCTTAACCGCTTTAAGTCAGCACCTTGTTTGGAAAAATGACCAATGTGATGCGGTATATCGAGATGCGATAGAACAAAATCATAAAGCATTAACCGCCTTGCAAGATTTAAGAGCGTCATTAACCACGCAGCAGAACAATTTAGCCGCTTTTATTGATCAGCGTATGTTGCCTAAGCTCACTCAGTTGGGTTCTGAGGCCACTTTTATCCGTGAACGTTGTAATGCTCCAGATTATGACGGTACGGGCGTGAGTATGGAACGTCCTGCAATGCTGCGTGAAATGCTGAATGAATGGCAGGGAACGATTGATTTATTAACAAAACAGCTCAGTAAACCGCCACAAATGAATGTATCAATTCAACCCGCACGTTTAACCAATGTAGAGGTTAATACAGGCACCGTTGCAGCATTCAAATTTAAAGATTGTTCAGATGGCTTTTGTCCTGAGTTGACGGTAATTCCCGCTGGAAGCTATCTAATGGGTGGCACATTGGAAGAGCAGGAGCGAGAGGGCGTGCCAGCTCAGGCAAGACCCTATGAACTACCTCAACATCAAGTCAATGTTACACAACCATTTGCAATGGCCTCGCATGAAACCACGGTCGCTCAATTTCAGCAATTCCAGAAAGAAACAGGCTGGGAAGTGCAAGGATGTCGAAGTTGGGAAACACGAGACGGTGAGTTCAATATGTGGTATCGCAATGACTTAACTCCGAGTAATCCAGGGTTTACACAAACGGCTCAAGATCCCGTTGTGTGTGTACGTCGTGAAGATGGTCAGGCTTTTGCAGCATGGTTATCTGAAAAAACAGGAAAAACCTATCGTTTGCCTACTGAGGCTGAATGGGAATATGCAGCACGGGCGGGGACATCAACTGCATTCTATTGGGGCAATGACCCTGAGCGTGATCAAGCCTGCAAGTATGCCAATGTTTTAGATGTCAGCACGACGACCACAGAAACCAATACAGCCACATGGCGGGCATTTAACTGTAACGATGGTTATGCATATACCGCACCTGTGGGCTCATTTTTACCGAATGCTTTTGGTTTATATGATGTACTCGCCAATGCGCGTGAATGGGTAGATGATTGTTGGCATGCCAATTATCAAGGTGCGCCTGCAACAGCAGTACGTTGGGGTGCAGAAAATAATGGTCTATGTAATTTCCCTGTATTGCGTGGTGGTGCATGGATCTATAACGTACATAATGTGCGAACGGCTTACCGTAATGCCTATTATTCGTCTCAGGCACGTTCAACCATGTGGGGTTTCCGTGTGGTTAGAGAAATTTAAGCTTATAGATTATGCCACGATGCCGATCTCATAGTTTTAATTGATATGGTCTCGTAATTTTGTCTTTACAGTTTAAATCATCCATCGTTTAATCATTCGAAAATGAGTGATTTAAAAAGTTGATTCAATTAAATGGCGAAACAATCCCGCTTCTTATGTATTGGTGGATTCCTTAACGGTTCAGCTGTGAAAGATCAAGGTGACAGTTTTATCTGTGTCGAAAATGGCAAACAAGTCAGCTACCACAAAAAGGAAATCTTCCATCAAGACTCGTGGCATCAAGATTACTACGTCTGCGAAACGACGACGGATCAACAAGCACGAAACTGGGTTTATGATATCAAGCCTGATTAATGACGCTGATATCATTTTATTCGCTGTATAGGTTTATAATTCTAGTACCCTTCAAATTAGTTACATGAAAAAGCCCCTTCGTAAGGGGCTTTTTTTAAACTAAATCATCCTACCAATAACCCAACACTTTCCACCAAAGTCCGCCAATCACCACAAAGATGATGATATTGACGACACTCATGACAAAGCCCGCTTTCCACCATTCACCCAGTGTGGTGTAACCTGAACCGAATACCACAGGCGATGTGCCCGTTGCATAATGGGTTAAGGTCATCATGATGCTCGAAGCCGCTGCCATCATTAAGGCAAATAACATCGGTGGCGCACCTAATGCAAGTCCAGCCGTATAAAAGGCTGCAAACATGGCGGTGATATGTGCGGTGGTACTGGCAAACATATAATGTGCATACAGATAGGCAAGTATTAACAATAAACAGGCAGGCATCCAGCTGAGTCCTAAATGACCAATCCCTGTTTCTAACACACCTGAGAACCACGTGATTAAACCGAGCTTATTTAAATAAGTCGCCATCATCACCAAGGCCGCAAACCAAGTGATGGTATCCCATGCGCTTTTTTGCGTCAGGATATCTTCCCAAGTCAGTACACCCGTAATCAGCAGCAAGCCTAAACCAATAAAGGCTGTCGTGGTGGGATCAACCGCCCAAGCTGAGCCAAAAATCATGGCAGGGATACCAGCCCATAACAGCAGTAAAATCCCAAATACCCCCAGCATAATGATTTCATTTTTGCTGACAGGGCCCATTTCTTTTAACTTGGTTTTGGCAAATTGAGCCGCATTCGGAGTTTCTTTCACTTCAGGTGGATACATCCAATACATGATCAATGGCATGATGATCAAGGCTATTAAACCTGGTAATAACATCGCCAGCGCCCATGTACTCCAACTCAAGGAAATCTGACTGTTGGTTGCTTTCGCCACCAGATCAACCACCAGTGGGTTAGGGGCAGTTGCGGTAATAAACATGGCAGAAGTAATCGGGTTGGCTTGGTAGTTCACTAAAGCTAAGTATTTCCCCATACGACCTTCGGTGCCTTTGGCAGGATCGGAGTCATAACTGGTGGAGATTGCACGGACAATCGGGTGAATAATCCCGCCACCACGTGCGGTATTACTTGGGGTCACAGGTGCAAGAATCAGTTCAGACAGCACCATGCTATAACCGATACCAATGGTTTTCTTGCCCCAAACGGCGATAAATAAATAGCCTAAGCGTGCACCCAATCCAGTTTTTTGCAAACCTTTGGAGATCATAATTGAAATACCAATCAACCAGATCAGTGGGCTGGCAAAACTGCTGAGGGCATCTTGAATGGCACCACTTGGAGTGTCATTAGTCACACCTGTCACGGCGACTAAAGTAATGGCAATAATCGCAATTGCACCAATCGGCATGGCTTTACCGATAATGGCGGCAATCACACCAACAAACATTGCCAATAAATGCCATGCATCAGGATCAACACCAGTCGGTACAGGAATGACGAACCAGATCAATAATGCAATAAATAAAGAGATCAGCGTCGGGAGAGCTTTAAATCCCATGTAATTTCCCCTTGTTGTACGGGTTTAATAAAATTTATAGTTCTTTATGAATGAATCGTTAAAGAAAATAACCACTAAGCTTTTATTATCGTTGAAGCAAGCGCCAAACTGCAAAGAAAGTTTTGTTGAAACAGCGTGATATAGACCAATCAATTGGTGAATGCTTTTGTTTTAAACGAGAAAATAGAGCTTCAGCTTAAAATCCCTTATTAAATACGAGAGCAACGTGCTACATTTTTGGCTTGCTTGATTAAACAATAAGTATGGTATGACTCAATTTTCATGGCAGCAATTAAGACGTTTTGTTTATGACAATCTGCACAATGATGACTATAAAAGTACGGTAAGTACCTGCCTAAACTATCTATTGATTGCCTTGATTATTGGCAACGTGGCTGCGGTTTTGTTGGAGTCCGTCAACGAATTTTATCAACTATACAAGCCTTATTTCGATATCTTTGAAAATCTCTCGATCATGATTTTTAGTGGTGAATACCTGCTTAGGCTCTGGAGTATTGTTGAGGAAGAGCCGCAAGAGGCTGCTTGGAAACAACGGATTCGTTGGATGAAAAGTGGTGGGGCAATTATCGACCTATTGGCGATTTTGCCTGCTTATCTCAATTTCATTGTTCCGATTGATTTGCGTTTCTTACGCGTCTTACGTTTGGTTCGTTTACTCAAGCTAACCCGTTATTTTGTTTCGCTGCAAATTTTATTGCGCGTGATTCAACGCGAAAAAGGCTCATTCCAAGCGGTTATTTTTATCTTGGTGATTATGATCGTGATGACGGCTTCTGCGATTTATGTGGTTGAGAATAAAGCCCAGCCTGAGGCGTTTAGCTCAATACCGCAATCGATGTGGTGGGCAGTGGTTACCTTAACTACAGTTGGTTATGGCGATGTGACCCCTGTGACTAACTTGGGGCGGATACTCGGTGCATTTATTACCATTCTCGGGGTAGGTATTGCCGCTTTACCAGCGGGTATTTTGGCTTCTGGTCTTGCCAATGAATTGAATATGCGTAATCAGCGATTGGAGCAAGAGTTTCGGGAAGTACTACAGGCCAAAGGTTTAGACCTGCTGCATGATCAAGTGGAAATTGAACGGATTCGCAAAAAGGTCGGTTTACCCAAAGAGCAGACCCATGAAATTATTATGCAACTGGTCAGAGAAAAGTTGCTTGAAGATCAGGAGCAGGAAAAGAAGCTGTGCCGTTACTGCCCACATTGTGGCGAAAAACTTCCTGAATAACTTGAAATTTATTATAAAAATGTAGCTTAAGGCTTCAGCATAAGCGCCTAATACTCAGTTATTTATTCTGATTAAATAATACTTAATTTGGCTCTAAAGCTCGGTAACACTGAGCCTTAGGGCTTTTTTATTAAAAATTAAAAGTTCTGTTGATTCAGTGGTACTTCACATCGATGATATTTCATTTAAAAAAGTTAACAATAATCTTTATCATTTGTGATAATTTCTTGTTATCTATTTTGTATTTTTTAAGCTTATTTTAAGTTTGCGCATCCTATGAAGTTCTCCCAACATGATTAAGCGGCGTTATCTGATTTTATTATTGCTTCCATTGGCATTTATTTCCTTATTTGTTGGTGTCGGTGAGATGAGTCTTGCGGGTTTGTGGGCTGGTAATCCTCATGAATGGCAATTGTTCTGGACCAGTCGTTTACCGCGTCTCATGGCAATTATTGTGGCAGGTGCGGGCCTGAGTGTCTGTGGCTTGATTATGCAATCCCTTAGCCGCAACCGTTTTGTTTCTCCAACCACTGCTGGTTTGTATGATTGTGCCCGTTTAGGCGTCTTGGTTTCGATTATCTTGCTGCCGAGTGCTTCAATCTTTGTCAAAACAGGCTTTGCGATTGCCGTGACACTGATGGGTGCAATGGCCTTTATGAGCATTTTGGCGACCCTCAAGCATCGAGATACGGTCTTTGTTCCACTGGTGGGCATGATTTTCGGCAGTATTATCTCGGCCTTTACCACCTTTATTGCCTTGCAAATGGATCTATTACAAAACTTGGCAGGTTGGTTGCAAGGTGATTTTTCCACCATTTTAAATGGTCAGTATGAGCTGATCTACCTCAGTGTGCCTGTATTGATCCTGATCTATGTCTTTGCCAATCGTTTTGTCTTGGCAGGCTTAGGACAGGATTTTGCCACCAATTTAGGGCTGAATTATAAACAGACCTTATTTTTGGGCTTGCTACTTGTTTCGGTGATTACAGGCGTAGTGATTGTGACCGTTGGTGCAATTCCTTTTCTTGGACTAATCGTACCGAATTTGGTCAGCTTATATCTAGGCGACAATATCCGCCGAACCTTATCACATACGGCGCTCCTCGGTGCTTTGCTGGTATTGCTTTGTGATGTTTTTGGCAGGGTGGTGATTTATCCCTATGAGGTCTCAGTGAGTTTGATTATGGGTGTTGTCGGCAGTGTGATTTTCCTGTGGTTATTGCTCAGGAGATATCGCTATGCCTCATAAAACCAAACTGATTGTTTTAGCCCTCTTGATGCTGCTGAGCATTGCCTTATATCTGGGTTGGAATTTAGGGATGGCATGGCAATATGCTCTCGGTCTGCGTTTAAAAACCGTTGCTGCCATCATCGTCGCTGGCGTCGCCGTTGGTGTTTCAACTTTGGTCTTTCATACCATTGTGAATAACCGAGTGGTGACACCGCAGGCTTTAGGGTTGGATAAATTATATGAATTGTCCAAGACAGCGATTATCTATTTCTTTGGTGCGAGCACTTTACTGTCACTCAACTTTGTTACCGATTATTTGATCAGTTTGCTGCTCATGGTCACGTTTGCCTTGTTGCTATATCGGTTTATTTTCCAAAAAGTTGCACAGCAAAATATTTATTTTCTGTTGTTGGTGGGGCTGATCTGTTCGACTTTATTCGACAATATGACCACATTCTTTCAGGTCTTGCTCGATCCTGATGAATTTCAGATTGCAGCCTATGCCGGTTTTGCCAGTTTTAATGTGGTGAAAATGGAAACGGTTGGACTGTCTTTGCTGACTATTGTGCCGATTCTGTTTTATAGCTTAAAGCACTATCACAAGCTGGATGTGATGGCGTTGGGACGCGATCATGCTCTAAATTTGGGTCTGGATTATGACAAGACCAGTCGCGTGTTATTGATTCTGGTGGTCTTGGCGCTGGCTTCAGCAACTGCTTTGGCAGGCCCGATGATGTTCCTTGGCTTGTTGGTACTCAACATTACCCTCGAGTTGTTCAAGACTCATCAGCATCACATCTTATTACTCGGCATTATTCTGGTCAGCATCCTATGTTTGATGATCGGGCAGTTCATCGTATTGCATCTATTGAATTTCAAAACCACGTTGAGTGTGATCATTAATTTTGTCGGTGGAATTTATTTCTTCTGGATATTACTGAAGGAAAATAAAAAATGGCAATAGAGCTAAAAAATTTAAGCAAAAGCTATCAGCAACAGCAGGTGGTACATGAGCTTTCACTAAGTATTGCCAAAGGACAGTTTACGGCGTTCATTGGCCCGAATGGTGCGGGCAAAAGTACGGTACTTTCGATGATGAGTCGCTTAATCGAGGCAGATCAGGGGCAAGTGTTGCTGGATGGGCAAGACTTACAGCAGATGAAAAGCGCTGAAATTGCGAAAAAGCTGGCCATCTTAAAACAATCCAACCATACCGAGCTAAGGCTCAGTATTGAGGATCTGGTGGCATTTGGTCGTTTCCCATACTCCCAAGGACGCTTGACCGTAGAAGATCGCAAGGTAATTGATCGCTCGATTGCCTATATGGATTTAGAAGCCTTACGGCAGCGTCAAATCAGTGAATTGTCAGGTGGTCAACGTCAGCGTGCTTATATCGCCATGATTCTGGCACAAGACACCGATTATATTTTGCTGGATGAACCTTTGAATAATCTGGATATGAAGCACTCTTCACAAATTATGAAGGTGCTAAAAGATCTGGCTGAAAATCACGGTAAGTCGATCATTGTAGTGATTCATGACATCAATTTTGCCTCAGTGTATGCGGATCACATTATTGCCATGAAAGAAGGGCAATTGGTCTATCAAGGTCATCCACAGCAGATGATGGATGAACGCATTCTCAAGGATATTTTCGATTTTCATATCCCGATTCAACAGGTTCAACAGCACAAATTAGGTTTGTATTTCATTAGTTAGGAGTTCGTTATGCTTTTCAAAAAAACATTGCCAGTCATGATGCTGAGTGTGGTCTTGGCTGCATGTGGTAATTCCAACACACCTTCTGCAACACAGGAAGGAAATACGGCTGCTGCACAGGATACGCATAGCTTCGAAAGTAAGGCGGGTCAAATCACGATTCCTGCAAATTTATCTCGAATTGCGGTATTGGATACCAGTGCTTTGAATACCATCCATGCTTTAGGCGCGGATGACAAAGTGGTGGCTTTACCCAAAGGCACCCCGTTGCCAAAAGTGCTGCAAGACTTTAATGAGGGTAAATATCTGGATGTCGGTACAGTCAAAGAACCAAATCTGGAAAAAATTGCAGCCAGCCAACCTGAATTGATTTTGATGAGCGGACGAATGGAAAATCTGGTGGCACAGATTAAACAGATTGCACCGACTTATTTTGTTGATGTGGACTATAACGATCAGTTCAACTCATTTAAGCAGCAAACCCTGAATATTGCCGAGATGGTGGGCAAAAAGCCAGAAGCGGAGCAACAATTACAAACTTTGGAAAAAGATATAGCCGCATTAAAAGCCAAAACTAAAGCTAAAACTGCTTTAGTGGTTCTGGTCAATAACAGCAAAATTGCGGCTTATGGGCCAGGTTCACGCTTCGGTAATATCCATGACCTCTATGGTTTTACTCCAGCAGATCCTTCAATCAAAGTCGGCTTGCATGGTATGGCGGTGTCGCATGAGTTTATTGCCCAGAAAAATCCTGATTATCTGTTTGTGATTGACCGTGGTGCTGCGATTACTGAAAATCAGCAAGGTGCCAAGCAGGTCTTGAATAACAAGATTATTAACCAGACCAAAGCAGCGAAAAATGGCAATATCGTCTATTTGGATTCAAGTAACTGGTACTTGATGAATAATGGCTTGGATGGCATGAAGGCGATGTTGAAAGAAGTGGCAGATGCGGTGAAATAAAAATTCAATCTGCTGATTTTATAACAAAAACCCGAAGGACTTCCTTTGGGTTTTTTATATGATGGAATTTAATAAATCACTACTTTTATAACATCATGCGTATTTCTTTATTGTATTTGGGCACGGCGATTTTAGCCATTTTGCTGCTGATTTCTGGAATTCAGCCTTTTGATCGAACCACGTGGTGGCTTGAAGTCATCCCCGTATTGATCGGCGGTCCCGTTATTATTTGCCACTTATAAAGCTTTTCCGCTCAGCCCTCTGTTATATGGACTTATTTTCTTGCATGCCGTTGTGTTGATTGTCGGTGGCGCGTATAGCTACGCATGCGTGCCTTTGGGTTTTGAAATTGCACAATGGTTGGGTTTAGAACGAAATCCATACGACAAGATCGGACATTTTATGCAGGGCTTTGTCCCTGCCATAGCTGCGCGTGAAATTCTGATTCGAAATCGTATTTTAAGCAAAGGCAAAATGCTCAGTTTTATTGTGATCTGTATTGTAATGGCGATTAGTGCGGGCTATGAATTGATTGAATGGGCCGCTGCATTGTCTTTGGGCCAAGGAGCCGAAGAGTTTTTGGGTACGCAAGGGGATGAGTGGGATACACAGTCAGATATGTTCTTTGCCTTGATTGGGTCGATCACAGCCTTATTATTCTTATCAAAATGGCATGATCGACAGATTGCAAAATTAATAGATTAAAACCCGTAGGTGAAACTGCCGTTAAGATGCAGCAGTTTCATTTTTCTGTGAATATCTGGCATAAGCCAGTGCAATTAATAAAATCGCCAATCCACCTAAACTTAAGACAAAACCAACCCAGATCGGTGCTAACCAACCCATATTATGACTTAGTACCCATCCGCCCAAGAACGCGCCAAGTGCATTGGCCAAGTTAAATGCCGAATGATTCAGTGAGGCTGCCAAAGTTTGTGCATCACCTGCGATATCCATCAAATGGGTCTGTAAAGCACCACCAAGACCGATCACGGTAAAGCCAATCAAGAATAAGGCGGCAATTGCGGTATAGAGATGAGACATCATAAAGCTGGCAGCGACAAAGGCGAGTGCCGAACTGATCAGAATGCCAATAATGGTTTTAAATAGATTTTTATCTGCCAACCAGCCGGCAACCAAGCCACCAATCACCATACCAATGCCCCAAATTGCGAGCGCTACAGGTACCACACGAATATCAGCATGGGTATATTCGGTTAGAATTGGTGAGACATAGCTATACACCGAAAACATGCCGCCAAAGCCAATTGCACCAACGGCAAGGGTCAGCCACATATTGATATTTTTTAAACCCGCCAACTCCGCTTTGATACTGGCAGTTTTCTGCAATGGGATATTGGGAACAAATAAACTGACACCAATGAGGGTAATAAACGCAATCACCGCAGAAAACTCAAAACCTGATTTCCAGCCAAATTGTTGACCCAGCCAAGTGGCAATCGGCACGCCAATGACATTGGCAATGGTGAGCCCCATCATCACCTGTGCAATCGCAGTTGCACGGCGCTGTTTGCCCGCCAGTTCAGCCGCAACTAAGGCTGCTACGCCGAAGTAGGCACCATGTGGAAAACCTGCAATAAAGCGAGACAACAGCATGGCTTCTGGTGTGCTTGCAAAAGCCGTCGCAGCATTGGCCAAGCCATAAAAAAGCATCAGGCTAAGTAAAAGCGTCTTACGTGGTACTTTTGCACCTAAAATCGCAATAATTGGTGCACCCACCATGACACCGAGGGCATAGGCGCTGATGAAATAGCCTGCATGCGGCACACTGACATTTAAATCGGTGGCGATTTCCTGAATCAAACCCATGGCCACAAATTCGGTGGTGCCAATACAGAAACTACCAACAGCAAGGGAGAAAATAACCAGAAATAAGGAATAATTGTGTGAAGGTGTGGAATCTAAGGGAGAGCTTGGTGAGGACATAATATTTCGAGTTAAAAAGTACCACCGTATTATATTCGACTCGCATTCAGAAAAGTGAAATAGAACACAATTTTTATCTCAACTGATTTGGAGAGACAGCATAAAAAATGATTAATTGAATGATAATTATTTTCATTTATGTATAATGCAAAACAGACGTTTTTTAGCTGAATTTTTATAAGGGTGGAAAGAGAGTGAAAAAATTATTGATCAGTTCATTGTTGCTTGCTTCAGCTTATAGCTTTGCTCATGAACCCTATGTTGCACCACTTGCATATACAACGGAACAAACCCAAGTTGCAATTATCTCGGGTTATGCAGAAGAAGCTTTGCAAAGTGAATATGCATTAAAAGATGCGAAGTTTGAGATTACCGCACCGAATAAAACTAAAACCACGATTGAGCCAGATTCTAAGCTCAGTTCGGCAACTGTATTTGACTTGAAATTGCCTGAAGCAGGCACTTATACGGTCAAAACCAGCGTCAGTTATCCATTGAAATATGTGCAAGATCAAAAAGAATGGAAAATGTTCTTTGATATGCCAGCAGACAAAGCGCCTGCAAAAGCTGAACGTGATTTTGTGATTCCTTCAGATTTAAAAGCGAAAAAATTTACACCTGTTGAAATTACCCGTGAATGGACATTTTTGACTTATGTATCTAAAGAGAAGAATACGCCAGTGCAGGCAAGCACAGCACCGATTCAAGTTGAGTTTTTAACCCATCCACGTGAGCTAAAGGCCAATCAAACCGTTAAAATTAAAGTTTCGAAAGCCAATCAAGCATTGACCAATGCTAATGTGGTCATTCGTGTTAAAGGTGCAACCGATAAACAAGGCATTAGCTTAAAGACTGCCGCAGATGGCAGTGCTGATTTAGTCTTTGCTCAAGCAGGTGAATATCTGATTGAAGTTAGCGAAGCAGTCGATGCGAAGCAAAAGCCAAGCAATCAGTTCTATAGCATCATCAGTGTTGCTGTAAATTAAGAAGCGGAAAGGCTAATTCATCTGAATTAGCCTTTTATTTCGAGGTCAATTTTATTGATTTGACTCATCATCCATTGCATTACTATAAAATTTCACACCCAATTGAATACGGTCACGACCATTGCTCATACGCCAGCGATTACTATCTCTAAGCGAATAAACACAACCACAGTATTCCTGTTGATAAAATTCTTCACGTTTGCTGATCTCTAGCATCCGTACTGCGCCGCCATGTTTACGCCAGTTATAATCCCAATATTGAATATTTGGATAATGTGCAGCGGCACGCAGACCACAGTCATTAATTTGCTGCATATTCTTCCAGCGAGAAATGCCCAGTGAACTACTGATCAGACTAAAGCCATGTTCATAGGCATATAGCGCTGTTCTTTCAAAACGCATATCAAAGCACATGGTGCAGCGAATGCCTTTTTCAGGCTCATTTTCCATGCCTTTGGCACGGGCAAACCAGTTGTCAGTGTCGTAGTCACAATCGATAAAAGGAATATTATGCTTTTCGGCAAAGCGGATATTTTCCTCTTTACGAATCAAATATTCTTTCACAGGGTGAATATTTGGATTATAGAAAAAGATCGAAAAGTCGATGCCAGACTCAATCAAGGTTTCCATCACTTCACCTGAACACGGCGCACAGCATGAATGCAGCAACAGTTTGTCGTGCCCTTCGGGTAGGCTGAGCATTTGACGTTCAAGCGTCTTTTGACTTTGTCGTGTCATCGTTAGCGCGGTCTGCAAAAGTGAATCGTCTATTGTAAAAGTTTTAAATGCTTATGGCAGTTCAATTCCATGAAATGTTCTCAGCTCAAGCTGAAAATTTTTAAATACCAAAAGCATCCGTGTATTAATAGCAATTGGTGTGTTGAGTTTTTAAACGAGTGTGAATGGGTAAATCATGAAATAAAGCCTATGTTGAGACAAACTAATTAATATCATGTTAAGATGAATTAAATTCAATAATGGTTGTGGTCGTGTTAGAACTTCGTCATTTAAAAACTTTAATTGCTTTAAGAGAGCACGGTTCCTTGGTATCTGCTGCAACAGATTTATGTCTTACGCCATCTGCAATTTCACATCAATTAAAAGAATTGGATCACTGGTATGGGGTAGAAGTGGTTAATCGTCGTAGTCGTCCGGTGAGCTTCTCCAATGTAGGTGAACGCTTACTTAAACTGGCAGATGATGTATTGCCACAGGTACAAATTGCGCAAACCGATATTACCCGTATCGTACATGGGCAAACGGGACGAATTATTTTCTCATCGGAATGCCATAGCTGCTTTGATTGGCTCATGCCATTACTCAATCAATATCGCCTGCAATATCCAGATGTGGACCTAGACTTTGCAGCCGGTTTTGAATCGAATCCACATGAGTTATTGCAAAATGCGGAATTTGATTTATTGATTACGGCTGACCCAATTGCGCTAAAAGGGATTGAATACTTCCCGATCTTTGAATATGAATCTCGTTTAGTACTTTCCAATACCCATCCATTGGTGCGTGCTGAGCAGGTTTCAGTCGAAGATTTAGCTGAAGAAACGCTGATCACTTATCCTGTTGATAAACATCGCTTGGATATCATGGCGCACTTGTTTATTCCTGCCAATATTCAACCCAAACATATTCGTACCACTGATCTGACCCAGATGCTAATTCAATTGGTTGCCAGTGGGCGTGGTATTGCCGCATTGCCTGACTGGGTGGTGAATGAGTATGAGCAAAAAGGCTGGGTGGTGAGTCGCCGTTTAGATTGTGTTTCGCCACAAGGTTTAAGACGAAAGCTCTACGCGGGTTATCGTAGTGAAGATAAGGAAAAGAATTACTTTGAAGGTTTTATTAAGCAGCTAGAAAAGTTTTCCAAGTTACGCACCGTATATTATGAACAGTAAGCGGCGATTGTTGGTTATCAGGTAGTGGCAGCACCACTACCTATTGACTAACGCGCGAGAAGCCTCTCTTTTTTAGTTTATCCGTTCATGACTTACCAATCAGCAAGGACAATATCCCTGCGGCAATCAGTGGACCAACAGGAACACCTCTCAATAGCGCTACACCTGCCACGGTTCCAATCAAAAGCCCTGCAACCACATCGGGTTGATTACTCATCAGTTTAACGCCACGACCACCCAGCCAAGCCACCAATAATCCAACTGCAATTGCAGCTAATGACTTAATACTAATAAATGATTTGAGGATGCTTTCACCACTGATTTTGCCGCTTGCGATGGGTGCAAGGACACCGATGGTCAGGATGATAATGCCAATATTCAAACCATGATTTTGAATATAGGGGAAAAACTGATTCAGAGGAGTCAATTTAACCAAGATCAGACAAGCAGCTGCGATCGTTACTGCCGTGTTTTGACTAAAGATACCGCAGCCTAATAAAACAAGCAGAACCAATAAGTTGACATCAAATTGTGAAAACATGTGCGAAACGTTTGCGGGGAAAGAAAGTTGAATTATATCGTAAATAGTCGCTAACTTCGGTTAAATTCATCTTAATAGCAGAGGAGAAGATTTTAACATTGATGCCTTTGCAGATTCTCCAAGGCATTAAAAAAGCCATCTTTCAACTAAAAAGTTGAAGATGGCTCGTTGTGCGAAAGAAATTAAGCCAGTTTTTTGAATGTTCCATAATAGGCAATTTGTTCATCCCAGAACTGTTCCCATAAATCACAGTATTCAAGACAGATTTGGCGGATCGACGCATATTCAGATTCAACACAAGCTTGCGCCAACACGAACCATAAATCGTCCTCATGATCATCATCTGCAGCTTCTGCTGAGGCATCATGTGAAACACCATGTACATAGTAATAACCGCTGTCGACATCAAACCCAACAGCTTTGGTTGCCTGACGTAAGGCTGGACTAAATAAAATTACTTCTTCTTCGGCCACAGCCAATAATGCTGAAACGGCTTGATAGCTATGGAATGCATTTTCCAGATAACTACGAACACGTTGCGAAATGAGCGACGGTTGATAGTCATTACGTTCTGCTTGACTCAGTTCAAAGTCATTTAACACGTCTTCAAATAGTGGATAATGGGCATATTCAGGGTTGCCTGAATAGTATCCTTCTTCGTCTAAACCTGGGCGGAAACCGAATTCATCCAGAATATTAAGATTAAGTAAAAAACGAGGGAACATTTTAGAACCTGATAATAAACGCGGCTCTAGTTGCTTGGTTTGAAATTGTGCCATCAATAATGCATCCGTAAATACTTGTACGATGGCATGGCGATATTCTAAATGAATGTGTTTTAAGGTTTCTTTATCAATAACACCGTCATTTAGAAGTTGAATAGCTGGATGACGTGAAACAGGGTGATTTGAAATTTCTGCACGTAATTGTTTCAGAAAGTTCAAGTTCTTGTTCCATTGTTCAGTAGAAATACTATTCTTCATTCCTTCAATAGCTTTCTGTCTTGGGTCGTTAAAGTTTTCAAATTTTTTAGGCATAGTTTTGTACTCGATGAATTAATAATATTATTGCTTTTCCAATTATTTACTTAGATTTTCTTTGGTTGCTTATGAATATAACTATTAGTTCAACCAAACATCTTTTTATTGGATGATTTAAATATAAAATGAATTTTTTGTGAAATCAATTTATTAAGTCGGCTAAAAAATAGTAAGAAAGTTTATGAATTAACTTAACTGTAAGCAAACAGTGAATTGCTTCACGTTAAAAAGAAATATTTTAAAAATAGAAAGATTTTTTTACAAATGATCTTGTATGTAGACTGATTTTTACATACCCTATAAGAGGAACAATAAAGAAAATGCGACTTTTCTATAATGCTCTTAAAATAACATAACATACATAGTGGCCAGAACTTTCCAGCATGTAAACTATGTCTAAATAATGCATTAAGTTTTTTGATAGAATTCTACAAGGATAATAAAATGTCAAAAAAAGAAGATATTATTGCAACGGCTCTAGACCTTTTTAACCGTCATAACTACAGCTCTGTGGGTGTGGATCGAATTATTAGTGAGTCGAGTGTTGCCAAAATGACTTTCTACAAATACTTTCCATCCAAAGAGAACTTGATCGAAGAATGCTTGTCTCGAAGGAATAAAAGTATTCAGGCGGCTATTGAACATGAAATTAGCTTAATTGCAGAAGAGGATTATTTAGGAAAAATTAAGGCAGTGTATTTTTGGCATTTGTCTTGGTTTAATTCAGATGATTTTCATGGCTGTATGTTCCAAAAAGCTTCTTTAGAAATTCTACAACAATATCCCTCAATTATTGGGCCAATTGTCGAATATCGAGAGTGGTTAATGGCTTTGGTGGAAGATTTGTTTGAAAAGGCTAAAGTATTTCAACCTCACGTGCTGACTGCAATGTATATTAATATTTTAGATGGTATGACCGCTTATGCAAAAGTGAATAAGGATCATGCTCAAATCGAAGAGTGTTGGTATTATATTGAACGTTTGATTCATTTAGAAGCAGCTTAGCTTAAATAACAGTGTCATCCTTATAAGTTATAAAAAGATGACACTGTTTTATCATTGGTCCTTAACAGTAATGAGAGGTATTTTTCGAAAATTACGCCACCAGCGAAATAAGAAAAAATGATTCCATGTTCTTTGGAAAAATAAACTAAATTCTTCGGCTAATATATTTTCTTGTATTTCATTTTTTTCTAATTGATCTAAATCTAAAATTTGTAATGAAAGTTCAGAATCTTTTATAACTGCTGATAACTCCAGTGTTAATAGCTGTTTATATTGTTTGAAACACGAAGATGGGCAATCAAGTGTGATGTAAAGTATATTCCCAAGACCCCAACACCAAATTTTTTCAATTTCGGGGTGCTCTAAGCCAAAACTATAAATGAACTGTCTAAATTGGCGGTGATTTAAGTGGCGTGACCAGAGTTCTTCACTTAAATTGGAATCTTGGCTTGATAATGCGGTAAATGCTATTTTTCTTAAAATCTCAATATCATCCTTAAATAAACTAATAAATGCACTCTGTTGTCGGTCTAAAAAGAACTGTTGATGAATATCATTAGGAAATGAAATAGAGATGATGGTATTTTCATATTTTTGTTGTATGGCTGGAAAAATATTGAAAATAATTTTGCCAAGTTCAAGATTGATACATTTAAACTCAGCGTTTGAGAGCGCTTCTTGCATTTCAACAGTGGGTTGAAATGCATAAGTTGCAATCACATAGGTTGGATGGGAGATACCCTGATCATCTTTTAGCTCTAAAATATGAATGTGAGGGCTAATCTGACTTTCGTTGATACCTTCTATTGCTTGTATGGATAAATACAGGGAAAATGATAAGACCAATTCAAAGTTTTCATAAAACCAAACCAGTGCCTGACTACGTTTTTCAGTGTTCTCATCATTAAAGTCATAAAAAAACTGCATGATATTTTTATAGTCTTCAATATTTATCGTTGAATCTTGAGTTGTCATCAATGGATTTTCCTTTTTTAATTATAAAAAAAGGTGCTTAAAGCACCTTTTTAATGAAAAAATTTATTTTTCAACAAATGCACGTTCAATCACATAGTCACCCATCACGCCCATACGAGGTGATTCAACCAGACCATGTTCATCAAGCAGTGCTGCAACATCTTTAAGGAAGGCAGGGCTACCACAGAGCATGGCACGGTCAGTTTCACGGTTAAAACGTGGTAAACCAATTTTTTCAAAAAGTTCGCCAGTTTCAATGGCTGTGGTCACACGGCCTTGAGTGTGGAACGGTTCACGTGTCACCGTTGGGTAGTAAACTAATTTGTCTTTGATGCCGAGTTCTTCAAAGAACTCGTGGTTCGGAAGTTCATTTAAGATCAAATCTTGGTAAGCAAGTTCTGATACATAACGTGTACCGTGAACCATAATTACTTTTTCAAACTTTTCGTAAGTTTCAGGGTCACGAAGTAGAGAAAGGAATGGAGCAAGGCCAGTACCAGAAGATAAAAGGTATAAATTTTTACCTGGTAATAAATCGTCATGTACTAAAGTGCCTGTAGGCTTTTTAGAAATCAGGATTTCGTCGCCCACTTGTACTTTTTGTAAGATAGAAGTTAATGGACCGTCTTGTACTTTAATAGAGAAGAATTCGAGTTCTTCTTCATAATTCGCACTCGCGATCGAATAAGCACGCATTAAAGGCTTACCATTCACTTCAAGGCCGATCATCACAAACTGACCATTTTTAAAACGTAAGCTGGTGTCGCGTGTAGTTTTAAAACTGAAAAGCGTGTCATTCCAGTGGTGAACATAAGTAATGCGTTCAACGTTAAAAGCAGCCATTAAAGGTCTCGATCACAGTTAAAAGAAACAGATCGCTATTCTAATCTAAAATCATTCTCGATAAACTGAATATATTTAATTGTGTTTATAAGAAAAAGTGATGAGCAACTCAGTAGTCATGCCGATCATTGGCCATATGCATTCTCCTTATCGGGAGAAATTTGGTATCCCACGCCAGCCAAACCTCGTACAAGTCGAGTCCTATATAGAGATGGCGGAGCCTTATAACGATATTCTGGCTTTTGAAGGGATTGAAGATTTTAGTCATTTGTGGCTGCTATGGCAGTTTCATGAAAACAAAAATCAAGATAACTCTTTGAATCAAATGTCTAAATTTCGTCCACAGGTGCGTCCACCACGACTGGGCGGTAATCAGAAAATAGGTGTTTTTGCGACACGTAGCATGTATCGACCATCACCCATCGGCTTGTCGGTGGTACGTTTTCTACGTGTTGAAAAGCAGGCTAAAGCCGTTCGTCTCTATGTCATGGGCAGTGATTTATTACATGGCACACCGATTTTAGACATCAAACCGTATATCCAATATTCCGATTCGATTGAAGATTCGGTCAGTGGTTATGCCCAACAAGAGCCAGTACGTAAAATAGTAGCGTGGACGGAAACTGCTCAGTCACAGCAGCAACAGTTATTAAATGATGGGATTTTAAATAAAAAGATATTCGATGAACTGGAACAAGTGTTATCTTTAGATCCACGACCTGCGTATCAAGATGATGCTGAGCGGGTCTATGGGATGTGTTTTTCAGAATTGAATATTCGTTTTACAGTGGATGACCGGACTGTCACCGTAGTGGCTGTAGAGCAAAGCTAAAAACTTTAAAAAAATAATTGAGTCATATATTTGGGGAACTAACGGTGATACAAGCACAGGCAAAATTTGCAAACTTTTCGTTTACAATTGATGTGACGTGGTGCTTAGAGCAACTACTGAAAGATGGTCGGATTACTGAACGGGATAAGTTACTTATCCAAACCACACATCGTCAGAAAGATCAGTTGAAATGGCATCCTTTGCAGTGGATTGCCAATTTTAATTTAAAAGATCAACTCAATCAGGGTTCTACACTAGCGATGAATCGCTTGTGTCAGTGGTTGGCTGAAAAAGCAGATATTCCTTTATTTGTGATTGATCCGCTCAAAGCAGATGTCGCTGCTCTAACCAGTGTGATGTCACAAGAGTTTGCGGTTAGAAACCATATTTTAGCGGTTGAAGTGCATGCGGATCGGATTTTGATTGGGACGGATCAGCCCTTTACCACCGAATGGCTCAACAACTTGGAGCGGAGTTTAGCACCAAAGAAAATTGAAAAAGTGCTGCTCAATCCCGAACAACTGCAACGTTATCTGGTTGAATATTATCAAGTCAGTCGGGCCGTGAGTTCATCGCAAAATGCCAGTATTTATGATCGAGAAAATAAAGGGGTTGAGGCTTTATTACAGTTAGGCGATACCCAAAACCCAGATGCCAATGATCAGCATATTGTGAAATTGGTGGATTGGGTGCTGCAATTTGCATTCGAGCAAAGTGCCAGTGATATTCATTTGGAGCCAAGGAAAGATAAAGGTAAGGTACGTTTCCGTATAGATGGTGTTTTGCATACGATCTATAACATGCCTGCCAATACACTCACCGCGGTAATTTCACGCATTAAAATCTTGGGCCGTATGAATGTGGCGGAAAAGCGAAAACCGCAAGATGGACGCTTAAAAACGCGTACACCAAAAGGGCAAGAAACAGAATTACGTCTTTCTACCTTACCTACCGCTTTTGGCGAAAAATTAGTAATGCGTATCTTTGACCCAGAAGTGTTGGTCCGTAGTTTCCAGCAGTTAGGCTTTGAAGGGCATTTATTGCAGAGTTGGCAACAACTCACACAGCACAGTCATGGCATTATCTTGGTGACAGGCCCGACAGGTTCAGGTAAAACCACAACGCTGTATTCATCGTTAAAACAACTGGCAACCGAACAGGTTAATGTTTGTACCATTGAAGATCCGATCGAAATGCTGGAACCAAGCTTTAACCAAATGCAGGTGAATCCAAACATTGAATTAGGCTTTGCGGATGGGGTTCGCGCCTTAATGCGTCAAGACCCTGACATTATCATGGTCGGTGAGATTCGTGATCACGATACCGCAAATATGGCGATTCAAGCGGCATTAACAGGTCATTTAGTCCTTTCTACGTTACATACTAATGATGCGCCATCAAGTTTGACTCGTTTGCACGATCTTGGAATCCAGCCCTTTCTTACTGCAGCAACAATTTTAGGGGTATTGGCACAACGTTTGGTACGTCGCCTTTGTCCGCATTGTAAACAGCAAACCGCCATCAATGAACAAGAATGGGAACATCTCACCTTTGACTATATGATGGATATGCCTACGACGATGTATAAAGCGGTTGGGTGTGAAGCGTGTCGTCAGACGGGTTATAAAGGCCGTGTCGGGATCTATGAGTTTATGCCAGTGAGTTTGGAGCTTAAATCACAAATCAGTGCAAACGCTACACTGAATCAATTAAGAGCACAGGCCAAGAAAGAAGGTATTGAACCTTTGCGTATCGCAGGGGCACGTAAAGTTATTGAAGGGGTAACCACTTTGGAAGAGGTTTTACGTGTCGTCCCTCTAAGTTAAACAGAAAATTTTAATCTTCAGATTCACCTCATCTTCATTTGTTTTAATGCCTACATCGAAATGAAGAAGCCAAAATGAGGGTATCAAGATGAACGTTATTTCTAAAGTTGCAGTAATTGCTGGTTTGGTTGGTGTGACAACTTTTGCAGTTGCAAATACAAATGCTGTGAATCAACAGGCGATAGCGCCCACTCAAACGACGACCGTTAAACAAGCATTGACGATGAAAGATGATACGCCAGTGCAATTAAAAGGTTATGTGGTGAAGGCGACTGGCGATGAGAAATATCAGTTTAGCGATCAAACTGGTTCAATCACCGTCGATATTGATGATGATTTATGGCAAGGTAAAGCTGTATCGGCAAAAACACCTGTAACCTTGATTGGTGAAATTGATATTGATTATAAACCAGCCAAACGTGTTGAGGTTGATGTAGATCAAGTTCAATTCTAAGCAAGCTGATGATCTCAAAAGACCACATGACAAGCATGTGGTTTTTTGCTTATGCTTTATTCCCAGAAAAATGTTATAGATCAAAAGAGAGGATTATTTTTTATGCGAATTTTATTGGCTGAAGATGATGCCTCTCAGGCAGAGAGTATTAAAGACTGGTTAGAGATGGATGGCTATAGTGTCGATTGGGTGGAACGTGGTGATCATGCGATCTTGGCGGTCGAACAGCATCAATATGATTGCATCTTATTGGATCGGGGCTTACCACAGGCTACAGGTGACGACATTCTAAAATGCATTCGCCGTCAGGATAGTAAAACTCCAGTTATTTTTATTACAGCCAAAGACCATATTCATGATCGGGTCGAAGGTTTGGATTTGGGCGCCAATGATTATTTGGTGAAACCATTTAATTTAGAGGAACTCTCGGCACGGGTTCGTTCACAATTACGTCAGCATCAAGCTCAAGCGGGACAGTACCTGAATTTTTCCGATTTACAGCTGGACCCACAAGCCAAAACACTGAGCAAAGCAGGGCAGGCCATTAATCTGACCGCGAAAGAATTTCAGATTTTGCATAAACTCATGCAAAAGCCCGATCACATTTTGACACGGGAACAACTGGAAGAATCTTTATATGCATGGGGCGATGAAATTGAAAGCAATGCCATTGAAGTATTTATTTATCAAATTCGAAAGAAAATTGGTGGGCAATATATCAAAACCATCCGTGGTTTAGGCTATCGCATGCATCAGGAATAACAGAATGAAAGTGCTGTCCTTACAAAGCAAACTGGTCAAAACTTCGTTAATCAGCTCCATCGTTGCTGGATGTGTGGCATTGCTTTTATTCGCGGTCATTTCTGTTTACCAAACTATGCAAGTACAAGACGAAATCATGGATGAGATTTCAGATATGCTGCTTATCGCAGATTTAACCAGCCCCTCTGGGCAGCAAATTGATGAGCTCAGTGATCAGTTTGATATTCAATATCGTTTAAGCAATCAGCAGCAAGTGCTCACCCAGTCAGAAGACTTTCAACTCGATCAACAGTATTACAGTTTGATTGAGGCTGCACATGGCGACTACGGCCTGATTTGGCAGAAAGGTCAGCTATGGCGAAGTTATGCGGGTGAAGATGAAAATTCGCATATGCAAGTGTTGATATTGCAACCTTTAGAAGAGCGTTTTCAAGATTTGCTGCATAGCTTTATGGGATATGCACTGGTCTTAATTTTGCTGTGGTCAATGCAGTGGATCATGCTGCATTTCCTGATCAAGCGCCAATTTAGTGTGATTCATCAATTATCAAAACAAATTTCGGCCAAGAATGCGGATGATCTTAGGCCCATCTCCTCTGGTGAAGTTGAGTTAAAAGAATTGCAACCGATGTTGGCTCAGCTCAATCGGCTACTGCAGCGTCTAGATCATTCTTTGCAGGCTGAACAACGTTTTACTGCAGATGCATCGCATGAGTTACGCTCGCCATTGTCCGCAATTCAGATGCGTTTACAGTTGTTGCAACGTAAATATCCAGAACGTACTGCCGATTTTTCACAAATGCAGCAAGACGTGAGTCGTGGAATTCAAACTTTAGAAAATCTATTGTTATTGGCGCGATTAGATCCTGAGCATGCGGAAAACTTACCCAAAACTTATTTTTCGATGCAGGAGATTGTTGAAGAGGCAATACAGGCACTTCACTTATTTGCCAAGGAAAAGCATATCCAGTTGCATTGGCAGGATGTGGCAGATCTGCAAGGTCAGATTCTTGCCAATCAGCAGCTCATCTTTACCTGTGTTCGAAACCTTGTGGATAATGCCATTCGGTATACGCCAGAACATGGACAAGTCTATATCACTTTACAGCAACAGCAGCAATATTTGGCTTTGATTGTAGAAAATGAAGGGCAAGGGATGGGTACAGAAAGTTTGGCACGTTTGGGTGAGCGTTTTTATCGGGCTTTGGGAAGCAAAACACAAGGTTCTGGTTTGGGTTTATCTATTTGTAAAAAAATTATTGAACTTCATCATGGGGAAATTGAGTTCGCACTGTCTCAACATGGTGGTCTAAAAGTCAGCATACGTTTTAAATGTTTGTAATTTAAACACATTAAAAAAGCAGTATGCGCTGACATACTGCTATTCCCACGTTTTTTATTGTTGTGCGATTATTATTATATTACTTCGTTAAAATCAGACGATTATTACGGGTTAAACGTAAACGATACTCCTCACCAGCATGCATGATGCGGATTTCGCGACCTAAGGCAAAAAGGTTATTTGAATGCAACATTGGCAATGATTGAGCTGCATCAGTACTGCGGGTAAATAGGCTAAATGGTGCGTTCATTTGTTATGCTCCGTGGTGTGTTTTTTAATGTTTTAAATGATAATCATTATCGAATAGACCTGTCAACGGAAATTTTAAGAATTTACAAAATCGTCTATTATTTTTATTTTTTGACATGGGAAAGCGATTATAAATTACTTAAAATAAAACTGAAAAGATGAGAGATTTTAGTCTGTTATGACCAAAGCTACGGTTGATGTTGCGATCGCAATTTTATTACATAAAAGCAAAGTATTGGTAGGTTGGAGACAAGCCAGTCAGCACCAAGGCAATAAACATGAATTTCCAGGTGGAAAAGTTGAACAAGGGGAAAGCCCTGAGCAGGCTTGTCGCCGTGAAATTTATGAAGAAGTTGGTATTGGTTTAAAAGAGTGGCATGCTTTTGATCTGATTCATCATGAATATGATGATCTCATTGTCAATTTGCATTTATTCCATGCTTATGTACCTGATGAATTATTAGGGCTTATTCATCAACCGTGGGCTTGGTATAGCCGAGATCAATTGGCAAATTTAAATTTCCCTAAAGCCAATGCTGCAATTTTAGAGCGCTTAAGTTGGTCGCATTTGATTCAAATTAGTGACCAACTTGCTCAAATATCACAACAGCATGCTTTGTTTTATTGGCGTACATCTTTAGAAGATCAAGCACAGATTGAATCACAATTGCAGCGATTAAGCGATGCAGAATATTCGCGGCTGGTTGTCAATTATGCGCTTTGGCAGCAATTGAGTAACGACCTACAAGCAAAAATTCAAACCATCCACCTGAAGCAATCACAATTGATGCATTTAAACAAAGCTGAATTGATCGTAGGGAAACGTTTTATTGCGGCCTGTCATGATGCAGTGTCATTACAGCATGCACACCAGATTGGCTGTGATGCGGTCTTTTTGAGTCCTGTACATGCAACCGCCACACATCCTGAAGCACAGGGCTTAGGTTGGCACAGTTTTGCAGAACTGGCACAAAACAGTGATATTCCTGTATTTGCCTTAGGTGGTGTTGCACCAGCAGATTTAGAACAAGCCCAAAAACATCATGCTTATGGGCTTGCTGGAATTCGTCAATTTATTTCAGCTGACTAAAGTCAAAGTGCCTGAATGGCTTTACGCGCTTCTTGAGCCTTAACGGTATGGCCACGGGCTTCACTGGCTTTCAGGATAATCAACCAGAACTGTTTCTTCATGGCATTGCTTTGTGCATAACTTAAGCCACGACGTGCCAATGCTTCGGCATTGGCATATTCTTTGCGCTGATCGGCGATCATGGCCAAATACAAATAGGTTTCAGTCGCTTGCGGTGCAATCCGTTGTGCTTGAAGGGCATAACGTTCAGCTTCCGCCAATTGCTGTTGTTTATAAGCGACTTGTGTTTTTTGCATTAAGGTTTTAAATGCGGGCAGTTGACTGCCATCATTAAACTTTTGCTGAACTTTTTGCTGCGGCACCACCACAGGCACACTTTGGCGCTTAATCTCTTTTTGTTCATAAGGCGTAATTTTCACCCCAGAAGAAGGTTCAGTCACTTTCTTAGGCGGGTGAGCTGGTGTTGTTTTGGTCGGCGTTTTTTCAGGCGCTGTGGTACAGCCTGCAAGTAGCAACATACCAACCAAGACTGCAGTTTTCTTCATCATATCCAATTATCCTTTTGACTTAGTTGTCACCGCTATAGCTGCCGCTCGAAATAACGCGGCTGGGTTGGCGATTGGATAAATCTGTATCCATTTGGTTTTCACTTTCACGAATATAGTTGCTGATACCGTCATTATGATCATCGGCAGGGGTTTCTTCGGACTGTGGAATATAGGTAGGTTCTACTTCGTAATGAGATTGTCCACAAAGGGTTGCACGACGGGGTACAGTTTGACGTAATAATGGAATATACAACGCTCCATCACAGCCTTGCGCTGATAAGTCACCCGTTGCACTATCAATCCATTGCCATTGAACATTGTCGGTTTGACGTAGGTTCACAGGTTCTTGGCGTAATTGACGCATCACATTGGTCCAAACGGGTAATGCACCTGAAGAACCTGTTAAGCCCGTCACTTTATTGTCATCCAGACCTAACCACACCACTGCAACGTGATTGCCTGAATAGCCAGCAAACCATGAGTCACGCGTATCATTTGTTGTGCCTGACTTACCTGCTAAATTCAATGATTCAGGTAAGCTGTTATAAGCAGAGCGACCTGTACCAGAACGCATCACTTGCTGTAAACCATAGTTAAGAATGTAGGCCGCAGCAGGATCAATAGTCTGTTGAACATTTAAGCCATAACGATCTAATAAATGTCCTTTGGCATCGACCACAGTACGAATCGAGCGTGGTGGATACTTGAAGCCACCAGTCGCAAAATTGCCGTAAATGCTTAAAACTTCCATCGGCGACATATTTACGGCACCAAGGTAAATCGAAGGGTAGGCAGGAATGTCTGAACTTACGCCAAACTGCCTTAATTTATTGCTGAACGCGGATAAACCAAACTCATTGGCTAAACGTACGGTCGAAAGGTTATACGAGTTGGCCAATGCTTGTTGCATCGGAACAACACCATGTTCACCACCACTATAGTTTTTCGGTGTCCAGCTCTTATCCCCATCAATTGGAATATTCACTGCACTATCTTCAATCGGGCTTGCCCAAGTATAGCGGCCAGATTCAATCGCATTTAAGTAGATGATCGGTTTTAACAGAGAGCCGACTTGACGCTTGGCATCCAGTGCACGGTTAAAACCAGTAAAGTCTTGAGTTGAACCGACGGCAGCGACTAATTCACCATTTTCAGGATGTGCAACCAGAACAGCGCCTTGCAAGTTTTTCAAACGGGCAGGGTTGGCTTTGGCTAAACGATCCACAGTGCTCTTAAAGGCATTTTGGACTTGGGTTTGTGCAATCGGATCCAGTGTGGTAAAGATTCTTAGACCTTGATTGGTGATATCACTTTCTTGATATTCAGTGCGAAGTTGACGACGCACGATATCAAGGAAATCTGGGAATTTTGCAGGGCCTAAGGTTGGTTTACTCACCACATTTAAAGGGCGGGCAATTTCGTCTTGGTATTCAGCTTCGGTTAAGTAACCCATGACTTTCATGTTGTTTAATACAACATCACGGCGTTTTTTGGCTGATTCTGGATTACGCCAAGGGTTATATAAAGAAGGACCTTGAACCAGGCCAACTAAATATGCCTGTTGTGAGATATTCAGTTCACGTAACGGTAAGCCAAAGTAAAATTGTGATGCCAAACCGTAGCCATTGATTGAATAGCTGCCGTTTTGTCCCAAGTTTACTTCATTGAGATACGCTTCCAGAATTTCATCTTTGCTGTAATGCAATTCAATCAGTAGAGCCATTAGGGCTTCATTGACTTTACGTTTTAACGTTTTCTCTGGAGAGAGATAGAAGTTTTTAACCAGCTGTTGCGTTAAGGTTGAACCACCTTGACGGCGACCACCGGTGGCGTTACTGACCAAAGCACGTGCCGTACCTCGGATTGAAATACCATGATGGTGATAGAAGTTACGGTCTTCGGTTGAAATTAATGCTTCAATCAGGGTTTTTGGTACTTTATTCAGTTTAATGAGGACACGGTCTTCATTATGCTGTGGGTAAATACCGCCAATCAATAAAGGTTCTAAACGTGCAATTCCTGTATTCGAAGGTTTAGTCGAGCGAATTTCGCTAACTTGACCATTCATAAAGGCAAGTTCGAGTACTTGTTCAGGCTCGGTGCTGTCACCATAGTCAAAACCACGAGTATGCACATACAGTTTGTTACCCTGTACCACATAACTACCTGACTTATCGTAATTCGCCGTGTTTTTATAACCCAGTAATTTTAACTCTTGGGTAAAATTCTCTTGGGTAATCGGTGCATTAGAATAGATTTCTAATGGGCGAGCGAACACCTTGGCAGGAATGTCCCAACGCTGACCTTCAAACTTGTCACGAATAATATTATCCAAGCGGATCAGATAGATACTAAAAGCAACAAAGACACCTATCACTAACATTGAGAAAATGAGTGCTAGAAAACCAATACCACGTTCAAACTTCATAGATTTGCGTTAAAACCAAAACAATGTCGGTAATGATGCGATAGCTTATTGTCATTTTGCAATCATAAAACTGTGAATAAATAGCAACATGCAATAAAAAGTTTAAGAATGTGTTGACATTAATCGTATAAAAAAACAACGGATAGACATTTTTATACTTTTTAATCAATCATCAACGCAACATTGGTTGTTAATGATATGATAGTCAGTAATCGCGACGGAGCTGAATTATTCGTGCAAATTTCACATAAATCCTTTCGAAATATTGGTCTAATTGGACGACCAGACAAATATTCTGTAGTAGAAACGTTATGTTTAATTCATGATCATCTGATCACTTTAGGCTTAAACCCCGTTTTTGATCAGGAAACAGCCAAACTGGTGCCTTATAGTCATGGGCAGACCGTTAGCCGAAATTTGCTTGGGGAAGTGGTCGATTTAGTTGTGGTCGTTGGTGGGGATGGTTCATTATTGCATGCTGCACGTGCGTTGGTTCGACACAATACCCCAGTCATCGGCATCAACCGTGGTCGACTGGGCTTCTTGACCGATATTAAGCCAGCAGAGGCTATTTTTAAGCTTGATCAGGTCTTGCAAGGTCAGTTTCAATTGGATCGCCGTTTCTTATTGGAAATGGAAGTCAGAACCAATGGTGAAACGATTTATGATGCGATTGCATTGAATGATGTGGTGCTACATTCGGGCAAATCGGTCCATATGATCGATTTTGAACTGAATATTGATGGACAATATGTCTATCGTCAGCATAGTGATGGTTTGATTGTTTCGACGCCAACGGGTTCAACCGCATATTCACTGTCAGGTGGTGGGCCAATTTTGCATCCGAGTATGGATGCGATTGCACTAGTTCCAATGCATCCGCATACGTTGTCATCACGACCAATCGTAGTCGGTGGGCAAAGTGAGGTGAAGATTACCATTCGGGAAAACCGTGTTTTGCCGATGGTCAGCGCCGATGGTCAACATAGTGTTGCATTAAATGTCGGTGATACTGTGCATATTCGCAAACATCCGTTTAAACTAAGCTTATTACATCCACCCGGTTATGACTTCTATATGGCATGTCGTACCAAATTGGGGTGGAATCAAGATTTTGAATCTTTTCAACAGGATGACTCATGAATATTGAACAAATGCTCGCTATTTTAAATCCTGAAATTGTTGAGCGTCTTCGTACTGCTGTTGAAATTGGTAAATGGCCAAATGGTATTGCATTGACCAAAGAGCAGCGTGAAATTTGTATGCAAGCGGTATATGCATGGGAAATGGAACATTTGCCAAAAGAACAGCGTAGTGGTTATATCGACCGTGGTACTAAAGAGGAAGGCGAAGAGTGTGATGATGATCATCACAAACACGAGCCTGAATTTAAGCCAATTCGTTTTGTTTAATACGACTGGAATGAATAAAAATGCTCCTATGGAGCATTTTTATTGCGTATGAAAATTTAGCAAGATTTTAGTTATAAAATGAATAAACTGGTTATTCAAGATTATGGTACTCCTCAAAGCAAGAGACTAGTTTTAAATTCTCAAGAAGATCAGGGTATTGCTTTCTTATAAGTTCAAGGCATTTAGGATTTGCAGTAACGACAATTAAAGGGTCACGAGGATAGGTGAGGAACATTGGATAATTCTGAATAAGCCGATAAATTGCTTGTTCCAGTTTGATGTCACCGCATGGTTTATAAATTGTGATACTTTCCACCGTACTATTATTTTCATGAAAGTTTATCGAAAAATGACATTCATTATTCAGGATTAGATTTTGAAATTGTGTGTTGCCATAATTTAAAAGATAATAATTGTGTTCTATTTCTACCCAATAGGGACTAAAGATATTTAAGAGATCATCTTTGCTCGCTGACTCATCCATTGCGATAATAAAATACTCGATTCCCATCTTTTTCCTCGTTAATATTTTTTCTCTATGCTGTTGAGATTGGAAAAGGGTTAATTTTATCGTATTAACTCTTCTAACTCGATTTGGGCTTGGGTTGAATGATTTTGAGCAGCTTTGTTTAACCAATATTTCGCTTTTTGGGGATTCGCTTTCAAAAAATCATCCCCATCTTGATACCACAAACCTAATGCAAATTGTGCTTGAGATAAATTGTTATATGCTGATTTTTCTAGATATTTAAAAGCAAGCTGCTGATTAATATTGGTTCCTTCGCCTTCAAGGTACATCATCGCAAGTACATATTGAGCTTCTGCATGGTTTTTCTCTGCAGCCAAAAGATAATATTTGAGTGCTAATTTATCATCCATTGGGAAACCATTTCTCCCCATGTAATATGAATTTGCAATATAAACTTGGGCTGCGGTGTTGCCCTGATTGGCACGTTCTAATTGATTGGATACGGTTTGTGTGAGGTCATTTTGTGCGTATGCTGAAGGGTAGCTGAATAGTGTCATGGCTAAGACCATACTGATATAAAATGGTTGCTTAAAACGATTTTTTCTATATTTAGAGATTGTTTTTTTTATATTGCTTGTTTGAGAGTTTTGATCCAACATTTATTCTCACTTTATCTGTTTAACAGATATATCGTATTGCGAACTATAAAATTAATTTGGATAGTGTTTACTATTCAGTTCAATAATAACAGCTCATTCAATAAATTTTGTTAGAAAGACGTATAATGGTAAAGCAGTTGCACCAACAGGCTAGCAATGGAAAATAGTCATGACGATATTTGGATGAGAAAAATAATGAATAGGACTTATCTTAAAATCGCTTTAACTGCACTTGTTATATTTAATACAAGCATAATTTTTGCCAAACAGCCCATTGAATGCCGCCTTAAAGTAAATGTTGTAGCTAGTCAAAAATATAGTTCGCCACGAACGAAATATACAACTATCAAGAATGATGGTTATCCTATGTTATTGATTGGGATTCAGGTGATAGAGGCGCAAACTATGCAGAACTCCCAAAAGATTAAAGCGCATGATGCATATTGTAAGACCTTTATAGGTCAACAACGAGATGCTTATCTGTCTGGTCCTTATGACGTCAATAAGATTACAATTAAAATAGGTGATCAATTGAGCCTAAGAAATATTCATTCTTCAGGGCAGGAATATCCGTTTTGGCCAGATTTTTATTATGTTGAAGATTAAGATTTTTAAATGGTCTATTGTATTGTAGCTAAAATATACGGGTTTCTAGAGTTAAGCAAAAAGTGAAACGTGAGATTGGTCAATTGATGCTTAAGCTGATCGTACTATTCAGTTTTGTTCTTGCAGGATGTAGTTATCCTTCAAATGAAAAGAGTAAAATAGTTCAAAATGTCCAGTTAGGAAAAATGACCTATTCTCGACTTGATGGGATTAGTGGGGACTTGTTCAGTTTTGAGATGATGACGAAGAATAACTTAAACGATTTGTATCTTAAGGAAAACTATAAATATTCACATTTTAAATGCAAGCCAATACAAGATTATGTCGTCATAGGCTCCGTTTCGATTGATGAGGGGCGTGTTGAACATGGGATGTATATTTCAGCGGGTTCTTTTAAAGTCTGTGAAGATGAGGCAATGAATATCTGCCTCAGAAAGAAGCAGATTGAGGCGTTATTAACAGATAATCTTTCTTGCCGGCTTGTTATGGGGGGGCTGTTCAGAAAAAGTAAAGTTGTTGCAGATACTATCGTTATCACTAAAGCTGCGATGCTTGAATCTAAAGTTCGATAGAGCAATATATTGTAAAGATCATGGCGATTTCTTTGACTTGAAATCGCCATTTGGCTTAGTTTAGACGCTTTTCCCATAGCGCTTTGGCTTTATCCATTGCTTCATCATAGCTATTGACTACACCCATGGTATACAACGCGATTCCCATGGTTTCGATCACCGCCATTTCTCCATATTCATGTTTCTGCTCACCCAGCCAAACCGCTTTAAACACAGCTAGATCAAGCTCTTCTTCAATTGGGCTACGGTCAGGGGTCAATTTAGGCAGTTCGTGTTCGTACAACTCACCATTTTTAATGCCACAAATTAAGGTTTTGGCATCAGGATTACGTTCAAACTCACCACCTTCACCTTTAATCACGGCACTGTTCTGATAACCTAAACGGAATGCGGTCTGTTGATGTGAAGTGCGATAAGCTGGATGGAAGATTGCTTGTAAGGTCGCTTTGGCATTAAATGGATTAATCAGGCGTGCCAAGGTGTGGATTGGGGAACGCAACCCCATTACATTTCGTAGCGAGATTAATTCACTTAGAATCGGTGAGATTGCTTCAAGAGGGAGGTAAGCAAAGTTGTGCTGTTCAAGTTGTTCACGGACATCTTGTTGATTTTGACAAATTGAATAGCCCAAATATTGTAAAACTTGTTCGGTATAGACACGGTTAATGGTATGCCCCGATGCACCATGCATCACAATTTTGTAACCATGATGCGCTAAAGTCAGCGCTGCCAATAAGAACCATGGGTAGTGTTTACGCTTGCCTGCATACGAGGACCAATCAAGATCGACATCAAGTGGCTGAAAATTGAGTTGATCACGGGTGGCTTGGACAAAACCCGCTAATTCATCGACAGACTCTTCTTTAACACGTAACAGCATCAAGAATGCACCCAACTGCACATCAAGTACTTCGTCTTTTAAAATCATGCTAAAAGCTTGATAGGCTTCTTCATAACTAAGCGAACGAGAACCTGTTTTGCCCTTACCTAAAATACGAACATACTGAGCAAAGGGATGTTCTGCGGTTTTATAGATATTACGTTTTGTGTTCATGGTCGTATTGAAGATTGTCACAAAGAATAAAATGAATATGACATAAAATTGGGCGGCGTAGCATAAAAAAACCAACACGCTGTTTAATCAATAAGCAATTGTGGTTTAGAGATTGGCGATGCAAACAAAATTATTGACCGAATCAGTCTAGTGATTTGATGTAAACGGGACATGACATCCCATCTAAAAGTTATTAGCATGACTGCGAACAAATTTTTAAGAACAATGAAAGCGAAAGGAAATAATGATGTTAGCTTATGATTCAGATTTGGAACTCTTCCGCGATAACTTTAAACGCTTTATGAGCGAGCAGATTGCACCGCATTATGAGCAATGGGAACGTGAAGGGATTATGCCGCGTTCAGTCTGGAACGCATTGGGCGAAAATGGATTCTTATGTGTCGATGTTCCAGAAGAATATGGTGGTTACGGTGTACCAACGCATTATTCACTCATGTTGGTTGAAGAGTCTGCGCGTGCAGGCTACTGTGCATTATCCACCGCGATTTCATGTCATTCTGAAATTGCTGCGCCGTACATCCAGCACATTGCGACAGAAGAACAAAAACAGTACTGGTTACCCAAAATGGTATCGGGTGAAGTGGTTGGTGCCATTGGTATGACTGAACCGGGTGCTGGCTCGGACTTACAAGCAATGCGGACCAGCGCCATCCTGCAAGATGATCACTATCTGTTAAATGGTTCAAAAACTTTTATTTCCAATGGTCAGCATGCAGATCTTGTGGTTCTGGCAGTAAAAACTGATCCACAAGCGCGTGCCAAAGGTGTGTCACTCATGTTGGTTGACACACATTTAGAGGGCTTTAAAAAGGGTACTAACCTCGACAAAATTGGTTTGCATTCACAAGATACTTCAGAGCTGTTCTTTGATAATGTCAAAGTACCGAAAGATCAATTATTGGGTCAAGCAGGGCAAGGCTTTGCTTACTTGATGCAAGAGCTTCCGCGTGAGCGTACCGCGATTGCGTCTACTGCATTGGGCGCAATCCGTGGTGCAATTGATTTAGCAACAGCATATGTAAAAGAACGTCAGGCCTTTGGTCAGGCAATTTCACAATTCCAAAATACACGTTTTGTCTTGGCGCAAGCGAAGATTGATGAGTTGGCAACAGCCGCTTTTTATAACCAAAACGTAGCTTTATATAATGAAGGCAAGTTGGATGTGGAAACGGCTGCCGCATTGAAGAGCTTTAGTACCGATATGCAAATGAAAGTAGCCGATAACTTGCTGCAATTATTTGGTGGCTACGGTTATATGACTGAATATCCAATTTCACGTTTCTTTGTTGATGCGCGTATTCAACGTATCTATGGCGGTACCAATGAAATCATGAAAGAAATCGTGGCGCGTGGCATTATCGGTAAAGCTTAATCCGTATTTATCGAGTCAAACAGCCTGCTTTCGAGCAGGCTGTTTTGTTTTCACTATTTGCTTGATCGTTGGATGACAGGGTAGCTCTGTTGTTTAGGTAATTGTTGCAAGGCTTGATTGATCTTGCGTAGAAACTCATCGGCTTCGTCTTGCCGAAAACTGTCTTCCGTATATGCACTACGTTGTTGAATATTAATTCCACAGCCGCGTATCTCCATATTAGATGGATTAAATGTCCAATCATTTGGGTTTTTTAAGTAAATGCTTAAATCGCTTTCACAACTTTTCCATAAATTTAGAAATGCATTCGATTGTTCTGATTTAAAGCCTCTTGCTGGATAGACAAAAAAACCCTTCATTGCGGGATCGATATATTGAATAAATTGCTCAACGGGCATACCGCCCCAAAGGATGGCGGTATTTTCAGGAAGGGCGATGCCTGTTAGGTTTTGTTCTTTTAAAGTATGAGTTTGCTGATGGGTCTGTCTAAAGTGTTGTGATTGATAGGTGAGCTTGGTTTGAGGGGGGATCGGAATTCCCCGAGCTTGACTGCTCACTGGGCTGATAAAGTAAGGTGAGCGATCAGTACCATTGCAACCCGCAATCATGGGGCAACCGCTACATGCGCTTAAACCGATACTGATCAAGCTTAATAAAGCTAAGCCGAAAATCTTATTCATTGTATTTACTGTTGTTATGACATCTTCAGACAGTATAACCAATCTATGCTACTGAAAGGTTCAAATTTAAGCGGAGAGAATCGTCCGCTTAAATGTAGCGGTGTTTATTCAGGATTTTATGGTGTTGGTTCATCAAAGAGATTTGAACAACTTTGCGGTTGACAACCTGCCAACATAATCGCTTTCGGTAAGCTAGCATACATATTGGTGAGATGCTGCTCAGCAGGATGTCGATAATTCCAGAACAAGAAATGCGGTGAACGTTGCTGATTAAAAATTTGGTAAAAATCATTCTGCTTTTGTAAGGATTCAGCATCTGGTGTTGGGCTACGACCATGCTCATGTGTACCCACTGTGGTCATCAGCATAAGATCTTGAGTTTTATTTTGGTTCTTTAACCAATCTGTCTGACGGTTTAATAGGGCATAGTTGTCAAACCAGAGTGAAGGGCTGGCAGCGATATAACGTTGGAACATTTGTGGTTGGCTAAAGAAAGTATGTAAAACAAACAGTCCGCCAAAGGAATGTCCAAACAAGCTTTGTTGCTGTGGATTGACTTTGATTTTTGCATGAACGGCAGGTTTCAGCTCTTTTTCTATAAATTGAATGAATTGGTCTGCACCACCATAGCTGTACTTGGCTTGTTTTTGAAATTCAGCCGATGCTTTAGGTGTGTAATCTAAAGCCCGTTTTTCTACATCAAAAGTACTTTGTTTGGGATATCCAATAGCAACAATGGCGACAGGACTCAAACCCAAGCGATTGGCACCACCACCCACTGATTTAGCAATATTGGCAGCACTCTCAAAAGCAGCATTACCATCCAATACATACAGAATTGGAAAACCTTGCTTTGGAGCTTCACCAGCAGGAACAGAGATCTGAATCAGATAATCATGTTTTGTATATTTAGATGCGATTACAAAGCTTTGTTGAATATTGGTTTGTGATTTGAGAGGTGCTTTATTTGAACTAGAGGTGTTGGGCTGAGCAAAAGCCAAGGGTGTAGCCATGAGCAGAGCAAAAGTCAAAATACCAAGTCGTTTAAACATAATTTATTCGCAAGCAGTGAAATTTTGCTAGCAATATATAATGAAAATCATTATCAATAAAGTTTGGTAATAAAAAGAGTTAAAACTCAGCGTGTTTAATAGCTTAAAGTGTTGCTATACTAGCTCGGATAATCAATTCACAGATGAATTGTAATCCATTCTTATAGATGATTTTGCTGAGGCTGCATTCAATGGTAAACGATGGACAAAACACATCGAATTCACTTAATTTAGACCAAATTCGTAACGATATTGATAGTGTTGATCAACAAATCCAAGAGTTACTCAACCGCCGTGCCACGCTTGCAGAAGCGGTAGCCAAAGCGAAATTTGCATCCGAAGAAAATCCGCTGTTTTATCGCCCTGAACGTGAAGCGCAAGTGCTACGGAAAGTGATGGAGCGTAATCAAGGGCCTTTGTCTGATGCAACCATGGCGCGTTTGTTCCGTGAAATCATGTCAGCATGTTTGGCACTTGAAGCACCACAAAGTATCGCATTCCTTGGGCCTGAAGGCACTTATACCCATTCCGCTGTATTAAAGCATTTCGGTAAAGATGCGGTTGTGCGTCCATTACCAACCATTGATGAAGTATTCCGTGAAGTTGAAGCGGGCAGCGCACATTATGGTGTAGTTCCAGTAGAGAACTCATCAGAAGGGATTGTCAACCATACCCTAGATTGCTTTAAATCATCGACAGTCAATGTGATTGGTGAAGTTGAGCTGCGTATCCATCACCAGTTCCTTGTATCTGAAAATACCCGTAAAGACAGCATTAAGCAGATTTATGCACACCAGCAAACCTTGGCACAATGCCGTAAATGGTTAGATGCACACTATCCAGGGGTTGAGCGTGTTGCACTGAACTCAAATGCAGAAGCGGCGCGCCGTATTCGTAATGAATGGCACTCAGCAGCGATTGCATCTGATATTGCAGCAAGCATGTACAACCTTGAGATTTTACATAGCAATATTGAAGATAACCCTGAAAATACCACACGTTTCCTTGTGATTGGTCGTGAGAAGATTCCTCAAAGCGGGAATGATAAAACTTCGCTACTCATCTCTGCGCATGATCGTGCCGGTGCTTTACTGGAAATTCTTGCGCCATTTGCCAAGCATCAAATCAGCTTGACCAGTATTGAAACGCGTCCTGCCTTACCTGAGAAATGGGCTTATGTGTTCTTTATTGATTTAGAAGGACATATCGGTCAGGAAAATGTTGCAGCGGCATTGGAAGAAATCCGTCCAATGGTGAAAGAGTTACGTGTCCTCGGTTCGTATCCAATCGCTGTTTTATAATCCCGTTTTATCGTATGGATAGATGACTTCGGTATCTATCCATATCAAAGTCGTCTCATTAGGCAAATATGTTTTATGTCTCAACCATTATTTAAGAAAGTTGCATTTATTGGGCTTGGACTGATTGGATCGAGTCTTGCTCGTGTGATTGTGGCAGAACAACTTGCAGCTCAAATTGTGGCTTCAACACGCTCAAAAAAAACATTAGAAGATGCTAAGGCACTCGGTCTTATTCAACACGGTTATGCAACACCTGAAGAAGCAGTTCGGGATGCAGATTTAATTGTTTTAGCACTGCCTGTTCGTGCGACACAAAAAGTGCTGGAACAGATCAAGCCTTATCTTGCAGACAATGTCATTATTACCGATGTGGGTAGTACCAAAGGTAATGTCGTTGAAGCAGCAAAAGCAGTATTTGGTGAAAATCTACCAGTCGGTTTTGTACCAGGTCATCCGATTGCGGGTGCTGAACATACTGGTGTACATGCAGGAAAAGTTGACTTATTTGTCAATCATAAAGTGATTTTGACACCACTTCCGACCAGTGCTGATTGGGCTGTTGAAAAACTGATTCAACTTTGGTCTGCGGCAAAAGCCGAAGTGATTTGCATGGATGTCACTAAGCACGATGAAGTATTGGCACATACCAGTCATTTACCACATTTGATGGCATTCAATCTGGTCGAACAACTGGCAAATCGTGAAGATAATTTAGATATTTTTCGCTATGCTGCTGGAGGTTTTCGTGACTTCTCTCGGATTGCAGCCAGTGATCCACAGATGTGGCATGACATTTTCTTTGCCAATAAAACCGCAATTTTGAATGCTGTTGAGGGCTTTGAACAGCAATTGTCAGTTTTAAAGAAATTGATTGAACAGGAAGATTCGCAAGCGTTGATGGGACTGCTCGGGCATGCTCAAGCAGCACGTCAGCACTTTAACCATATGTTGGCCAAAAAACCTTTGATGGAGAAAAACAAGGTGACACAGCAATTTACCATTTTACCGGGAAAGAAAACATTTACAGGTAAATTCACCGTACCGGGTGACAAATCTGTGTCACATCGCTCCATTATGTTTGGTGCGATTGCCGAAGGCACAACGCATGTGACAGGCTTCTTGGAAGGGGAAGATGCACTTGCAACTTTGCAGGCTTTCCGTGATATGGGTGTGAGCATTGAAGGACCGAAGAATGGTGAAGTCACTATTCATGGTGTAGGCATGCAAGGCTTAAAAGCGCCAGCAAGCGCTTTGTATATGGGTAACTCAGGGACTAGTATGCGTTTGCTGTCAGGCATGTTGTCTGCACAGAAGTTTGATTCAGTGATGACCGGTGATGCATCGTTGTCTAAACGTCCAATGGAACGTATTGCTAAACCACTTCGTGAAATGGGTGCACAAATCCAAACTACGGGTGAGAAAGGTACACCACCCGTCAGTATCACAGGTAGCCAAGCCCTTAAAGGGATTCAATACGATTTACCCATGGCATCTGCTCAAGTGAAATCAGGTATTTTATTGGCGGGTTTATGGGCTGCGGGTGAAACTTCGGTGACTGAGCCAGAACCAACCCGTGACCATACTGAGCGTATGTTGCGTGCTTTTGGTTATGATGTGAAAACCGAGGGCAATAAAATCTCGCTTGTGGGGGGCGGCAAATTAGTCGGTACTGATATTCAAGTGCCTTCTGATATTTCATCTGCTGCATTCTTTATGGTCGGTGCTGCAATTACTGAAGGTGCAGATGTCATTCTTGAAGCGGTTGGGATCAATCCAACGCGTACAGGTGTAATTGAAATTCTTAAGCAAATGGGTGCTGATCTAACTGTAGAAAATGAACGTATTGCAGGTGGTGAACCTATTGCAGATATTCATATCAAAGGTTCTCGTACACTAAAAGGCATTCATATGCCTGAAGATCAAGTGCCGTTAGCAATTGATGAATTCCCAGCATTATTCATAGCGGCTGCTTGTGCAGAAGGCCAAACGGTTCTGACTGGTGCTGCTGAGCTACGTGTTAAAGAATCTGACCGTATCCAAGTGATGGCAGATGGTTTAAAAACTATGGGCATTGACTGTACTCCAACCGACGATGGCATCATCATTGAAGGTAAGGGTAAGTCTGGTGACTGGTCAGCCATTTTCACTGGTGGTGAAATTGAATCACATCATGACCATCGTATTGCCATGAGTTTCAGTATGGCGGGTTTACGTACTTCAGGTAATATCACCATTCATGGTACAGAAACTGTGGCAACCAGTTTCCCAACCTTCACCGAACTTGCAAATACAGCAGGTTTGGATTTACAGGTTGTGAATCCATAAGCTGATCTGGAAAGGCAGTGTTTAGCTTGATTAATTAAGTTAAATGCTGCTTTTTTTATAAGCATATTCATAAAAACAATTGGCTAAACATAAGGCGAAAACGCTTAAATAATAAAAATGCTGAGTTTGTAGATGTACATATCTAATCGGGTCTAAATTTATCAATTTAGCCATAGAACTAAGACAATCAGCTAATCTATTAAAGACAATTGTATATATAATAATTCTTACCGTTCGCGTCGGATTTACTCTGCGATCCAGAGTTAAAAACATAAAAATAGAGGGAATAGCATGAAAACGTTGCAATTTATAGCAGATTGCCCAAAACATGGGATGGTCGAGCATCCACCGAATGAATGCTATATCACGCAAGAGTATGTGGCTGCATTATTGTATAAACAATTAGAACAATATGGTTTTGATGCCCAGCATATTCGTCATGAGCATGAAAAAATTGAAGTGCGTATCGACAATCATCAACTTCCACTGTCTATTCTCTGCTCTCAGCAGGATACAGAAGGTCATATTCTGTGTGAAATCTCTGCCAATCCACAGCAAGAACAAGCTTGGTTTGAGCGTATTGAAACACAAAGCATAATTCGCCAATTGGCTCAGGCTGTCGAAAATAGCTTAAAAGCGGAACATAGTTTTTCCCAATTTGTATGGAAAAGCTAAGTCAATTTTGCGCATAAAATCTTAATTGAAGTGATTTAACATCATTGCCGTTTGGGTGTATGGTGTATATTGGTTTAAACGCTTTATTTGAGAGTATAGGTGTATGATACAGGTCGATTTTTCTAAATTATCACCCCAAATGGTTTGGCAACATTTTGAGACCTTATGTACGATTCCTCGACCATCCAAACATGAACAACAACTCAGACAACATTTAAAAGATTGGGCGGAACAGCGCAACTTGGAAACCTATGTCGATGACATTGGTAATTTAATTATTCGAAAAGCCGCTACAGCGGGTAAAGAGCACGTTGCAGGTGTGATTTTGCAGGGACACTTAGATATGGTGACTCAGGCAAATCGTGGTACCCAACATGACTTTTTTAAAGATCCCATTCAACCTGTATTAAAAGACGGCTGGCTGATTGCTGAAAATACCACATTGGGTGCAGACAATGGTATCGGTGTTGCACTGGCGCTGGCTGTATTAGAATCCAGCGATATCGCGCACGGACCGATTGAAGTTTTGCTCACCATTGATGAAGAAGCAGGAATGAGCGGTGCTCGTTTACTCGAGTCAGGTGTGTTAACTGGACAGTGGCTTTTTAATATTGATACCGAAGAATGGGGCGAGTTGTATCTTGGCTGCGCAGGTAGTATTGACTTAGAAGTACAGCAATCACCTGAATATGAACCAGCACCTGCAAATTTGATTTATGTGGATCTGTTGGTATCAGGTTTAAAAGGTGGTCATTCAGGGGTTGATATTCATTTGGGTCGTGGTAATGCCAATGTGATTTTGGCCAATTTCCTGAATGATTATTTGGCATCATCCAATGGCCGACTGGTTGAGTTTGTCGGTGGATCGGCTCGAAATGCTATCCCACGCGAAGCTGTGGCAACGATTGCAATTAAAAAAGATCAATTGGCTGATCTAGAAAAAGCAGTTGCAGCAACACAAGTGGAATGGCAGCAAAAGCTACAGGGTATTGATGAGCAGTTGCAGATCACCGTGCAGCAAAATGCCAATCAGATACATGAAGTCATTACATTACAGCAGCAACAAGCATGGTTGCAGGCATTGGCAACGTGTCCTTATGGTATTGCACAGTGGAGTACTGCTTTACCCGATGTGGTTGAGACTTCGAATAATCTTGGTGTGGTCAAACTGACGAAAGATGAAGCGAAAACTTTGATTATGGTTCGTTCGATGGTGAACCAAGAAGCAGTGACATTTGCACAAAACATTCAACAACACTTTGCCAATTTCCAGATTCAATCCGAATTAACGCCGTTAGTGTCGGGCTGGACACCAAATCCAGATTCGGCTGCATTGAAATGTTTACAACAAGCTTATCAGTCTGCATTTAAGATTGAGCCAAACTTGAAAGTGATTCATGCTGGTTTGGAGTGTGGCATTATCGCTGAACATTATCCTGATTTACAGATGGTATCGTTTGGCCCTGATATTCAAGGGGCGCATGCGCCAGGTGAGAGGGTTAAAGTAGATACGGTCGAGAAATGTTGGGAGTTATTGGTGACGGCTTTGGAAAGTGTGCGTTAACTCAATCTCGGAATCAGATCAGACCAATGATTCTGTCTTGGTCTGATCATTTAGTAATAAATATTGTGTTGGTACATGCTTTGTTAGCCAAACACCATTTTCTGCCTGATAAAACTCAAAGCCATCTTTATGCATTTGTATCGTATTGATTAAGAAGAGCACAGGCTTACCGTAGCGTTGACCTACATTCAACGCCGTTTCTTTATTTTCACTTAAATGTACATAATGGCGCTGTCCTGCAATTAAGCCTTGCGTCTGAATTGAATCTATGAATCGACTCGCTGTGCCATGATATAAATATTGTGGTGGTTTTTGTGCAATCATTTGCCGCTGTACGGTGCTTGTTGAGTGGCCTTGCACAGCTCTGATCATCAAACCATCGTCTGAAATTTGGAAGCGTTTTTTATCATTTTGTTCTACGATTACTTGGAGGAATGCTTCATCTAGAAGAACATTGTGTTGTTGCGCAGCTTCAATGAGCTCAGCAATTTTTGCCCAACCTTCTTGATCAAGCTGAAGCCCAATTTGTTCAGGCTTATGTCTTAAGATCAGGCTTAAAAACTTGCTTATTTGAGTATGTTCTTTCATATTTAATATTCTACGTTTACTTTGACTTGAAATAGCGTTTTATCCACCTCGATAAATTCAATTTCACAATCAATAAATTTTTCAATCATTGTGGCCTGAGTACGGGTGTGTTCACTAATACATTGTGCAGTAAATTCACCCCCTTGACCCAATGCCATAGGCAATAACAATTGATCTGCTAAATATTCATCTACTACGGCTTGGGAATTAATATATTGCTTCACCTGTTCAGCCAAATGATTGGCAATTTGTTCTGCACTTTTACGCATTTCACCCAAAGCAGTAAATAGCTGAGTGTGGTGTTGATGCTCAACTTTGACATACGCCGTATTGCCTTGGCTAATCCCATTTAAATGGAACTGCTGTTGCGTATCTAGTTTCAGTCTTTTATTTAAAGTTGTTAATTCTCGTTCTGCGATTTGTGCTTCTTCTGAAAGATTCAATACTGCTGCAAAAGCCTCAGTACTTTGTAAAGCGCCACGATCTAATAGATTTAACTTGTTTCGATGTAGCCATGGCTGAATCTTGATTTGAATTTCACCTGCACCAATTGGGAAGAAGCCTGCTTTATTTAACTTAAATTCGCTTTCGATCCCCAGCTTTGTGAGCGTAGGCAAAAAGCAATGCTCAATAAAATCAGCTGTTGGTGCAAGCGGATTATGGGTACCCCCAGAAATCGTGAGTTCACTGGCGTCATTTTGCAATAACAAAGCAGGCAATAGGGTTTGCAAAACCAGTGTTGTACTTCCTGCCGAACCAATCTGGAATTGGTATTTTCCACTTTGCACATGCTGTGGTGCAAAGTACAAGCGCTGGCTATGCAGTTCAGCACCTTCTATATAGGCTTGGCTAATCTGTTGAGATGCCTGTACACAGACTAAATGTTGACGCATTAAGCCTGGTTTTTTACGCCCAGCACGAATGTTGATTAATTCAAATGCCTGACCTGTAATCATCGAAAGGGCAAGGGCGGTTCTTAAAATTTGCCCACCACCTTCACCTTGTGAACCATCAATCTGGATGGTTGCTGGCATATTTGCCAAAGCTTTATTCACGTCTATTTTCCTTATTTTGTAATTTAATGAACATACTGTCAGTACATGGTAATGCGAAGTAACGCGTGACTTTGCTTTCGGCAAAGGTTTACTCGGTACATGGTGCTGAGCCTAATCAGTGAAGATTGATGCACGGCTCACATGCTGCCATAGCCGCCTGAATTATTTTCAATCCCTCAGATCGGAGTAAAGCGGGATCTTGTACTCGCCCAGTATGCCCAAACTGTGATTGTGAACTCAATTCACAAAATCTGTTGTTTATTCGACTAAATCAATTTGCCAATTGGCAGCCTGAATTTTGATATTTAAATCACGTAATTTCGCGCTGATATCATCGGCTTGTTTTTGCAAGCTAGAGACAGGGATAACCTTCTGCCATTTGATCTCGCGTGAACTATAACGATCAGGTTCACGATGGGTATTGGCAATCGCATCAATGAGAATCTTATGCTGCTCAGCATAACTATCACGTAAGCTTAATAGGGACAGTAGGATTTTGCCATCCTCTAATTTTGCTTGTGCATTGGTCAAATGAATACGACAAATCAATTGATTGCTTTCTTGGGTTAAAGCAAACACCTGTTTGATCAGTTCATTTGGATCTTCACTCGGTTCATCGCCGTCTTGTACCAATACATTGGCGTTGATCCGTTGTTTTAATGAAGCGAGCTTTTTTTGTTGATCGCTTCGCAGTAAAAGTGCTTCTGCAAGTTTCATCTTTTATTTTCCTAAAAAATTTATTCTTTAATCTGTCGAGCTTGCAAGTAGTAAACAGCCTTTATTTTGCTGTGGTGAATAGATGGTTAAGCACCAATTACCCCACCATTCTCGGCCGGGTTCAAAATAATCATTCCATTCAGAATCATTATCTCGACCACTACCTGGGTAGCCAACCCAATCATATATTTCACAGTCTTTTTCAGTTAGAAGACATAATTGCGTGAATTTTTTGAAGAATGCGACTCGATTAGAATGGGCAAGGGTTGTTCCATATGGTGGATCAATGACTGACTCTAACAAGTTCAAAAACCAATTATGTCCAGAGAATAAATTAGGTTTGTCTAAACTATCAATATCTACAAGAGTGCTATCTAATTTCTCAATGATTAAAGTGTTTAAGTCCAACGCTTTTTCTATTGCTAAACGTTCACAATTCAATAGCATCTGTTGATGAATAGCGAGTGTATTCGAAGATTCCGTTTGATCTGCGATATCAAACAAAGAAACTTCAAATACGGCGTGTATGGCATCGAGATCAGATTGTAATTCTTTGCTCTTCAAATGATTTAATTGGACAAACATATGTTCACCTTCTGCTTATGCTCAGGTATTTAACCCTTAACACAAACCACTTGTCTTAATGTATACACCACTTCAACCAAATCCTGCTGTGCTTTCATCACATCTTCAATCGGTTTATAAGCTGATGGAATTTCATCAATTACAGCAGCATCTTTACGGCATTCCACGCCTTCAGTCTGCACGATCTGATCTTCCACGGTAAAACGTCGTTTTGCTTCAGCACGGCTCATTACACGACCTGCACCATGCGAACATGAACAGAACGACTCCTGATTTCCAAGCCCACGAACAATAAAGGACTTGGCACCCATTGAACCTGGGATAATTCCATATTCTCCTAAACGTGCACGTACAGCACCTTTACGGGTCACCATCACTTCTTCGCCGTAATGTTCTTCCTTTTCCACATAGTTATGGTGGCAATTCACCGCTTCCAATTTTGCATTAAATGGTTTTGGAATAATTGTTGCTAAAGCTTTAATCGCAGACTGCATCATGATTTCACGGTTTTTCATGGCAAAGCGTTGTGCCCAACCCACAGCAAACCAGTAATCATCAAAATGCTCAGTACCTTCAACTAAATAGGCCAGATCTTTATTGGGTAAGTTAATAAAGTGCTTTTGCATATCTTTACGTGCCAGCTCGATAAAATGATTACCGATGGCATTACCCACACCACGTGAACCTGAGTGCAACATAATCCAAACATGATCGTGTTCATCTAAACAGATTTCTACAAAGTGATTTCCTGTTCCTAAAGTTCCCAACTGCTTACGGTTATTGGTATTTTTTAGGCGAGGATGCTTCGCACAGATGAACTCAAAATCTGCAACTAAATCAGCCCAAGCTTGATCGACCATTTCAGGTGGCGTTTCCCAAGAACCTTTATCTCGTCCACGGCCTTTGGTCATTCCATGTGGAATCAAGCGCTCAAGCTCAGTACGTAAAGCATATAGGTTATCGGGTAAATCCGACGCGGTTAAGTTGGTACGCGTCGCCATCATTCCACAGCCGATATCGACACCTACGGCGGCAGGGATAATCGCACCTTTGGTAGGAATCACACTTCCGATGGTTGCACCTAAGCCAAAGTGAACGTCTGGCATCACCGCCATCCATTTATAAATAAAGGGCATTTGTGCGGTTTGCAGCAATTGTTGTTTTGAGTTTTCATCGACTAGTACGCCATTGGTCCACATTTTCACAGGCATACTTTTGCCATTTTGTAGAACCTGATAGGCGCGTTGTTGCTGTTCTTGTTCAAATTGAGCTTGTTGGTTGATTTGTTCAACGACAGACATTTTCGTTTTCCTTTCAAAGCCTGCCTGCCAAGCGTTTGCAGGCAGGTGATATTCACAAGATCCCAATGATATTGTGTGCTTATACTATTGCAGCGACTGTGCCAACTTTTTAAATGTATCTATTAAAACATCTTATTTTATTGATAATAAACAAGATATTTTATTTTTCTTAGATTCTCTGGATTGTTTTTGGTATATAGTTTAATAAATTTGATATTATTTTAGATATTTTTATATCTTAAAAGATATTTTAAATTTATAAAAATTCTTAATTTTTCGAGCGAATTTTAGCTCGTTTGCAATTTGTTGTCATAAGGTATTGATGAGTGCATGATTTAGGAGAGAAATGTTGGTTTCTATTTGATATCCAGCGTCGTCATTTCTCATTTGAATTCTATATTGCTGCTTTAGCAAATAGATGGGGTGTTGTTTGATATATTTCAGATGAAAATCTGTTGTCTGGTTTAGATGTGAGTATGTCTTTGTTTAAGGTCATGCTATAAACATAACAAAACATCAATAAATTGCTAAATCTGATGGAACTTTTTCGTTATTTAGTCTCGATTATTTTATTTGTTGCAGGGGTATTTTGTGTTGTGCAATTCCTGTTGGAGGATTTTAATCTCGTATTTCTTGCGCTAAGTACTGTTTGTTTCCTATTTGCTTATTGGGTGAAACCAAAGCGAGAAAACCGAGGTGGTAGAAGTGATGCTTGGGATTGGTTCGATTTGATCGATATTTCTATTGAACTTATTTATCGGATCATCACCTTACCAGTTCGCCTAATACGAAGAATATTTGATTTCTTTTCGCCTGATATTCCATAAGGAGGGGGGATCTCAATCAACAAGGAGGATAAACACTTCTTTTTCCTTAGCTGCCTTATTTATAAAAATAGATATACAACTACGTACGATTTTGCTATGTAGTGCTTATCGCATTTGATTGAGATTAAAGAGGATCATCACAACAAAAATAATGAGACTTTCCTTAAAAAAGGATTAGATATTTGAACTCTATGCTTTCGCATTCACCATGTAGTCCCATTGGCATTTGTGATGATGCGACATAAACAAAATTATCTAAGACTTAAACCATTATGTCTTAATTTAGACGACTGCATACACTGTAGATGCAGGTGAGAGTGGTTACTCACATTTATGGGGTAGGATGTAGTCCTAAACGCATTTTATGCCGTATCATAAAAAATATGCAAACAATTAATCGCCAAGACAACTCTTCCACTGCGTTTCCCTTTCCGCCATTGATCGAGGTCGATCAAGATGGACTCGAACCATCAAGTTATTGCTAACGGTGAACCCCTTATTGTAGTCCTGACTGCATTTTGCATAGACCAGTAAACAAAATGATAAGACCTTTTATACATGGCTCTACCCAATTGAGCTACAAACTGATTTGCATCAATTTGAAGGGACTTGAACCCTCAACAAATGTAGTCCTATCTGCATTTTACTGGTTGGTTGTAATAACAAGGTGTAATGAAACGTTTTATCTACAGGATGTAGTTCCATCGGCATTTATTACAACCATTCCTCGCACAACAATAATGATGAAACATCGAGCCAGCTTTCACTGAGCTATCTTGGAAGGATAGTGATGTAGTTCCATCTGCATTTGTGCAATTTTGATTATAGGGTAGCAAGTTGAATCTAGAAACAAAAACATTGGAAAGATGTAGTTCCTTAAGCATTTACCCTATTTACAGACCTGACCAATCAAGTCGGTAATTTGCTTTGTTCAATTTCATTGATCCAGTGATCAGCGTGCATTTTACCCTGCGAAAATAAATCAATCAGCGTAAATACATGGTCACTAAAACCACCAATATTTATCACATCAGTACGTTCAGGTACTTGAGTGTGCGTATAAGGCTGTAAATCTACGCAGACCAATTTTGCTTCTGGGCAGCGTTGTTTTAAAATATCCCATTCATACAACATGCCTGTTTTATGGCGTGTGCGTAACTGGTCAGCCCAAGACTCATTGTCTGAAAAATAAATCATCAAATCGACAACTGCCTGATCTCGATTGAGTCGATTTAATGGAATGCTGCAATCCGTTCCACCGCCACCAAGCGAAGCAAATTGTTTGGCGACTTCAAAAATAGAGCGTGTTTTACCACCTGTAAAAACCTGTTTTAATCGACCAAATAAGCTTGCTTGATCAGATTCATTTTCCACAATATTTAATGAATGAAGTTGTGTATCAAATGGCATAATTTCAATGTCAGGATTTACTTGCTTTAACGCACAAGCAAATAACGATGCCACATCGACACAACGTAAAGTTGATGTTGCGCCTTTACGATAGCCTGTCACGGGGCTTGCCATTGAACCTGAGACATCAATCGCAACAACCACGCGACCAGCGAGGCGAGGTACATTTTGCAAAGCGGCCTGCATTACCTGTTCTAAAGCTTGTTTTACAATTTGTGGGACGGTGTCATTCAGCGCAGACCAAGTTGTCATTAATTGATAGGGCAAAACTCGGCTTTTGCGAATCATATCCTGATCTTGTAATTTATTTGCAATGATTTCATCCATACCCTCGATTTGAAATACACCATGACGAGCAAAAGTATTCAAGTTCATTCTTAACATCTGCCAACCTCCATTTTTAGCAATCTCAGCCCATTGCTGAGCTGAAAGCTGTAAATTGGTGAGAAGTTGCATTGGCAAGTCAGGAACATCTTGGCTTAAACCTTGACGGAATTTTTCTAAGGCTTGAACTTTGGCAGGCAACTGCTCAAGCTCGTATTTTTTACCTAGCACATAAGCAAAGAATGCCTCCTGAGCGACATCTTTAGGCTTTGGGTGAGTCATTTTTAATACATCTGCTATAGAAGGTTGATTGCCAATATTAGCTGCCAACAATTGATTTTCATTGGCATTGATCAACCATTGATTGATCATTTTCTTTGGCAAGCTACCCAAAGATTTGCGTTGTACCACACCTGAACGCATGATTTGTACAAAATTACGCAACTGTTTGCCATTATCAATCACCAATGGAAAGACTGCTTTAAATAAGGTTTGATCACGTTGTGATAAAATGGCCAATAATAAAACAGGCATGTCTTTCATGTAGTTATTTTGGCGGGTATAAACTGCCGTTTTAGCAATAAATTCTGCATCAATATCTTGTGTTAGTACCAATACCTGATCCAACTGCATTTGTGCCGTTTGATAAAAGGTGTGATTCAACGTACCTGTTGCTGCAAGTTGAGCTAAGGCTTGACGGTGATTTAGTTGAAATGCACGACCGCCAGCTTCATTGTTGATCAATTGTTTTTTAGTTGCCTGAGAGGCAAAAATTGTCTGGTTTACCATGACCCATCCTCTATGAATTTTAAGTTGTTGTCTCTTGGATGTGTTATTGCAGTGACTGTGCCAACTTTTTAAAAACCAACTATAAATTTTTTTAAGGTATTGATAATTAAATTAAATAAAATTTTAAATATTTTTCTGGAGTATATGTATTGTTGATTTTATCGATATTAATATATCTTTTGGGATATATTGATATTTTAAAAGATATATGATCTGTGCTGAGATTTTATTGATAGATCATATATCAGGGGATCTATTAGGATTTGTCGATTTTTGAAAGTTGACCTGTCTCATCTAAGCTAAATTGATCGAAATCATGGGCTAAATAGAAGTTTCCTTGATAGAAAACTTGCACTTCCTCTGCAATGGCTTGCTGTCCAGCATTATCTTGATGTCTTGGACTAAAGTGCGTCAGGATTAGATTGCTTAGACCTTGTTGCTGAGCGAATTCTGCAACCATCTTTGCTGAACTATGCATTGGGCCTGAACCGACTTTATCTAAAGCGGCTTGTGTGTAGGTGCTTTCGTGAATCAAAAGTTGAGCATCTTCGCAAGCCTGTGCCAATAATTCAGGACAGTCATTATCGCCGCCGACGATGGCATGTGCGCGTTGTATCTGTAACTGGGTAAAATCGGCTGCTTTTAAAGTTTTTCCATTAAATTGAATGTCCAGACCTTGTTGTAAATCGCCCCAAGCTTTGCCTTTTGGTACGCCGAGTTGAATTAAAGCCTGCGTATCTAATTTTTTTTGAGTGTATTGCACAATCATACTAAATGCGAAACTGGGTACACGATGACTGAGTGGGTGAGCTTGAATTGAAAGATTATCCGTCAGTTGCTGTATTTGGGTCGCTTCATTTACATCAATAAAGTGGAGTGGGTAAGGTAAATGTAAATCGGTCAGTTGTGCTGTGACTGCAATCCATTGTTGAATTTCTTTGGGCGCGATAATGGTTAAAGGTGCAGTACGGGCATTCATACCTGCACTTGCGAGTAAGCCAACTAGGCCATAACAGTGATCGCCGTGAACATGGCTAATGCAGATCGCGATTAAGTTTTGTAATGAAAGTTTGGCCTGTTGAATGCGATGCTGTGTGCCTTCACCAGCATCGACCAATATCCAGTCTTTATTCTTGCTGTTGCGGATGGCTAAACCAGAAACGTTGCGTGTCAGTGTGGGTACACCAGATGATGTGCCTAAAAAAGTAAAATGAAGCATCTTGTTGGTATTTTTTAATGAAAAGGTTATTGTATATGAAACTATAAAATTTTATAGAAAATGATGTGCAAAGATCATAAGATCAATAAAAAGATTTAAGGGCATAGCCTCAAATGAGTAAACTAGGATGTATATGTGGTCATGTGATTGTTGATCAGACAGATCAAATTCCATACAAAGCTTCTTTTATTACTGATGTTGATTTATTTGATTTTTATGATGCAGTCGATGATACGATGAAGACGCCTTTAAATCATAAACAGACATTTTCTGAGCAGTTTATAGATAGGTTTATACGATATTCTGCAGATATGTATGAATGTACGCAATGTGGGCGATTATGGATAGGTATTGGAAATAATCAGTTTAAGCCTTTTCTTCCTGAATCAGGGAAATATCAAGCTATTTTAAATATTCAACATGATAGATTTAAATGAATAAAAAAACCGTTGTGATTGGCTTTGTAGGTTCTACTTTAGATCAAGGAAAGCGTCCTGATCGTTGGCAACGCTGGCGTCCGACTTTGAGCCTTCTGATGCATGAAGATTTGATTGTGGATGAATTGGTACTATTGCATGATCGACAACATCATAATTTAGTTAAATTTATTGCTGAAGATGTGCAGGATGTGTCGCCATCGACTACCGTGTCAGGTCAGCGAGTGAGTATCCGTGATCCTTGGGATTTTGCCGAGGTCTATGGTGCGCTGTATGACTTTGTAAAAACCTATCCATTTGATACTGAAAAAAATAACTATCTTTTGCATATCACGACAGGCACACACGTTGGTCAAATCTGTTGGTATCTATTAGTCGATGCCAATTATTTGCCTGCCAAGCTGATTCAAAGTGCACCCAATCAACAAAAAACACCAGAAGGTGAATATCGTATCATTGATCTGGATTTGTCTCGCTATGATGTTCTCAAGCAGCGTTTTGAAGATGAACAACAACAAAACTGGCAGCAACTAAAAGCCAATATTTCAACTTATAACCCCGAATTTAATCAACTGATCACTGAAGTTGAATTGGTGGCAACACGTTCCAGCGCACCGATTTTGATTATGGGTGCAACAGGGGTTGGAAAATCGCATTTAGCCAAACAAATCTTTCAATTAAAGAAAGATAAGTTTCATTTGAATGGCCGCTTTATTGATGTCAACTGTGCGACCTTACGTGGTGACAGTGCCATGTCGAGTTTGTTTGGTCATATCAAAGGAGCATTTACAGGTGCAGCGGCTTCGCGGACAGGTCTATTAAAAAGTGCCGATCAGGGGATTTTGTTTTTGGATGAAATTGGGGAGCTTGGGCTAGATGAGCAAGCGATGCTGCTCAAGGCGTTGGAGGATAAATCCTTTTTTCCTGTCGGAAGTGACAAAGAGGTTCAGGCAGATTTCCAACTGATTGCAGGGACAAATCGAGATCTAAGAACTGAAGTGCAGGCAGGTCGTTTCCGAGAGGATTTATGGGCGCGATTGAATACATGGACTTTCTTTTTACCCAATCTTAAAGATCGAATTGAAGATATTGCTCCGAATATTGAATTTGAGTTGCAACGCTTCGCGGCAAATCAGCAACGCCAATTACGCTTTCAACGTGATGCACTCGATGTGTATTTGAAATTTGCTAAGTCTAAAGAAGCATCATGGCAAGGTAATTTTCGTGATTTAACTGCCAGTGTGACGCGATTAGCGACATTATCCAGTGGTGAGCTGATCCGTTCAGAAACAGTCGAAAAAGAGATTCAGCGTTTAAAGCAGTTGTGGTCGATTCAAACCACACAAAGTGAATTTAAGGAAAAGGATGTTCTACTCAAGTATTTAGATCAAGCGCAGTTGAGCGAGATCGATGAGTTTGATCAGATTCAACTGCGTGGGGTGCTGCAAGTCTGTGAAAATGCCAAGTCGATGGCGGATGCTGGACGTCAATTGTTTGCAGCTTCACGCCAACAACGTAATACCACCAATGACAGTGACCGAGTCAAAAAGTATTTGGCTCGGTTTGGCTTAAGTTGGGGGGATTTTCAGTAATCATTCAACTGGATGGTTTTTCTTTATTTGGGGTTGGTTAGGTAGAAATTCTAAGTTCCAGAGCTTTTCGGCATGCCGGCCAATCCACCAGAACGAAACGGCGAGCAAGATAAAGAAAATGGCTTTGTGCATGCCATTCCAGAAGAACTCAAAATACTTGGTGTAGAGGTTAATAAATAAGAAGGTGATACCAAAACCACGTGAGGTGGCATCATCATGTTTTAAACCATAGACAATCGCGATAATGGCAATAAAAGCGAATAGAACACCCCAATGCAACAGCTCATATTGTTTAACGCTATACCAACTACTTAAGTCTCCATAATTGCCAAAGATTGAGAGGATCCATAAGGCAATAAACAGGTAGAGTAGGCCCATGACATAAGTTGAATGTGCAAAGTCTTTAAAATGCGCATACCGTTTAAACAGCAAGCTTAATCCAATCAGTGCGCCACCAAACAAGACAAAGCGTAAAGGAAAGTTCATCCCAAGATAATAAGCACCCCAACCTGACATATAGCCTGTTTCCGTCCCAAACCATGAGCCGAGTGATAGCAGCGAAAACACCCAGATCAGTTTAGAAGGGAACCAGAAGGCAAGTGCCGCATAAATGATGGTGGAGAGCAGAAATAATAAAGAGAAATGTCCACTACCAGTATCAATGGCTTGGCCAAAATAGGCGACAGACGCTGCGGTAGAGAGCACGCCTGCAAAAATAATCGCTTCATTGCTAAATTGATGCAGCGGTTTGGTTTTGCGTCGATGATAGGCAAAGCCATAAAAGGTTGCTGCAACCACAGCAAAAATCAAACAAGGAATGATTTTGGAATCAATAAAGATTTTTTCAATCAATTCCATCAAAAATTTATCGGCGGTAATTGCAGCAATGGCAATTACGGCACAAATCATTGAAATCCAGAATGAGTATTTTGCTAAACGTTCCCAGTCAAAAGGCCGAATCGAAAAACTTTGATTTAAATCATTGGCAACATCGGGCGTAATCGTGCCTTGTTGTTGCCATTGCTCAATGGTTTGCTTTAAAAAAAGTCCCTGTTTTTTATTTAATTTCATTATGAAAGAACCCGAATGTCTGTACATCTATACTGATATAACAGACATTGGATTCAAAACACGTATATTTTTCTTAGTAATTTGTTGTTAAGTCTACAGTTTTAAAAAACGAGCAATGACTTGACGCAACTGTTTTAGATAACCTGTAAAGAAATGATTGGCGCCTGGCAAAATTGTGATCGGATGTTTTTGTGGTTTTGCCCAGGCAATCATATCTGAGAGCAAGGTAATATCATCCTGCTCACCGTGAACAAAGAGAATGTCGCCGTCAATTGCAGGGGTTTTATAATGACGTAAATCAACCACCGAGCCTGTAGGTAAGCCACATAATACCAACTGTTTAGGACGTAATTCATCGCTGAGTTGTGCTTGGCATTTTGCCAGTACATGTGAACCAAAGCTAAAGCCACCTGCGTAGAAGGTTAAACCTGCATGCTTTTCACGGGCATATTTAATCACAGCCATGATGTCATCAGTCTCGCCGTGTCCTTGGTCATGTGTGCCTTCACTCCCAGCTAAACCACGAAAACTTGGACGATACACAATACAGCCCATTTCATTGAAAATCTGAGCCAATAAAACAGGGACCTTGTGATGAGGTGTACCACCTTGTAAAGGATGTGGGTGGCAGACGACAGCAAAACCTGTGATTTCACCTTGGGGTTGATCAACAAACATTTCGATTTGACCAACAGGACCTTGGATGAATAATTGCTCAGACATAAGATACGCAATGGATAATGGAAGAATCCACTATTTTACCGATAAAACTGAACGAGAACACGAATTGGCATTAAAAATTATCAACTGTTATAGTTTCACTAAGATAAATTTATTTTTGATTGATTATGCTTGCTTTAATTTCTCCTGCTAAAACACTTGATTACACCACAGCCTTACCTACAGATACGCACACTCAGCCACGTTTATTGGCACAATCTCAACAGTTGATTGATGTATGTCGTAAACTTTCGGCAACTGAAATCGCATCCTTGATGACAGTAAGCGAGAAAATCGCCAATTTAAATGTAGAGCGTTTTCGTGACTGGAATGCTGATTTTGATTTTTCCAATGCACGTCAAGCCTTGTTTGCATTTAAAGGGGATGTGTATACTGGTTTAGATGCTTATCATCTAAAAGACCAAGATGTTAATTTTGCCCAACAGCATTTACGTATGCTGTCTGGTCTGTATGGTTTATTGCGTCCGTTGGATTTGATGATGCCGTACCGTTTGGAAATGGGGACTAAATTGAAAAATACCCGTGGCCATAATCTATATGAATTTTGGGGCAGTATTATCACCGATCAAATTAACCACGATTTAGCTGAAATTGATGCAAAAGTATTGGTAAATTTAGCTTCTGACGAATATTATAAATCTGTGAATGAAAAGAAAATTCAGGCAGAAATTATCAAGCCTGTATTCTTGGATCAGAAGAACGGAAAATATAAAGTCATTAGTTTCTATGCGAAAAAAGCGCGTGGTCTGATGGCAAGATACTTGATTGAAAATAAATTAAGCCAAGTAGAACAATTAAAAGCATTTGATAGTGAAGGGTATTACTTTGATGCTGAAAGTTCATCGAATAAAGAATTGGTCTTTAAGCGAGATGAACAACACGCAGCTTAGTTTTGCCTTGGGCAGGGTGGGATGTTAACCAAAGAATATTTATTAAAACACGCAATATCGTCTGATCAAGTTAAAGTCAAAGGGCATTTGACAGAACCTCGAAGTTATGGGGTGTATGCATTACCTTTAGATCGAGATGGTACTCGACGATTCCGATTTGGTAATCACCCTATGCGCCAACAGGAACTGAAACATGAGTTTGGTTCCTGTACCTTGTATCAGCTTTTTTTAGAGCGTAAAGATGCTGAATCATTGGCAAAGTGGCTGAATAAAGAAATCCAATGAGGATGAGCAATGCCACAATATTTAACTTCATTAGAAAAATCATGGTTTGAGCTGCAGCAGCATTATTATTTTTCTGAACCGCAGAAAGTTTTTAATAAGTTGATTGCTGCCTACAGTGAAAAGCAGCGGGCTTATCATACGCTGCAGCATTTGTATGAATGTTTGGCTTTATTTGACACGATTCGAGCTGATTTAAATGATGGGCATGCAGTTGCATTGGCGCTCTGGTTCCATGATGCAGTTTATGATCCGCAAGCGAAAGATAACGAGTTGAAAAGTGCTGAGCTGTTCGAGCAGTATTTGGTTCAAGATTTACCAAACGATATTGTTCAAAAGATAAAGCGGTGGATTGTTGCCACGCAAAAGCATGCATCGACAGATGAGTTGGATTTACAGTTTTTACTGGATATTGATTTGGCGATTCTAGCGGCTTCGCCAGAGCGTTTTACGGAGTATGAGCAGCAGATTCAGCAGGAATACGCTTGGGTTGATCCAGATGTCTATTTGATTAAAAGAAAAGAAGTCCTAGCGCATTTTTATCAGACAGAACCGCTGTATCAAACTGAATATTTCCAACAGAATTTTGAGCAAAGGGCGAAAGGGAATTTGAGGGAAATATTGGATGGAAAATAGTTTACACATTCCTAAACTCCTTAACACGAATGCTAGGATGGCATTGGCAAAGCGATTGAACTTACCTTATCACGATAATATGCAAGATTGGGAATATGAAGTCGCTGACGTAGTTCACATAGATGATTTTTTGAATGCTTATGGTCTAAACGATATTACAGACGATGAGCGATTTCTGCTGATTGAAATGCTTTTTCAGTCTTTTGAAGAAGTGAATGATTTAGAGAAAGACTCTCGTTGGCATCGGACACTATCTTTTGTTGAAAATAATCTTGATTTGCACACACAAACTGTTCTTTATTGGGCAAATGGCGTAGAGCCATTTGAGGATAGTTGGAATATAGCGCCTTTTATTAGAAACCTGAGAGACCAATATAATTTGAAAAAATAAAATTCATTTAGGGATAATATTTTATCCCTTTATGGTGATACCTTTTCCCCTGGTAAATTAAATAAGATGAGTAATTATCATCAATCATTAAATTAACTGAATGGTTGCATAATTTGTAAAATAAATCATACTCAAGATCAGTTACAATAGGTCGTATTACACCCCCACCAAGAATATCCATAACATCATTCTTATAAATATCTAAATCTTCTTTGTTTTCCCACCACGTTATAATTTCGGTAAGTGTCTCAAAAGGTGTTTCCCAAAAAAACTCCTCAGCGCCATATTCGAGTTGAACGGGAATGATTTCGTACGTTGGTTCTAAAATAAAATTTGTCATAAATCGCCTCTTTTCCTAATTTTACTGTAGCGATGTTACTTATACTTTTAATACTAATGATCGTCTAAAAATAACTTCTGTGAATGTAAAGGGCGAACTGTGTTCGCCCAAAAACTTTACTTAAAGAAATACCCAGTCTCTGGTGAGCTCGCATTCGCCATACGCTTACGTGGCATACGACCTGCTAAAAATGCTTCACGACCTGCTTCAACCGCTTTCTTCATTGCAGAAGCCATTAAAATTGGATTTTGCGCAGCTGCAATCGCTGTATTCATGAGTACGCCGTCGCAACCCAATTCCATTGCAATCGCCGCATCACTGGCTGTACCAACACCAGCATCAACTAACACGGGAACTTTGGCATTTTCTTTGATGATTGAAATGGTGTGTGGATTGAGAATACCGAGACCAGAACCAATTAAGCTACCCAAAGGCATGATCGCAACACAACCCATACTTTCAAGTTCTTGAGCAACAATAGGGTCATCTGAGGTGTAGACCATGATTTCAAAGCCATCATCAATCAAGGTTTGCGCTGCTTTAAGCGTTGCAGTGACATTTGGATATAAAGTTTTTTCATCACCAAGGACTTCTAACTTCACCAAATTGTGACCATCAAGCAGTTCACGGGCTAGCATACAAGTCCGAATCGCGCTATCTGCATCAAAGCAACCTGCGGTATTTGGCAGGATTGTGTATTTCTCAGGTGGAATCACAGAAAGCAGATTTGGTTGATCGGCATGCTGACCAATGTTTACACGACGAATTGCAACGGTGACAATTTCAGCACCACTGGCTTGAATGGCTAAATCAGTTTCATTGAGATCTTTATATTTACCAGTTCCGACCAATAAACGAGATTGGAAAGTACGTGAACCAACAATTAAAGGGGAATCTTGCATGGGCTTACTCCATTTTTAGCCGATTAGCCGCCACCAACAGCTTGAATAATTTCAATACGATCTTCAGGAGCAATTGTTGTTTGCTCAAGTCTACTTTTCGGAATAATCTGTTGGTTCTTCTCTACAGCAAAGCGTTTGCCTTCTAAGGCTAAGCTTTGAATCAATTGCTGTAGATTTTCACAAGACGTGTCTGTTGACTCGCCATTTAAATAGATGTGCATGATCAATCCTTATTTCGCATGCTTGATTGCTTGCCATGCGAGTAACAGCCAGCCCGCTATCATAAACGCACCGCCAATCGGTGTAATCGCACCTAAAATACGAGGTAGGCCGAGCGCCATAATGTATAACGAACCGCAGAAAAAGATGATACCAATTTGCATCAAAATAAAAGGAATTTTTATTGGGAATGTTGCTGTGGTTTTATGCAAAACACCTAAAATCAGTAAGCCGAGCCCATGATAGAAAAAGTATTGAGTTGCTGTTGCCCACCAAGCGAGTTGCTCTGGGGTTGCAAATGATTTGAGTCCATGAGCACCGAAAGCACCCAACATAACTGCAAGCGCAAGGTTAAGCGCCGAGATAGCTATCCACATAATGGCAATGGAACTGGAAATTTGATGAACAAAGTTAACATATTCGAGGGCTTAAACAAAGCCAGATAAAACAAAAGGGCATTAAAGCCCTTGTGTTTGGTTTGATTTTAACTTGCAGACATCGCAGTTTTGATCTTTTCCATTGCATTTTTTTCAAGCTGGCGAATACGTTCTGCGGAAACATTATATTCTGCAGCTAGTTCATGCAAGGTTGATTTGTCATCATCTAACCAGCGACGTTGTAAAATATTCCGTGAACGATCATCTAGCTGATCCATTGCCTCATGCAAGGCCGTAGTGCTTTGTTCTTCGTAGTCTTCTTCTTCAACTAATCGAGCAGGATCGTAACGATTGTCCTCGAGATACAGTGCAGGTGCTGTATGTGGTGTATCGTCATCGTCATCGCCTTGAGCTTCAAAAGCAGCATCATAAGCGGTTAAGCGACCTTCCATTTCGAGCACTTGCTCTGGTGTGACATTCAAATCATTGGCAATTGATTTCGCTTCTTCCAAAGTGAGTCGTTTGCTTGATTTTTTAAGGCTACGTAAGTTAAAGAATAATTTACGTTGTGCCTTGGTCGTTGCGATTTTGACAATACGCCAGTTACGAATCACATATTCATGTATTTCGGCTTTAATCCAGTGCACTGCAAAAGAAACTAAGCGAACACCCATATTTGGATCGAAGCGTTTGACCGCTTTCATTAATCCAAGGTTACCTTCTTGAATGAGATCGCCTTGTGGCAATCCGTAACCTGCATAGCTACGTGCAATATGTACCACAAAGCGTAGGTGTGACATTACCAATAGTTTGGCAGCATCAAGATCTTGGTCATAATAATAACGCTCAGCAAGTTCTTTTTCCTGCTCGGCCGTTAGAATTGGAATTTGATTGACAGTACTGATATATGCACCAAGGTTTACGCCTGGCGCAGACAATGACAGGGGCATCAATTGATTGCTGCTGTCAGTAGTCATGGAGTCTCCTTATAGGATGGTATTTAAGTCAACAATTTCATCTTAATGCGAATGTTCTTCATCACTAAGGAAATTTGAGTATAGAAATGTAAAGTTAACTATTTTATCTTTACCAAGAGTTTAGCAAAGAATCACATAGATTCAATTAAATAGTGAAATTCATTGTCTGAAATTTTTTGTGTCTGGCATTGAAGTTGCTGAATTTGGCAATATCGTGTTACATCAATTTCACTGTGCGGGTCAGAAGATTTCAATAGATATTGTTGTATGCCGTTGGCTTTCTTTAGTGCGCGCTTTAGCATGAGCAAAGGCATGGGGCAAGGTTGCCCTAAGGCATCAATAATGATGAGAGTATCGGGTGTGTCGGTCATATTCATTTAAATCACTTTATTCAGAATTATCTTAACAAATTTTTGCGTAATTTTTGAGAGGAAAATTTCATTAAAAAATTAGCTAAATTATTGAAAAAAACAGATAGAAATATCCTTAATAACTAAAAAAACTTCTATTAATTGTGATAAACCCATGATAAGCTCGATGCGTTTTAGAAAGTTGTTTAATGCAATTTAATTGTTTTAAACTCTATAACAAATGGATGTAACCGGAAATTGTTGATAGTTTTACAGAATGATTACAAGCTTTAAAATTATAAATATTTTAAAACCTTGTTGGCTCTGCTGTTTGCAACACCGGAAGGTCCTTATCTTTCAATATCTGAGGATTGACTTATGACAGCTCGTGAACAAGGCGTAGTAAAGTGGTTTAACGACACTAAAGGCTTTGGTTTTATTCAGCGTAATGGTGGTGATGACGTATTTGTTCATTTCCGCGCAATTATGGGTGATGGCCACCGTTCTTTACGTGACGGCCAACGCGTAGAATTCAGTGTTGTTCAAGGACAAAAAGGTTTCCAAGCTGAAAACGTTCAGCCTTTAGACTAATTTGTTGCCTTAACGCAATATAAAAACGCTCCAATGTAATTTGGGGCGTTTTTGTTTTTTATGGTTTATAATAGCGACTTTCTTTTGGTCGTTGATGGTTTGAGAGCATATATGACATCTGGTTTTGAAACCTTAAATTTACATCCGCAGCTGAAGAAAGCGATTGATGCTTTGGGTTTTACAAAAATGACCCCAATTCAGCAAAAGGTTTTAAAATATACATTAGCAGGGCATGATGCCATTGGTCGAGCGCAAACAGGTACGGGGAAAACTGCTGCCTTTTTGATTAGTGTGATCAATGATCTACTCAATAATCCAGTGCAAGAGCAGCGTTTTCGCGGTGAACCACGTGCATTGATTTTAGCGCCGACCCGTGAGTTGGCATTGCAGATTGAGAGTGATGCGCAAGCGTTGACCAAGTTTTCAAATTTGCACCTTGTGACCTTACTCGGTGGTGTGGATTTTGAAAAACAAAAGAAAATGTTGGATCGTAACTTTGTCGATATTATTGTTGCTACGCCTGGACGCTTAATTGATTTTGTTGAGCAAAAAGAAGTGTGGTTGGATAAAATCGAATTCTTAGTAATCGATGAGGCTGACCGTTTGCTTGATATGGGCTTCATTCCTTCTGTCAAAAGAATTGTTCGTTACTCCCCGTTTAAAGAACAGCGCCAAACTTTAATGTTCTCTGCAACATTTAGTTATGATGTACTTAATTTAGCGCGTCAATGGTTGTTCGAGCCAGTTACAGTCGAAATTGAGCCTGAGCAAAAAACCAATAATGACGTTGAACAGCGTGTCTATGTGGTTGCTAAACAGGATAAATACAAGTTACTGCAAGATATTTTGCGTGAAGAGCCAATTGATAAGGTCATGATCTTTGCCAATCGCCGAGATCAGGTGCGTCGCTTGTACGATCACTTAAAGCGTGATGGATATAAAGTAGGCATGCTATCTGGTGAAATTGCACAAGATAAGCGTTTAAAGATGTTAGACCAATTCAAACAAGGTAAGAACAATATTATGATTGCAACAGATGTTGCGGGTCGTGGTATTCATGTCGATGGTGTTTCGCATGTGATTAATTTTACCTTGCCTGAGCAGTCGGATGACTATGTGCATCGTATTGGGCGTACAGGGCGTGCTGGCGCGCAGGGCGTTAGTATTAGTTTCCTGTCAGAAGATGATGCATTCTATTTACCAGAAATTGAAAAAGCGATTGGTAAAAAATTACCGTTAACACGTTTAGAAGGTTATTGCTAAATTTTGATCCATTTTATTGGATCTAATTAAGCGCAATGTCTTTTGAGAAAAAGGTCAAATCATGCTGTGATTTGACCTTTTTGATTATTAAGTCAGAATAACTACTCAAATTACACAAAAGATTGAAGATTTTTTTATAATTACTGTGATTAGTTGCTGAATTGAAATAGATCAGCATGTAGAATATGGCGCATTACCTGGGAGGATATTATGGCTCTAATTTCAATGCGCCAGCTCTTGGATCACGCTGCAGAACATAACTACGGCGTACCAGCGTTTAACGTAAACAACTTAGAACAAATGCGTGCAATCATGCTCGCTGCGGATGCAACGAATTCACCTGTTATCGTGCAAGCTTCGGCTGGTGCGCGTAAATATGCGGGTGCACCTTTCTTACGTCATCTTATTTTAGCTGCGATTGAAGAGTGGCCACATATTCCAGTGGTAATGCATCAAGATCATGGTACAAGCCCTGATGTTTGCCAACGTTCAATCCAATTGGGTTTTAGCTCAGTGATGATGGATGGTTCATTGGGTGCGGACGGTAAAACACCTACAACTTATGATTACAATGTTGACGTAACTCGTCGTGTTGTAGCAATGGCACATGCGTGTGGCGTTTCAGTTGAAGGTGAAATCGGTTGCTTGGGTAGCCTTGAAACTGGTATGGCAGGTGAAGAAGATGGTGTTGGTGCAGAAGGTGTGCTTGACCACTCTCAACTGTTAACTTCTGTTGAAGAAGCAACTCAGTTTGTGGCAGATACCAATGTCGATGCCTTGGCGATTGCTGTCGGTACTTCACATGGTGCGTACAAGTTTACTCGTCCACCTACAGGCGATATCTTGGCCATTGACCGTATTAAAGAAATCCATGCTGCTTTACCAAATACACATCTTGTGATGCATGGTTCAAGCTCTGTACCACAAGAGTGGTTGGCTGTGATTAACCAATACGGTGGTGATATTAAAGAAACTTATGGTGTGCCTGTAGATCAGCTAGTGGAAGCGATCAAACATGGTGTGCGTAAGATTAACATTGACACTGATTTACGTTTGGCTTCTACTGGCGCAATGCGTCGTATGATGGCTGAAAAACCAAGTGAATTTGACCCGCGTAAATTCTTTGGTGAAACAGTTGAAGCAATGAAGCAAATCTGTGTAGATCGTTATAATTCATTTGGTACATCAGGTAATGCAGATAAAATTCGTCCAATTTCTTTAGAGAAAATGGTTGATCGTTACAAATAATCAATTTGTAATGGGTAAAAAATAGCGGCAATTGCCGCTATTTTTTTACCTTTAATTTGGGGAATAAAAAATGCCAGCGGATTGCTGGCATTTTTCTTAAGCGGATTTATTTCTGTTGTGCTTTTGAGTCAAGGCTCGCATCTTTAATTTCCACGTAAGCATTGGCACGAAGCTCACGCATCCAGCTATCAACTTCGGTATCGAATTGGCGTTCACCCAAGATTTGACGTGCCATACGTTCTTGCACTTCTTTGGTCATGTCTTGTTCACGAGTATCTGTGACTTGCAAGATATGCCAGCCGAACTGGCTTTGGAAGGGTTGGCTGATTTGTCCAACCGGTGTTTCTTTCATGACTTTTTCAAACTCAGGAACCATTACACCAGGACTCACCCAGCCTAAGCTACCGCCATCACGGGCAGAACCTGTATCGTTGGAGTAGGTTGCAGCGAGTGTTGCAAAATCATCACCTGCTTTAGCGCGGTTGTATAGGCTATCGATCATTTGTTTTGCACGATCTATGCTTACCACTTCAGAAGGTTGGATTAAGATATGGCGGGTCTGATATTGAGGGACTAATGCTTTTTGTTCGTTTTGCTTGCGTTCAAGTAATTTTAAGACATGCACGCCATCACGAACATTGATCAGCTCAGTGGTTTGTCCAACTTGAAGTGGGGCAATACGTGCTGAAAGCTCAGTTGGAATTTCTGAGAGTGAGCGGAATCCCATATCAGCGCCATCAACTTTCACGGAAGCGGTGGATAGTTTAGAGCTAATTGATTTAGTGTCATCACTTGTAGTGAGGGATTGTTTTACTTGTTGAGCGACTTGCTGTACATCATTGGCATTGTCACCTGAAATACGCATGTGAAGGACGTGCACCTGAGTCCCGAGCGCAGCTTGACCTTCTGGTGACTTAAGGAAGTTGTCAACATCATGATCACTGATCTTAATACGTGACATAACTTGTTGTTGGCGTAAACGACCAATCGCTAAATCTTCAGCAACACGGTTACGCAAGTTTTCGTATGTACCAGGCGCAATTGCATCTAACTTTTGTTGAAATGCTTCAAGTGTATTGGCCCCTGATTGGTTTGCGACTTTTAATACCGCAGCATTTAAACTTTTTTCATCAGGTTTGATGCCATAACGCTTCACTTGCTCTAATTGAGCTTGGCGAATGATCAATTGATCAAGCACTTGCATTTGCAAATACTGTTGCGGCGGAACAGTTTTATTCTGTGCTTTTAACTGGTGTTCTGTTTCAGCAATCCCTTGTTCTAAATCACTTTTAAGAATGACACTACTATCTACAATGGCAACAACCTCATCCGTAGGTTGTGCAAAGCTTTGCATTGATGAAGAAATTAGGGTAGCGAGAACAGTCGCTTTAAAGATATGTTGAAAAGATTTTATCTTCATTAACGTTGTGTCCAAGATTGATTAATTTTGTTGAAACCTAAAACTCTGTTTTCAAGGAGAGAAGCAAGCTTGTTGTTTAAAGCACCAAGACCTTTCAGGGTGAATTCAGCCATCACCGCATTCTTTTTACGAACATCTGGAGAGTTTGGATCATCCAAATCGTTATAGTAAGAACGGCCATAGACTGAAACAGCCCAACAGCATGATTCGTAATTTACACCAAGTAAGTATTCACGCATCACATTGTTGTCAATGTCGTATTGAGCATGACCCATAATACGCCAATTGTCTTTTACAGGTTGTATAAAGGATGCAACAACTTGGTCATAAGAATCCTGTCGATCAGGGATGTGCTTACGATAAAAATAGCCTAAGTTATAAAGATTACCTTTGTCGCCTGTATAGTAGGCTTGAAAGTCCCGCTGTGCGTTTTCACCATTCGACATCCAAGCAGAGTTGGAGGTGATAGTGAAGTTCTGGTTAAGCTGGCTCGATAAGCTTACAATCGGTCCTGTACGACGCTGTGTGTCAAACTCATCGAGTTTTTCATTTAGGCTGACACGACGATCACTGAAATAATAGCTTTGACCAATGCTAGCTTTAATGCGCTCTAGGCCTTCAGTATCCAGCAAGCTATAAGTCACACCGAGCGACAAGAAGTTATTGTCATCTAGACGGTCATGTCCATAGAAACGATACGGGTTGAACAGTTGATCATAGTTGATCGATGCTGTGGTCGAATCAAAGTTTGGATGATCATCTTGGTTTTTATAAGGTGAATAAGCATAAAAGGCACGAGGGGAAATACTTTGTAAGTATTTACCATCTTTCTCAAATGTTAAACCAGTCGATAATGTGAATTGTGGAACGACAACTGATTTCTCTAAATCATCAGAAGCAGATAGTCCACGGCCTTCTTTTGAATCTTGATCGTAGAAGGTATTAATGCTACGGACAGAAACTTCTGGAACGACATAGAACCAAGAAGGAGTTAAGTAGTTATAACGAACTGCAAACTGATTGTAGATACGGGTACCGCTTGATTCTAATGCAGATCCATCATTTACAGATTTTTTGAAATAAGCCGTATCGTTATTAAACTCGTATTGTAGGCCTTGTGGATCACCCGTAATGTAGTTTAATAAGAATTGCGGAAGACGAGCGTAGGGCTTATCGACATCTTTGATTGTCTTATCCAAAGTTTGGAAGTCTTCAACTTTCAACTGAGCTCTCAGGCCCGGAATTCCATTTTGGTAATTCAGTTCCCAAGCACGGCGTAAATTTAGATCTGTTCGTGTGTTTGGATTATTGTTGAAATCCGCGAAGTAATCTTTATCTGATGCGTAGTTGTATTCTAAATTGGTCGACCATTGATTATCGATCTTCCAATTGTGAACAAAGTGAAGATCATCACGTGCTTCATCACCATATTGATTGTCTTTGGCAATATAACCACCCCAAATACGACCTGAACCAAAGTTTTCAGTCATATAGCGGAAGTCAGCATCTAATTTCGGGCCACGTTTGCTCATGTAGCTCGGCGTGAGTGTGAGGTCATAGTTTGGCGCAAGATTGAGATAGATGGGGGTGATTAATTGTGCACCACCATCATTGCTATAACCAAAATTTGGGCTCAATAAACCTGTCGTACGTCGGTCATCAATCGGGAAGTTGAAATAAGGAACTGCAAGTACAGGTACATTTTTGACATAGAGCTTGGTACCGCGTGTTACGCCACGACCTGTATCTTGGTTGAGCTCAATTTCTTTGGCCTGAATTTTCCATGCAGGCTTTTGCTCAGGAGGACAAGCAGTATAACTCGCATCCTTCAACACGACTAAGTTCTGATTGGCCCGTTTGATCTGGCTGGCATGACCATGTGCATGCTGCTGTTCTGAGATATAGAAACTATTATTTAGATCACCCGTTTGTGTCTTTAAATTATAGTTAATTGTATCGCTTTGGGTGAGTAAACCTGATTGAGCAACTTGAACACGACCTTCGGCGTTGGCGTAGGTCTGTGTTGAATCAATGGTAACTTGATCGGCACGAATGGTGCGGCCTTCTTGGTCAATGACGACATTGCCTTGTAGGACTGAATCACCCGCTGGGTTGTAATGCCCATAATCTGCTGTGAGTACAGAGGTGGTCGTATCCGCAGTGCCAGCTTTTGTTTCTGGGTTGATTGGAGTCACCCAAGTCCCTTGGCAAAAGGAGGAGCTCAAATAGCGATTATCACGTAACTGTGCTTCAGGTGCGGATTTATCCACATAATATTGCTGGAAGAAACTTTCCCCAGGATAACTTTCTTGATTTTGCTGTTCTTGATTCTGTCGAATGGCAGCTTTGAGCTGTTTATTGTCAAGCGTAGAGACAGCATCAGCTGGTGCCGCGAAACTGGATTGGATCGAGCCGCCACATAAGAGTGTCAAAATAGCTGTTGCTAAAGGATTAAATTTAAACTGATGTTTCATTGTCTCATTAACCAGTACGCTAATTCACAATTAATTATTGTCGCATCATAGAGAAAAAGTTGATAAGTGGCTACACTTAAGCTTTCAAAATCTCAGCTAGTTTTAGATTTTATTGCAAATGAATACACAACGTGAACAATTGATACAAACTTGGCTTCAAGCCACTCTACAATCTGATCAATTTGAGATCAGCTTTCTGGCTGGAGATGCAAGCTTTCGTCGCTATGCGCGAATTAAGTTACAAAACAAAACATACATGCTAATGGATGCACCTCCTGAAAAAGAAGATTGTGCACCATTTGTCAGTATTGATGAGTTTTTTGACAAAAATGGTGTGCGTGTTCCGCATATTGTTGCGAAAGACTTAACTTTGGGACTGCTGTTATTGGAAGATTTTGGGGATGTGGTGTTATCAACACTACTCAATGATCAAACAGTAGATCAATATTATGCTCAAAGTTTTAAGCAGTTGATTGAATTGCAGCAGGTCGATGGTGATGCACAATTGCCAGCTTATTCTTATGAAAAGTTAATGACTGAAATGCGTTTGCTTACAGATTGGATGTTGCCTTCATTGAGCATTCAACCGACAGAGCAGCAATTGGAAACAATCGAACAAGCATTCGACTTTCTTGCGATTGAAGCAACTCAGCAGCCACAAGTGATTGTACATCGTGATTTTCACAGTCGTAATTTGATGAAAATCGAGAATGAGCAAGAATTAGGTGTGATTGATTTTCAGGACGCAGTAATTGGTGCGGATACTTATGACTTAATTTCAATTACACGTGATGCCTATGTACAGTGGAATGCTGAGCGTGTATATGAATGGTTTGAGGTGTTCTATAACTTATTACCTGCATCAGCAAAAGAAAACCGTAGTTTTGAGCAATTCAAGCGAGATGCGGACTTGATGGCAATTCAGCGCCATTTGAAAATTTTAGGTATCTTTGTACGCCTGTTTGAACGTGATGGTAAATCTGGCTATTTAAAAGATTTACCACGTGTGATGTGGTATTTGCTTGAAGAAAGCCAAGGCTATGATGAACTGAATGATTTCATGCAGTTTATCCGTGATGTGGTCATGCCTAAATTTATTGCGAAATATGGTGATTACGAGGTTGCAGCATAATGAAAGCCATGATTCTTGCTGCAGGTCTAGGCAATCGCATGCGACCTTTAACCTTACATACGCCTAAACCTTTACTTGAGGTGGGTGGCAAAGCTCTGATTGTTTGGCATATTGAAAAGCTGAAAGCGGTGGGTGTGACTGAGATCGTGATTAATACGGCTTGGTTGGGAGATAAGCTTGTTGCTGCTTTGGGTGATGGTTCACAATTTGGTGTGACCATCTTGTGGTCACATGAAGGTGAGGGTTTGGAAACGGCGGGTGGTATTATTAATGCTTTACCGTTGTTGGGTGATCAACCTTTTATCTTGGTAAATGGTGATGTTTGGACCACAATGGACTTTTCATCACTCTTAAGTGTTCAGTTGGAGGATAAACAAGCCCATTTGGTCTTGGTAGAGAATCCACCACAGCATTTGAAAGGTGACTTTATCCTTGCGAATGATTTGGCTTACACCTTTGAACAAGAGCAACTTGGCGAAGCATTAACTTATAGTGGCGTTGCGGTATTGGCACCGCAGATGTTCGCTGGTTTGGAAAATGGCAAGCGACCTTTAGCGCCATTGTTGAAACAAGCGATGCAACAACAGCAGGTTTCTGCTGAAAAAATGCAGGCAATTTGGGTGGATGTAGGTACGCCTGAGCGGTTGCAACAGTTGGATCAGCAAATCAAGCAGGGCACGTTTGCATAATAAAAAATGCTTTGTCTATCTGTGATTTGCATAAGAACAGACAAAAACTTAGCGGATTGTGCAGTTTATCATGCTTGTAAATGTTTAACTGCATAATCGTTCAACAAGTCCTACTGTGCCTTGTATCAGAAATCGGTATACTGCACAGCAAATTTATCGAGATGTTGCACTGTTATGCATCCTTTTTTTCAAGAATTAAAGCAAGGTAGTCAAGCGCTAGGTCTGAACCTGAGTGAGGACGCCCTAATACTCTTATTGAAATATCAAGATGCTCTCGTGCTATGGAATAAGGCCTACAACTTGACGGCAATTCGTGAGCCGAAAGAAATGTTGGTTAAACATTTATTAGATAGTTTAAGTATCTTAAATGATTTACCACAAGGTCGCCTATTGGATGTGGGTACGGGCGGTGGTATGCCAGGCATGATCATTGCATTATGCCAACCAGAACGTTCTTGTGTACTATTAGATTCAAATGGGAAAAAGATTCGTTTCTTGAAGCAATTTATTGCGGATTTAAAACTGAATAATGTTATTGCTGTGCAAACACGTGTAGAGAATGAAGATAGTATCGGTGAGCTTGGTCAGTTCGATGTCATTACCAGTCGGGCATTTGCTTCTTTGACAGACTTTGTGGATGCAGCGCAACCTTATATGCACCAACAAAGTATCATTGCCGCAATGAAAGGCTTAATCCCAGAGGATGAAGTTGAGCAGATGAAAGATCAGTATTCATGTAAGATCATTGAACTGCGTGTGCCAAGATTGGATGAACAGCGTCATTTACTTTTACTTCAACGTATTCAATAAAAATATTAAGGGTAGTCATGGCTCAAATTATTGCGATTGCAAACCAAAAAGGTGGTGTGGGAAAAACCACGACAGCAGTCAATCTTGCTGCTTCTTTGGCGATCTTGAAGAAACGTGTCTTGTTGGTCGATATGGACTCACAAGGGAATGCCACCATGGGGTCTGGCATTCAAAAGAATGATTTACTTTATTCAGTTACAGATGTGTTGTTGGGTGAAGTGCCGATTGAAACAGCTATTCAAAAAGCTGAAGTAGGTTATAAGGTTTTAGGTGCAAACCGTGAGCTTGCAGGTGTGGAACTTGCCATTGCAGAACAGGAGGGACGAGAGTTCATTCTTAAAAATGCATTGCAAGAAGTCGATTCCGCATTTGATTATATTATTGTGGACTGTGCGCCAAGTTTAAGCCTGATCACTGTGAATGCCTTGGCGGCTGTCAATGGTGTGATTATTCCAATGCAATGTGAATACTATGCTCTGGAAGGCTTGGCTGACCTTACACAAACCATTGACCGTATACAAAAAGCCCTTAATCCAAACTTGGAAATTGTTGGGGTATTACGTACCATGTATGACGCTCGTAATGCATTGACACGTGATGTGTCAGCTGAATTAGAGCAATATTTTGGTAAAAAACTCTATGAAACGGTCATTCCGCGAAATATTCGTTTGGCTGAAGCACCTGCACATGGTTTGCCTGTGATTTATTTTGAGAAAAGTTCGAAAGGCGCTGTTTCATATTTGAATCTCGCTGCAGAAATGTTGAAGAAAAGTAAAGTGAAAAAAGGAAGTGCTGTATGAGCATCAAGAAACGCGGATTGGCTAAAGGTCGTGGTTTAGATGCGCTATTGGGTTCAATTCAAAAAGAGAAATTGCAACTTGAAGCACAAGCCTTGGATCATGGTCAACTCAAGCAAATTGATGTTAACTTGTTGAAGCGTGGTGAATATCAGCCACGTCGTTTCATCCAGGAGCAGGATTTACAAGAGCTTGCAGCATCAATTGAAAAACATGGTGTGATGCAACCGATTGTGATTCGTCCTGTAGATGATGAACAGCATCCATATGAAATTATCGCGGGTGAACGTCGTTGGCGTGCAGCACAATTGGCTGGTTTGGCTGAAATTCCCGCGATTGTACGTGATTTAAATGATCAAGTCGCAATTGCCTTGGCTTTAATTGAAAACATTCAACGTCAAGATTTAAACCCGATTGATCAGGCGGTTGCTTTACAACGGTTCCATGATGAGTTTGGTTTAAGTCATCAAGAAATTGCAGATACGGTCGGCAAGGCACGTACTACAGTGAGTAATTTGTTACGCTTACTTAGCTTGGCTGATCCGATTAAGGACTTAATGCAACAGGGTCAGATTGATATGGGGCATGCCCGTGCGATTTTGACATTGAAAGCAAAAGATCAGATCGCGGTTGCACAAATCGTGATTGAAAAAGGTTTGTCGGTACGCCAAACTGAACAGTTAGTTCGTGAGTGGAGTGAACCAAAACCTGAAAAGGAAAAGGCTCAGATTTCTCCAGATATTGAACAATTGACTCAGAAACTTTCGGAGCGTTTCGGGGCAAATGTGAAAATTGACCATAATCAGAAAGGTAAAGGGAAAATGGTCATTCATTACCACTCATTGGATGAGTTGGATGGAATCCTCAATATTTGTTTGCCGAACTAATATCAAGGATGGATTCGTTGAGTGTTTCGCAAAATTGCTAGAATGATCAATGAATCCAAGTCCATCCTTTTATAGTTTAAATATTATTGGGGAATAATATGTGGGAACTTGTGAAAGCGGGTGGCTGGTTAATGCTGCCCCTTATTCTCTCATCAATTTTTACGGTTGCGATTACACTTGAACGATATATTCGTTTAAAACGGTCACAAGTTTTACCGCAAGCACTGCTTGTCAATGGTTCGGATGTAGAGTCGGTTATTACGCAGTTAAAACAAGATGAAGCATCAAAAAGTCCTTTGGGGCGTATTCTTAAAGCGGGTTATGAGCATCAAGACCAAGGCGAACAATTTGCACGTGCTCAGATGGAAGCAACAGCTTCTCAAGAAATTAGTTATCTCGAAAAAAACATCAACTTCTTAGGGACCTTGAGTGCAATTGCACCTTTATTGGGTTTACTTGGAACAGTACTCGGGATTATCGAATCATTTTTAGTGATAGATGTGGGGTCGGCTGGTAATGCCAGTATGATGATGCCAGGTATTTCTAAGGCTTTAATTACCACTGCTGTTGGGATGTTAATTGCGATTCCTGCCATGATTGCCTATCGTTATTTCCAACGCGTGGTTCATGAATATATCGCTGAATTAGAGCAGCAGTCGACCTTGTTTCATGCCGCGCTTTTTTACAAGAAAGCAGGACATGTACAAGAACATCGTCGTGCCAGTTAAGCCGAGGTGTTCGCATGAAGTTTAAGCGTTCTCAGGTTGAAGATATTCATATCAATTTGACACCAATGATTGACTGTATGTTATTTATCTTGGTGTTTTTATTACTTTCTACGACATTTAGTCAGCAAAGTCGTATAAACCTAACATTGCCAGATGCGCAGGGTGTACCGCCTAAACAATTCGATCACAAAATTGAAATCATGGTAGACTCCACAGGGCATTATTCTGTCAATGGTCAGGCTTTATCAAGTAAAGATATTGCTGACTTAAGCACAGCAATTAAGCAGGTTGCACAAGATCGTCGTGATTTTATGTTTATTATTGCTGCTGACGCCAAAGCTGCACATCAGGATGTCATTCGTGTGATGGATGTGGCAGGTCAACTCGGATTTGTTAACGTCAATATCAGCACCAAAGTTCCAACGAGAGGTTTTACTGAGTGAATCAGGATTTTAAGGTTTATGTCCGTTTAATATCGTATTTAAAATCTTATTGGGGCGTAGCCTTACTCGTCTTACTTGGTTTTGGAATCAACGCTGCGACGGAAGTTTCTGTCGCAAAGTTGCTGAAATACATTATTGATGCCATTCAAGAAGGTAGTCGTACAAACTTGGACTGGTTTCCAGCCCTCATTGTCTTATTGATGTTCTTCCGTGGCGTCGGTCTATTCCTTGGTGGTTATTTCTCTGCTGTCATTTCGCGTAGTTTAGTGTTTAGCATCCGTCAGGAAGTCTATGCAAAGCTACTAAGACTGCCAGCGCAATACTATCTTGATAATAGCGCAGGGCATATTAGTGCCAAATTGATGTACAACGTAGAGCAGTTAACAGCAGCTTCTTCTGAGTCTTTACAGACGCTGATCAAAGATGGTTTGATTGTTATTGGTTTGTTGAGCTATTTACTCTATACCAATTGGCGTTTAACACTGTGTATCGTGGTTTTCATGCCATTTATTGGTTTGCTGGTCAGAGTCGCATCAAAAAAGATGCGTAAACTGTCGATTCAAGTGCAAAATACCATGGGGGATGTGAACCATGTGGTACAAGAGACGATTACTGGAAACTCTGTTGTAAAGAGTTTTACGGGTGAAGCTTTTGAACAGAAGCGTTTTTATAAATCTTCTGAAGAAAACCTTCGTCGTGGTTTGAAAATGGTCGTCGTGCAGAATATTAATAGTCCGATCATTCAGCTGTTATTGTCGATGGCAATGGCGATTATTCTTTGGTTGGCTTTGCGTCCTCAAGTTTTTGGTGATACGTCTGCAGGTGAGTTTATATCATTTATTACCGCTGCAGGTTTGATATCAAAGCCAGTAAAGAACTTAACCGATATCAATGAAAAACTTCAACGTGGTTTAGCAGCAGCCCATTCAGTTTTTGAATTGCTAGATATGCCTGAAGAAGTGAACAACGGGCAGCTTAAACCTGTGTTACATGGCAATATTAAATTTGACCATGCAAACTTGCGTTATGAAGATGGTACACATGCAATAAAAGACTTTTCTTTAGATATTAAGGCAGGTCAAACCATTGCATTGGTTGGGCGCTCTGGTGCAGGGAAAACTTCTTTAGTGAATATGTTGCCACGCTTTCAAGAGTTAAGTGAAGGGCAAATTTACTTTGACGATATCCCTGTTCAGGATATTGAATTGGCTTATTTGCGATCACAAATTGCGACAGTGAATCAGCAAGTCGTGTTATTTAACCGCTCAGTACGCGATAATATTGCTTATGGTCAGTTACAAGACTCGAGTGATGAGCAAGTGATTGCTGCGGCTAAAGCTGCTTATGCGCATGACTTTATTATGAACCTACCACAAGGTTATGACACGATTTTAGGTGCTCAAGGCTTAAATCTATCGGGTGGTCAGCGTCAGCGTATTGCGATTGCAAGAGCAATTTTAAAAGACTCTCCAATTTTAATTTTAGACGAAGCGACCAGTGCCTTGGATAATGAATCTGAATACTTTATTCAGCAAGCATTTGATGAAGCTATGCAGGGCCGTACCACCATTGTGATTGCCCACCGTTTATCTACAGTTGAAAATGCAGATGTCATTGTCGTGATGGATAAAGGTCAGATTATTGAACAAGGTACCCATGCTGAGTTACTCGAAAAACATGGCATGTACTATCAGCTACACCAACGTAACTTCGAGGAAAACTAAGTATGTCGATGGCGCAACGAATACAGGATGCTTGGAATGAACAAGCTTCGTGGTTAGTGGTGTTGCGCCCCCTGTCTTGGTTGTATCGCTTAGGTTTTTGTGCCAATCAGGCTTTGTATAAACACGGAATTAAACCTGTTTATACGGCACCAGTACCTGTCATGGTCATTGGTAATATTACCGTTGGCGGCAGCGGTAAAACGCCATTGCTGATTCAATTGGTCAAATATTTACAACAGCATCAGATTCGTGTGGGTGTCATTAGTCGGGGATATGGCGGCGAAGGTCCATTCCCACTTTTGGTGACGCAACGATCTGAACCCGATACTGCCGGTGATGAACCCTGCCTTATTGTTCAATCGACCCATGTCCCGATGGCGGTTGGGCCGAATCGACAAGCTTCGATCGAGTTGTTACTCGAACAGGAAAAACTTGATCTCATCATTAGTGATGATGGCTTGCAACATTGGGCTCTGGCACGTCAAATTGAATGGATCGTATTAGATCAAAATCGGGGTTTGGGTAATGAAAAGCTATTACCAGAAGGCTATTTACGTGAGCCTAAATCACGCCTAAAAGATAGTACTGTGATTGAACATAGCAAAACTGCACAAGCGCAAAGAAGTATGCATTTGGCGGTGGGGCAACCTTATCTTTTAAATACCAATCTTGAAGAAAGCTGGTTTGATGTGGATCAGTATTTTAATGCAGTGGTTGGCATTGGTTTTCCGCAACGTTTTTATCAAACACTCAATAGTTTGAATGTACAGCAGTATCAGGCACATGAATTTCCAGATCATCATGATTATGAAATCGGCGATTTAACATTCGACAATCATGATGCGATTATCACTACTGAAAAAGATGCAGTAAAGTTTAAAACCTTATTAAAACAACATCCTGAATTCAATACACCGATTTGGGTGGTTCCTGTTGAGGCTGTATTATCATCCGATTGTTATGACTTGCTGAAACAACAATTACAGCATGTCGGTATTCAATTTTCTTAGAGAGCGTCCATGAAACATATTGTCATTCCTGCTCGTTTTGCGAGTTCTCGTTTGCCAGCAAAACCATTACTCCTGATTCATGGCCGTCCAATGATTTTGCGTGTGGTTGACCAAGCCAAAAAAGTTGCAGGTTTTGATGATCTGTGTGTCGCCACGGATGATGAACGTATCGCAGAGGTGTGTCGTGCGGAAGGGGTTGATGTGGTAATGACCCGTGCAGAACATCCTTCAGGCACTGACCGTTTAAGCGAAGTCGCACGTCTGAAAGGCTGGGATCAAGATGATATTATCGTCAATGTGCAAGGTGATGAGCCATTGTTACCAGCACAATTGGTTCAGCAGGTGAGCCAGCTTTTAGTCGACAATCCGCAATGCTCAATGTCTACGTTGTGTGAGCCGATCCATCAGTTAGATGAGTTTCAGCGAGATAGTATTGTTAAAGTGGTGATGAGTAAGCGTAATGAGGCGTTATATTTTAGCCGTGCAACCATTCCGTATGATCGTGATGCTGCGAAACAGAGCGAAGCAACATTGCATGATCAAGCTTTTCGTCATTTAGGTCTATATGCCTATCGTGTGAAATTGCTGCAAGACTATGTCACTTGGGAACAAGGTCATCTCGAAAAGTTGGAAAGTTTGGAGCAACTCCGTGTGCTTGAAAACGGTCACCGTATCGCGATTGCTGTGGCAGAAGCTAATTTACCGCCAGGAGTTGATACTCAGGCAGACTTAGATCGCTTAAACACTCTGCCTGTGAGTGCATTTGAATAACTATGGTCGATACTCAATCTACAGTGATTTATCCTTGGCATGCTCAGACATGGGAATTGTTAACAACGCGGTTCCCTGAACTTGGTCATGGTCTTTTGTTTTACGGAAAGAAAGGTTGCGCCAAGCAAGAGTTTGCAGAGCGATTTGTGGCTTGGGTGCTGTGTCTAAATAAACAGGCACAACGGGCCTGTGGTGAGTGTACCAGTTGTCAATGGTTGAAGTCCGATACACATCCAAACTATGTGCATATCACTACGGATGAAGACAATAAAAAGCAAAATGCAAAAATCAAAATTGAAAAAATCCGAGACTTACTTCCGTTTGTTCAGCAAACAGGAGAGGGTTGGCGTGTGGTGGTTATTGAGCCTGCTGAAGCCTTAAATACGGCCTCTGCCAATGCATTGCTCAAGACCTTGGAGGAGCCTGGCGAGAAGGTTGTACTGATCTTATTGGCCGACCATTATTTAAAACTTCCTGCAACGATCCGAAGTCGCCTACAGCATTTTGCTTTAGACCGATTAACGATTCAGGAGGCACAAACATTTGTACAACAGCAAATTCCTGAGATTAATGCCGAGCAAGTTTCATTATTGTTAAATCTTGCCAATGATATGCCGTTGACAGCGATTGAGATTGAAAAGAGTGAATGGTTACAGAAACGTGCATTATTCTTGAATGATTGGTTTAAGTTGGTGGCTGAAAAGAATATGCCTTTAAACTATTCAAATAAGTGGTCTAAAGAATTAAATTTCTCTGAATTGATCACCATGTTTGAATATCTTTTAGGGGATTTGATCAGTTTAAAGTTGAATCAATCCTTAAAGAATGATGATTTGGACTTTAAAGCACTTGCCGAGTTCTACAGTTTGGAAGCGCTGTTTACGATTTACTCTGACTTACAGCAGAAAAAGTTAATGATTGAGCAAAATGTTCAAACCCAACTGGTGCTGGATGAGTTATTTATTCAGTTGATGAATGTTACTTAAGTAGATTTTAAAAATATTTTAATTAAATTTATAGACTTAGTCCTCTAAATCAAACATGAGGCCTAAGTTTTATCGTGTTTATGTAAAGTTTGTATATAAATTGTTCGGTACTCTTCAAACCTGATTAAAACTATATAAAATGTGAGTTACTTCACAATAATATTAAAAAATAAGGAATGTAGAGATGAAAATAACATTTATAGCGATTGCTTTATCATTTGCAGTAATGCCAAATATCGCAATGGCTGAACCGAAATTTGTATCCAATATTAATGGCTCCTCATTTGCGATTAATGCTTCAAATGTAGGCTTTCAAGCATATGAATGTGTATATAGCTATTCATTTAATCATGCCCAAGGTGTGGTCGTGAATCAGTTCAGTGGTACGCTTTATATCGAAGCTGGGGTGAGTAATATTTCTGTGATTTCAAGACATACAGATCAAATGATTAGTGCGTTGAATTTTGATTATAAATGCACTGAAAAATAGTCATTCATGACGTGAATGTTGAGTAAAGAAGCCGCTTACAAGAGCGGTTTTTTTATGGAAAAAATTTCCCTTATGGTGAATGTTAAAAATTCACATATTTCAATAAGTATGTTATTTTTTCACATGGCGTTTTGCTCGATATGCTAGGGAATTGAAATATGCACGTAAAAACACTTTTGGTCGCTTTCAGCTTTTTGTCATTAAGTGCTTGTCAGACATTGGATTCAGCAATGTCTGCAACGGATGGAATTTTAAATAAAACTGGAGATATCCTCAGTGGGGACTTTCGTGGTTTGGGGCCTGCGAAGAAAGCAACGCTTTCTGAAATCTGGAGGGATTGGCAACAAAATGAAATTACTGCAAAACGGAAATGGGATGCTCAGCGTCTTGAAGTACCCGGAATCATTACTCGTATTACTAAAACTGGTGAGGTGATTTCTCAAAACCAGATTGCGATTATTTTTAAAGATCCAAGTAATAGTAAATGTAAAGGACAAGGCTTGACACGTGACGATTTAAAAGTAAATACAGATAAAATTAGCAATCTAAAAGTTGGTGATCGGATTACCGTGACAGGTGTGCTGGGTACAACTGAATCAAAATGGGCAACGCAAGGTGAATGCTGGTTCTCATTTGATAAAGCTGAGATTGTAAAAGCAACAAAATAATCTATTCGGTCGAGATCTTAAGCCGGCCTTACTATCTCGATCAACCTAAATTATTTATGGATTTAAGGTGTTATCATCATCTTCACTTCCTGTAGGAAGTGGAGTGTAATAAACCAGTTTCAATTGGTTGTTTTTGAGGAGGTAAAATTTTTTAGCATAGATATCTTTTTCATTGATTTGAACGGAACCATGGCTCACCAATATAAGCTATTGGGTCGGATATCAATTAACTTTTCTCCAGTTTCACCACCGAATACGTTGAGAATTTTTCCTGTTCTTTTACTAATTAAGGTCAGGCTAAAACACATCGCACCACAACCCCAACCAACTGCGACATATTCTCCTGCATAGTCAGGTTTTTCTTTTAATCCCTCTGATAATCGTGTTCTAAACAAACGAGCATCAGCATCACTCTTGTCTAATTGTGCAGTGGGCCCTTTATAAGTCTGCACGGGGTAGTCAGTGAATTTGGGTTGAGTGTTCAAAGTCTTCGCATAGAGCATGGATGGACTGAATAGGTAAGCACTACACAAGATGACTAGGTTCATTCTTTTCATTCAAAACTCCTGTTGATCTGCCTTTTTATGCTTTAATCGAGTGGGTTCAGTCAATTTTGATAAATTGTCATCTTGGTTTAAACAATCCTATCTAGAATGCTTGGCTTGTTTAAATAAGACTCAGGTTGGTGGCTTTGTTCTGGTTTTATTTAAACATTATTTGTTGTTTGTTCGATTGTTTTCTATAATCAAGCCATAAATCGAGTATAGATTTTTTATTAGACGGTCACCAATGAAAATTCTCTAAAATGATGCGGGCTAGTAATATTTTTAAGATTTATCAATGGTATAAAATTATTAATGTGTTAATGAATTAGTATTTGACAGGGGAATGTTATGCAACCACAAATGATGGGCGGAATTATACAGGTCAATATTCCAGATAAAACCACATTGCAATCCAGCTATATGCCTTTTGTTGTGGGCGGTGGTCTATTTGTACCAACGAAACAAGCCGTTAAAATGGGGCAAGAGGTGTTTGTGCTGGCAACCTTACCTGAGCAATCACAAAAGATTCCTTTGACCGGAAAGGTGATCTGGATTTCACATAAACAGACGCATTTTAAACCACAAGGTTTTGCAATCCAGCTTGTTGGTGAAAAAGGTGTGTATTATAAAAATGAAGCTGAAAAATTATTAGCGGGTATGAAAGGCTTGGATCGTCCAAGTTATACCATGTAGTCGTAAAGAGAATAGGAAGAAAGAGTGTTTGTTGATACGCATTGCCATTTAACCATGTTAGATCTAAGTCCTTATCAAGGGGATTTAGATCAAGCACTTGAACAAGCGCGACTTGCAGGTGTGTCCAAGTTCATGGGGATTTCAGTTGATCTTGATGATCATGTTAAATTGGCTGAAATTGCTGCTCGACATGATGATGTGGGCTATTCAGTGGGTGTGCATCCTTGTGAAGACGAGCATATCATGGCGCGTGCAACAACGGATTATCTGGTTCAACTTGCTCAGTCAGACAAAGTCTGGGCCTTAGGGGAAACGGGTTTAGATTATTATCATAGTACCGATTTTGTTGCTGAGCAAAAACGTTGTTTTGCACGTCATATTGAAGCATCTAAGATTGTTAAAAAGCCTGTGGTGGTGCACACCCGAGCAGCGAAACACGATACTGTCGATATTATTCGGGCAGAACAATCTACACATGGCATTCTGCATTGTTTTACTGAAGATTGGGAAACGGCAAAAGCGGTTCTGGATTGTGGTTATTACATTTCCTTTTCTGGTATTGTCTCTTTTAAAAATGCACAAGACTTACGTGATGTTGCGAAGCAGGTACCACTTGATCGTTTGTTGATTGAAACGGATAGCCCTTATTTAGCACCTATGCCATATCGAGGTAAAACCAATGAACCGAAATACGTTCCTTTTGTAGCAAAAGCATTAAGTGATGTATATGATAAATCGGTTGAAGAGATTGGCATGATTACAACACAAAATTTTGAGAATCTCTTAAATTTGAAGTAAACGGTTTTTGATGTACTAGGAAAGAGAGTTATTACGTGAAAATGGATCGTCAGGCTCAGTTTAGAGCACGAGAAGTATTAATTTTTCAAATCGCGGAGCAACTCCTATTAGAAAATGGTGAAGCTGGCATGACGCTAGATGCTTTGGCAGCAGAACTGGATCTTGCTAAAGGTACGCTATATAAGCATTTTCAAAGTAAAGATGAACTATACATGCTGCTCATTATCCGTAATGAGCGTATGTTGTTGGAGATGATTCAGGATACTGAAAAGGCTTTTCCCGAACATTTAGCATTCTTTATGTTGCATCATTTACATCACCCTGAACGTACAGCATTATTTCACCAGATTGAAGAGCGCCTTTCGACAACGGGTCAGGGTATTCAATTGCTTTTTAGTGAGTTATATAAAGTACGTCGACAGCGTTTACGTATCATCATTCGGATGACCGAAAGTTATTTATTGAGTATCAATAGCACCATGACTACTCGTGATTATCTCGCCTCAATTTGGTCGTTGACCTATGGTGCGGCGGTAATTTTGAACTCGAGTTTCTATCAACGTTATTTAGGTTCTCGAGATACCTTACGTGTTGCCTATATCGAGCAAGCTTTAGCATTACCTAAGTTACTCGAACCTGTACTCCCATAGTTGAAATGATAATGAGATCACCACCACATTCGCAAAAAGCCTTTACCCTGATTGAGGTCATGGTGGTGATTGTTATTATGACCATCATGGCATCTCTGGTGGTATTAAATATTGGGGGAGTCGATCAACGCCGAGCAATGCAGGCTAGAGAAATGTTTGTTCTTGATCTGAAAAAAATCAATAAAGAAGCAACAGATCAGGCCAAAGTTTTTGCTCTAAATACTCAGAATGCCACAGATGTAGCACCGTTTAGTTATAACTTGTTTGAATACCACGATCAAAGCCGTGAGCAGATTCAGCAGGCAGACCGTACTTGGCAACAGTATAAAGAATTTAAAACTCGCCAATTACCTGATCATGTGTCTTTTAGTATTCAAAGTCTTGACACAGCGAACTATAACAAAGCAAAAAATGAAGACTTATTAGGTGGTAAAGCGCCGCAATTGATTTGGTTTGGCAATGGTGAAGTGAAGCCTGTTCGGATACAGTTCTATTATGAGCAACAACCGATTGGTCATGAGTTAGAGCTAGATCATTTGGGTAAAATAAATGAAAATTAAATATTCAGATGAAAGCGTTCCATCTTGTGCTTGGGTGAACAATTCTAATAATCGAAGCATAGCTTCTCGCCTTGCGACACGATCGAGCCTTGCTCGATTTAATCGTGTTCACGTCGAGCATAGCTCTCCGTCTTGCGCTCAGGTGAAACGTTGTTTCACTAACCCCTATACTCGAAGCATAGCTTCTCGCCTTGCAGCAGGGCCGAGCGGTGCTCGGCGGAGACCTACTTCAGGATTTACCTTACTCGAAGTGATGGTCGCTTTGGCGATCTTTGCTGTAGCAGCAATTGCCTTAACTAAAGTTGCGATGCAGTACACGCAGTCAACCTCAAATGCGATTTTAAGAACTAAAGCACAATTTGTCGCAATGAATGAAGTGGCGATGATGGAAATCAATCAGGAATGGCTGGATGGAACACAATCCAAGCAAATTACTTCACAAGGTGAAACTTGGCAAATTGATAAAAAAGCACAATCGACGATAAGCCCGAAAATTCAACGTATCGAGTTGCAAGTCAGCTTATTTAATAATGAACAAGGTAAGGTCGAAGCGGGTGTTACGAATCTTGTGTTCTTTAACTATCCTGCAAAGGCGAGAACACAATGACATATCATGCTGAGCATCGCTCTTTGCGTCAATCAGGCTTTACTTTGGTTGAATTGTTGGTTGCAATTGCAATTTTTGCTGTGCTTTCAATGTTGGGATGGAAGGTCTTTGATTATCTACTAAAAGTAAAAGATCGCAATGCAGAGCATGAAACGTATCTATTTGCCTTGCAAGATGCCTATCAACAGGTTTTAAGAGATAGCTTGCAGATTATCCCTGTGACGGCAAATGATGGGCGACAATTGCAAGCGGCCATTGTATTGAATGATCAACACTTTGCATTTAGTAAGGCTGGGGTTTCAGACCCATTGAAACAGGGACTTTCACCCTATGAGCGCATTGAATATCGCTATGATTCAGCACAAAAGAAAGTATATCGATTAAAGTATTCGAATTTGAATATTCCAAATCGCGTACAGCCGATTTCAAGTACGTTGCTGGATAATGTGGATCAATTTAAGGTGATGGTTCTGAATCCGCAGGAACTGACGCAATGGCCTGAAAATATCAGTGATCCAAACAATATCGCTGAGCTGAAAAAACTACCTTTAGGGTTAAAAATACAATTGACTGTTGCAGGGACAGATTATGAATGGGTATATAGCCTGTTAACTCCGAATCAGGGGGCAGGAAATCCATGAGAACAATGAAAATCTCTTCCTCTCAGCGTGGTATCGCATTACTCACGATATTGGTTATGGTGGCCTTGGCAACGATTTTAGCGGCGACGATAGCCAAAAGACAAACCAATACCTCTGAAAATACAGGCTATTTGATGCGTCAAAATCAATCGCTGCTCTATGCGAAAAGTGCAGAAGCCTTTTTCTCCGAACTATTGATCCAAGACAGCGATAATGGCGGTACGATTGACCATTTGCAGGAAAACTGGGCCAAGCCGATGCCACCGTTTCCTGTGGAGGATGGTCTGGTATCTGGCCGCTTGATTGATGAGTCGGGAAAATTTAACCTCAATAATTTGGTCAAAGCAGATGGCAATCAAGTTGATGATTCGGCACGGCGCTGGTTTGAAAAATTGTTACAACGGGTAGGTTTGCCTGCTGAGTTGAGTCAGGCAGTCATTGACTGGCAAGATAGCAATGAAGAAGTAACTGGTGCAATGGGGGCTGAGAGTAGCTATTATCAAGGTTTAGACCCTGCATATTTAGTACCCAATACAAAATTTCATAGTGTTGAGGAGCTTAAGCTGGTGAGGGGCTTTGAAGGTAAAAACTACGATTTGATTAAACCTTATGTCACGGCTTTACCTGAACAAACCAAAGTAAATATCAATACGGCACCAGCATTATTGCTTGCTAGTATTGATCCAACAGTGGATGTTAAAACAGTCGAGCAGGAGCTAAAACGTAAACAAACAGAGCTCACTTATTTCAATAATGTGGAAGATTTATGGAAGTTAAGTGTTTTTTCTGGAATAGAACAACAAAATAAAACTGATGCGGCCGCTTTACTGGATAGTAAGTCCAATTATTTTACCGCACAAATTGAGGTTGTTTTAAGCGAACGGAAGCGTCAATTTAGCAGTGCTTTGGTGCGTAAAGATAAGCAAGTATCTGTTTATTCAAGAAGTCTTGCACCATTTGAGTGACTTTGAAGATTGATTTATCAAATGGTGACAAGATTTAAAATCAATCCCAATGCACGTTTTTTTGCTTTATAATAAAATTCGTTTGCAGATAAAAGATTAGCTTGGTGCATGTTAATTCGTAAATTATTTAAGTTTGAAAATGCTCATATTGTACGTAACTGTACATCGGACCGTTGTAAGCATTCGATCCATGGGCATAGCTATAAAGTTGAATTATTATTAAAAGCGTCAAAGTTAGATCATGGGCAAATGGTCTATGACTTCGGTCTGTTAAAAGGCGTTATTAAAGAGTTGTATGATAGTTTTGATCATGCGATCTGTTTTTGGCAGAAAGATGATCCTGCTTATATTGAGGCATGTAAAACATTTAGTGCGCGTTGGATTGCTTTACCTGTTTCGCCATCGGCTGAACAGTTTTCTCGTATTTTCTTTTATCTTGCTCAGCAGGTATTGAACTCAACCACAACTCAAAACGGCGAGGGTGATGTTGAAGTGTATTCTGTGATTGTGCATGAAACAGATACGGGTTATGCGCAGAGTTTTCAGGAAGATATTGATAATGCACAAATGGGTGCATTAAGTTTGGATCAAATTGTGTTTTCAGAGCAAGTACAGGCTGAATGGAGTGATGTTCAGATGTATGAAAATCTGAAAAAAGGAATGAAGTTCCAAAATCCAAACGTAGAATTACAAGTTAATATTTGAGTGCTTTTGCACGTATTTGAGTGAATTTATTTCAAGGAATGTGGATGCAATTTACTGAACAGCAGCAGGACAAATTAAGTAAAGTTCAGTTGGACGAGTCTTGGAAAATCTCATTATCAGAGTTTTTGCTTAGTCAAAAAATGGATAATTTACGTGAGTTTTTACAGCAAGAAAAAGTTGCTGAAAAGACGATTTATCCACCCAGTAAACAGATTTTTAATGCGCTGAATACCACACCGCTTGGTGAAGTTAAAGTCGTTATTTTAGGCCAAGATCCATATCATGGTCCAAATCAGGCCAATGGTCTAAGTTTTTCGGTACAAAGAGGGGTTGCATTACCGCCATCTTTACGTAATATTTTTCACGAATTACATACCGATCTGGCTGTACCGATTTCACGTCATGGTGATTTGAGTCAATGGGCAGCACAAGGGGTGCTGTTACTCAACAGTGTACTCACGGTAGAAGCAGGACAGCCGACTTCACATCAAAAACAAGGGTGGGAAGACTTTACCGATACTGTTATTGACGTATTAAATGAACAACGTGAACATGTGGTGTTTATTTTATGGGGTGCGTATGCACAACGTAAAGGTCAACGTATTGATCGTAATAGACATCTTGTGCTAACAGCAGCGCATCCATCACCACTTGCTGCGAATCGTGGTGGCTTTTTTGGCTGTAAAGTATTTTCTAAAACCAATCAATATTTGAAACAACATGGCATTGAGCCTATAGACTGGCAATTGGACGCATAATGACTTCTCCTGATTTAAATAGCTATCATCCAGATTTAGTTATTGAACACGCAAAAAATGGTTGGCGAATCATTCGTCTTAATCGCCCTAAATCTTTGCACGCTTTGGATGAATCCATCGTCAGTGCATTGCTTCAGGTTTTTGAAGATTTTCATGTCGATGAGACGGTGAAAGCAATCTGGTTTGATTCAACCACACCGAAAGCATTTTGTGCAGGTGGTGATGTACGTAAATTACGCCAGTTGGTGATAAATCAGGAAGTTGATGCGGCCAATCAATTCTTCCAGCAAGAATATGCGCTTGATCTATTGTTACATAATTATGCTAAACCGATTGTAGTGTGGGGCGAAGGTTATGTGATGGGTGGTGGGCTCGGTCTGTTTATGGCTGCGCCATTCCGTCTAGTCACCCCTTATTCACGTTTGGCGATGCCAGAAATCAATATTGGTTTGTATCCAGATGTTGGTGCGAGCCGTTTCTTGGCAGATCGTGGTCAAATTGGCCTGTTTACAGGATTAACGGGTTCAATCATGACCGCCGCAGGTGCATTCAGTATTGGTTGGGCGACACATATTTGTGAAGCGCAGCGTGATAATGTCTTGCAAAAAGTTTTGAATGTAGACTGGAACCATTATCCAGCAGGTGCATTCAGGGCGATTGATGATACTCTAAATAGTTTACATCGCCCAGTCGCTTCTGGCCCATTACAAAATTCAATTGATGTAATTCATAGTGTATGTCGTGGACAAAGCTTTGAATATGACTACCAGTCAATTATTGGATTGAGTGATGCAAGTAGTGACTGGTTGCGCCAAGCCAGTGAAAACTTGCAGAAAGGTTCTCCAAGTACAGCTGCCATTACTTGGTTATTATGGCAGTGGGGCAAACAAGGTCATGCTTGGGATGGGGTTTTTGCACTAGAAGCCCAAATCTCTGATTGGAAGATTCGTCATCCAGATTTTGTCGAGGGTGTGCGTGCTCGTTTAGTGGATAAAGACTTATCTCCAGAATGGCAGGCAACTGAGCAGCTTAGCTTGAAAGGTATTTTGGGAGATTGTCCTCCAGTTACTAATATCGAAAGCTGGAATGCATTGTTAAAGCAATATGGTGTTATTGCCTGAGCCGTATGAATTCTGAAAATCGTAATGATGAATATTGGATGCAGCTTGCCTATGAGCAGGCTGCATTGGCTGCAGCCCAAGGTGAAATCCCTGTGGGGGCAATTTTAGTGAGTAATGGGCAGGTGATTGGTGCTGGATATAATGCGCCGATTAAGCTTTCCGACCCAACTGCGCATGCCGAGATACAAGCTTTACGTGTTGCGTGCCAGTCATTAAATAACTATCGTTTGCCTGAAGATACCACCCTCTATGTCACCCTTGAGCCATGTACCATGTGTGTAGGCGCTTTAGTACATGCACGTGTTCAGCGCGTAGTTTTTGCCACAACTGAACCGAAAGCGGGTTCTTTAATCAGTGCCAGACAACTACTTGATAGTGGTTATTACAATCATAAATTTGTCTTTGAGCAAGGTTGCTTACAAGCACAATGTTCACAACAATTGAGTGATTTCTTTAAACAGAGGCGGGATGAAAAGAAGAAAATTCGGTCATCAAAAACGTCCTTAAATGATTAAAAGTGTCTTTAAGATTATGGCAAACTAAGCCTCCAATGATTTTGGATCACATAAAAAGGCAATGTTATGCGTAATGCAATTACTGTAAAAAAAGAATTTAATGCACCGATCTCAGAAGTTTTTGACTTGTTGTCAAAACATGCTACTTACAATAAGGCGTTTGCACCTTTACAAGTTGTACGTGTAAAGGACTCGGCTGACCCAAAACGTCCTGATGGCATTGGTTCGATTCGCCGTATGGGGTTTGGTCCAATCAAACCATTACAAGAAGAAATTACCCTGTTGGAAGAAAATAAGCGGATTGAATATAAACTGATTAATAATCCATTGGTGAAGCATCATTTAGGACAAATCGATTTTAAAGAAATTACCCCTTATATTACTTTGGTGACCTATAAGATTGAATTTACGGCAAAAGCCCCTTTAGTTAGTAAATTAGTTCTTGCACAACTCAAAGCAGCGATTACACTAGGCTTTTCAAAATTAGCCAAATCAGTTGCTTCATAAGAGATGGAAATGACAATTCATATTATTACGATCGATGGCCCTAGTGGTTCAGGTAAGGGTACATTAGCCGCCAAAATTGCAGCACATTATCGATTTAATTTGTTAGATTCTGGAGCGTTATATCGTTTACTTGGATTGTCACTCTTTCAACGTGGCTTGCTTGACCAAATTGACTCGAACTTAGATCAATGCGTTGAGTATGCAACACATTTAGATATCGAATTTAAAACCACTGAAGCAGCGACATTGATTTTACTTGAGGGGGTCGATGTCACTAATACCATTCGAACAGAACAAGTCGGAGAGTATGCTTCTAGAGTTGCCACTGTACCCGAATTAAGAAAAGCATTATTTGAACGTCAACGTGCTTTTATTCAGGCGCCAGGTTTAGTAGCTGATGGGCGAGATATGGCAACATCGATTTTTCCAGAAGCCCAAGCCAAGATTTACTTAACTGCATCGGCTGAATCTCGCGCAGAGCGACGTGTAAAACAGTTGCAGGGTATGGGTCTTGATGCTAAAATAAGCGACATTTTATCTAACATACAGGCTAGAGATAAAAGAGATATGGAGCGTTCGGTTGCTCCACTCAAGCCCGCTGAAGATGCGTATATCATTGATAGTTCTACAATAGGTATCAATGAAGTGTTTCAGTTGATGGTGAATTATATCGATAGTCGTATTCAGTAGATACACAATTTTTTATCAGTTGAAGCATTGCTTGATCAGATTTTTTGGACAATGTAACAACTTAACTAAACCGGCCTTGTCTGATCCAAGACCGCGGACTTTATCAGGTATATCATGACCGAATCTTTTGCAGCCCTCTTTGAAGAAAGTGAATTAAACCTCAACGTTGAAAAGGGTGCAGTCATCCAAGGTACTGTTGTTAGTATCGATTCTGACTGGGTTACTGTTGACACTGGCCTTAAATCTGAAGGCGTTGTTGACCGTGCTGAATTTTTAAATGAACAACGTGAACTTGAAGTTCAAGTTGGCGATACTGTTGACGTAGTTGTTGAAGCGCTTGACAACGGTATGGGTCAAACAGTTTTATCACGTGAAAAAGCGAAACGTGCTGAAACTTGGACTAAACTTGAGAAAATCTTTGAAGACGGCGAAATCGTTACTGGTGTTATCTCTGGTAAGGTTAAAGGCGGTTTCACTGTTGACATCGGTCCTGTACGTGCATTCTTACCAGGTTCTTTAGTTGACACTCGTCCTATCCGTGACACAACTCACCTTGAAGGTAAAGAGTTAGAGTTCAAAGTAATCAAACTTGATGCTAAACGTAACAACGTTGTTGTATCTCGTCGTGCAGTTATGGAAGCTGAATCTTCAGCTGACCGTGAAGCATTACTTGCTCAACTTGAAGAAGGTCAAACAGTTACAGGTACTATCAAGAACCTTACTGATTACGGCGCGTTCGTTGATCTTGGCGGTATTGATGGTCTTCTACATATCACAGATATGGCTTGGAAGCGTATCAAGCACCCTTCAGAAGTTGTTGAAGTTGGTCAAGAAGTTACAGTTAAAGTACTTAAATTTGACCGCGAGCGTAACCGTGTATCTTTAGGCCTTAAGCAATTAGGTGAAGATCCATGGTTAGCGATCATGAGCCGTTACCCTAAAGGTTCTATCGTTAAAGCACGTGTTACTAACTTAACTGACTACGGTTGCTTCGCTGAAATCGCTGAAGGCGTTGAAGGTTTAGTACACGTTTCAGAAATGGACCACACAAACAAAAACATCCACCCATCTAAAGTTGTTCAGATCGGTGATGAAGTTGATGTTATGGTTCTTGAAGTTGATGAAGAACGTCGTCGTATTTCATTGGGTATCAAACAAACTCGTGCTAACCCATGGGAAGAGTTTGCTAAAGCAAATGAAAAAGGCGAAAAAGTTTCTGGTACAATCAAGTCAATCACTGACTTCGGTATCTTCATCGGTTTATCTGGTGGTATCGACGGTTTAGTACACTTGTCTGATATTTCTTGGAACGAACAAGGCGAAGAAGCGATTCGTCGTTACAAGAAAGGTGACACAGTTGAAGCGGTTATCTTATCTGTTGACGCTGAAGGCAACCGTATCAGCCTTGGTATCAAGCAATTAAACAGCGATCCATTCAATGACTTCTTAGCTGCGAATGAGCGCGGTGCTTTAGTTAAAGGTACTGTAACTGCTGTTGATGCTAAAGGTGCTACAGTTAAATTAGCTGATGACATCGAAGCAACACTTAAAGCTTCAGAAATCAACCGTGACCGCGTTGAAGATGCGACTAAATTCTTAGAAGTTGGTCAAGAAGTTGAAGCGAAGATCATCAACGTTGATCGCAAATCTCGCTCTATCAACTTGTCTATCAAAGCGAAAGACGAAGCTGAAGAGAAAGAAGCTGTGAACAATGCTCGCCAAGCTGCTGCAACTCAAGTTGCAGAAAGCAATGGTCCTAAGACTATTGGTGACTTAATTAAAGCTCAAATGAAGTAATTTGTTAAAAAGTACGTTTCTTGTAACTGAGACGTACTTTTTTATACAAAAATACTGTAAACGGTAGCGTAGTAATCATGTACTGCGCTACCGTTTTGTATTTAAACAGGTTATTATTAAAAACATTGGAAAGTAGCAATAATTAAAGAGGTCATCAATGACTACTGAAGCACTTAATAAATCTGATTTAATTGAACGGATTGCACTTAAAAACCCACACTTAGCTGAGCCTTTGGTTGAAGATGCAGTTAAGATTATGATTGATCAAATGATTGAAGCCCTTTCAAGCGGCGATCGTATTGAGATCCGTGGTTTTGGTAGTTTTGCATTACATCACCGTGAGCCACGTTTAGGGCGCAATCCTAAAACTGGTAAGTCTGTAGATGTCGCTGCAAAGGCAGTCCCACATTTTAAACCTGGTAAGGCACTTCGTGACGCAGTAAACGAATCTGCCGAATAAGAATTGAGGTGTTTATGCGTTATGTATTAATTGCATTACTCGTTGCCATATTTGGTTATTCGCTTGCTTTAGTGCTTCAAAACCCAGCTGAGTTACAAGTAGATTTACTATTTACTCAAGTTCCAGCAATGCGTTTGGGCTTATTGCTTTTACTAACCTTAGTCTTAGGTGTGGTGGTTGGTTTGCTTCTCGGTGTGCAAGTTTTCCGAGTGTTCCAAACCAGTTGGGAAATTAAACGTCTTCGTAAAGATATTGACCATCTGCGTAAAGAGCAGATCCAGCTTGCACAACAGGCTGCCGCAGAAGCTGCTGCAAGTGTCAGACATGAAAAAACAGTGCTGGATATTCATCCAGAGAGTCAAACACGTACACCACTGTAATTAAGAATATTTTCTGCGCGATTAACTGTTAACGTTTTATAGCGAATAAAAATAGCCCTTTTAATAAAGGGCTATTTTTTTGCCTTAAGGAATGCCGAGGTATCTCAGGCTTGCAGTGATCAGCATCGCCACAAGAATAACCACGATCAGTGAATATTTCTTCCAAGCAAAGATAAGGGCTACAGCAACGCCCACGATTTTACTCATTCCACTAAAATGAGTTTCAGAAAAAAGTGTATTGAATATGGCTAAGGTAAATAGAAGAACACAAGCAGAATCAGCGAGAAGTTGTTTGTGATGCTCTCTAAACGTTATACGATCAGCTAAATAGAATCCTGAATAGCGAATGAGATACGTGCCCAGTGCAAGTATGACAATCCCTATGAAGATATAACTCTCACTATATTTCATTTTGATTTACCTTTTAGCAACAGACCAAGCATTGATACGAGAACAGGTAAACCTGTTGGTAGTAGGGGGATAGACGCTAAAGACAATGTCGTGCCAAGAAATACTCGATTTCGTGTGGTTTTATTTTTGAGCATCGGCAAGATTAAAGCAAAAAGAATGGCGGGAAATGCGGCATCAATACCGAAGACATAAATATCAGGGATATTTTTACTAAGCAGATAGCCAATAAACACGCCAATTGGCCAAAGAATGCAAATCCCTAATCCACACATCCAATACGCCCATTTCTTGGCTTGATCATTGTGTTGGCTTAGTCCAAACATCACACTTTCATCATTCATGATGTGACAAGCGATAAAACGAGATGCATTTTTCTCAATAAATGTCGCGACGGATAAACCAAATGGAAGATGACGTAGATTAATCAATATGCCAGTCAATGCGGCAAAAATAGGATTCGCACCTGTCGCAATCATACCAATGAACGTAAATTCAGCCGCTCCAGCCAATACGGTCAAGGAAAGCAATATGGGAATCCACATGGGTACATCAAAGCTTGCTGCAACTGAACCGAGTGAAATTCCGACTATTCCTGTCGCAATAGAAATGAGACTAATGGCTTTGATGAGGTTAAATCGCTCTATATCTTGCATCTTTCTTTTCTATATCAAACGAACGTACGATATAATAGATTAAATTTATACCGTTCGTCAAAACGAACATTCGTTTTTTATGGTGAAATATGGCATTGCCAATTGAAATTGTTGCTAAAGGCTTACAAAGAGAAAGACAAAAGGCAGGGCTGTCCTTGGCAGAAGTGGCTCGCCGCGCAGGAATTGCGAAATCGACTTTGTCACAATTAGAAGCGGCACAAGGCAACCCGAGTCTGGAAACCTTATGGGCCTTGTGTGTGGCTTTGGATATTCCTTTCGCAAAGTTGATGGAAAGCAATATTACACAAACGCAAGTGATTCGCTTTGGCGAAGGGCCTTCGGTTTCATCCGAGATTGCTCATTATCAAGCGATTTTATTGGCCAATTGTCCTACAGGTGCTAGACGGGATGTGTATATCTTGGTCACCCAGCCCGGTGAGCCGCGCTGTAGTCAGCCCCATTCAATTGGCAGCATTGAGCATATTATTATTATGCAAGGCAAGGCTAAGGTTGGCTTGATTTCGGAACCTGTGCTGCTGAGTGAGGGTGATTATATTTGTTATCCAGCTGATCAAGCACATATTTTTGAAGCACTGGAACCGAATACGCGAGCGATTTTGATCTCAGAGCAAAGATAAGGATGTTTGAGTTGGTTGGTAAAGCTTTTTTTCAATATGCTGGTTTTCTTGCTTTGTTCATACGCTGAATCACTTTATAATTACTCGATTTTTATGTGATGGAACTAGATTCGTGAGTATTATTGTTGCCCTAGACGCAAAAAGCCAATATGACGCCTTAACAATTGTTGATCAGCTAGATCCGTCACTTTGTCGTGTTAAAGTGGGTAAAGAGCTGTTTACGCATGAAGGTCCATCCATTGTGAAAAACTTACAAGACAATGGTTTTGAGGTTTTTCTAGATTTAAAATTCCATGATATTCCAAATACGACGGCTCAGGCGGTATGTGCTGCAGCAGACCTTGGGGTGTGGATGGTCAACGTGCATGCATCTGGTGGTCGTAAAATGATGGAAACCTGTGTTGAGCGTCTGAAAGCTGGAAATTATCAAACCCAGCTGATTGCGGTGACGGTTTTGACCTCAATGGGCCGTGAAGATTTACGTGATCTTGGCTTAGATATCGAACCAGTTGAGCAGGTAAAGCGTTTAGCGAAACTCACTCAGGAAAGTGGTTTGGATGGTGTCGTTTGTTCAGCACAAGAAGCGAAAATTCTTCGTGAACTATTAGGACAAGATTTTGCTTTGGTTACACCAGGGATTCGCCCAGAAGGTTCAAATGCCGATGACCAAAAGCGTATTGTGACCCCTAAACAAGCCATGCTGGATGGTTCAACGCATTTGGTTATCGGTCGTCCAATCACCAAAGCTGAAAACCCAACTGAGATGTTAAAGTCAATTTTGGCTTCGATCTAATTGGGTTTGGCTTGGTCTAGAACTTTAGATTCAAAAATAAGCTGATGAGCAATGGTGCGAGGAGGGATAGAATCAATCCACTCATCATTGCATGTGGTACGTAATGCGTACCACATGATTGTTTGACCATGGCAAGTGTGACATCCATCGAGGTCGCACCAGCACTTGAAATTGCAGAGCGCGGAAAGCGCCAACCCAAACAATACATTAATAAAATTGCAAAAATCTCTCTAAATAAGTCTGTTAACAGTGCTATACCGCCGAGCTTGGCGGAGTGTAATTCAGTAAATAGAATCCCTGACATGGAGTACCAGCCATACCCTTGGGCTAAGGCCATGACTTCATTTAAGCTGTAATGATTGGATAGAATAAAATAATTAAAGATTGCAGCTAAGCAGGAGCCGACAAAAGCCGCGATAGGCACGAGTAGAATTCTCCAACTCAACCAGCTACGATCAAATTGAGTGAAGGCCAGTTCGATCCCAATCAAAAAGATAAAGATCAACAATAAATACCAACTATTAAAGCTAATCGCTAAACCAGCACTATTGACCACGATGCCCAATAGAATACCAACGCCCAAAGCCAAAAATGCTTTGGCAATATTCTTGAGTGCATTGAGAAATAGATGCAGGGAAATCTTTCCTTGTACACTTTGGCGATCAATCAGTTTGTAAGTGATCAAGCAAATAAAAAATGAACCAATTGAGGTGGTAAATGCAATCAGTAACGCTGGCGGTAGAATAGCAGCAGGATTTTGAACGTGATTTAAGGCTTGAGTCAGCTCAAAAGCCACACTAATCAGTAAAATATAAGAAAAATAGGGTAGTATTTTAAATACAAATTGTTTTATTGACTGTGACAAATGTGGTCCAACAAAATAGCCTAAGCTAATGCAGACAAAAATTTGGAAGATCAAAACAAAAGAGGTCATACAATCAGAGTGTTTATAGTGCTGATTTATTATGCAGGGAAATCTGATACTTGGATAGATTTATATATCATTTGATATAGAATGTTTTGCAATAAAAATGCATTTAAATATATGAGAAGCAGCTAACGTGGTTGATTCACTTCATTGTTATTATACAGCTATGAATATCATGTGGGCTGAAATATACTTTTGTAAGACATAGAGGTAAATGATTTGTGACAGCAGCTAAGATTCAAAAATTTGCCTTGGAGCGTTTTGCAAAACAAGGCTTTGCCGCAACCTCCTTAAATGAAATAGCGACCGATGTTGGCATTAAAAAGCCTTCAATTTATGCACATTTTAAAAATAAAGATGAACTGTATCTGAGCTTGATCCCGATTATGATTGATGAAGAGTTGGGGCATGCTCAAACCGTTCTGCAAGGTGGTACTGGAATTCAGCAGCAATTACATGCTTACTTCATGAGTATTGAACAACGCTTTGATGCCTCTTATGGGGTTCAGTTCTGGATGAATGCATTAATTAGTCCACCTGTACATTTATATGATCAGGTGATTGAGCCAATGCATATCTTTATGGCTGAATTGGAACAGGTATTTTTACAGGCAATACAACAGTCGGTTTTGAAGGAAAACAAGCACCAACTGGAGAGTATGGTTTTGGCGCGGGTCTGTATGAGCTTTGTCGATGCTTTACAAAGTGAATTGATCTACGGAGGTCGAGATAAGTTCAGGCTTCGACTGGATGCCATTCTCAAAACCTTAGATGTTCTGATCAGCCCTTAATGGTAATCAATTGCTGACCAGTGCATGAGATTTGTTATTGTGTTTCCATTGTCGAAAATGAGTCAGCTTGTCTAAGTGCTGCATAAATACATAAGCCCAGTGCAATCATTCCGCAAAGGAATAGACTGGCTGGAAGCAGGCTGATGTTAATTTCAAACAGGCTTACGATAAAGCCAATTAGCGAAGCAAAGGCATATTGTAGTAGACCCATCAAGGATGAGGCTGCGCCGGTTAAATGTTGAGGGCTTTGTTGCATGGTCAGTGCAGTCAAATTACCAAAAATAAAACCTGTGGACCAGATACTCAGTCCCAGCAGCACAATGTATTGCCATAAACTTAAATGATAGAAACTGACACTGAGCATTAGAATGAAACTGGCGCCACTAAATATACACATGCCCAGTACTAATAATTGCTGCGCTGTCCATCGTTTTAATAACAGGATTGAAACTTGTCCAAGGATAATCAAGCCTACGGCGTTGGCTGCAAATAGGCTGCTAAAACTTTCATTATGAATATGATAATGCTGGATAAAAATAAATGGTGATTGGCTCAGATAAACAAAAAAACCACCCAAGATGAAACCGCCTGCCAAGGTATAAGCCATAAAGCCTTTATTTAGGGCAAGTGTTTGATAGCTTGTTCGAATCGCTGCAAATTGGAGTGGTTGACGATATTGAGGTTTTAGGGTTTCTGGGATGGCGTGATTACCCCATAACAAGAGAATGGCTCCTAGTGCAGCCAGAGTATAGAAAATCAAATGCCAAGAACCGATCCGTAAGATCAGGCTTCCAAACAAGGGGGCAATGATGGGTACAATCATCATGACCTGCATCAAAATAGAAAAGTTTTTGGCACTGGTTTTGGCATCACAGACATCAGAAATAATTGCTCTTGGAACGACTAAGCCCGCAGATGCACCAATGGCTTGCATGAAGCGTGCTGCCAGCAGCCATTCAATACTTGGTGCAATTGCAGCCAATAATGAACCCAGAATAAATATTGCGATGCCAATCAGTAGGGGGTTACGTCGGCCAAAACGGTCAAGCAATGGGCCATATAATCCTTGACCGATTGCGAGTCCAATGAGAAACACCGAGAGCGTGAGTTGTATATGACCAGGTGAAGTTGCAAAACTCTCTGCAAGCAGTGGAAACGCAGGCAAATAAATATCAATTGCCAGTGCATCTAAGGCGGTAAAAAGGGAGAGTAACAGCAGTAAAGACCAACTGATCTTTGTGATGTGGGTAGCAGCGTTCATGTTTTGTGTACTCTTTCGAGGGAAACAATATTTATTTTAACTACCTAACGGTAGGTAGTTAAAATATTAGCATGATTACTTATGTTTTGCATAGGGAAGAACAGGGAGATTTAAATCAGGTCCATAAAGCGTTGCAATAAAAAACACCTTTGAGCGTTCAAAGGTGTTCTTGATATTAGGAGGAGTTCAGCTATTTCAGCTTAAGCGGCATTATTTTTTGCATGCGTTGCTGTGTTGATAAAATTATAATCAGCAACATTTACTTTACGGGTCTCTAACCAATATCGCCATGTGTAGGTTGGCCATAAAGAAAAGTTCTTACCATCTGCTGCTTGATACCAACTGCTACAGCCACCTGCTTGCCATACGGTTCCTTTCAACTGATCTTGAACACGCTCATTGAATTGATCTTGAACTTCATGTTTGATCTCAACTGCTTGTGTGCCTGTTTTATCAACGGTTTGGATCAACTGTAGAATGTAGTTCACCTGAGACTCAATCATGAAGATCACTGAGTTATGACCAAGAATGGTGTTAGGGCCCAATAACTGGAATAAATTTGGGAAGTTCTTGGTGCTAATACCATAGTAACTTTCAGCACCATCTTTCCATGCTTGTTTCAGTTCTATGCCATGACGACCAACACAATCGAAATGTTTTAGATAAATACGAGGGTCGGTAATGAAGCCAGTACCGTAAATCAGACAATCGATTTGACGTTCTTTGCCATCTTTTGTGATGATGCTATTGGCTGTGATTTCTTGAATAGCATCTGTCACCAATTCAACGTTTTTACGATTGAAAGTTGGAAAGTATTTATTTGAAATCAAAATACGTTTACAACCCATGACAAAATCGGGTGTCAGTTTTTTTGCGAGTTCTTTATCTTTGACTTGGAAGCGAATAAAGGCTTCAGCCAGTTTTTGACCGTACTTCATGATCTGAGGTTGAACAATCGGAACAACACGAGATTCATTGGTCCAGTACAAACGGGTACGGTGAATCTGACGGTAGATATTTGACGCTTTGAATAATGATTTGCTCAGTTGAGAATATTTGCGTTCATCACGAGGAATTACCCAAGCTGCAGTCCGTTGTAATACATATAACTGCTTCACCTCGGGTGCAATTTCAGGAATATACTGAATCGCACTGCCACCAGTTCCAATCGATGCAACAGATTTACCTGTTAAGTCGTAGTCATGGTCCCACTGTGATGAATGGAACACTTTGCCTTGGAACTTTTCAATACCTTTAACATATGGAACTTGTGGTACATGCAGTGGGCCAGATGCAAAAATAACAAATTGTGCTTCTAGTGTTGGCTGATCTTTGAAAGTCAAAGTCCATAGATTACGGCTTTCATCAAATTCAGCATGAGTAACTTCATGATTGAACTGACAGTAGTCTTTTAATTTGTATTGTTGAGTAATATCTTGAATATAAGCGAAGATCTCATCTGCCTCGGCATAACGCTTTGACCAGTCGGTCTTTGGTGCAAATGAAAGCGAATACATATGTGATTGAACATCACAGGCTGCGCCAGGATATTGGTTTTCGCGCCATGTACCGCCAACATCGTTGGTTTTTTCTAAAATTACAAAATCATTGATTTGACTTTGCAATAGTCGAATCGCCATTGCTAAACCACCAAAGCCTGCACCAATAATTGCAACTTTTGTTTTTTGAATCGCATTTTTGGTTTCATCACGCATAGTCTATGTCCTACACAGCTAAATTTTGTGCAAGTTTAACGGTTTTAGCGAGATTAAATATGATTGTATAGACGCAAAACTTGATCATTTCGGCAATTCATTTGTGCATGCTTTTATAGTAAAACATTAAAGTTTTGAGCATCGCATTCGGACTTATGAAAAGATCTATCCTCGGATTGATGTATTTAATTCAAGGCATGCGACATGTCGGCATTGATGTGGACGCGCGTTTAGCGAATATGGGAATACAGGCCGATGCATTAGATCCAAGCTCGATTATCCCTGATGAAATTGAATGGGATATTTTGCAGCATATTAGTCAGGATATCTCACCTGAACAAGGCTTATTCATCGGACAACATTATGCATTGGCTGGTTATGGTCCATTTCTGATGTTATTGGTGACCAGTGATACGTTGCATAGTGCTTTACTCAATGGTGTTCAATTCCAGCAGTTAACTCATCTCTTTGGGTCGCTGCAGTTAAAGATTGAAACTAATTTGATCTATCTGTTCTATCAACCTATTGATTTAAGTATGCATCTTGGTCAACTTAGGGCGCAGTGTGAGATTTCAGGTACCTATAAGTTCTTACAAGATATCTTTAAAATGATGGGCTTGGATGTACCTAAAATTCAGATTGAATTGCCATTTCAGCGACCTAAAGATCTAGGTTTACTTGCTGCTTATCAGGACTATTATGGGCAGGATGTCAAATTTGGATGTGCGCAAGCGGCCTTCATTTTAGAAAATACCCAAATTTTAAATACAAAAATACCCTCTGCCGATATTTTGACGTATCGCATTTATGAAGAAAAATGCCTACAGGATATTCAGCATTTAGAGAAAAGTGCAGCAGTCAAATTAACCATTGTTGAGTATGTGCAGGATTATCTAGAAATGCAAAATGGGGTCATGCCAACCATGGCGGAAACCGCTTGTGCATTGAGTATTCCTGAGCGAACGTTGAGACATCAATTGCAGCAAATGCAGACCAGCTATAAAGAAATTCGTGAAAAGCTGATCAAACAGAAGGCAATAAAGTTTATTGAAAACAGTTCTTATTCGATTGAACAGGTGGCCGAAATGTTGGGGTATTCTGAGCCCGCTGCGTTTAATCATGCCTTTAAAAGGTGGTTTGGATTGAGTCCAAGGCAATATCATCGAAATCATTAAATGATTAAAAATGGTACATTTTGATGTTTAAACTCTATGATAATTAAGCCTAAAATCTAATGCCATTGAACAGAATGTTCGATATAATTTTCATCAATTAAAATTGCAATAACACCTTATGTCAAATTCTAAACCAGACTCACATAGCACTGCATATATCCCAACATCACCTGCTGAGCGTTATGCTCAAGCACTTGAGTCAGGACAATTCATGCCAGATGAGGCTCAAGCACAAGCTGTGCAAGAGTTGGATCGAGTATGGAAAGAGTTACTCACTCGCTATAAAGCATCTAAGAAAGCGTTTCGACGTTTCCGTCGTCAAACCTATCCAAAGGGCGTTTATATGTGGGGGGGTGTCGGCCGTGGAAAAACGTGGTTAATGGATCAATTCTATGAATCGGTGCCATTCCGCCGTAAAACACGCATGCATTTCCATCACTTTATGCAACACGTCCATAAAGAGTTGAATAAACTTTCTGGTCAACGTAACCCTTTGGATTTGGTTGCGGATCAAATTTATAAAGATGCCGTTGTGATTTGCTTTGACGAATTTTTCGTATCGAACGTGACTGATGCGATGATTTTGAGTGATCTATTCCAAAAGCTATTCGAGCGCGGCATTACTTTGATTGCGACATCGAACATTGCACCAGATGGTCTATACAAAAACGGAATTCACCGTGATCGCTTTATCCCAACAATTGAATTGGTCAAAAAGAACTGTACCATTTTGAATGTGGATGCAGGTGTGGATTATCGTTTGCGTGTATTGAAGCAAGCGCAATTATTTAAATATCCATTAACCGATGATGCGCAAGAGTGGTTATCTGGTCGTTTTAAAGCATTAACCCAAACACAGACTCAATCTAATTCACCGATTATGATCAATAATCGTGTGGTGGAAACCTTAGGTCATACTGAAGACGTATTGTGGTGTGAGTTTTCAGAACTATGCTTTAAGCCTCGGAGCCCAGCAGACTTTATTGAAATCGCCAACATTTACAATACCGTTTTGGTCAGTAATGTTCCGCATTTGACCGATTTCTTGTCTGAAGGAACACGCCGCTTTATTTATTTGGTCGATGAGTTCTATGACCGCGGGGTAAAATTGATTCTCACTTCAGAAGATTCAATTATTGATCTATATGAAGGCGAGAAATTGGCATTTGAAATTGAACGGACGCGTTCACGTTTATTAGAAATGCAATCGGATGATTATCTACATTCGGAGCATCGACAAATTCAGGTCGCACAGACTTCATAAATGAAAAGGCATTCTTCGGAATGCCTTTTTTTATAAACTTATAGGGATAAGGCTTTATTCTTGGTCGAATTTTGTTATAACTAGATGAGTTTGAAAAAGGGAGTATGTTGCATAACTAGACAAGAAGCACACATCATTTGATATTTTGATAGGTATAAAAAAATATGTTTGTCAATACTTCTAATGGGGAAAATGCTTACTATTTAGGAATGTGATATTACTATTCAGGCTAGTATAAATCAGTATACTAGAATTCTTGTTATAAAAAGTTAGCACCATCAGGAAAGACAATGACTGTACGTATTCAAAAAGGCAAGCTAGCGATTGCTAAAGAACTTTACGATTTCATCGAAAATGAAGCTTTACCAGGTACTGGTTTAGAGAGTGAAACTTACTGGAAGAACTTCGAGCAAGTCGTTGTCGACCTTAGCCCAAAGAACAAAGCATTATTGGCTAAGCGTGATGAACTTCAGGCAAAGATTGATGAATGGCATCGCAACAATAAATTTGAATTAAATGCTTACAAGGCATTCTTAACTGAAATTGGTTATCTCGTACCAGAAGTTGCTGACTTCCAAGTGACGACTGAAAATGTGGATGAAGAAATCGCATTATTGGCTGGTCCACAGCTGGTTGTACCTGTGCGTAATGCGCGTTATAGCTTAAACGCAGCCAATGCACGTTGGGGTTCTTTATATGACGCGCTGTATGGTACAGACGTTATTTCTGAAGAAGGTGGTGCAGAGAAAGGCAAAGGTTATAACCCAGTTCGTGGTGATAAAGTTATTGCTTTCGCAAAAGATTTCTTAAACCAAACGTTCCCATTGGCTCAAGGTTCGCATGCGGATGCAACTCAATATGCTGTGGTGAATAACGGTTTAGCTGTAACGTTAAAAGATGGTTCAACAACTTCTTTGGCACATGAATCACAATTTGTTGGTTTTAACGGTGAAGCTGCAAGTCCAACTGAGATTGTTTTATTAAATAATGGTTTGCATGTGATTATCGAAATCGATGCAAACAGTCCAATTGGTAAAACAGATGCGGCGGGCGTTAAAGATTTAACTCTTGAAGCTGCAGTAACCACAATTCAAGATTTGGAAGACTCGGTTGCAGCGGTTGATGCTGAAGAGAAAGTGGAAGGCTACCGTAACTGGTTAGGTCTAATGAAAGGTGACTTGCAAGAGTCAATCGAGAAAAATGGTAAAACTGTTACTCGTACCTTGAACAAAGATCGTACTGTACAGAATCTGATTGGTGGTACAACGACATTACACGGTCGTTCATTAATGTTGCTTCGTAATGTAGGCCACTTAATGACTAACCCAGCAATCTTGGTTGACGGTGAAGAAGTGTTCGAAGGCATTATGGATGCTTTAGTGACACCTTTACTCACAGTTGCTGATATTCGTGGTCAAAACGAGAACAAAAACTCTCGTAAAGGTTCAATGTATATCGTTAAGCCGAAAATGCATGGTCCAGAAGAAGTTGCATTTGCAGTTGAATTGTTTGAGCGTGCTGAACAAGCGATTGGCTTACCGGCAAAATCACTCAAAATCGGGATCATGGACGAAGAACGCCGTACTTCTGTGAACTTGAAAAACTGTATCGCTGCTGCGAAAGACCGTACCATTTTCATTAACACAGGCTTTATGGACCGTACGGGTGATGAAATCCATACCTCTATGGAAGCTGCACCAGTTGTGCGTAAAGAAGCGGTTAAAACACAAAAATGGATTGCTGCTTACGAAAACCGTAACGTTGCCATTGGTTTAGCATGTGGTTTACAAGGTAAAGCGCAAATTGGTAAAGGCATGTGGCCGAAACCAGACAGCATGAAAGATATGTTGGCGACAAAGACTGCACATCCAAATGCAGGTGCAACTTGTGCGTGGGTTCCATCACCAACAGGTGCAGTACTACATGCATTGCACTACCATCAAATCAATGTAAAAGCACGTCAAGATGTATTGGCTGCTGAAGACATGCTGACTTTAGATGACTTGTTAACGCCGCCATTTGCACCAGAAACAAACTGGTCTGCAGAAGAGTTAAACAACGAACTTGAAAATAACTGTCAAGGGATCTTGGGTTATGTGGTTCGTTGGGTAGATCTTGGTGTTGGTTGTTCTAAAGTACCAGACATTAATAACGTTGGCTTAATGGAAGACCGTGCTACTTTACGTATTTCATCTCAACACGTTGCAAACTGGTTGCGTCACGGTATCGTAACGCGTGCGCAAGTTGAAGAAGTACTTAAGCGTATGGCTGTGATCGTTGATCAGCAAAATGCCAATGATCCATTGTATACACCAATGGCACCAAACTTTGATGGTATTGCATTCCAAGCCGCTTCTGACTTGATCTTTAAAGGTGCAGAGCAGCCATCTGGTTATACAGAGCCATTGTTGCATGCTGCGCGTTTAAAATTAAAAGGTTATACAGGTGATTAAGATCGCCTGTTAGGCAAATGAGAGGTATCTATTTATTAGATACCTCTTTTTTTATAATTAGAGGGATAAAATGTATTTCTGGAACACCAAAAAATTAATTGATGATTTAAAAAATGACCGTTTAACAGAGCAAAACTACAAAAATTACTATTTGATTAGTAGTGCATTTATGCTCATCATGATGTTTGCTATGCGTTTTGCTCCTATAGATGATGTGCTTCCAAATCTTATTGATGCGGTGCTGAGTATTATAATTCTTATTGTTGGTGTCAATTTCTGTTTTAAGGCAAATGGTGGCAATCAAGGAAAACAATTTCTTAACCGTTTAATTTGTCTCTTTTTACCGATTGGTGTGAGATTTATCTTGGTATATTTACTGTTATTTACCGTCTTTATTCTTGCCTTTATTGTTACTGCACGATTTATTGATGCCACTCAAATTCCTGCTTTAATTGAACCTTATCAAAAATGGGTTGGGTTTTCTATTTCAGTTATAATGCAGGTAATGATGTATTGGCATTTTTGTATCGCACTTAGAGCCATTAGCCGTATAGACAATGAGGTCTTAGAAACAGGATAAAACATCCTATTGATGAATTTTTTGTTATAATTATCACAGTTTGATCATTTAGCCGAATCATAACGATGTCACAAATTTTAAAATTAGATGCTTTAAAACAAGCGCAAGTTTCGACTTCGCCATATCCTTACTTCGTTGTTAAAAATTCGATTGTCGATAGCGAAGTGAACGCTGTTATTCAGGATTTTCCAAAGATTGAACAGGGTGGTAGCTATAACATTGAAGATGTTGAGATTAAGCCTAATTTTGATCGCTTTTTAAAGTCTTTAGACACCAAAGAATTTCGTCAAATTTTAACTGAAAAATTTGATGTGGATGTGATGGAGCATCCGATGATGATCACCTTGCGTGGTTATTCACGTCAAAAAGATGGTCGTATTCATTCTGACTCAAAAACCAAACTGCTGACCATCCTGATTTATTTGAATGAATCTTGGGATGCACCGACAGGTCGTCTACGCATCTTGAATGATGAAAAGAATATGGATGACTATGTTGAAGAGATTGATGCGGGTCCAGGTACTCTAATTGCATTTAAAGTGACTGATAATGGTTGGCATGGTTATGTACCCTATGAGGGGCAACGCCAGTCGATTCAGATTAACTTTTTAACCAGTGATAAAGCCAATGCCAAGCATCGTTTTATCCACGGTTTAAGCGCAAAAATGAAAAAATTATTTGGCTAATTTTTGCAATTACAAAGAGGAGGGTTAATACCTCCTTTTTTTAACTTTGCTTTTAAGGATAAATACTCAGCGAACTATGTGTGCCAACTATAAACCATTGACAGTCGAGCAAGTTCAACAACTTGGTTTACCTTTGATTCCATTTGAATATGGGGGAGAAGTTTACCCAAGTTATAAAACGCCGTTGCTATTTAAATCGGAGCAAGGGCTGGAGTGGCGGGAAGTGTTGTTTGGTTTGGTACCAAAGTGGTCGGAAGATACTAATATTTCCAAGCATACTTATAATGCACGGCATGAAACCATTTTTCAGAAACCTAGTTTTGTAGAAGCAGCAAGCAAGTGTAAGTTTGGCGTGATTCCAGTAACTGAGTTTTATGAAAGTAAGTATATCGACAATAAACCTCAACGTTGGGGTGTACGTCGCAAAGATGGACAAGCTTTTTATATCGCTGCATTATATGAAATCCGTAAGTTAAATGATCAGATCATTCGTTCGGCAACGATGCTTACGATGGACGCTATAGACCATCCGATGATGAAAGATTTCCATGAACCTGGGGATGTGAAGCGTTCAGTTGTTGTTATCCCACATCAGCGTTTAGATGAGTGGTTAAGCTTGAAGCAGCCACATGAGCTTTATGACTTCATGCAAGCTTTTCCTGTTGAGGAATTTGAGTGTTCACATGTTCCGAAACCGAAGATTGAGAAAATAACACCACAACTGAATATGTTTGATTGAAATGAATATTTGTGTTGATGAGATCAAAAAAGGCTTCCTATAGGAAGCCTTGCTATTTTAAACCAGTCACTTAGCGCGCAAGATTTTTAAACATATGGCGTAAAATTTCCATGGTTTTTTCAATTTGCAATGGTGTTAAGCCATCAAATGATTGTTCTAGGATAACAGAAGTTAGGTCATTTATTTTTGTGATCATTTCTTGACCTTTTTCGGTCAGGTAGACGCGTGTGATACGACCATCTTCTTTACATGAATAAGTATCGATATAACCTTCATCTTTAAGACGATAAACGATTTTGGTTGTGGTCGACATTTTAGAGATGACCATGTCTGATAACTCAGACACGCTTGCATGAGGTTTGACATGCAATGCGATTAAAATGCGGCGGCGAGAATTGTCTAGACCATATTTTTTGAGTACGTTATCAATATTTTGAACGTATTGAGCATTTACTTGAGAAATCCAGTAAAAAGGGAAGTCTTCCAGGTTAAATGAATCGGCTGTAGGTAAAAAACGCGCATATTTTTTTGGCATCACTTATTTCCTATACTTGCACAAGAAACTACGCCTCGTAGTTCCTAGATTCCATGAAATGTCTCTAACTTTCCTGTTAAAAAAATCTCTTTCCTGATTTTTTTAGCATTCCATTTTTTAACAAATCTGTCCAAAGATAACGTTGAAATTATCTTTATTCTGAATGAATAAGTCATCATAAAATTCACATAAATCAGCTATTAATGATGTACTATCCAGTCGTCTTTCCCTTAAGGTTGTTCTACAGCTTTGCATCACTGCTGATTTGTAGAATAACTCTATTGTAGAAAAAAAATACGATTTTTGACGTGACATTTTTATAATAATTTCTGTCTAAAATGTCATAAATATACGAAATCAATATATTTATAAAATAAATAAAGCTTAAAAAAATAGCGAATACAGATATTTGTATTGATCATTTGGTTAAAATATAACACATAAAAATTTTAAAAAAAGTTGAATAAATACATTCTTTATCACATTTTTCCGATGAAATTTAATCATTGCTCGTTTGTAGGACACCAGAATTAATTTTTAAATTGCTTAAGAAGTATTGCGATAACTACAATGAAGCGGTGTAAGGGAAAACAAAATACGAAGAAGATGCTAGATTTGAGGCAAAAAAAGACGCATCTAAACAGGATTACAGGTTTAGATGCGTAAAGTGCAAAGCAAGGCAGTGATGACTTGATTTAAATGTGGAGTTCACTTTCCATCAGTGGCCATAGTTTTTGATGCGATTTTTTAAACATCAGCATGTGCCCAATTTGCTTATAGCCGTGTTGTTGAGGGTTGAGCTCAATCAATTTGGTTGGCGCATTTGGGTATAAACGTAGTAGATCTTTGACATTTGTCTGCGTAGCAATTTCATCATCACTGGCCCAGAACGATGTGATTGGGCATTGAATTTCTTGGTGATAATCTTCAAAGATGGTTTTGCCAATTGCATTCATGACATAACCGGGTTTGCTACAAAACTCAGCCCATTGTTTGGCAACATTTTTGGGTAGATTTTCACCCATGCCAATGAATTGAGTTGCACCATAGCCTTTAAAGAAGCTAGAAACAGGAAAAATAACATTGAACATCACAGGCGCAAGGATTTTGGTTTTCCCTTTCAAGCCTTTAACATGTCCAGTTGAACCTGCAATGGCTAACACTTTAGCAACTTTCTGATAATTCGATGTAATCCCGAGTAACTGTCCGCCCGCACTATGTCCAACAATAACGACTTTTTCAGCTTGAGTACGATCTAATAAAGTCTCGATAGCCGCTGGGATATCATAGATTCCCCAGTCATTAATGCTGGCAGTCGAGTCTTTCAGTGGGCCATGTAATGACTCGCCAATCCCTCTAAAATCAAAGCTTAAAACATCATATCCTTGCTGGCTAAGCCAATCTGCGAAAGCATGATAGAAATTTTTGGTTATCCCTGTTGCTGGGCAAATCAGAATCGGATATGACTTGCTCTGTTCTTGCGCAGGATAAAACTGAGCAGCAAGTTGATAATCATCTTTGCATGTGATCCAAAAAGATTCATAGCGATTCATTTGAAAGATACTCTTATATATGCATGGTTCTACTTTACACAAGTTCTAAAAAGAAACTTGCTTAAAAAATGACTTAAAAGTCAAATTTTATGTAATATACGCACACAAAAGGAATATTTTAATTTCGGGGATGCTATGTACGTTTTAAATACTGCAACACAACTTGCGATTGTATTTAGTGGAATTTTTCTATGGGTGGGGATGCTGACTGGAGTTTGGAAATATTATCAAATTAGACAAACAGCGCAAGCAAGAGCACATTATTATGTGGATATTGCGCATCGGAGTAGTTTGCTTTATGCCGCTGCCAGCCTCATTTTAGCCGCTTTGAGTTTCTTTACGGTTCTGTCTGATGCTTGGGCATTGTTTTGTGTAATAGCAAATTTATTCTTTTTTGCGATGTCGATCTTAATATATATCTTGCATGGATTATTAAAAGATACAACCAATCAATTTAAACAGCCGCATCAGGTGGGAAAGTGGACTTTACCAGCATGGTGCATGACATTGATGATGCTAAGTTTAATTATTGTTGAGTTGGGGGCTACAGGTATTTTAGTCGTCGGAACCATTGTTCGGTTTATGCATTAAAAAAATGGATGATCACTCATCCATTTTTCCTGAAGAATTTTTTTGGCGCGCTGCACTTAACTGTCGAAACTTTCGATCGACGATCGCCCACATACAAAAGGCCAGAGATACAACCAATGCATAAGCAAAATATTCGGGTTTTAAATTACCTTTAATCGTGCCTTGAAATAACAACGTGACCATCAAGGCAAGCGTTGTTGTTGCATATAAGATCGAATCATTCGCCTTCAGAGCGTTAATGAAGACTTGCTTGTTGAAATGTATTGATAACATCTCCATCCCTCCTTGTTGTGACGACAAAACCATGCGTTTTTGTCTGAATTGTTTTTTAAGTTGTACTGCTATTTTCTGAGCATTTCAATAGCAAAAGGGGGTATTTTGAAAATAAATTTATGAATGTATTGATTTATATAACTTTTAAGTATTTTTTATATTAATTTATACTATTTTTTAGTTAAATATTACTCATTATTTTTACATTTTGAAAAAATTGGCCATCAAGATATCCTGCGGAAATAGTATCTTTTAAATGGGATATCAATAAGAAGTAAAGGGTGGCATAGACTGCCCCAAGAAAAGAAAGATTTGTCGTAAACAAAAAATGAACGTTGGATAAAAGAACATTTTCTGTATAGCTAAAATCATGTTTGGGTAAAACATCATTTTAACGACAAATCATTTTAATCTTTAGATGCTGTTACGCGATCAACTACAATTGCAAAAACCAGAACGATGAGTGACGGAAGTAACCATGCAAGATTCTGTTCGTTCAAAGGTAAATGCTGGATGAATGTTGGTAATTGTTCAGTAAAGCCAGCTGCTTTAATCGCTTCAATAATGCCGAATAGGAATGCAACCGCAGTCACAGAGCCAACCACGATAGAAGGGTTGTTCCAACGCTTCCAGAAAAAGCTCAGCATAATCACAACAATTGCAGGGGGATAAATTGCACTGAGTACTGGAACTGATACTGCAATCAGCTTGGTTAAACCTAAATTGGAAATCAATAATGAAAAACCAGTCAGGATAAAAACAAGTAATTTATAAGACCAGCCCGTCAATTCGGTAAAATATTCAGCACATGCACAGGTAAGGCCAATTGCGGTCACCATACAGGCAAGGAAAATCAAAATCGTTAAGAAATAAGATCCGTAATCACCAAAGGCGTGTTGTACATAAGCATGCAGAATAATTGCACCATTGGCTGCATTCGGCGCAACTTCATGACTACCTAAGCCAAGTTTAAATAAACTGATATAAACAAGTGTAAGTCCAACACCCGCAATCAAGCTTGCGATAATGGCATATTTGGTAATTAACTTAGCATCCGTTACACCGCGTGATTGAATTGCCTGAATAATCACAATACCGAATACCAAAGCACCTAAAGTATCCATGGTTAAATAACCACTTACAAAACCTTCAGAAACCGGACTTGCGATATAGTTATTCACTGGCGCAGAGATTAAGCCAGTTGGAATAGCAAATGCTGCAATACCTAAAATAGCCAGTGCAACAATTTTTAAAGGTGCCAGTACATGCCCCACGGTATCGAGTAATTTGTTTGGATACAGTGAAACTGCAGTCACAAAAGCAAAATAAACAACACTATAGATAAATAGGCTGCTGCCAGATGTACCGAAGTAGGGAGCAAAACCAATTTCATACGAAACGGTTGCTGTACGTGGTGTCGCAAATAGTGGGCCTACAGATAAATAGCAGACAATCGTTAACAGCAGGCTAAAGAAACGTCCAAGTGGAGAACTGATGATCTCGATTGAGCCTTTCATACGAGATAAGGCCATAATCGTAATGACAGGCAGACCAACTGCGGTAATTAAGAAACCGAAAGCGGCAAGCCAAACATGTTCACCAGCCTGCTGAGCAACGATTGGAGGAAAGATAATATTGCCTGCGCCAATAAATAACGCGAAGGTCATAAAACCTAAAGCAATGATATCTCCTGTACGAAGTTGATTCATAAAGAGGGAGGCATAAAATAAAAGTGCGAATTTTAGAACAAAATTCACGTATAGAATACCCAAAAATTATATAAATCAGTAACTTTCAAAAAATGCAAAATAAAACAATAGTTTAATAAGATTTGTTTGATGCTTTATTGTGCTTTGTTTTGCGCCTTTCTGCCTTGTTTATAAGTTTTTTTACACCTTAATTTACGCCACACTTATTTTATTGAATTGAGGTGTAAATATATGGGTACAGTTACGCAGAGACAGCTATCAAATGGAACCTTAAAGTTTCGTGCTGAGATTAGGATAAATCGTCAAGGCTTACCATCTTACAAGGAAAGTAAAACATTCTCATCCAAGAAAGTTGCAAAAAACTGGCTCACAAAAAGAGAAGCAGAAATAGAGCAGAATCCTGCAATATTATTAAATAAAAATGCTCATGTAAATGAATACACATTAGTCCAAGCAATAGATAAGTACATGGATGATGTTGGTGGGGCGTATAGCAAAGTTAAAATGGCGGGCTTAAAAAGAATTAAAAAATTCCCTATTGCTAAGTGTAAGTTGATGAATATTACTTCTGACCATATTGCAGGACATGTGAAGTTAAGAAGGAATGGGTGCGATACTTTGGGGTATTTGCCAAACAAGCCAAGCTCAATTCAAACTGAGCTTCTAAATATTAGAAGTGTTCTTGTACATGCATCTGTAATGTGGAATGTGCCAGTAGATCTAAATACGTTTGATAGAGTGTCGGCTCAAATGAGAAAAACACGACAGTTGGTTATAGGTGATTCAAGGGATAGGCTTCCAACACAAAAAGAATTGCTGAAATTGACAAAGTTTTTTGTAGAAAAATGGAATAAACGTGAACGGGGAAACTCTTATCCCATGCATTTGATTATGTGGTTTGCGATATTTTCATGTAGACGAGAATCTGAAATATGTCGAATTAAACTTTCGGACTATGATACTCACAATGAGTCTTGGTTAGTTAGAGATCTAAAAAGCCCTAAAGGCTCAAAGGGTAATAACAAAGAGTTTAATGTGCTTGAACCATGTAAAAAAATTATAGATTTAGCTCTGAGACCAGAATATAGAAATCGTATGTTGAGGTTAGGATATAGTGAAGAATACCTTTTCCCAGTTAGCCTCAGGACAGTTGCATCAGAGTTTAGGGATGCATGTAAAATTTTAGGAATAGAAGATCTTAAATTTCATGATCTAAGACATGAGGCATGCACAAGGCTAGCTGAGCAAGGATTCACAATTCCTCAGCTACAACAAGTTAGTTTGCATGAATCATGGAAATGCTTACAGATATATGTTTCTGTAAAAAAGCGAAAAGATGTTTTAAAGGTAAACGATGTCCTACGCCTCATCGATGAAGCGTAGAAAAATCTTTAAGTGCTAATTCATGCCGCTTATCTAAAGCGTTGGCAAACTCATTAAGATGAACAAACCAAGGTGATTTCTGACTACCATCTAATTTGAAGCAAGGGAAAGGGAAGTCTTGTTTACTTGCCTTTTCATTTATCACTTTTTTTTGAAGATGGGGGTAGTAGTCTGAGCAAAGATCATCTAGTTTAACCACAATAGATCTGTATCTCATAAACAAATAGTCTTCTGTAGAAAATTCAGGTACACCCATATTTCATTCCCCTGTATCTGCTTTTTTAAAAAGCATCTCAGTATTTGGGCTGATAATTTCTTTAAATATCTGTGTAGCTACTTCAGAATGAGTCCCTTTAATTTTTAATGAAGGGATATCTACACCATGGATAACATCTGCCATCTTATTTACTCCAAATTTCATTTCTAATTACTAAGCTTTTCGAAAGACTGCGTGCGTGCAGCCTTTTGATTGGTTAATAGCGATACTGAGACATCCTTGATCAATTCATTGCCTTGCAATATCAACTGTTTAGCCTGGAGAGCTGTCGTAGCCTCTACACGTCCTCGTAAGCTGCCTTTGCCGTGAAGCTTGGCCACATACTTAAAAATGTAGGTTTTTACGCACTCCAACCCTCCATGTCCTTTTTTGCCTTACATGCCTGCACAATCTGATTTTCATAGCGCGTGCCTTTAAACTGTTTATAGATCACGCCTAGATGTGCTTCATTGTTAGCGTGATGGATCGCATTTAAAGCTTGTTGAAAATCATTGGTCAGCTGCTGCGCTGCATTTGGTTGAGCAGTTTGATTTTGCCGCTGCCGTTGTTGCTGTCCAGGTTGTTGGTTCTGGTTGCGCTGCTGATTTTGAGCAGGGGCATTTTGTTGGTTACTGCGAGCCTGTGCATTGGTTTGCTGATGATAAGCATCAGTATCGGCATCTTGGGTATCATCAATCAGGAATAGGCCATTTAATGCGTATTTTCGCGCATAGGAACTAGATGAACCAAATGTCTGGGCCACATCCATTCCTTTTTTATTGATCTCTACGCCAGCATGTGCGGTGGTCATGGTTTGTTTGCCTTGTGCATCAGTAAAGACGGCTTTGGCCGTAATCACCACGACTGGCCCAATCTCTTGCACTTCATCACTGACTACAAGGGTAGCGCCGTATTTTTGCAATAGCGGCTTAACACCTTCAAGAATGTCTTCTAGGCTACGGTAATGGAATTTACCAAAGCTGTTGTATTTGCTCTTTGGTGCTTTTAACTCAAGTTGAATAAGTTGTAAGGCATCCAATGTACTGGTTGATGCCTTTTGTTGATTCACTGCTGCATTCATCATAAATCTCCTTAGGCACCGTTATATTGCGCGTTGCGGTAATCAATCCGTTGTTCTTTTCTATAGCGTGGTGTTTGGCTTCGAGCTCTGCGTTCTATGGCACGTTGGTAATTTACGATTTTCTTGATATTACCTTTTAGCCAATAAACAGCTAATTCTTCATCAGTGATGGGGCGTACTTCGCTTTCTACTGATTCTTTAACCAAAATAGAATGCCATTCAAAGCATGGGGCTTGAGCACCACCAAAGAATTCACCATCAAAATCAGGTGTGTAATTTAACGATACTTTGACCAGATAAATTTTTGGGCCAAGGCGTACGTTGTAGTAGCCATTCACGTCTTTACAGATGAATTGCGCGAAAGGTGTGGTATAGCGTTTCTTTTGCATGACAGGCTCCATATTACTGGTCTTACCCTGTGTATATGATGCTGAATGCCCAGTATTTACAGGGCTTTCAAGTCGCTGTGCGTCATAGTTTGTCGGTTGTGTTTTGTTCGATAATGACGAGCTAAATAGCTTGGTTTTTGGGTTAGAAGCTGTATGTAATTGTCCCATGTACTTATTCTCCAAAGATGCTGTAAATAACAAGGATTTGAACAATACAAATAAGGAAAACTACAACTACAATAGGGAGTAGCTTAAGCGCATCCTTTAGATTGGCTTTGATGAATTCGAGTGTACTGACCTGATAATCAGTAGCAGAAGGGTGTTGGTGTAAACGTTGGGACGTTTGACTATGTATAGGCTTTTGTTTCATACTTATCTCGCTTTAATGCAAAGCCCCGTTCATCCGCCAAGAGCACGGGGCTTTTTGTTTACGAGATTAATTTAGCAAACGCTAAATATTTATACAATAGCAAATGCTAAATTTTGTAGGCAAAAAAATGGTTATTCAAAATAACCATTTTAGAATCAAACTAAGCCTTTAAGGGAACATAGCAAAATGATTGAGGTGGGTGACTAATGCCAAACATGTCTTGTAGTAACTTTGGCTCGTCAAAAAGTTTAGCACGTTCAACTTTTAAGGCGTACCCTAGCTTTCGATTGGCGAAATACTCATAAAAGTAATCCTCAGATATTCCCGCATCTTCACTTGTCGCTTCCCATAAAAGAGTTGGTTGTCTAGCTAGGATTTCATCTACGTATAAGGTTCCTACTACTTTAGATATAGGAGCAGAAGCATAGACATAAATCACTTTAATTGATTTATCTTTAAAAATTGCTTTACGAAATTCATATTTCTTTTCGCCAGCAAAAATTGCATCAGCGAATTTCGGCTTAATCGATAACAATACTGCGGTCGACATGTGAGCCTCCTAAAAGTTTTTCAAATTTGTCTGCGGAGAGAGTTTCAAATCCTCTCGGGGCACTTTGAGCGTTCGCAATGATACCATTCTCTACCAAACTTTGAAGATTCATCCTCTTTGGGAATGAGTAAAGATACAAAAAATTGACTATAAAAGGGCGTGTTTTATTGTAATTCCAAAATTCTGAAAGTTCTTTGTCAGAAAAAACACTTCGCTTTCGACATAACTCAATAAAATGTTTTTCATCTTTTATATTTTTTATCACACTCTCAACAACACCAATTGTGGTTGTAACGGAAGTATACCAACCACTTCCTCCACTAGCTGTTCGATAAAATACAACTAGGTCATTTTTCTGCATACTTTTATTATATGAACGTGAAATATATACTTTTGATAGAGCATTCCGATTAGGTTTCAATTCGACATAATCATTAGGTGACTCATTATTTAGAATTGAGTCTGGAAATAATTCTGTATGATAGTTGGGATAGATAGGTACTATCCATTTATTAACGTGATTTAGCATAAATGGATAACGTAAGTGAGGTTCACTTGCATTTGAAGCGTAAGTGGCACCAAAAGGTCTGACTAAGACTAGTTCTTCGCCTGCAGCGCTTTTTTTCATTCCATGTTCAATAAAGCCCCAATCTTTTAAAAGTTTAATCAAACGGAGTTTGTTATCCCCATGATTAAAGATCGTTACGTAAACTTCATCTACTTTAAAAAGAAGAGCATTATCAAATATGATTTTGATAAATCTTTCCCCCAGCTTGAATCCATTTGAAATGACTTTAAAGGTGCCTATCTTCAATCTTTTTTTAGGAGAAAATTGTGGGGATATATCATGATATGCTTCATTAGAGTTTTCCACTTTTAAAAATAAAAACGCGGCAACTTCATTGGATTCATTTTTGCAGTAATATGCAAAATCATCAGATTTTTTTATGAACCACTTGTCGAAACCTGGGTAATCCTCTCTAAAGGTATCAAAGAAATTATCTTGAAGAGGGATGTTTCCGAAATACTCTTTTTGAACGGATAAGACTTTGTAACTTGCAAAATCCGGATTCTCGGAAACAACCTTTTCTAAAAAACTGTCTATAGTAAATACTTTGTCATCCAAATTTATATAAGCAGCTTTTTTATGAACTTTTCGATCTTCTGTAATAAAAAAGTCAACCCTTCCACTCGCCAATTCATTTAATAATGTCGAATCATTATGATCATTTGCATTGTGGTCGAAATGAGTTCTAAGCCCGTCTATCTCTGGGGTATCAATTGCGATAGTTTTAATAAAATGATAATGTGCTAGTTTTTTCTCAAAAGTATCTACTGTTTTTGAGTTCGGATTTTTCCTAATTTCCTCAAGAGTAAGTGGGTGAATACACTTTATATAGCCTAATTTATCTAACCAATTGAATAATACTCCAATCTCCGAATGGATAATTGTGTTTGCTTCACGATAAATAATTATATTAGTATCTAGAAGAACGCGCATATTATTTACCCCTTTAAATCTTGAATTAATTGCTCTAGAAAAGCTTGTTCGGTATCTTTAGATGTATCAAATTCGATAAAAGGTATATCTAATTCTTTGGAAATAAATTTTGAGTGTTCTTTTTCTGCTTGTTGCAAAAGTGATAAATCTTTAACTGTTAAAATTGCTTTATCTCCATCTCGTTGTATCAAACGTTTATGAATTAGTTCTGGTTCACTTATGAGTAAAAGAATTTTTTTAATTTTTAATTCCTTAAATAAGTCGATAGGTAATTTAATTAAATTTTTGTTACTATCAAGCAAACAACTATGACCATCTAACAAGATATATGGAAAAGAAGAGTCATGTTTTTTAAACTCTTCTAATAGAATTTCTTGATTAGATAAGGCCTTAGTAACAATTTTAGAGTTATTTAAATCTCTTTTTTTCCTTATCAAGTCACTGGCAACAAGGTGATCTGCGGGTAGACGTTTAGCAAATTCTTTACATAAGGTTCCTTTACCAACTCCATGAACCCCCGCGATAAAAAATAGATGATTTTCCATTACACATCTCTTCTAAATTTATAAAAACTTCATAAATAATAAATATACTTTACATTTTTGCAATGTAAAGTATATTTATTATTTATGAATATTTGAAGTGGATAAAGCTTAAAAATTTAATATCAGAGTGAATTGAACTTATATTTATTAATAATTGTTTTTAAATTTTTCTATACATACCTACTACCTTACCAACTAAACGGCAATCTGGTGTAAGTTTGATAACTTTTTCTTTCCAATTTGGGTTAAGTGGTTGTAAATACTTAGTTGAGCCTTCTATTACTAATTGTTTAAAAGTCGCTTCAGTATCTCCTAAACATGAAACAATTACCAAATCTCCAGTTTTTAGGTCATTTACAGGAAAGTCTGGATTTACATATATACGGTCTTCAGGTTCAAATTTGGGTGACATAGAGTAGCCAGTTACTATTAATCCATACCCATTTTTACCCCCATCATCATTGTGGGGCAGCCATTCACTAACTTCGGTATCTTTTAAGACTGTATCTACATTAGAGAAAGAGCCAGCAGCCACCCATGAGATCACCGGAATTTGGTCATCTTTAGTGAGTATTTTCTTAGAGAGACTTATATTATTATCAAGTTGATTTAAAGAAAATATTTTGTCTAAATCGTGGTTTTCTAAGCCCATTTTTCGTTCAAGATTTCTAGCCGATCTTTCACCAATATTACGATGCCCATTTATTAATTGAGAAACATAACTCGGTTCTAAATCTTTTTTCTTGCAGTATTCAGCATCATTTTTAGCGAAACCATTTGAAATTGCTTCATTAATGACACGTCGAAGGTTTAGTTTTCTAATCTCAGAAATTTCCATAAAATCTACGCAACATAGTAAATGCTAATTAATTTTGAAGAAATTTAGCAATATGTAAATTACATAATGCTAATTTTTTATTGCTAAATAAATTAGCAAATGCTAATCTAATGATGGTATGCCAAAGAGGAGCTAATCGATTGGACACCTCAAAATTACGAATTTTCTACTATGAGATGTCAAATAAAGCACGTGCTGACTTTGCATTCAATTGCAATACGTCAGACGGTCAAATTAAGCAAATTATTTCCAAACACAGAACTTGTAGTCCTGCACTCGCAGTTAAATTTGATAAGGCCAGTAAAGGTTTTATTCATTGTGATGAGTTATGTCCAAATGTTGATTTTGAATATGTTAGGACACGGCAGATTTCGACATAGTTTTAAAAGCAAAGGGAGTTGCACTATTTATGAAAGTTGATGATATGAACGAAGCAAGAGAGCTGGGTTTTTTAGGTGGAAAGCTCGATAACCCTGTAACAATAAAATTTAATGACTTGACAGATGAATCTATTGAAGCGGTGGCCAATGCCAGTGATATGACTAAAGCAGATTGGATTAGAGAAGCTTGCATTGAAAAACTTTTAGTAGAGAGACGTAAACTCAATCGTATGCGAAAAGTATGGGGGAACTCAAAGGAAACAATAGGTGCCATTGGATGCCATGGGGTTACAGATCAAATTTAACGATGGACAAATAAAAAAACCGCTACATGTACGACCAAGAGCGGTTTGCGTTCATTAACCAGAAAGATTAAATCACATGACCAATATAACAAACGAAGTAACAACCCACAACAGCGACTTTGTTGTTGGGGACATGGTGGTGTCAGTTTGCGTGGGCGTTATTCCAAACATCTTTGAAGTGGTGGAAGAAGAGCACGGCTCATATGACGAGTTTATCAAGTGCAAACCACTTGGATGTAAAACAGGATTCGTATGTTTTCTTGCGATCAACGAGATCCGCCATGCATCCGTGGCTGAATTATCAGCACAGCGCCGTATCACAGATTCAGAACAAGCAATAGCGGAGGTTTCATGAATACAAAACTTCCAGAGTTTAAACAGATCCTAGCGATTCAATCTTGGTATGAACCTGCATTGGATCTACTGAATAAATTGCTTGAACGTAATAAAGCAAATCTCCGCAGGCGTGGATACAACGAAGAAAATGCAGCAATCACCCGTGAAGAGTTTAGACAACAACTAGCTCGCTGTGGTCGCATTACTTTGTATTTGGCTGGTGAGATAGAAACGAGTTTGTATAACGCTCGAAAGATTGAATACATGGGCGGTTATGTAAGACCCAAGGTCGGTGAGTTATGAGTAGCTTAAAACATCCGCTTATCCGGTATCACGGTGGAAAGTTTCGTATTGCGGATTGGATTATCTCCAATTTTCCTGTCCACAAAACCTATGTTGAGCCATTTGGTGGCGGAGGCTCAATACTACTTTGCAAAGAGCCAAGTCAAATCGAAGTTTATAACGATCTTAATGGTGAAGTTGTAAACCTACTCCGTGTATTACGTAATTCAGAACAACGTATGAAGTTAGAAGAACAACTTTATTTAACTCCTTTTGCTCGAGCTGAGTTTCATCTTGCCTATGAAGATACTAATTGCCCAGTAGAACAGGCTCGACGAATGATTGTACGTGCTCAAATGGGCTTTGGATCTGCTGGAGCAACAAAAGGTAGTACAGGATTCAGAATGGCTGGTGGACGACAAAAAAATTATGAAATCCAGCTTTGGGAGAAATACCCAAATCGACTTGCTGAGTATGCGCAACGTTTAAAACAAGTATTAATCGAAAATCAGGAAGCAGCGAAGATCATCAGTCTATATGACAATGAAGACACACTGTTTTTTATTGATCCACCTTATGTGAGAAGTACTAGAACAGCAAATGTCGTTGCTTATCGTTATGAGATGAGTGATAGCGATCATATTGAATTATTGGACCAACTTAACCAGATAAAAGGAAAGGTACTCATTACCGGTTATAACCATGAAATTTACAACGAAAAGCTTTCACATTGGAAAAAATTAACAAAAAGGGTGCAAGCATCCGGAAAGACTGGTGGTGTTTCACGGCAGGAGTGCCTATGGATAAATCCTCGAGCTAGCTTAAATAGTGACTTATTTAGCGGGGTGGTGACATGAGTTTAGATGCAACCATTTGGGCATTTAAGGCAGCGGTCAAAACATCAAGCCAGCGTCTTGTCTTACTTGCCTTAGCTGATCGTGCTGGCGATGAACACAAATGCTATCCGAGCCTAAAACGCTTGGAGAAAGATACCGTACTCAACCGTAAAACCATCATTAAAGTTTTGGATGAACTTGAAGAAGCTGCATTCATAAAATTTACAGGTAAAACGACAGGCAACGGAGTAAAAATCTATCAACTGATTGGTGTTGTTGGCCGAGAAGATGAAGATCCAACCAGTACCAAAAATGGAACGGGTACCAATTTAGGTACTGGTTCCAAATACGGTACTAGTACCAATAACGGAACTGCCAGTAGTACCAAAAACGGTACTGCAACCAGTACCAATATTGGGACACAGAACCTCCCAATGAATCTATCAGTAGAATCTAAAAATAAAAAACACTGGCTTTGTTCAAAAAAATTGAGTGATGAAATTGCTCAAGCAAATCCTGAGATCGATCCGAATGAGATCATCTCCGCAAGTTGGTTCAATCGTGAATTTAGAGCATTCGAAAAATTCAATGCTGAAAAATCCATGTGTGATGAACTCATGATCTACCACTTTGCAAACTGGTTACTTGAGGCAAAGGCAAAACTTGACCGTATGAATCGTTCTTCTCAACCATGCAAGAAACAGGAATCTAAATCTGAAAACAGCCTCACTGAAAAACAAATCAAATTTTTAGCAGGGAAGTTATCTCGTATTCCAGATTTCGGGAAATACGCCGTAGGTAACGAATCTCATGAGCAGCTTGCATTGCGTTTAGAAACCATGCTGAAGGATCCGAAGAACATTCAAAAGTGGGCTGAGTATTTGACTGCTGTGGGCTTTGAGCAAAAGGGGAATGCGGCGTGAAACATATTGTTTGCTTCTCTGGTGGACATAGCTCTGCACTCGTAGCTTTAGAAGTCACCAAGAAATTCGGAAAGGACAATGTAGTTTTAGTGAATCATGACATTACTCCACGATCTGAATTGCAAGACGTTAAGCGTTTCAAGCAAGAAATTGCTAATTATCTTGGCCTTGAGATTACTTATGTAAACCATAAAGACTGGGAAGTAATGGATCAGTTCGATGTTTGTGTAGAGGCTAAATCATTCGTTAATCCAGCGAATCGTTCAATCTTATGCACTCATCGTTTAAAGACTCAGCCTTTCTATGAATGGCTTGAAGCGAATTACGAAGAAGGCGATATGATTTATTACGGATTTGATGCTAATGAACCAAGCCGTATTACTAAACGTAGTTCGATTTTGGGTAGTAGTGGCTACAAATCTGATTACCCATTGGCAGTGTGGCCAGAACGAACTTTTTTTAAGAGTAGTGACATCGGTATTGAACCGCCAATGCAGTATGACGTATTTAACCATGCAAATTGTATAGGGTGCCTTAAGGCAGGTTGGCAGCATTGGTACGTGATTTATTGTCACTATCCCGCTATTTGGGAAAAGGCTAAATGGGCTGAAGATGTGATTGGCTATTCAGTTCATAACGATGGGTACTTTGAAGATAAAGAGCCTGTGTTTGAAGCAATGAAGGCCGCAGGAATTGAGCCAACGGAGAAAACTTCAAGTGGAAAGTTTTGGTCAACAGCAAAACGTGCAATTAAAGGGGGGCAATTTAGTTTGTTTGGGCTTCCAGATATAGAAACACGAGTTGAGTGCATGGGTGATTGTGGAATTGAGAGAGATACGGTGAAGGATAAAAGCTAATGACCTCAATGAGCATCGATCAGTACCGCCGTGAAATCCTCAAGCAATGCGAGCAGCCTAAAGCATCGAAACGCAATAAGTTCAATGCCCAGAAAGTTGAGCTTGATGGCAAGACGTTTGACAGCAAGAAAGAATATAGGCGGTACATTGAGCTTAAAGCCATGCAGCAGCGTGGGGAAATTACCAGGCTAGAACATCATACAAAATTTGAACTGGCACCTAAGACCAAATTAGAAGGCGAAAAGAGAGCAAAGCCTGCAGTTAGATACTTTGCTGATTTCACTTACTACAACGACGATGGAAAGTACATCGTAGAAGATGTGAAGTCAGCAGCAACAAGAAAGTTAGTGAGTTATCGCACTAAAAAACACTTAATGAAAACGGTTCACGACATTGATATTTCCGAGGTATGAACAGATGAATGCATTAAAAAAATCAAATGTAATGGATTGGTCAAAATTTACAATTGAAGAATGGCTTAAACAATACGGCGCGTATATTCAAACATGCCGTATGAAAAGCGGGAATGCTCCAGATGATCTAAGTGTAAATCAGATATATTGGTTGATTAGATCAACTGAAGACAAACCTTCCAAGAATAAAAATATAGTTAGATGTGTTATTACAGATTTTGAAGCTGAACAAGTTAGAAAATTCATCAAAGAAGTATCTGACACCAGTACGATTTGTAATTCTGCTAAAGCTGCAGTTGGCCTATTTGTTGAGAAAAATGTAAGAGGGATGTCCTTAAGACAAATGGCTCATGAGTTTTGTTTAGGTAAAACATCATTGGATCAAATGATTTTTGCTGGGAAGTACTATTTAAACGGTCATGACAAAAGATTACGTTTAGAGTAGTACTTGCATGTACGGACAGGATATGACATATTTGTGATAGGATGGACGAAGTTATGGTCAATCACCAAAGTTATTTAAAAGCTCGCTTATGCGAGCTTTTGTATTTCTGCCATATCCCTATGCTAACTTGTGAAAAAACACAGGAATATTAAGTATGGCAAAGTTACCAAGCTTTAAGGATATTTCCAGAGAGGAATTAGAAGAGCTTTATAAGTTTCTATTTGCTGATTATTTGGATTTAGAAAAAGAGAACGATAAATTAACTTTTGTTGCTATCGACGCTATTAAGCAGATGAAAAGCAGCAACATTCAGTTAGTGAATAATCAGCGAATTATTGATGAACTTCTGAAGTTAGTACAAGAGCATATTGAGAAGGAATTTACTTTGAATTATATACCTAAATTTTTGAATTAATTTAATAAATTCCAATTTCTAGTTTTGGTGCTTGAAAGAAAAGTTACAGATCATATAATATCAATTTAATTGATTATGATCCTTGGAAAATGCTTAATCTAAAAATTACAGATAGATGCCTGATTTTTTCATTTTATTTATTCCTCACTTTAGCATTATTCTCATTAACTGTAGAAATCAAAGATTATCTCCTTGAGATTGATGGGAAAATTAAATTAAAGCCCTTTTTTACATTTTTATTTTTGGCTTTTTTTGCAAAATATAATTACGCCATTCAAAATTGGTTGAAAAAATTATATGCAATTAACAATGAGGAGAAGAGTAGATAGTTATATGCTGGGCTAATTGTGGAGAAATAGGAACTTTAATATGCAAATGGAGATTTATTAAGGTGTATCATCAAAAAGACTTCACCAGACCAGAATATTCAAATCCAATAATGGCTATGTGGGAGTTCTTTCATAGAAATCCCAATATAAAGTCTTTTAGGTACTATGCTATCAAAGGTGGTGTTAGAGTTTTTTATGTAAATGAGAGTTGAATGAGTTATAAGTCAAAAATTGTAAAAGTAAGAATTTAATTGAGTAGTTAGTATATGAATTTATTTAAATTTTTAAAAAGTTTTCAATCCATTGGATTCTACTTTCTTATTGCATTATTATTACTAGCAAATATTGTTGTGTATTTCTATTTAATTGATCCAGGATGAATCATAAAAATAGATCTAATCACATGATATTTTGGGGTACTATCTTTTTTATCCTGTTATTGTTAGGGATGAAAGTTTTACACAGGTTGAACGTTTTTCTTATCACAGTATTTTTTGCCTTAATTGGGGGATTGCATCATTTTCAACAAAAACGAAAAGAAGTGATCAAGGCTATTATTAGTGAGCCACTATATTTTTAACGCATTAGCGATAGTCAAAAAAACCAAAAAATAGGGTATTGTTTATTCTAAAGAATCAATTTACGTATTACATAAAATGAAATACTTGAAGCCAATTTCGTTGGAAAGAGTGTTTGTATTTTGCAGGGATAGGTAAAGACTGAGTGAAGGTTAAGATTTTGATAAATATTTAAAAATTATTAAAATTTGCATTAGAAGTTTACTTTTCTTATCATAATTATCGAGTTTTAGTACTCCGTAAGCGTTACCGTTATCCAACGCATCATTTCTCATTTTTACAATGAGGGTTTGATGCGTTGTGCCTCCAAATCCTCATTGGAGGTTTCTATGAATTATTTTGAATCTAAAAATAGCAATCAATCATGGACTTTACTTTCTATGGTAATAGCTGTTTTTTTCTGTTATTTGACTATCTCAGCACCTTTGGCAGCTATTCCTGTTTTTGTACATGACACATTAAAAGTTAATAATTTTGGTGTAGGGATAGCTATTGGGCTTCATTTTTTTGCAACAGTATTGACGCGACCATATGCAGGGCGCTTATCGGATAATGTAAGTTCAAAGCGAGCTACATTACAGGGAATTCTAGCGGTATTCATTTCATTATTTTTTTATTATTTAGCGACAGTAATGTCTTTGGGGTTAACCGTTAATTTTCTTTTGTTACTTGTTGGACGTATATGTCATGGCTATGCTGAAAGCCTATTGATTAGTGGCCATATTGCTTGGGGGCTTAGCCTGTTTGGTCAGAAACAAGCAGGTAAACTTTTTTCTCTAACTGGTATGGCTATTTTTGGTGCTTTAGCAATTGGTGCACCAATTGGTCTGACAATATTTAATTATTACGGATTTTCGAGTCTACTGTTATTGATGTTGGTTCTGCCAGTTCTGGCATTCATAATTTATTATCCAATCCATGCTGTAAAAGTAAATAAAGGTATACCACTTGCTTTAAAACAAGTAATGGCCTATGTGTGGAAATATGGCTTAATTCTTGCCTTACAGGGGGTAGGCTTTGCATGTATAGGTACATTTATAGTTCTTTATTTTAAAGCACAGGGGTGGTTATATTCTGAATATGCATTAGCTAGTTTTGGTATTGCGTTTGTGTTAATACGGATTTTTGCTGGTCATATTACGGATATTTATTCAGGCTACAAGATTGCAGGCATTTCATTAGCAGTTGAATTGATTGGGTTATCAACTATATGTATGGCATCGAATGCTCTACTAGCTATTGCAGGTACATTTTTAACTGGACTGGGTTGTTCATTAGTCTATCCAGCTCTAGGTGTTGAGTTAATCAAAAAAGCACCAACTCATGTACAAGGTACTGCGATGAGTGTTTACTCAGCTTTTCAAGATATTTCCTATGCAGTTTGCGCTCCATTGTTTGGTTTAATTGCTTTGCAGTTTAATTATTCCACAACATTTGTATTAGCCGCTAGTTGTGTAGGTCTGGGTCTTTTAATTAACTGGAATATTTCGAGAAAATGATAAGCTTCCAAAACTAATAAATCTTTTCAAGGTTAATAAATATCAATTTTCTAACTATAATTAGATATATAAGCCCCGCTAACACAGATGTTACTGGTGGGGCCTTTTAATTTATGTGTTATGCTATAGATTCATAATTTTATGGAATATTATTATGCATATTTGTATTGGTGGTGATTTAGACGGTAAAGTGGTGACAAGTAGAGAAGGTGCTCATTTTGCGGCAAGTGAAATAGATTCAAGCAAAAAATCTACTTACAATCGTCAGACTTACATTGTCGGAGGAACTACTTATAGATTCTGGCTTTGTAGTGAGTTACCTTTTATAGAGACAACCAGAATTGCAAACAAGTATTTAGCAGAGAAATTTAGATATCTTTCATAGTTAGAAACACTTCAATGAATGCAAATTCCACTAAATTTTTTAGTAGGATTTTTTTTATGATAGATTGTTTTCTTTTTTTATGCGGGCTAATGATGAATAAATTTATTGGTGGATCATTAGATGAAACGGATTTTTACATTGAAAATTTTGAAAGAGACGTTTTCTATTTGACGAATATTGACACAATGCAGAAAGAAAAATATTTAAAAACCCAGTTCCATAAGAATGGATTAACGTATACCTTTTGGATCTTTGAGCACCTTGATGAAAGCATTAAGGCAAAAAGGATTATTGAATATATGGGTAACATTTAAGGGTTACATTAAGTAGATAATTGTTTAGATTAGCTAAAATATTTTGTTGGTATATGTCTCAATTTTGGTTGTATTTGCGATTGGCTTTATAAAAGAGAGCAATAATAACCTTAATTCAGCGTTAAAGAACAAAGGTTAAACCTACTCTCATAAGAGTAGGTTTTTTAATGGGTAAAATTTATGAACGAAGTCGGATTTGTTATTCAGCAAAGGCCATATCCACCTGAATGGATATATGCCCAAGACACACCTAACTTTGCACCGGCACCTGAACTATGGCGATGTATAAAGTCTATTTTTCTTAACCCTGAACATAAGATTTTTTAACCCTGATCATGCACATCGGGGTTCGTTCCACTATCCGCAAATCGCCGTGATGTGTTATAAAAATATCTCCAAAAAATAAAGAGATAAATATGTTTGTTATGTACGATGATTATTTCATTAATACTAAAAATATTAATTATGCAAAGATTTTAGGCGAGACTTCACAGGTAATTTTTTACTTTGGACCAACTCGGGATAATGCTGATGGTTCAAGTGTAACCTTGCAGTTTGGTGATATTTATGAAATTACGGAATTTCTACAATCCTTTAATGAAACTATTTAACTCGCTTCGGCGGGTTTTTTAATGGGTGAAATTTATGGATACGTCAAAATATTTCGAACTCACAAGAAAGCGCGAGAGTAAATCAAAGCCGCGTAATACGCCGTTACCCAAGGCGAAGCAAGCATATCTTGAGGCATTTGAGGACATTGAACGTGCCCTACAGATTTTTGAAATAAAGTACGAAAAATTATTCCAATTTAATTCTACAAAACACTGGCGATATGACTTTCATCTCATTGAGCAAAGAATCTTGATTGAGATTTCTGGTGGCCCTTGGTCTGGTGGTCGCAAGGGTAAATTAGCTTTTAAAGCATGGAGCTTGGATAAATATGATCAGGCTTGGGAGAAGGGATATACCATTGTAAGGATTGAATCTTCAAGCCGGTACAAGATTGATGAGTCTGGACCAACTCAAATCGATGCCAGTCATGCTGACCAATGGCTTAAAAATTTAAAGAGGCATAAATTCAATGAGCCAAATAAGACCATTTCCACCGACTGAGTTGATGGACAAAGCCGACGAAGAAGAAGCCATCCGCTTAGCACCTGCACCAGATCTTATGGATTGGGTGGTAAAGAACTTTTTAACTATCGGTGGACCATTACATAATCCTGATCATGACCATATCGCTGAGCTCATCCATGACAATGAAGAGTTTCTTGCATTTGCTTGGGCATCATCTGCATGTGTAGCTAAAAAGCGTATGGTCCTTGGCCAATGTGAAAAGGTGATGTTCAACCAAGGCGGCTGGCGTAAAGCTAGGCAAGAGCAGCAGATGCGAGACTGGTTTGGTTATGTACCGGTTTACCTCATCACAATTGATGCCAGTTTTTGCGAGCAAGCCAGCGACCCTGATTTTTGTGCATTGATCGAGCATGAGCTGTACCACATCGGAGTCGAGCGGGATGAAGATGGTGAGCCACTCTTAAGCGATATGACTGGTTTACCAAAACACTATCTCACTGGACATGATGTTGAGGAGTTTGTCGGTGTAGTGAAACGATGGGGAGCAAGCGAGAACGTGAAGCGACTTATAGAAGTGGCGAAGCAAGCGCCGTTTGTATCTGATGTGAATATCTCCAGATGCTGTGGAACTTGCATTATTAGTTGAGCCATAAGGCTCATTTTTTTTATCTATTTAGCTAGACGTAGCTAGACAAAGGTAGGGGTATGGCTGCATTAAAAGAACAAGTGAAAATTTATATTGTTCAAGCTCTTGCATGCATGGATACCCCTCAACAGGTTGCAGATGCTGTCAAGCAAGAATTTAACATTGAAATTGATCGTAAACAGGTACAACTTTACGACCCAACTAAAGCCGCAGGAAAAAACTTAAGTAAGAAATTCAGATTATTGTTTGAAAAGACACGTGAGGATTTTAGGAATAATGTATTTGATATTCCGTTGGCCAATAAGTCATTTCGTATTAATGAACTGCAAAAAATGTATGACACAACCAAGAACAAGGTCATTAAGCAGAACATCATTAAGCAAGTTAAGGATGAAATGCATGGCCATTCTACCCAGTTGCTAGATCTTGAATTGAAACAACTTGAGATTGAAAAAATCAGGAATGGTGACGGCGAAGGTGCTGACGATCCAACACCAGTAAAAGTAACCATTCAAGTTGTAGATGCGAGTAAAAAAGATGCCGAATATCAACCCGACGCTGAATGTACCGCAAGCTAAATTTCTTCAAATGGAGAATAAGTTTAGAGCGTTTGTTTCTGGATTTGGAGGGGGAAAGACCTGGGTAGGTTGTGGATCACTATGTCATAAAGCTTGGGAGTTTCCTAAAGTACGTTTAGGTTATTTCGCCCCGACTTATTCTCAAATTAGGGATATTTTTTACCCCACCATTGATGAGGTAGCATTTGATTGGGGATTAAGGACAAAAGTGTATCAATCAAATAAAGAAGTAGATCTGTACTACGGTCGCCAGTATCGGTCGACGATTATTTGTCGATCAATGGATAATCCTTCCTCAATTGTCGGCTTCAAGATTGGTCATGCATTGATTGATGAGCTCGATGTTATGGCTACGCATAAAGCTCAACAAGCGTGGCGTAAAATTATTGCTCGTATGCGTTTTAAGCAAGTTGGTTTGCTGAATGGTATTGATGTTGCCACTACGCCTGAGGGTTTTAAATTTACTTATGAGCAATTTGTAAAAGAAGCCAATTCAACTCCAGCTAAACGAGCCTTGTATGGAATGATTCAGGCTTCAACCTATGACAATGAAGCCAATCTGCCAGATGACTATATTTCATCATTGTACGAGTCTTATCCCCCGCAATTGATTTCAGCTTATTTGAAAGGGCAATTCGTCAACTTAACCAGTGGAGCTGTTTATCCAGACTTTGATCGAGTGCTGAATCATACAGATGAGGAAATTCACCAAAATGAACCTTTACTCATCGGCATGGACTTTAACGTACTGAAAATGGCCGCAGTGGTTTATGTCATTCGTGAAGGCAAGCCAAGAGCGTTGGATGAGCTGGTTGGAGTAAGAGACACGCCAACAATGTGCTATTTAATCAAGGAGCGCTTTCCTGAGCATGACATTACTGTAATACCTGATGCCTCAGGTCAAGCGACTTCATCAAAGGGATTTAGTGAGTCAGATCATGCAATTCTTAAAAAGAACGGATTTAAGGTGGAAGTGAATGGCGTTAATCCAGGCATTAAAGACCGGATCAATGCGGTAAATGCCCAGATCCTGAATGCTGACGGTGAGCGAAACCTGAAAGTGAATACCAATAAATGCCCAAACTTTACGGCAACTTTAGAACAGCAGATTTATGACTCATTCGGAATGCCGGATAAAAGTGTCGGGCTGGATCACGTAGGTGATGCAGGCGGTTATCCACTGGCGAAGCGGTTCCCGATCATTATTCAGAAAGTATTTAAACGGCGTCGAATCGGCGGTATGTCTTATTAATCAACGCACCATTAAAGGTGCTTTTTTATGGTGTTTTTATGGCAGTTACTGATAAACATCCGCAGTATATTGCTGCACAAAAAAGCTGGCAGATGATGCGTGATGCCATTGCTGGCGAAGAGCAGATAAAGCAGGCAAGTATTCGGTATTTACCCAAATCAGCAGGCATGATTGAAGCAGAGAAGCAAGGTGATACCGCAGGTGAGATCTATAAGGCTTATGTGAACCGTGCTCAATATCCGCTATGGGTTCAAGATTCATTGCGGACCATGATCGGCTTGGTGTCAAAGCTTGAGCCAGACATTGTTATTGAAAGCTCTTTGCTTGTTGGCTTGATTAATAACGCGACCAATGATGGGTTTGGGCTTAAGCAGTTATTTATCCGGATATGTGTTGAACTGCTCGAATGCGGTCGCTGTGGCTTATTGGTGGATGTAGATGGGGACGGAGTACCTTATTTCGCTATGTATGATGCGCTTTCGATTATCAACTGGAAAGAAAATAGTATCGGAGGGCGTAAGGATCTTAAGCTGTTGGTGCTCGAGGAGCAGTTTGATAACAGTGCTGATGAATTTGGCCATGACACTAAAATTGTACACCGTGTTTTATCCATGCAAGACGGCGCTTTAACTGTACGTTTATTCGATGGTTCAATACCAGAAGATAAAACCCCTGATCTGGGTGGTAACCAACTTTCTTTTACGCCGTTTGTATTTTGCGGTACCACGGATAATTCACCGCATGTGGGTTCGGTACCATTGCTGACGATGGCTAAAGCAGCATTGAAGTATTACCAGTTGAGTGCAGATTATTTTCAGTCTTTGCACCATACGGCGCACCCTCAACCTTGGATTAGCGGTCTGGATAATGAATCTGATATTAGTGTCACAGGTGTAATGGCCGTATGGGATTTACCTAAGGAATCAACCTGTGGTTACTTGGAAATCTCAGGTGATGGGATTGATATGACCAAAAAGGAAATGGATGCCCAAAAGAATGCAGCACTGGAAGCTGGTGCCAAGGTCATTGATACCAATACTCAGGAATCGGGTGAAGCCCGCCGTGCGCGTCAGGATGATCAGCATGCTAGTTTGCACAGCATTGTGATGTGTGCTGCCGAAGCCCTTGAACAAGCTATTAAGTATGCGGCTCAGTGGCTCAAGTTAGATCCATCTAAATATGCTTTTACCGTGAAGCCTGAATTTATTGTTCAGCAATATGATATTAATCTGGCCAAGCAGCTTTATGAAGGAGCTTTGCAAGGTAAGAATTCATTTAGAACATACTGGGAATATATCGCTACAGGTAAATTGCCATCACATGAATATCAAGATGAATTGAAACGTGTGGAAGCAGAGCGGGATAGTTTGCCATTGTAGAGGTGTTAAATGGCTTCAGATGAAATTAAGATTCTGATTGAGGTGCTCACTCAGCACCAGGCTTATTTATATCGAGTCTCATCTCAATCGGTGAATGAATTAACCAGGTTATTTAACTCAGAATCAGGCCAAATGCTTTCAAAGCTTCGGGATTTGTTAGATGAGTTAAGCGATGCTGAGAAGGTGGCCTTAGCTGGTGGGCTGTATACCACAATCAACCTCAAAGAGATTCGTGATCTCATTTTACAGTGGTTCGCCAGTTTAAGTACTTCCATTCCTGAGGTTTTCGCCGTTTCTGCCACAGCTTTGGCGGTATATGAGGCAAATTACACTGCCAAGCTGTACGGCGGCAAGACCAGGAAGCCAAACGGAAATAAGCTTTATTCTTTAGCCAAGAAAACGCCGTTAATTGGCGGTGCTCTTGTTGATGATCTTTTATTGAAGATTGCAGAAAGAGCTCGGCAGAAAGTTGAATATTCGATTCGGGATGGTATCAGCGGCGGCAAGACCAATCAGGAAATTATCCAACGCATTCGTGGTACCAAACGCCAGAATTATGAGGACGGCATCCTAAATACCAGTAAGGCTGACATCGAGCGCACGGTGAGAACGGTACGCAGCCACATAGCAAATCAAGCATATTTAGATAGCTTCAATCAGTTAGGGTTTGAGTACGTCAGGTTGGTTGCAATACTGGATGGGAGAACATCAAAACTCTGTGCATCATTGGATGGTACTGTTTGGGAGATCCATGATCCTGCAAAGCGTGTACCACCGTTGCATCCAAATTGTCGGAGTATTTTGGTTCCTGTTGATAAAGATGGCCTGTTAGAAGGTGAACGTCCTTTTGTAATGGATGAACGTCGGGTGAAGGACATTCCTAAAGATGAGCGCGATCAGCTGATCGGCCAAATTGATGCGAACACGACTTTTAAAGAGTTTTTTAATAAAACAGATGATTTCTTTCAGAAAGAGTGGTTAGGGCCCAAGCGCTTTAAGCTCTATAAGGAAGGTAAATTTGATTTTGATAAGTTCTTTGATCCTGATGGACAGCTTTACACACTAGAACATCTCAGAAGGCTGGATGGTCTAAAATTTAAGGAGCTTGGAATTTAACAAAAGTAGAGGTACTTAAAATGTAAAAGGTATCAATAGCTAATAGTTGTACGCAGAAGGAAGAGTTAGAAAAGGCTTTAACCAATCAGATTGCAGAGCTGGCCAATAAGTTTGAAATTGAAACAGAGGTAAATATTCGTGATATTTACCTGAACTTTACTCATGTATCTGGGATAGATCGACCAGATAAATATGTTTTTACCTGTGTTACCGATTGTACTCAAAAGACTGATTAACTTAGTTAATCAGGCCGAATATGTTTAGATGTAAACATTTTTTATTAGTTCGGCTTGAACTTTGGTTTAAAAACTAAAGTTATAAAGGCACAGACCGCCAGAACAAGCCCCAATTGTTGTACTAACCCAACAAGGCTAAGCATGCATCCCAACATGAAATAGTATGTTAGACCGAATATAGCACCAGCTTTACCTGCATGTTCACGATAATGACTGAGTGCCTGACTAAGTATGTTTGGGATGGCAATGCCGTATGCAAGGACAATTCCAGTCATAGGAATCAAGATCCAAAAGGTGGTTTGTAATAGCCACGCGATCAAACCAGATAAAAGAGCTACGTGACAAGCATAATTGATCAAAATTTCTGGTTTAATCTTTGAGGCGAGTAGTTTTCGATTAAGCAAACTGCCCATTAGAGAGGAGAATGCTAGTATTAACCCTGTACATCCAAATGTTTCTGAATTCCAACCAAGTCGTTTGAAAAGAAATGGAGCGAGACTGTAGTAACTGAAAATCATCGTGTTAAGCAAAGCAACTAACATGGCATTTTGCCAAAGTGAATAATCATGAAACATACGTGTAGCTAATGTCCATATTTGCATCTTAGGTATATGCATGGGACGTGTTTCTGGTAGAAGCGTAGCGCTAAGTATGAGTAAAAGTAATGCGAGTGATGATAAGGCTATAAATACACCCATATGCCCCCACTGGCTTACTAGCCAACCTCCACTTAGTAGACCGAAAACAGGACTGACAGCCAATGCCGCACCCATAATTGAAAATACACTAGCTAATTTAATTGATTCATAACTGTCTCGAAGCATCGTTTGAACTACTACAGATCCAGCTGCAGCACCCACAGCTGAAACCATTCGTGCGAATAATAATATTTTGAATTCTGTTGTTGTGATTGCTAACAGTGTTCCAATTCCATAGCAGATGAGGCCTGAAATTATCGCTGGACGTCTGCCGATTGTGTCACTCATCCACCCCCATAGAACAACCCCGAAGGCAAAGGCTAAGAAGTAAACGGATAGTGTCTGCGAAGCTTGTTCATGGCTAACACCAAATGAATTAGAAATGTAAGGAAGAGCAGGGCTATATATAGTTTCAACAAGTTGTGGGAACATAATGAGAAGAGTTAATAACCACAATGGGGGGCGAGATATAGAATTCATGCCATGATTTATCAATAGATATATTGAAGGGCATTATTGTTGAAACAGGGGTGTCTGATTACAATAATAAGGACTGAATATATTAATTATTGGACAAATTTTGATAATTGCACCGGATGCTATTTTTGATCCTGATGTTTTTGTAGATCCTGTCATTGGAATTGCATCCGATATGGGAATACATGATTCAGGACGGCATAGCCACCTTCGTCATCAATTACTTTTTTCTGCAGCAGGAAGTATTACAATAGAATTAGATAAAACTATTTGTATACTTCCTCCACGTCGCGCAGCTTGGATTCCTGCAGGTACAGCTCATCGTGCGATAATGCGTGGGGTTATGGCTTATCGTTCCTTGTATTTTTCTCCTACATTAACTTTATCTGAATTACCAATGCAGATTGTTGAGATCAACTCTTTATTTTTTGAAGTAATAGAAAGAATGGCATTCTGGCCATGGGGAATGAAGGCTGAACAACAGTCGAGTTTACTAACAGTTTTTTGTGAGGAAATACAGGCCGCACGAACTGAAAATTGGCAATTAATATATCCCACAGATCCCCGTCTGGACGTATGGCTAGATAGCATTCGTAAAGGTGACTTACCTCTACGATTGAGTCATCTAGCTCAGTTGGTTGGGGCGTGTGAGCGTACAATTAGCCGAATATTTATTCGTGATACGGGAATGAATTATCAGAGTTGGAGACAGCAATGGAGATTGTTAAAAGCGATTGAAATGCTATCTGAAGGGCTGAAAATAAGTGAAGTCGCACAGCAACTTGATTTTATTAGCGATAGCGCATTCATTGTTTTTTTCCGCCAGCATACTGGTTCCACTCCAGCTCATTACCTAAATAATTTTGTTTAAAACTTATTTTAAAGATCAAAAGAAATGAAGCGTCCTAATCAGGACGCTTTTTTAATGCCTTGAGAAAAGGCTCAACTTAATCAAACGAGAGGTTTGAACATGTCATTGCCATTTATTGTGGATTCACTGGACCAGATCAAAGAAGAACATCGTGCTTTGTATGTTGAGGAGAACGGGAAGTACCGCCTTGACTTAGAAGGCTACGAAGATCCAAAGGGTTTGAAGTCTGCACTACAAAGCGAGCGTGATGCCGCTAAGACTGCGCAACGCGAATTACAACGCCTGCAGAAACAATTTGAAGGTATCGATCCAGAAATTGTGAAAAAGGTGTTTGCCCAACTTGACCAGGACGAAGAAGCCAAGCTGATTGCTGAGGGCAAGGTAAACGAAGTGATTCAGAAGCGCACCGAGAAGATGCGTGAAGAACATGCCAAGTTGCTGAATGCTGAAACAACACGAGCAAACAATGCTGAGGCTTATGCAAATAAGTTTAAGCAATCAGTGGTACAGGGCCAGATTGTACAAGCCGCTGTTGAACTTGAAGCACTACCAGAAGCGACTGCAGACATTGCATTCCTTGCTCAATCTAAATTCGCTTTAGATGAGGACGGCAAAGCAGTAGCTGTGGATGAATCAGGTGAAGTGATCATTGGTAAAGATGGCAAGACGCCATTATCACCAAAAGAATGGGTTGAATCCCTTCGAGAGCAAAAGCCTTACTTCTGGCCAAAACCAAATGGATCTGGTGCACAGGGCAGTACCAATACCAAAGGTCAGGTGGACATCCTCAAAGCAGATGGTTCAGTGAATCTGACCAAACTTGCGCAATTACGAAATGAAAATCCGCAGCTGGCCAAAGAGCTTGCTGCAAAACACGGTATTAATCTTTAAGGAGAAGGCCAAATGGCTGAAACAAAAATTGCTGATGTAATCGTTCCAGAATTATTCACCCCATACGTTTTAAATAAGACTGCAGAGAAATCTGCATTATGGCAATCGGGCATTGTCGGTGATCCTGATGTCGAAATTGCTTTTGGAACAAACGGCGGTACCACGGCAAATATTCCATTCTGGAATGATTTAAGCGGTGAGTCCGAAGTACTTACAGACACCAAGGCACTCACTGTAAACAACATTACCGCAGGCCAAGATATTGCAATCCTTCATGCTCGTGGTAAGGCATGGGGTGCCAATGATCTGGCTAAAGCATTGTCTGGTGATGATCCATTGGGTGCTGTTGGTGACCTAGTTGCCGATTACTGGGCGCGAGAGTTCCAAGGCTTCACGGTAAATACACTTAAGGGCGTATTTGGTGCTGCAAGCATGGCAGATAACGTTCATGACATCTCGGCAGGTGCTGGTGCAGCAGCGGTGATCGATGGATCTTCATTTGTTGATGCGTCATACAAACTTGGCGATGCTGTCGACAAGCTGACGGCGATTTCTATGCACTCGGCAACAATGGCAGCACTGTCTAAGCAAGGTTTGATTGAAACGGTTCGTGATGCGGATGGTGTGTTGCTCTATAAAACTTTTATGGATCGCCGTGTCATTGTTGATGATGGTATGCCTGTTGATGGTGATGTATTTACATCATTCCTGTTTGGCCAAGGTGCAATTGGCTTTCAGGACGTAGGTGCGCCAGTTGGAGTGGAAACAGATCGTGATAGCTTGGCGGGTATCGACATTCTGATTAACCGCCGTCACTTTGTATTGCATCCACGTGGTATCAAATGGGCAGGTGCTACAGGTATTGCACCAAATAATGCTGGTCTTGCGTTGGGCACAAACTGGGAGCGTGTATACGATCCTAAGCAGATCCGTATCGTGGCATTCAAGCACAAGATCAAATAACTAAAAGGCGGGTAATCCCGCCTTTAGTATTTTTGCCTTTTGGTAATTACGGGAAGGCAGCCCAAAACTTTATTTGGAGATCCTCACATGGGACTTTCATCATTTAACCGAGCACGGGAACGACAAATGACACAAGAAAAAGTGAATGAACTTGAAGAGCAATTGGCAGGTGTGAAAGGTGAATTTATTGCATTCAAAAATGATCCTGAAGCAATGAAAGCACGTATTGCTGAGCTGGAGTCTGGTGCGGGTGATCAAAAGCCTGAAGGTGATAATCTACCGCAAAATGATCAGCAGACTGGTGATGATCAGGAACAGGATAAGCCTGTTGATTATTCATCACTAAAGGTTGATGAAATTAAGGCTGTGTTAACTGAAAAAGGCATTTCATTTGACGGCGTTACTCGTAAAGACGACTTACTTACACTTATCCCTTTAGAGCCTAAGGAATAATCCATGAGCTTTATCACTGAACAAGAAGCAATTGATCATGTTGTAGGCTTTGATGCTTTATCTGTCAGTGATAAGGCTGATTATCTACAAAAGGCGGAAGCCTATCTGATCGCCCGAAACGTGAAATCTTATGAGGATGTGACACTAGTGCCTAAGGCGTTAAAGTTAGCCTCTTACGAAATCATTAAAGGCATCATGAAGGGTGAGCTCTACCAAGGGCAGGAACAGGCCTTAAAACGTAAAAAGGTTAAGGCTGATACGGTAGAGTCAGAAAAGGAGTACCAGGACGGATCGATAAAGCTAAATGCTACTGAGCAATACATTCTGGATCTGATTAAACCCTTCACCAAACGCTCTTCAGTATTCTTTGTGAGGAAAATCTAATGAGCTTACGTGATGAACTGCAGGCGGATATTGCTGAGGCATTTAATGAAGATCTGGCAGATGCTGTGCAATCATTTTCGTGTGAGCGGATCATAAAAACTGATTGGAATCCTTTGACTGAAACCCACACGGCTATTAAAGAGAATTATTCTGGCCGTGGTGTCTTGTTTGGCTCATATAGTCAGTACGAGATCCAAACCCTTGGAGTCTTGGCCACAGATAAAAAGGCGGTTGTTCTGCAGAATGAGGTAACCATGGTACCGAAAATAGACGATGAGTGGTTTACACCACTTGGAAAGTTTCGAGTCATGCATATTCAGCAGGATCCAGCGGAAACAATCTGGAAATGTCAGTTGAGGAATGTTTAACTGTTGAAATATAACTTTATAGTTGATTTAATTATGTTGTATTAATTCTAAAATTTGAACTTTATGCAAACTATTAAATACGATGATTTGAGTAGCAGTTTCTTGGAATCAATGATTAAAGGTAAAAAATCATTTGAGATTTTAGGTGTTGGCGGCAAGATTAAAGAATGTGTAAATTTAGTTGAAAAAACTATTGAAGGTAATGGTTTAACGTGCCGTATTTATACTGAAGGTCGTATTGCGGGGGTAGCAGCTGGGATTTTGGATCAAGGGATTGGAATTGTGACAGCAGTTGGTATTGTTGCTCACAATCTCTTTACTTTAAATCCAGATTACGAAGTTGGTAAAAACCTGCTTCAACATAAGATTACTGTTACATTTAAAAAAGAGCCAAAAAAATAGTATTTGGAATATTTCAACCTAAACCCACTTCGGTGGGTTTTTTATTGGAGTAAAAATGACTTGGACAGTTTATAAATTTCATGACAGTGTTCAGGTAGTACCTGATGATGATCTGAAACCACACACACTTTTTCACTGTGAATGCCATCCCGATTATAAGGATGGCATTTTTATTCATTACTCATTTGATGGGCGTGAACAGTATGAAACGCCTTTGCCTTGTTAGTGAGGAATCATGGTAAATACAAACTATGTACCTGAATGGTACATGTCACCATTTCAGCATGTTCAATATACACTTGCCCGCAACCAAATACACATGGATCTACTATTTGATGACATGCAAGAGGCTGATCGGTTCCTTTCAATTGAAGGTGCAGCTGCACAAGTGGACTATTACCAGGATGGCGCTTATGCGGTGGTGCAATTGGGTGATACTTCGGATCGAAATCCAATTGAGGTTTTTGGGCTGCTTTTGCATGAAGCGGTACATGTTTGGCAAAAAGTTAGACTGTTAATGGGTGAACGTGATCCGAGTACCGAATTTGAAGCGTATTCAATTCAGGCTATCGCTCAGGACCTATTTAAGATGTATGAAGAAAGCGAGGTGAGAGATGGGATGGAAGGGGAAAAAGCCAACTGACTTTAGCGTAGCAGTTGTTAAGGGAACTGAAAAACTCATTCAGAAAATCACCATGGATACGGTGCAGTCTTTAGTGGTGTCCAGTCCAGTTGATACTGGTGCTTATCGTGCATCTCATATTGTATCGATCGGATCTGGTAACTTTGGAAAACGTGGTCCTGAAACAAACGCCATGCAGGATGCTGCAGTTCAAGCGGTACGGATTAAGCTGGGCAATCTGGTCTATATACAGAACAATCAACCTTATGCTGAGCGTTTAGAAAATGGTTGGTCGAAGCAAGCACCACAAGGGATTTATAGCACTACGTTTAACTTCATTTCTCAAAAGTATGGTGTTTAAAATGGCAATGACACTTGAACAGGCAAGACAAGCCATCATTACTCGTATGCAGGGCTTCACTGGCATTGATCAAGAACGAATCCAGTATCCAAATGCCCCAAGCTTTAAAGTGCCTGAAACTGGCTTGTGGTGTCGTTTAACGATAGCGGGTGGATCAAGCTTTATCTCAGGTATTGCTGACAAGCCAAGCACACGGCGAACCGGCATCATCTTGATTCAATGCTTTGACCGACTTCATACTGGAGAGAAAGCTATTACCGAGCTCAGCGATGCATTACTGCAGCATTTCGAATATTACTCAACTGCTCATCTAGAATGTTTACAGGGACAATTAATTTTTGTCGGTCAAGATACAGACTTTGTGCAATACAATGTGACCATAGGATTTACGGTGAATTAAAGAATTGCTTTATTAACAAAAAACAACTAAATATTGTCTCTGGAGTTATATTTGTTTTACTAATATAGTTTTTAATAAATTGAAAATCCTTAGGATTTAACCTAATGAATATGTATTTGATATTCTTACTAATTTTCATTGTTTCTTTTGTTTACTTTGTTGTTAAATTTATTGACAACTTGGAAAAACAAAAACAATCCATATCTGAGTCAATTGAATATGAGGTGTTCAATGAACGAAAAAGAGGTTATGGGTGGGCTATAGCTACAACTGTTTTACTAGTAGTGTTCTTATTCGTCTTTTTTACAAGCTTTAACCTTATTTTGATTGGAGCATTACTAATGCTCATTATGATTTGTAGTAAGCAGTCATATGAGCGGTTTCAACGAGCAGATTATTTATCAAAACTAGCTCATGCTTATAACTCATCTTTTTAGTTTTTATTATATTTAATCAACCACCTTGAGAGGTGGTTTTTTTACGTCTTTTTCATAACCACCTCATCGGTGGTTTTTTTATGACTATAGGAATCACTTATGAGCAATTTTGTTTTTAAGCGCGGTGACACCTTCAACCTTAATCTGCAGCTTGTTGATACTGATGAGGCTTTGCAATTTCCGCCTGATGATGTACGCCGTGCAATTGATTTAACAGGTTTTGCATTTACATCGCAGGTGAAAGCCCTTGTTGATGGGAGTGCTGTTGCGACTTTAACCTGCGTTGCATTAAACCAAGCAAATCAAAAGGGCTGGTTAAACATTAAATCAGGTGCAAGCACTTCGGTATGGCCATTGGGTTTATGTCAGATGGATATTAAGGCTGTGGTCGGTGGTGTAACTCAACATTCTGAGACTTTAACGTTTCAGGTAATTGATGGAGTGACAGCATAATGGCCAATCTAGTTTTTAAATTTAATTGGGATCATCGTCCATATCCCTACAATGCTGCTCAAGGTAAGCGGCAATTCATGTTGCCTTTTGCTTCTGGCATCCCAAATTTAAATCCGAATTTGTCTCAGGTACAAGGTGCTGGCACTGCCGCGGGTGGAACGCTAACAACATCAGTATCTGATGACACTGTTGGTCGCGTATTACGTGTTGGAGATTTTGGATTTGGAAAACCATTACGCAATACGGATGTAGGTGGTGCAGACTTAAACAACATAACCGCCGTGGGTTTCTATGGTAACGATACTTTTGCTAGTGCAACGGTGGCTTTAAATTTTCCTGAAACTGGTGTTGTAGGCTCTTTGCTCGTTACAAGTATTTCGGGTTCAAACAATTATCGAAGCCAAGTGTATATTTCAGCAACGAGTGGACGAATTTGGTATCGATCTACTTCGGATTTAGCAACTTGGTCCGCGTGGCGTCGTCTAGTTGACGCAAGTTCAATAGAATATCAGCGCTTGGTGAATAACGGTTTTGCCACGAACTTCATGCTAACCTCCGCACCGTTAGCAAGTTTTGATAACAGAGGTAGTTTTTTAGGCTTGCAAAGTACATCGGCTAATGCCGGTGCAGCTGGAGATTATCCTGGTACTTTTGCCCAATATGTCATTGGTTTAAACGTGGCAAGCACAGTAGAGCATGCAGCTCACATTTGTATCGGCACATCTTCCAACTATTTTGGGTTTAGACGCCGAGGTTACAATGGCAGTTATACACCTTGGTATGCTTTACGGGGTGAACATAACACGACTGTTGATGGTTCAGGTTTCCTTAAAGCAGCTTCTCCAGTTGCTAAGCTATTTAGTGATTATATTGATCTCAATATGGATGCTAAAAAGCAGCCGATTAAGTTTGAGAAACATGGTGTTGGTGATTATCTGATTAAAGGATCATTAGGCTTTGCCCAGGAAGGTTGGTATATCGAAGTACCTAAGGATGCAAATGGGAATACGATTGTCGCAGTTGTATATGAAACATTAGGAAACGGCGATATCTCAGTTAAAACTTACAAGCGCAAGTTTGATTTTGAGCTTGCTGCAGTTGTAGCAGATCTAGAAAATCCGCTAGATATTCCTGTGGGGCGTTGGATTGATATTCGTCTACATGAAGAGGCGGGGCATGAAATTGAGTCACCAATTGAACCGCCTGTTGATTTCCAGCTCACAAACTTAACTGAGGCAGTAGCTGCAGCAATGGCAGGTGTTGAACCACCAGAAGTCACAGACGAGCCACTTTAATGAACTTTTTAATAGCCCGCTTAATCAGCGGGTTTTTTAATGCCTAAATTTGGGAGAACTATAAATGAGTTCAGGCGCAAAAATCCGTTTATATGCTTGTGAAGAAGCAGTGTTGGGAACTACTCCAGCAAATCCAATTTGGTATACCGTCCGCCGTGTTTCAGATGGGTTATCTGAAAACGTTTCAACAGAACAAAGTAATGAAGTGGTGGATTCACGCTTTCGTCAGGGTGCAGCTGTAACAGAAGCCGAGGTTACTGGCCAATTGGAGTTTGAATTGTCGATCGGTACTTTTGATCTATTCCTAAGTGTCTTGGCATTCAATAACTGGGCTGCAAATGCAATCAGTTTTGGCGGTGGTGTACGTAAATCGCTGACCTTGGTAAAAGTCTTTGAAGATATTGGCCAAGTCTTTATCTATCGTGGTGTGCAAGTTAATACAGGTGAAATTACGATTCAAACTACAGGAAAGATCACAGGTAACTTTGGTCTGGTTGGTAGTTCATTTACCCGTCAACAAGTCAATCCTGTAGTGAATCCTGTAGCAGCGTCAAGCCGTCCCGTGGTCAGTATGCCAAATGTTGATAAGCTGCTGATTAATGGTCAGTCAATTCAAGGAAAAGCTTGTCTGCAGTCACTCACATTGTCATTCAACAACAATTTAGAAGCCATTCGCTGTATTGGCTCAGGCAAATATACACCAGAGTTTTATTTAGAGAAGATGATGGATATTGAGGCGAATGCTTCATTCATGTTCTCTGCTACATCTGCAGCGTGGATCGATGCGATCAAATCCCGTGATGTGTTTACGCTGACGTTTGATATTACTGATAGCAAAGGCAGTAAATACTCGTTGAATTTCCCGCAGCTCGAAGTGATGGAGGCCAATCACCCTGACGGCGGTGGTGATGACATCATCACTGTGGATATCAACTTTGCCCAGGTGCGAACCAGTCCGACCATTGTGCGAGCATTGATGTAATTAGCGCGTGTTGAAATATTAGATTAACTCAAACCAAAGCCTATGGGATGCCATGGGCTTTTTTAATTATTAAATTTCAGAGGTCGTTATGGCATTAAAAGTTGGTATTGTGAAAAGTTCTGTCGTGTCTAAATGGTGCGAGTTTAAAGATGCTGCAGGTAACGTGGTAGCCGAATTCAAGATTCGCGGAATTGCTTATAAGCCCTTTCAAGTTGCGATCGAACGAGCAGGCAATCAGATTTCATCCAAAGGCTATGATGTGATGGACATTAACCCAGGTGACAAGCTTTACCATGAATTGCTAATGGATGCTTGTGCTGCCCATCTGATTGAAGACTGGAAAAGTGTAGTGTTTGCAGAAGTAGTCGAAGGTAAAACAGTTGAGACTGATCAGCCTTACACTGCAGAGAATGCATCTAAATTGTTTAATCTCGGTGATATTGGTATTTCAATTTGGTTGTTCATCAAAACTGAGGCTCAGAAGATCCAAGAAGATGCTGATAAAGACAAGGCTGATATCCTGGGAAAGTCATTGAACTCTACAAGTACCAAAAAACCTACGCGTCGAAAACGCCGCACGAAATTGAGCAAATCAAATTCTTAGGTGGTCATATTCCTGAGCCACCCGAATCATCTTATGCCGCTGAGTCTATCTTGCTGGCATTTGGTACGATTTGCAGATCCAGACGATATGAACAGGGTATGCCGTTATCTATAGATCAGCAGGCTATAAATGTTTATGCCGAGCATAATGATTTGCCTGTTGGTCCACATATCTTTAACGATTGTATTTTTGCTTTGGATGATTTGTTTTTAGATGAAGTGCATAAAAAATCTAAAGCCAAAAGTAAAAGTGGGTGAGTTATGTGATAATAATTTGACCTCCTTTGTTAATTAAGTTGTTGAAGTAACTGCTATAATTTTATGGTGTATTTAAAGTGCGTGAGTTATGGAAATATATAAGTTTTTAAAGAGCTTTAATACAGTGGGGTTTTATCTAACTGTGGCCAGCATCTTGCTAGCATCACTTATTTTTTATTTTTTACTTTCTAAATCCAAAATAAGTGTTAGATAAACAAAAGCCACCTTCGGGTGGTTTTTTAATGACTTCATTTAATCCATTTGTTAAATTATGCTTTGATTTAAGAGGGTGGTTTTATGAAAAAGATTATATTATTGAGCTTGGTTTTGGGTTTGGTTGGATGTGCAACAACAGGTTCTGCGCCTGAAGTTTCCTCTAGTGGTTTTGATGGGTCTAAGAGAGTATCGATTGATGGGCACAGTGTTGCATGCGATCAAATGGCATGTCCTTTAATTGGCGCAATTTGGTCAAGTAATACCCCCGACCTTGTTGGTTTAAAGATTTCAGTTATAAATACGATCGTTTCTATAAACTCAGTCGATTTAAATGTAGATGGAGCAATTATTAAACTAAGAGAAAATAAATTAACCGATTTTTCTAATGACATGATTTTAGAATCCAGCAAACTATTTGTTACGGATTTGACAGTGGTAGATAAGATCCTAAATGCAAAAAGAGCTTGGATTCGTGTAAATACGAACAAAGGTTTAATAGAAAACCCTATTATTGATGGCACAAAAGATAGTAAAGCTTATCACGCATTGAAAAGATTTAAAGAGCAACTAAGTGCTGCTAAGTAAAATATTTAATAACTTTATTTTTCATTAAAGTTTACTCAAACAAACCCGCGAAAGCGGGTTTTTTATTACCTAGAGGATAGTAATATGACGCAAGAATCCCGCCTAGTCATTGTTATTGATTCAAGTAATGCCGAACGCAATAGCAGAGCTTTATCCCAAGAACTCGCAAACATTGAGCGAAGAGGTGACTTTGCGACTCAATCCACAGATCGACTTGGAACAGCAACGCGTCAATTGGCGGGTTATATGGCTGGATTGCTAACTGTTGGGGCAGCAGTATCTAAAATGGATGCATATACCAACTTAAACAACAGACTTCGTTTAGTTACCGATAGCCAAGTAGCGTTAAATAAAGCAATGCAGGATACATTTGATATTGCTCAAAGATCTGGCGCGGAGTGGGGTGGAACGGCGGCAATTTATCAAAAGGTTTTGTATAACAGCGAGAAACTAGGATTAAGCCAAGAGAAAGTCGGAAAAATTACAGAATCAATTTCTAAGTCAATTAGTAACTCTGGATCAAGTGCACAAGCAGCTAGTGCGGCGCTTTACCAGTTGGGCCAAAGTTTTGATAAATCCAATCTAAATGGGGATGAATTTGTCAGCATGAGCGAAAATGCAGGTTACTTGATGGAGGTATTCGCAAAAGGATTGGGTGTAACTCGTGCCGAATTAAAGGAAATGTCATCCCAGGGATTACTCACAACTGACAAAATGATTCAAGCCATCGAAAAAATGTCAGGTTCAATTGAGGCTGATTTTGGGAAAACCAATTTCACAATCGGCCAATCATTTATGCAGTTATCAAATGCTGTGACTAAATTTACAGGTGAGGCCGGACAATCTAGCGGAGCTGCATTATTTTTATCAAACTCATTACAAGGTTTAGCCAAAAATCTTGAATCAATTGCAAACGTTGCAGTATTGGGCGGGGTTGCTTTATTAACAAAAATGATTCTGACTCAAACTGTAGCAGTTAAAACAGCAATAGGCACAAGCATAGCTAGACGTGCAGCACAAGCGGCAGAAGCAGAAGGTGTTGTTAGACTAACAGCATTAGAAGTTCAACGACTCAGACAGGTTACTGCTGTTGCTGCCCAAGAGGTTAATCTTGCCCGTTTGGAGTACAACAGTGCAACTACGCGGAGTGCTCGCGCAGCAGCAACAATTCGTTTAACGCAGGCTGAAATTGCTCACAGGATTGCTTTGAATCAAACAACCGTGGCAATTGGAGCAAACACGGCAGCGCAAAATGCTTTAAATACTAGCCGCGCAATTGGTGCAAGAATGCTTGCATTAGTAGGTGGGCCCATTGGTGCCATTACTTTAGGTGTTACTACTTTAGCAGCAGGCTATATGTATCTTCAAGGTCGTACTGAAGCCGCTACTAAGAAATTAGAAGAGCAGGCTAAAGTAGCCGAGAAAACGAGCGAGGAACTTAAAAAACTACAAGGTACTGAACGTAAAACAGCAATTAATGATTTAACTAGCGCATTTGAAGCCCAGAACAAGGAGTTGAAGAAAACAGAGCAAAGTGTTGGCGCTGCACTGATTGAGATCCAGAATTACGGGCAAGGAAACGTTGAAATTACGCGAATCTCAAATGCTGCACGTCTAGGTACCATCAGTTATAAAGAGGCAGTCGAGCAATTAGCAGCACTGAAATTGCCGCCAAATCTAAGAGATGCGCTTAAGGATCAAATAGACAAGTACAATGAGGCTTATGACAAAGCAGACAAAACCAAAACCGCAATTAAGCTGTTTGGAATTGAGGTCGTCATAACTGGCAATAAAGCTCAAAATGCAGCGATTGAACAACAGAAACACACCAATGCAATCAATGAAACCAAGAAGGCTGCAGATGATGCATCTAAATCATTGGAGCAAATGTATGCTGATCGACGTAATTATGCTGAGTTCAAGCGTATTCTGATTGAAACTTATGGTCTTAGTAAGGATGCTGCTGAAGAGCTGGCTAAGGCTCAAGAGAAAATGGGTGGTTTTAGCACACGCTTAAGCTCGAAAGTAGTCCAAGGTGTACTAAAAACAATTGAAGTGGAGCAGAGATACAAGAATGTTGTAGATGAAATTAATAGTAAGGAAAAAGAACGCACTAAGGACCTTGAAAAGCAACAGAAGGTTTTAGCTGTAAATGCAAAGGTTCAGGAAAATGCTGCAAAGTTTGGATTTTCTAATATTGAATCCAAATATAGACTACCTTCAGGGACACTATCTGCGATTCACATGATTGAATCCAGAGGGGATGCAAAAGCCTATAACAAAGATACTGGTGCAACTGGAGGTTTTCAGTTTTTATCTGGTACCGCTAAGCAATACGGCGTTAAAGATCGAACCGATTTGGCCCAGTCTGCTGAGGGTGCGGGTAAGTATATGTCTTACTTACTCAAATTGTTTAAAGGTGATCTGGAGAAAGCTGTACGGGCGTATCATGCTGGTGAGGGAAATGTTCAGAAAGGTAAAGGTATTGGTAAATATAACAATCAATATTGGAAAGACTTTCAGGGCTATTTAGCAGGCATCAATGGGTATTCAGCTGGTGATATTTCATCAAATGATTTTTCAAAGATGCTTAAAGATGATTCTAAAATGGCTGAAGAGCAGGCGCGTTTACGGATTCAACTTGAGAGTGAAGTTGCAGATCAAACAACTAAAATACGTAATGATCTGGTTCAAAAGTTAGAGGAGGTTGATAAAGCTAATTTTAGTCCTGAGCGAAAAGCAGAGATTATTGCAGAACTTAAAGCCCGTGCTGAAAATGATATTGCAATAGCACAGGAATCATTACGCACAAAATTGGATGACTATAAGAGCTTCACCAAAAGTGAAGAACAACTTTTGAAGGAAAGCTTTGCTAAACGTCAATTTGATGCTGAACATGATCTGGAACTATCTAAAAAACAGCGTAAGGAAGCTGTTAATTTGTTAGCTCAACAATTGCAGCAAGAACTAGGTCTGCTTAAATTGGCTCAAGAGCAACGCCTATTTCAAGCTAAATTATTTCTACTTTCAGAATCCGAGGCAATGCAGGAACGATATCGTCTGGAACGGGAAGAAATAGCGAGAACTGCAAAAGATGATGATGAGAAGCGTAAACGACTCGCATTATCTCGAGATCAAGAGCGACTGGAAACCCTTGATAGAGTGGCAAAAACTGGTCAGGCTTGGGGTGGTATTCAATCAGATTTGAATAACAATTCTGACTACTATCGGCAAGCTCAGGAAAGACGCGATCAGACTGGGGCGGCATTAGGTTTGGCTGATAGTCGACGGGCAGCAACAAATCTAAATGAACAAAATTCATTAGATTTAATCAAAGCACAAATGGATCGGCAATTAATTAGTCAGCAAGAGTTTGAAAATCAGAAAACGGCGATCTTACAGGCCGCACAAGATCAACGGAATATTATTGCTGCAGAGTATGCTCAAAATGCCAAAGATATTGAGGATAAGTATCAGCATGAGCGGCTGAATACTCAGATCATGTATGGCCAGCAGATGATGGGCTCTTTAACCGCTTCGTTTGGTTCCATGTTCGGTGAGCAATCTAAAGCTTACAAGATTATGTTTGCTGCTGATAAGGCCTATGCGATTGCTGCAGCGGGTATTGCCATTCAGCAAAACATTGCACAGGCAGCAAAAGTAGGCTTTCCATACAACCTGCCATTGATTGCTGGTGCCGTTGCACAAGGTGCCAGCATTATTGCAAACATCAGGGCAATCAAGGACCAGGGCTTTGCTGATGGTGGTTATACAGGTAAAGGTGGTAAATACGAGCTTGCTGGATCTGTTCATAAAGGTGAAGTAGTTTGGTCGCAGGCAGATATTAAACGTTGGGGCGGTGTCAATTTAGTTGAGAGTATGCGTAAGAGTGCAAACCCTGAAGCATTTCTCAAGAACAATGCATCATCTGATGTTATGCGCCGTGCGATGATGAGTTCACAGGCATTTATGGATGCCCAAAGGAATAAAGATAATCAGATTATCTATAAGCCTAACAAGACTGCAGATACTTCAAGGATTTCTACAGGCTCGGAATTGGTCCACGATGGCAAAGTGTATTTCTCGCCTAATGGACTTGTTCAGGATCGTTCAAATCTTGAGGATGTATATGACTTTACTTTGGGAAGATCTGCACGTCCTCAGGTTGAGACGATTGCATCAGTACAACCAAGTGCACCTTCGATCAACTTTAAGATTGAGGTGGTGAACCAAGTGAAAGGCGTAGCGGTCGAAGCAGAGCAAGTGGATGAAAATACTGTCCGGCTTATTGTTAAGGATGAGCTGGAGAACACTCTTCCACGCGCGGTACCAAGGATTGTCAGTGAACAGATGGATGATCCGAGTTCACCAATCAGCCGGTCACTTTCAAAGAACACAACTGCACGGCGTAATCGTTAATGATATTAAGCCACCTTTCGGGGTGGCATTTATCGTCTTTTAATTGACTTACTTTGTAGACGGTTGTTTATTAAAAGAACAATAATACAGAGACCACAAATAATGAAAAAAATAATTTTAGTTTTTCTAATGGGAAATTTAGCAACAGCCTGTACTTTACTTAATCCAGCTAGAATGCAAGCACCTGCTGGCCCTCCAAATATTATAGTTCAAGGGACGCATGACTTTGTGACGGGCGATATTATTGAAATGCAAAAATTAGTTTATTTTAATGCTTATGCTAATGCTCTTTCAGCGGAAGGGGTAATAGTTAATCAAGGGAAAATTTCGAATAAAACTCCAACTGCGCTTTCTAGTGATCCTTATAGATACTTTTATGACACAGGCGCTAGTTATTGGTCGGCTATTTGTACTGATTATTTCAGAAGATCTGAATCTACAAGTAATCAAAGATTAAATGCTAGAAGACAGACAAATTTGGTGGGGGGATTAACTTCTGCTTTATTAGGGCTGTCTAATGTTCCTTCTGCTACTGTAGGGGGAATTGGGGCAGCTTTTAGCGCGGTAGATAGCGGTTTTGATGCTTATGACAATAGTTTTTTGATAAATATGAACTTAGGACTATTAAGCGGAGCAGTTTTTAAGCGGATGGACGAAATATACAAAGCGAATGAAACTAAGAAATTTGCTAATTCTGGTCAAGTATTCTTGGCATTAAGAGAATATTCAGAACCTTGTACGCATACTGGTATGAAAAGAATTCTAGATGAATCGTTAAAGAAGCCTTAAGAAAGCTCCGATGATATTTCTAAATAATTGTAGATATTACTGATTGTAATTGAATGTAAATTTTATTTTTTAGCGCCATTAGGCGCTTTTTTGTTGCCTAAAGGAAAGTAATGTACAAGTTAAAACTGAATCCCCAAACCAATGGCTATGGCGTGACACTAGGTGATGATGTGAAGCGCCAACAGTTTGATGGTGGTAAAGGCCGCTACTACATCGATGTTAAACGCAACAGCCATATTGTCGATGTGAACTGGAGCCTCAGCAAAGTCGATTTCAATAAGATGATGGCATTCTGGCGGGTTTATCAAAGCATGCCTGCATCATTCTATGTGGATCTGGTGATCGATCAGGGTACACGTCAGCAATACCTATGCAACTTCATTCCAAATTCACTCAAGACCAATGAGGTCAACGGCAATTTGTATCGTGTTAATGCTCAGCTTGAAGTTGTTCAAAACCAGAAAGACTTGGCTGCAGATCAAGCACTTATTAGGGATTGGGTGGTGTAATGGATCAGGAATATGCAAAGTTCTTTCTCAATCGCACGGTCGATATCTATCAGCTGGAGTGTATAGAGCTGACACACCCATCATTCATCAATACTTATCGTGTTGTGCGTAATGATGATCAAGGCGTCTATGTGCGTCATCAATCTGATGGCAGTCAACTGTTCTATGAATATCTGCCAGCCAAGATTCAGAGATCGGGAATGCTCGGCGATCTGGACCAATCTCTAACGGTTTCAATTTCAGGGCTTGGTGACGTACTTCCTGATGAGTTTGAGCGAGTGATGGAGGGGCAATATCCTGATATTAAGCCAACAGTAAATTATCGTCTGTATAGCTCGGATAATCTCAATTCACCGATGTATTACCTACTTGGGCTGCAACTCTCAGGCGTGGCCATGGACCATAAAGCAGTGACATTCAAAGCTGAATCACCACGACTAAATACCGCCAAGACAGGGGATATCTTCTCACTGGATCGCTTCACCGGTCTTAAGGGGGCTTTATGAAAAGTCATGATCATTTACTTAATCGACAATATGATCAGGAACGTTATAACTGTGTTCACTTTGCGCATGAGGCGGCAATGGATCTCTATGAAATAGATCGCCGTGAAGCTTTAGAACTTTTCATGCAGCCTAAGGGCGAAATTACATTTCTTCCTTCGCGGTTGAAATTACTTAATCCACTACCCATGCCCAAGGAAGGCTGCATTGTCGCCTTCCATCCAAGACAAAGAAACAAGCCCCCGCATGTGGGGCTTTTTCGTGGGGGTAAGGTTTTGCACCTGATGGAAAGTGGTGTGTCTTATTTATCTGAACAAGTCGTAATGGCAATGGGGTTTAATCGGGTCAGTTACTATGATTAAGATTATTTATAAACAAGATCCTTTATCTGAAAAGAACGTGATAGAGCATGCTGCCACAATTGGCCAATGGCTCACAGCAAAGTATGAGCACATGCCTGAGCATGTCCGTATCTTTCACAATCCAAGTGATATGGAACATGCTGAAATTTCGGTAGCTAATGAGGTGACACCGAAAAATTCGCATGACTTGCAGCAACTCGATTTTCTTCCTGGCACATTCATTGTGATTGAAAACCCTAAAGGAGTTGCAGCTATTGTTGCTGCTGTGGTTTCTTTGGTGATTGGCGTTGCTGTGGCTTTATTGATGCCAACGCCGTCGATTGCCCAGACTAACCAGAATAACAATCAGTCTTCATCGGCAAATAACGAGCTTTCAAGCCGTGAGAACAAGATGCGGGTAAATGGCCGTGTGGCAGATATTTTGGGCGCAGCATGGGATACGCCTGATCTAATCGCTGTGCCTTACAAAGTATACGAGAACAATGTTGAGGTTGAGCATATTGTGGGGTGTATTGGCCGTGGCCACTATCACATCAATGGCGCGTATGACGGTGAAACTAACATTGTCGATATTGCTGGTGCATCGATTGAAGTATATCGCCCAAATGTCGACATTGTAGCGGGTGAACCTTACTTCTCTTTAGGGAGTGAAATTACAACTCCGCCGCTATCAGTTCAGCAACAAAACTCGGTGAATGGTCAGATTCTTCGTTCTGCAGATACTCAGTCAATGGAAGGCAATAATTATCTACACTTTGGTTATCCAAATGAGTTGTTAAGAGCCTCCTCAGACTTAACGGATTTTACAGCCAAATTTGTCAGTAACGACCAGGTGCAGATCAGTAATGCTTCATTTACGTTTAATCGCCAGAGCTATGATCTGAATGGTACTTACAGCGTTTTGTCGGTTGCTGATGACCGTATGGCATTATCTAATCCAGCAGCGGTCAATCCCAACTGGCTTAAATTAAAAGAATTGAGCGGTCAGAAGACTGCAGCTTTGTCTCCAAAGATCTCATCTTTTGGTGAGAAGTGGATCGGCCCATTTACCTTGGACAACGTTGAGCGTAGCCGTGTTCTGTGTAATTTCGTGGCAACCAATGGCCTATATGCCGTTTATAACGGCAATATTCAGGGTGCCTTGAATATCATCCTTGAAGTAGAGGTAACACCCGTCAATGAAGCGGGTGAAGCGCAGGGCAACCCAATGCTGCAGCGAATCACAATGAAAGGTTCTTCAAAATCGCGTCAGACAGTGGGTGTCACGCTAGATATGACCACTTTTCAGGGTCGTTGTAGTGTTCGTGCTCGCCGTGTAACTGGAGCGATTTCAGCGCCGAATGTTGTGGATGAGGTGAAGTGGCAAGCGCTCTATGGGGCATTCCCATTACAAAGCACAACGTACCACAGTGAAACGATTTTTCGTGCCAGAACATACGCAACCACAGGCGCTTTATCTGTTAAGACACGGAAGATCAATTTTGATCTGCAGCGTATGTTGCCAACATATAAAGATGGGGCAATGACTATTGAGCTGTTTCCGACATCAAGCTTTGCTGATGCTTTAGTTGCGATGGCACTGGATGACAAGATCGGTCGGCGTTCGATTGATGAGATCGATCTTGAAAATATCTATCGCACTTACTATGAGGTAGTGGATTATTTTGGTACACCGTTGGCAGCTGAGTTCTGTACTACTATTGATGATACAAACATATCATTTGAAGAGTTGGTAACCAATCTTTGTGATGCAGTATGTTGTACGGCGTATCGTCAAAACAACAAACTCAAGTTGTATTTCGAGAAGCCAACAGATAACTCGGTCCTGTTATTTAACTTTAGAAATATTTATCCCGACACGTATCAAAAGGATCTGAGTTTTGGCGTGATGGATGACTATGATGGCTTGATCTATGAATACACAGATCCAGCTGATGACAGCCGTATCAATATCTATTTACCAGACAAGAGCATAAAAAAGCCGAAAGAGGTCAAATCGGTTGGTGTACGTAACAAGTGGCAAGCTCATTTCAATGCGTACCGGCTTTGGAACAAGATGCGCTTCCAGCGTAAATCTATAACCTTTGACGCTGCTTCTGAATCTGAGTTGTTGGTTTTACGTGATCGTATTGCCGTGGCTGATTATCGCAATGGCATTCACCAGAGCGGTGATGTGGTACAGCAAGAGGGTTTAATCCTGACCTTGAGTCATGAAGTTGATTTTATTGCAAGTAAAAGCTATGTGATCTATTTGCAGATGAGTGATGGAAGTGTTGATCTAATTCCTGTGACTGCAGCTAACTCAAAATACAAAGTGATTTTAGGGCGATTGCCAAGCAATCCATTAAAGCTCAGTCCTGATGATTTTGTGAATACCACCTATATTGTAGTCAACGATGATACCAAAGGATCTTTGCCTTATCTGGTGGCCAAGAAGGAACCGGTTGATCAAATGACTAATACGCTTACAGCGATTAATTATGATGAGCGCTATTATCTCAACGACAAGGACTTTACTGACTCACCAGTGGATGATAAGCCTCTTTACATCCGTTATGACCAGCTTGATATCAATCTGGCTCGTCTATATCAGATGCAACGGGGTGATTTACCAAAGACAGGGGAAATCACTTTTATTGTTGAGCCTGGCATTCTTATTTTAAGTTCGAGTGCTTATCGGGATGAGCTAAAACTCATTCATCAACTTCAATATGATAGGCCAAAATCTGTCTATACCGTTCCTGCGATGAAGGAAGTACCTGCAATCGATACTGGTAAGTTCCCGCCAGATTTGGTGGTGAACTTGATCATTAAGGGGACTGTCGTTGGTCGGGGTGGTGATGGCGGAGTTGCTCATGCCGCATATCGTAGCGGCACTACAAACACTGCTGATGATGTGTATACGAAAACACGGCGCGATGGGAATGCAGGTGCACCGGGCTTAATGAACCAGCACAGCAAACTGAACCTTATCATTGATGGTGGTATCGTGGCTCGTGGTGGTTCTGGTGGAGGGGCTACCCCAAGTGGTCTGAGTAATAAATATGCCATTGGGCTTATGGGGGTGCCAGGTGGTGGCGGAGCCCCGTATGGACGAGTTCTAACCGATGTGCCAATTATACAAGAAGTACCACGCTTCAGGGCGTTCTTTGACAATAACTATATTGTCGACAAGGTGAGTGATGCCACTTTTGATACACCTGGAAAAGGTTATCAAAAACTGGATAGTGATTATTCTACACCTGTCTCTGGTGGTGGTGGTGGCTGGGGCCAACGTGGTACCAATTCAGCGAATACCGGCACATGGAACTGGAGCTATCATGGAACTCTTGAAGGGCTGGCAGGATCAGGTGGACCAGCCATTATTGGTATCCCATTACAGACCATACAGATAATTAATGGAGGACGGATTTTACAAACGCTTTAACAGTCTAATTTACTCAGAGCACCCATATGGGTGCTTTTTTATTGTCTATCGGAGACATGAAATGCAAGAACAAGCAGCAAGTGCGGTTGAAGCTGCTACAAACACAATCGCGGCAACAGCACCAAAAATATCTTATATGTCAGCGGGGGCATCAGTGGCAGCGTATGCAGCAAGTATTGATTGGGCAGTATGGTTTTCTGTCTTTATTGGTGTGATTTCGTTTTTCACAACGCTGTATTTTAAACGGCGTGATGACAAGCGAGCGCAAGAGATCCACGAATTGCGAAAGAAGCAATATGAACAAACCAAACAACGTATAAAGGGGGAATTTGATGACAAGTGAACAGACTCGGGCTTATCTGGCCTTTGCCTTGGTTGCTTTAATGTTTGTCTTGGTAATCGCATTATTCTTTGTCGATATGCCGCGGGAAAACAGCAATCTGATTAATACGGCGTTGGGTTTTATTGCAGGGGCAATGACAACCGCTTGCGGTTTCTACTTTGGTAGTTCAGAGCAGGAAAAGAAGAAAGATAAAGACATCTAAAACGCGCAAATACAAAACAGCCGCCTTATGGGCGGTTTTCTACTTTTAGAGGATAGTAATATGGATAGAAAACCATTTTTCGATGCTGCACGTGTACTAGCGGGCGGCAAACTTACCCAAACCCAAGTTGATGATCTAAATAAAGTCGTAGATAAATTATCACCGGCACAAGACATGGCCACAAGCCAAGTAGGTATCAACTTAATCACCAGCTTTGAAGATCTGGTGCTTACAGCTTATGACGATGGTGTGGGAGTGTGGACCATTGGCTTTGGCACCACGGTTTATCCAAGCGGCGTTAAAGTTAAGAAGGGTGATGTGTGCACAAAAGCGCAAGCAGTGTCTTTTTTTCAACATGATTTGCGGCGTTTTGAGGCTGCAGTAAATCAGGCTGTAAAAGTCATGATTAATCAAAATCAGTTTGATGCTCTTGTATCGCTGGCCTATAACATCGGCGAAACTGCATTTAAAGGTTCTACACTGGTTAAGCAATTGAATGCGGGCAACTATAAAGCTGCAGCTGATCAGTTCCCGCAATGGAATAAAGGTGGTGGGAAAGTATTGAAAGGGCTTGTACGTCGCCGTGCTGCTGAAAGAGAGTTATTCTTAAAAAAGTAATTTATCACTGCTGCAGGCGCTCAGTGGTTTCATTGATCATGAGTGCCTGTATCTTGTGTCTTTTACATGGGAAGTCTAAGCATAAACGGTGGTAAAATTATTGTTAAATATGTGTTTCATATCACCCTTTTGTTTTTAAATGCAAACTGCTATGCTTTATTTTATTTTCTAAGGTGTTGAAATTGAATAAGTTCATAAGCATCCTATTAATATTAATCTTATTAACAACAAACACTTATGCAGCTATTACTTTAATTGGCACTTCATCAGAGGCTGATAAAGATTTATTAGTCGGTGATCCAGTGTATATGAGAGATGGTGTAATCAACTTAACCTATTTTCTTAAGGTAAAAGATAACCAATATGCGGAATTAAAAGATAGGACTGTAAATCAAAATGGAAAAGTCATTAAGGTAAATACCCTAAAGTTTAATGTTTTTCAAAAAGATATGATTGTGAATTGTAATTCAATGTCAGGTGTTTGGGTGTCAGATATATGGTGGAATAATAGTCAGATAGTATCTAAGAACGCTAGGAATGCACTAGGGCAAAAGTTATTAGCACAAAAAGGGATTACAACACCTCTTATAACTTTAGAGCCCAATTCTGATGCTCAAAGAGCAGCTGCTTATCAATGTGATAATGCGATAAAACTAAAAAAATATAACTAATGATTGTTATAGCCGAAAAAATTCTGGTAAAGACTAAGGTTTATTTTTTAATGAAACTGAAAACTGTACTTCTTATTTTATGTGTAATTGGGTTCTTGTTGTTTTTGGCTGGTGTAGATACCAATGTTTATGCCTATAACATTAGCATTTTATTTTTTTCTATAGGCACGCTTTTTAGCGTATATTTTTTAGCGAAAAAAGACTATCAGACTAGTTTTATTTGCTTAGTAACTTTTGGTCCAATCTTATGGATTTTAGTAGATGTTAAAAACACTGAAGCTGCTAAAATGCATCGAGAAATTTTTACTATTTTATGGAAGAATGATTGCGAATATACAGGCGAAAATGTCCCTATAGACGAGGAGTCTGTAGCTTTGCTTTATAGATGTAAAAATGGACAAGAAGTCTCAACTGAAGAAATCAGAAAAAGAATTATAGAACGAAAAATAGACAACATTATAGATAGTCAATATGACTAATAGATGTTTTCCCTGTAGAGTTCGCACTAAGCATAATTAAAAAATATTCATGTTGGGATATATGTAAAAGCTATTTAGAGGATGTATATTGATCTTCAGATGGTAGTAATAATTTACAGCCACAAGATAGCAAGCCTCCCTCACGTGCAACAGGTAAACCACCAAACCGTGTTTCTGTGTCACCCGTCATTATAAAAGCAACAGTATTATGTGTAGGACAAGTAGCCTCGTCTCCAACGCAGGCAATTGGCTTGCCATTAATCAGAAAGTTTTTATTTCCACTAATAACTTTGCCACCGCCAGTTGTTGGAGATCCTACAACTATGTGATGTTTACTCATAATAATGTGACTCATCACATAAATTTGAAAAACATAATAACAGAATATATAGAAAGATCTGTATTTATGAAGGTATCAATAAAAATATTTTGAAAAAAATTAATATCTAAGACTAGGTTCGGATAGTACAACAGGGATTATAAAAACCAATTATAACTGGATTCTTTACGGTTAGCACCAAAACAGTATCGCATTCAATTTTTGTTTTAAATTTTTACAAATAAAAGGTACGATAAATATTTAAATTGTAGTATTTTTAATAAACCCATATTAATACTTAATAATAATTAGAAGAATTTGATTGGGTTTAGGCATAAGCCCTAGTCTTATACTATGGGCTTTTTTATTGTCTGTAGTTATTAGAATTAATTTTTTTAGCATATAGCTCAATAGCTTTAGCAATAATTTTACCTTGCGGTTCGCCAGTTTGATCCGAAAGCGATTTAATCAAAATGATTGTAGTTTTAGGAAGGCTATAACCCCTCTTCGCAATACCTCGTTTCTCATCACTTTTAGCTTGAACATGTGTCCTATTTGTAGACATATCTCTTACCCTAAAGGTTATTAATGACTGGTGTAGGCTAGCAGATCTGTAGGTTTCATCCCTAATGAGTTATATAATGTAGGTGTACCTATGTATTGGTCAACCCCAAATGATACAAAAATTAATCTTAGTTACTTGAGAGAGAATCTAGTTGGACGAAAAGGAAAAGATTTAGGCTTATATTTATAAGGGAAAAATATTTCATGGTTTAAATTTATTGGATAAGTATAGTAAAATAATTACAAATTTTAACCGTATTTTTTAAAAAAAAAGAGTAAATTAAGCTAAACGGTAAAGAACCAAACCCTCAATTTTACTGTTTTTTAGTTTATAACCCATATGCACACCCCAAGCTATGGGTTTTTTTCTGTTATATTGTACCTGAAGGAAAATTATATAATATTTAGTGTGCTAAACAGAGAAATGTATAGACAACTATTGAAATAAGGATTGAGGTTTATAAGATATCAGGCTATATTTTTACTGATTGCATAGGGTTCACAACCATTCAATCAAACCAGAAAGCCCACTGAAAGGTGGGTTTTTTTGTTAGTAAAAAATTTACAAACTGATATGTTTTGCAAATAGGTAATTCATTAATTTTTTATGATTATTTTTAAATTTCTATATAAGTTATTGTTTATAATAGAAATTATATGTTACGGATATTTTGTCGACAAACAATAAATCTTCCTGCAATAGTGTGCGCTGTCAGCAATTTGATATTTCTTATCAAATGGAGTTGTATGAAAGAGTTTCTTAATATTTGGGTCAAAGACCAATTTGATGTAAAGCAGCAGGCTTTCGCAACTGTAAAAAACTTAGAGAACACAGAAATTTCTTTAGCAAATAAAGTTCAAAGAATTGAAATTAATGGAAAAGTGCTTAGGCCTAGTATAGATTTGGTTTTTTGAAAATCAAGAAGATGGTAAAGTTTATAAGGTTCTAAATTTATTTTAATAGAAATGTAGAGTTTTATAATGGTCATAATCCTAAAAAGTATTGCTAATGGTACAAAGATAAAAGTTGAAAGACTCAATTCTAGCAAATGGGTTGATGAGAATGGTGTTGAGTTATCAAATCAACAGCATATTAAGATTTTAAATGATGCCCAGATTGGAGCTGAGATTGGTGGTCTTTTATATGAATCTAGATATCAAATAATTGAGGTCAATACTTAATTTAACCTGAGATTAATAATTGATGATTCTGTAATTTAAAGGAAGTTGATATGACTTTAATCACATTAACAAACAAGGCTACAGACGAAGAAATAAAAGTTAAATCGACTGTGGTCAATTCACCAGATGCTAGCCCTGAAGATATTATTTGGGTATTCGTAGAAGATGATGAGGAAGTACCTAAAGAATATCAGAGCATCCTCAGTATTGGTGAGGTAGGTAGTCTTATTGGAAAAGAGTTTGTAATAACGAAGATTGATTGATTTTTTATCTCTAGATAAAATATCTCACTAAAATTCGTATACATGTGAATTTGGGTGATTTTTTATGGATTCATGAAATTTATATAGAGAGGAAGGAGTGGGCATGATTTTAGATATACTAAGGGATGATTTCTTTAAGTATGAGGTGAAACCTTATCAACTTGTAATAAGTTTAGATACTTATTATCAAATTATGAGGGGCGAACGAGCCATGCAAAGCTCTTTTAAAATAGACAGAAGTGGAAAACTTGGACTTAATATATCTGGTTGTCCCATATATGTCGTTGATAGTCTTGATTCTCCTTATAAATGGTTAGTCCATTAAGTTTAAGAGTTGAAAGATTTGAAATACAAAAGAAAGGAAATTTAGAGTTACTCTATTACGTATTTTATGTTTTTGGTGAATTTTTTTCTTGTGAGATGGTAATGAATAAATTTATTGGTGGATCTTTGGATGATACAGATTTTTATATCAAGGATTTCGACAGAGAGGTATTCTATTTGACGAATATAGATACAATGCAAAAAGAGAGATATTTAAGAACACAGATGCATAGGAATGGGTTGACATATACCTTCTGGGTTTTTGATGGGCTAGATGAAACACTTAAAGCAAAAAGAATAACAGCTTATTTAGGTAACTCTTAATATTGATTTTTAGACCATGCATGTCAAAAGCTAGGCTTTGTTGCCACGGTCTCAGAACGGGCGCTATATGTGTTTTTTACGTTCTTTAGATCATCAGCACAATTTAGAATAAGACCAAAGCGGGCAGATCTCCACTCTAAACCTTGGTCAGTTGCGATGATCATTGGACCATCATAGCCAGGGAAAAGATCCGACCTATACTCAAATGTCGGCTCATATAAGTTTAGTAGTTGAGCTCGGCTTCTAGCAATGGGTTCGTAGTTAGCACACATTTTTATTCCATTGTTCTTGTCTTTAATTTGTTTAATATTACTCCTGTTTTACGCCCCAACTGTTGCAATTTATTGTAAGTTGTTGATATGTATGGTTAATAATATTTAACTGCTTTTATAGAACAAAAAAGCGTTCTTTTGAAACTAATTTATGTGAAATTTGGTTGATTTTTGACTAAAAAGAAATGATTAAAATCATATAATTAGTAATGGTAAAGCTAATATGTTGAAAAGCTTTCTAAAACTCGAAAAATACAGAAGGACGTGAATTTACCCAGATGCGGTCAATCGAGTTTAAATATAAAAATAAAAATGGTCTTTTAGTCTTAAATAGATTGAAGATTTCAATGGGAAGGCGTACAAATATTGAAATACTTTATGCAGTCCCCATATTAATTTTTCTGCATGTGATTTTAATCTGATTGATGAATAAGGAAAATCTCGAATGAGAGCTTCTACTGTGACCATTAAAACTGAACAAGATATCGAGAAATTAAGAATCTCGGGTCGTTTAGCGGCACAAGTGCTGGAAATGATTGGCGCCTATATCAAGCCAGGTGTTTCAACTGAATATTTAGATGATATCTGTAATGATTATATTGTGAATACCTTGCAGGTGATTCCTGCCAATGTGGGCTATCACGGTTTTACCAAGACCACCTGTATTTCAGTCAATGAAGAAGTTTGTCATGCAATTCCTTCTGCAAAAAAGATTTTGCAGGACGGTGATATTTTAAATATTGATGTTGCTGTGATTAAAGATGGTTATTTTGGTGATACTAGTCGTATGTACTTCGTGGGTGAGCCGAGTCCCGAAGCCAAGAAACTGGTGGAAACAACCTATGAAGCCATGCTTGCGGGGATTCATGCAGTCAAACCTGGTGCGACATTAGGTGATATTGGGCATGCGATTCAGTCCGTTGCGCATCGTGACGGTTATAGCATTGTGCGTGAATACTGTGGACATGGGATTGGCCGTATTTACCATGAGCAGCCAAATATCCTGCATTATGGCCAAAAAGGTCAAGGTATGGTCTTGAAAAAAGGCATGGTGTTTACCATTGAACCGATGGTGAATGCGGGTAAACGTTATGTGAAAGAACTCAATGATGGCTGGACTGTAGTGACACAAGATAAGTCTCTATCCGCTCAATGGGAACATATGGTTGCTGTAACAGATGACGGTTTTGAATTATTAACGCCATGGCCAAATGGCACAGGGCATTATCCTGCTGTTTAGGCTACTCAAAAAGAAAAGCGCGATTTGTTAATCGCGCTTTTTTCTGGTTGAACATTGGGTTAGTTGCTCGACCAAATAATCAATGAAGACACGTACTGCAGGAAGTAAACCACGACGAGATGGATAAACAGCATGGAATATACCATGTGGCGCAGTCCATTCTGGTAGTACCGTAACTAATTGCCCAGATTTCACAAAATCTTGGGCAATACTGTCTGGTAGTAACGCAATGCCACAGTTTTGTGTTGCTAACTCAGCCAACATCAAAAGATTTGATCCCATAATCACAGGATTGACTTTAATTTTTTTCTGTTGTTGATCTGGGCCTGTCAGTAAGAACTGTTGATCCAGATGTTCTTCCGACATACTAATAATGCGGTGTTCAGCCAGTTGTTCTGGACTGTTAAGATGACCAAACTCATTTAAATAAGCTTGACTGGCAAAAAGACGTTGTTCAATCGCTTCAAATTGGCGTAATACAAGGTTCGGATCATCATCCAATTTAGAACGCACTCGTAAAGCAAGATCAATTCCTTCGTTAATGACATCAACACGACGGTTGCTGATCATCATCTGAACCCGAACTTCAGGATATTTTTTTAAAAAGGCGGGTAGGATTTTTGCCATCTGGTTTTGTGCGATATCAACAGGCACACTTACTTTAATCACGCCACGGGGCTGGCTGCTTAAATGATTGACCACATCGTGTGCAGCTTGCGCGGCATTCATCATCACTTGCGCATGGCGGTAGACATCCATGCCGATGTCTGTAACAGCAAAGTGACGCGAACTACGTTGAATCAGACGTACACCCAGTTGTTCTTCAAGATTATAAACTCTGCGGCTGAGTTTAGATTTAGGAATGTCAGTTGCACGTTCTGCGGCACTAAAGCCACCGTGCTCTACAACGAGCGCAAAGCAATAAAAATCATCTAAATCCGTTAGCATTAAGCTATAAACTCCAGCTTCTTGTCATCAAGTAAAATTCATACACACGTAATTATTAAACATTTTGGGCCAATAAAATATCTCTAACCTGTTTATATTCGTTCAATCGCTCAAAATCTTTGGCGGTTGGCAATGAAATTCGAGATAAGTCCATATTGTCAGTGATATCTGCCAATTTCACAACACGTGCCAAAGGGTTTTGTACGGTTCGTTGCGCGGCCTGTATTCGAGATTCACCCTGTTGTTTCGTTAGTGCGAGGATGGCCTCGATAATGTGCGCTTGAAATCCCAGCATTTGTAAGTCTTCGATACTGGTATTGGTATCTTCCAAAACATCATGTAAAACAGCAATGATTTTGTGTTCGATACTGGGTACATTCAGCATCACTCTGAGCGGGTGTAAAATATAGGGTGCATTGGCTTTATCAACTTGGCCCTCATGTTGTTTTGCTGCAAATGCAATGGCTTGTTCAAGTGTTGCCATCAGCTAAATCCTCCTATGCAAGATAGATTAGCGCGTCATATTCTTTTAAACTAACTGAAATTTTTAACGCTTTATTATATATGTCATATCAACTTATCAACATTGTCGATGCGACCCAAAACATTGTATGTCCTTTTTGCCAACATGCAGTTTTAGACTGGGATCAGGAGCAATATATTCAACCGTGTGAGCATACGGTATTCATGGCAATGGATTTGGGCTTTGAGTTTATCGCAGATCGCTTTGAAGATGTTTTACCACAATCTGTCGATGAAATTCATGAAGACCCCAATATGAATATTTTTGCTAGTGTGACCCAAGCAAATTATCCTGATTTACAGATTTATAAAGCTGATTTGGGTGTAGAAGGGATGTTCCGCTATGTTGGTTTTAGTCCAAACTAAAATTCTTCCAATAAAAAAGCCAATCATTTGATTGGCTTTTTGCTTTACAGCTTATGCTTCAGGCGCTGGGCTGTACTGTTCAACTAATGGCTTTAATTCGCCATTTTGGAACATTTCAAGCATGATATCGCTACCACCGATTAACTCGCCATTGATCCATAACTGTGGGAAAGTAGGCCAGTTCGCAATTTGTGGTAAAGTTGCACGAATATCTTGATTTTCCAAAATATTTACATAGGCAAATGGACGACCAATTTGGCTAAGTGCTTCTACTGCTCGAGCAGAAAAACCACATTGCGGGAATTGTGGAGTGCCTTTCATGTAAAGTAAAACAGGGTGTTTCGCAATTTGATCACGAATTAACGCTACTGTATCACGCGCTTGTTCCGTCATAGATAGATCCTCTACTAATCTCCCTGCATTATACCTAAAAAAAAGCGTGACGGAGGATTGCAGAAGATTTTTCTTATATAAATGTGACTTTAGGCTTTCAATCTATGCAAGTTTTTGCTTATATAACTTTTTTCACCACAACTAATGATAGATTGAGTTTGTTATGACTAATATCACTCTTGCTCCTGTGCAACCTGATCAACCATCACATCTTATGGCGACTTATGGCCGTCAAGCGATCAGCTTTGTACGAGGACGAGGGGCGTATGTATATACGGCAGATGGTACAGAATATTTAGATGCACTCACAGGCATTGCCGTATGTGGCTTAGGCCATGCACATCCTGTGATTGCAGCGGCAATTGCTGAACAAGCTGCGACATTGGTGCATACCAGTAATTTATTTGAAATTCCTTGGCAAACGGCAGCAGCACAAAAACTAGCTGAAGTTTCAGGTATGGAAGAAATTTTCTTTTCCAACAGCGGTGCAGAATCAAACGAAGGTGCGATCAAAATTGCACGCAAATTTGGCGCACAACAAGGCATTACCAATCCTAAAATTTTAGTTGCTGAACAATCATTCCATGGGCGTACTTTGGCAACCTTGTCTGCAACAGGTAATAAAAAAGTTCAGGAAGGTTTTGCCCCTTTGGTTGAAGGCTTTATTCGCGTCCCTTTTGGTGATGTTGAAGCGATTCAAGAAGCCGCCATCAACCACCCAGATATTGTTGCGATTTTGATTGAGCCGATTCAAGGTGAAGGTGGAGTCAATACTGCACCACAGGGTTTTAGCTATCTGGAAGATGTTCGTGCGCTATGTAATCAGCATAACTGGCTGATGATGCTGGATGAGATTCAAACAGGAAATGGCCGTACAGGTAAATACTTTGCCTATCAGCATACCAATATTGTTCCTGATGTGATGACCACGGCCAAAGGTTTGGGGAATGGCTTTCCAATCGGTGCAGTCATGACCCAAGGTAAAGCAGTAGGCTTACTTGGTGCAGGTAGTCATGGTTCTACTTATGGTGGAACAGTGTTGGGTTCACGTGTGGTATATACAGTGCTTGATACACTAGAAAAGGAAAATGCAGTTGAAAACGCTGCTACTGTGGGCGCTTATATTGTTGATCAGTTAAGCGCACAATTGGCTGATTACAGTGTAAAAGTACGTGGTTTCGGGATGATGATCGGTATTCAATTACCAAAAGACTGCGCTGAATTGGTGGCGATTGCACGTGATGAATATCAATTGATTATCAATGTTACTGCAGGTTCAGTGGTGCGTTTATTGCCGCCGCTAAATATGACACAAGCACAAGCAGATGAATTGTTAAAACGCCTTGTGCCTGCCATTCAAAACTTCCTCAAGGCTTAATTAAGTAATACCTAATAAAAAAGGGCAAATTCATTGCCCTTTTTTATGTCTGGTTAAATCTTTAACCAGAGATATATTGTTGAAGTTGTTCAATCAGAATACGTTGATCATCCATTGCAGCTTTAACCAAATCACCAATGGAGATAAAACCGACTAGCTTCTCTTGATCAAGTACAGGTAAATGACGTAAATGACGATCAGTCATAAGGTTAAGGCATTCTTCTACTGTATGGTTTAAACCAACTGAGATTACTTTTGAAGTCATAATATCCGCGACAGGCGTGTTATTTGAAGAGCGCTCCATCAATGCAATTTTACGGGTATAGTCACGTTCAGAGAAAATCCCGACGACTTTCTCATCTTCAGCAACGACTAAAGCACCTACACCTTTGTCTGCCATAATTTTAATTGCTTCAAGTACAGTCGCATTCGGTGAAATGGTGAAAATTGATTGTACTGCTTTATTCTTGATGACTTGAGCAACGATTGTCATTGTTTATCCACCTGTGTTGTATTGTCATTTTCATTTAACTTAACGGTATTTTTTTTAATTGCAAAGCCCTAATTTCTTCCCAACGATAACTTTTTCACATGAATGTCTAAAAAGTCATCATTGGGATGATGAGAATTATTAAACGGCCACTGCCGTCGGGTGTGGCATAAAGAAAAAGTGCTGCATTTGCTGAGTTGAAAGTTTAAATTTTCGGTGTGAAGAGTTGAATAATGCCGGTTCAACCTGTAAACGGGTCAAGGTCGGAAGCAATGACTCATGAAAATCTTTTGGCGTAATTTTACGTGGCGTGTAGTTTTTCCAGTGAGCTTTTGCATAGCGATGAGCTTGAACGCCGTTGAGCCAGAAAGGGAATACGTGACCGTCTTGATCTGATTTGATGGCCCAACCTTGATGGTACAGACCCCAAAGAACACCACAATACATCATTGTTTTAAGAATTGAAATTTTAAACATCAACTCACGCGAGACTGGTTGGAAATGGTTGAAACGGTACATGTTATTAAACTAATATTCTTAAACTTATGTTTTATTATAAGAAATATAGATGGCAGTTATGTTTAAACAATTGATCTAAATCGTAAGCAAATATTGTTGCGACTTGGAACGCCACCTGAGCAAGACAAAGCGACTAAGCTTTGACGTAGCGCAAGTCAGAAATGTGAAAGGATGGTGTTAATACGTTTTACACAGGTATTAAAAAACGCCACCTGAGCAAGACAAAGCGATGAAGCTTTGACGTAGCGCAAGTCAGAAATGTGAAAGGATAATGTTAATACGTTTTACACAGGTATTAAAAAACGCCACCTAAGTGACGTTTCTTTATGCTTGTAAGGTTGCCATTTTCTGCCAATACTGGGCTTTCAAGGAGTCACGTTCGACTCGGAAGCCTTGATAATACAATTCTGCTAAAAATAATGCCGCTTTACCGTGACCTGCTTTTGCTACTTCCTCTAGCTCTTTTACTGCATCTTGGAAGTTTTTTTGCGATTGAATTGTATTGACCGCATTTGCATATACATGCTCTAGTTCATGGTGTGTAAATTGTTGAATCATATAATAACTCCTTATTTTAATTATGATTACCGCAAATTCTATTCAAAGATACTCTACTTTGAATTTAAGCTACTTTAACTCTGAATTATTAAAGTAATATGACAAATTGATGGAAATGTCAAATATATTAAGTATCTTTGCTTAAATAAAAGCTTACACGATTAAACATTAACCACAAATAATTTTAAGTAAAATCAAAGTGAGAATAATAGAAAAGGAGAATAACATGTCAAATGTCATTGATGGCGTAACTGTGGATGTTCCACCATTAGAAAGTCAAATTATTGCTTTAGCTCATCATCATCGTCAATTGCTTGATGAAGCCATTTTCCATCAAGAAATTCACTTAGGTGATTACTGCTTGGCACAGCGTAAACGCGTGTATGACTTTGCTAGCCATTTAAGCCCAGAGCAAAAAGATCAGTTCTATCGGATCTATGATGGAGAGTTAAAAAATATTGCAGATGACGATGACTTGCATCCTGCCGATGCTGAAAGTGGTGTAGGGATGTTTGCCATTTTTATTACCTTAGTCATCATTGCATTTATTCTGTATTTCTCTTTTGTCCGTACATTGATTAGTTAGTCATTGTTAAAGTGATTTACGTTCAATAAGTTGTGGAATTGTGACTTATTGAACGTTGCACTTGTCCTAAGCGAATCAGAGACATACACTACCTCTAATTCGAGGTAGGTTATGTTGTCTATAATTTCTAAGCATAAAGTGATGCAATCCAAATTAGGATTCAAACTAGACCAATTTTATAATGTTTTGGTCGGTATTATTATTTTGTCTATTTTTATACTCGCGTATAACGCATTACAGCGTCCAATCAATACAGTGCAATATCAAAAAATAGTTCAATACGCGCAGCAAGCCAGTCATCCAAGAACACAGCATTTGGCAGAAGAGGTGTTAACACACAGTTCAATTCGCCGTGTCGACTACCTCAAGTTGTTAAATGCGTATCAATTTGAGTCAAATCGGATTAAGCAATATCCTGCAATGGCAAAAGAAGATGAATGAGTTTTAATCGACTCATTTCTATTGATAAATGAATGACTTGCCATGGTCGGGAAAACCAAATCAATTTATGCTAGACTGACCATCTTTTTTAAAGCTGCTTTAATCTCAAGGAATCGACATGCAACAGCAATCGAATATGCAAAATAAATTCTTGATAAATGCTGATATCGGCGATGACGATGTCACATTACCGAGTTTACCTGCTGTCGATGTTCCCATTATTGAGCCAGTTGTACAGCCAGCAGTTGAAACAGTTGTAGCGGCACCCATTGTCGATCAACCTATGGCCGCTGAAGAAGAGACCAAATCAACGGGTTTCTTTGGTCGTATGAAGGATGGGTTGACTAAAACTCGTCGTAGTTTTACCGATGGCATGGTCAATATCTTAATTGGTGGTAAAGAGATTGATGATGAATTACTAGAAGAGGTTGAAGAGCAGTTATTGGTTGCAGACATTGGTGTCGATGCAACTAAAACCATTATTGCGAACTTGACTGAGCGAACAGCACGTGGTGATTTGATTTATTCACATGCTTTGTATAAAGCATTGCAAGAAGAATTGGTGGCTTTGCTTGCACCGCGTGTTAAACCCTTACATATTGATCCAAATAAATCACCGTATGTGATTTTGATGGTCGGTGTAAATGGTGTTGGTAAAACCACAACCATTGGTAAATTGGCAAAGCGTTTACAAGGTGAAGGCAAAAAAGTGATGTTGGCGGCAGGTGATACCTTCCGTGCAGCAGCAACAGAGCAGCTGCAAATTTGGGGTGAGCGTAATGATATCCCTGTGGTGGCTCAAGGTCATGGTGCGGATAGTGCTTCCGTGATTTTTGATGCTTTTGAAAGTGCGCGTGCTAAAGGCATTGATGTCTTGATCGCCGATACTGCAGGACGTTTGCAGAATAAAGCCAACTTGATGGAAGAGTTGAAAAAAGTAAAGCGTGTAATGCAAAAGATTGATGCAACTGCGCCACATGAGATTATGTTGATTGTAGATGCAGGTACTGGTCAAAATGCAATTAACCAAGTTCAACTGTTTGACGAAGCGGTTGGTTTAACAGGGATTACCATTACCAAGCTGGATGGTACGGCAAAAGGCGGCGTGTTATTTAATATTGCAAGTCGTACTCATGTCCCGATTCGTTATATCGGTGTCGGTGAGAAAATTGATGATTTGCGTCCTTTCTCAGCAAAATCATTTGTTGCTGCATTATTTGAAACCGATAAGTAGTTTTTAAGATGCATAAAAGCCGATTTTTCGGCTTTTATTTTTTTACAAAGTTATTTTCTAAAAAATTAATAATTTAAAAGAGCATTTAAGATGAAATTTTTATTAAAACCTATCGCACGCCTCATTTTAATCTACTCATTCGCAATAACAACGGTCAATGCATTTACAGAGGCTGTAGGAATAAAAGCACTCACAGAGGATGCCGAACAAGGTGATGTTGAAGCACAATATAATTTGGGTGCGATGTATGCAGACGGCGATGGGGTTGAGCAAAACGATGCGAAAGCTTTTGAATGGTTTCAGAAAGCTGCCAATCAAGGAGAAGCATCCGCTCAATATAACTTGGCAGTGATGTATGACAATGGCCGTGGGATTGAAAAAAATGAGCTGGAAGCCGTTAAATGGTATAAGAAAGCGGCTGACCAAGGTGTTGCTTATGCTCAATATAATCTAGCGAATATGTATGCAAACGGACGTGGTATCGCACAAGATGAAGCAAAAGCAGTTGAATGGTATAGCGTAGCTGCGAATAAAGGAAATGTAAAAGCTCAGAACAATTTAGCCTGGATGTATCAAAATGGCAAAGGCGTACCAAAGGATGATCAGAAAGCTTTTAAGTGGTATCAGGTCGCAGCCAAGGAAGGAAACGGCAATGCTCAATACAATCTGGGAGTGATGTATGACAACGGGAAAGGCATCGAAAAGGATGTAAAGCAAGCTTATTACTGGTATTTTAAGGCAGCTGAGCAAGGGGATTTGGATGCACAGCATCATTTAAGAATGTCTTATTTACTAAAACAACTCGATCAATCTGCACAGAAAAGATATAAAATGATTTCAAAAGACTGGGTGATTCCTGTTGTTGATGCTGAGGAAGCGAGTGAGGTAGATTCTGAGGCATATTAGTTTGAGGTCGCTTCAACTGTTTCAAAAATAAAACGATCTGTCATGTTTTTTAGACTATTCCTAAAAAATGCGTCGTTATACACTACATTCAATCCAAGATAACGGCCCAAAGGCCACATAGGTAGGAATAACAACATGAGCAACTTCTTAAATAGCATTAAATCACGCCGTACCATTTATGCGATTGGTAAAAACCTTAGTGTTGACCAAACCAAAGTTGAAGAAACCATCCGTGAAGCGGTAAAACAAAGCCCATCATCATTCAACTCACAAACTTCACGTGTTGTGACTTTATATGGTGATTCTCATGTTAAATTTTGGGAAATCGTACGTGAGACTTTACGTAAAATGGTACCAGCAGAAGCGTTTGCGAATACAAGTGCAAAAATTGATAGCTTTTCAGCTGGTTTTGGTACAGCGTTATTTTATGAAGATCAAGATGTTGTAAAAGGCTTACAAGAGCAATTTGCATTATATGCTGATAACTTCCCTGTATGGTCAGAACATTCAAGTGCAATCGCTCAGTTCGCAACTTGGACAGCTTTGTCAGAAATTGGTGTAGGTGCATCATTACAGCACTACAACCCAATTATTGATGCAGAAGTTGCAGAAACTTTTGATATTCCTGCAAACTGGAAATTACGCGCTCAGCTTGTATTCGGTTCAATTGAAGCAGCGGCAGGTGAGAAAACATATATGGATGATGCTGCACGCTTCAAAACTTTTAATTAAGTTAAAAGCAGCATCAATAAAAGAGCACTTTTGAGTGCTCTTTTTTTATGTGAATTGGAATATTCGCCAAAAGAAGTATGGTGCTTATAATCAAAAATGATGTATATATCTTAAATAAACTAAATTGTTGCAATAGACAGTTTTAATTTTTGTCATAAAATGGTCATAATCGCAGAGCATAGTGCTTACGATTTCATAAATTGTTTATATCGAGAAGAGTCTAATGTCTTTAAGAGTTGGTGTTGCTGCTTTCGGTTTGTTATTAAGTAGTTCAGTTTTTTCTGCAGTCACGATTACTGCCCCTGAAGAAATTGTGATTCTTGCTGTAAATGGTCAAGAAGTAAATACTGGATTAATTCCATCAAAAAAGAATAACTATCAAGTTGATCCGGGTAATTTAACCGTCAATGTTCGTTATCGAGAATATTTTGAACATTTGAATGGTGAGCATGACATCATTAAATCAGGCGTTGTCACGATTCAAGCGCCTGATCTGCAAGACAACCAATCTTATACTTTAGGTCTCGTAAATGCCCCTAAAGATTTTGAAGCAGCAAAAAAATATGCGGATCAACCAACGGTTGCGTTATACGATCAAAATAAAAAATTGGTGGTACAGCAAACAGGTGCAAATAATGAAGCACAGCCTTGGTTTACAGGTAGTAATCTATTAAGTCGTACCTTAGATTTAACACAGAAAAACAAGAACAATGCTGTGAACCAACCTGCACCCGTCTATGCAGGAACAACATCGCAAGCGGTGGCTGTTGCGCCAGTAGCGGTAACAACAGTCGCGACTGTTGGTGCAGCAAAAACCACAGATCAACAATTGGCAGAATTGTGGCAGAAAGCATCTAAAGCTGAACGCCAAAAATTTATGGCTTGGTTAGCGGGTCAAACAAACTAATCTAAATCATAGTAAAAAGCCGATGTTATCATCGGCTTTTTTATTCGGAATAAATAAGAATGAGTTTGAATATTAGAAAAGTGAAGCAGGGTGATTTGGAGCAATTGGTTAAGCTCATCAATATCGCTTATAGAGCGCAATCTGAGCGCAGTTGGACAACTGAAAAGGGATTTGTGCGCGGTGAGCGCATTCGGAAATTTCAATTAGAACAAGAATTGCAGCAACCAAATTTCGAATTATTGGTGGGTGAGTTAGACAAGGATGAGATCATTGCTTGCATAGGGTTAAGCGTGAATGATAATTGTATAGAGATTGGTACTTTTGCTGTTGATCCGAGCATACAGAATCAAGGTTATGGTCGTGAAATGCTAAATTATGCTGAATTATATATTCGTAAAACCTATCCAAAGCTTCGTGATTTAGTCATGCATGTTTTAGATGTCCGTACTGAACTGTTGGCCTATTATCAGCGTCGTGGTTACCAAATAACGGGGCGGAAAAGTGAATATCCACTTGAGGCAAATGTAGGACAACCGCTTGTGTCTATTCAGCTGATTGAAATGAAAAAATCTCTTTAAGGCATAAAAAGAGCCATGATGGGTGGAAACAATCATGGCTCAAAAAAAGGAGGTTATACTTGGTTTTCAGTAAGAGATGGTGCGTGGCCAACTTTTTGCGTAGACCAAATTGAACCAACTGGTGCAGCTTGAGCACGGTCTCTGGCTTGTTGATAAAAACGTATAAATACCAAAGCAAATACCAAAGCAGTGATATCAATCCAAATCAAACGGCCTGTTGAATACCAAAGCCCTTGAATTGGGAATAAATAGGCAAGTACAGACGTCGCAGGAATGAGCAATAAAACCACAGCAATTGCGAAGAACAACTGAGTTAAAGCTTTTGCTGCGCCAATAATGAAGCTGTATGTAATACACGCAATAAATACAAAATAGTAGCTATACATAAATACATGGTTATGACTTTGTAATTGCAATGGAATGACATAAGCCCATCGACCAATCAACATACTGGTAAATATCGCCAGCATACAACCTAGACAAGCGCCGATGGTCAGGTTAGCAATAAACATCACGTCCTTGCGTTGTTGCGGTACTGGTAAGTTCGGATTCTTTTGCTTACGCAAGCGCGTTTCAATCCACAGAATATTGCCTGAATAAAATAGATATGCGCCACCTAAGCCGAAGATCAAATAAATCCAGCGAATTGGCTCACCACCATAATTACCAAAGTGTAAGGCAAACATTGAACGGATCAGAGACGCGGCTGAACTTTCTTCAGTGGATAGGGTTTTGGTTGGGTACGGTGTGTTTTGATACGGATTGAATGACATATAGTCGAAGGTATCACCACGAAGCATACGATCAGGATGATATAAAGCGACAAAGGCAGATGCACGTTCAGGATGATCTAGTTGGTTAAAACGAATGCCATCAATCCGATAATCAGGTGCTGCTTTTTGAATGTTGAGAAAAACCTTTTCCACATCTAGCTGCGGGTTTGGCTCAACAATTTTAACCGCTGGTGCACGTTCAAATAGTGGCTTATCTTTCGATACCAGTTGGGTCAATGCGCCATAGAAAATATCATGAAAAGCAAAAACCACCACACTTACACTAATAATGATATGAAAGGGTAAGCTGGTAATGCCAATGACATTATGTGTATCTAACCAAAACCTTTTTTTATTTTTACCTTTGCGTACGGCAAAATAATCGTTGATCAGGGTGGGTAATAACACAATTAAACCCGACATAATGGCGAGGAAGTATAGAACTGCCACAACCCCCATCACCATTACACCTGCGGTATGGTGTCCCATCATACCGGGGATACCTGCTGTTTCATGCAGTTGTTCAATTAGCCAACCGAGTTTTGACACATTTTCTTGTTTGGCAATCAGTTGTCCATTTTGATCCAGAGTTGCCATCATGCTTGTTTGGGTAATATCAATGCCATGATGATCATCTGCTTCCTCATGCGCTGCTTCCCATTGTATTGGGGCATTATGTGCTTCTAAAGAACTAAAGCTGAGCGTAAAAGCTTTTTGTGTTTCTGGGAATCTCGCTTGAACCTGTTCAACCAATTGGTTGTATTGGCTGAGTTCAATCCTTTCTAATTTCTGCTGAGGAGGGGCTGCCCATTGGCTGAGGTGATGCTGAAACATGGTTAAACCACCAGCAAAAAAACAGATAAATAATAAAATACCTGCACTGATGCCCACCCATGTATGTAGGTTTTTGCCAGTTTTAATGATGTCTGCGCGAATTTTCATTTTAGCCCCTGATCCAAAATAACAAGGCATAAGCGAGAATATTGGCAATGCTATAAATTAAAAAACTTTGCCAACCTTTAGGTATGAAATAAGCAATAAAGAACACGCAGAGCCAAATCCATGGAATGGACCACATACCTAATTGTGGAGCGATTGAAGTGTCTGCATTGGATTTACTGAGTAGCAGAATGATTGCTCCCATCGCCATCGAGAAGCTGAGGCCGAGAACAGCGCCAACAAATGTTTTGGTCCACCAGTCTGGTTGGAGTTTTTGCTTAAGCATGTTCATTTAAGCAGACCTTTTCATGAGCATAATGAAGGGTGCAAATGACCAAACGAGGGTGGCGATTGCAAGCCAGATCAAAATAGCAACCAAAAGCGGTAAACAATAAATCAAGATGCTTAACCCGAATATGAAGCTTACCAACGCCATGTAAAAAAATGGTCGAGGCAGTTGCTTGTTGAGGAAAATTTGATTGGGATGGCTGAGATAAACACTCATACAAGCGAGTAGTGAAACCATGATCCCTAAGAATTTTAAAGTCATGTTGAGAGTCTGTTAACATTAATGATAATAATTATTATTTAAATTCAATAAAAATTAAAGCATATATTCAAAAACTTAATTGATTTAGGTAGAACATGATGATTTAAATGCTATTGATAATTGTTATCATTTGTGTATTATGTAAAAAAATATTTCATCTCGGGGGAGTAATGAAGCACCATAATTTATATACAGCGATGATGTTAAGTCTGATTGGCACATCAACAACGATGGCTTGGGCAGAAGATCAGTCAGAAAACTCAAAAAAATCGGATGTTTTACCGATTATTCATCTTAAAGCTGATCAAGATATACCAACCTATACCGTAAAAAAATCTAAGGCAGCTACAAAATTAGATTTGTCTTTAAAAGAAACGCCACAGTCAGTGAGTGTGATCACTGAACAACAAATGAAAGATCAGAATTTAACAAGTGTATCTGGGGTGCTTGATCAGATCCCTGGTATTTATCGTCAAAGTTATGGAGCGACGTCTGCTTGGGGAACGGGTGGTGAATATACTTCGTATTATTCGCGTGGCTCTAAAATTATTAACTTTCAGATTGATGGATTGTTGTCGAGTCCTGCGATAGAAGGTCGTAGCAACACGGCATTGAGTAATATTGATACCGCTATTTTTGAGAATATTACCGTTGTAAAAGGTGCAACAGGCTTATTAAATGGCAGCGGTTTGCCAAGTGCCAGTGTCAATTTTAACCGCAAACATGCCACACCCAATGCACAATCAACGGCTAAGATGAGCTATGGCTCATGGAATACGTGGCGTAGTGAAATTGATGCCTCTCAAGCATTGAATGAATCAGGAAGTATTCGTGGTCGTGTCGTTGCAGCACATCAACAAGGTGATAGCTGGCAGAAATGGGGAGATGCTGCCTCAACCATCTTATACGGTGTAGTCGATGCCGATTTAAGTGATAAAACAGTTTTAAGTATTGGTACATCGTTAAGTCGTAATGAAAGTGATGGGCAAAGTATCCATGCGTACGCAAATTTCGATGCGAAAAATATTCTTTCTCCAATGGGGCGTAAAGACAATTCAGCTCCACGATGGGCTTATACCCATACTGATAGTCTCAATGCATTTGCTCAGTTGCAACATGAGTTTGAAAACCGTTGGAAGTTGAATGCGAATTATAATTTTGCAACAACTGATACAGAAAGCATTTATGGGGTAATTGGGTCAAACACATCAGGCGTTTATAAGATGCAAGATGGGAAGCGTGTACAAGTCATCGGTGCTGATGGCAAACCTGTTTATTATACTGATTATGAAAAAAATACATCAACTGTGACAGCGGGTTATCAACATACTAAGCCTGTTGAACATTCTGTTGATTTAGGTGTGACTGGGCCATATCAACTTTTTGGCCGTGAACATGAATTGATGCTCGGTGCAAACTTTCAGGATGTAGACCAAAATGATCCTTATTACAACCGAGTAATGGGTGAAACTGGGGCAATTAATATCAAAAGCTGGAATGGTTATACCACACAGCCCGCTGGTCTATATACTGCGGCAACTGCAGGAAATTCTGTACTGCAATTTAGACAATATGGCGGCTATTTGGCAACTCGCTTAAATCTTCTTGACCATTTGAAAGTCATCTTAGGTGGGCGTGCTTCGAGCATTGATTATTATGCCGAGTCTGGTAATAAAAATAATGGAACAAAAATTAAAATTGATGATCAATTTACGCCTTATGCAGGGATCGTTTTTGATGTCACACCTGAATGGGCAGTTTATGCTAGCTATACCAGTATTTTCTCGCCACAAGCGAATAAAGATTATCAAATGAAATTGCTGGATCCTAAAGAAGGTGATAGCTATGAGCTAGGGGTTAAAGGCGAGCTTTTGGCAGGTCGTGTGAACACCAGTTTGGCTTTATTCCAATCGAATATGGATAATGTCGCTGTGGAAGCTGGTAAATATGCGACCAGTGAAGAAGTACCAGGGGCGGTTGCTGGAACATCTTATTACCGTTCTGCAAAAGGTGCGAAGACTAAAGGCTTTGAGGCTGCGATTTCAGGAGAAGTGCTGCCTAATCTGAATCTGAATGGTGGATATACTTATTCAGAGACCAAAGAAAAAGGCGATCGTATCAATACCGATATTCCAAAAGATCAGTTTAAGCTCTTTGCTACTTATAAGCTTTCTGGTGATTTGGAGAAACTGAGTGTTGGAGCTGGTGTGACATGGCAGAGTAAAATTTATAGTAGCTATGACATGGATGGTTTTGCCCGTGATACTAATGGTCAAAAAGCTTTTACATTGGTTGATGCAATGGCGAAGTATGAGATTAGTCCAGCATTAACAGTGGGTTTAAATCTCAATAATATTACGGATAAAACCTATCGTTTAAATACATCGAATCAAACATATGGCGCACCACGTAGTGTAACGGGATCTGTATCCTTTAAGTTTTAATGGTTATATATAAAAGAGGAAGCAAAACAGCTTCCTCTTTTTTAGTTTCATCAGAAATTAATTTCCAATCCAAATAAAATAGCCCAATACCATTAAAGGCCAAGCGATATAAGGACTAAACAACCATTTCCATAACCAAAATCTTGGTATAAATCCGACCCCATGCACGAAACCACCAGAAATTCCAATCATCACCAGCATTAGCAAGCTATGATTATAATGTCCGTTGGCATCCAACATTAGTGATGGATGTACCAGTAAAATAGTAGCAAGCGGCAATGCCAACAAAAACGAAATGGTCATTGCAAGTACTTGCGCTTTACTATTCTTCGGTGTTGTCATTGCTTCAGCCATTCTATTATTCCTCATCTAAATCTTGATGATGTTCGATATAAAGTGCACTGAGTACACCTGCGAAACATGCCATCAAAACACCTAGAATCCATGCAAAATACCACATGTCATATCTCCTAATTAATACAAACTATGTGAATTTTCTTCGATATGTTTGTTGGTGATGACCCCCCACATTTTGTAATACGACCAAGAGGTATAGATCAAAATGAGCGGAACGAAGATACATGCAGCAACGGTCATTACACCAAGGGTTTTATGACTAGAAACCGCATCCCACATGGTCAAGCTTGAAGTTGGATCAATGCTTGATGGTAATAAGAATGGGAACAGGGCAAAACCAGCAGTAAGAATTGCGCCGACAATCATTAAACTTGTACCTGTAAAACTCACCGCTGCTTTATGCTTTGCTGCGCTGACAATTACCAATAACGCACCTAAGATTGCAGCGATTGGCGCAGCCATAGTGATTGGATAGGTTGCATAGTTGTTTAACCAACCATGATTGGCATTGGTCACCACATCTTTCGCAAGCGGATTCAGAGCAGCATTGGTATTGACCGCAGTTGCATAGCTATAACCAGAGATATTGCCAAATAATAACCATGCACCCGCAGCCAAGAAGCACACAAGGAATACGATTGCCATGATTTGTGTTGCTTTGGCAGAACGGTTATGCAAATTGCCATCGGTACGTAGCATCAGCCAAGCGCCACCATGTGCACATAACATGGATAGACTGACGATACCGCAAATTAGTGCAAATGGGTTTAAGAGTGCAAAGAAGCTACCTGTATATTGTGAACGTAAGGTGTCATCTAAGCTAAAAGGTACACCGAGGAACAAGTTCCCAAAGGCTACGCCAAACACCAGCGCAGGAACAGCGCCACCGATACATAAGCCCCAATCCCAAGAGGTACGCCATTGGGTATTCTCTAACTTAGAGCGATAGTCGAAACCGACAGGTCGCAGGAATAGGGCAAATAGAACCAGCAGTAAGGCCCAGTACATGCCAGAGAAGGCAACGGCATAGACCATTGGCCAAGCAGCAAAAAGTGCACCACCGGCTGTAATAAACCAGACTTGGTTACCGTCCCAATGTGGTGCAATCGTGTTGATTGCAGCACGGCGTTCAGAGTCAGTTTTACCTACAAATGGCATCAGTGCCATTGAGCCCATATCGAAACCATCGGTAAGTGCAAAGCCAATCAGTAGTACACCGACCAATACCCACCAGATGATTTTTAGCAGTTCATATTCGATCATGATTGAGCCTCCCCAGTTTTTGCATCTAGTTTTTCAAAATGGTATTTACCAGTGTGCAAAGAACTTGGACCTAAACGAGCAAATTTGATCATTAAGTACATTTCAATAATGAGTAGTACTGTATAGAATGCTGCAAGCGCAATAATCGAGCCCCACACATCGCCAGTACTTACACTTGAAGCAGACAGATGTGTTGGTAGAATTTCACCGATTGACCACGGTTGACGACCACCTTCAGCCACATACCAACCTGTTTGAGCTGCAATCCATGGGAGCGGGAGAGCAAACAAAGCAAATTTGAGTAACCAAGGTTTATCTTCGGCATTACGTTTTGCTACAGCCCAAGTCGCGAATAGGAATAACAACAGCATGAGGAAGCCAGAAGCAACCATTGCACGGAAAGAGAAGAACAGTGCAGCAACGTTTGGAATCGTATCTTTAGTTGCAGCTTGGATATGCGCTTCAGTGGCATCAACTACATTTGGAGAATATTTTTTCAATAACAGACCATAACCCAAGTCTTTTTGATTTTTCTCAAATGACGCCAACAATTCTGGAGAGCGGTCACCAGCACGAAGTTTCTCTAACTCGCTGTAGGCCACCATACCGTTACGGATACGGACTTCATGTTCTTTCATCAAGTCACGTAAACCAGTGACTTCTTTATCTGTAGAACGTGTTGCAATAATCCCCATCACATAAGGAATTTTAATCGCATAATCAGTACGCATTTCTTGCTGATTTGGCAGACCAAATAGAGTAAATGCAGCAGGTGCAGGTTCGGTATGCCATTCTGCTTCGATTGCAGCAAGTTTGGTTTTTTGAACATCGCCTAACTCGTAGCCTGATTCATCACCAAGTAGAATGACAGATAACGTGGATGCTAAACCGAAGATTGCAGCGATGGCGAAAGAGCGACGCGCAAAAGGTAAGTCACGTTTTTTTAATAAATAGTAACTTGAGATAGCAAGGACAAAGATCGCACCTGTGACATAACCCGCAGAAACCGTATGTACAAATTTAACTTGAGCCACAGGGTTAAAGATCAGCGCACCAAAGTCTACCAACTCCATACGCATGGTTTCGTAGTTAAATGCAGCACCGACGGGGTTTTGCATCCAACCATTGGCAATCAAAATCCACAAGGCCGACATATTCGAGCCAATCGCCACTAACCAAGTTACACCTAAGTGTTGGACTTTAGATAGGCGATCCCAACCAAAGAAGAACAAACCAATAAAGGTTGATTCAAGGAAGAAAGCCATTAAGCCTTCAATTGCAAGCGGTGCCCCGAAAATATCGCCTACATAGTGAGAATAATACGCCCAGTTGGTACCAAACTGGAATTCCATAGTCAGACCAGTAGTTACCCCTAAGGCAAAGTTAATCCCGAAGAGTTTGCCCCAGAACTTGGTCATGTCTTTATAAATTTCTTTACCTGAAATCACATACGTGGTTTCCATAATGGCAAGAATAAAAGCCAGACCTAAAGTTAGAGGGACGAAAAGAAAGTGATACATTGCGGTCATTGCAAATTGGAACCGCGAAAGATCGACCACGCTTTCAGAAATCATCAACGTGTCTCCTGAGTTTTGGACATGTCACCAGCAATACGCTCGGCAACTTCATTGTTAAAATCTTTTGGGATCGTTGGCGCATCAAACCAGATGTGTTTAATCACCAAGAGAAGTGCAACTTTAATAATAAGAATAATCGTGATTTCTCTGATGAGTCGCCGATTTGGATCTTGAGAACTCGTGTTCATAGAACCTAGCCTCATATTTAAAGAAGATGTAAAACATTATTAAATAAAATTCATTGAAAATAAACCTTTAGGTTTTTTAAATAATTTAAAATAAAATAATTGTTTTAAATCAGTATTTTATTTAATTTTTGTTAAATGATTTAAAATATTTGTTTTAACCAACTAAAATAATATGAATTAATTTAAAAATCTGATTAAAACAGTTGTATTTATATTTTTAAATCCGATTAAAAAGATCTGGTTTATATTGAATTAAATAAAAATTAAACCAACTAAAATAGTATGTTTATAAAATCAATAATATATACAGTGACTTATCGTTTTAAATACAACATTAAATACTTCTCGTAATCAAGTCTTTATAAAACCGAGTGTATAGGTGGGGATTATTCTAAAAAATGTGATAGCGATCACTGTTGTATTTTTTGTGCCAGTGAGATCATGAAAACAACAAGAAGGGAAGAGCTAAATTTAAAACTTTTGCGCTATATATTTGTAACAAAGTGTAAATTGTTGGGATTTTATACAGAAAGGCGTTTTTTGGAGGATGAAAACTTAGTCTGGTGTAAACAGATTATTGGAAAGTGAGATTTTTTTGGCGAGATAATGTGAGTTCGATTTTTGACTAATCAACAACACTTGTGATTGTAATTCGAGTTCGCCGTATTCAGGTTCGACCTGTACATAATACAACTGACCAAATTCATCACGGACACGTGCTTGGGCAGAAAAGCCAGGACGTGCATTGCCCGTTGAAATCGTGGCTAAACGTCCGACTAAATTGGTATGGGTATGGATCACCTTCGGTTTGATGACTTGGTCCAAGCAATGAATCATAAATACAGTAAAGAAAATATCAATGACTAAAGCAGGAACAAATAAATAATAAGGTGAAATGAAATAGTGTTGTAAAGCAAAGAAGGAGAGTTCTAGGAAATAACCTGCAAAACTAAAATTGATCAGTAAAAAAACAAAGATCAGATATTTGGAAAATTTCACATCGAGTAGGGGCGAATTCAGTAACCAATCCGGGGTGAGCTTTTGAACCAATTGACTCGGTCGTAAGCCAATTACAATCCCGATGGTTTCTGCAATGCTGAGCACAATTAAAGCCACAACGCTCATATGAAATGGCATTAGGTAGTAATTGAGGAAAAACTCAGTCATCGCAGCATTCATGATTTAGGGCTTAATCAATATAGATACCACCATCTGAGTGGACTTCCAAATTTACTTTTTCAAGGAAATCACCCAAACACGGCCCAGAAATACATTCGCCTGTTTCGACTGAAAAAAGTGCACCGTGCGTAGAGCACTGAATGTATTCTTTATCTTGATCTAAGAATTGATTCTCTAAATACTCAAGTTCAGTTTGTAAATGTGGGCAAACATTTTGATAGGCATAGAAGCTGCCGTCTTTTTGAGTAATAAAAATCGTGGTTCCTTTCATGGTGTCGTATGCACGAGACTCACGCTCAGGAACTTCCTCAGTCATGCAAATCTTTTCCATGTTATGCACATTCCTGTTGAGCTTTTTGAAATTGTTCGAAGAGTTTAGCGTAGTTTTCGACACTTAAACGTGGGCCGAATTGCGCAACGACTTCACTTGAGATCAAAATAGCAAGTTGCGCTGCAGCTTCCAAGCTCAAACCTGCATTAATTGCATATAAAAATGCACCTGAAAATGCATCACCGGCACCATTGGTATCCACAGCTTCAACAGCACGGCCATTCACATGGAAGTGGTGTGCACCATCTACAATCACAGCACCTTTGGCGCCTTGGGTGATCACCACCTGTTTGTTTTTAAAGCTTAGGCTTTCAATCGCCGCTTCAAGGTTATCAGTTTCTGTAAACATTAGTGCTTCTTGTTCATTACAAAACAATAAGTCCACACCATCATCTAATAGTTCTTCTAGACCTTGACGTGCGTATTGCACCATTGCAGGGTCAGACAGCGACAAGGCAATTTTAACACCCTGTGCTTTCGCCAGTTCACGTGCCTGTTTAACTGCAACGCGAGCGGTATCACTGGTTGATAAGTAACCTTCGATATACAGCCATTTTGCAGTGTTAAGTGGTGCAAGGTCGATTTGTTCAGTTGATAATTCAGCGGTAATACCGAGATAAGTTTGCATGGTACGTTCTGAATCTGGGCTGATCAGAACCATACAGGTGCCTGTTACACCTTCACTAATCGATTGCGTTGTGGTTTTGATGCCTGCTTCGTTTAAGCCATCTAAGTAAATTGTACCGAGTTCATCATTGCCCACGCGACAACCATAAAATGCAGTACCACCTAAGGCACTAAATGCAACGGTTGTATTCGCTGCTGAACCACCACTGGCTTGGCCCTTGTAGCTTTGAGTATCTTGTAATTTTTGATATAAATTTGCCTGTGTTTCACCATCGGCCAACTGCATTGTGCCTTTTTGCAACGCATGTTGCGTTAAAAACTCATTTGAAACCTTAAATTCTTGGTCAATGAGTGCATTACCAATTGCAAAAAGATCAACAGTTGCCATGTTTGTCATCACAGTAAAAATCAAAAAGCAAAGTTTACACGAATGCTACGGATTACAGTAGTTTGTTGAAAAAAATTCAGCAAAGTGTTGGGTTGTAAAGAAATGAGGATAATTAAGGTGGGGCAAGATTCATTTAGAATCGAAAGAAGCTTGGAATTGCCTGCGCAAATTGATGAGCTAATTCAATATTCAGAATGTGAGGGGTTTCGCTTCTTAAAGCGATTAAAACAAGATTTTCAATCAGGTGAGAATTGTTTTGATCAGATTGGGGAAGCACTTTTTGTTGTATATGCTCAACATAATGGTTTGATTGCTGTGGGTGGTTTGAATCAAGATCCGTTTGCCGAATCGAAGAGAGTTGGGCGCTTACGTCATTTCTATATCCATCCAATGTACCGTCGTAATAGGGTCGGGACTTATTTGCTGTATTGTATTGAACAATATGCACAAATCTACTTTGATCGGCTTGAGCTATTCACAGACACAATGCAGGCGGCTCATTTTTATCAAACAATGGGGTATCAGCCTATGGTGTCAGCGCACAGTAATTTCTATAAAATTTTCTGAAACGCTATTTTGGCTTAGCCGCTGCATTTTTCTACAAAAATAGAGTAATTTACATGGATATCGATACGTATTCTTCGGTAGACTCTCTATAATCAATTGTAATGAATTTAATAGAGATAAATTGGAGATCACATGACTGTAGATGTTACTGAAAGCATTACTCAAACCACACATCCCGCGTTTCAGCTATTACGTCAACACCATGTAGAAGCACTCGATATTCAAGTTTCAGAATATAAGCACAAAGTGACTGGTGCAGTTCACTACCATTTAGCCACTAGCCATGACGAAAATGTATTCTTGGTGGCATTCCGAACTCAACCGATGGACTCAAAAGGAACGGCACATATTTTAGAACATACAGCACTCTGTGGTTCTGAAAAGTTCCCAGTACGTGATCCGTTCTTTTTGATGATCCGCCGCTCGTTGAATACATTTATGAATGCATTCACAGCAGCGGATTGGACAGCTTATCCTTTTGCAACACAGAATAAAAAAGACTTTCAAAACTTATTGTCGGTGTATTTAGATGCTGCCTTTGCTGCCAATTTAAATCCTTTAGATTTTGCACAAGAAGGGATTCGCATTGAACTGGAAAATGATCAAGCGGTATATAAAGGCGTAGTTTTCAATGAAATGAAGGGTGCAATGAGTTCGCCTTCAGACCAGCTTTACCATCAGTTGGCCTATCATTTATTCCCAGAAACAACCTATCACTATAATTCTGGTGGTGATCCAAAAGATATTCCTGATTTGAGTTATGAGCAATTAGTCGATTTCTATAAAACGCATTATCACCCGAGTAATGCTGTATTTATGACATTCGGTAACCAAAGTGCTTATGATCTACAAGAGCAATTTGAGAAACTAGCACTGCATAAATTCTCACAAGGTACTACCCTGTATTCAACGCCAGAGAAACGTTTGACTGCACCTGTGGAGGTGACTGAAAGCTATGCAGTCGATAGTGAAGATCTAAAAGATAAAACTTATCATGTAATGTCATGGTTATTACCTGAAACCAGCGATATCAAACTACGTTTGGGGATGCGTTTGGTTGAAGGGATTTTATTGGAAAATTCTGCTTCTCCTTTGCGTCAGTATTTAGAAACCTGTGGCTATGCACAATCAACAGGCCCACTCATGGGGGTGGATGATAGTAACTTTGAAATGACCTTCTACTGTGGTGTGCAAGGTTCAAATGCTGAACATGCAGAAACATTTAAAACAGGTGTTTTAGATGTACTAAAAGAGGTTGCCTCTCAACCTGTTGATACAGATTTGGTGGATGCGATCCTGCATCAGATTGAATTGCATCAGCGTGAAATCAATGGTGATGGCACACCGTATGGCTTGAGCTTGATCTTGAATGGTTTAGGTAGCGCGATTCACCACAATGACCCTATTCATGTTTGGGATGTAGATTCAGCGATCGAGCAAGTCAAAGAAGAACTCAAAGATCCAATGTGGTTGTCGAATCTGATTCAAACCCATTTATTGGATAATCCACATCGGGTGCAAATGACTTTAGTTCCTGATGCAACTAAATCTGTGAAAGAACAGCAAGCAGAACAAGCGCGTTTGGCTGAGATTACTGCAAATTTAACTGACGAACAGAAAGTTGAAATTCAGGAAAAAACAGAAGCACTGAAAAAGCGTCAAGATACACCAGATAATCTCGAATTGTTGCCTAAAGTGGGCTTGGAAGATGTGCCAGCAGAATTACAGATTGTACAAGGGCAATTACGCGAGATTATTTGCAATGGGCTAGATACGCCGTTGAATCTTTATCATGCGGGCACCAATGGTATTTACTATCAACAAGTGCTGATTCAGATTCCTGATGAGATCGTACAATCACCTTACTTTAATTTACTCTCAATTCTGATGGGTGAAGTGGGTGCGGGCGAGTATGATTATCTCGAATTGCAGCAAATCCAAACTGCGGTCAGTGGCGGTCTTGGTATGGGGGCATCTTTACGCAGTAAAGTGGATGATAAAGACCGCATTAGTGCGTGGTTAACTTTAACCACCAAGTCATTAACCCAAAAGTTGGATGCAATTCAGCTGCTTAAACTTGCTTTTGAACAACTCCGTTTTGATGAGAAAGATCGCATTATCGAGTTATTACAGCAACGTAAGACCCGTTGGCAGTCACGTTTGTCTGGCTCTGGTCATAGTTATGCGATGCAAGCTGCATCTCGACAAATGAGTGCACTAGCTCGCCGTGATTATCATAATACCGGTTTAGGCGCATTAAATTGGCTTAGTGAGCTCGTTACGAAAATTGATCAGGATGACAGTGCTTATCAAGCCCTAATTGCTGAGTTACAAGCAATTCACCGCAAGTTAATGCAGGCACCAAAACAATTCTTGTTGGTCTGTGAAGAGCATCAATCGGATCGTTTGGTTGAAGAAGTGCAAAACGTTTGGGATAAGCTCGCCGTTGATCAAGCAGCTGTCACTTTGACGCAAGTAGAACAGGTCAATACTTCAGATGATGAAGCATGGTTGATTCAAGCCAATGTTCAATTTTGTGCCTCAGCTTATCAGGCTGTGGATGTCGCACATCCTGATGCAGCACCATTGATGGTATTGGCTGCTTATTTACGCAATGGTTTCTTGCATAGTGCCATTCGTGAAAAAGGTGGTGCGTATGGGGGTGGTGCAAGTTATGATGGCAATGCCTGCTCATTCCGTTTCTATAGCTACCGCGATCCGCGTTTAGCAGAAACGTTTAATGATTTTGAAGCCAGTGTGCAATGGTTGCTTAATACAGAACAACAACCACATCAACTCGAGGAAGCAATTCTTGGGTTGGTTGCAAGTATGGACAAGCCAGGTTCACCAGCTGGGGAAGCAATTACGGCATGTTATGCTTTATTGCATGCACGTACGCCAAAATTCCGCAAAATCTTACGTGAGCGTTTACTGAACGTGAACTTGGATGATTTACAGCGTGTGGCGAAGCAATATCTATTGGCTCAAAAACCTGTGAAAGCCGTGGTTGCGCCATTTGCGAAACGTGAAGAATTGCAGAAACTTGGATTTAATATCCAGCAGGTTAATTAATAAAATAAAAATCGGAGAAATCTATGGCGTTCAAATCTTTTGAACGTAGTCATTTGGAGCTGAGTGTCCTTGCGATACTTGGCTCTTTAGCGACCTCGTTGTCACATGCTGAATCAACAGCACCTACAAGCCCCGCGACCGTTGATGCCTGTGTGGCTTTGGCTGCAAATGCTGAACGTTTAGCATGTTATGATCGCCTGTTTAAAGCGCCGACCATTATTCCAACACAAGCTCAGACAGATGCAGCACCGATACTTGCAGCAGCTACGCCGGTGGTTGAATCCAATGAAAAAGCTGAACCTGAATCTTTGAAAGATAAAGTGGTGCAAAAGGTCAGTGATTTGCATATTTTGGGGGCTGCACCAAAATTTGATCCAAATGTCTCGTTACTTGATCGTCGCTGGGAGCTTTCAGAAGAGAGTAAGTTGGGGGTATGGAATATCCGTGCTTATCAACCCGTTTATTTACTTCCCGTATTTTGGACTAGTGATAAAAATGAGTTTCCAAGCAGTCCAAATCCTGAAAATACGGTTAAAGATAAGCAAGAGTTAACGTCGAGCGAAGCAAAGTTCCAGCTTTCATTTAAGACCAAAGCTTGGGAAAACATTTTTGGTAATAATGGCGATCTCTGGTTGGGCTATACCCAGTCCTCACGTTGGCAGGTTTATAACTCTGAAGAATCACGACCATTCCGTGAGACCAATTATGAACCAGAAGCAAGTTTGATGTTTAGAACCAATTATGAAATTTTAGGTCTAAATGCACGTCTGCTTGGGGTGACTTTGAACCACCAATCCAATGGTCGTTCAGATCCGTTATCTCGTAGCTGGAACCGTGTGATCTTTAATCTTGGTTTTGAAAAAGATAACTTCGCACTCATGTTACGTCCTTGGTATCGAGTAGAAGAAGATGCCAAAGATGACAATAACCCAGACATTAAGGATTATATTGGTCGTGGTGATTTAACTGCGTTTTACCGCAAAGGGAATAATGATTTTTCCTTAATGTTACGTCATTCATTGAAAGGTGGTGATCGTTCGCATGGTGCGGTTCAGTTTGACTGGGCTTTCCCAATTAAAGATAAATTACGTGGTCATTTTCAAGTATTTGATGGCTATGGCGAGAGCTTGATTGATTATAACCACCGAGCAACCTATGTCGGCTTGGGTGTATCTTTAATGAACTGGTACTAAATGAGTTTAAATATTCCAGAATCTCTATTGCAGCTTGAAGCAAATGGTGGCGTCTTTGCACTCTGGTTAATTGTGAAGCAATATCATACCCATGTTGATATTGCTGATCTAATTCGCTTGTCTGGACATGACCAAGAAGATGGGACATATACCATCGCTTTGGCTGTGGCGATGAAGAAATTAGGTTTTGCAGTGTCGTTCTATACGGCGCCTGATCCAAATATTGAGGCAAAAGAGCAGCAAAGTTATCTGGAGGCACAAAATCTCCAGATTCCAATTCAAGCTGCTTTAACATATTCAGAGATTCAACGCGCCTTTGAACAAGGTAACTTTGTCATTGTGTTTTATGACACATTACAAGGGACGGGAAACCAATCCTTGGTTTACTCCATCGACCCGCAAGAAATTAGTTTCTGTGATCATTTTGATGTGATGTCTAAAGCTGTCTTTGAGCAACAACGCCAAGCTGACGGGATCTGTCAGCAAGTAATTGTGATTGAGCAGCCTTTAGAGCATTACCCAATCTGAATATTGGCATTGGCATGTTTTAAGCGGCTCTTCTTCGGTGTTGCAATCAGATAGGCCAGTGTTAAAGGCCCAAGCCGTCCTGTAAACATCAGCAGGCTTAGGACGAATAAACTGCCGTCATGTAACTCTCCTGTCACACCTCTCGAGAGTCCTACTGTGCATGCGGCAGAGACCACTTCAAACATTAAGTCGAGTACATCTAATTTCGGTTCAAGCAAGAAAATAATAAAGCAGCCGACAAAGACCAACATGCCTGTAATCGCGGTTACAGCAAGTGCTTTATAGGTGGTTTCTTGTGACACTGAATGGTTAAAAATACGGATTTCTTCATTACGTCTTAAAAATGAAATCACGCAGAGCAATAAAATCACAAAAGTGCCGACTTTTATGCCGCCAGCTGTACTGAGCGAACCACCCCCAATAAACATAAGTAACATGGTCAGTAAAGCCGTACTATGTTCCATCGAGCCGGTGTCAATGGTATTAAAGCCTGAAGAACGCGGGACGGTGGCTTGAAACCATGCGTTCATGGCTTGTTCACCCAAACTCATTGAGCCAAGGGTAAGTGGATTGTTGGATTCCAAAAGCCAGATCAGCACGAAGGCAACAAGGTTTAATATGGCGATGGTGCTGAGGATCAATTTACTGTTTGCTGTTAACTTGCTCCAGCGTTTATTCTGTTTCACATCAATTAACACCAAAAAGCCGATGCCACCCAAGGTATATAAAATACTGATAGTGAGACAAATCAAATAATGGCTTTGAAAGTTAATCAGACTGTTATCAAATAGGGAAAAACCAGCATTGTTGAAGGCCGAAACACTATAGAAAACCGCATAATACAGTCCCCTGGCAAAACCATACGTAGGGGCGAAGGAGGCCGTTAGGATAATCACGCCAATCAGCTCAAAAAGCAAGGTGTACATGACAACACCCTTGGCAACAAATGTGACTTTGGATAGGCTGGTTTGACCTAAACTATCCTGTGCCATCATCTGTTGTTTTAAACCGAGCTTGGGTGCAAGACTCAATGCCGCCAAAATGGCAAAGGTCATGAAACCTAGGCCGCCAGATTGAATCAGTAAAAGAATAATAAACTGTCCGAGATGATTAAAAGAGTCATTCAGATTGACCACCGATAAGCCTGTAATGGTCACAGCGGAGGTGGCTGTAAATAAGGCATCCATCCAGCTGACATTGCCTTTATTGGCAATCGGCAGTTTCAGTAATATTGTGCCAATAATAATAAAACTGAGAAATCCAATTGCCAGTAAAGAGGGTGGACTGAGGTTAAAAATCTTCTGGGAGTTTATTTTGAGTGCCATATTATGCGAAACATCCTGAAAGTTTTCTAAGATGACTGAGAGAGCCTTCTAGAATCAGAACATCATCCGTTTTTAGCGTGAAATTGGCATCTGTTTCATAGAGAATTTGCTGATCTCGTTTTAATAAAAGTAATTTGATATTGGGTTCTTGTTTTAAGATCCCAGATAAATTCACATTATTGAGATTTTCATTGACTGGAACTTTTACAATGTAGTGATCATCATCCAATGCCATATAGCGACTGACCATCGGATAATTGAGGGCTTGGGCAACGCGAACCCCCATATCCTCTTCAGGATGAATAATTTTACTAACATTTAAATGGGACAGAATAGTGTGATGTGCTTTGGTTTTGGCTTTAACCAAGATTTTTTCCACACCAAGGTTTTTTAGATTTAAAACACAGAGAATACTGGCTTCAATATCTTCACCAATAGCCACGACCACTGCATCACAATTCTGGATATTGAGTTCTTCTAAAACATGTTCATCGGTAGCATCTGCAATCACCGCATGGGTAATCCGGTCAGCAAGACTTTCAACATTGCGTTTGATGGTATCAATACCAATGACATCATGATTAAGTTTGGTCAGTTCTAATGCAACAGTTGCCCCAAAACTCCCTAACCCGATGACTGCAAACTGTGCCATAACTGTCCTTAACTAAATGATAAAAATGTCTTTTTATCCATTTTAAAATGGAATGCTTTTCGATGTGTAATGATTTTGTTTGCGATCACAGATAAAAGATCAAAATCATCAGATAAAAGATCAAAATCATCAGATAAAAATAAAGCCGACATGAGGTCGGCTTTAAGTAATGAGACGGTTTATTTAAGGAAACGTTTGTAACCTGTATTGTCACTGATCTCAGCATAAGGATAAGTAATTTTCTCTAATGTTTCGATCAACCCATCTGGATTTTGTTTTGCATCAGTTGCTTCTAGACCAACAAGAACACGGCCTTCTGCTGCACCATGGTTACGATAATGGAATAGGGTGATATTGTGGGTTGGTCCTAAACGCTCCAAGAAAGTGAGTAATGCACCTGGACGCTCAGGAAACTCAACGCGGAACAAGCGCTCATTTTCAATATTGGCATGACCACCGATCAGATAACGAATATGCAGTTTAGCCACCTCATCGTCAGACAGGTCATCGACTTCATACTGTTGTTTTAGCATCTCATGAATTTCATGGCGCTCTGTTTCACCACCTTTTAAACTGATACCCACAAAGACCTGAGCCAGTTTACTTGCGCTGGCACGGTAGTTAAATTCAGTAATATTACGACCTTGTAGCGCACGACAGAAGTTCAGGAACGCGCCTTTTTGCTCAGGAATCGTCACTGCATAAATAGCTTCACGACGTTCACCTAATTCAGTACGTTCAGCAATATAGCGTAAACGGTCAAAGTTCATGTTGGCACCACACACGATCGAGACCATGTTCTTGCCAGTTAATTGGTGTTCTGCCACATACTTTTTGATACCCGCTAAGGCCATTGCACCTGATGGTTCAACAATGCTGCGGTTTTCATCAAAGGTATCTTTGATTGCTGCACAGATTTCATCAGTATTTACAGTGACAATATCAGGGTCAACAATTGGACCTGAGTTGTCTGATTTGCGTAGACGGATAATCTCGAATGGTAATTCACCAATTTGTGCCACCGCTGTGCCATCAGCAAACAAACCGACATGCGGTAGCACTACGCGCTCATTGGTTTCGAGTGCAGCTTTTAAGCAAGCTGATTCTTCATATTCAACACCAATCACTTTAACGTGTGGTGCAACTTCACCTAAATAAGCTGCAACACCTGCAATAAGCCCGCCGCCGCCGACAGCTACAAAGACATATTCAACATCACGCCACTGACGTAATAATTCATTGGCAATGGTACCTTGACCCGCAATCACCAGTTCATCGTCATAAGGGGGAATAAACACTAAGCCTTCATCTTCGGCACGTTGTTTTGCGTATTTGTTGGCAACGTCGAAGCTATCGCCATGGAGTACAACTTGACCACCCAAGCTTTTCACGGCCTGTACTTTAATATCTGGCGTGGTGCTTGGCATAACGATAATGGCATGAATGCCTAATTTTTTTCCAGATAGCGCAACGCCTTGGGCATGGTTGCCGGCAGATGCGCAAATTACACCACGATCAAGTTGGTCTTTCGGAAGTTGGCTAATACGGTTATAAGCACCGCGTAGCTTAAAAGAGAAAACAGGTTGTAAATCTTCACGTTTAAATCGAATGTTATTATTAATTTTTTGACTAATTCGTGGAGCTGCTTCAAGCGGTGTTTCAATCGCAACATCGTAAACCGTTGCTTGTAAAATTTGTCGTACCACACGAGACAGCATGTTCATCTTCCCTATAACAGTTTAAAATAGGCAATCATTGTAGCAAACCCCTGTGCATTTGCGCTGTTTTCTTGCAGCAAATGTCAAAATAGTTGAGTGAAGTCATGAGTCTATATGCAAGCCAAGATGAAAAGAAACAAGCTGCGGCCAAAGCAGCTTTGAAACATTTGCCTAAAGGCGGCATTTTGGGCGTAGGAACAGGAAGTACCGTTAATTTTTTAATTGATTTATTACCTGAATTGCAATTAGAAGCAGCAGTCGCAAGTTCAAATGCAACCGCAGAGCGTTTACAAAAGCTCGGGATTGAAGTGGTTGATATGAACTCAGTGGGTGGGTTAGATGCCTACGTGGATGGCGCTGATGAAATTGACCGCCATATGCATATGATCAAAGGTGGTGGTGCTGCATTAACCCGTGAAAAAATTGTGGCGTCTATTGCAAAGAAATTTGTATGTATCGTGGATGACTCAAAATGGGTGGATCAATTAGGGCGTGATTTTCCGCTTCCTGTTGAGGTCATTCCAATGGCGCGTTCTGCAGTTGCTCGTAAGATTGTTGCTTTAGGGGGTGATCCTGTTTACCGTGAAGGCGTAGTAACGGACAACGGTAATGTCATTTTAGATGTTTTTAATCTGAATATTTTAAATGCACTTGAATTGGAGAGAACACTGAATAATATTCCTGGTGTAGTGACCAATGGTATTTTTGCCTTGAATCCAGCAACGATCGCGGTTGTTGCCACGGATAATGGTATTGAAGAGCGTACAGCACAATAATGCAATTAGTTTCATTAGAAACGCTGTTACCTGAAATTAAAGTTGTTCGACATGCAAGGGCGAGAAATTTGCGCTTGCGTGTTGAGCCAACAGGTATTCGTCTCACTGTTCCTTTATTCTGTAGTAAAAGACAGATTCAGCAATTTTTGCATCAATCAGAACTATGGTTAATCGAGACATGGGCTAAACAACAACAGCAATTTAATCAAGTTGCGGTATTTCCTGAACAACTGACTTTATTTTTTCATACACAAGCATTTCAAATTATTCCGCAACAGCAACGTCATATTTTTAAATTTGATTTTGATCAACACATTATCTGGATAAGAGGTGAACAGTCAGAACAGGCTTTGCAAGCAGCCGTTTTGGCCTATGCAAAGCAGTTTTTGACTGAATATTTGGCTCAAGTGAGTCAACAAATTAGCTTGCCATATCAGCAATGTAGTATTCGAAAACCCAAAACTCGTTGGGGAAGTTGTAGTTCCAAACACGACATCATGTTAAATGCCGCATTGGTACTCATGCCTGAGCACATTGTACGATCTGTTTGTGTCCATGAGTTGGTACATACCAAGCATTTTGATCATAGTGCAGCATTTTGGCATGAGGTTGAAAAGCACGATGCCCACTATCTTGAGCATCGAAAACAATTGAAACAGACGCAATTGCCCAATTGGTATTATAAAAAATAGTATTGCTTAGCCATTAAAGAGACGATTTTTTTGGACGGCTAAGCCTTTACGGATACGTAATGCTTGTTTCAGACTGGGTACATCATTTTGCCACTGTTTGAGTGCCAAAATAATAGCGATGATCTCGACCCGTGTCAGAATACCCAACCCAAACATAATCCAGAATAAAATTTGACTGTGGCCTGTGAGTGTCACTTGTACCAACAAGGCAAAGAGAAATAAGGTCCAAATTTTTGCGCCAATACTATGTGTGGCCACTTCTTTACGGAACTTAATCAAGCTAACCATATAAATCGCCACTTCAAATAAAATCAGAATCAGAATCGGCCAAATGTATTGTTTAAAAAAATCAGGTTGTTGTAAGTAAATTGATGCAATTGCACAAATAAAGAAAATTTGATCAATATTGGAGTCTAAGCGACGCAATTTTTCATCGGATACGCCCAAGTGTCTTGCAATGATGCCATCAAAGATATCACTGATAAGTCCCAGTGTTAAAAATAGCACAGTATAAATAGGGAAGAATTGAGGCTGTAGCAGGGTCACAATGACGATGAGAAAACCCAAGAGGAGTCTGGAATAAACAAGTAAAGTTGGAATTTGATACTTTAAAGACATTAAACAGGATTAATAAAAAGATTTGATAAGAGTATAGCAGTGGTCATTGAATATCAGGGTGGCAAATACATATTTCATGAAACAAAAAAGTCTGTTGTATTGAATACAAATACTCAGATTATTTTTCATACTGCAATAGCGTGATTTTGCAAGCAATGGCATCACTGTTCCATTGCTTGCACGGTCTAAGTCTTAGAAATTGCACTGTAACTGGGTTGTTTGCAATTGATCTGGTGCTTTGCGACTATCTAAACCAGCGCTTGCACTTAATACCTGATTTGCTTTTACTTTCACTTGGATAAAAGTATATTGCAGTGTGCTATTGTTTGGCTCGGCAGAACTACTGTTAAGTAAATATTCGAAATTATCTTTGTTTACCTGCAATAAGTTATCAGTACTGTCAGCATCTAGTTTTGAGCTATAAGTTCTTCCATCTTTGATGAGCTCTAAGTTTCCATCCCCGCGAATATTGAGTTGACAGTTACTGTTTGGGTCTTTGTAATTTCCAATTAAGTATTCAATCGAGGGTAAGTTTGCGTTGACAATATTAATTCCTGTAATGCCTTGTTTGCAGGGGTAAATAGAGCCGTGACAGGTTGCAGTCGTGTCAGAAAAACCTACGGCACGGCGATAATCACCAGCACCAATGACTCGGAAGGCATTTGCTGCATTACCTGTAGGGCCATTTCCAGCATAGGACTTTTGTTGTAACAGGGCATAGGCTTGAGGGTTTAATGCAGCTTGGTTAAAAGTATCTGCTAACTGTAGTACAGCTTGTTTTAACGAGGTTGCAAACGTGTCTCTTGCGTTCTTTTGATTTGCTGCAATAAATACCAAGTTATTTTTAGATGGGTCAATATTATCTGGTGTTGGAATCACCAAAGAGGTAAGAGTGTTTTGATCCCCACGTATTTTTTTAGCATCAAGATAACCATCTTTTAAGTCAACGGCTAAGTTCTTGGTAAATTCAGCGAAGTTATTGTTAGGGTATAAGTTGGCCCATTGCTGCATAAAACCAAAACTGAGATAACTATTGATGTATAAGTTTGACTTTAAAGTTGCATTTACCGGTGAAAGAACATTGAGAAGATACGATGGATTTAGATTAGGGATATCCAACTGATAAAAAGCACTGGTCAGTGCTGTATTTACATCGGCGGTTGCTAGATTTAATTGTAATGCACTAATTTGTGTTGGGTTAACATTGATATCTGTCGGGAGTACCCCAGAACGAACTAACGCGCGTTGATAAATAGCTTCTGAGTTAGGATTGATATAAATCGTTTGTGTAAGATTACTGGTATTGACTTCAATCAAACTATGCAAAGTCATAGAAACATTTTGATATTGATAGTTCTGAAAGTCATAAATTGATGAGTTAGGGGTGGTCGAAATTTCTATGCGATATAAACGTTCTTTATCTAGCGTCCGGGGTAATGTGATATTGATCTCTGATGTGGTACTTAAGTTTTGTTCTAGAACCAGTGTGTTATCAAAATTATCGAATACTTTTAGTACAACATCTCGCATCTCAATAGCAGCTTTGATATTGAAACTCTTTGGCTTCGGTTCTTGCACTGTTGGGGTGGTCTCTATGTCTGCTTTACTTTCACCGCTTCCACAGCCAATTAATGCAGAGCTGAGTAGAAGTGTACTTAGCCCTAAGCAGATATGATGATGTAATCTTTGTTTTGACATCAAAGAAGGCATTCCAGCTCTCCAAAAAATTTTGCATCCATGAAATTTATTATTACCGCAATTTTTTTATTCTATTCGAATAGTGAAATGATTCAATAGTATTTCTTGACCAATGGTAGAATCAATTCAAATATAATCCGTTTATTTGTATCCAATTATAGTTTTTTCACTGCATAAGGATGATGGATTGTCCTGTTATTTTCTTAAATGTTAGGCACTTGAAGATTGTGTAAAATGGGGCAAACTGCCATACTATTTATCTAATTGAACGCTTGAGGTGTCACACGTGATTTCTGTTGGTATTGTTGGTGGAACTGGATACACTGGGGTTGAGCTATTACGTCTTTTATTAAGACATTCACAAGTTCAGGTTCGTATTCTCACTTCTCGTACAGAAGCAGGAAAGCGTGTTGCAGATATGTTCCCAAGTCTACGTGGACATACAACACTCGAATTTTCTGATTTGGATTTAGATCAATTAGCACAATGTGATGTGGTGTTTTTTGCAACGCCACATGGTGTTGCAATGCAACATGCTGAAAAATTGATTGCTACAGGTACAAAAGTAATTGATCTTGCAGCTGATTTTCGTTTGCAAGACTTGGTTCAGTTTGAAAAATGGTATGGGATGCAACATAGTTGTCCAGCCATCTTAAAAGATTCTGTTTATGGTTTAACTGAGTTAAATCGTGAGAAGATCAAGCAAGCACAAGTGATTGGTAATCCAGGTTGTTACCCAACGACTGTGCAATTAGGTTTAGCTCCATTACTTAAAAATGCAGACCAACTGATTCAAACACAAAGTATTATTGTAGATGCGAAGTCTGGGGTGTCTGGAGCGGGGCGTAAAGCAAGTCTCGGTATGATATACAGTGAAAATGCTGATAATTTTAAGGCTTATGGCGTCGCTGGGCATCGTCATCATCCAGAGATTGTTGAAGCACTTGAAAATATTTCGGGGCAGAAAGGACAGTTCGATCAGCTTATTTTTGTGCCGCATCTCGTGCCGATGATTCGTGGCATGCTGAGTACGATTTATGTTGACTTAACCGAACAAGGTCAGCAGCTTGACTTACAAGCACTTTACGAAGATTTTTATAAAGAAGAGCGCTTTGTTGATGTCATGCCTGCAAATAGTTCTCCAGAAACACGTAGTGTTCGTGGTGCGAATGAGCTCAGAATTGCGCTCTACCGCCCACAACCGAATAAACTGATTATCTTGGTTGCTCAAGACAATCTAGTCAAAGGTGCTGCAGGTCAGGCGATTCAAAATATGAACTTAATGTTTGGTTTTGATGAGGCTGCAGGCTTGGAAGGTATTGGTTTATTACCATAAAAAACGCTTTTTTACTTCACACACATTTAAATTTCGATTTTAATGTGTGCTTTGATGCAGATCATAACGATAGAGATGATGATGGAAAACGTTGAACCGACTACTTCACCAGACAGTTCCGTTGAAAAAAATAAATTCTTAAAAACGAATTTACCTTTGATTATTGGTGCTACTGTGCTTATCGGTAGTAGTTTTTTGCTTGGTTATACTGTCGGCCACCGTCAAGGTTTAACAGTGGTTGGTTATGATGCAGATGCTGAACAGTTGGTAGACGTTGTTCAGAAACAAAAGACGGCATTGGATTCAGTCAGCAAAAGTTTGAATGCTGCGGTTCAAGAGCGTGATATGGCTGTGGGTAATGCAGATGACTTATTCAAGGCAGTGAATCAAGCCAATGCGGATAAGACCCAATTTGAGGGGATGAATGCGATTTATCGTGATATTTTGAGACAACGTGGTGGTGTAAGCTTAACCATTCAAAATATGGCAATTAAATCTTTACCTGAAAATGCCTTTGAATATCAGATTGATCTTGTTCAAGTCAGTCCAAATAAGCGCCGAGCTTCTGGTTCGGTTGAATTGCGCTTAATCAAAGATACTGAAATTTTAGTTGTGCCTTTAGAAGATAAAAACTTCAATTTTGATGATTTTGAGCGTCTAACCGGGCGTTGGACAATGCCTAAAGGGTTTACACCACAATTCATTGAAGTTCGTTTAACAGGATCTGGTACGCCTGTAATCAAACGTTTTAGCTGGCAACGTGGTAAGCCTGTAGATGTAGGTTCTGCTTTTGTGTCAGAAATTCCTCAAGCCGAAGCAAACGCCCAATAATTTTTTAGATTAAGAACCCAATATGCGAAGATACAAACGTCAGATGAATTTAAGTGAAGTGAAAAACTCTTTTCATCAATCAGGTTATGTCGATTGGCACTTAAATCCACGTTTAAGTGATTCGCAAGAGGATCATGAAGGTGAGGTGGTTGTACAAACTGCCCCACCAGAGTTAAAACGGCCGCCTTTATATGCGGTTGTGCTTATGAATGATGATTACACACCAATGGACTTTGTGATTGAAGTCCTACAAAGTTTCTTTTCTATGGATTTTGATCAGGCCAGTCAGGTCATGTTAACAGTTCATTATGAAGGTAAAGGTACTGCTGGTATTTACCCACGTGATATTGCTGAAACCAAAGCGAATCAAGTGAATAATTATGCCCGTTCGCAAGGCCATCCGTTGTTGTGTCAGATCGAACCTGAGCAGCGTTAAGAAAAGCAACGCTTTTTAGCTGCGCAAGACGAACAGCCATGCTGTGAGTGAAAGCGTTAAGAAAAGCAACGCTTTTTAGCTGCGCAAGACGAACAGCCATGCTGTGAGTGAAAGCGTTAAGAAAAGCAACGCACTTGCGGAATGTTATTTCTCATGCGCAAGACCTTGCGCCATGAGGTGGCTCATATGCTATGGGTGAAATAGTACATACGTTGTTCATAAAAGTATAAAGTCTGGCCTTTCGATTCGATGTATATATCAATGTATATCTTGTTTTGTGCTAAAAACATGAAACAATATACTGAGTATCAATATATTAAACTTATGAATGATTTGTTAGGCTTTAAGCAAGATCATGCAGTATTACAATTTTTCATAGATTTAATATTGTTTCATAAATGAATAACAAGTTCGCTGACTTTTTGAACGATTGGATCAGTCTAATTCTCTTTGTAATTGAATTTTTACAACAATACTTTGTTTTGAATCTTGACCAAGATAGTCAACTAATGCTAACAGTAGATTATGAAGCAAAGAGACTTGTAGACGTATATCCAATCACGATTACAGAAGCTCAGCAGATCAAGTCAATAATTCGCTTTTTCATTAAAAGATTTTCTTTTTTTGACAGAGCCCAAGATATAAGGGGGTTACATGCTCAGTCGTCAATTAGAAGTATCGTTACGTTTGGCTGTTAGCATGGCTCGTCAAAAGAGACATGAGTTTCTGACAGTTGAACATTTGTTGCTTGCCTTGCTTGATAATGATTCTGCCGTAAATGCATTAAAAGCATGTGGTGCAGACATCGTTACTTTGCGTAAAGAACTAGAGGAATATGTAGAGCAACATACCCCAAAACTTGGTGATAATAGTGAACAGGCCCCTCATCCAACTGAGAGCTTTGATCGAATTTTGCAACGTGCAATTTTCCATGTTCAATCGAGCGGTGGTGACCGCACAGTTGAGGGTGCAGATGTTCTAGTCGCGATGTATTCAGAGCGAGATTCATTCGCGGTTTATTTGCTTAAACGTCATCAAATTAATCGTTTAACTTTGACTCAATACCTGTCACATGGCACACGTAAAGATGAGATTCAAGTTGAGGAAGAGGTTGAAGATATTGAAGGTGAAAGTGCTGCTTCAGCAAATGCTGGACCACTTGAGCAATATACACTGAACTTAAATATCGAAGCACAAAAGGGTAAAACAGATCCTTTAATTGGCCGTGAAAAAGAAATTGAGCGTGCGGCTCAGATTTTATGTCGTCGTCGTAAAAACAATCCACTTTTAGTGGGTGACCCAGGTGTGGGTAAAACGTCGATTGCTGAAGGTTTGGCATGGTTAATCGTCAATGGTAAAGCACCTAAACCACTTGCCAATGCTGAAGTCTATAGCTTGGACATTGGTGCTTTGGTTGCAGGGACTAAATATCGTGGTGACTTTGAGAAGCGTTTAAAACAATTGTTAAATGCTTTGAAAAAGAATCCAAATGCGATCTTATTCATTGATGAAATTCATATGATTATTGGTGCAGGCTCAAGCATGGGTAGTACCATGGATGCATCGAATTTGATTAAACCTGCTTTGGCCAATGGCAGTCTACGTTGCATTGGTTCAACAACTTTTCAAGAGTATCGCCAGGTATTCGAGAAAGACCATGCTTTATCGCGTCGTTTCCAGAAAATTGACGTGAACGAGCCAAGTATCAATGAAACGATTGAAATTTTACGTGGCTTGAAAAACAAGTTCGAAGATTTCCATCATGTTGAATACGATGACAAAGCATTAGTTGCTGCAGTTGAATTGTCAGCTAAATTTATCAATGATCGTTTCTTGCCAGATAAAGCAATTGATGTCATTGATGAAGCTGGGGCTCAACGTCGTCTAAAAGCTGAAGTTGATGGCACAACCATCTCAGTTGAGAATATCGAAGACATCGTTTCTAAGATTGCGCGTATTCCGCCGAAAACTGTGTCTAAAGATGACAAGTCTGTACTTGAGAATCTAGAGCGTGATCTTAAACGTGTGGTATTTGGTCAAGATGAAGCGATTACAGCACTTGCATCCGCGATCAAATTATCTCGTGCAGGCTTAAAAGCACCAGATAAACCAGTGGGTAGTTTTGTTTTTGCTGGTCCAACAGGTGTGGGTAAAACCGAAGTTACTAAACAACTGGCTAAATTGCTAGGCGTAGAGTTGGTTCGTTTCGATATGTCTGAATATATGGAGCGTCATGCGGTTTCTCGCCTGATTGGTGCGCCTCCAGGTTATGTTGGTTATGATCAAGGCGGTTTGCTAACCGATGCGATTCATAAAAATCCGCATTGTGTATTGTTGCTAGATGAGATTGAAAAAGCGCATCCAGATGTATTCAACTTGTTATTACAAGTCATGGATCATGGTGCTTTGACTGACAATAATGGTCGTAAATCTGATTTCAGAAATGTGATTATTGTGCTCACCACCAATATTGGTGCAGAAAGTATTGTCCGTGCAAGTATTGGTTTCACTGAACAAGATCACAGCGCAGATAACCAAGATGCAATGAAACGCGCATTCTCACCTGAATTCCGTAACCGTTTGGATGGTGTGATTCAATTTAAAGCACTTCCGACGACAATCATCGATTCAGTGGTAGACAAATTCTTAACCGAGTTGCAAGCACAACTCGATGAGAAACAAGTGGTACTTGATGTTGATCAAAGTGCTCGTGACTGGTTGTCAGCCAATGGTTATGACCGTCTCATGGGTGCTCGTCCTATGCAACGCCTGATCCAAGAGCATTTGAAAAAGCCATTAGCTGAGATGATTCTGTTTGGTGAACTTGCTGAGCATGGTGGTAATGTTGCAGTTTCTGTGAAAACAGAGAATGGCAAAGACGTTGGCTTGAAGTTGGAAGTCTTTGAAGACCATATTAACCCGAGTGCTGAACCTGCTTAATGTTTGAATTGTCTTTTTCAATAACCCAAGTACTTAAAGTATTTGGGTTATTTTTCGTCACAGCAATTGCTGAAATTCTTGGTTGTTATTTTCCTTATCTTATTTTGAATCAAGGAAAATCACATTGGTTGTGGATTCCGACTGCTTTAAGCTTAGCGGTTTTTGTTTGGTTGCTGACTTTGCACCCTGCAGCATCAGGTCGTATTTATGCGGCTTATGGTGGGATCTATATTTTTACTGCCTTATTGTGGCTGCGTTATGTTGATCAAGTGATGCTGACACGTTGGGATATTCTAGGTGGTCTTGTGGTTTTATGCGGAGCGGGCTTAATCATTTTGCAGCCGCAAGGTTTAGTGCGTTAAGGATTCAGCATGATACGCATTGTGATCATGCTGAATACATCATTTAAAGATTAACTTAGTAAATAACTTGTTTTGATCCCGCATGCTTCAACAAAAGTTTCGTCATGTGACACCAGTATCACAGCACCATTAAAAGAACGAATGGCTTGAGCCAGCAGCTGGCGAGATTCAATATCGAGATGATTTTCGGGTTCATCTAAAAATAACAGTTCAACTGCTTGTTGCTTTAAGGCAAGCAAGGCAACTTTTAAACGTTCGCCACCACTTAAATTTCTTAAAGCGCTAAGGGCTTTATCTCGACGGATTTGTAAGTTCCCGAGGAGAGTACGTGCTTGTTGCTCAGTCAGATTTGAATCAATTTCACATAAATATTCTAGGGCTGAAATAGTGTCATCAAGTAGCGAAAACCTCTGGTCAAGATAAGTAGAAGTTACTTTGCAATAAACCTCACCTGTAAGTGGTGGAATTAAACCTTGAAGAGTTTTCAATAAGGTTGATTTGCCAGTTCCATTTGCGCCACGTAAATGCAATTTTTCTCCAGCCGTAATTGCAAGATCAATCGGTTGTGTCTTCGCATAAGCGAGTTGTAATTGGTGACAACGTAAGATTTCTCCTGACTTTCTGGCTGTAAGTGCAAATTCGAAAGACTGGGTTTTAAGATGTTCCAGTTGAGTTTGCTTCTGTTGCAGTTCATCTTTTGCATCTGCAAGCTGTTTGATTTGTTGTTTACGCAGATGGGCCTGAGACTGCTCTGACTGTTCCTTTTTAGCATCCAATAAGATAGGGGCTTGCGAACCAGAAGCTCTTAGCTTTTCACCTGCTTTTTGACGTTTCTGCGCTTTCATCTGGCTGTGATGTTGCTGTTCTTTCAGTTGTTTTAACTCACGCTTTTCTTGCTGTACTGCGTGTGATAATGCGTCGACTTGTAACTGATGCTGCTGCTGATATAGCGCATAATTGCCACCGTAATAATGTAGCCCTAGCTGATTTAAAGAAAAAATACCCTGTACATGAGACAGCAGTTGTCGATCATGGCTGATTATCAACCCGCCTGTAGGGTGTTGAGACATTTGCTGGATCAACCATTCACGACCCTGTGTATCTAAGTGATTACTGGGTTCATCCAGTAATAGATAATGATCTTTGAGTAGAAATAAGCGGCATAGTGCGAGTTTGGTTTTTTGACCTTCACTCAAATGCTGAGTAGGCGTATTAAGATCTATGGGTAAACCCGCACTTTGCAAAAGCTGCTGCCATTCCATAGGTAAATGCCATAGATGTTCAACTTGATCATAATCGGCAAAAGATGCAGTGCCTTGTCGGATACGTTCAAAGCATCCGTTTAAATTATCAATATGCAAAGCTTGAGCGATTGTATCTGCTTGTACACGCTGGTGCTGGGCCAGATATTGATGTGGAGTTTGCCAAGTGATCTGACCTGAGTAGGGTAACGCTGTTGTCATTTGCGCTTGCAGAATAGACATCAGCAATGATTTGCCCTGACCATTGCGCCCGATCAATCCGGTGAACTGATGCAGGGGAAGTTGAAAACTCAGATGCTCAAACAGTTTTTGCTGTGCTAACTCAAGGGATAGGTTGGAAATAATACATGCCTGTTGGGTCATATGAAACCTCATAAACAGGATATGCAAAATAGAGAGATCGAGATAAGTTTTAGAATAAAGAAGCGCTAAACGATAGCTAAGTCTATTTTGCACATCAAAAAGAAAAATGAACTTTGATGATGGAAATAGAACTTACTTCATTGGCGTAATCTCAAATTGGTTTATTTTTACACTATTCTATGGGGGAACTGGCGAAAGGTCAAACTTTAAGGTTTTGAAGATAGGAATAAAAAAATATAAAAAGTGCTTGTCAAATGCTGAAATAGTGCGTAATTTAATAGTTAGACACCGTTTTTTAGATATTTGAAATAAATATGTTAAAGCATACTGTAAACACCAACGCATACTTTTACTTTTGGCAATATTGATCGTTGCCTGATGCGTTTCGGGCAGCAAAAGGGTTGCCCAACCAGTTAATACCTGATCGGCAACACCGATCAGGTTTTTTTATGTTTTAACAATCATGATTTTAGGAGAAATACCATGCATACATTTAATTATTCATATTTTAGCAAGATTTCTTGGTTTTACTTTGCAAAAAAATCAACATCGCTTAGATCACACTTGCTCAAATAAATGATAGGACTGCGAAGAAGGCCAGTCCAAAGGAATTGAAAATGAATGCTTTAAATACTGCTTTGACACAACCACAATCACATACAAAAGAATCAATGCTTAGCTTGCCATCACAACTCAAAGCGCAGTATCCCTTGTCTGCAACTTTAGCGCAGCAAATTTCAAAACATCGTCAAACGATTCAGAATATTTTATCAGGACATGATCATCGCTTAATGGTGATTACAGGTCCTTGCTCGATTCATGATCCTATCGCAGTACTCGAATATGCTGATCGCTTACAACAATTACAAGAACAGGTCAAAGATCAGATTTTCCTTGTTATGCGTGCATATATTGAAAAACCGCGTACCACGGTAGGCTGGAAAGGTTTCTTATATGATCCAAATTTAGATGGATCATCAGACTTACAACTCGGTTTAGAAAAATCTCGTCAGCTTTATATACAATTGATTGAAAAAGGTTTGCCAATCGCAAGCGAAATTTTAAGTCCAATGGCGACAGGTTATTTCGATGACTTATTGGCTTGGGGCGCAATTGGTGCGCGGACCAGTGAGTCGCAAATTCATCGTGAAATTGCCAGCCATATGCCATACAGTATTGGCTTCAAAAACGGTACCGATGGTTCGATTCAAATTGCGTTGGATGCGATTCAATCTGCACTTCATGGCCATCAATTCTTGGGGATGACTCAACAAGGTCTACCTGCAATTTTGCATAGTGAAGGTAATCCATTACCACATTTAATTTTACGTGGTTCAAATCATGGGACTAACTATGATTTAGCTTCGATTCAAGCGATGCATTTCAAATATAAACAATTACCTGCACTGGTAATTGATTGTAGTCATGGTAATAGTGGTAAAGATCCGTTATTACAGCCTCAAGTTTTACAGCAAATTATCGCAGAGCGTACTGAATCAAAAGTGCGTGGTGTAATGATTGAAAGTCATTTAGTTGATGGCAATCAAAAAATTTCTTGTGATATGACCTATGGCCAATCAGTCACAGATGGTTGCCTAGGTTGGGATAAAACTGCACAAGTGTTGTTGGATGTTGCTGAAAACATGCGACACAAAAAATAAACTAGACATAAAAAAGCCAATCTTAACCGATTGGCTTTTTTTATGATGCTAGAACTAAGCGGCTTGCGTTGAGAGCGCGCTCAGAAAACACCCAATCTCTTGGCTGAATTTTCTTGGTTCAGTAATCAGTGGTGTATGTCCAGAACGTTCAAAATAAATTGCTTTTGCATTGCTCAAGCTATTTGCAATCAGGGTTTGTCCTGTTTCTGGGTAAAGTGAAGATTCACGACCAATAAAGAAAGTGGTTGGGCAATTCAGCTGACTGATGGCTTCACGATAGTCTTCATCATGATTGAGATAATTTTCGACATACCAAAGCAGATAGTCTAAACGCTGAATTGGCAGTAAGTATTTTTGTAAGAATGGGCGATGCAAAGCAAGTTTAACGATTTTAGGCGTGTAGTTATTGCTGCCTTGCAGTTCAATAAAATCACCCCATAAGCTCACAAGGTTATAGCGAACATCATTGGGTAGATCCTCTAATGTTTGTGCGTTTTTATAATCGAGCAATAAGGTTTGGATATCAATTAACAGTTTTTTAAATTGAGGGTGCTTTGGACCAAATAACCCGTATTGCCAAGAATCATCAACCGCAATTTTAGGAGTTTGATCAATATGCAGATAGGCCTTAAGTTTTTCAGCTAAACCACCATGCTTCATGCCATGCATGGCTGTGGTTGCACCCATGGAATAACCCATCAAGATGAATTGATCGAGTTTTAATTGTTGGATCAGTGAGTCTACATCATTCCAATGACTTGAGATTGCATCGAGCTCTGGAATCGCGCAATTTTTTGAACCACCAAAACCACGCCAATCGGGAATGATAAATTCATATTGTTTGCGGTTGGCAAATAAGAAAGGGAGCCATTGCCAGCTTTGCATGCCCAGTCCGGATAAGACGAGTACAGGTTCGCCTTCACCAACGCGTCGCACAAATAATTTTTCTTGATCGGGCATACTATAAAACGGCATTATTTTTCTCCACGATTGTTGGCTTCTTCAAACTTTTTCAGTTGAGGAATCATTTGTTCCAACCATTTTATCCATTCATTTTCCTTAATGATACCAAGTTCCAGAATCATCTTATGGATAAACAAAATGCGATTGGTTGGTTCGTTATCTTTAAAATCTTTATCATGAATGGCTTGATAAAGGCTTAATTTTTCCTTATGTAACGACAAATGGCGTTCTAATTCAGGCAAAATATTATTGCCACCGAGTTGAGCTTCTGCTCTTAGCCTGACCATGAGGTCATCGCGCAATTGCGCGGGTTCACTTTGTTGTTCAATCCATGACGCCAGTTGTATTCTTCCAAGTTGTTCAACTTGATAAGTTTTTTTACGGCTGTTGGCAGCTTGTTCTTCTAATGTCGAAATCCATCCTTTTTTCAGCATCCCGTTGAGTTCACGATAGATTTGCTGATGAGTCGCATTCCAAAAGAAGCCCATTGAACGGTCAAAGCGACGAGCCAAGTCAAAACCTGTACTTGGTTTTTCCAATAAGCTGGTCAATAAAACATGGGCTAGTGACATGATGTTCCATAATAAAAAATGACTCATCAGAATTATGCAATATGTTGCATAAAAATCAAATCTTGTTTATAACTTTATGCAACAAGTTGCATTAGCTAGCAGAGTGCGAGCCAAAGGAGAAACCATGTCAGCTTATCCACATTTATTAAAGCCACTTGATTTAGGCTTTACCACCTTAAAAAACCGTGTCCTCATGGGGTCTATGCATGTTGGTTTAGAAGAAGCACCCCAAGGTTATGAACGTATGGCTGCATTTTATGCAGAGCGTGCTAAAGGTGATGTGGGATTAATCGTAACAGGGGGTATTTCTCCAAACGATGCGGGTCTGACATTCGCACATGCATCTAAGCTGGATAGCATTGCAGAAGCAGAAAAACATAAAGTGATCACCCAAGCAGTGCATGATGCGGGTGGTAAGATTGCGATGCAGATTTTACATACAGGGCGCTATTCTTATCAGCCTGAGATTGTTGCACCTTCTGCGATTCAAGCACCGATTAATCCAATTAAACCTAAAGCATTAAGTTCAGCTGAAGTACAGCAAACCATTGATGACTTTGCCAACTGCGCCAAGCTGGCACAATACGCGGGCTATGATGGTGTCGAAATCATGGGGTCGGAAGGTTATCTGATTAATGAGTTTATTGCAGCACGTACCAACCATCGTGATGATGAATGGGGGGGTAGCTATGAAAATCGTATCCGTTTCCCGATTGAAATCGTTAAGCGTACCCGTGATCTAGTCGGTGAAAACTTTATTATTATTTATCGCTTGTCGATGCTGGATTTGGTTGAAGGGGGTTCAAGCTTAGAAGAAGTCATTCAACTGGCGAAAGCAATTGAAAAAGCCGGTGCGACCATTATCAATACAGGAATTGGTTGGCATGAAGCACGTATTCCAACCATTGCAACCAAAGTACCGCGCGCTGCATTTACATGGGTAACTGAAAAACTAAAAGGTCAAGTTTCAGTCCCATTGATTACCTCGAACCGTATTAATACCCCTGAAATGGCAGAGCATGTATTGGCCTCTGGTCATGCCGATATGGTGTCTATGGCACGCCCAATGTTGGCCGATCCTGAGTTTGTATTAAAAGCCAGTGAAGGTCGTAGCGATGAAATTAATACTTGTATTGGTTGTAACCAAGCTTGTTTAGACCATATTTTCTCAATGAAAATTGCAACATGCTTAGTCAATCCACGTGCTTGTTACGAAACTGAGCTGATCTTTAAAGACGCGAATGCGGTTAAAAATATTGCAGTGATTGGTGCAGGCCCAGCGGGTTTGAGCTTTGCAGTATATGCAGCAAGTCGTGGGCATAAAGTTAAAGTCTTTGATGCAAGCAATCAAATTGGTGGTCAATTCAACATTGCCAAGACCATTCCAGGTAAAGAAGAATTCTACGAAACTTTACGCTACTTCAAACGTCAAATCGAATTACAGCCGAATATTGAGTTGGTGCTGAATCACACAGCGACTTATGAAGAACTGAGCCAAGCGGACTACGATGATATTGTGGTTGCAACAGGCGTGACGCCGCGTCAATTACAATTTGAAGGCATCGATCATCCAAAAGTTTTGAGCTACATCCAAGTGCTAAAAGAACGTGTACCTGTCGGCAAACGTGTTGCCATTATTGGTGCGGGTGGTATCGGCTTCGATACGGCAGAATATTTAACCCATGAAGGTGATAGCGGCAGCTTAAATCCTGAAAAGTTCTATGCAGAATGGGGTATTGATACCTCTTATACACATGTAGGTGGTTTAAAAGCAGCTGAGTTAGAAAAGTCTGAACGTGAGATTTATTTATTGCAACGTAAGAGTGCGTCTGTTGGTGCAGGTCTGGGTAAAACTACAGGCTGGATTCATCGTACAGGCTTAAAACATCGTGATGTAAAAATGATTGCTGGCGCCAGCTACGACAAAGTGGATGATCAAGGTTTACATATTACCGTTGACGGTCAAATTCGTGTACTTGAGGTGGATAATGTGGTGATTTGTGCAGGTCAGGAATCGTATACCGCAATGTTTGATCAACTTAAAGCGGATGGTAAAAGTGTTCACTTGATTGGTGGCGCCAAAGAAGCGGGTGAGTTAGATGCAAAACGTGCAATTCGCCAAGGTGCTGAGTTAGCGGCAACGTTGTAAAAACTACAGGGAGCATTTGCTATTGAGGAAATGCTCCTGACGTATCGATTAAATCTCAAGGGAGAATAACAATGACATTGGAAATGACAAAACAAGCTTTAGAAAACTGGCATCAGATGATTAAAACAGGTGACCTATCCAACTTAAATGATTTATTGGCAGACGATGTGGTGTTTCGTTCACCAGTTGCTTATAACCCTTATGAAGGGAAACACGTGGTTTTCTTTATTTTGACCAATGTGATTCAGGTTTTTGAGAATTTTACCTATCACCGTGAATTTTATACCGAAGATGGTGCAAATGTGGTGTTGGAATTCAGTGCCAATGTCAGCGGAAAATCACTTAAAGGCATCGATATGATTCGCTTTAATGAGCAAGGCAAAATCATTGATTTTGAAGTGATGATCCGACCAATGAGCGGTTTGGCGGCATTGGCAGAAAAAATGGGTGCACGATTTGCCAAGTATCAACCGAATTGATGTCTGAAAAATAGCCTAAGTAATATTAAGAGAATGAAAATGTGGTTAAAGCTTTCAACTTTTGCATTATTGCCTGTATTAGTCGTACAGGGTATGAAAGTTCGTCACAATACACCACGTCTTTCGGAAGCACGTGGTGAGCGTAATGGACGTGTTGGTCAAGGTCAGCCACTTTCTTTACTCATTCTTGGCGATTCAGCTGCAGCAGGTGTTGGGGTTGAAACCCAGCAACAAGCTTTGTCAGGAGCGATTATCGCAGAGTTGCAGGATGAATATCTGTTGCAATGGAAACTACATGCTAAAACAGGTGATACCACGCAACAGGTTTTTCAAGCGGTACAACTATTAGAACAGCAGTGTTATGATGTTGTTATCACTTCAATTGGTGTCAATGATGTGACTAAACTGACTTCTGCCAAATCTTGGCTTAAACAACAAAAAAGGCTATTCACTTATATACAGCGTCAGTTTCAACCTAAACTCATTATTGTATCGGGTGTGCCACCAATGCAGCATTTTCCAGCTTTGCCTAATCCTTTGGCTTGGTTGTTTGGAAAATACGCAGAGCAAATGAATCAGGCATTACAATTATGGTTGGCACCACAATCACAATTTCGATTTATTCAATATGATATTGAAGCTTTTCAAGCAATGGATTTGCCGATGGCAAGCGATGGTTTTCATCCAAGCAAAGAAATCTATGCCATCTGGGGACAACAGGTCGCGGCTTTGGTGCGACAAACATTTACTCATGCTTAGATAGAGGCGGTTATTGAATATGGGTATATCTGCTTTAGATAAAATCAAAGTGTTAGGCTCAGAACTCCTTGATTCAGTGCTTGGTGCTGAGCAACCCAAAATGTACTATGACCCGAAAGGGAAAATTAAAGATGTTTTAGAAAAACTACCTCAGTTAAAGCAAAAATATCGTCCTACGCCTTGGCTCAGTAATACCCATATGCACTTGTTGTATTTCGATGTCATTCGTAAGAAGACTATCAAACTTGAATATGATCGCGTTGATCGTTTGATTATGCAGGATGGTGGTATCACTGCGGTTGCGTGGTATGGCTATGACCTACCAGTAGAAACACCAACCATTGTGATTATGCATACCATTACAGGGACTCCTGAAAGTATGCGTGAACTGGTCAAAGATTTGCATGAATATAATGGTTGGCGAATTGCACTATGTTTGCGCCGTGGTCATGCTGGATTACCAATGCCCGTGCCTCGTATTTCACTGTTTGGTTCAACCAGTGACCTAAAAGAACAGCTTGTGCATATTCAAAATCTGTTTCCACAATCCGATTTATATGCTGTTGGTTCCTCAGCAGGCACGGGGCTTTTGGTGCGCTATTTAGGCGAGCAAGGTTTAGATACACCATTCAAAGCGGCTTTTGCAATGTGTCCTGGCTATAACACTGAAATCGGTTTTAAAAATGTACATCCTTTTTATAGTAAAATGATGACCAAGAAGTTATTTAAATACTTCATTTATCCGTATCAGAATACATGGAATCAAATTGCCTCTGTCGAAAAAGTGCTGACGACAACAAGTTTGGAAGCGTTTGAAAAAGAATATTTTGAAATGGCTGGATTTCAGGATTATCAAAGTTATTGCCAGGCCATTAATCCAATCTATGTTTTTGAAAATGTCAAAATTCCATTGATGATTCTCAATGCAGAAGATGATCCGGTTTGTTCAATTAAAAACTTAGAACCTTATAAGGATGCCATTCAGCAAATGGACAATATTGCTGTAGTAACGACGAAGAAAGGCAGTCATTGTGGTTTTTATGAGAGTTTAAGAGTGAAGTCTTGGGCCTCGCGTTTGATGGCGGATTTTTTTAAGAATTACTAAATTTATTGAGATAAAAAAGCCAGTTGATTTCAACTGGCTTTTTTCCTGCAACTGAAAACTTAGTTATTTAAAGCAGGGGTTGCAGCAGCAATTGCAGCAGCAACAGCGTCATCTTCACTTTGAGCTGGTGCAGATGGTTTTGCAGCTTTCACAGGTTGTTCTGCTTTAGGCTGTTCTGTCTTTGCTGGTTTCTGTTCAGCATTTACAGGTTTTTGCTCTTCTGCTCGTGGAGCTTCAGTTGGTGTTTCTGTTTGAGCTGGACGAGTCTCACGACGAATCTCAGTCGTTGTATTTGGTGTTTCTTCACGCGTTGTTTCTACAACTGGCGCTGGAGCTTCATGCTTATCGACACTTTCTAAAGACTCGAACTCTTGGATTTTTTCAGGTTCAGGCTGAGCTTGAGTTTCAGTTGCAGTCTGCTCTTCGCTTTTAGGTTCTTCTTTTTTCACACAAGCAGTTAATAAAAGACCAGTCGCAAGTGCTGCACAAATTAAAAGTTTTTTATTCGCCATTGCTAAAACAACATATTAAAAAAGGACAGCAGCAATTATAACAGTAAATCTATGTGAAGAAATCACTACGCATTGTTGAGTTTGTTGATATTTTATAAATGCTTGCAAAGAGGTTTAGGGTTTGAAGCTGATTCGTCTGTGATGCAAACCTGATTTTTAATTCATTTGTTGATGAATTTGATTGATGAACGCTCATTTATGGATGAAAAATCCACAAAACCCTTAAATTTTTATCGAAAATGCTGATAGAATAACCAGTTGTTTATAGTTCTTTGAATTGATGCGGTTTGACTTTGCTTTATAGGGGCAGAGTACAGTAAAATTGCCCAACATTGTAGGCCGATTTCGGCTCGATTGTACGAGAAACTCAATGACCCATTTTATTTTTGTCACTGGTGGTGTGGTTTCATCACTAGGTAAAGGTATTTCTGCTGCTTCTGTTGCTGCACTTTTGGAAGCTCGTGGCTTAAAAGTCACTATGGTAAAAATGGATCCATACATTAATGTCGATCCAGGTACCATGAGCCCATTTCAGCACGGTGAAGTTTTCGTCACAGAGGATGGTGCTGAAACTGACTTAGATTTGGGATATTACGAACGTTTCTTACGTCGTGCGAAAATGACCAAACTGAATAACTTTACCAGTGGTCGTGTATATCAAGACGTTTTGAATAAAGAACGTCGTGGTGACTACTTAGGTGGTACGGTTCAAGTTATTCCACATATTACAGACAACATTAAAGAACGTGTACTTCGTGCTGGTGAAGGCTACGATGTTGCAATCGTTGAGATTGGTGGTACGGTTGGTGATATCGAATCACTTCCGTTCATGGAATCAGTACGTCAATTGATGGTTGAGCTTGGTCATAAACGTACCATGCTTATGCATTTGACCTTATTGCCATACATCAAATCAGCGGCTGAACTCAAAACCAAGCCAACGCAACACTCAGTGAAAGAGCTTCTTTCTATCGGTATTCAGCCAGATATTTTAATTTGTCGTACTGAATATGATGTCGATGTTGATACCAAACGTAAAATTGCATTGTTCACCAATGTGGAAGCGCGTGCCGTTGTGGTCTGTAAAGATGCAAAAACGATTTATCAAATTCCACGTACGTTCTACGAACAAAATGTTGATGACTTAATTTGTGAACGTTTTGGTTACAACGATCTTCCAGAAGCAAATCTTGAAGATTGGGACAATGTGGTAGAAGCATTACTCAACCCAGAATACACAGTACGTGTGGCGATGGTAGGTAAATATGTAGAATTGCCAGATGCTTATAAATCTGTCAATGAAGCGCTTTTACATGCTGGCATTCAAAACCGTGTCAAAGTTCAGATTGATTATGTCAATGCTGAAGAGCTTGAACAGCAAGATATTAGTATTTTAAGTACTGCTGACGCGATTTTAGTTCCAGGTGGTTTTGGTGAGCGCGGTACTGAAGGCAAAATGAAAGCCATTCAATATGCACGTGAAAACAAAATTCCATTCCTTGGCATTTGTTTAGGTATGCAATTGGCTGTAATTGAGTATGCACGTAATGTAGCAGCAATGCCTGAAGCAAGCTCAACAGAATTTAACCGCTCAACCAAATACCCACTCATTGGTTTAATCACTGAATGGTTAGATGAGCGTGGTGAATTACAGCAACGTAGCCTTGAGTCTGACTTAGGCGGTACCATGCGTTTGGGTGCACAAAAATCTGAATTGGTTGAAGGTACCAAAACTCGCGAAGTCTATGGTAAAGCTGAAATTACTGAGCGTCATCGTCATCGCTATGAAATGAATGATCGTTTTATTCCTGCACTTGAACAAGCAGGAATGAAAATTTCAGGTTATTCATCAGTACAACATTTAGTTGAAACTGTAGAAATTCCTGAACATCCTTGGTTTATTGCTGTACAATTCCACCCGGAATTTACAAGTTCACCACGTGATGGACACCCATTATTTGCTAGTTTTATCGGGGCTGCTAAAAATCAGCACCAAAAGTAAGTACTGAGTTTTAAATAAACTGGGAAAGTTTAAATGTCACAATTAAAACCACAAGAAGTTGTACGTTTAGGCGATATACAAATGGCAAATCATTTGCCATTTGTATTATTTGGCGGAATGAACGTACTAGAGTCAAAAGATTTAGCATTTGAAATTGCTGAAACTTATGTTGATATTTGCAAGCGCTTAGACATTCCTTATGTATTTAAGGCGAGCTTTGATAAAGCAAACCGTTCAAGCCTTAACTCATACCGTGGACCAGGTTTGGAAAAAGGCATTGAATGGCTAGCTGACATTAAAAAGCATTTTAATGTGCCGATTATCACTGACGTTCACGAGCCGTACCAAGCAGCACCAGTTGCTGAAGTTGCCGACATTATTCAACTTCCTGCCTTCCTAAGTCGTCAGACTGATCTTGTTGAAGCAATGGCGAAAACTCAAGCCATTATCAATATCAAAAAAGCACAATTCTTAGCACCACATGAAATGCGTCATATTTTGCATAAGTGTTTGGAAGCTGGGAATGACAAACTCATTCTTTGTGAACGTGGTTCAGCATTTGGTTATAACAACTTGGTTGTTGATATGCTTGGCTTTGACACCATGAAAGAAATGAATGTGCCGGTATTCTTTGATGTGACCCATGCATTGCAAACCCCAGGTGGACGTGCTGATTCTGCAGGTGGTCGCCGTGCCCAAATTACGACTCTAGCGCGTGCGGGTATGGCAACAGGATTGGCTGGTCTGTTCTTGGAAGCACATCCTGAACCTGAAATTGCAAAATGTGATGGACCATGTGCATTGCGTTTATCTCAGCTTGAGCCATTCTTGGCGCAATTAAAAGAATTGGATACTTTGGTTAAAGGATTCAAAAAGTTAGACACCCATTGATGCAATCATTTGCATCTTGTTTTTCATTCAACAGAGGAATTGTTCATGAGCCAAATCGTTGACATCCGCGCACGTGAAATTTTGGACTCTCGTGGTAACCCAACCATCGAAGCAGACGTTATTTTAGAATCTGGGGTTGTTGGTCGTGCATGTGCACCATCTGGTGCTTCAACTGGTTCTCGTGAAGCTTTAGAACTTCGTGATGGCGACAAAGCACGTTATTTGGGCAAAGGTGTTAAAACTGCGGTTAATAACGTCAATACCATTATCCGTGACGCTTTAGTGGGCAAATCAGTATTCGAACAAAAAGACATCGATAATACGATGATCGCGCTTGATGGTACTGAAAACAAAGAAAAATTAGGTGCTAACGCAACTTTAGCAGTTTCATTGGCTGCTGCACGTGCTGCTGCCGATGAAAAGAAAATCCCGCTTTTCCAATATATCGCTGATCTTCGTGGTCAAACGACTTTGACCATGCCTGTACCAATGATGAACATCATCAATGGTGGTTCGCATGCTGACAATAATGTTGATATTCAAGAGTTTATGATTGAGCCTGTAGGCTTCACGTCATTTGCTGAAGCATTACGCGCAGGCGCTGAAATCTTCCATTCACTAAAATCAGTTTTAAACAAAAAAGGTTTAAACACTGCTGTGGGTGATGAAGGTGGTTTTGCACCAAACTTGCGTTCAAACGAAGAAGCAATCACAGTTATTCTTGAAGCGATTGGCCAAACGGGTTACAAAGCAGGTTCTGATATTATGTTGGCACTTGACTGTGCTTCTTCAGAATTCTACAAAAATGGTCAATATGTTCTTGCTGGTGAAGGTAATAAAGCATTCACAAGCAACCAGTTCTCTGACTATTTAGCGGGTCTTGTAAACCAATACCCAATCATTTCGATTGAAGATGGTTTAGATGAATCTGACTGGGAAGGTTGGAGCTACTTAACCTCAATCCTTGGTGACAAAATCCAATTGGTTGGTGACGATTTATTCGTAACTAATCCTAAGATTTTACAACGTGGTATCAATGAGAAAGTCGGTAACTCTATTCTGATCAAATACAACCAGATCGGTACATTGACTGAAACTCTAGATGCCATCTACCTTGCGAAAGCAAATGGTTATAGTACTGTGATCTCACACCGTTCTGGTGAAACTGAAGATTCAACAATTGCTGACTTGGCAGTTGGTACCGCAGCGGGTCAAATCAAGACCGGTTCACTTTGCCGTTCTGACCGTGTAGCAAAATATAACCAATTACTTCGCATTGAAGAATTAACGAATGCAGCTTACCGCGGTAAAGCTGAATTCAAAGGTCTAAAATAAGGTCAATTTATCTATGTTGAATACTTCTGATCATCTTTCTTTACAAAAGAGAGAAACTCTGCAAATTCATAATCATATAGAATTTGCAGATGATCTTCCTTGTAAGAAGGATGTAGGGAATTTTTCATGATAGAGATGTTTCGATCGACCTCGAGTAAATTGATTCTAGTGCTTGTCATCGCTCTGGTGGCAAGCTTGCAGTATCAGTTTTGGCTAGGTGAGGGGGGCTATTTTCCTCACCAAGCTTTAACTCAACAAATTACGCAGCAAGCAGAAATTAATACTGAGCTAAAAGAACGTAATCGTATTTTAGCGGCGGAAGTTTTTGATTTAAAAAATGGCAGCGAAGCCATCGAAGAGCATGCTCGTTTAGATTTAGGTTTGATTAAACCGAATGAGACGTTTGTGCAAATGAGTACCATTAGTACCCATTACAAACCGATTTATATCGATCCTAACGCAAAAGAAGACACTGCAACCAATGAAAACCCAGACTAAGCTGTGGGCGGTTGTACCAGCAGCGGGTTCGGGCAGTCGTTTTTCAAAAACTGAATTAAAACAATACCAGTATATTCAAGAGCATACTGTACTTGAACACACTGTCAATCGACTGAATTCCTTAGATTTAGCAGGTTGCGTACTTGCCATTGGTGTACAAGATAATTTTGCAAAAACCCTGTCTTTTCAGCATAGTGATAAACTGCATTTTTGTTTGGGCGGTGCTGAGCGGGTACATTCTGTTTTAAATGCCTTGATCTATTTATCTGAAATTGCCCATGAAGATGATTGGGTATTGGTCCATGACGCTGCACGGCCATGCGTAACTGTAAACTGCCTAACAAATTTAGTCGAATCAGCCCAGTATTCAAATCAAAGTGCCATTTTGGCTATTCCTGTACGTGACACCCTTAAGCGAGTCCCTCAGCAACATCAGATTGAGAAAACTGTAAGCCGTGAGTTGTTGTGGCAAGCACAAACGCCACAAATGGCGAAACTCGGCGTTCTTAAAGGTGCAATTGAAAAGGCTTTGGCCAATCACATCGTGATCACTGATGAAGCAAGTGCTTTGGAATATGTGAATGAGCCTGTACAAGTGGTGCAGGGACGTTCAGATAATATCAAGATTACTTATACTGATGATTTAGAACTTGCTCGCTTAATTCTTCAAGCTCAAGACTAAGCTTAATTAACGGATGTACAGCTCTTTTTTTTCTCTGATTCCAAATAGCCTAAGTAGATTTAAGTGATTTTTCCATTTTTTTTACATCAATCTAAATGACAAAATTTCTACGATTTGTTAAATTTGAATAACATACTTTATAACGGATCAACAAATGAAAAAATTATTCATTGCGGGCCTTTTTACTTTTTCTTTAGTTGGTTGCGCAACCACTCCTCAACAACCTCAGGATACGGCGCAAGAAGCAATTCGCTATTCGTCTAGTCCATGTTTTGGTGCATGCCCAATCTATTCTGTTGAGATTACACCTGAAGGAGCTGTTCATTTTGATGGTAAACAATATACCAAGGTGACAGGAACTCAGGATTTAACGGTTGATCCTTCTGTTTATAAGAAATTACAACAAGAGCTAAAAACCTATCGTCCTGCTACGGGCGCAAATGTCAAAACAACAGGTTGTGAAGAAACAGCAACTGACCAGCCAAGTGCTTATTTCTCTTGGAAAAAGCCTGATGGTACTGTAACAAAACTGAGCCATTACACTGGATGTATTTCTCCAGCTAATGCTGAGTTAAATAAAGTAATCGATAAATTACCAAAACTGATTGGTATTGAAGATCTCGTTCGTTAAGCTTGTCGTTAAAAAATAGATAAAGTTAACCTTCTTGTGCATAAAGGTATCAGCAAAATCAGTTGTTTATACCTTTATTACAGCACTGCGGACGCTATTAAAACCTAAAAATAGGCTATTGTATAAGTCAATACAACAGCCTACACCTAGAGTTTGCATGGACTGAATACTTATGGAAAAGTATCATGAAAGAATTTTTATCTTCTCGACATATTTCGATGTAGATGAACTTGCAAAAGCAGTATTATAAGTCCAAATGTTGGGCTTAATACGCGATCACGAGTCCTTAGATATATTCAAACTGATGATTTTTAGAAAGAAGAGACTTAATCAAAAATCTATAATTTATTCAACCAAGAGTCAGAATTGCTGGAAGAACATCAAATTCGTTTTGCTACACAACATATAAATTCACATCTTGCTGCTCCAATTATTAAAGTTATCATTTAGAGTATCTAAGTTTAAAAAGTTAAACTTTTTATGAACTTAGTTGCCAAGGTGATGATGAATGTATAGGTTGCAAACAGCAATTATTCTTTTTTTAACAAATTTTCAATGAGATAGTTATAAAGTAATTTTATTCGTTTAGGTGTTGGTCCTAATTGTGGGCGATATAAATATAAACCCCAAGGAGATGATTTCATATTTTGCATCACTTCAACAACAGTACCTTGTTTAATCATCGGTAATGCTAGAAAGTCGGGAATATGACCAAAACCAATCCCATCAATTAATGCTTGGCAATAAGCATCAAGATCATTGGTTGAAAAAAGAGGTAAATTGGGCATAAAAGTCTGATCATATTCAAATCCCCAGAACCAATATTGATTTGAAGATAAATTCTCGAATGCAATAATTGGAAAATGATTCAGATCCTCAATCTGTTGTGGTTGTCCAACTCTTTTTATCAGTGATGGAGCACCGACGACGCGAAATCCCATGTTCATGATTTTACGAGAGACAAAGCGATTGTCATTCAGAAAGCCAATCCGAATACCAATATCTATTTGATTCGTAATGACATTGCTGTGTTCATCAGTCAGCATACAGCTGATTTTTATCTCTGGATAATCAATTTGGAACTTTGAAATTAAGGGGATAATGATATGTCGACCAAATGTGGTTGGCATGGTCAGACGGATATGACCTGCAACATCTTCAATCGTTTCAGTGGCACTGTTCTTGACTAACTCATTAATTTTGTTAATTAATGGCTGGGCCTGTTTTAGTAGTTCTTCACCTTCACGGGTGATTTTATGACCTCGTGTACTTCGATAAAAAAGAATCTCACCCTTCTGATCTTCCAGTTCCTGAATCGCACGTGTAATGGATTGTGGGGATTTTCCTAACTGTATCGCCGCTTTTTTGAAATTTTCTGCGTTTGCAACTGTGCAGAAAATTTTAATCAATTCGAAATAGTTATTCATAGATTATTCCAAATTATGGAATTAAGAAATCCGCATTCTATCATTTTTTTTGATTTGATTTTTCAGTACATTTCTTTATCAGCCCCGATTGTTCGGCGATTTTTTTTTCATGAATAGAGGTAAATAAAATGAAAGCGCAAATCCTGAAAAGTTATGATGTAAAGGAATTTAATCTTATTGAAATTCCAATTCCTGAGATTAATGCAAATGAAGTTTTAGTAAAAATTCATAGCAGCGGTGTGAATCCAATTGATTATAAAATCCGTGAAGGTGCTGCACCTTATGCAGATCCAGTCCTACCTGCAGTATTAGGAACAGATCTGGCAGGTGAAATTATTGAAGTTGGGAACAACGTGACAGCTTTTAAGGTCGGAGATGAGGTCTATGGTCTTGCCGGTGGTGTCCGAGGGCTACAAGGCACTTTAGCCGAATATATTGCTGTAGATGGCGATTTGCTTGCTATTAAGCCCAAAAATTTATCTATGCGTGAAGCCGCGGCTTTACCGCTAGTTTTCTTAACTGCTTGGGAAGGCTTGATTGATCAGGCTCGAATAAAAGAAGGCGATACGGTTTTAGTACAGGGTACTGGTGGTGTTGGTCATATGGTTGTCCAACTAGCGAAAGCGAAAGGTGCACATGTGTATGCGACTGGTTCAGCAAAGCGTCAGAAAATGATTGAGGGGCTAGGTGCTACAGCAATTGATTATGCAACACAAAGCGTTGAAGATTATGTGCAGAAATATACTGGAGGTCAGGGGTTTGATATTATTTATGACACTGTAGGAGGTGATACGCTTGCCGCATCATTATCAGCGATAAAACCCTATGGACATATTGCAAGTTGTTATGCCTTTGGTGAAATCAATTTAGCACCATCTTCTTTACGTGCTGCAACCATTTCAGGTGTGTTTGTGTTATTACCGATGTTATCGGGTCAAGGACGGGCTCATCATGGAGATATTTTGCGAGAATTAACCCAGTATGTTGAATCGGGAAAAATCAAACCGATTGTTGATCCACGTACTTTTACTCTGGAAAATGCGCTTGAAGCTCATGATTACCTAGAAAGTGGCTTTGCTTCAATTAAAGTTGTGGTCGATATTGTTTAATTGACCGATTAAGCAGCTATGTTTTTTGAAATATGGCTGCTTGTTTTTATTAATGAATATCAATCACCATAAATTTCATGATTGTTACGAACACAGTCGCAACTTGCAGATGCAAGCCATTAAGCGTTGATATCTGATCATTCTTCAAGTGGTGAGAAAATGGATTTTTTAAGTAGAAATAGATTAGGTTGATCGATGAGAAATCTCTCTAGCGTACGTGATAGTTGTTTCCACTTGGGTTTGGAAAGCTACTTTCTCAGTGCGATTAGTTGGCTCATTAAAGTATTTCAATACTGTTTTGTCACCGATTTGGATGCTTATGATTCAAGTAAAAATACTTATTTTTCAAAAAAACTTACCAATATGTGCCTAATTTCATAAAAATTAGTGATTAAGCGCTAATATTAAATAGATTTATTTAAATAATATTCTGAATGATATATTATAAAAACATATATTGATTGGTGGAAGGATGATGACAAGTATTATTCTAGCTTTGTTAGGTGGCGCGTTAATTGGATTAGCGGCTGTTGGTTATTTATACGTCAATGGGCGTATAGCGGGTGTGAGTGGCTTGATTGCACAATTATTACAGCCCAAAACATTTTTGAGTAGTTCGGCTTTTTGGTTTCTATTGGGTCTGATTATTACACCATTTATTTATCAAATTTTTGTTAAGCCTGAAATTATCATGCAGTCGTCTCCGCTCGCTTTAATCATTGCTGGACTGTTGGTGGGCTTTGGGACTCGTTTAGGTTCAGGTTGTACCAGTGGACATGGGATCTGTGGGATTAGCCGTTTATCACCACGTTCAATCGTTGCCACAATGACATTTATGTTTGCTGGTTTCGTTACGGTATATGTTGTACGTCATATTCTGGGAGCCGCGTAATGAAAAATCTATTTGCGTTTATCTTTGGCAGTGTATTTGCACTGGGCCTATTGATTTCAGGCATGTCAAATCCTGAGAAGGTATTAAGTTTTTTAGATATTTTTGGTGCTTGGGATATTAGTTTGATGTTTGTAATGATTGGAGCAATTGCGGTTGCATTCATTCCATTTCAGAAAGCATTGCGTCGTCCCAAAACATTATCAGGTGAGGCGATTGCTTTACCAAAGAATAATCAAATTGATAAGAAGTTGATCTCAGGTGCGATATTATTTGGTATGGGTTGGGGCATTGCAGGCATTTGCCCAGCACCTGCAATTACTTTGATCGGACTGGGTTATTTTGAGGTTTGGTATTTTATAGGCGCAATGCTACTCGGCATGTTGATCCATCGTCTTTGGGCCAAACAGTAGGAGAAATGCAATGCAACATCCAACAGTCAAAGCTTTTTTTGATGAACAGAGCAATACCTTTAGTTATGTTGTGCATGATCCTGAAACAAAGCATTGCGCGATTATTGATAGTGTTTTGGATTATGATGCTGCCTCAGCTTCAACTTCCACACAACATGCAGATGAGATTATTACCTACATTCAATCTCAAGCACTCACAGTTGAATGGATATTGGAAACACATGTTCATGCAGATCATTTAACGGCGTCACAATATTTAAAATCAGAGCTGGGTGGCAAGATTGCCATGAGTGAGAAAATTGCGATTGTTCAAGATACGTTTAGTGCGATTTATCATATTGATCTTAAATATTTTAATACGCATCAGGTGTTTGATTATCTGTTTAAAGACCATGAACACTTCAGTATCGGAAACCTAGACGCATATAACATACCAACGCCAGGACATACCCCTGCGTGCTTAAGTTATATCATCGGTGATGCTATTTTCGTTGGCGACACCTTATTCATGCCAGATTATGGTACGGCGCGCTGCGACTTTCCTAAAGGAAGTGCTGATCTATTATTTGATTCTGTACAAAGGCTTTATCAACTTCCTGACCAAACGCGTGTTTTCTTATGCCATGACTACAAGCCAGAAGGCCGAGATGAATATGTGTATGAAACCAGCATTTGTGCACAGAAGCAGCATAATATTCATATCAATATGAAAACGCTTAAACAGGACTTTGTACGGATGCGTCAAAGCCGTGATGCAACATTGTCGATGCCAAAGCTTATTCTGCCTGCAATTCAAATTAATATGGATGCAGGGCGGTTCCCAGAACCGGAATCGAATGGCATTCGCTATCTAAAACTACCTTTTAACTATTTTAATCGCTAAGAGTGCAAAGCCCAGATTACTCAGATCTTTTTGAGTTATCTGGGCTTTCTTATATCAAATTTTTGCATGCAGTCCATATTTAGCAGAAAAAATGGAGTTTAGGTTCTGTTTGAACACTCAATTGTTATGTTATAACATAACATTTACAATTAAGGAGTTCAACGTGCGTTATAAAGCCTTGGCAATCGCCATTCTATTTATTCATCATCAAGCATCTGCAAATGAGCAGGACAGTCCTGTAATTTTGCCAAATATTAGTTTAAAAGCAGAAACAGATCTTTCAATCGGGAACAATATTGTTGTAGAGAATCGAAATACACAAAATCAAACTTTGGGGGATGCACTCAAGCAGGTGTCAGGCGTACAGAGTAGCTCTTTTGGTCCCAATGCAGGCGCACCAGTTATCCGCAGCTTAAGTGGAAATCGTGTACAAATTCTTGAGGATGGACTAGCGATTTATGGCATGAATGCTGTCAGTGGCAATATTGCCATTCCATTTGATCCTTTATTTAATCAATCTATTCAGGTAAATAAGTCATCGGATAGTGTGAGATACGGTGGAAATGCCATCGGTGGTAGTGTAAATGTAGAGAATGGTCTGATTAGCAAAGAAATTCCTAAGAAAGATCATAATTTAGAGCTGGCTGTGCGAAAAGGCTGGAACAGCACCGATGCACATGGTTTTAAGCTGAATTTAAATAATCAAAGCAACTTTTCAACCAATTTTTTATTTTCTAAACAGGATATTTCGTCTTATAAAATTCCGGGGAATAGCAAAGCTGAACAATGTAATAGTGGAATTTTTCCTGCAACGGGTGGGGTGAGTTCAGCCTTGGCAGACGCCTGCCAAAAGGATGCACGTATACAACAGATCTATAACACCGCATCGCAAAAATATATCGACCAATTTATGACTGAAAATCCAGATTGGGCGGATGGCCAGTTTTCATTTTATACCGATAAACCAACATCTGTTTGGAGTGGTAAAACTTATACCAACCCAGTCAATCCTGAATATATACCTGATACCCCTAAGTTTAAAGAAAACAAGATTAATCAAGATGTGACGCCAAATTACCATCGTAAATTAGGCAACAGTTATTTAGAAAATCAGCATTATGCGATTGGCAGTACCTATTTCTTGGAAAATGGCTATATTGGCCTAAGTGCGGATTCGAAGAAAAATGCATACGGCGTACCAGGTTTTTCTTTAGAAAATAAGTCATTTCAATCCTCCTATGAGGATGGCTTACCCGTTGGGGTAAAGACTGATCAAAGAAAATATAGCCTAGATAGCCAGTTTAATTTTGATATTCCCTTTTTAAAGGGCGTTGATATTAAAGCGAATCAGGTGATCAATCGTTCAGGTGAATATTTAGGTCCACAACTGGCTAATGATTACCGCTTTGATACTAAACAAGCCGAAATTGTATTGAGACATCAGCCTATTCGCTACGTGAATGGTTTACTTGGGCTGAGTCAAAGTAACCGTAGTGTCGAAGGGCAGGGCAAGCTACGCTATCTTCCCAATGTCAATACCAAGACCCAAGCCTTTTTTATTCAAGAGATGCTTGATTTGGATCGATTCTCTTTTGATGCAGGTTATCGTCAAGAACGAGTAGATCATTCGATCAAAGACAGTGATTTTAAGATCGCTCGTAATTCACCGAATACGACACTACAAGACACCAGTTTTGATTTGGAAAATTATAGTTTTGGTTCTTATCTTAAAATCAACGGCTACTTTGGAGCAAAACTTAGATATTCAGTGTCTGAGCGTGCACCTGAACTCAATGAGCTTTATGCCAGCGGTAATCATTATTCCATTATGATCAATGAGCAAGGCAACCAAAAATTAGAACCAGAAAAATCCAAGAATACTGAGCTGACAGCTTTATTCAATTATCAAGATTTTAATCTTGAGGCTACTGTATATAAGATGAAATTTGAAAACTATCTCTATCTCACTCATTCTGGTATGCAAACGGCGAACCGCTTACCACTCAAATACTGGACTCAAACAGATACAGAAATCACAGGCTTTGAAGTTGACCTTAAGCAGAAAATCAATACTCAGCAATTTGGTATTTTTACGCTTGGCGCATTTGCGGATTTTGTAAAAAATAAGAATTTAAATCCGAGTCGGACCAGTTTATTTAATGATGGTAATTATCTACCAAACATGCCCACCAATCGTTATGGTGCGAACCTAGAGTGGAGTAAAGGGGATTGGGCTGCACGCCTCTCAAGTATTTATTATGATAAACCTAAATATTTGGGTAAGAATGTATCAGAAGAAGTACCATTACCAGCCTTCAATATGGTCGATATGCAGATTAGCAAGCATCTAAAATTCAAGAATTCAGATATTGACGTGTTCTTGAATGGCTCAAATCTACTAAATGAGGAAGCGAGACCGCATAACTCCCCACTCAAATACATTGCACCATTGCCAGGGCGTGGTTTTCAACTGGGGATTAATATGAAAATATAGATCTTTGTGACCTACAATTTCGAGACTAGTCACTAAAAGCGATATTGAATATCCACTTTTAGTGACAGTTCTTTCAATTGGTTAATGCAAATTTTTTAATGAGTTTTTGACAATCAGTCCATGAACCAAAGAAACAGGCAGCATATAAATTTTTCCAAAAAGATTGTAAGTAATCACACTGGTTGTGACGGTTAACTCATTTTTTAATTCATCATGTTCTTGAAGTTGTAATGCCACTAATACACTGAGATGTTTATCTGTAGATTGTAAATATAATTCCTTGTCTGTAATTTTTACTACATCAAAAAAATCTAACTTTTCATTGATCTGAATATTTTCTGGTTTAACCGAATCAAAGCCTTTGATCGGTTGAACACCTCCAAACTTCGAACTTAAAAAATCCCTGATCTTAAATGCGATACGTAGCCAAAAGGGTGGATGACCTGTCATTAAGTTATAAACTTGCATCACTGTTAGATTCTTGTCGATGTATTGATGTACTTCATGTAGGTAGTTAAGCGATGCTAATGGAGCAACCAAAGGATGAAGGTCATTCTGATGTTCCATTGTGCTTATTCCTAGATTTTATAGATATATGAAATTTATAATAATTTATAGATGAATTTCTGGATATTTGTCAATCACATTATCTGACGATTATTTTGAATTTGGCTTGATATTCTAGTATAAAATGGCTTTTATAATTGATATGTATTTTGCTAAGCTAAATTACATTTCACATAATTTATAGAAATTAAAGTATAAGCAGGATTAGCAAAAGCAATTCAGTGATTATTGCATCCGCTTAAACATTCTCGTAGGGTGGAATAAGCCTGAATAATGCCATAAATTTACAATTATCCGATGATCACGAGGTACGATATAGTTATCTCCTCTATGACGCAAAAAAGCAATGTTTTTTAAAAAGAAAGAATATAGTAAAAGAGGTTAAATGAGCAAAGTAAATATAGCAAAAAAATTGAAATTAAGGATAAAAGATGAATGACTATATCAGTATCAATAAGCATGCTTGGAATTTAAAAATAAATGCACATATCAAGAGTGAGTTTTATGACAATATTTCCTTTCTAAAAGGAAGAAATACGCTAAACCCAATAGAATTGGGTATTTTAGGGGATATTTCAGGCAAATCCATACTACACTTACAATGTCATTTCGGACAGGATTCTATGTCATTGGCACAACTTGGAGCCAATGTTACAGCTATAGATTTTTCAGAGGAAGCCATTAAAAAAGCAAAAGAGTTTAATGATGAACTAGGTTTAAATGTAGACTTTATTTGCTCCAATATTTATGAACTCCCCAGTGTTTTAGACAAAAAATACGATTACGTATTTACGAGTTACGGAGTTATAGGATGGTTAGAAGATTTAGATTTATGGGCTAACGTGATATCCAATTTCTTAAAAATTGGGGGTAAATTTTTGATTGTTGAATTTCATCCAGTCATATGGATGTTTGATGATGAAATTAAAAATATAACATATAGCTATTTCAAAAATGACCCTATAAATGAATCATCTACGGGCTCTTATGCGGATAAATCAGCAGAAATAAACTATCAAGCCATCACTTGGAATCATAGTCTGAGTGAAATATTTACAAGTTTAATCAATCATGGAATAAATGTTCTCGAATTCAAAGAATATGATTACTCATCATATAACTGTTTTGGCAATATGACGAAAGAGAATGAAAAATACCGGATTGAGCATTTTGGCAAGAATTTACCATTGATGTTTTCGATACTGGGTGAAAAAAATCAATAAATTTATTAGATATTAATAACTTAATTTTTGGAGTTCTTTGATTTCTTGGATGATCTTTAGATGTGTCAAAGACTATTACAGTCTGTTGTGAGTCCTTTATTGATACCAGAAATTTTAGTATTTAGTTACCTTAGAAACATATCTACCACCAGTTTCCAGGTCAAAGCTTAATGAATTGAATACCATTGGCGCCGAGTGAATCCAAAAGAATGATCCCACGACTTAGCCAGAGAATTTATTTGCGATCTCGATTTGCTACAGCATTTAAAGATATTTCAGCCAAAGCGCTTGTAAGCAAATCTTTGATGAAACCAGTAAGGATTATAAAGGAGTAAGGAGCTAAGTATTAAAAAGCTGAAAATAGTTGCATAATTTGGATAAAACTAGAAAGTATCAGTTTTATAATGTGGAACGATTAGGTTTTTTCTTAATTTTGGCATCAGAATCTCAATTAATGTAAAGGTTGATAGAGAAGTTAAAAGCATCATAAAAACTTCCAGCGAATGACTTAATGTAAACAGTAGGGTATAAAATATAGAAAAGCATAGCAGGCTGGCTAGAAAGTTTTTAAAGTATAGTGTGATAAAAACAGAGTATAAGAATGCAGAAAAGAATAAATTAAAATTTTTATTCATTCCCATTTTATTAAATAAGATGATTACTAAAGAAATAGTTATTACTGAAAGAGCAAAAATAAAACAATTCTTAATGATATTCATTGCTTTTCCTTAGTTTCATTTCACAAGAGAATACCCACCTTTAAGGGCCTCATCTCAAAGGTGGGTTTGGGTGCTACACCATTATTTAAAGTAAGCATTTATATTATTTTTATTGTCTAAAATTATCATGGCTAAATATTTTAAACTCAATAAAAAAAATAATGGATTATTGAAATGCTGGTGTATGAAGAAATTATAATTATCCAATAAAATGAGGGTATAATCTTTGGCTTACATGCTTATGAGAAATTTCTTACAATTGGTTAAAAAACAATCAAATCCTTAACCATTAAAATTAAAAATATAGATCTAAAACAATATGTTATTTTTAATTTTGTGAAAAGTAGTTGAAAGTTATTAATATTTTTTTACAGAAGTATGCTGTATGGTATACGAAAGGAGGTTAAGAAATAAAAATAGCATTAAAAAACAAAAGCCTGTATGGTGTAATTCACGCTTTGCACAAAGACTTATCTAAATAAGCTTTTTCTTAAAAAATGATTGGTTTTTCTCTCTAAGTAATTTTTATATGCGGGTGTATCCAACATGGGATTTGTTAGAGTTCTATACGCAAGTAAGGTCGAATATCAATTTTGATCTTCGGCAAGATTTATCAAAAAGTCTTGATACAGTAGTTGAGCATTGTGAATAAGGGAAGAATATGAAAATTCAATTGTGTTATGCCAGTTCACGACAAGGTCTTGCAGATGATTTGATCGATGATCTAAGCAACATTTTAACAGTAGCAAGAGGCTTTAACTCTAAAAATGTTGTATTTGGTGTGTTGTATTATGCAAATAATGCATTTTTTCAATGCTTGGAGGGAGAAGACTTCATTGTTTTACCTTTATTAGAAAGTATTAAAAAAGATTCAAGGCATAAAAATATTTTTGAATTTAAAATAAAAGAAATTCAAAAATATAGTTTTAAAAATTGGTCTATGAAATATGTTCAGAAAAGCTCTAAAGTAGATATTTTCTTCAGTCGTTTAGGTTATGAAGAATTTACTCCTTCAGCTTTGAATGATCAAAATTTAGATGGATTACTTGAAGCCTTATTGAATGAAAATCAAACTCGCGTTCGTAAAAGAGTAGGATTAAATCAAAGGGGCATTCACCCATATATTTGAAAATAGGTTGTTTAATGTCTTCAGGTTGATTGAATTTTTATCAGCACTATGTATAGGTTACTTCATTCAGAAATTTCTAATTTCGTAATGAAGCTTTATTTTTCATTCACGATCCTTATTGTTTCACACCATGTTCGAAAATCAATCTTTTCAATATTCGGGCATAAAATTGATTTATCAAAAATGTAATAAGTATTCTCCTCTGTCTCTGAGAAGTAGTAATAATATTTTGAATCTTCTCCATATAACCAATAGCTGCTCGACCCCTCATTAATTTTTGTTGGATGGAAAGAGAAGATGTTGCTTTCTTCAGGAATGTCGTTAGTCTGATCTGTTGCTAATCGCCAAACATTTGAAAATGCATTCGAAAATATGCTTAGACCCAATATTCCAATGAATAAAAGATAACTTAAAGATTTAAAAATTTTCATTTATGTGTTTTTCATCCTTTTCCTGATTAAAGGATGTCTCTGACTTCAATAGCTTGCACCCACATGAAAGTAAGTCACCTTCACGCGCAACAGGCAAACCACCGAACCGAGTTTCTGAATCACCTGTCATGATGAATGCTGCTGTATTATGGGTCGGGCAAGTAGCCTCATCACCAACACAAGCGATTGGTTTGCCATTGATAAGAAAGTTTCTATTTCCGCTAATTACTTCACCGCCACCCGAAGTTGGGCTTCCGACAACTATGTAATGTTTGGGCATAATAGTGTGACTCAGTAGATGATTTTGCGGCAATATATTAGCAAAATTTAATATAGAAAGTTCTGTATTACTGATGAGTGGTTAGAAAATTTCTTATCGGGATATATATAAAAGCCCTCTTAGCAAGGCTTAGTTCAACTTTAATTTATCATCTCAAATATAAACCAAGCATCACAGTAAACATTCCTGGGAGCATACATAAAAAGCTCATTGCTTTACCTTCTTGGGTATTTCTTATGTGTTTATGAAATATATGTGGACCAAAAATTAATCCGAAGAAAGCCAAGATGAATCCCATAATTATTAAAAATGCTGACATTGTTTTATCACTCCTTACTCAGTTCTCTTGTCAGCAAAATTAGAACTTAAATACATAATACAGTGCAATCAACCTTAAAGAGATTCGAGATTTTATTATAAAGAAGAAAAGTTTGATTTGGGTAAGTTCTTTGATCCAGAGGGGGCGGCTTTACACTCTGGAACATCTCAGAAAGCTGGATGGGCTAAAATTTAAGGAGATTGGAATTGAACCAACATAGAGGTGCTTACAATGTCAAAACTATCAATTGCCGAATGTTGTACGCGAAAGGAAGAGCTAGAAAAGGCTTTAACTCATCAGATTGCAGAGCTAGTCAATAAGTTTGAAATTGAAACAGGGGTAAATATTCGTGATATTTACCTAAACTTTACCGATGTATCTGAGATAGACAGACCAGATAAATATGTTTTTACCAGTGTTACAGTTTGTACTCAGAAGCCTGATTAACTTTTTCAAATGTGATATATCTTATTGAAAATATATAAGAGATCAAAATGAGAAAATTATTTTTTCTAGTAGGAATATTACTATCAGGTCATTGCTTTGCAACTTATAACCAAAACTTTGAAAAGGAGTATTTGAGAATTTTGGATGAAAGCCAAGAAAAGCTTTTAAAAGAGTATCAGTTCAATGAGTACTATAAAGGTCAGGAGTTAAGTGAGGCTGAATGGAAAGAAGCAAAAAAAATCCAATGTGATGGGATGAAAGCAGAGCTTGCATTTTATCAACTCGTTACTAGCCGTTATGACGAATTCGTGGCGTATCACAAGCAGAATAATTTAGAGTTGGTCTATGATGAAAATAGGTACATACAGGAATTTAACAACTTAAAAAAGATGATGAATGATCCTGAAAATGAATGTAATTAAGTAACTAGTAATTAACACCTTCTTGGTATCTTGATGAGAATGGGACGTTTTCCCTTGATCATGAAGGCTACGAGATCCAAGAAGATGCTGATAAAGATAAGGCTGATATCTTGGGAAAGTCATTGAACTCTACAAGTACGAAAAAACCTATGCGTCGAAAACGCCGCACGAAATTGGGCAAATCAAATTTTTAGGTGGTCATCCCTGGGCCACCCGGATCATCTTATGCCGCGGAGTCTATCTTGCTGGTATTTTGTACGATTTGGAGATCCAGACGATATGGACAGAGTACGCCGTAATCTATAGATCAGCAGGCTATTAATGTTTATGCTGAGTATAATTATTTGCCAGGTGGTCCACATATCTTGAATGATTGTATTTTTGCTTTGGATGATTGATGAGGTTCATAAAAAGTCTAAAGCCAAAAATAAAAGTGGGTGAGAAAATGATAATAATTTAACCTCCTTTGTTAATTAAGTTATTGAAGTAACAGCTATAATTTTATGGTGTGTGGAAAGTGCATGAGTTATGTAAATATATAAATTTTTAAAGAGCTTTAATACGGTGGGGTTTTATCTAACTGTGGCCAGCATCTTGAGCATCACTTCTTTTTAATTTTTACTTTCTAAATCCAAAATAAGTGTTAGATAAGCAAAAATCCACCTTCGGATGGTTTTTTAATGACCTTTTATCCGATTTCTCACTTATTGAAAGTGATTTATTTATACTACTTGTTCAATTATAAAAAAGGTAAACGAAGTGAAGAAGATAATATTGGGCATTCTTATCATAGCCATTCCTGTAGTGAACACTTTCGCAGCGTGTACTTATAATTTTGATGCTAACCAGACGCAAATAAATGCGGTTTCATCAGGAGCTCTACCTTTTCCAATTATTTCTGGGCAAAAAGTTTCCTTAACCATAAGCCCGACAACAGGAAGTAAAAGATACGTTGCTGCAAGTGGAAATTTTGGCAATAAGCAATTAAGTCAACCAGGCAAAATGATCGGCGATGTTGCACTATCCCAAAGTAACATTATTGCCTATGAAATGATTGTGAAAGTTCCAAATGTGGTCTTAAGTAACAACAGTATTATTGGTCTTTTCCCGTTTACTTTTTTTGGAACTAAAGAAGATAAGCATGTTTTATCCAATTCGATTATGAGTCTTAATAATATACCTGAGGTTCCAAACCAAATATTATCAGCATGGCAATCAAGAGATCTGTCAAACAGTGCCTTAATAGGTGAAAATGCTATTGATAATAATGCTTTGAATAACGGAGTAAGGTTAGGTTTTTACATCAATCAACAGACTCAACAAATTGGTGTAATTTCAAATGGCACAAATTATGGCTATGTGGGAAGTTACTCTACAAAGCCAAATGAAGGTTATTTTCTAGCACAAATTGCTGTTCAAGATATTCCATCAAACTCAGCTATGGTAGGGAAAACATTTTCACTTGAGCTAGTTACGGACCGTACTAAACTTCAAAACACTTATCCTACTGGTGCAAAAGACATTTGTGGAAATACAATCTAATTGAGTTAAACCACCATCGGGTGGTTTTTTAGTAAACTTATTAAGCTTACTAAATAAAGTTGGAGAAAACTTTTAAAAATCGTTGTGAAAGTGGTAAAAAGGTAAAGAAATTTCAGCTGCTATTTATGGGTTAGTAAAGATCTACCGTGAAGATGCAGAAAATAGTGTTTGTTGGATAAAGTTGCCTGGTTTGTATCATCCTTAATTGGAGTTTATTTATGAGTGAATATAAATTTACTGCTGCCGATCTAGATGAAGAGTTTCATCAAATGACACGTGAAGAGCTTTTACAGGATATTGCTTACAGAATTCAATCTGATAGAAAAATGATAGAGCTTAATTGGGAAGAAAAGCAGGCATTATTGGATGAGAATAAAGAGCTTAGAGATGCCATTAATTTCGGAACAAGTGTTATTGAGGATGCAAAACAGGAAATTGAGTACTTTGGAAAAGTGCTCAAAGATAATTCCAACACGATTTTGATGTGGAGAAGAACCAGTTATATATTAGCCACACTACTACTATGGCTGGGCGCTCTTTTACTTTTCAGTTAATACTAGAATGGAAACCCGCGGTATGCGGGTTTTTTATGACTATAGTAAAGCCCCGAGGGGCTTTTTCTACATTCAAGAGTAGTGTCATTTACCATGTAGGGCCAATAACAAGATCAACAAAAATATTCATGTTGAAATATGTGCAAAAGCGTTTGATAGAGGCTTTATTATTGAATACATTTAAGCCATTAAATAATGATAAAACATTTGATTAACTTAATAATTAAATTTCTAGAGGTATACTTGGCCACGCTTAATTTTTTAAATTTTTAATATATGGATGCAATATGAAATCGTTATTGAAATCTGTCATAGCTGTTGTTTTGTTTGGCTCTTCGGTGTCAGCTACTATGGCTGCTACTCTGGAAGGGCAAATCAAAACCCTATCCGAAAAGGGATGGCAGATTGGTGTATCTATCCTGGATATGGATGATAAATTGATTTCGATCAATGGCGATAAACGCTTTCCTTTGGACAGCACTGTAAAAGCGCTTGCTTGTGCGAATGTATTGGCGAAGGTTGATGCTAAAAAGCTGACTTTAGATCATTCAAAAACGATTCAGCAAAAAGACCTCGTTACTTATTCGCCAGTGGTCAAAGATTACGTAAATAAAAAACTGACGATCAAACAAGCTTGTGAAATTACGACCGCATACAGTGATAATACGGCAGCAAATTTTGCGATAGAGGCAGGTGGAGGCCCTGTAGGCCTAACCTCATTCATGCGTTCAATTGGCGATGAAGTTACAAGATCAGATAGATATGAACCAGATCTTGTCATTAATCCCGAAGATGACATCCGAGATACAACGACTCCCAATGCCATGAATGCCAGTATGAAAAAGTTATTGACGGGTAATGTGTTATCTAAAAGCTCAAAAGAGCAATTAAAAGAATGGATGATAGGGAATAAAGTTGCAGACAATATGTTAAGAGCTGCTTTACCTAAAGGATGGAAAATTGCTGATCGTACGGGTGCCAGTGATTATGGCATTAGAGGTTTAACTTCAATGGTATGGTCAGAAACTCATGCACCTGTATTTATCAGTATTTATGTGAGAAAAAGTGAGACTTCTTTAGATGAACGCTCAGAAGTTATTAAACTTTTAAGTGATCATATTGTGAAAGAACATTTAATTAAATAAAGAAGAATGTTCATTTGATCAGTTAGATAGCCTTCATTAGAGGGTTATCTATTACGATAGTTAAAGCATTGAGAACTTGAAATAGCTTTGAATCGCAAATTGTATTTTTATTGAAGTTAAATGAGTGTGAGTAATGAGTAGGAATGTTTCTTTAAAGTATGAAGCTGCAGAAGAATTGAGCGAAAATGATTTAGACAAAATAAACCAGATGATCGTATTTACTTGGGATTATCATTCATGGGTTCCTCAAAAGAATGTGAAACCTATGGCGGAGTTTTTTCTAGGTGAGGTTATTATAAACTCCTCTCGTATCTTTGTGGTACGTAATGAGAATGAGATTGTTGGAGTTATTGCAGCATCAATGATAGATAATATTAAGCAGAAAGCTAATGCAAAAATAAGAAAATATAAGGCTTTAAAGGAAATAATCTTAGAAAAGAAAGAAGATGTTTTTGAGGGTTATTTGGATACATTGATATTAAATGAAAAATTACTTCTGAAAAGTGGTAAGAAATTTGTTGCATCCTTAAACTTATTTATCCTAGATGAACAATATCAAGGTATGGGAATAGGCAATAAATTGTATTCTATGTTTACCGATTATCTTACTGAAATGAAGGTTAAAGAGTTCTTTCTTTATACGGATGATAGTTCAAACTTTCAATTTTATGAAAGAAATGGTTTGAAGCGGATTGGCGAAGAAAAATATAGCTGGGGTGGAGATACAGACAATGCTGAATTGTATTACCTGTACGAAGGGCAAGTAAAATGACTAATTGAAAGTTGCTGTCAGAATTATAGCGTTGTATATGATTCTGATTTTTTGAGCTTTCGCCTACTGTACCTAATGTCGGGGTCTTGTGTCTATCTAGCTTTTCCTATAGTTTCTAATAGCTCACGATAAGTTAATTTAAAAATTAATTCACTGTGATCTAAATGGATTTCTACTCAGTTTATCCCGACTCATGGACCAATTACGGTTAAGTAAAAAGCAAGGTCCAATTCCTATCTTCTTATATTTAATCCCTTCTTCGTAGATATGGTTCAGCATCAATGTAGCAGCCTTAGCCAATTTAGGTGCAAAGTCTGTAGGCTCAGGAAATGTATAGCTGACATAGCAATTGTTTACGTCAACTAACACAAATACTTTATTTTCGTACTTCATATTTTTCTTGTGTTTTTCAGTACGAAAGTAACGACACCCTAAACTTCTAGCAGTTGGTCATCATCAAAATAAATATTGCTGTATTCAGGATTCTCTGCTTTTAACCCGATTCGGTCATCTTCATCAAGCATTAAACGTTTAACGGTAAAATCATTGTTGACCAAGGCAACAATGATATCTCTATGCTTAGCTTCTAAACTACGATCAACAATCAATTCATCATCAATATCAATACCAGCGTTTTTCATTGAGAGTGAGCCGACTTTAACAATGAAGGTCGCGTATTCATTACCAATCAAATGCTCATTCATATTGATTCTCTTATCGATATAATCTTGGGTTGGGGAAGGGAAACCTGCTGAAATTTTTTCTATTGCGACAGTGATAGCCATACGCATAGAAGGTTGTATCACTATGATAGAAGATACATCTGAGAATAAGTCATGCCTGAGATGATTCTTGATTTCGATGATTTGGTTTGAATGGCTCATGGCTACCACTTGAATTTGTAATGTATTCAAGTTGTATTTTAGGTTTGGCCTAAAATGTTTTCAAGTTTTAAATTTTTAGTTGAAACAAAGGGAGGTCATTACTTGTTTCTGGTTAGTATGTGTTTAGCTAGATTTCCCCTGTTGTTCATACTAAGATTGAACTTTTTGGTTTACTGTGAAAAATATTAAATATTAGCAATAGTTTAATAATCTCATTTTAAATTTTGATTATCTTTTAGCTAAATTACTTTAAGATAGCTGTACAGGGAAAGGTTACTTTTACAAGTAATAGTAGATAAGTTAGAATAACTTTATTCTATGTTAATCAAATAATTTTATTATGATGAAAATTTTCGGTGTAATTACTTTAATAATGTGTACTTCTGTATTTGCTTCAGAGTCTCAAATAATGAATGAGCCATCCTTACTTCAAGCAAATCAAATCTTTTTGAAATTGGACACAAAAGAAGTTAAAGTATTGATTGATAATGCAAAAAAATCAGACCTTAATGTCTATGATATTCGAGAACAAACAACGATCAAACCAAGTAATAATACAGTACATACCGAGTCTAAAGATGTTGATTTTATTCCGAATGGAGTGAGCTTATTATCATATCCTGAAACTTATCGCTATATAACATATGGATATATTAAGCGCTTTTATAACAATACGATAAGTTATAATTATGCAATAACAACTATAGATTGTACCCAAAAAGTACAAAACACCACCAGATTTTTTTTTGATGAACAAGGCAAATTTTTAATAGCACAAAGCTTTACTAGTTTACTCACCGAAGCTGATAATGAAACGTGCAACTCAAATCCAAACAAAAAAGATAATTAGTATTTAAGGCTGAGCTAGCCTTTTTATTAAATAAGTGAATTAGGTTGTTGCAGAATTTTCTATTTGGTTTACAAAATAAAAAATTAGCAATAAAAGTTGGTTGACAGAAATGATCTTCTAAACCAAGTCATTTTTAATACGATTAAGTTTGATCATAATATCTACTTGATCTTTTGGTGCCTTTCGGTTTCAATCTACACGTGTATCCTCTACAAACTATTAGGACAACAAAATAAGTTGAGTGATTAATAAATGTACTTTTAACCACTAATATCATAAAAATCTTTTATAATTAAATAGATATTCCGTAGAGACAATATTTTTAAGTAGGAATTTTATTGTGAATTTAATGAAATTTTTTAGTTCTTTTTTAGCTTTTTTCTCATGGTTGGTGATTGCTTTTCCTGCTATAGCTTCCTTGAATTTTGATCCATTATTTCTCCAAATTGTACTATTTTTTTTGATTTTAGTTTTTATTGTTATGGGTAGGGTGAATGTCTTTTTTTATATACTTAGTTGTATATATATACTAGTTGCTTATATTCCTCCATATATGCACTTTGTAGTGCCATATATGAATGGGGTTGCTTGGGAAGAGATATTAGGTAGCTTGATTGATAAAAAGATTTTTAATTTAAAGTCAATCTCTTGGGTGGTGATATATACATCTTTGTATAGCGCGAGTACATTTTTTTTGATTAAAAAGAATTCAAATTTAAAAAGTTATGGATAAACAAAAGTGCAACATTCTGTGTCGCTCTGTAATGGGTATTTGGGCGGAATTTATGCTTATCTGCTTTCAGAGTTGCTGTGTAATCATCAATCGGCATTTCAACTAAATAGTCTTTGGCTTGATTATGGCTGTAAGTAAGTGCAATCTTTGCGCCTTCCTTTCGAGATTACTACGATTGAACGTTTTTCATCGTTTGGTTTATGGAATTGTTTCATAAATGGGTGATCATCAGCATTGATCGTTAACATGCTCATTGAAATAACCAGCTCGCCGTTTACAGTCGCATGTTCATAAATATTAACAGCAGTGAAGGGCATATGGTCTTCTCGATAAGTTCCATACCAATGGGATTTCCCATCAATGTACTTGGGTTCAAAAATAGTCTTTACTGGAATCAAGCAGAATTGATTTTTAGACCATGCATGTCGAAAGCTAGGCTTTGTTGCCACGTTCTCAGAACGGGCGTTATATGTGTTTTTTTAAGTTCTTTAGATCATCAGCCCAATTTGGTACCAGACCAAAGCGAACAGATCTCCACTCGATACCATACTATGGGTTCATAGTTTGCACATATGTTCTAATCATTAAATATGTCAGAAAGTCATCTTTTAGATTGTTCTTTTTTTTGATCAGTAATTACGCAGTTAATTTGTAAAATAGAGCTATTAATCCATGACATTTTAGTCAATAAAGATATTATCCAAGGCAAAGATATTGCTAAAATTTTGTTAAGGTGAAATTTTCACCAACAAAAGAACCAAGCAAAAAACTGGGATATTCTATATGCCAAGAATGAGAGGCACAAGGTCCTGATACAGGTATACCTAGATTTCCAGACCACTCATTATCAAATGAGTATAAAAATATTGAATGGGAAGATGAGTGCGAAGAGGTCAATTTTGCTATGAAAATCTGGAATGCATGAGTTTAAAGTAGAGGACTTAAATGTGAGTAATAGGGGTATTATGGTTTGAACTATTTATTTACTGAGAAATCCGACAGAAATTATTGTCGATAAAAGAAAAGCAACTATAAATAAAAATACAATAATTTAAAATTTTTAAGGGGAGAAAATGAAAATATTGTTCATTTTATTTATTCTTGCTTTTTCAACCAATTTAAAAGCGGGATTTTTCGAAAAATTTAGTAATAAGTCACCCACTTGGCCTTGGGGTGAAAATAGTCTCTGCAAGGGGGATGCTTGTACCCTAAACGAAGATTTAAACAACTTAAATAAGGCCAACAAGTTTTGTAGAGATGTTTATAATTTTTATGAAAATAGTCTAAACACTCAAAATAGAACTCCATACATTGTAGGTATATTAGGCAGTTTAGCGGGTGTGTTTAGCCCAATTAGTTCGGGAGATACAGCAAAGGGGCTTTCAAGTTTTTCGGGGGCAGCGAATGCATTGCAATTATCCACGACCAAAGCCATGCAAAGTACTGTTTCAATAAATACTCTGAAATTTATAGATCAGCTTGTTTATGCTGTTAATCAAGAGTTTGTGTCAGCAACATCAGAGAGAACTATTATCTCAATAAATATGGCTAGTAGATGTGCTTATGCAGCATCAAGTGTTGAAGCCAAAGTTCTTGAGGCAACACAAGAGGCAATTAATAAGTTAAATGATGAGCAAAAAAATCTTATAAAGTGATAATTTAATTAAAAACCTGCATTGGTATAGTCTAATGCAGGTTTTTAATGGGTGAGATTTAAGGATACAGGAAAGTATTTCAAGCTCACAAGAAAGTGTGAGCATAAAAATAAGCCAAGAAATACGCAGTTGCCTAAGGCTAAAAAAAATTTAGTTGTTGGCAATGGCACGTGAAAACTAGCAGTGGTTGCACATTTCATGTGATTCTTTTAAAAGCTCATCGAAAGGTGGGCTTTTTTGTTTGCTAAGATCTTATAAAGTTTTTTATTTAGTTAATTGGCGAATACCCGAATCCTAGCAATTAGGCAGAATGCAATTCCTGAAATGAGTCCGCATAGCATGGAAAAAATGATTCCGAAAAAGTCTGGCATTCGGTCGGGTCCACCATTTAGCAGATAAAGGTAGGCATAGAAGGTGATGGGTCCAAGTAGAGAACACCAGAGGCACAATCGTGCAGAAGAAAGTGCATTTATTTTGCGAAGGAAAATAGCCATCGGCAAAACCAGAGTGAAGATGGTAACGTAAGTGAAAGGAAGTCCAAATATTAGGAATAGGAAAAACATTGCAGGGGCTTGGCTAGGAGAACCTTGTAAAAGTGCGGTTATCCCATAGACAAATCCAAGAATAAGAGGGGCAACCAAAGGGGCGATGGATGCACCCTGCTTCAGACTTCCTTTATGCTGAACCTTATACTTTTCATAATGTATATTCATAAATTGGTTGTTAGTTTGCTAATTGCGCCACTTTAGCATCAGAAATGGTTTTACAGAAGCAGCTCTATTTAGAAAAATTGAGATTTAAAAATGTATAGTGATGAAGCAATCTAAAAATGTCTAGAGCAAGAATTGGTTAAGGCAGTAAAAACAGTACAAGATGAAATGCGGTTAAACTTTACTCATGTGAATGTAGAGTTCGATATTTCCGGTGATCAATCAAGAGTAGCTTTTGCTGTTTTACCTGAAGAGTATTCAAGACCAAATGCGTGATGCAAAGCGATTAGCAGCAATTAGAAAGCTGCCATGTTGAGTTTTTTGCGCCAAATGCTCTATCGTAATTCCACCACTTATTCCGTAAAGCCTTTTTAATTTTAGATATAAAATATATTATCTAAAATTTAATAATGGTGAGCAACAAATGGATCGTCAAGAGTTAGAACAGAAATATGATAATTTTATTAACAGTAGTCATTATAAACAAGCAGGTTTAAGTCCAAAATTTATGAAAAAGAATCCCGATTTATCTAGTTTGTCTGTCATTGCTGATAATATGGTTTGCAATATACTTTTTCTAAGCAACTATTTTGAATTAGCCAGATCGAATGATGAGTTAACTCAGGCTGTAAGTAATTACATGATTCTTGTGGAGAATACTGAGGTAACGCTCAATGTAAATGACGCTCCCAATTTTTTGGATAAAGAGAATTATCTAAATTGGTTGGATTTACAGATAAATACCAATTCAAAATAGGGCTTTAAGCACACTTATTAAACAATAACCGCCCAAAAAATTGTCCAACTTTTTGGGGTAGTTCATTGCGTGGTTTTTAATGGCGGAAATACTATTGAAACCTTATAGTCGTATTTTTATCTCGTTTAAATAGATATAGATCATTCAAATGAATAAACTTAAATTAATGTTGTTATTGGTCCCTACTGCTTTCGCTCTTACTGGTTGCTTACAAATGCTATCACCTACTGTTGGTGATTTTGGATCTGGCGTCTATGAAATCACTACTCAAAGTAATATATTTGGTTCAAATAAAGCTATGAGAGCAAAGCTTCTTAAGAAAGCAGATGCAATCTGCAAAGGCAAAGGTTTTAATGAACTGGATGGTAAGGACAATATCATGACTAACATGAACTTACTCAACGGTGGCTCGCTGATTCCTGTGAGTACAAAAGCTTCATATATGAAAATCAAGTGTAAAGAATAAATTAGGAAATAAGAACAACCACCTTCGGGTGGTTTTTTGATGGGTTGAATATGAAAGCCAATCAATATTTACAACTCACCAAAAAGAGAAAACACAAAAATAATCCAAGAAATATGTCGTTGCCTAAGGCTAAACAAAACTATTTAGAAGTTAGCAATCGTTAGTGAAAAAGAAGCAACACCTTCAATTACGGTGCATTAATTCTTTTAAAATTTCATCGAAAGGTGGGCTTTCTTATATTCTATGGTTTTAAATTTATCTCCAATAATTAAGGGGATGAAAATGAGCTTGGTCTATATTGGGCTTAGTGAAGTTTCAGTGAAAGCAAACAGACCTGAGTACTTTGATTTTGAATAGTCACCAAGTTTGTAAATACCCAATATTTAATAAAAGCATATTTGTGGACTGTAATTAATAATTATTTACACTTGATAATAATTATCATTGTCTTGTAGAATGAAATTTCTAAAATTCTTTAGGAAAACAACAATGAAAATTAAATTATTTCTATGTATGGTATTAGTTTCATGCGCTACATTTGCAGCAGACAAAGCAACTAAACCGGCTCCGAATGCTTCAGAACAAAGTCAACTTAATCACTTGATTGCTCCGATTAAATCTTTGGATGAATTGAATGCGTACATGCGTAATACGCCTAAAGCAAAGAATCCCATCGAGAAACTGTCAAAGAATGGTAAGGCGAGATTTTTAAGTAGCCTTAGGTTCAACGATAAAGGCTTAACTAGTTTTGGGCACTTAGATTTAGAGGCAGAATTATCTGCATCAGAGATTTATCAAATCTTAAGTCTGTTTGGTGTACAAGAGCTGATATCTACGAGTAAATTGGTCATTAAAAATGATTTGGATAGAATGGTTATAAGAAATGTAACCACTAGAGATAGTAGTTGGGACATTCGGGACCATGTATGTATCGATTTTCGTGGTTGTAAACCCTTCAACGGGGTAACATGTCATGATCGTACTTGTTATTAATTTTTTTTTAATTTAATTAAGAGTCATTTTTTGATGACTCTTATTTTAATACGGCATCTTAAGTATATGAAAAAAAATATTTTAATAGCATTACTATTCTTGTTTACGTCTCAAGCTTATGCCAATGTCTCTGATAGTTTTAATCGTATGTATAATTTGCAACTGGCTTCTTTGGATAGTGTAGATCAAAATCAATTTAAGAAGCAGTTACAAATGATTTATCAACAAGAACTGGCAGATATCATTGCAAATAAGAAATTTAAAAATCTGAGCGATATTCAATTAAGAGAGCTACTAAGAGCTACAGATATGGTGAATTTTCATTTATCTGATGAGCAGTATATTGTTGCAATGAAAATGGTGTTTGATGAGTTGGCTCAGCGCAATTCAACCAAACCAATGGACTATCGACTTTATTACACAGCTTTAGTTGCTGCACGACAATTCGATCAAGCGAGACAATTTGCACAAAATCATCCAAATATAAGTTTGCAAAGTCTACCAAGGATCAAATTTGATGCAGATTTAAAACTAGATCAGCCAGCGATACACAAGCTCAATCCAGATATGACGATGTCTGTACAAAATATCAATTTAGATTTATCTGAGCAGGTGATTATTGTTGCCAGTACAGGTTGTAGTGTTTCACGCAGAGCTAGAGATGCGATCTTTAAAAATAAACAAATAAAAGGGTTACTTAAACCTTATACCACATGGCTTGAACCGCAAAGAGGATTCTTAAGTGCAGAATCTATCCAAGAATGGAGTAAGGATATTGATCATCAGGCAGAACTGGTCCAGGTTTACGATCAATCAAAGTTCCCTCAGCTAGATGATTGGACAATGCCGACATTTTATTTTCTAAAAAATGGGAAAGTGGTTTATCAATTTTCAGGGTGGAGTGAGCAAGGTAAATGGCAAGAGTTGCAACAGGGCTTGGAAAAAATCAATTTATATAGTGAATAACTCTTTATTACAGTTTATGAGGTCTATGGAAACCTTGGTTTTTTAGATTTGTTAATGTAGTTAGTAACAAAGTGATATTAAGCCCCTTAAATGGGGCTTTTTAATGGGTGAAATTTATGGATAGCACTAAATATTTCGAACTCACTAGAAAACGTGAACATAAAATATAGCCAAGAGATACGCCGTTGCTGAAAACCAAGCAAACCTTTTTAGAAGATGAAAAGCACTAAAAGAATATGATTGGTAGTGGTGGATTTTTTGAAAAATTTATATAAGATTTATGCAATATAATGATTTGTAATGAGCGTATGCATTTGATGGTTAAAGTACTATTATTTTTTATAAGCTTGGTGGTTATTAGTCCTGTATGCAGTGCCGATGATTTTTTCAGCAAAAAACCATCTATCTTAATTGCTAAAGATGAAGATATTCATAATAAGAATAACAGCAATGAGAATGTGGATTTTTTTGAGCTATCAAATCAACTAAAAATAAAATGGGCAAATCAAAATTTTAACCAAGCTGCTCAAGGTTATAAAGATCCATTTCAAACATCGGGTATGAGCTCTTATGACAAAACTCAGTACTCTGGCCAAAATAGATCTTTAGATAATAAAGGTTATTCGAAGCTCATTGAGTCTACGCCTGATAGACGAGTCATTTCAGAAGAAGAATATCAACAGCATATGAAGCAATATAGGAAAAAGGAAATTGATGATAGAGATTTACTATACTTATTTGATAAGTAATTCAGAGGTAAGCTATCAACAGCTAATAGAACAACAATAAAATAGCTTGATGAAATTGATTGTTAAAAAACAAGCTCGCTTCGGCGGGTTTTTTAATGGGTGAGATTTATGAATGAAGTAGGTTTTGTAATTCAGCAACGACCATATCCACCAGAATGGATTTTTGCACAAGACACGCCAAACTTTGTACCTGCACCTGAATTATGGCGATGGATAAAGACAATATTCTTAAATCCTGAACATAAGCTATTTAACCCTGATCATGCACAAAATATCTTATATGTCAGCGGGGACATCTGTGGCAGCGTATGCAGCAAGTGTAGATTGGGCAGTATGGTTTTCTGTCTTTATTGGTGTGATTTCATTTTTCACTACGCTGTATTTTAAACGGTGGGATGACAAGCGAGCGCAAGAGATCCACGAATTGCGAAAGAAGCAGTATGAGCAAACGAAACAACGTATAAAAGGGGAATTTGATGACAAGTGAACAAACTCGGGCTTACCTGGCCTTTGCCTTAGTAGGGCTCATGTTTGTGTTGGTGCTCGCATTATTCTTTGTCGATATGCCACGAGAAAATAGCAACTTGATCAACACGGCCTTAGGTTTTATTGCTGGAGCAATGACCACGGCTTGCGGTTTCTACTTTGGTAGTTCAGAACAGGAAAAGAAGAAAGATAAAGACAGTTAAAATATACAATCAACAAACAGCCGTCTTAGGGCGGCTTTTAACTATAATTCCTAATGGTTTTTAACTAAAAAGTAAAATAAACTATTTGAAAATAAGGGGGAATAAATGAGAAAACTATTTTTATTAGCAATGTTGTTAGGGCTAGCGGGGTGTGGTGATAATAACCAAAGCGACACAACTCAAACTAATACACAAGTAAGTACATCAAAAAAAACTCAAGAAACAGTACCAAAAGCTACGAATTATCGATTAGCAGCTTCACCGCAAACTATGGGAGCAGTCGCACCATTAGCGGGTTGGACGGTTACCAGCTCTTCAACAGTTGGGGCTTCAACATTAATCGAAGCTTCAAGAGGTTCTACTGTTTCTGCAGCGTTAATTACGCCTAATGCAAAGCAAGTCGCTAACGTTCTAAAAGGTGGTTTAGCTGGTATTGCTTTAAGTGTTGCTGTAGATCAGTTGCTTGGGGCAATTGATTGGGTAATGGATCCTCAGAATAGTCAGATTAAATATAAAGTTGCTAATGAAGGGGTTATTCAAACCGTATATTCTATTAACTACAAATGTAAAGCTACGACAATTGAAGGGTGTACTATTGAGTACATGCAACATAGAAATCTAGGTAATCGTATATATGACATAAAGATAATGAGAGATGATGAAAATGTAACCCATTTTCAAGTTGATTATCTGCAAAAACTTACTCGACCCAGTCCAACTTTAGTTGTTGAAATATTTCATTTAAAAAAAGAGAGTAAATTAGAAAAGTCACTTCCCCTCGAAACTGTAGCTGAACAAGTCATTTCAAACGCTGATTCAGGTAGCTTAGATGCACAAGTAGCGACAAATATTGCTGCACAAAATATTCTTAATGATGTTGAACAAGCTGAGCCTGTTGTAAAAAACCTAGAGAACAATGCTGACGATAAATGCCATATACAAAATGCATATATGAATGGAAAGGCCTCTTTAGTCGAGCTTAGATATAATGAAATGTATCTAGATAAGCATAATTTATATCAGATCAGAAATGATGTAAATTTCGAGAAACCTGGTATTGGTTCGTGGAAAGGGCATATACATTGGTATTTAAATGTTGAACAAAAGGGTTTAAAAGCTGTAATTTTTGATGCAGAGTTACAGGGATGCCCGCGCACAGCATATGCAGCTAGATGGCGTGACAAAGCTCCACCACCACAACCAGGATTGCATTCTCCAGGATAACGATAGTGATTAACCTAAATATTATTGAACCTTCTGAAGGGCAGCCGATAAAGACAATTTACTTTTCTGATGCACAAGGTTGGTGTTTCAGAGTTGCGCATTTCCTCGGTGAAATATTAGTTCTAGATGAAATAAAAGAGTTTTCAGAAGTAAAGCAAATTGTAAGTGAAACTTTATTTAATGCTAATTATCAGGTAATTGCTTATAAAAACTATCTCAAAGATTCGACAGGAAAGTTAATTGGGTCTGAAGATTTTGAAATGGTAGATGGAAAACTTAAAAAGCTAAATACCTTACTTTTTGAAGTTGTTAATAAAGATGAACATCATATCAAACAAAAATGGCATAACAATCGAGATGAATGGGTTTATTCCACTGAGTCAAGTGAGGAATTTGATTTCAGGTATGTGAAGCCAAATGATGAAATAGTTGATAATGATGAATTACATGATTTCTTAGAAATTTATAAACCGAAGGAGTTTGGTGAAATTAGAAATGAATTTCTAGACCAGATAGTTAAAGAAAACACTTAAACAATTAGAAAAGCCCTTCGGGGCTTTTTTACTACATTAAATTTCATTGCGCCTTTCGGCGCTTTTTTATTGCCAAGAGGAATGCAAAATGGACAGAAAACCATTTTTCAATGCTGCACGTGTTTTAGCGGGCGGAAAACTCACCCAAACCCAAGTTGATGATCTAAACAATGTCGCTGATGGACTGGCACCTAAAAATGGTATGAACACCAGTCAAGTTGGTATCAACTTAATCACTAGCTTCGAAGATCTGAGACTAGATGCTTATGACGATGGCGTAAGGGTGTGGACCATCGGTTTTGGTACCACGATTTATCCAAGCGGCGTAAAAGTTAAGAAGGGTGATGTGTGCGCCAAATCGCAAGCAGTGTCCTTTTTTCAACATGATTTGCGGCGTTTTGAGACTGCAGTAAATCAGGCTGTAAAAGTCGTGATCAATCAAAATCAGTTTGATGCACTTGTATCATTGACCTATAACATCGGGGAAGCAGCATTTAAAGGCTCTACACTGGTTAAGCAATTGAATGCGGGCAACTATAAAGTTGCAGCTGATCAGTTCCTGCAATGGAATAAAGGTGGTGGGAAAGTATTGAAAGGCTTGGTACGCCGCCGTGCAGCAGAACAAGAGCTGTTCTTAAAAAAGTAATTTATCACTGTAGGCACTCAGTGGTTTCTTTGATCATGAGCGCATGTATCTTGTGTATTTTACCTGGTTGTACTGCCCATACCATAACAATATTCATGTTGGAATATGTGAAAAAGCAATTTGAAAGACCCTCTAGATTGAGGGCCTTTCAGCTATTTAGATGCTTTCAATGGATTACACCATGTTCTATAGTCTGTTGTGTCAATATTTTGACATTTTGTATTCTTATTAAAAATATAATATGTGTTTTCCTCAGTTTCTGAAAAGTGGTAATAGTTATTTAAATCTTCACCATACCGCCAATAGCCTCCCGATCCTTCATCAATTTTTGTAGGATGGAAAAAGAAAATATTACTTTCTTTCGGAATGTAATTTGTTTGATCAGTGGCTAATAGCCAAAGATTTGAAAAAGTGTAGGTGAGAAGGCTAATTCCCAAGAGGATAACCACAATAAAATATAAGTAAAATCTACTACTTTTCATAGAAATATAATGTCCCTTTTCCTGTGATTGCTAAATTCAAATTTGCCAAAGCATTATTCGCATATTTTTCTGCTTCTGGCCCTGACCCGTTGTAAGCTTTAATAACTTTCTTTAATTGGTCAGTAGTCATTGCACCGTTAAAACAATTGCTTAACTCGCGATCTATCAAATATCTTAGATGTGCTGCTGCATAATAAAGATCATTTCGCCAATCATCACCAGATATCCTAGTGTCAGTACTTAAACCAATTATATTTTTTACGATGGAAGAAGGGATTGGTGGGCGGCAATATTTTTTCAAAGAATTTTGCACACCGTCAATTAGTGCTTTATCACTGACATTAGCAATACCTGAAGAACCTTTAGATACCTTATCTGGTACGATAAAAATTACCTTATCGACGATATTTGCTGCCGTGGTGATTGTTCTTTCCGCGAATTGGGCTGATTTTCTCCATCCTGGTGCATTTGGATTGTTCTCATTTTGAAGAATTAGCGCAAGAAGTATATGGGGTATTTTATGATAATTGCATGCATCTTTAACCCATTTTCTAATTTCTGAGTCATCAATAAATAAGCCTACATCCTTATGAATGTTCATCCAATACAATTTAATGGGTGACTTGAAAGGCTTATTAAATGACGGAATTTTGTTTTCATCAATGTAGGTAGCTGTCTCACTTCCGGTACATTCACATAGAACAATTGATTTAACCGATCTATCTGTTTTAGGTGTTGTTGATGTTTGACTAGCATCACAATATTGTAAGTTATCCATAGTTTAATAATCGTAAGTAGCTTGTATTGAAAGAATTTCTGCTTGATCTTTAGTATTTACCAAATGGGTAAATCCTAAGTTATCCGTTTTACCTGTTTCCGTTGTTCCATCAGCTCGAGTAATTAAATAATTAATATTTTTTAGGGGGGCACCAGACTGAGATACAAGTTTAAATTTATCTTCAAAAATGTTTGCTAATTGTGACATAAGAGTGTTTGCAGTAGAGATACTATCTGCACTTGTACTCCCACCACCATTGTCTTGTACAACTAAGTTCTGTTTTGGCAATAGTTTACAACCACATGACAAAGAGTCATTAACTCTTGCCGCAGCTTTACCAAAGATTTGCATGTGTGGATCACCTGAAATGATCGTAGCAACGGTTTTGTGCTTGGGACAAGTTGCTTTATCACCAACACAAGCGATTGGAATGCCTTCAATTAAAAACATGCTGTTTCCAGAAAGCACTTGCCCGCCACCTGTGGTTGGACAACCCACAACAATATAAGGTGTTGCCATAATTATTTTCCCTCTCATTAATTTTTATGTGAGGATAATAACAGGACAAATACAGAACGGACTGTTTAGTTTTTTTAAAGACTTTAATTTACTCTTAATAAACCATCCCATGTAAATGGATTCTTACTGAGTTTGTCACGCGACATAGACCAGCCACGATTGATCAAAGCGCGATTGTAAGATGACCAATTGGTTATGCGATAGATTTTGGATGCAGGATTCTTCATTTGGAAATTATATTGCTAAAGAGGCCTTTAAGAATAGCTTTGTGCAACAAAGCCTCTTTTACCTGGTTGCACAGCTCACACCATAAACAACAATATTCATGTAGGGATATGTGTAAAAGCCCTCTGATGAGGGCTTAAAGCAAACAAAAATCCCTAAAATTTATAAATCTTTTTTGAAGAAAACAGCATCCATATTCAAATAATTAGATGTAAATGTTTTTATAAATCCTAACTTACTAAGTAGATTGTGGGCTGGATAGTTTTGTTCTTCTGAGAACGCTACAACTTGCTTAAAATTTCGAGCTTTCATATCTTCAATTAACGTTGTTGCAGCCTCTACGATATAACCTTGGCCTCTCTCGTTCGTACTTAATCTAAATCCTAATTCTGCTTCTTGCTTACCATTGATGGTGCAAATTTCGAAACCACAATAGCCGATAATTTTATTAGTTTTTTTGGAAACGATAGCTAATTTCCCGAATCCATATTTTTTATAATGCTCTATGATTTCAAAAAAGCGTGCTTTGGCATCTTCATTGTTTAATACACCATTAGGTGAAAAAGCCATGAAATTCTCATCTTGAAAGAAACGTATCATCTCGTTCAAATCTTCATTAGCAAATTGTTTTAAAAATAAGTTTTTAGTTTCAAACATTGTGATTATTCATGTCTCAAATTCACAATTATACTGAAATTCATTGCTATATGTTTCTTGAAATTTTTAACTTTCACCCACTGTACCAATTATTAGCATTTACCATTCTTTCAGCTTCTAAGTTATCCATATGGAATTTTTTCAACTTATCAATAGTAAGTATTTCATCAATAATTGAAAGCTCTTCTGTGTCAGGTTCATTCGAATATACTTCAATATTTATATTAAAAGTTAATGGAAACTCAACGAAATTATGCACTAAATTGTCATCATCTCTAAACATCATTAATAATCTATAATTATTTAGATCATTGATGGTATATTGTGAGTTAACATAAGCAGCATTGTTTTCTAAAAAATTACAAAAAATTATGTTGCTTTTTGCGAAAGGTTTTTTTTGTAAAATATCTAAATATTTTTCTTTTTCAATTTTTTCAATTGTTTTTAGAGATTCATAACTTGTTGTTAATTTTTCAATAAAAGTGTTGATAGCTTTTAATGGGTTGTATTTTAATAAATTCTTCATCTTTTGTAGGTCTGATACTTTTTTTAATGATTTAATGTAATCATACATGAGTAAAATTATTTTTATTGCTAATATATGACGACTTGAACCCCTCATCCAATCTGCTTTAATCGAGTATTTGTAATGACTTTCAATGGTTTTATAAATTTTATTACTTATGCTTGACAGCAGTAGCCCACCCATATCTAAACAAACACCTGTGACTACAGAACATAATTTTAATTTTTGCGTAATGTTTAAATCAAGTTTGGAATAGTGAATATCAATTAATTTTAATAAAATATTATATTCATGATAAATTGGATTGTTCATGAAGTTTATATAATTTTCATAAATTTGGTTTTTGATTTTATGTTTGATTTTTAAATTTTTTATTTGAGAAGCATCCTTGTATTTTGATAAATATTCATTGGAAAAAGCATGTGATTCTAAAACTGATAACATGCTTACTGGAACTGAAATGGAAGAGTTTTTATAATTTAATTGAATTTCTAAAGATACACCTACATTTTTATCGTAGTAATAAAAATGTCTGTAGTTGATCACCTCTCTATAATCTAATAATAAATTGTTATTTTTATTGAGGGGTCTATGCATTTTCAATAATTCTGAATAGTTCAATGAAAATACATCTAATGCATCTTTTTGATCCTCTATATTATTTTTTGTTAGAAAGACATTGTTTTTTCTAATGTTAAATTCCAATCCCCAAAGGCTACTAGTTAAATCTAAAAAATGTGTTTGTTCATGTACGATTAAAGATTTGAAATCAATAACTCGATATAATTGATATTCATTTTTTATAGATTTAATATATTCATCATGACTGTTGTTTTTTAAAGAATTTAAAAAATCAGACATGTCTTGGTCACTATACTTATGAATATAGCTAATTAAATTTGTGAAATATATTTTCCCTTCTGCATCAAAGGAACTAGCTGAGTACATAACCGATCCAAATTAAAAAATATATGATAATATGCTAAGATAAAATAGTAAAGAAACTTCAGTATATTAAGTTGTTGAAAATCATCCTGTAATAAATAAAAAGTTATCTTTATAATTTTAATTCTGTAAACAACTTTGAATTAATTCAATAATTCTTTGATCTGGTTTCACTAGAATTTTTTCACCTGTTGTAAGATAAACAAAAATTTTCCAGTTTTTTATATCTTTTCTTTTAATACCATCTCTTATTAAATCAGGTCCCCAAATATTTTTTACGGCACTAACTTCGATAGCCCATCTAACTACTTCACCGTAACTTATCATTTTAGGGAGTGGCGTATTAATAGGGTTGGGATTAATTGGAACAAAAAAAGCACGATCTTTTGTCATTTGCCAACCTATGTTTTGAATTGTTATTGGCTTATTTCCATTATTTGTTACTTCAATGTGAATATATTGATCATCATCACTATATTCACGTCCAGACGTTAATAAAAATATTAGGTTAGAAGTGATTAAAAGGTTAACTTTTTCATTTTTACGCGCTAAATACAGAGATGTTATTACTGCGGCTATAGTTCCAATAGAAGCCAACCAAGTACCTAGCATCGACCAAAAAGCAAGATCAGTGCTAGTTAACCCAAAGTAGGTAGTTTCAATAGACATTTATTTATTCTCGATTCGTATTTTAATCAAAAACTTACCCCAAAGACCAATACAACTTAGCTTACTCATTTTTATTAAGTTTAAAGCCATTAAAAATTTCTTTGATCTGATCATCGCTCAATCCACTTTCTTTGAGCGATGTCATGACATGGCTAAGGATTTTTACACCCGCAGCTGTAAAAGCTTCAATATAACTAGACTGGTTATTTTCAAAACTTTTTTCGAGCCTATCAACAATCTCTGCATTCATGGAACGGTTATTTCCCTTTGCCGTTGTAACAAGTTGCTCTCTAAATTCAGGAGTTACACGTACTTTCATGGTCACAACTTTGTTGTCATCTTCATTCATAGCAAAAGGCTTTAAAAATAAAATTGATGTTAACCCCATTTTGGGGATTGACCAATAACCCCAAAATGGGTACATTAATTTAACACCCCAAAATGGGGACAATGGAGCAAGTATGAAACCAAAAGAATTTATGTATGTAAAGTTTCGCCTAAATGGTGAATTACATAAAAAGCTGAAAGAAAAATCTCAGCAAGAAGAACGCTCAATGAATTATCTGATTAATAAAGCGGTCAAATTGTTGATCGTTCAAGAAGGAGTTAAAACATGAATGCGATTGTTCCATCATTACACGTACAATCCATGAATCATATTGAGATTGCTGAACTTGTTAATAAGCGATCTGACAACGTGAAACGGACTATTGAAACTCTTGTTGATAAAGGTGTAATTCGGCTTCCTCAAATTGAGGATATCGATAAAATCAACAACTTAGGGTTAAATATTAAAGTTAAGACTTACATTTTCACAGGTGAACAAGGTAAACGAGACAGCATCATTGTGGTCGCTCAGCTTTGCCCAGAGTTTACAGCTCGCTTAGTAGACCGTTGGCAAGAGCTAGAAGCTCAAGTTGCTAAACCAATTGATCCAATGAAACTATTGGCAGATCCACATGCTTTACGAAATGCTTTGCTGACATATTCAGAAAAAGTAATTGAGTTAGAGCAGCAAGTGGAAGTTATGCAGCCAACAGTTGAAGCCTTCGATCGTATTGCTAAGGCTGATGGGAGCTTTTGCCTGCGTGACACAGCAAATAACTTACAAATGCGCCAAAGTGATCTAATCAAATGGCTCCAGTTAAATGGCTGGATTTATAAACGCCCTGGTAATGCCGCATGGCATGGTTATAGCGATAAGCTACAGGCAGGTTATCTGGAACATAAAACCGAAGTGATTACTCGTCCTGATGGCTCAGAAAAGATCACAGAGCAGGTGAGAGTGACACCAAAGGGGTTAACCAAGCTTTCAAAGCTATTAGGAAATCACAATGCATAATTCAGGCAATAAAAAAGCCCTTGTCGATTTCTTGGCGGAAAACAAAGGGCTTAGTATTGTCATCGCATGGAGCGATAAACTACATGAACAGTATGACCCAGTTAGTTGCTGAAAATCAAGTCTATGATGCAAGTGACGTTGCAGAAGGTTTTGCATTAGCATATGAGCAAGTCGCCGATATTGCAGCAATGCTGGATGCAATCCAGTACAAGCAAGAGCGAACCATTGAATATCTGGCCAAGGTCTACAACGTACCTGAATCCGTATTTAAAGAAATGATTAGGCTTTTTCGAATCACTGAAAGCATGATTCAAGATTCCATGACTTTCAGTAAAGAGCAGGAAGACTCCTATAAAAGCTTAGATGAAGGGAATGCTCCTTAATTTATTGACCTCTACTGGAACCGCTTATTTAAGTGGTTTTTTTATATCTTTAGCACAGGCTTTCACTCAATTTGCTTATGTCAGATCGGCAAACTCAAAGCTCAAAGAAAAAAATGATATTGCGAATATTTTGTTAAAATTTTGTTAAGGTGAAATTTTCACCAACAAAAGACCCAAGCAAAAAATGGGAATATTCTATAAAATAAACGAAACTTTTCGCTCAATTTAAAATTTGGCTCTTTATATAAATGACTGATATAGAAATAGAAACACACCCATTACAACCGTTTCTACCTGCGACTGCAAAATTGCTGATGCTGGGCAGTTTTCCGCCGCCACAAAGTAGATGGAAGATGGATTTTTACTATCCTAATTATCAAAACGACATGTGGCGGATCTTTGGTCTGATCTTTTTTAAAGATAAAGATCACTTTTTAGATTTACCCAATAAAAACTTTAAAGAGCAACTGATCCGTGAATTCTTAACTCAAATTGGTGTGGGAATCTTTGACACAGCCTATCAAGTGAAACGTTTGCAAGGTAATGCTTCTGATAAATTTTTAGAAATTGTCACGCCTACAGATTTATCCAAATTGCTAGAAAAAATTCCATTGTGCCATACCATCATGACCACAGGCGATAAAGCGACAGATACGCTGATGCTGCACTTTTCAGAGCAAACCAGTAAGCCTATGATTGGACAGTCGGTACAGGTAAATTATGCTGATCGAGAGCTGAATTTATACAGACTACCGTCATCATCGAGAGCCTATCCTTTAGCGTTGGAAAAGAAAGCTGAAGCATACCAACAATTTTTTGAACAAATTAGCTTAGTCTAATCAAAACAAGAGGGAAATAAATGCAGGATGTCGTAAGCCCCATTGATTTAAGAAATTTCACTGATGCTTTGGAGTGGCAAGAAACGGCGAATGTGAAAAGACCATGGCGAAAGGATTTCTTTGAATATTATGCCAATCTCATTAGACAGCAGGTTTCTGAACAATATCAGGTATTAGAGCTTGGTTCTGGGCCAGGTTTTTTAGCCCAACATTTGCTCTCACAACTTAAGAACATTGAGTATACCGCTTTTGATTTTTCAGAAGCGATGCATCAGCTGGCACAAGAAAAACTCAATGCCGCTGAAAGAGCACATGCAACCTATATTGTTGGAAACTTTAAAGCTGCTGATTGGCAGAATATATTCTCTCAGAAGTATGATTTGATTATTATCCATCAAGCATTACATGAGCTTCGACATAAATGCTATGCAACCGATTTCCATAGAATCGTAAAAACCTTATTAAAACCTCAAGGCCATTATTTAGTGTGTGATCATTTGTGTGCAGCACATGCAATGCAAAATGATCAGCTTTATATGACCAAACAAGAGCATTTGGATGCACTTGAACAGGCATCTTTTACGCAGATTAAGATGCCGTTAGAGATAGAAGGCCTATGTTTGTTTGAAATGAATCTGAATTAAGTAATCATAGCGAGTCTAGATAAACTCGCTATGCGTTTACATCATCCATTCAACTGGAAAATAAGACACAAAGTGCATGGTAAAACGCTGAAATTTGGTACTTTCAGGATCATGATGATGCTCAACCACTTCACCATTTTCCTTATGTTCATACCATACAATATTACCGTTTTGATCTAATTTGAGCTGATAAGCCACTTGAAGCAAATGCTGATCAAGCATGGCAGTAATTTGGTCTTGTAAATGATCAGATTCAACAACCAAACCGACTTCAGTATTTAAATGCGCGGAGCGGGGGTCAAAGTTAAATGAACCAATAAAAACTTTTCCATCCACATCAAAAAATTTAGCATGCAGACTTGAACGATTTTTACCTTTAACAGGAATTACACTACCAGTCGCAATTTCATACCAAGTCCTTTTTTTACGTTCAATATTCGGTTTAAATTCATACAGTTGCACACCACTTTGTAAAAGTGGTTTACGGTATTGGCTATAAAAAGAATGCACTACGGCGACATCATTAGCCACCAGACTATTGGTCAGAACACGCACTTTAATGCCATCTTGAGAAAGCTGGTTTAAATATGCTGTGCCTCGCTTGGTGGGGACAAAATAGGCGGATACCAACTCCATATGTTGTTCAGGTTTACCCATAATTTCCAGAACTTGAGCATATAAAAGTTCCTGATCTTTGGCTTGTCCTAAGGCTTTATTGGGATGATCAGCGACAAAATGCGCCTTTGCCCATTGGATGGGGTAGTTTTGTAGGCGTAATTTTAAATAATCTTGTGCAGCTTCAAGTTTATCTTCGGTGGGTGTATCAACTTGCTCTAAGGCTTTATAGCTATTTCTTAAATCCTCAAGTTGCTGGGGTGTGCCAGAACCCATTAACTGCTCAGTTGAATAGCTGAGTTTATCGGTCCAAAACTCATCGAAAACCAGCTCCGCTCGATCGACGGCTTTTCCGTAGAATAAAATGTCCATGTCGCTAAACTGAAACTGGTCACTGGCTTCAAAATATTCACTGCTGATATTGCGGCCACCTGTTACTGCAATCGAATGATCGGCAATAGTCAGTTTATTATGCATCCGATGATTAATCTGTTTCAGTCTAAATACATAATCAATAACGCGTAAATGTCTAAACTTATATGGATTGAAAATACGGATTTCAAAATTTGGATGCTGGGCGAGGGCTTTTAGGGTTTTATCCAGTTTTATGCCATTCTGATCATCAATCAATAGGCGGACTTTTACCCCGCGATCAGCTGCTTTTAACAGCTCATGCAACATCATGTTGCCTATGGCATCGTCATTCCAAATATAATATTGTAAATCAAGTTGATGCTTGGCATTTCGAATTAAATGAATACGAGAGGCAATACTTAAGAAAGCATCATCCAAAGCTAAAAAAGCAGTTAAACCTTTTTCAATATTAAGATCGGCTTGTGGATCATTCATCCATTTTGTTTTCGTATGCAAGGAGTTACTCCGATCATGGTTCTGATTGGGCGGCAAAGAACAACCACCAATTCCTAACATGATAACAAGTGTCGTTATCTTAAAATGGTATGAATTGTTTATCATTTTATTGATCAAGCGTGTGGATCCAGCATTAATGAGTAGGTGATTGATTTTCTTATATATCTAAATTCTATTTCGTTCCAAGGTTGAAATGTAATTATAAATATAATCAATAAGTTATCAATTTAATAATTTAATTTTTTATGTAAACAAGTTCCAATGAGTACAGCTTAATAGAATCTAGATCAATAAATATTGAGTAAAATTACTATACTGGTGTATAGTATATTTTTAGATTTAATGTGGTCGACATTATGCCTAAACAATTAGAGGATAAAAAAAAGATTCTCACACGTGTAAGGCGAATTCAAGGTCAAGTTCAAAGTGTGGAACGTGCCTTGGAAAATGACACAGAATGCGCTGATATTTTGCAGCAAATCTGTGCAGTTCGTGGTGCATTAAACGGTTTGATGACTGAACTACTCGAAATTCATTTAAAAGATACGCTCGTTGTCGGTGAATCTTCGGAGTTGCAACGCAGTCAAGAGCTTATTCAAGTCAGTAAAATTCTTAAATCTTATTTAAAGTAAAATTCAGGAGTGTCATTGTGATTAAATCTCGTGCAGCCGTTGCTTTTGCCGCAGGCGAACCCTTACAAATCGTAGAGCTTGATGTTGAACCACCTAAAGCGGGTGAAGTCCTGATTAAAATTACCCATACAGGTGTGTGCCATACCGATGCCTTCACTTTGTCAGGTGATGATCCTGAAGGTGTTTTTCCGGCAGTGTTGGGTCATGAAGGTGCAGGGGTTGTGGTGCAAGTCGGTGAGGGGGTGACCAGTGTTGCTGTTGGTGACCATGTTATTCCGTTGTATACCGCTGAATGTAAGGAATGTTTATTCTGTAAATCAGGCAAAACCAATTTATGTGTGGCAGTTCGTGCCACTCAAGGCAAAGGCGTGATGCCAGATGGTACAACACGTTTCTCTTATAATGGTCAACCGATTTATCACTATATGGGGTGTTCAACTTTTAGTGAATATACCGTGGTTGCAGAAGTCTCTTTAGCGAAAATCAATCCTGAAGCCAATCATGAACAAGTCTGTTTATTGGGTTGTGGTGTGACCACTGGGATTGGCGCAGTACACAATACGGCGAAGGTGCAAGCAGGCGATAGCGTTGCTGTCTTTGGTCTTGGTGGTATTGGTCTAGCTGTGGTGCAAGGTGCTCGTCAAGCCAAAGCAGGGCGTATTATCGTTGTTGATACCAATCCTGATAAATTTGAGTTGGCAAAACAGTTTGGTGCGACTGACTTCCTTAACCCAAAAGATTATGAGCAGCCGATTCAACAAGTGATTGTTGAAATGACAGGTTGGGGTGTTGACCATTCTTTTGAATGTATCGGCAATACCAATGTCATGCGTTCAGCATTGGAGTGTGCTCATCGTGGTTGGGGACAATCCGTGATTATTGGGGTTGCAGGTGCAGGTCAAGAAATCTCAACACGTCCGTTCCAGTTGGTGACAGGACGCAAATGGATGGGAACTGCCTTTGGTGGGGTAAAAGGACGTACACAACTGCCTAAAATGGTAGAAGATGCCATGAAAGGTGAAATCCAACTTGAACCATTCGTAACACATACTATGCCATTGGATGATATTAATCATGCCTTTGACCTAATGCATGAAGGTAAGTCGATACGTACCGTGATTCATTTCTAATTTAAAAATGATAGGATTTGATGATGTGAAAAGCATCATCAAATCTTAGGTGGATATTGATGTCAAAACCACGTTTAAAACTACATGTTCGCATCCTATCTGATGAACAGATCGCCTTTGGTCCAGGTAAAGCTGAGCTACTTGAAGCGATCCATCGCACAGGATCAATTTCCCAAGCAGCAAAGTCTATGGAGATGAGTTACCGCCGTGCATGGCAACTGGTGGATACCATGAACCAATGCTTTCATTCCAATTTGGTCGATACCCAAACAGGCGGAACGCATGGTGGTGGTGCAGTGCTAACCGAATTGGGGCAAGTGGTACTCAAAAAATTTAGAGCCATGGAGCAGCAAGCAATTCAGGCAGTAACAACTGAGTTTGAAGATCTAGCCAACTATCTAAAAGTAAATAAATAATTTTATAAATATAAATAACTTAAACAGTATTTCATTACATTTGCTTTGATCCTTTCTCTCTCAATAAAAATTTGCTGAATTATAGCGCATACGTATTTTTGTCGAATCTTTTTAGCACTATAAATAACCCACTCAAACGACCTTGTATTTTACTATTTTTATTAAAATATTGATTTATAAATTAAATATATTGTTGGCACGCTTTCTGCTTCTATCTATTCAAACTTGTATACAAGATAGGATTCATAAAGTGAGCGAAATAAAAACTTTAGGCTGGACAATTTCTGAGTGGCAAACAGCGTATTCAAAACAAGAGATTCAGCTGGATATTTTAAAAGAACTGGTTGCAGCGATTGATCCAAACGATGTTGCATGGATTTCGCTGGCCAGTACAGATTTGCTTGAACAACAGATCCAATCTTTAAAGCAACTGACTCAAAATAGCGACAACCTGCAAAAACAATTTCCGTTATATGGTGTGCCGTTTGCAGTCAAAGACAATATTGATGTGGCTGGTTTTGTCACCACAGCGGCATGTAAGGCACTGAATACTGTTGCGACACAAGATGCAGAAACGGTTCGTTTACTTAAACAAGCTGGTGCGATTGTACTTGGCAAAACCAATCTTGATCAATTTGCGACGGGTTTAGTTGGCACACGTTCACCATTTGGGGCAGTACCGAATAGTTTTAAACCCGAATATGTCAGTGGTGGTTCAAGTTCAGGTTCAGCCAGTGTGGTGGCACGTGGCTTAGTCCCATTTTCTCTCGGAACTGATACCGCAGGATCGGGGCGTGTTCCAGCCGCTTTCAATAACATTGTCGGATTAAAACCAACCAAAGGGCGTTTTTCCAATCGTGGGCTATTACCCGCAGTAAAAAGTATCGATTGTATTTCTATCTTCGCGCTCACCGTGACTGATGCTGAATTGGTGGCTGCTCAAGTCGAAGCTTATGATGCTTTAGATAGCTATTCACGTCAGCATCCTAAAAACGTACCTGCACGCTTTTCCAGCAAATTGAAATTTGCGATTCCGAATAAATTGAACTTCTTTGGTGATGAATTGGCTGAAAAAGCGTTTCAACACACCATTCAATTACTGGAAAGCTTAAATGCTGAAATTACACCGATTGATTTTTCTGCTTTCGAGCAACTTGCAGCACAACTTTATCAAGGCTCTTGGGTTGCGGAGCGTACCGCTGCGGCGGCTGATTTACTCAAAAGTAATGCCGATGATTTTGATCCGACTGTACTAGAAATTATTAAACAAGGTGAAAAATATTCTGCTGTCGATGCCTACAATGCTGAATATTTAAAACAGGATTTAACCCGAAAAATTCAAGACAGCTTAGCTGCATTTGATGCCTTGATCGTGCCAACTTCACCGACGATTTATACCATTGAGCAAATGCAACAGCACCCGATTGAGTATAACGCACACTTCGGAACGTATACCAATTTCACTAATCTCGCAGATTTAAGTGCCTTGGCATTACCCGCAGGTTTTAGGGCAGATAACTTACCATTTGGTATCACGTTGATTGCACCTGCTTGGCACGATGCAGCTTTGGTGCATTTCGGCAAAGCATGGCAGAACTATCTAGCACTAAAACTCGGAGCTTTAGATAAAACATCATCAATAAGTGCACCAACTTTGGTATCTCCTCATCATATTCGTGTCGCGGTTGTCGGGGCACACTTAACAGGTATGCCATTGAATTTCCAGCTCACTACGCGTGGCGCAGTGCATGTCGAAACCACCAAAACCTCTCAGGATTATGCGCTTTATGCCTTGAATGGCACAGTTCCCCCAAAACCAGGTTTGGCACGTCAGCAAGAAGGGCAAAGCATCATTGTCGAGCTTTGGGATGTGCCTACAGCACGCTTTGGTGAGTTTGTGGCAGAAATCCCAACGCCGTTGGGTATGGGCAATGTCGAATTGGAAGATGGTCGCTGGGTTAAAGGCTTTATTTGCGAACCTTATGGTCTAGGCGATGCGGAGAATATTAGCCATTTTGGCGGCTGGAGAGCGTATATCCAGCATCGTAATCAAACAGCCAAAGCAGCCAATTAATTTTTAGGGGGAAATCATCATGTTTAAGACTGTACTTATTGCAAACCGTGGTGAAATTGCTGTCCGGGCAATTCGAACACTGAAAAAATTAGGCATTACCAGTGTCGCGGTTTATTCAGACAGTGACCGTTATGCTCAACATGTGCAGGATGCAGATATTGCAATAGCACTGGAAGGTTTAAAGCCAGCTGATACGTATTTGAGTATCGAAAAATTGATCCAAGCAGCCAAACAAACAGGAGCTGAAGCGATTTTTCCGGGCTATGGCTTTCTGTCTGAGAGTGCCGATTTCTCCCGTGCGTGTGAAGAAAATAATATTGCCTTTATGGGTCCAACAGCAGAGCAGATTCTGGAATTTGGTCTAAAGCACCGTGCACGTGAACTCGCCGCAGCAGCTCATGTTCCAATGACACCCGGCACAGGCTTGCTGGACAGTCTAGAAGAAGCATTGACTGCAGCTGAGCGTATTGGTTATCCAATCATGCTAAAAAGCACCGCAGGTGGTGGTGGCATTGGCCTTACTCGTTGTGACACCGCACAAGCACTGGCAGATGCCTATGAAAGTGTGAAACGCCTCGGTGAGCAGTTTTTTAAAGATGCAGGGGTCTTTATTGAATGCTTTATTGATAAAGCACGTCATGTCGAAGTACAGATTTTTGGTGATGGTCAAGGTCAAGTGGTCGCGTTTGGTGAGCGTGATTGTTCATTGCAACGCCGAAACCAAAAAGTGGTTGAAGAAACGCCAGCGGCGAACTTACCTGAAGCAACCCGTAAAAAGCTACATCAAGCCGCAGTTGAACTAGGGCGCTCTGTGAATTATCGCAGTGCAGGAACGGTTGAGTTTATTTATGATGCGCAAAGAGATGAGTTTTATTTCCTTGAAGTGAATACGCGTTTACAGGTAGAGCATCCTGTGACGGAAATGGTGACAGGTCTCGACTTAATCGAGTGTATGCTCAAAGTCGCGGCAGGTGATGCCTTGGATTGGGACTATCTCAGTAATATCCAACCGCAAGGTGCTGCGATTGAAGTCCGAGTTTATGCAGAAGATCCAGTTAAAAATTTTCAACCAAGCCCAGGTGTGCTCACCGAAGTTTCATTTCCTGAAGGTATTCGCGTCGATACTTGGGTGAAAACAGGTACCGAAATTTCTCAGTATTTTGATCCAATGATTGCCAAAATTATTGTGCATGCTGAAGATCGAGCGACTGCGATTGAAAAATTAAAAGTGGTTTTAGCGGAAACGCGTTTAAATGGTATCAGCACCAACTTGGATTATGCCCGTGCCATTGTCTCAGACCAACGTTTTGAGTCTATGCAAATTTGGACTCGAATGCTTGATGATTTCAGTTATTCACCAAAAGTGATTGAGGTAGTACAAGCAGGTACCTTGAGTTCAATTCAAGACTATCCAGGACGTACTGGCTATTGGGATATCGGTGTACCGCCTTCGGGTCCAATGGATGATTATGCCTTCCAATTGGCCAATCGAATTGTTGGAAATGATGCTAAAGCAGCGGGTTTTGAGTTTACTTTAGTGGGGCCAAGCTTAAAGTTCCATGCTGATACCACCATTGCACTCACAGGTGCAAGTTGTACCGCTTTGTTAGATGATCAACGCATTGCTTTTTGGCAACCGATTAAGGTCAAAGCAGGCCAAACCTTGAAAATTGGTCAAGTAGCTTCAGGCTGCCGTACTTACTTAGCCGTACGTGATGGACTGGATGTTCCATTATATTTGGGTAGCCGTTCAACCTTTGCATTGGGCAATTTTGGTGGTCATGCAGGACGTACTTTACGTGTTGGCGACATGATCAAAATGGTTGATGCAGAACTTGCCAGTCCAGAATTGCCGCTGGCAACCGATACACCACAAGCGCTATCGAAAGATTTAATCCCTGAATATAGTAATGAGTGGGAAATCGCCGTGTTGTATGGACCACACGGTGCGCCTGATTTCTTTAAACCTGAATATGTCGAAGAATTCTTTGCCTCTGAGTGGACGGTTCACTTTAACTCAAACCGTTTAGGCGTCAGACTTTCAGGTCCGACACCAAGCTGGGCCAGAGAGAATGGTGGTGAAGCAGGTCTGCATCCATCCAATGTGCATGACTGTGAATATGCAATTGGTGCGATCAACTTTACCGGTGATTTCCCAGTGATTTTGGCAAAAGATGGCCCAAGTTTAGGCGGCTTCGTTTGTCCAGTAACCATTGCCAAAGCAGAACTGTGGAAAGTTGGGCAATTGAAAGCCGATGACAAAATCCGTTTTTATCCAATTACGGCAGAGCAAGCCAATGCATTAGAACGGAAACAAATCGACAATATTCAGAACTTTGCGGATGCGACTAAAGTTGTTGAAACGATTGAACCTGCTCAAGACGTATTTAGCACTATTTTGGCTCAACGTGAACCAACTGATTTATCGCCAAAAACCGTGTATCGCCAAGCGGGTGATAGCTATATCTTGCTCGAATATGGTGAAAACGTTTTAGATTTGGCGCTACGTTTGCGTGTGCATCAACTGATTCAAATGATTCGCGATGCCAATCTTGCAGGTGTTTTGGAGTTGTCGCCGGGTGTACGCTCATTACAAATTAAATATGATGGTCTGGTAATTCCTCAAACTGAGCTCATTCATCAATTACTGAAACTTGAAGAGCAAATGGGGGATTTAAGCCAACTGAAAATTCCATCACGTATTGTGCATTTACCAATGGCTTTTGAGGATAGTGCCACTTTAGGTGCCGTAGAGCGTTATCAGGAAAGTGTCTGTGCCAAAGCACCGTGGTTACCAAATAATGTTGATTTTATCCAACGGATTAATGGTCTGGCACATCGTGATGAAGTCAAAGATATTATTTTTGATGCCAACTATTTAGTGCTAGGTTTAGGCGATGTCTATTTGACAGCACCATGTGCAGTACCGATTGACCCACGTCACCGCTTACTCAGTTCTAAGTACAATCCTGCACGTACTTTTACCGCAGAAGGGACTGTCGGTATTGGTGGGATGTACATGTGTATTTATGGCATGGATTCACCCGGTGGTTATCAGTTGATTGGGCGAACGCTGCCGATCTGGAACAAGTTTAAAAAGAACAAGCAATTTGGTGATAAGCAATGGTTCTTGCAATTCTTTGACCAGATTAAATACTTCCCTGTGACTGAAGCTGAATTGAATGAATGGCGTGCAGATTTTGAAAATGGTCGTGCTCAAATTCAGATTGAAGAAACTGAGTTTGACTATGCAGACTATGTACAATTCTTGGACAATGAAGCGGAAAGTATCGCGGCATTTAAAGACAAGCAACAACAGGCCTTTAGTACTGAAGTGAGCCGCTGGAAAGAAGAATTTGCTGCGCAACCTGAGCAACATGTTGAGCAAGCCAATCATGTTGATTACAGCCATCTTTCTTCTTTAAATGCTTCAATGACTGGAAATATCTGGAAGATCTTTGTAGAACATGGCCAAGAGATTAAAAAAGGTGAAACTGTTGCTATTATTGAAGCGATGAAAATGGAGTTGCCTGTCTATGCGGAAGAAGATGGTATCGTCAAAGCCATTATTTGCCGAGCAGGGCAAACCGTACACAGTGGTGAACCATTGGTCTATATGGAATAAGCTTGAATGAAAGAAGCGAACATCAACATAAAGAACACAAGCAAAGGCTCAGACAATTTGTCTGAGCTGGTTTACCAACGCATCAAGAATGACATCTTTGATTTTAAATTGATGCCAGGCGAACGCTTTACTGAGTCTGAAGTTGCTAAAGCCTATGATGTGAGTCGTACCCCCATCCGACAAGCCTTATATCGTTTGCAACAAGAGGGCTATGTTGATGTGAGCTTTCGGAGCGGTTGGCAGATTCGGCCGCTCAATTTTCGTTACTATGAAGAGCTTTATGATGTGCGTATTGTTCTAGAAAAAGATTCGATTCGAAAGCTTTGCCAAATCGATCATCATAACTCGGTTGAGTTGTCGGTGTTAAAAGACCTGTGGTTAGTGCAACCTTCTGAGTATTTAAAAGACATTAAACAACTTTCTCAGCAAGATGAAGATTTTCATTGTGCTTTGGTCCGAGCTTCAGGCAATAATGAAATGGCAAGGATTCATCGAGACTTAAGTGAGCGTATTCGGATTATTCGCCGTTTGGATTTTTCCAAAGATTATCGGGTTGATGCAACCTATCAGGAACATCAAAAAATCTTGAATTTTATTTTCGATCGGCAAACAGAACAAGCGATCAATGCGATTGAAGCGCATATTATGCAAAGTCGTGATGAAGTGAAAAAAATTACCTTACAGATGCTGGATTCGAGTCAGTTTTATTAGATTGATGTTCAGAAAGGCAGCTGGCTTTTATGTAAGTTTATTTTGTTTTGCTAATTGATTTATAAAAATTAAAATAATCAAAAAATTTTGTTCTTAACCATTCCGATTTGCTTTAGAAGGGAAGATGAAATGCTGCTCAGTTAAAAATGATTTTTAAAACTATAAATATGATCTAAAGTAACACCATAACTTTGTACCCCTCTCAACTATCATAGAAAGGGGTTTATATTTAAATAAGGTTTTCTATGGAATATAAATGGTTTTTAATTTTTTTTGGTTTTTTTTATGCGTTAATGACGTTGATCTGCTCATATTATTTATCTAAACTTTTAATTAAATTTATTTTTAAAAGAAGTCGAGAGGGTGGTAATATTGCTTTTTTTGCATGGTTTGTATTCTTTGTTGTTTTTTTAATAATATTTGCATATCTTTCAACTTTTTTAAATGCTGATGGCGAGCTAAAAAATCATTTTTCAAACTCATATCTTTACTCTATAGTTTTCATATCAATTGCCTATAGTATTTTAACAAGAAAATAAGAGGCCTTAGTATTCTAAATGAAAATAAAACCTATTTTACTTGTGAGATAGTAATAATGCTAGCCTAGATTGGACAACCATATCATTTGCCAATAATTAAATGTGTAGCAGGGAGAGTGCTAATGATAAAGAAATTAAGCTAATGAAGTTTACGGAGTTCATTAGCTTTGTATTTAGTCATTAATAGGTAGTTTAAATTGTTCAGTAATAAGTTTTTTTAATGGGATTAGGTGCATTTTATGGCTTTATGGTCATATTAATTTCAATTTATTTTGCAGAAAAAACTTTTAATTTTTTAAATAAAAATAAGCGGGATAGGATTGCAAAAATAATAGCATTATTTAGTTCCACTATTATATGGGTACTAGTTATAGCAATATCTTGGAATATTTCTTGGAGATTTCCTATTGATGATAGTTTGTGGAGCTACTTTTCAAGTTCACATTTAATTGTCATGTGGTTCACGTTAATTTTTTATTTTAAAAAAAATAGAAGCGCACGCTGAATTTTTTCTCAAGAGAGTTGTGATTTAACTTAAAAATGCTATCTTCTTATGGTTGATACATTACAGTGACGTTAAATTTTTATTCACCTTAATAAGCTTACAGAGATAAGATTTTAATGGATAACTGGAAATATGCTTTGGTCGCATCTGTTGTGACAGTGCTCGGAATGGCTTTACTAGCATTACTTTCAAGGTTTAGATTGTGGAAAGTTTCGCTAAGTATTTTTTTAGTTTCAAGTATAGGATTTTGTATTCTTGTAGTACTAGGACGCCGTTCAGATAATAGAGGTTTTGATGATGGTCCATGGGGAGCACATGGTGTATTGATGGAATTTCTGAACCTAGAAATAATTATAATTAGCTTGGGAGTAGGTGCATTTATAACTTTAATCTTCTTCTTATCCATTCTTTTGTCTGATAATAAATAAAAGACGACAGTGCTAGACATGCAGTAGTCTGGGAATGGGATGAGCAATGGTAAACGAAGCGGTTGAAGCTTTGTCATTGCGCAAGAGCCTTTGGTTTAGGGAATCCAACAGGTTCTATTACTTTTAATCTTCGTTTCCCTGGTCAGTATTATGATGTAGGTACAAACCAGTTCTATAACCACAATCGTTACTATAACCCTGAGCTTGGTCGTTATATGGAGCCTGATCCAATTGGATTGGTAGGTGGCAGTAATCCGTATGCATATGCTTTAAATAATCCGATTATGTATGTGGATAGTACGGGCGCTATTCCTCTCCCTGTTGTTACGGGCATTCTCGGAGGAGTCGTTGGTGGTGGAGCCTCATTAGGCGTACAAATAATAAAAAATAAAGGTGTCAGTACTATTAATTGGAAGCAGGTAGGAGTTGCTACAGCTGTTGGTGCTGTTGCAGGAGCACTATCCCCTATGACAGCTCAGTCTACATTAGGGGCTATAGTTTCAGGTGCGACTTCAAATACAACACAATATACTTTGGGTCAATTAGTAGACGGAAATGAGTTTAAAGTTAGTGAAGCGATTTTAAGTGCTGCGATAGGTGGCATAGGTGGTAAATTTGCAGGTTCAGTTACAGCAAAGCCTAGTTTACCAGTTTCGACAACTTCGATTTATATACCTAAACCTTTAGCGCAAAAAGTTAATAACAATATGCTTTTTTACTCTAATACTTCTGATCAAGCCCTTTTTAGAAATACCATAGGAGCTTTACCAAGTGGTCTAAGTGACATAGGCAATTTAAATAGTTATGTTGTTCGTATGAATACACAAATGAGTCAAGATACTTTAAAATCCTACCAATACAATCTATACATTACTGGCAATAGAGGTGATTTCCCTGATCTATGGACTGTTAGCCCATTACATCTTGAGATTATCAAGTAAATGTGAGAATTAAAATTAATGAAGGTATCTTACTTTTAAATTAGGATACTTTCTCTATTGTTAGAGATTTTTTACATGATTAATAGTGTGTCGCTAATTGTTTCTTTCAGCCTAATTTTAGGTTTTTTATTTGGGAGATATTATGTTTTAGTTTTTAATAAAAATTTATCTTTTTTATCTAAAGCAATGATGAAGATTGGTATTAATAGGGGAGTTGAGAAAGTTGGCTCATTTATTTTATCAGTCATTGTTGTTGTATTTTTCTTCTTCTATATATTTTTGCTATCCCCATATATACCAGATGAATTATGGTTTTATTGCTATACCTCATATTTTTTTGGTATTGGATTAGGTTTGCTCTTTAAAAATTACTTTTATGGATAACTGGAAATATGCTTTGGTCGCATCTGTTGTGACAGTGCTCGGAATGGCTTTAGTAGCATTACTTTCAAGGTTTAGATTGTGGAAAGTTTCGTTAAGTATTTTTTTAGTTTCAAGTAGAGGATTTTGTATCATTGGAGTATTAGGGAGGCGATCAAATAATCATGGTTTTGAGGGGGGAGATTGGGGCACAAGGTATATGGAAAGAGTTTATGAACTTAGAGACTATTTTAGTAAGTTTAGGGGTAGGTCTATTTATAACACTACTATTATCTTTTCCGACAATAAAAAATGATTTTTGGTCAAGTCATACGCATTAATTTTGGATGATTTAGCCATGTAGTAGCACATGAAAGCTAGGCTTCACAAAACTCTCTTTTTCATGCCTAATTCTGCATAAAACTAACAGTTTTTATCTGTTTGCTATTTAATAATAAAAATCACATTTCCAATCATCAGATGACACATGATGAATGACCAGACTCTGATCAATTTATTTCTAAAACTCATACCGAAAGAAGGCTTTTTTGCTACGGCCATTGATGGCATCACCTTAATGCGTGTTGATCACAACACACCACCGATTGCTGTACTACAAGAACCAACCTTAGTGTTTGTTTTACAAGGTCAGAAGCGTGGTTATATTGGGACAGAGACATATTCGTTCGAGAAAAATGAATGCCTGATCGTCTCAGTTTCTATGCCATTTGACTGTGACACCATTGCCAGTCCAGAAGCACCAATGATTGCGATCAGCATGAAATTGGAAGCAGATACGGTCAATGAACTACTGGCTAAAACCTATTTTGAAAACTACCAGTTTAAGCCACTCACCACTGGAATGAGTGTGATCCAATATGATCAAACGCTATCGAATGTCCTCATCCGTTTGTTAAATACCCTGACTTCCGAGCAAGATGTATTGATCTTGGGAGATCAGGTTAAACGAGAATTGCTGTATCGGGTGATTCAACATTCAGGTGCTGATGCCTTAAAAGGTCTGGTCGCTCAGGGCAATCTCAGACCGATTTATAAAATTTGTGAATATATTCAACATCATTTTACTGAAAAACTCACTGTGGAAATGCTGGCAGAACAGGCCAATATGAGTACTTCTGCCTTCCATAAAGCCTTTAAACAGGTGACGCAGCATTCGCCTTTACAATATTTGAAAGTGGTTCGGTTGCATAAGGCAAAACAATTGTTGCAAAACGCAGACCAAAGTGTGGCTCAAGCGGCTTATGCTGTTGGATATCAGAGCTCTTCTCAATTTAGCCGAGAATTTAAAAAGCAGTTTGGTTTTCCACCCAAACATGCTGAATTTAATACTGAAACGGAGTCATGATTAAATGAATCAAAAAAGCGTAGAACAAATGAAATATATCGAAATTACACAAGCCGGTGGTCCAGAAGTATTACAAGTGACACAAGGGCCTCGACCAGAGATTAAAGCAGATGAAGTGCTCATTGAAGTCTACGCAACAGGAATCAACCGACCTGATATTTTACAACGTCAAGGTCTCTATCCGATGCCTAAAGGGGTAACGCCTATTCCTGGATTAGAAGTTTCAGGCGTGGTTCGTCAAGTAGGTGAACACGTCACACAGTTTAAAATCGGTGATAAAGTCTGTGCACTGACCAATGGTGGTGGGTATGCAGAATACTGTGCCGTACCTGCCAATCAAACCTTAACAATTCCAAAGAATCTGAGTTTTGTCGAAGCGGCTGCTATCCCTGAAACCTATTTTACCGTTTGGGCCAATCTATTTCAGATTGGACAGTTGAAAAAGAATGAAACCGTACTGATTCATGGTGGGGCCAGTGGTATTGGGTCCACAGCAATTAGCTTGTGCCATGCAATGGGCATTAAAAACTTTTCTACGGTTGGTAGTGATGACAAAGTAGAGAAATTAGCTTCGGTGTCACAAGTGATCAACTACAAAACACAGGATTTTGAAAAAGAAGTTTTGGCCCAAACTGATGGTCAGGGTGTTGATGTGATTCTCGATATTATCGGCGCTGCTTACTTTAATCAAAATCTGAGATTGTTAAAGCGAGATGGACGTTTGGTGATTATCGGTTTTATGGGAGGGCGAAAAGTCGATGGCTTTGATATACAAGAATTGATGTTAAAACGTGCGGTAGTGACTGGTTCGACCATGCGTGCCAGAACCAATGCTGAAAAAGCTCAAATTACCCAAGAACTTGAGCAGTTTGTCTGGCCGTTAATTGAAGCGGATCAATGTAAGCCAATAATCTATAAAACCTTTGCATTTGATGAAGTGGCGCAGGCGCATCAATGCCTAGAGAGCAGTCAACATACGGGCAAAGTGGTACTCGAAATTAAATCTGAATTTGCCTAATAGTGTTCAATCCATGCCTGTTCATACTCAAAACTTGAGTGAAACAGGCGACTCAAGCAGTATGTATTTAAACATAACGACATGATGAGGAACCTTGAAAATGACTACAAATACTGATGATCGCAACCCAAGTCCAGACCGTGCAGAAGATAATGCTTTTTTCCCGTCACCCTATTCACTGAGTCAATATACATCGGCAAAAACTGACTACGATGGCACGACTTATCCAAACCCATACCAAGGCGATAAAAAGATTTTAATGATTGCAACAGATGAACGTTATATCTTGATGCAAAACGAAAAATTCTTTTCAACAGGAAATCATCCTGTTGAAATGTTATTACCTATGTTTCATTTGGATAATGCTGGCTTTGCCTTTGATGTGGCGACACTTTCTGGTAATCCAGTTAAGTTAGAAATGTGGGCGATGCCGAATGAAGAGCAGGTGGTTTTAGAAACTTATAAAAAATATGAAAAACAACTCAAAGCACCGCTGAAGTTGGCAGATATTCTGGAACAAGCTTTAAGTGCAGATTCACCTTATGCGGGTATCTTTATTCCAGGTGGGCATGGTGTGCTTGCCAAAATTCCAGAGAGCCAAGAAGTCAAAGCGTTGTTAAAGTGGGCAGTTGCAAATGATAAATACGTGATTACATTATGCCATGGTCCCGCATCTCTGCTTGCAGCTTCAGTTGATGAGAATCCACAGGATTATATTTTTAAAGATTATCAGATTTGTGTATTTCCTGACGCGTTAGATAAAGGCCCGAATATTGAGATTGGTTATATGCCGGGACAATTACCTTGGTTAGTCGGTGAAAATCTTGAAAAGCTCGGTGTGGAAATCTTGAATAAAGGTATCACAGGGCAGGTTCATCAAGATCGAAAATTATTAACAGGTGATAGCCCACTGGCTTCAAATAATCTTGGAAAACTTGCTGCGACAACTTTATTGGCAGATCCTGATCTTCAATAAACCTTGCTGTTGCAATATCCAAAAGCCTAGCTAAATTGCTAGGCTTTTATCATTGGAAATTTGGTGAAACATCCTGAAGCATATTTTTGTGGATTTTTTTGCTTCAAAAGTCAGATTTTCATACTTATTTTTTATAGAAATGAACATTGAACTGACACCAAAATTACATTTATGTCATTCAAAACTATTTAAAGTTCTAGAACGTTATTATCATCTTAAGTAGGGCGTTAACAGGTTTAAGATGAAAATATTACTAGTCGAAGATGAGCAAAAAATTGGGAGTTATCTTAACCAAGCCTTATCAGAAGCAGGTTATATAATCGACTGGGTCACAGATGAAATAACGGGTAAGCATCTTGCACTCTTGTTTAGTGAATATGATTTAGTGGTATTGGATGTCATGTTTGCTGGTTTAAATGGCTGGAACATTCTGCATGATGTTGGAAAGAATGGAAAAAGTATGCCTATTTTGTTTTTGATTGCGCGCGATCAAATTGAAGAGCGAGTGAAAGCACTTGGCCTTTCTTTTACTTTAGTCGAGCTTCTCACACGAATCAAAGGTCTATTAAACAGAGAGCAGTGGAATCATGAAATCAACCGAATCTGTGTTGCCGATCTTGAGCTTGATCTCTGGAAACGTTGTGTTAGTCGGGCAGGTCAACGCATTAATCTGACCAGTCAAGAATATGCACTGATGGAGCTATTCATGAGTAGGCGTGGAGAGGTTTTACCTAAATCGCTCATTGCATCACAGATTTGGGATATGGATCGCGAAACTGATACTAAGATGGTTGAAGTGGCTATTAGTCGTTTAAGAAATAAAATTGACCGTAATTTTCGACCTAAGCTAATTCATAATATCTATGGCATGGGTTATGTACTTGCAGAGTGGCGCGGCTCAAGGGAAGCGCATAAAGCAAGATCGAGCTTTGAAATCAATCAATAATGGTTTAAATGTCGATTTTAATAGAGGATGTGCATCCATTTGTCAGTTAAGTGACAACTCAGACCATTCATTGTGGTTAAAGTAAAACAGAGAAGGAATCGAATAAATTTAGGCAAATAAATGAAAATTTGTATTTATGGTGCAGGCAGTATTGGATGTTATCTTGGTGGTCGTTTAGTGGCAGCAGGAGTCAATGTTGATTTTATTGTGCGCCCAAAAATACAACATCAGTTACAGCAATATGGGCTCACGGTATCCAATTATCTCGGACAAACATACGCTATTCCAGCATCACAGCTTCAACTCAGCAGTGAGTCAAGTCTAGCAACACAAGCCGATATCATTTTAGTCTGTGTCAAATCCACTGCAACGGAGCAAGTGGCGCATGAGTTAAAAGAGACTTTAAAGAAAAATACCATCGTTATCAGTTTTCAGAACGGTGTAAGTAATGCTGGAATTCTAAAGCAGGTTTTATCTGAACATACAATTCTTGAGGGTATGGTACCTTTTAATGTCGCTGCTTTGGGCAATGGGATTTTCCATCAAGGTACAGAAGGGGCTTTGTATGTGAAAAAACATGCTGGCTTGAATGAGCTTGTTGCCGCATTTAATGGCGCTCAGCTTGAACTGAAACTTGAAGATGATATGCAGGCGATTCAATGGGCAAAGTTATTGCTAAACCTGAATAACTCAGTCAATGCTTTATCTCAGCTTCCACTTAAACAACAACTTTCAATTCGAGCTTATCGTCAATGTTTGGCAATGGCGCAGATTGAAGCTTTGGCATTGCTTAAAATCGCTAAAATTAAGCCTGCACAACTGGCAGCTTTACCAGCACACCTCGTTCCATCTGTATTAAAGCTACCAAATTCGATTTTCAATCTGCTGAGTAAGAAAATGTTGGCGATTGACCCACTGGCTCGTTCTTCAATGGCAGATGATTTAATGGCTGGGCGAGCAACGGAAATTGACTGGATTAATGGAGAGGTTGTTCGTTTAGCAACGCAACTGAATTTAAAAGCGCCAATCAATCAAAAGCTGATTGAGTTAATTAAACAAGCTGAAATCACATCCAAAGCATGGTCAGCCAACGCACTTAGCGATCAGTTGGAAGCGGTGAATAAAGCTGAATTTAAATAAAAGCCATAGCATATTTCTTTATACGCTATGGCGGTGATGGTTTAAAAAAAGGTTAAGCTTTTATCGTTTCCTGAGCGCCAAATCGTGTTATCAACGTTCCAAAAATAGTCGCGAAAATATACATAAAAATTGAGTACACTGCAGCAGGCATGGCAATGGTGGTACTTGCCATAATGGTGAGTGCAATGGTCATGGCAAGCGTACTATTATGAATACCAATTTCAAACGCACATGCACGAGCTTGATAAGAGCTGATCCCAAACAGTCGTGGTACAAAATAGCCAACACATAGACTAATTGCACAAAATAAGGCAGTTGCAAAGCCAATTTGCCCGATATATTCGATCAGGTTATTTCGTTCTTTGATAATTGCACCCAAAATAATAATCAGAAGGAACACTACAGCGAAAATCCGTACAGGGCGATTCAGTTTTTCTGCGGTATGCGGCGCATAATGGCGGATCAACATCCCAATACAAACAGGAACCAGAATGATGGCAAACACTTGCAGTACTTTTGCAAATTGTAGTCCGACTTGTTGACCTTCATTCATAAAATGCAAAATCGAAAAGTTGACAATAAAGGGTAAAAAAATGGCTGCAATAATGGCATTAATTGCGGTTAAAGTGATGTTCAGTGCGATATCACCTTTATATAAATAGCTAAATAGATTTGCGGTTGATCCACCTGGTGAAGCTGCAAGTAACATCAAGCCGACCGCCAGAAGCGGCGGTAAGTCCAGTATTTTGCAAATTAAAAATGCAATACCAACTAATAAAATAAGCTGACAAAACAAAGCAATGATCACTGCTTTGGGGTGTTTACTCACTCGGGCAAAGTCTTTGAGTGTGAGCTCTAAACCGAGCCCAGCCATGACAATCGCCAAAGCGATGGGTAGAAAAAGTGTGATGAGTCCAGAATCCATAAGCAGTCCTTCTTTTTTAAATCAATATTATTTTTCCAATTTTTTGGTGGTTTTGTCCGATCAAATGACAACTTAGCGGTATCTAAATTGATATAGTTCACATTTGAGCAGAATCGATCAACAACAGTGTTTAGCAATACTTTAAATTTTTACTGTCTAAAGAATGAATTAGCATATTTAGGTTATTAATTCTAATGATTTCTTTAGCTTAAATACTTTATTCACTATTACAGAAACAGTTTGTGCAATAACATACAATTTGATTGAATTAAAATATGAACATTAATAGGAGAAAAATCACTTTTTTACAGAAATTACATTTCTATAACGCTTTGAGTTTTTAGCATGACCACATTTTTATGTTTAGGAAGTGATGAAAATGACCAAAGAATTAAACTCAATGGTAAAAATAATAGTGAAGCCTAATTTAATAATTTATTTAATTTAAACAATAATATAAGTTTATTTTTTTACAAATGAAAACACGAATCATTTATGCTTATGCTAGAATTTCACAAATCTTTCATAAAAGCTTTATACCATTCGAACAATTGGCAGAAATAGAAAAATGATATGCACAAATGGTCAATGACATATTATTCCATTAAGAATGATAATTTGCGCCAATTATTACATTGTAACTATTTATTTATGCACAATTAAGTGAAAAGTTACGTGAAAAGATGGCCATTTAACCGTGGCTCAAAATAAAAACTGTATATTACAAAATAGCGGAATAAATATGGATAACGTAGCTCAGCTCGAAACTGATACTAATTTCCAAAGTCGAAAAAAAATAACTTGGGTAGTATTTAGTGTACTCATCTTATTTCTGATCTTAGGCATCGCGTATTATTTTTTGGTTTATCGATTCTATCAATCGACCGATAATGCCTATGTTCAGGCGGATGTCACTTGGGTGATGCCAAAAATTTCAGGTGAAGTTGTCGAATTGATTATTAACGACAATCAGTTTGTGAAAAAAGGTGAGGCTTTGGCTATTTTAGATCATCGTGATTATCAGGCACGTTATGATCAGGCGAAATCAGTTGTCACCTTAAAACAAGCTGCGCTTGCTGTGCAGCAACAGAATGAAAAGTCCGCAAAATCATCGATTAGTGAAGCCAATAGTGGTGTAGTTGCTGCCCAAGCCGATTTATCTCGCTTGAAAAAAGATTTCAATCGTTATCAAGATTTGCTCAAAGACGGGGTGATAACCCGACAAAATTTTGAAGGCATACAATCCCAATATTTAACGGCTCAGGCACAGCTGAGTAAAGCCCAAGCTACAGTCAATGCCGCAGAGGCACAGTTAGGGAGTTTACAAGCCGGTCGTGCCCAATTGCTTGCTGATATCCAAAATGCCAATGCGACACTAGACCTATATCAAATTGACCTTTCATCCTCAAAAGTAATGAGTCCTGTTACGGGGAAAGTTGGCAGCCTGTCGATTCAGAAGGGTTCTCGTGTTTCACCACAAACACGTTTAATGGCGATTATTCCTGAGAAAAGCATATATGTGCAAGCCAACTTTAAAGAAACTCAAATCGAGAAAATGCATATTGGGCAGGCAGTTAAATTAAAAATTGATGCCTATCCAAGTCTGACCTACACAGGCAAAATCGAAAGTTTTTCACCAGCATCTGGCGCGACCTTTTCACTCATGCCACCAGACAACGCCACAGGAAATTTCAATAAAGTGGTGCAACGTATCCCTGTGCGGATTGCAATTGATTCGAGCCCACATATTGACCTTATAAAACCTGGAATGTCCGTCAGCGCGACTGTTGATTTAAGAACTTAATCAGAAAAGTTTTGGGTATAAGAAAATGAATAAACCGAACCAAGATGAGTGGAAGTTTGCGCCAAAAACAGCTTGGCTGATTTTTGCTGCCATGATTTTTGGTAATTTCATGGCAATTCTGGATATTCAAATTGTTGCAAGTTCTTTGAATGAAGTACAGGCAGGTATGAGTGCCAGTCGTTATGAAGTGACATGGGTGCAAACGGTTTATTTGATTGCTGAAATTATTGCAATTCCAATGTCTAGCATCGTTTCTCGGGTGCTCTCGACTCGAATTTATTACACCATTTGTGCGATCGGATTCACGATTAGTTCATTGCTGTGTGCTTTGGCATGGAATCTGGAAAGTCTGTTGGTTTTTCGCGCAATTCAGGGTTTTATGGGCGGCGGTATGATCCCCACCTCAATGACGGCGTTATATCTGTTGTTTCCTGAAGCGAAACGTGCCTTGCCGTTGGTGATGTTTGGCATGATCAGTACTTTAGGTCCAGCTATTGGCCCCACCATTGGTGGTTGGTTGACCAATAACTTTTCATGGCACTGGATGTTCCTGATTAACATCATCCCCGGTATTTTGATTGCGACGATTATTTACTCTGGTCCAAATATAGACCGCGCCAATTATTCACTCATCAAAAGCATGGACTGGTTCAGCCTGATTGGTATGGCCATGTTCTTAGGTGGTTTGGAGTATTTCTTGGATGAAGGGGCGAGACATGATTGGCTCGCTGATACAGGCGTTCGTGTTGCTTTTATCATTTGCCTGATTGGTGGCATGATCTTCTTCTCACGCAGTTTTACCCAACCCAAACCACTCTTAGATCTGAGTGTATTTAAAAACAAAAACTTCACTTTAAGCTGCATCATTACGTTTGTGATTGGTATGGCCTTATATGGCTTGGGCTATATGATTCCTGTGTTTCTTGGGCAAGTCCGAGAAATGAACAGCAGTCAAATCGGGCATATCATGATGGTGACAGGTATTGTGATGTTCTGCTTTGCACCTTTCCTTGCATGGTTAATTCCAAACTTTGATACCCGAAAAACCGTATTTGTTGGCATGATTTTGGCGGGTTTTGGGGTCTGGCTCAATTCGCATCTCAGTATTCACAGCGATTATGACTTCATGTTCTGGCCACAAATTTATCGTGGTATTGGTCTGATGATTTGTTTGATCGTGGTCTCACATTTGGCAATGAGTACTCTGCCATTAACCAAAGTTGCTGATGCCAGTGGTATTTATAACCTGATGCGCAATATTGGTGGTGCTGTTGGATTGGCATTGATCAACTCGTCGCTCGATTGGCTGACAGCAATACACGTGACGCAATTGAATCAATATATGAATCCACAGAACTGGATCTTCATTGAGAGATTAGATCAATTGACAGCGCAATACCAAGAGGTTGGGAGTAATGCTCAAAAAATCGCGCTCAGTGTGATTTACCGTGATATTCACTACCAAGCACTGACATCAAGTTTCAATGATTTATTACGTATGCTGGCCATCATTATGTTTGTGGCGGCTTTCTTAACCATCTTTATGGATAGGGGGAAGAAAATGGACATGTAGATATTCAATGCTAGAGGGTTGTTTCATATAACGAAAAATAATCGGGGCATCGTACACAACAACATACCCCGTCATAAAAAGAACAGCGATATGAGTTTTTATATTTCTTTATGAGATAGGGGAACGTGCATATCCAAATTTAGAGGTTGAAGCAGATGATTAATACAACATATAAACTGATTTCAAGATTCAATAATAAAGAATCTACCTATGGTCAATATGTCGAGAAAGAACAAATCGATATCGATCGGCTAAAAGTCATGTATTCGATTTACGAGCAATATTATGAAAATACCAAGTTTTCGATCTTTGCAGATGATTTCAAAAAGAAGAGTGGTGCCATCTTAATTTTTAACTCGGAAACTGATGAAATCGTTGGTTTTTCTACTGTTGTTGTTCAGCATTTTTATCTGAATGGAAAGGATTATACGGTACTGTTTAGTGGTGACACTGTTATCCTTCGAGCATTTTGGGGCACCCGCACGCTGCAAAGCACCATGCTTAAACTGATGATCAAATTACGTGTCAAATATCCATTTAATGAACTGTATTGGTTATTGATTTCTAAGGGCTACAAAACCTATCTACTGCTCGCCAATAACTATTATGTGTATTATCCAAATATTAACGATGAGAACCAGCATCTTTCCAGTGTGATTGAACATTATTGCGAAAACTTCTTTGGCGAATATTATGACAAAGAAGCTGGATTATTGAATTTCGGTGATGATTATCAGCCACTTAAAGGTGAGGTGGCGCCGATTACAGAAGAAATGAGAACAAAGAATCCCAATATTCATTTCTTTGAGCAAAAGAACCCAACATGGACTGTCGGTACCGAATTACCTTGTATTGGCCGTTTAGGTTGGAAAGATATTGCACGCTTCCCTGTTAAGTTGATGACTAAACCTGCCAGTAAGGGGCGTTGTGAAGCGGTATTAAAAAAATCAGTGAATCGTCGTGAGGTCTTCCAATGAAACATACTGAATGGTTGACCTCGGGATCACACCTGATTTTAAAACAATGGTGTGATGTTTCAGATCGAGATTTTAAAAAGCAATCTAATCGTTTAGAACTAACACAGCGTCAAATCCTGAATTCAATTTTGCAAAGCTCACATTTTGCAAAAGAGCAAAATGTGCAGGATTATGAGCAGTTTGTGCAAGCTTTTCCCGCTTCGCGTTATGCGATGTGGCGGGAGAACATCCAGCGTTATAGAGATCAGAAACTTCAACTATCAAGCAGTAAGTTGGTGCGTTTCCAGCCCACCAGTGGTTCGAGTGAACAAATTAAATTTATTCCGTATACCAAGCTGTTTTTAGATGAATTAGATCACGCGATTGCGCCATGGATGGCCAGTCTTTATCGTAAGTGCCCACAGCTCCGTTCAGGCACTCATTATTGGTCGGTGTCATGGTTGCCTGAAAGTCAGCGTGAAGTGCTGAAAGATAAAAATCTCAATGATGATAGTGCCTTATTGGGCATTGGCAAACGGATTTTATCTAAATTTACCCAAGCTGTGCCGAGCAATGTGGCTTTTGCTGCCAATGCAGATGATGCTTTGTTTGCCACAATCTGTTATCTGGTTGCTAACCGTAATCTGGCGATGATCTCGGTGTGGAGTCCGACTTTTGCATTGCAACTTTTAGATCGTTTAGAGTCTATGCAGCAAGAAGTCATTGAAGTTTTAGAAACGGGGCGATGGGGAGCGCGTCAAGCTTCATTAAAAGAAGTCAAAGCACCTTTAAGTCCAGAAAGTGCTAAATGCCTGATCGACAGTTCAAATGGTGAATACATTGATTTTAGCACCTTATGGCCTAAATTAAGTTTAGTGTCGAGTTGGGATACAGCGGGCTCTAAAGCTTGGGCGGAAAAATTAAAACAACGTCTGCCATCTGTTCAGTTTGAAGGCAAAGGTTTATGGGCAACCGAAGGTGTGGTTACCATTCCTTATAATGACCATTATCCATTGGCCTATCAAAGTCACTTCTATGAATTTGAATATTTAGAAGGTGAAAAACAGGGACAAATTATTCCATCGTGGGAACTCAACGTTGGCGATGTAGTCAGCCCAATAATTACATCGGGCAATGGTTTATTACGCTATTGCCTTGATGACTGCTTACGGGTGACCAGTTTTCTTGATCAAATTCCTTGTTTCGAATTTCAGGGTCGCCGTTTTGGTGTGGATTTGGTGGGAGAAAAACTTGCGCCAGAGACGGCGCAGCAACTTCTTTCACAGTTGAATGAAACCGACTCTAAAGCAATTTCGTTGTTGGCGATTGATACTGAGCAGCAGGTTAAACCGTTCTATTGTGTTTTGTTTGAAGGAGAGATTCATCACAGCATTAATGATGAATATATTGATCAGATACTACGTCAAAACTTCCATTATGAATTGGCACGTAATCTTGGTCAGTTAGATCAACCACAGATTCGTCAAGCCAATAACGGTTGGAATGCCTATAAAAAGCTGGTCATGTTTGATGGCATTATTGAAGGCAATATCAAGCCTGAGCCCCTCAAGAAAGTTACCCTCAATAGTTTGGAACAACTATGAAGAAAGGGATGATGCAATTTAACCACCGAGTTTCTAAGCTCTCGCATATTGCACTATGTACGGGATTGTTATTGGTTTCAAATACAATTGCTGCCATGACTTTAGACGATGCTTTGTCAGCAAGTTTAAGACATGAAAGCCAATTGGAGGTGAGCCGTTTAAGTGTGAATCAATCAACAGCGATGCTTCAACAGGCAAAACAACGTGACGGACTCAAAGTGAACTTGGTTGGACAACTTGATTATGAAAGAGTTGAAACACCGAATAATGTCATGTTTCCGACTGAAGGAAACCGAAAAGGTCGTAGTTTGCAATTACAAATGGATTACCCTATCTACACATCAGGGCGACATCGTCTAGGAATCGATGTCGCCAAGAACCAGCTTTCTGCACAGTCACAAGGCTTGTCGGATCAACGCTCGGAAACAATTTTAAATACGGTGATGGTCTATACCGATGTGTTAAAGAAGAAAGCGATTTTAGAACTTAGAAAGAAGACCATGTCCAATCTTCAACGTTCCCTGTATGAGTCGCAGCGACGTTTTGATGTGGGGATGATCACTCGTGCAGACTTGGCACAAGTGCTGGCTCAGGTTGCTCAGGGCCAGGCTGATATCACGCAAGCACAATCTAATTTAACTGTGAGTGAAGCTCAGTTTTCACAAATTACAGGTTTAACCGCAGATAATCTAACAGCTGTTAACCGTCTGCCAGAGATTTCCAATAATCTCGATGAAATTTTAGCTAAAACCAAGAATCATCCAGCCTTACTACGTGCCAAATACGAAAAACAAGCTTCTGAAAAGCAATATGCCTTAACTAAGCGAGAACTTTGGCCCACCGTGATGCTGACCAGTCGTGCAGGTGCTCAGCATGAGGCCAGTTATATTGGTTCAGAAAGTAACAACTATATGGTGGGGGTTCAACTGAATGTGCCGCTCTATGACGATGGTTTAAACCGCGCCAATATTCGAAAAGCACAGGCAGATGTTGATTTGGCTAATCAAAAGATTCGTACCCTTGAGTTGGATCTGAATCAGCGTGCACGGACGACTTATGCTCAATTGCAAACCATTCGCCAAAATAAAGAGGCACTGCAAAACGCGATTGATGCAGCATCGATTGCCTTTGTGTATACCCGTAAAGAATTTGAATTGGGGACCAAAACAACTTTTGACTTGCTCAATACAGAACAAAAGTTATTGGATGTGCAAACTCAGAAAACGGTGAATGAGCAGGATGAAATCGTGTTTGTTTATCAGCTTTTAGATCAAATGGGGCACCTCAATGATTTGGTGTCCACACAAAATATGCAACAGGTGAATAATTAATGAAAACAAATCCACCAAATACTCAAAGCAATCCATTGCTTACCCGTGAAGCAACCTCGGCAGATGATCAGGCCTTACGTGAATTGATTGCGGTGCCAATGACCACCAAAGGGGTGAAAATCAGCTTTCAGCGTGAACCGAGTTATTTTAAAGCTTCGGATATTTTGTATCGGCATAAGCTGCATGTGGTGATTGAAGATACGGAAAGTCAAAAAAATGTGGCTTGTTATAGCAATGGCCATCGCCCGTGTTATGTTGATAAAACAATACAGAATGTGCGTTATGCCAGTGATTTACGTGTCGATCCAAACTATCGCGGCAAATCTTTGGTCAAGGCTTTAGGTGTCCATGTCAAACGAACCATGCATGATCCTAATTTTAGCCAAATGATCATCTTTGATGATAATCATGCTGCACGAGCAGCAATACAAACGGGTAAAACAGGCATTCCTGATTATTATGATGAGGGATTAATTGAAACCTTGACCCTGACACATTTGGGGGCTAAAAGAAAAATTAAGGCTTTTTTAACCCAAAGAACTCAAGCTAAAACAGAGATTAGCGAGATTAAGTCCTGTGTGGCGCGCGCTGAACATATTACGGTAATGACTCGATTTATTGCTGAAATGTCGCAGTATTATAATTTTATCCCTGCCTATAATTTTGAAGAATTGCTGGCAGGACATCATTATTTTACAGGTCTACAACTCTCGGACTTTCAGCTTTATTTTCAAGATGGAAAATTGGTTGGCATGTTTGGATTATGGGATCAGCATGCGCTTAAACAAACTAAAATTTTGCATTATAGTTCAGCGATTGGTGTACTGCGCCCAATCTATAATTTATTGACCAAAGTCACGAAAGGTATGCCACTACCTAAACTCGGTGACTCATTAAGGTATCATGTATTACACACTTTATTATGCCATCCACAGCAGTTAGCGCTGCATCATTTAATGCTCGAAGATGCACAGAAACTGTCTAAGCAGCGTGGTGTTGGAGTGGTCAGTTTTACCTTATCGCATCAAGACCCACGCTATCAGCTCAATCAGTTTTATAAAGGCGAGCGCTTAACCGGTATGCACGGTTTTATTAGCTTTGAAGCTGATCCACGTCCAAAATTTGATAAAAACCTAATTCCATATCTGGAAGTTGGGCGGATCTGATTTGAGTCATAAAAAATTCCTCAAACGATTTAAGCTTTGAGGAATTTTTATATGTCATGTGTCGATTATGCTTTTAGAGCTTTAGCATATTCAACCAGTTGATCAACCACGGTTCCCCAACCTTCAAAGAAACCCATGTCTTCGTGTTGTTGACGTGTTTCAGCACTACGATGTCTGGCAATTGCAGTGTATTTGGTTGCACCATTGCCTGCATCTTCAAGCAACAGAATTGCAGTCATAAATGGATTTTCAGCAGGTTTCCAATCTTCCGTATAGGTATCGGTAAACACTAGTTTTTCACCTTCAATCACCTCTAAAAAAACACCTTGATTGTTGATTTCATTACCATCAACATCAAAGACGGTATTGAATTTTCCACCGACTCTTAAATCAATCTCACAGGCTTTAATCGAGTGGGGGCGAGGAATAAAGAAGTGTTTGATATGCTCTGGGGTGGTCCAGCATTCCCAGACCAGTTCACGTGGTACATCGATCACTCTTTCGAGTTTTAAGTCAGTTTTTGGATCCAGTTTCATTTTCTCTTTTCCTTTTTAATTCGAGTGCGTAACGATCAAATTGATTTAGTCTTTGTTCCCAGATTGCCCGTTGCTCACTTAACCAATTTTGTATGGGGGTGAATGCTTCAGGGCTCAGTGCACAAGTTCTGATTCGTCCATTTTTTTCTGAGTGAATAAGTCCTGCTTCCTCTAATTTATTTAAATGTTTTAGAAAAGATGGCAGGGCCATATCATGCTGTTCAGCCAGTTCAGTGATCGAGGCTGACCGGAAAGACAGCTGAGTGAGTATTTCTCTACGCGTAGGATCACTGAGAGCACTGAATAACAAATCGAGTTTAGAATCATACTTAGCCATAGAGCTAAGTATTGTATATTTGTTGATCGCATGTCAATAAAAACTTAGCTAAATGGCTAAGTTTTTTAAAGATGATCTCTATCACTTTGTTTTTAGGGTTTATTAACTAACAAGATACCGATGAAACTGAGGGCTGCACCCACTGCCATAGACCATGTGATCGGTTCTTTCAAAATAAAATACGCCAATAAAACTGCAGAAATAGGGACTAGATTGGTAAAAATAATGGTTTTTGATGCCCCAATGCGATGAATAGCCTGTGCATACCAAATAAATGCCAATACTGTCCCAAAAGCACCTAAATAGAGAATGGATAGCCAACTACTCCATGAAATATCCGTCAACACGTGATAACCCAATTCAGGCCATGCACTGATTAAAAGAAAACCTGTACCCCAAAGTACCGCATAGGTGGTCATGGTTAATGCAGAAGCTTGGGTTTGTTTAAAGCTGAGCGTATAAATCACCCAGCTCAATACGGCACCACACATCATTATTTCCCCCAGACCAAAGGTTTGCTGCAAGGCACTAAAAAACGCACCTTTGCTTACCACGGTCAGGGTTCCGATTAGGGCAATGCAAACCCCGAAATAATTGATATTTTTCAGCCTTTCCTGAAAGAATATCCGCATGGCCAAAACCGTCAGGACTGGTGATAAGCTCACAAATAATGCGGTTCGGCCTGCTTCAATTCGAGATAATGCGGCAAAGAAAAATAGGTTATATGCACAGATCCCTGTTAAACCCATTAACATGGCATAAAAATGCTGTTGGCCTGAAAGGCTTGGAAAGTTGCCCGTAGTCTTCAGCAATAAGAGAATGAGCAGAAGTGCGGCGAGCATAAAACGTAAGAATGCAGATAGGGTTGGAGAGAGCTCTGCTGCAACAATACGTCCTGCGATGAAGGTGCCTCCCCACATCAAAGCGACACAGACCAGCTTAAAATAAACCGTAGAACTGGAAAGGGAAATGGCTAAGTGGCGCATGAGATGTTTAATCCAAACAGAATCAAACCAAATCGTAAAACTAATTTATTTTTATAGTAAAATGAGCTTTTACTCATGAATGATGTGTTATGACGCTGACTCAACTTGAAATCTTTTCAAAGCTGGCAGAATTAAGAAATTTTACCTATACCGCGCAGCAACTGAATATTTCACAGTCTGCAATTTCACATGCACTCAAAGCATTGGAAAAGAAATGGGAAACTCAGCTGTTTTATCGAAATAATAATGAAGTGGAGTTAACTGCTGCAGGGCAACGCTTACTACCTTATGTGAATGAAATTTTGAACGTTTCTAGCATTATTCATCAAGAAGTGATGGATCTCAAAGGTCTAAAAACTGGAATCTTAAGGATTGGATCTTTTGGTGCATCATCTTCCAATGTGCTGATTCCGCTTATTTTAAAGCAGTTTGCGCAACAATATCCTGATGTAGAAGTATTACTCATGGAAGGTACTGATAAAGAGGTCATGCAATGGATAGATGAACGCAAAGTTGATCTTGGTTTTGTGGTGTTGCCTGAACCCCGTTTTGATAGCTTTGCTGTGTTGGAGGATATTTTTGTTGCTTTATTGCCAGCGGATTTAGAGATTGCACAAAAGCCTGCAGTGCAATTACAAGAGCTGATTGAGTATCCTTTTATCTTGACCAGTGCGGGTAGTCAAAACCATGTCATGCAACTGTTTAAGACTGCGCAACTCACGCCACAGATTAAATATAACTTGTCGCAAATTTTGTCGATTTTAAATATGGTGAATTACAGTGCTGGCGTTTCAATCGTGGCGGATTTAGCCCTAGACAAAAATATTCTTCAGCTATATCCCAATGTAGTAAAACGACCATTATCTCCCAATATCAAACGTTCAATAGGACTCGCGGTCAAAAACAAGCAACAGATGACACCACTTGCAAAAGCCTTTGTTGAGATTGCGATGCAGCTCTAATTCTTGATAAATCTCGAAAAACTGGGTTAATTGTTCATAAATAGGCTAGAAAAACAGACAAAAGTTATCAATTACACAAAATACTTCTATAATAGCGTCCATCATTACTAAGGTCAGTGTTTAGATACCGTGACGAGATGACCTTAGCCACACTTTTTTAAGTCTATTGCTTATCCACGATTCGGCTTATAGTTCAATATTTTCAATCTTATGTGCTTGCAACACGTAAGAATATTTAGGTGCACGCATGGAAATCAAGGTTAATTATCTCGACAATCTTCGACAAGAAGCGAAGTTTGATGACTTTACGGTAATCGCCGATCAGCCGATTCGTTACAAAGGCGATGGTTCTGCACCCGGCCCATTCGATTATTTTCTTGCGTCATCTGCATTATGTGCGGCTTACTTTGTCAAAGTGTATTGTGCTGCTCGTGATATTCCAACCGATAACATTCGTTTATCACAAAACAATATCGTTGATCCTGAAAATCGCTATAAACAGATTTTTAAAATTCAAGTGGAATTACCTGCTGATATTTCTGAAAAAGACCGTCAAGGCATTTTACGTTCAATTGACCGCTGTACGGTTAAAAAAGTAATCCAAACGGGCCCAGAATTTATCATTGAAGAGGTTGAAAGTATTGATGCTGATGCACAAGCTTTGTTGATGCCGAGCTTGGCTTCTGAAAGCAGCACCTACATTGCGGGTAAAGATCTGCCATTAGAACAGACCATTGCCAATATGTCAGGAATTCTAGCTGGTTTAGGCATGAAGATTGAAATTGCATCTTGGCGCAATATCGTACCAAATGTCTGGTCGTTGCATATCCGAGATGCACAATCACCAATGTGCTTTACCAATGGTAAAGGCTCTACCAAAGAAAGTGCTTTAGCTTCGGCTTTGGGTGAGTTTATTGAGCGTTTAAACTGTAACTTCTTCTACAACGACCAATTCTGGGGTGAGGACATTGCCAATGCAGAATTTGTACATTATCCAGATGAGAAGTGGTTTAAACCGGGTCCAAATGGCGAATTACCCAAAGAAATTTTGGATGAATATTGTCTCGAAATTTATAACCCAGATGATGAATTACTGGGTACGCATTTATACGATACCAACTCAGGTAATACGGAACGTGGTATTTGTTCATTGCCCTTTGTACGTCAATCCGATGATGAAATTGTCTATTTCCCATCAAACCTGATTGAGAACTTATATCTCAGTAACGGGATGAGTGCAGGCAATACCTTGGCAGAAGCGCAGGTTCAATGCCTATCTGAAATTTTTGAACGTGCGGTTAAACGTGAAATTTTGGAAGGTGAAATTGCATTACCAGACGTACCACAAGAGGTATTGGCAAAATACCCAAGTATTGTGGCAGGTATCCAAGGTTTAGAGGAACAAGGCTTCCCAGTCCTTGTAAAAGATGCGTCATTGGGTGGTCAATTCCCAGTGATGTGTGTCACTTTAATGAACCCACGTACAGGCGGCGTATTTGCCTCATTTGGTGCGCACCCAAGTTTGGAAGTAGCATTAGAGCGTAGTTTGACTGAATTGTTGCAAGGCCGTAGTTTTGAAGGTTTAAACGATTTACCGCAACCGACATTCCAAAGCAATGCAGTCACTGAACCAAACAACTTTGTTGAACACTTCATTGATTCAAGCGGTTTGGTCTCTTGGCGTTTCTTTAGCGCCAAATCGGATTATGATTTTGTCGAGTGGGACTTCACCAATGAAAGTGAAAACTCGAATGCTGAAGAAGCCGCAGCATTGTTCGGCATCCTTGAAGAAATGGGCAAAGAAGTCTACATGGCCGTATATGAGCATTTAGGTGCAACTGCCTGCCGTATCTTGGTACCTGATTATTCTGAAATTTATCTGGTTGAAGATTTAATTTGGGATAATACCAATCGAGCGATCTTATTCCGTGAAGATATTCTCAATTTACATCGTTTAGATGAAGAGCAACTGGAAGCTTTAGTTGAGCGTTTAGAAGAATGTGAACTGGACGATTACACCGAAATCACCACCTTGATCGGGATTGAGTTTGATGACAATACGGTATGGGGACAATTAACCCTGCTTGAATTAAAACTGTTGATCTATCTTGCTTTAGAGCAGTTTGAAGAAGCGAAAGAATTGGTTGAGACTTTCTTGCAATACAATACCAACACGGTAGAACGTGGTTTGTTCTACCAATGCATGAATGTGGTACTGGAAGTCTTGCTCGATGATGACATGGAGCTTGAAGACTACCAAACCAATTTCCGCCGTATGTTTGGCAATGAGCGTATGGATGCTGTAGTGGGTTCTGTTGAAGGCACAGTTCGTTTCTATGGTCTCACCCCAACCAGTATGAAACTGGAAGGGCTTGATCGTCATTTACGTTTAATTGAAAGCTATAAGAAATTGCATAAAGCACGTGCGAAAGCGGTTGGCTTAAATGGCTAAAACACAATAAATATTGTTTTAAAAAGTGCATGTTGATCATGCACTTTTTTTTTAGAGCCGATAAAACTTTGTTTTTTAGTCACTCAAAATTTTAGTAAATGGATAGCTTGACCTTGCAATTATTGGAAGGACTACAGTGTCTTTCATAAAGGTAACTGTGCCACATGAAATAGAAACTCTCATCTATTGACGGTGTCACTTCCTTTATTTTCATCCATATAGCATGTCAATCACATCTGAAATGAATGTGATGCTGCTGAATAGAAAGGAAACAATAATGAGTGAACAGCAATCGGCAATAACGCCTAACCAAAATGATTCAAGTGATATTTATAGTCTCTCTACGCGTGCTTATATGGAACTAGGGAGCCGTATGCAGGTTGATATGCAAATCAATTATACAGGCAATGCCGACATCGATTTTATGCGTGGAATGATTCCACATCATCAAGTCATCGTCGATATGGCCAAGGTCGCCTTGAAATATGGTTTTGACCCAGAAATTCGAATGCTGGCAAAAAATATTATTTTGGCACAAGATATTGAAATTAAAGTGATCAATGCTTGGTTAACAAGGCATCTATTATAAAGCTTTCGATCTTATTCCTGATTTGATAGTTCCATCAGTAAGAGGTTGAATCACAACAGTCTTTTATTGATTACAGTTTTTCGTAATTAGATAGAAAGGTAGCAATTATGCCTAAGATAACCGTTCTCCCACATGAAAAAGTCTGTCCAGAAGGGGCTATTGTTGAAATAGAACCTGGCGCAAACCTCTGTAGAAGCTTACTTGATCATGGGATTAACATTGAACATGCTTGTGACCTATCAGGCGCCTGTACCACCTGCCATGTGATTGTAAGCAAAGGCTTTGAAAATTTACAGGACATGGGAGATATAGAAGCTGATCTATTGGATCGGGCGTGGGGCTTGAGTCCAGAATCAAGACTCTGTTGTCAGGTGAATATTCAGGATCAGTCTTTAGAAATCGAGATTCCTAAATACACCGTCAACTATGTGTCAGAAAAGAAAAAGTGATCACCTGAAAATAGTATTTATTTTAATGTGTAAAAAGCTTGACCTTACCATTATGGTAACCTTTATAGTGTGTATATCTTCTTAAATAACTGAATGGAGTTTTACGATGGAATTTCATGTTGAAAATATGACCTGTGGTGGCTGTGCACGTGGCGTAACCCGTGCAATCCAAGCGGTAGACGCCAATGCAAAAGTGATTACTGATCCACCTAACCGCAGTGTTAAAGTTGAAACTACAGCCTCACAGCAACAAGTAGTTGAGGCTTTATCAGAAGCCGGTTTTCCACCACGTTAATCTGTAGATGAATACAAAGCGGCTGATATAGCCGCTTTTTTGTATCTATGGAATGGATAAAAAATAAAAGGCGATCATAAGATCGCCTTTTATGCTGTTCTACTTGCGCCCAGTGAGTGGGGATAGCGAGAGCAAATCATTATGATGATGGATGTCCTTCATTTCATGACTTGGCTCTTTTAAGCCTTCCAGAATCGGACAGTCGGGGCGATTGTCACCCGCACAGCAATCGACCAAGTTCTGGAGTGTTTGTGCCATTTGCTCTAGGTCTTGAATACGTTGTTCTAGCTTATGGATATGTGCTTGCGCCAATTGCTTTACATCAGCGCTATGTCTGTTGCGATTATTCCATAGGTCGAGTAAATCAGTAATTTCTATAACTGAGAATCCTAACTCACGACTACGTTTGATAAATTTTAAACGTTCCACATCATTGTCAGAATAAGAGCGGTAGCCTGCATTACTGCGACCCGCTGCTGGAATTAAACCAATCTGCTCGTAATAACGAATCATTTTGGTGGTCACACCTGAAGCTTGAGACACTTTACCAATATTCATAGGATCCTCCATTAGCCTCTAGCTACAGATGGCGGTTGGAAACGGCGTAAACGTAAGGCATTACCCAGTACAAACACACTTGAAAGTGCCATTGCCGCTGCGGCAAAAATCGGAGACATCAGGATGCCATACGCTGGGTACAACACACCCGCAGCCACAGGGATCAATAAGGTGTTATAAGCGAAGGCCCAGAATAAGTTTTGATGAATATTGCCAATGGTTGCTTTAGAGAGGGCAATTGCATTGGCAACGCCTTGCAAGTTCCCAGACATCAGTACGACATCCGCAGATTCAATTGCAACATCTGTACCTGTTCCAATCGCAAGACCCACATCGGCTTGAGCCAATGCTGGTGCATCATTAATACCGTCACCCACAAAGGCAATATTGCCATATTTTGCTTTCAATTCCTGTACGGCATTGACTTTACCCTCAGGTAGAACTTCGGCAATCACTTCATCAATCCCGAGTTGTTTGGCAATCGCATGTGCGGTACGCGCATTGTCACCGGTAATCATGGCGACTTTTAGACCCAGTTGATGTAGTGCTTGAATGGCAGTAGGAGTGGTGTCTTTGATTGGATCGGCAACTGCAATAATCCCTGCCAAAGTGCCATCAATCGCCACATAGAGCGGAGATTTACCTTCATCGCCCAAACGTTGTGCTGTATGGGAAAATGGCGTGATATCCAGTCCAAGTTCAGTCATATAACGGTCTGCACCAATATAGATGTTCTGGTTTTCATTTACAGTAGCATTGACACCCATACCCGTCACTGAATCAAAGCGATCAACTTTTGCGAGTGACAGACCTTCATTTTTAGCTGCATCGACAATCGCTTTGGCAATCGGATGTTCTGAAAGAGATTCAACAGCTGCAACTCGACTAAGCACCTCATTTCGCTCAAAGGCTGCTGTTACCTCGAAATCAGTGAGTACTGGATGACCTTCAGTTAAGGTACCTGTTTTATCCACCGCAACCACTTGGGCATCTTTTAACAACTGTAATGCTTCACCTTTACGGAATAGGATGCCAAGTTCTGCACCACGTCCAGTACCAACCATAATCGATGTTGGTGTTGCCAAGCCCATCGCACACGGACATGCAATAATCAGTACCGCAACGGCATTGACCAATGCAAAGGTTAATGCAGGAGAAGGACCAAAAATTAGCCAGACAAGGAAGGTGAGTAGTGCAGCAATCATTACCGCAGGTACAAACCATAAGGTCACTTTATCGACCACAGCTTGAATCGGCATTTTAGAGCCTTGCGCTTGCTCGACCAGACGAATGATCTGCGCCAGCATGGTATCGCCACCGACAGCAACTGCTTTAAAACTTAAAGTACCATTCTGGTTAATGGTTCCACCCACCACTTGGTTGCCGACGTTTTTCTCAACAGGAATCGGTTCACCAGTAATCATTGATTCATCGACAAAGCTTTGGCCTTCAATCACTTCACCATCAACAGGAATTCTTTCACCCGGCTTTACAATCACGAAATCGCCCGCAAGCACTTGATCGATCGGAATATCGACCACCTGATTATCACGTGAAACATGGGCAACTTTTGCTTGTAGGCTGACTAAACGCTGAATGGCTTCTGATGTTCGACCTTTGGCCTTGGCTTCAAGAAAGCGACCGAGCAAGATTAAAGCCACAATCACAGCGGCGGCTTCGTAATAGACATTTACCGTTCCAGCGGGAAGCAAATTTGGTGTAAAAGTCGCAACCAAAGAAAATAGATAGGCTGCTAATGTGCCGACTGCGACCAAAGAGTTCATATCTGGTGCTAAACGGAATAAAGCAGGGAGACCTTTGCTATAAAAACGGCGACCCGGAATAATCAGGACCAAGCTGGTTAAAATGAATTGGAGATACCAACTATTTTGCATACCGATGGTTTGTTCAATCAGATGATGAACACCTGGTATTAAATGAGAGCCCATTTCCAAAATAAACACAGGCAATGCTAAAACTGTCGCAATAATCAAGTTTCGCTTAAGCTCAGCTCTTTCTTGATCTTTTTTCTCGAGTTGTTCGCTTTGATCTGGAATGGATGCTTGAATCTCTTTGGCATCGTAACCCGCTTTATCGATGGCTGCGATTAAGTTTTCCACGCTAGCTGTACCTGTTACGGTAGCGCGTTCTGTGGCTAAATTGACATTGGCTGTTTCTACGCCACTCACCGCATTCAGGGCTTTTTCAACACGACTAACACATGAAGCACAGGTCATGCCTTCAATCGATAACTCGACCTTGCTGGCAGGGACGTCATAACCTGTTTGTTCAATCGCTTGAATCAGTATCTGTCGATCGACAGGTTTGGCAAGGGTAATATCTGCACGTTCTGTGGCTAAATTTACGGAGGCAGATTGGACGCCGTCAACTTTGTTGAGCGCGGTTTCAACTCGGCCGACACAACTGGCACAGGTCATACCTTCAACCTGCAGGCTGACTTTCATATTATTCGGCGATGTTTTTGTTTGCGTTTCCATAAGTTATACCTATAGAGATGATCTGATTGCTTTCAGCATAGACCTTGACATTATGGGAAGGTCAAGCAGATTTATCAACTTTTAGGCTGTTATTTATAAATGCGAAGAAAGAATTGTACTTTGAACAGGATTAAAACTGGTCCTATTCATCTATTTATTCTGAGTCATTATGTTTCTATCGGCTTTATAGGAAAAGATAGCAATCCATGGATTGACCCTTAGCTTGATCAGATACAAGTCAATCCATAGAAAAACTTAATTTATTGTAAAAATTTCGCTTGTAAGGCAGTGGCTGTGGCAAATATCTTTTGATACCCCTGCGGCAGAATTCGTTGCAAGAGATCTACAGCTTTGGCATCTGCACCAATGAGGAGGCGACGTTTATTTTTGAGCACGGCGCTAAGAATCTGATTTGCTGCTTCATCAGCGGGTGTTCTTAAAATTTTGTCGAAAGCCTGCTGACTTTTCACAGGATCCATCCCTAACATTTCGACACTGTTATTAATCCGCGCAGCTTTCGCAATATTGGTCCGAATTCCACCTGGATGTACGCAGGTTGCACTCACGCCTGAATCTTGTATATCGAGTTCTTGACGTAAAGACTCGGTAAAGCCGCGAACTGCAAATTTACTCGCGTTATAAGCACTTTGAGTGGGCTGCGCCGTCAGCCCAAACATACTTGAAATATTAATGACATGTCCATCACCACTTTGTTTTAGATAGGGTAAAAACTCTTTGGTGCCGTATACCACACCCCAAAAATTAATCCCAATCAACCATTCAAGATCTTCATAGCTAACGCCTTCAGCGGTGCTGCCGATGGCAACTCCCGCATTATTAAAGATCAGATTGACTTGCTGATGCTGTTCAACCACGCTTTTAGCCCAATTTGCCATGTCTTGACGATTAGCGACATCAAGCATTTGTACTGTAATTTTGACTGGATATGACTTTAATAAAGTTTGGGTTTTGGCCAGACCGAACTCATTTACATCTGATAAAGCCAGATGGCAGCCTTGTTTTGCCAATGCAATTGCAAGTGCCTGACCGATTCCTGAACCTGCGCCTGTAATGGCTGCAACTTTGTTATTGAATGATTTCATTTAAACCGCCATTTGTTTTTCTAAAGCTTGTATCTGAACAGCCGTCGGTGAGGATTTTGCAATTTGAGTATAATTTTCCAGATCAAAACGACGCGTGCGCTGACGATATTCCAATGTGAAACCCGGCCAATTATTGGTATTTTTCCCTGTCGCGGTTTGATACCAACTGGTGCAACCTTGTGACCACATGGTTGACTTCATTCTTTCTTGGATTTCCTGATTAAACTGGGTCTGGATTTCACCTTTCAGGTCGGTAAAGGATAAATTGTTTTGGATATGGGTCTGAATTGCATCCAGAATATAGTTCACCTGACTTTCGATCATATACACGATTGAGTTATGCCCAAGATTGGTATTTGGGCCATACAGCATGAAGAAATTAGGGAAACCGCTCACAGTTAAGCCTAAATACGCTTCTGCACCATCGGCCCATTGTTGTTTGAGGGTCTTGCCATTGAGTCCAGTAATTTGCATCGGTGCCATAAACTCAGTTGCAGCAAAACCTGTACCATAAATAATGGCATCGACTTCACGTGCTTTCCCATCTTTATCGATAATACCTGTTTCAGTGACTTCCTGAATTGCGGTATTGATCACCTCGACATTGGGGCGAACCAGACTTCGATACCAATGATTAGAAATCAGAATACGTTTACAACCAATCGGGTAATCGGGCATCAGACGGTGGCGAAAATGAGGATCCTTGATTTCTTCGCGGATATGCCGCTGAAAAATATATTCCGCCAAAGGAATTTCATTCAAGGTTGCAGTAAAGCTCTTAAGGCGAATTTCGTTATAGCTGTATTGAAACACGCGATCAAGGCTTTGCAGAATCGGTAGTTTTTGGAAAACTTTTCGTTCCAATTTTGAATAAATACGATCTGGCTTGGGAATGACATAGGGTGCAGAACGTTGATAGATATCTAAGTGGGCGACTTGCTTAGCAATTTCAGGCACAAACTGAATCGCACTGGCACCCGTACCAATCACAGCTACACGTTTATTATTTAAATCATAGTCATGATCCCAGCGCGCTGAATGAAAGCTTTTGCCCTGAAATGTGTCCAGTCCTTTAATTTTAGGATAGGCTGGTCGATTGAGTTGGCCTACAGCTGCAATCAGAAATTCTGCCTCGAATTTTTCTCCTGTTAGCGTTTGGATATGCCAAACACCTTGTGTTGCATCAAAGTCCGCACTGGCAATTTCAGTATTAAACTGGATATGCGGATAAAGCTGATATTTCTCAGTGCAATGTTTCAAATATTGGTGAATTTCCTGTGATGAACCATAACGATTTTTCCAGCCAAGTTCCTGTTCAAAAGAAAAAGAATACAGGTGAGAAGGGACATCACAAGCAGCGCCAGGATAAGTATTGTCACGCCAGACACCACCCACATCATTGGCTTTTTCAAATAAAGTAAATTGTTCAAATCCAGCAAGTTTCAGTTGAATCGCCAAGCCTAAACCACCAAATCCTGTTCCAATAATGGCGATACGAATATTTTTATTTGAAGATAATTGTTGTTTCAACATAACTGACTCGAGTAAAAAAAATCATGTATAGCTCGCAGAATAATCGTTTCATGCATTGATTTAGAGGATGGATGAGGACAAAATATTGTGATTAGCGGACATTGAGAAATATGCTTGAAGTACTTATGGACATATGAACGTAGTATCCACAGTGTTCGTCTCATGGCAGATTTTGCTTCTGAACTGGGCGTGAGTCATGCACAGATCCTCAAGGGAACAGGACTGGAACAGCAACAGCTACTCGATCCGAATATGCTGGTAACTGGACAGCAAGAATTACAGCTTATCGGTAATTTAGTCGAAAAATTTGGACAGAGACCGTCCCTTGGCTTAGCCGTTGGCCAGCGTTATCACTTTACTGCCTTTGGCTGTTTAGGTTTAGGCTTGATTAGCAGTGCGAATATTCGTGAAGCACTTAACTTTGCTTTGGCTTATTTTCCTTTATCTTTTGCTTTTAGTCAGTTTCTCGTATCAGAACACCCAGAGACTGGTAATATTCAAATCGAAATTGTGGTTGATGAAAGGATTCCGCAAGTTTTATGGCAATTTATTATTGAGCGAGATGTTGCTGCCTTGATTACAGTTCAACAAGATCTGATTCGAGAGCATCTGTGCCAAAAAGTCGTATTTGCTTTTCAGCCTCATGCAGAAATTCAGTCTTATCGAGAGTTATTTGGGATTACACCCGAATTTGGTGGATCAAAAAACTTTGTTGTATTAAATGCCGAAAAAATAGATCAAAAGCTCAGTATGGCTAATGAGCTGGTGTTACATTCAGCTGAACAACAATGCCAACAAATATTGGACAAGCGGCAATCTCAAAAAAAATATACTGAGCAAGTTCAGCAAATCTTAATGAATAGTAGAGGGGAAATTCCTTCAATGGAAGAGGTTGCGAATCGTTTATGCCTAAACTCCCGAACCTTACGGCGTTATTTAGCTCACGAACAAACCACCTTTATTAAAATCAGGGAGGATATCCGAAAAATTCTGGCAGATTTATATTTGTCTTCAACCCAAACTTCGATTGAGCAAATCTCAGAATGGTTAGCTTATGCTGAACCCGCCAGTTTTATACATGCTTATAAACGTTGGTACGGCAAAACACCACATGCAAGCCGATTAAAAAATAAAGTGTAGAAAATAATGGCTCAGTGACATATAAAAGATAAAGGAAGACGAAAGGGAATAACTGTTCATCTTTATTCTAGAGTGGACAGGTGTCGGGAAGATAGAAAGGTAGCATGCTATGCTTTTGGAACACGATTTAAGTTCATCAGAATTTACGCTTTTATCTGAAATTATGTGGAAATTAGGTTCAGAAAAAGGTCAGGGAACTTTAAGGCAAAACATTCTGGCTGATATCGCGACTTTATTGCGCGCTGATTTTGCAGCATCTTATATTTGGGATGCAAAACAGCATTTATCCAAACAAGGCCTTATGTGGCGGATCGACCCTAAAGCGATTGTGGAATATGACCGTATTTGGCAGCACGATGACCCGATTACGTCTCGGCTGCGGGAACGGCAACAAGCAACTTTCGTTAATGAAATCATTTCTCTATCAGAACTAAAAAAAACGGATTATTACAATGAGTTTCTACGCCCTTATGGTCTGTATCATGGGGTAAATATCTATTTTGTTCGAGATGGGATAGATCTAGGTGATTTGCGTATTTGGCGTGCTCAAGATTCAGCGATGTTTAGTGAACGAGAAAAGAGAATTTTAAACTTGCTTGAACCTTATATGACCCAAGCCTTAGCGATAGGTTTATCAACTCAATACGGTTTGACCCAGCGGGAGGAAGAGGTGGTCATATTAGTGAGTAAGGGATTGAGTGATAAACATGTTGCCAATTTACTGGATATTGGCTTCACTACCGTCAGGACGCATCTTAAAAGTGCCATGAAAAAAATAGGTTGTCATAACCGTACAGAAATGGCTTTATTGATTCATTCTTAATGATCTCCTCAATTTTGAGGATATTCAATAGATTTAAAACGGTACAAATTATAAAAATAATTACTTAAATGGATTTTAAGTCAAAATGTTAAATGTGAATGAAAAAGTAGATCAGGACCAAGAATTTCAACTGCATAGAGTGACAATCAAGGAAATTACAGCTTTGGTTCGTGATCGAAAAGTTTCTTGCGAACAATTGGTAGACCATTATTTTGAAAAGATTGATGCACAACGGTCTTTAAATGCTTTTATCAGCCTTGATCAAGCGGCAGCGATTCAGCAGGCTCAGTTTTGGGATCAATCTATTGCGGAAGGGAAGCCTTGTCCTGCATTGATCGGCGTATTAATTGCAGTCAAAGATAATATTCATGTTGCAGGTTTCGCCAATACAGCGGGAACTCCTGCTTTAATAGGATTCAGACCCAAAGCAACAGCACCCGTGATTCAAGTATTGATTGATCAAGGAGCCATTATTGTTGGGAAAGCCAATATGCATGAGCTGGCCTTTGGCGTCACAGGCTATAATACGGCAATGCATATTGAGGGTGTGATTGGCACACGCAATGCAGCCAACCCTCAACATATTGCGGGCGGCTCTTCTTCTGGCAGTGCCGTTGCTGTAGCAGCAGGTATGGTTCCTATTGCAATCGGAACGGATACAGGAGCTTCGGTCAGATTACCCAGTGCCTTGAATGGTTGTGTTGGTTTTCGTCCCACGGTTGGACGCTATGCTCAAGAGGGGATTACCCCCATTTCCCATACTCGTGATACTGCAGGCCCTATGGCACATTCAGTAGCAGACATTATGCTGATTGACCAAGTGATTACCCAGCAGAAGATACCGTTTACTATGCCTAAGCAGCGGATTAGACTTGGGCTCTGTGCTTATTTTTGGCAAAATTTGGACCAAGATGTACAACTGCAAGCACATCAAGCACTACAGCTTTTAAAAAATGCTGGAATTGAAATCATCAGTGTAGACATGCCTGAGTTAGAGCAACTGAATCATCGTATTTCATTTCCTGTAGTAATCTACGAAGGCAAATATGATCTGATTGAATATTTAAAGAAACATGAAATCGGAATAGATATAGATGCTATTGTGGAGCAAATTTCAAGCCCCGATGTGCAGCAACTATTTAAGCAGAATATTTTACCTGAATTGATTGTAGATCAAACAGGGCAGTCTGTAGCGGTCGAACCTTTATATCATGATGCGATTATACAGGCTCGCCCTCAATTGCTTGCGCTATATCAGAAAACTTTTCAAGATCATCAACTAGATGCCTTAGTTTTTCCAACCTCAGCCATGGTTGCGCCACTGGCAAATGAGCAAGTGAGTTCAGTTGAAAACTTTCAAGCACTTATTCGTAATACCGACCCAGGCAGTAATATTGGTTTACCAGGGCTAAGTTTGCCGATTGGTGTTGGAGAAAAATCAAAATTACCAATTGGATTGGAAATTGATGGTTTACCGCATACGGATCATGAAATATTGGCGATTGGGCAAGTATTAGAACAGATTTTTAGTGGTTTAAATCATCACTAAAATAACCTCGGTCTCAGTACAAAGCCCGTTTCATTGAGAATGGGCTTTGTTTGTCATTTGAAATAAACACCGATATCATTCTGATTAGATCGATAAGAACAAATGATACAAATTGAAATGGCAAATCCACAGATGCAAATCTAGTATTAAGCGTACTTTATAAAAACGGTTTAAATTTGTTTTATGTTTTTTAATAAATTTTTAGGTGTTTGTGTTTTAAGTAGCATGTTTGCAATCAGTGGCTGTCAAAAAAACGAGCCACATTCCAAAGAAAAAATAGAAGCTGTCAGTCAATCTGGTTTAAAACTGGATGCAGTACAGATGATGCATTTACAGGCTTTTGAACAAATTGCCAAACAGCATGGTGGCAATCGTGCTGTGGGTACGCAAGGTGGCTTGGCAAGTGCAGACTATATTTTAAATCAAGCCAAGCAAGCAGGTTTTAAAACAGAGATTCAGACTTTTGAAAATCGGGAAAAAACCAAAGGCCAAAATATTATTGTGAAAATTGCTGGGGAGTCAAAACAAAGCGTGATCTTGCTCGGTGCACATTATGATTCGGTCAAAATGGGGCCTGGCATCAATGACAATGCATCAGGCGTGGCCTTATTGCTCGACTTGATGACACAATTATCGAGCCAAAAAATACAGCCGAAAAACACCATTTATTTGGCATTCTGGGACTCAGAAGAAGTCGGTATTGCGGGTTCTCAAGCGTATGTGGGGAAGCTGACTGCTGAACAATTAAAATCGATTAAAGCTTATATCAATCTTGATATGGTCGGCACTAAAAATCCTGAAATATTGATTGCAGATGGAGATAAATCATCTGTGGATGAGATGGAAAAAATGTTAAAAGAGCGTGGCATGCAGGAACAGGACTATAAGCCCTTACTCGATGGTTTGCGTAGTCTACCGAGCCATGCCGGTGATTTAGCATTAGAAGAAACGCTTAAGGCGTTTTTTAAAGCAAAAAATCTCAAAATTAAAGAAGATGTTTCGACCTTAACTGCCAGTGATACAGCGCCGTTCTTAGGTAAAGTTCCAGTGACTGCTGTCATCTTGTTTAATGAGCAAATGAAAGGGGATGAACTTGAGTTCGCGCCGTGTTATCACAAAGCATGTGATACGATTGAGCAGGTTGATCCAAAGTCAATGCAATTGGCAGGTGATGCAGTTATTCATTTATTAACAGTCCTAGATAAATAATAAGATCGAATTGAGAGATCTTGTATATTTGATGAGTCAATTGTACGGTTAAGCCTGCAATAGAAATGACAAAATTGTCATTTTCAGGTCATGCTGTTGTTGGACTGCCTGTTCTATCCTATAGGAAGTTAAGAGAGAATAGGTGAATAGAAATGAAAGCATTGGTTAAACTCATCTTTATCCTATCATTTGCGACAACAGCGAGCTTAAGTTATGCAGATGGTGGTTTAATGTTCTTGGAAAAAAACCAAGAGCGTAATGCAACTGTACAAGGTGGCAATGGTCAAAATCAGGCAAACTAGGATTTAATTTTGTAAGAACCCTACAATTTCTCCCAAATTGTAGGGTTCTTTATATGTTGCAGTCATTCGACTTTAAAAATCATTCGAAAGACAATATTTTCTCCTTCGATAAATACATCAATTTCCGCGCCGTGAATTTCGATAATCGACTTGGTAATGGCCAGCCCCAGACCTGTACCATCTTCGGCCTTGTGTCGTGATGAGTCCAGGCGATAAAAGCGGTCAAAGAAACGAGAAAGTTGCAAAGGGCTTAAAGTCTGCATTTCAGCAGACACTTTGTTTTTAATCTGAATGATCGAGTGCTGATCATTTTGGCTGAGCCTGACTTCTAAAGTCGAGTCTGACTCGCCATATTTAATTGCATTCGAGATTAAATTATTAAAGGCTCTACGAATCATCGCAGGTTCGGCCTGAATAGATGCCTGACCTGTTTGCTTGAGCTGTATCTGCTTTTCTGAGGCAAAGGCTTCAAAGTATTCAAACAGTACCCGCATTTCTTGCTTTAAATCGATTTCCTTTTTGTTTTTCAATGCGAGATTGTGATCCGATTTGGCAAGAAATAACATATCTGAAATCATTTTTGCCAGATGTTCATATTCTTCTAAGTTTGAAAATAATACATCTTGATATTGCTCAATGGTTCTTGGCTTGGTCAAGGAAACTTGGGTCTGCATCATGAGATTATTGATCGGCGTTCTGATTTCATGGGCCAAATCACTTGAGAATGCAGAAAGTTTATCGACTGAGATTTCTAAACGATTCAGCATGTCATTAAATGCAGTTGCTAATGGTGTGAGTTCAATTGGTATATTACTCAGATCAAGGCGGTTGGACAGATTATTTGCAGAAATGTTTTCTGACAGTTTTGCCATTTTCCGAATCGGGCCAAGACCTTGCCAAGTGGCTAACCAACCTAAAAACATCAGGCCAATCACACCGAGTAGACCAATCATCAGTAACTGCCGTTTAAAAGAGTGCAAGAAGTAGTAATTATCAGTCACTTCAATCGCAGCAATAATTTGCATGTTTTGATTACTTTGATCATAGCGAAGGTTTTTATTGATCATGATACCTTGATAATTCTGATCCTTATTTTTCCAGTTAATCCATTGCCCATTTTTATTTTGAATCAATTGGCTCAGGTCCGCATGGTTATTCTTTTTGTTATAAATGGTTTGGCCATTTGCTAGTTTGATCTGGATCACCAGATTATCGTGCCCAATCAAGGCTTCATCTAAACCATCTTTAAAATTACTTGGTTTTTGTTGGAAGAGATTTTCGATCAGTTGAATTTTGCCTTCAATTTCTTTTTGGTTTTGTTGATAAAAATAATTGACCACATGTTGATTGACGAATATTCCCATGACGATCAAGATCAGCGTCGTGAATAAGGTAGAAATAAAACTGATTCGAAAGCCAATTGAACGGAATAACTTATTTCTCATCTTCGATCTCTAGGACATAGCCCATGCCACGAATGTTTCTAATCAGTTTGGGGCTAAAATCGGTATCAATTTTATTTCTCAATCGACGAATTGCGACTTCGACCACGTTGGTATCACTATCAAAATTGATATCCCAAACCAGTGCAGCAATCAGTGATTTAGGCAAGACTTCACCTTGACGGCGCATAAATAGTTCTAATAATGAAAACTCTTTGGCGGTCAGGTCAATCCGTTGTCCAGAGCGCACCACACGCCGTTTAATCAAATCAAGATGTAAATCTGCAACGGCATAGAAGGTTTGCTCTTCTTTAATTTGCCCACGTTTTAATAGAGTTTTAATCCGTGCGAGTAATTCAGCAAAGGCAAAGGGTTTAATCAGGAAATCATCTGCACCGAGTTCTAAGCCTTTGACTCGATCTTCAATCTGGTCTTTGGCCGTAAGAAACAGCACTGGGAGGAAAGTATTTACTTTACGAATTTCAGTGAGGATTTTCCAGCCATCCAGTTTCGGTAGCATCACATCCAAAATAATCAGGTCATATTGTTCCGTTACAGCAAGATGTAAACCTGAGATACCATCCTGACTCCAATCCGTCACATAACCAGCTTCGGTTAAGCCTTTTTGCAGATAGTCACCCGTTTTTTGTTCATCTTCAACTAGAAGTATTCGCATGCTTTCATCGCGCCTAAAGTTTTATCGTGTCATTTTAGCGTTAAAGAGAATGAGAGTTTTATAAATGACAAAATTGTAATATTGCTGTCAGCTTCTCGACATTAACCAATTAACTTTTAAAAATAATAGCATTATGCATGTTGAATTTGATTTTAGGAAAGATGCTTCATTATCTTTTGTTTAAGCCAAAAATCTACACTGAAATAACGACCACCACCGAGGACTATCAGTGCAATCAGCATAATCAGATAAGTCACTGCAAACTCAATTCCATTATTCAGTATGACCAATGAACCGCTTGATGTTAGCCAATCATAATTGCCATAGTTTTCTAAAATTTCTCGTGCCTTTTCCAATTTCTCAGCGGAGGCCAAGACTTGAGGATTGGCAAAGGGTGCATTCGGATCTGCTATAGCCTGCCAGCCATTTGGTAGATGAACTGTAACGATAGCCACGAACATGGTGATGATCAATGGGATACTGATTAAGCGGGTAAAAAGACCGAGGGCTAAAAGAATCGCGCCTGCGAGTTCGGTCGAAGTTGCTAATGTTGCCATCAGATAGGGAAAAGGCAAAGCTAAGCCCCAATCGCTATTGCCAAACCATTCCACTGTATTTTGAAAATGCATGAGCTTATTTGTGCCTGCCATCCAAAAGATCGGAACTAAGTAGCAACGCAAGGCAAGTGCTGCAATGCCATCTGCATGTTTGAGTACCGTACAAATGTTTTGATAGTGCTGAGCGAGAGAATAAACAATTTTTTTCATGGTCATTTCACACCGAATAGGATTGATTCATCTTTAGTCGGGCGAGGATTGCATTTCTTACATTAAATTTTTTTTATTTGCATTGTAATAAATCCTGTTTGTCTCCGTCTAACTCTATGTACCTGTGTACAAACCGAGCATTTACCTTAAAAGGAATAGACCGATGAGCAAACTTAATTCAATGACCTCAGTTGCAGCATTATTGGCATTATCAGTTGCTGGTGTAAGCCAAGTGACCGTTGCCGCAACGACAACTGCAACAGAAGCCCATGCAAGCAAAGCTGCTGATGGAAAGTGCGGTGAAGCGAAATGTGGCGCCAATAAAGCAAAACAACAGCAAAAGTCTGCTGAAGCCAAATGTGGTGCTGCAAAAAAAACTGCGGATGCCAAGTGTGGCGCAGCCAAGAAAGCAGCTGATGCAAAATGCGGCGCTGATAAAAAAGTGGCTGACGGCAAGTGTGGTGCCAAATAAACCATTCGATCATGGGGGATGTCGGTCTAAAGCTTAGATCGACATTATTTCAATAAAAGGAGTGTATGCATGGCTGAATTGTTAGGTGTAGGTCTTGGGCTAAGGCGTGAATTTATTGATGAATTTATAAATGCTGAGTCACATCCCGATTTTATCGAAGTGGCTCCTGAAAACTGGATGGGTTTTGCGGGTCGGCATGCCAAACTTTTAGCCCAATGTGTAGAGAAAGCGCCTTTAATCTGTCATGGACTGTCTTTATCCATTGGTGGGCCGCATCCTCTTAATTATGAATTTATCCAACAAGTTAAAAATTTTCTACAACGTTATCAAGTACCGATTTATTCAGAACATTTAAGTTATACCCATGATGGTGGTTATTTATATGATTTATTACCGATTCCGATGACACAAGCAGCGGTTAAATATGTAGCTGAACGAATTTTACGTGTGCAAGATATTTTAGGACAGCGACTGGTGATCGAAAATGTTACCACCTATTTAATGCCCAATGCAGAAATGCGTGAAGCTGAATTTGTACGTGAAGTACTGCTCAAAGCAGACTGTGAATTACTACTGGATGTGAATAATGTCTATGTGAATAGCGTGAATCATGGCAGTGATGCTTATGCATTTATTGACGCAATGCCGAAAGAGCGAATTCGTTATTTACATATTGCGGGACATCAACAAGTTGAACAAAACCTGTTGATCGACACCCATGGTGCTGAAATTAGTGATCCAGTTTGGCAACTCCTTGGATATACCTATCAGGTTTGTGGAGTTAAACCCACCTTACTGGAACGAGACTTTAACATTCCATCCTGGCAACAGTTACAAGATGAATTGACCAGTATCAAAAATATGCAGCAGGAGGGTCGTGATGAAGGCAAAGCCAATCTCCTTTCATACCACGCAGCGACAGTTTTGTGACTGGATTCGTGATCCTGAATTAGAGCCACCTCAAAACTTTGCAGTGAACCGTATGCAGGTCTATCGGGATTTGCTATTTAATAATGTTGGTTCATTTATCAACTTGGCATTTCCTGTTGCACGTAGTATGTTGACGGAGCCGAAATGGCAACCGTTATTAGCAGAGTTTTTTCAGAAATCACAGTGCCAATCACCGTTATACAATGATATTTCTTTACAGTTTCGAGAATACTTAAGCACCCAGCAACATCCTGCACTGCAAGAATTCCCTTGGTTGGCAGAGTTATTACAATATGAATGGCTTGAACTCTATTTAGATACGGTAGAAATCGAAATGCCGATTCTGACAGAAGATCAAGACTGGCAATTGACTACCCAAGTATGGATATTGGCCTATCAATATCCTGTTTATCGCTGGACAACAACCATGAAGCTTGAACAGGTGGAACCAGTGCCAAGCGCTACTCTGGTATGGCGGGATGATCTTGATCAGGTCTGTGTTGAGGTCGTGTCACCTTTATACGCTGCGATGATCGAATTGATCCAACAGAATAAGTTCATTGAACAAGCGCTACAACAATTGATTAAATCAGTACTTCCTGATTTTGATGAAGAGGAGGTGCAACTACAAATCTATGGGTTAAAAGCATTCTTAACTCGGTTAAGATTAATTCACGTTCCGCATAATAATGATGAGATACAGGGATGAATTCAGCTTCAGCACCAGATCATGATGATCTACTTCATCAGTTGCACAATCCTGCTTTTTTACAAGATTTAAGACAGCAAATGATTAAATTTGCTGTCTTGCAGCTTGCTTCATTGCCGCAGGCAGAAGATGTGGTTCAGGAAGCACTGACCAGTGCCTTTCAACATCTAGATTCATTTACAGGACGGGCGGCTTTTAAAACTTGGGTGTTTGCGATTCTTAAAAATAAGATTATTGATTTGATTCGGCAGAAATCTCGTTTAGTCAGTATGAGTGAACTCTTTAACGAGGAAGAAAGTGAACTCAGTATAGAAGCCTTATTTGATGCTTCAGGGCATTGGCATAAATATGAAGCGCCACAAGCTTGGCTAAGCCCAGAAGAGATGATGGAGCAACAAGATTTCTGGATAATCTTTGATGCTTGTCTCAATCATCTACCTGCTAAATATGCGCAGGTATTTATGCTGCGTGAAATGATTGAGCTGAGTAGCACTGAAATTTGTGAGAAACTTGAACTGACAGTTTCACATTTTAATGTATTGATGTATCGCAGCCGAACACGGTTACGTGAATGTTTAGAAAATAAATGGTTATTGCAGGAGGATTGTTCATGTTGACATGCCGCCAAGCCACCCAGTTATTATCCGAAAAGCAGGATAGGCCATTATTACGACTTGAGCAGACACATCTACAGCTACATGTATTGGCTTGTCGTTCCTGCCGCCGTTATGGCAAACAAATCAAGAGTTTAAGCCAACTTGCAAAAGCGTTTAGGCAGGTTGATCAAAAATAGATTGCTTGTGTCATGTTCTCCAAACAAAAAAAGGAAATCATCGGATTTCCTTTTTTGTGATCAATATCTAAAACTTATAGTTTGGCTTGACGTTGTGCGATGTATTTTTCGTTAAAGAAACCACCCAATGGAATAAAGGCCAGCACAAATAATCTGAACAATTCAATGCCAGACCAGAGTGAAGCGGTGCGCACTAAGTTCCAAAGATAAAATAAAAACGCCAGACCATGAATAGGTCCCATGATTTTTGTCGCGATCGGTAAATCAAATGCGTACTTTAAGGGAATTGCCACAACAAATAACAACAATAAAGTCACGGCCTCGAGTACAGAGGCAAATCGCAGTTGTTGCAATTTTTTTGTCATCACGCTCATCACTTAGCTCCAGGAGATTAATAAATGAATCAAAAATTAACGCAGCATATCATCTTTAAGCACTATCGCATTGATATTGTTGGTAACGATTCTTATTTGATCATGCTAGTAAAAGGGGGATCGTATGGTAGCAAAAGAAAAGAATTTGCTACAGATTCAAGGCATGACCATGATGTGTAAGAATCTATGTTGATTAAAATTAAGTCGGTTTAATTTTTAATATATTGATATTTAATTAAATAATAATTTTTTTTATTCGAATAATTTGTTGTTTGTATTAGAAGGCGAATGTGAATCTAAAGTTTATGCAACTTGTTGCATAAACTCTTTTATCTCGATATGATGAAGTGAATCTATAAAAGTGAAATGCTTCTTATTTCTAAAATTAGCTATATCTATTTGAAATAATGAGTATCTTAAGGATAAAACGAATGTCGAAAATTCCAGAATTAATGAAAAACCTGAGACTCCCTGTAATTGGTTCACCGTTATTTATTATTAGCACACCCAAGCTGGTGCTGGCTCAATGTAAAGCAGGGGTGATTGGTTCGATGCCAGCGCTAAATGCGAGACCTGCTGAAAAACTGGAAGAATGGCTTAAAGAGATCACAGAAGGAATTGCTGAACATAATGCCTTACATCCAGAGCGACCAGCGGCACCTTTTGCAATTAATCAAATCGTGCATAAAAGTAATAATCGTCTTGAACATGACATGGAACTGATCGTCAAATACAAAGTGCCGATTGTGATTACCTCTTTGGGTGCACGAACTGAGATCAATGATGCTACCCACAGTTATGGCGGTGTGGTTTTACATGACGTCATTAATAATACCTTTGCCAAGAAAGCGATTGAAAAAGGGGCGGACGGCTTGATTGCGGTTGCAGCAGGTGCAGGTGGTCATGCAGGCGTGAAGAGTCCATTTCCATTAATTCAGGAAATCCGCGAATGGTTCGATGGACCACTGGCTTTATCGGGTGCGATCTCTACAGGTGATGCGGTTCTTGCTGCACAGGCAATGGGAGCAGACTTTGCTTATATCGGTTCAGCATTTATTGCCACCCATGAAGCCAATGCCGAAGATACCTATAAGCAGGCCATTGTCGATCACAATTCAGATGAAATTGTTTATTCCAACTTGTTTACCGGTGTACATGGTAACTATCTTGCACCAAGTATTCGTGCAGCGGGGCTTGATCCAGCCAATTTACCTGAAGGTAATTTGAAAGATATGGATTTCAGTACACCGAATGAAGATGGTACACAGCACAAGGTCAAACCTTGGCGTGATATTTGGGGATGTGGACAAGGTCTAAATGCAATTAAAGCCACGACTTCAGTCGAGGAACTCGTGAATCGTCTTGAAAGAGAATATCTTGCAGCAAGAAAACGTCTCATGCTTTAAGTTTTAAAATCAGGCCTTAATTTCTAAGGCCTGAGATGCTTTATTACACTAATTTTTTAACGATGAGTGCTAACTTACCCACATGCTCACCTTGTTGTAAAAGGGTATGCGCTTGTTGTGCATCTTCCAGATCAAAAGCTCGGTATAACAATGGCTTCAGTTGCCCTTTAGCAATTAAAGGCCAAACTTTGTCTTGCAGGGCAGTCATAACCTGAGCTTTGGCTTCTGGCGTCTGAGAACGTAAGGTTGCACCTGTATGGGTCAGACGTTTTGCCAGCATCGGAAAGATATTCAGATTTTGTGCTAGTCCTTTCAGCACACCAATTTGTAAAATAGTGCCATTCATGGCCGCAACTTCATAATTTTTTTGAATATAATCGCCTGCAATAATATCCAGTACAAAGTCGACACCTTTGCCATCTGTATGCTTTTTAACTTCTTCAACAAAATCTTGTTGTTTGTAGTTAATCGCAACATCCGCGCCAATCTCAATACTGGCTTGTTGATGTGCCAGACTTGAAACCGTAGTAAAAATTTGGGCCGCACCAAAAGCATGGGTCAGCATAGTTGCCGTTGTCCCAATACCAGAGGTACCCCCATGAATCAGAATAGAGCTATTTGGACGGAATTTGGCATGCTGAAATAAATGCGACCAAACCGTCATAAAGGTTTCTAACAAAATAGCACCTTCAACTAAGTTGAGGCCATCTGGAATAAACAGGACGTTGTCTTGATGCGCAACCACATATTCCGCATAGCCACCGCCTTGAACCAAAGCACAAACTTCATCACCGACTTTAAATTTAGTCACCGATTGACCGACGTGTTTTACAATGCCAGAAACTTCTAGTCCTGGAATGTCGGTGACACCAGTGGGAGGGGCGTATAAGCCCTGACGTTGCATGACATCAGGGCCATTAATCCCAGCAGCGACGACTTCAATTAAGATACCCTCATCGCTTAATTCTGGAATTGGCCGCTCACTGAGGGTGATCACTTCAGGCCCACCAGCGCCATTAAAGGTAATACATTTCATTGATTTAGTTCCTGAGTATTCATCATGTATAGGGGAGGATGAATACTGTTTGTTTTAAAACTTAGGGATTCGAATAGAACATTCGCTTATAGAACGTTTTAAATCTGTTCAAATTTAAGCCCTGCGTGCTTTGTTAAACGTTGAATGAATCGATCATCAAACATCGTTGCAGGTGTCCAAAATCCACCGTTACGTCCAGCTTTTTCACTGTCTTTGGCATGGTCAATGGCAAGACTCAGCGCTGCTTGTCCCAACATCTTTCCTGTAGAGCCGTAACCGGGATCGCGGTCGCCAGTCACTTTAATTTTCAGGCTTTGTCCTGCATCAGTTTTACCCATAAAACGCAGATCAAATCGGCCAGTGCGTTGCTGTTCCGGGGTTGGACCTTCCCCTGGTTTTGGCAGTAAATAACGTTCCATGACTTGGCTAACAGGTTTACTCACTGCAGCGAGCATAAACGCAGCTAGGCCAGAAACAACGCCTAAAGCTTTTAAGCGTCCTTTTAGCCCTTCACCAGTCAACATGGCTTCGTTATAGCTAAAGTTGTTGCCATAAGCATTGCCAGATAAGGCATTTGAGCGATGTACCACACGTTCATTGACTGCCGCCATCACAAAAGGTGCAATCCATGCATTAAAATCAGGGTCAAATTTGGCTGTTTTGATATAAATTTGTCTTTGGGTATTGCCATGATCTACAGGGCAAAGAATATAGGGATTGAGCAGATCTTTACGTAAGGCAGGATCAGCAGCGGCTTCTTGAACAACATTGATCAAGCTTGCCACTGTGCCACCCGATGCGCCACCTTTTAAGGTTTTGACTCGCATACTGACTTGGGTCGCAGCTGCATTAAACTGTTGCTGTGCTTGTTGTTGTAAATAATAGACCCCCATGTCGGACGGGACTGAGTCAAAACCACAGCAATGCACAATACGCGCACCTGATTGCTGGGCTTGTGCTTCATATTTAGTGATCATTTGTTTAATCCACTGGGTTTCTCCAGTCAGATCACAATAATCTGTCCCATTGTTTACACAGGCTTGAATTAATGGTTCACCGTATAAGGCATATGGGCCAACCGTTGAGACCACCACACGTGTTTGTGCACAAAGCACATCGAGTTCGGTTTGATTGTTGGCATCGGCAACCAAGATCGGAATAGCTTGTCCTGCTGTGCCTAAAGCATCTTTTACGTGTTGTAGTTTTTGCTGTGAACGTCCTGCAATTGCCCAATTCAGCTGTTCTTTCTGGTCAGCAAAGTATTCTGCCAGATATCTGGTGAGGATCTGGCCAACAAAGCTGGTGGCGCCGAAGACCACAAGATCATATTTTGTTTGGTTCATGATTTATTTTCCATTGATTGTTTGATCGTTTGAATTTTTAAAGTGCTTGCGGTAAATGTAGCGCAACTTGAGCGTCATGAATCACATCTAAACGAAGAATTTTCGATGCACCAAGTTCATCCAATAACTGGCTTAAAGGTCCACCATGACGAACCAAATTCACTTTTCTTGGGAATAAGGTTTGTGCAAAAGAGAGGATATTTGATTGCACGCGTGTTTGATGCCATTTGTGGTCGACCAAATGTAGCATTGTGGCTTCACTGGTTCGTGTCTCCGACTGCACTTGCTGTAAAGTTGGCGTTGCTGCGCTGAGGCTTAAATCAATTTTTCCTTCCGTATCCATCAAATTGGCATTCACCTCGATCGGGTTGATGTCGACATTAATCTCAGTCAGCCACTTGGGCAACTGATAGCCATAAACGCCGCGTACCCGTGCTATTTCTGTATCAACTGGTAGGGCTAAAACATGAGCATAGAAATGTCGTTGCCGAATCGAATTGATCAGTTCCAGTGCATGTGGGCCACGTGCATCGGGTTTACGCACTACAATTGCGACTGAGACTTCGTTATAAGGGTCGTTATCACAAACGGAATAAGTAAAGAAAGTGAGCGCGACCAGTCCATAACCCGGAAAAGCCTGTAGCGGTTCTAAAGGAACAGGCAGTTTTTTCTTGAGTTGTTTAAGCGGTGCGAGCATTAGAACCTGCACATTAGCGCTACGATAATAAAAATTGGGTGCCCAAACTGGGCCAACTCTGGATTCAAGCAATTTTTTCGGAATCTTACGGAAGAAATCAATATTCCCCACCACAGGGTCTTGAGCGACTTGGTCTAAATCGGGATGCATGCGAAAGCGATCATAGTAACCACCTTTCGGTACTTTGACTTTTTGCTGTCCAAATTCAACTTCAGTAAATTGCTGATGACTATTCATATTTAACCTATATTGACCCAATCCATCCAGTCTTATGCCAAGACCTGCACATTGATTGCTTGAGAATCACTATAAGATTAAAGTCAACTTTAATGTCAAGCAGCTAAATTTAATATTTGATAAGTAAAAAGCCGGTTCGTTGAAACAATGTAAAGAAAACAAGTACTGAAAACATTTAAATTTATGAAAAAAACCATTGATCTCAATGAATAAGTCTATTGATCATCTATTTATTTTTTAATCATTAAATTACATTTTTGTTATCAGAATGGGACTAATTATGTTGACCTTAAAGCTAACTTTAACCTTAGTATAGAGTCACTATCCATGCGGATAGTTTGAAAAATATGTGATTCCATGAACATTGATTACAACATAAATCAGAACTCGACAGTGTAAATCTTACACAGGAGAAACAAAGATGGCTTACATTACGACAAAAGATGGTGTAGATATTTTTTATAAAGATTGGGGACCTCGCGATGCACAGGTCTTATTTTTTCATCATGGTTGGCCACTCAGTTCAGATGATTGGGATGCGCAACTGTTATTCTTTTTGAATGAAGGTTTCCGTGTCGTGGCACATGATCGTCGTGGTCATGGTCGTTCAAGTCAGGTTTGGGATGGCCATGATATGGATCACTATGCAGATGATGTCGCTGCGGTGGTACAACATCTCGGTATCAAAAATGCGGTGCATATTGGTCACTCAACAGGTGGTGGTGAAGTGGCTCACTATATTGCACGACATGGTGAAGCAAATGTTTCTAAGGCCGTTTTGGTCAGTGCGGTTCCGCCAATTATGGTGAAAACAGCCAATAATCCAAATGGGTTACCGAAAGAAGTCTTCGACGATTTGCAAAACCAATTATTTAAAAACCGTTCGCAATTTTACTATGATTTACCTGCAGGTCCTTTCTATGGATTTAACCGTCCAGATGCAAATCCATCTGAGCCAGTAATCTGGAATTGGTGGCGCCAAGGCATGATGGGCGGTGCCAAAGCACATTATGATGGGATTGTGGCTTTTTCTCAGACTGATTTTACTGAGGATTTAAAAAAGATTTCAGTCCCTGTACTGGTGATGCATGGTGACGATGATCAGGTTGTACCTTATGAAAACTCTGGGGTATTGTCTGCAAAGTTGGTACAAAATGGGACTTTAAAAACCTATAAAGGTTTCTCACATGGGATGCTCACGGTCAATGCGGATGTGATTAATCCAGATCTATTGGCATTTATCCGCCCATAAGTGTGATTGATTATATTGAAGTTTAAACTGGAAAAGAGGGGCATTTATGCCTCTCTTTTTTATTCTAAGAATGTATATATAAAGGGAAATAAAACCGCTTGACATTAAAGTTTACTTTAATCTTAAAGTAAATACATCGTCAAAGAGGTGACAAAAATGAAAGTATTTGAAAAATTAGTTTTCCCAAATGGTTCACATATCCGCAATCGCATTGCAAAAGCTGCAATGGAAGAAAACATGGCGGATTTAAATCATGCGCCATCTGAAGAATTGATGCGTTTATACCAAGCTTGGGCTGACGGTGGTGCTGGTTTGATTATCACGGGTAATGTGATGGTGGATCGTCGTGCCATGACTGGGCCTGGTGGTGTGGTTCTGGAAGATGAAAAATATTTGGATATGTTCAAACGCTGGGCGCAAATTGGCCGTTCTAAGGGGGCGCAAGTGTGGTTGCAAATTAACCATCCTGGTCGTCAAATGCAAGCCAATTTAGGTCAAGAAACTTGGGCACCTTCAGCAGTTGCCTTGGATTTAGGTAAAATGTCAGATCGTTTTAATACGCCGATTGAAATGACCCAAGACATGATTGATGAAGTGATCCAACGTTTTGCTAATACTGCACGATTGGGAGAAAAAGCCGGTTTTACTGGTGTTGAAATCCATGCAGCACATGGTTATTTACTCAGTCAATTTCTTTCGCCCTTGAGCAATCAACGTCAAGATCAATGGGGCGGTTCTTTAGAAAACCGTGCGCGTATTTTGATCGAGATTGTCAAAGCAGTGCGTGCTGTAGTTTCAGACACTTTTACAGTAGCTGTGAAGCTGAATTCTGCCGACTTCCAACGTGGTGGTTTTAGTGCTGAAGATGCGCGACAAGTGGTTATGATGCTCAACCTACAGGCTGTTGATTTAGTTGAGTTATCGGGTGGTAGCTATGAAGCTCCAGCCATGCAAGGTCAGGCACGCGATGGTCGTACCTTGGCGCGTGAAGCTTATTTCTTAGAATTTGCTCAAGAGATTGGCAAAGTAGCCAGCATGCCTGTAATGGTGACTGGGGGAATCCGTCGTAAACAAGTGGCTGAACAAGTCATTGAAAGTGGTGTCGATATGGTTGGGATTGCGACAGCACTCGCGATTGACCCCAACCTCCCAAATGAGTGGAAACAAGGGCAAAATAACGCACCTGAACTCAAACCGATCAGATGGGAAAATAAAACTTTAGCATCGCTTGCCAACATGGCAACAGTGAAATTCCAGTTACGTAAACTCAGTCTGGGTAAAACCACCAATCCAAAGGTATCTCCAATCTGGGCATTGGCGTTACAGCAAACAGCAATGACTTGCCGTACGCACCAATATAAAAAAAGGATGCGTACATATTCATTTGCTTCATAAGAGAATAAGCTGGCAATGCTAAGGCAATAAATAGCTTGACCGAGCAAAAGCCAATTGCAGAACAATCTGTCATTGGCTTTTTTTATTGGCAAGTGATTAAAAATATTGGAAAGGAAAAAGTGATTTCTGACCATAAAAAATCCGCTTTATTTAGAAAGCGGATTTTTTCTTATACATCTATTTTGTATTCTCTTTAACTTTATCCAACGTAGGAAAAGGAACGGGCATATTGAGTGCCAATTGCGCATCTTTTACGACATCTAAACGTAAGATCTTGTTTGCACCTAAGTCATCCAGTAATTTGCTCAGTGGGCCACCACTTCGAATAAGCTGCACATTTTTAGGAAATAGCTTCTGCCCAAATGCAAGCGTATTCGATTCCACAGAGGTGCTGTGCCATTTACCATCAACTAACTGATACATAGTTTTGGTTTCAATTCGTGATTGTGGTTTTACTGTTTTAATCTTAGGCAGAGGAGCTGTCAGACTTAAATCAGGCTTGCCATCGGTATTAAAAATATGGGCTTGTAGGTCGTGGTTACCAATTTTCATATCTATTGGTGTTAACCATTTAGGTAATTGATAACCATAAACCCCACGAACACGGGCAATTTCAGTATTTACGGGTAAAGCAAGTACATGTCCATAATATTGGTGCTTACGCATGGAACTCAGTAATTCAGTGCTATTAAAGTGATGTGCACCGGGCTGACGAACAACAATGGCAACAGAGACCTCATCATAGGGATCGACATCACCCACGGCATAAGAGAAGAAAGTCAATGAAACTAAGCCATACCCAGGGAGCGGCTGTAAAGGTTCAAGTGGAGCGGGGAGTTTAGCTTTTAATTTTGCAATAGGCGCTAACATCAATACTTGAACATTACTGGTTCGATAATAGAAATTCGGTGACCAGACTTGACCTACTCGGGTATCAACCAGCTTTTTAGGAATACTACGGAAGTAATCAATATTGCCTGCTGCAGGGTCTTTGGCTACTTCATCTAAGTCTGGATTCATACGGAAGCGATCATAATAGCCGCCTTTCGGCACATTGACTTTATAGGGACCAAACTCAACGACAGTCGTTTGCTTTGTATTTGGAGCGGTAAGATCGTTTGTGGTGGTATTGATTGGGGCCTCAGTTGCATAGCTTGCTGTACCGAGTAAGAAGCTGATGGATATCGTAACGATGTTACGAGTTAAAGCAAAATTGTTGAACATGATCATGTTCCTCCTATTAACCTAAAACAAATGCTAAGATTAAAGCTCACTTTAAGGTCAAGTGTTTTAAAGGAAGAAAATCAATCAACAGAGGAAGTTGAATAGATCAGATATTCAATCGAGGGCAATAAAGAGGGTTTTGGGGCAATTTAATATGATAAAAAAGCCAGCTCTTTTGAACTGGCTTTTCATTAAAGTTTTTAATTCAAGGTTTTTAACCGTTCGACAACAGCGACTGCAATTTCCTTACTGGATTGTGGATTTTGTCCAGTGATAATCCGATCATCAGCAATCACATAAGATGTAAAGGGTAAGAAACTACGCTTATACTTTGCGCCGCGTGCGACCAATCCATCTTGCAACGAGAAAGGAACTTGGGACTTAATCCCTGATAAGGTCTCTTCAATATTGGCAAAGCCTGTAACCGTACGACCTGCAATAAGTGCTTTACCCGTTGGGGTTTGAAGCGGCAATAACCCACCTACACCATGACATACTGCAGATACAACACCGCCTTGCTGATAAATCTTTTCGCTGATCTGCTTTAGGCTTTGGTTGTTGGGAAAATCCCACATGGTGCCATGTCCACCCGTGTAATAAATTGCTTTATAGCGGGAGGGATCAATGGCATTGGGAGCTAGTGTATTGCTTAAGCGCTGCATAAACTGAGGATCAGCCAGATGTTTTTTTGCGGATTGATCCACATAAATTGACTTGAGACTACGCTCATCTAAGGGTACTGCACCACCTTGTGGGCTGACAAAATCCATTTTATAACCAGCAGTTTGTGCAACATCGTAAAAATGGGTGAGTTCGGTCAGCCATAATCCAGTGTGATCTGAGCGGGTAGGATAAGCAGAATGGTTGGTCATGACCACTAAGATCTTGCCTTTGATTTCAGATTGCTGCTTCGCAATGTCAGCGGCATAAACGGTATTACTTGCTAACATCAGCATCAAAATATTGATCAACCAATTATTAAAATTCCACGCTTTAAACATGACAGGCTCCTCATTGATTACCTGAGATAAATGCTATGTTTAAAGTTGGGTTTAAGGTCAAGCGCTTTTATCGATGTTTGATCAATGGCTTTTTTGGATACCGTGCTTAGGTTTTATCTTTAGCGTAGTAAAGATTAAGTAAGCGCTGCGCATTTTCCTCACAGGTAATTTCATCAGGCTTATTATTAATGGCCATAATCATCAACTGTAGATTTTGTTTACTGATTGCTAGTTTTTGTTCAAGTTCTTCAATATCTTTGATTTTACTCTCGAGCAGGCCAATTAAAATATCATGGTTCCATGTTGTGACATTGGAAGGAAGAAAAGATTTAATTTCTGTCAAAGAAAAGCCAACTTGTTGTGCCTGCTGGATCAGGAATAACTGTTTCAGATCATTTTCGCTATATTCACGATAACCATTGGATTTTCGTTTTGCCTTTGGAAGCAGCTTGATTTGTTCATAATAACGAATTGTTGGCGTGCTTAAACCACTTTGTTTTGATAATTCGCTGATATTCATCTGACTGTTTTCCTCTTGACATTCAAGTAAACTTTAAGCTTATAGTGGTGTAAAAGCAAGCCTGACAATAAAGTTAAAAACTGAGGTGAAAGATGTCAAAACGTATCCTACATGTTGTAACCAATGTCCCTGAGTATGAAGGCATTAATCGACCGACTGGACTGTGGTTGGGGGAACTTACCCATGCCTATGATGAGTTTGAAAAGCATAATTATATTCAAGATATTGTTAGTCCAAACGGCGGCTTATCGCCAATAGAACCTAAATCATTAGAGCGTTTCGTTGCTGATGCCTCTGTATTAAAACGCAAAAATGATCCCGCATTTATGCAACTGCTTGAAACGACCAAAAAACCTTCAGAGGTTAATTGGCAAGATTATGATGCAATCTATTATACAGGTGGTCATGGTGTGATGTGGGACTTCCTTGATAATGCTGAATTGCAAGACATCACTAAAAATATCTATGAAAAAGGCGGTATTGTTGCCAGTGTCTGTCATGGGTATTGTGGATTGCTTAATGTTCGACTTTCTACGGGACAGTATTTAATTGCTGGGAAAAAGCTAACAGGTTTTGCCTGGTGTGAAGAAGTATTGGCAGGTGTGGCGAAAAAAGTCCCTTATAATGCCGAAGAACTTGCTAAACAACGTGGTGCTCTCTATGAAAGAAAATTCATTCCGTTTGTACCGAATGTAGTACGCGATGCCAACTTGATTACAGGACAAAATCCATTTTCAGCACGTCTGACAGCTTTTGCAATGATTGATGCTTTAGAAGCGAAATAATTGGCTGCTTTCCAGATGAATAAAGTGATTTGAATGTCACTTTATTCATAGTCTTCTAGTATCAAACGTGCCGTATTTGCTTAGATAATGATTTTATTGATATTCAATCGGTTGTGCTAGACGCTGTTGTTGAATCAGTCTCAATTTCAATTCTACTGCAAGAGCATCTGCTTGATCTAATGCATATGCTAGCGAGTTTTGATGACGAATATCTGCAAATTCTTGATATTCGGATGCAATTTCATCGATATGCTCAACCCCTAAATATTTACTTAAGGTTCGCAAATGTGGGACGAGATGACTTTGATTAGCACGAATCCCATCGGCGTCAAAACCAAATTCACCACTTGAGGTAATGATGACCAGACGTTTACCTGATAGTAAGGGTTGGAGTGGAAAATCTCCACGGGCCAGATCAAAATCAAAAGTTTTATGGATACGGATGATTTGATCAAACCATGCTTTTAATTGTGCAGGCATACCATAGTTATACATCGGTGATGAAATCACAATAAGATCGGCTGCTGAAACTTCGGCAATCAGTTGGTCAGATAAAGCTAAGATTTCCTTCTGCTCAGTTGTTCTTTTTTCTTCTGGGGTAAACACAGCACCAATCCAGTCTTGATTAATAAAAGCGGGTGGATTCATGCCTACATCACGATAAATATACTCATCTATCGTATATTGCTTTTGTAATGCATTGATAAAGTGTTTCGCGATATTTTTTGAAATAGAGTTATGATGTGGATTCGGGTTGAAAGCAGCTCGAACACTGGCATCAATATGTAATAGGCTCGTCATAACAGGCACTCTAGATATAAAAAAGATAAACTTATCTTAAGTAGCCGTTGCAGACTGGACAAACGAGTAAATTGCAGCTATGAATGAGTCTAATTCATCTATAAAGCTAGTTTATGGGGCATTATAAAATGCAGGTTTCCCTACAAGCCTTGAAGGCATTTGAAGCTGCCGCTCGTTTAGGTAGTTTTAAGTTGGCTGCGGAAGAGTTATCACTCACACCGACGGCGATTTCACATCACATTGGTAATCTGGAAAACCGTTTAAATGTGGATTTATTTTATCGGCAGGTTCGAAAAATTAGTTTAACTGAGACTGGAGAGAAATTAGCGAGTGCCATATCAAATGGGTTTCGTACCATTGAAGATGCTTTGGAAGAGGTGAGCACTGCCAGTCGAGTGATTAAAATCACCACCACGTCTTCACTGGCCGCAATGGTTTTAATTCCCGCCATGCATGATTTTTCAAAAATGCACCCAGAAATCTCAGTGGAAATTTCGACAGGTGAAAGTTTGGAAAATCATTTATATGCACTGCCAATTCGCTATGGGGCTGTGGCATCTGTTTGCTCTACAGATATTATTAAATATGAGTCATTTAATGTATTTGCAGCCGCAGGGCTATTTAGAGAGAATTGGGCTGAACAGTCTACTACGCTGTTTAACACCGAATGGAAAAATAAGAATTTGCCTAAACCGCCATTGCAAACATGGCTTGAGAAAAATACTTTTGAGGGAAAAAGCATAACTGTGCAGCACTTTGACCAAGAAATTTTTGGTATTCAAGAAGCACTGATGGCCAATGGATTAGTATTTTGCTCAAACACATTGATCAGTCGATTAATACAGGCAAAATTGATGCAAACACTAGCAACTGAAAGTGTGCAATCCGAATTATGTTATTACATTCCAGACAAAGAACAATTAAAGCGTAGAAATAGGCATATGAATGAACTGATTTTTTGGGTAGAAGCATTGTTGAATCAATGATTTATTTTTTGTTTCTGTATTCTAAGAGCGGTGGAATATTCAACTTGTGCTTATAAAAATAACAGTCAATACAAGTTTGTCAGATTCTTGCTTGATTTTACAAATGATAATTATTATCATTTAAGCATACTTTGTTTTGAGTCAGATGATCGTGAACAAAACCCCTATGCTTGTAGATCAGTTATACAGAAACCATAGAGGCTGGCTTCATCAATGGCTGAGACAAAAATTAGGTAATACCGATCAAGCTGCGGACTTGGTACAAGATACCTTTATAAAATTGTTGCAAACACGTGATGAACTTTTTGGGATTAAAGAACCACGTGCCTATCTCACTTCGATTGCCAAAAACTTACTCATCGATCAGGTACGTCGTAAAAAAATCGAACAAGCCTATTTGGATGGTTTAAGCCAAATGGAGTATATGCTGGATGGTGTGGCTTCACCAGAAGAGCAAATGCAGATTATTCAAGCGCTCGACCAAATGTGTAAAGCCTTAGAAGATGTCTCTGCAAAAGCGCAACAAGCGTTTATATTACATTATCTAGAAGGTTACACGCATAAAGAAACAGCTGAGCAGTTGGGTGTTTCGACCAAAATGATTCAAAAATATCTAGCCAGTTGTTTAATTCGTTGTTATCAGGCTCGTTTAGAAATGGATGTCAGTATTTAAATGGCAATGGATAAGCAGGAGCATCAGCAACTGGTTGAGGAAGCTGCATTATGGATTGTACAGCTCAGTTCAGATGATGAGCCGACCCGAAAAAATGCGCAATTAAAGTTTAATCAATGGAAACAGAACAGCCAACAACATCAAAAAATTGCAGCTGATATTGAGCAGTGTCTTTGTTCGATTCAAAACGTATCCCAAAGCACGCAGCATAAAAAAGTGGTCAAGTCAGCACTTAAAGCAGGTCTGGGTTCAGCGAAAACCTATAAGCATCTGAGGGTGGGGAGTGCTTTTGCGATTGCTTTGGTTGCAGTCAGTGGCAGCATTTTTTATTTTTCAGATTACTCTATTGCTTATGTAACAGCAGACATTCAGGGCAATTCAGCACAATGGACTACACAAACCTTGCAAGATGGTTCCCGTTTAATCTTGCGTGGCAAAAGTGCAGTCAATATCGATTTCCAAGCCAATCAACGCGTTGTGGAATTGGTGCAGGGACAAATTTATGTAGATGTCGCTAAAGACCCACATAGACCGTTTTTAGTTAAAACCAAACATGGGCAGATTCAGGCACTTGGGACTGCTTTTAGTGTGAACTATGCGCCTACTGTAACCGAGTTAAAAATGTTGCATTCTCGGGTCCGGGTGCAAGCAGCAAATGTGTATTCCAAACAACAAGTGATTGTGAGTGCAGGACAGGCTGTGAGTATGAATCAGGATGGAGTGCAGCCTATTTCAGCACTCAATATTTATAATGAACAGCAAAAGTGGAATAAACATCAGTTGATGGTAGAGGATTTACCACTCGATCAGGTGTTAAAAGAATTAGACCAAAATTATAAAGGTAAAATCCTATTTAATGCTGAAGCTTTAAGTCATATCCAAGTGAATGCCGTTTTGCCCTTGGATCAGACACAGGATGCACTCAAATTATTGGCAACCGTCTTTCCAAATTTAAAGGTTTATCAAATTACACCTTATCTCATTGTTATCTCTTCAAAAAAATAATCAATAAATAACAGGTGTGGGTGTCTTGAATATCTACATTCAAAAAAATTAAATTTTTTTTAGCATTTTGGTTCCACTTTTTTTAAAGCTGTTCGTCATAGTAAGTAGAAGCAATAAATTTGGGATCATTTTACTTCAATAGATTTAATGATTCTTATTTACATTTACTGGGGCGGGAAAAATGAAGAAAGTCGGAGAGGGTCAAATGCGAAGTCGGAACTTATTTCGATTTTCAACACTCGCATTTGCTATACATACAGCATGTATTGCAAGTTTAGCTTTACCCATGCAACATGCTTATGCAGAAACCGTTGTGGCAAAATCTTATAGTATTCCTGCAGGAACTTTGGCCAATGTATTGAATCAGTTTGCTGAACAATCGGGGACATCAATTGCCATTGATGCGCAGCAATTAAAAGGGCAACACAGTTCAGGATTAAAAGGCAGCTATGCATTAGAGCAAGGTTTTCAGCATATTTTAGCCTCTTCAGCATTTTATGCAGTCAAAGTCGGACAAGGCTATACACTGGTCAAAAAGACAGCTAAAAATAGCAATCTATCTGCAAGTGCAGCGGCCACTACGATGAATCATACATCTTCAACTCAAGCTCAAGATGATGAAATCGCTGTTCGTTTAACACCACTGGTGGTCTATGGTCAAGAAGATCGTGATACGCAAGGCAGCAACAGAGTTTATGATGCCAATCGGTCTTCTGTTTATGCAGGCAAAGACTATATTGAGCGCTTTAAAGGCACCAATCCTGCCGATGTTTTACAAGGTATGGTTGGGGTTTATAGTGGTGATGCCCGTAATAGCGGTGCTTTAGATCCGAGTGTACGTGGTGTGCAAGGGGTAGGTCGAGTGCCCTTAACCATTGATGGTACTGAGCAGTCGATTGCGGTGTGGCGTGGTTACAATGGGGTGAATAACCGAAATTATATTGATCCAAATCTGATTGCGGGCATTGAAGTCATTAAAGGCCCATCACTGGAACGGAATACTACAACCTCAGTCGGTGGTGGTGTTGTGGTCAAGACCTTAGAAGCTGATGATATTGTTCGTCCAGGTAAAACCTTTGGCGCAGAATTAAAAGTAGAAGGTTCTACCAACTCCATTGATCCTTCATTGCCCGACATGAGTAAAATCGGCAAGAATTATAATGATACGACGCCGTGGGAAGATATTAATGGTCAAAAATACGATCCAGATATTTATAAAAAGAACCGCACTCGCAATGATAATTCTAACTTCTCGGGAGATGATTTAGCAGGCCGACTGGCATTGGCAATGAAACAAGATAAATTTGATTTATTGGCTGTTTATGCTGTTCGTGAAAGAGGCAACTATTTTTCAGGCACACATGGAGCCGGCTATTACAAACGGGCTGAACCAAGCAATAGTCTTGATTTTATTCCATATTTCGCTCATTCCTATAAGCCTGGCAATGAAGTACCGAATACCTCAAGTCAGATGGAGTCTTGGCTATTTAAGGCTGGTTATCGACCAAGCGATGATCAAGCACTGAAATTCACTTATCGAGATACCAAAAATAGATTTGGTGAGATCATGCCTTCACGAATCGAATGGGGACTCACCCCTGAAATTGGTGTACCGCAATGGCCACTTAGTGACATTCGTTCTAAAGCCTACAGCTTAGAATATAAGTTTAAACCTGAGACCAATCAGTGGGTCGATTTCTATGCCAATATTTGGCAAACCGATACTGAAAGCGAAACTTACACACGGGGTGGATGGCCAACGATTATTGATTTCAGAGATAATCGTCTGATCAATACAGCAATCAGTCACTCAGACAACCGACGTCAAGGCATTAGTATCAGTAATAAAGCACAATTAACTGGTCAGCTCGATTTAACTTTAGGCGGAAGCTTCTTAAAAGAAAAGCTCACTTCTGATGATATTTATGGTGAATACGGCCCAAGTTATTCCTTATATCAGGCTTTACCTCGTGCGGGGCGCCGTGAAGAAAAGACCTTTGATTTTAATTTCAACTATCGACCAGCTTCTTGGTTAAGCTTTGATGCGGGTATGCGTTATCGCTCTTATTGGGCTTTTGATGACTTCTTAAATAAATCGATCAGAGATGGTATTGATCCCTCTTTAAATCCGTTATTTACCAAGAAAAGTAAAGTCAAAGAATACAACTTTGAATATCGAACCATGCCTGAGAGTTATGATGCTCAGCAACAACGTATGCTAAACCTTTTAACGCAACGTTATGCAGCCAACAATCCTGATTGGGATGGCCGTTTAGAAACAGTGCCTGCATCAGAAACGGCCTTGTACAGCCGGATTTGGTCACAGAAAAATACACTCACTTGGAAAGCTGATGAAAATGGTCATTTGGCCCTAGCCGATAATATATTAAACCAACTGAATGCCTTAGGGCAGAAGTATGTGGTGATCGGCAGTGGTTTCCAACCTGTTGTAATTGAGCAAACTCCGATTGAATCGGCTCAGAAAGTAAAAGACAGTGGTTGGGCACCTCAACTTGGCGCATCTATTCATTTGACTGAAAACAATCGGCTTTATATACGCTATGCAGAGGAATATCGCTTACCAAGCTTATTTGAAAGTACGGTCGGCTTCTCGGCGATGATGCCATCTCAAGCAATTAAACCCGAACATGCGTTTAATTATGAGGTGGGTTATGTTTATGACATGCGTAACTGGCTCAGTTCAGCTCGCAATGCCGATATTAAATTGGCCTATTACTACAACAAAACCAAAAACGTAATTGAGCGAAATCAAAATCTGATTTTTACCAATATGGATGAGCAAAAGCTTTCTGGCCTTGAGTTGCAAAGCCGTTTTGACAATGGTGCTTTCTTTACCGATTTAAGCATGGCTTATAACCTTAAAAATGAAGTCTGTGACAGTAATAGCGCCATTAATAAAATGATTAATAGCGGCACAATACAAACAGATCAAGGTATTCAATTCCGCGATGCTTATCAACGTTGCGTCGATGATGGTTTTCCGAATGGCTATCTCGTGACGATGTCGACACCTGAACTCAGCGCACATGCTTTATTCGGCGCGCGCTTTCTAGATGAAAGGCTTGAGCTTGGTGCGCGAGCAACTTTCTACAAAGGCTATGAAAGTCCATTACGTAAAAATAATGATGCAGGTATCAATAAAGGCTATTACCTCAATGTGCCTCTTGCTTGGGATGATACGTGGATTTTTGATGCCTATGCACGCTATCAAGTTGATACCTATAACACAGTTGAATTTGTTGGAAATAATCTTTCGAACCAATTTTATATCGATCCTTTAACTCGCAGTGCGATGGCTGCACCAGGCCGTACCTTGAAAGTCAGCTGGACCACCAAGTTTTAACACAGAATTTAATTCCAACTTTCTAATGAGTCGGGATTAGATAAAGGTAAATAATGATATTGAATGATTATTATTTACAAAACCAGGGGCGGTTATAGATCTTACTGTTCCTATAACTAAATAGATAACGATAGCGTTATCTTTATTGAAACAATAACTTAGCTTTAGAAAAATGGAGTAACAATAAATGAAAATCTCTCAACTGTTCATCGGTCTTGTTGCATGTTCTGCTGTGTTTGCACATGCAGGTATTGATGGTGCTTCAAGTAATGAAAACAATATCATTATTGGTGCTGCTGCAAATGCCAGCCACCCAGGTGGTGCAGCAGCCGTTTCTGTACAAGCGGCTGGTGCACCCTACAATGCATTTACAGGTTTTAGCTCGTTAAAAGGTTTGGCACAAGCGTTCACTGCACGCGGTGCAAGCAATACTGATGTTACTGTCGGTAGCAAAACTTTTAATATCTCCCATATTCCTGTTTCGGCAATGCCACCTTCACATAGTGCCTTAGGTAATTTCAATTTTGGTCAGGTGGGCTCACAGGAAGTCTATTTTGGTGAATGGTGGAAAGCGGGTGATACAGCAGCAAGTGCAAGTCATACTGTTTATTACGCAGGTGACAATACCAATACTACAGTACCAACCTCTGGTACGGCGACTTATACCGTTGCAGGGATTAATGGTTCAGCAACCAATCTGCTAAGTGGTAATTTAACTGCTAACTTTGGTGCAGGTACTTTAGAAGGATCATTAACTGGAACAGGGACTGCTGTTTCAAGCTTAAGCTTAAATGGTGTGACATTTAATCCAGGTACTGCGGCATTCAGTGGCGGCGCTAGTGCAAATGGTACGGCTGGGCTAAATAATTCAGGTATTGTTCAAGGACACTTCTTTGGTGCAAATGCCGCAGCTTTAGCGGGTATTGCCGAGTTTAACAATGCTGCTTATAACACTGCCTTTGGTGGTGCGAAAAACTAATCAGGGTGAAAGGAATCTACAGCAGTAGATTCCTTTTTCTTGTTTATGACTGAATGATTTTTTACTTTTTTACGGTTTTTATGAAAAGAACATTGCTGTGCTGTTTGATTTTATTGGCGAATTCATCACTCTACGCAGATGATGAGACACAACTTCGCCTGAATCAAAACTTGGATCAGAATTTATTACAACAACAGCACCAACTACAACAACAAGGGGCAATTCGGAGCACCGATGAACTACCGAATATTGTGATTAATGGTCAAGTATTCGAAGTTGCAAAAAATCAAGATGACCTCGCAAAAGCTTTATATTTGGCGGTCATGCAAAAGCAATGGGGTAATGCTGCTGTTTATCTAAAGCATTATCAACAATATGATGGCTATGACCAAGCATTAACAGATTTTGCCGAGGGAGCATTGGCTCGTGCGCAAGGCCAGCTCATATTAGCCGAACAAAAATTTCAAAGCAGCCTCAATAAACAACCGAATAACCTTATTTGTGAACTTGAGTTAGCGCGCGTGCTGTTTGAACAGCAGAAGAACAAACAAGCAGCACGCCTTTTTACATCGATTCAAAACAAATTGGGGCTGAGTGATCGTGGTGTGATTCCACCAGAGGTTGAACAAACGGTTAATCTGTTTGTCAAAGCACTTGATCAACGTGATGCATGGCAAGGCAGTGTCGCAATTGGTCCATCCTATGCCACGAATCTGAATAGTTCTTCTGAACAAAGCAAAGCATGGACGCTATATGGCTTTGACAAAGATGGTAAGGTCATTCCTGTTAGAGAAATTACCCGCAGTAGCCCTAAAGCTGAGTCGGCTACAGGTGTGGACTATGAAGCCAGTTTAATGAAACGCTTTTCTCTGTATGGCAATCATGGGCTCTCCTTACGTGGTTTGGCTTATGGACAGTCTTATGACGATCGTGCCGACTTTAATGAATCCACCCTCAATATCAATGCTGGCTATAGTTTTTTTGATTTAAAAAATCAAATCACCATTGCACCGTTATTTGAGCACAAACGTTATGCCAATGATGGCCTATACAATGCTTGGGGCGCGCGCGCAGAATGGATGCGATTCATTTCCGCTGATAAAGCACTCAAGCTTGAAGCTGAAATCAAAGATTTAAATTATCAAAAATATAAGACCCTAGATGGTAAAGAAAGTTCAGCTATGCTGACCTTTTGGAAGATTCTACCTGAACAATGGACCTTATTTGGTGGCTTGGATGTCTTAGATCATGATACCCAAGAAGAATACATGGCGGCGTACCAGCAACAAGGTGTTCGTTTAGGTCTGAGTAAATCGTGGAGTGCTGGCTTTAATACCACTTTATTCAGTTTGTATCGTTGGCGGCAGTTTGATCGTTACGTGGCGGCATTTCAAACACGCCGTCAAGATTTTGAGCAAAACTACACCTTTGTGTTGCAAATGCCTCGTTTCAAATTCTATGGTGTGACGCCGAATCTAACCTATCGCTATAACCGTAATAACAGCAATGTGGATTGGTTATATTCCTATGACAAACACAATGTCAGCCTAAAACTTGAGCACCGTTTTTAGGGGGAATGGCGATGAAATCAAAATTCCTATATCCGCGCTATGACTTTAGTACAAAAGGACCACCTATTCGGATTTGGGCACTTTCGCAGCGTAAGTTAATCATTGTGACAGTGGTCATTGTTTTACATTTACTTGGATTGTGGTCGTTGAGCCATTTTATTGAGCCTTATACTTTGGCAGCTTCACCCAAAGTGAATGCGTTGAAAGTTCATTTTGTGTCTTTATCAGCTTCAGAACGTGCATCTCCTCAAGCAACTGCAAAAGTTGAAGTTGCCCAAACATCAACAATACCCGTATTAGAAAAACAAACAAGCACTCGCGCTGCTCCGACCCATACTGAAAACACAGAGCAAAAAGTGATAAGCAGTCAGAGTGCTGTGCATGAAGTGGCTAAGCAACAAAGCAGCCACAAAGTTGCGAGTTTAGCTGCGAAGTCTACAGCAGCAATAGCGGCTCAAGTGTCTGAAAATAAAGTGAAGCAAGATACCCAAGCGGATCAATCTTCGCAGATGTTGACAGAAAATCTGCTCAGTTCGAAACAACAAATAGGGCAGGCTCAATCCCAGTCGGGTGGTGTAAATACAGCAGCACAACAGGAATTGGCTCGTGCGCCGGAAAGCCAAGTTGATCGTGATGAACCTGTTCAAGTCAGTAGTGTTGATGTATTGAGCTTTGGCAAGCTTGCTTACGATGATCGGGAACTTAAACAACAAAATCGTGTGGTTGAATTACGGCTACGCATCAATGAAAACGGTCAGCCCATCGAAATTCAAATCAAACAAAGTTCAGGGATTAGCAGCCTAGATCAGCGTGTTTTACAAGCCGCTCGCCAGTCCAAATTCAAACCTTACAAGATCAATGGTCGCGCTGTGGCCGTTGTGGTGGATTTCCCCGTGCAACTTAAACTCAGTCGGAGTCGTTAACCGATGAGTCCTATTCCTTTTCTAGGAGAATGATGATGAACGCAGCAACAGAGCAAATGATTGCCAATAGCCTTTCTCAGCGGTTAAAGCAGGAAACAGCGGCAGAACATGAGCGTATGCACCAGTTAATGGCGCAAGCAGATGTATTTTCAAGCAAGGAGAAATACGCTCAATTTACCTTGTCACAATATTATTTCCAGCAGGAAATAGAACATCTTTTTGAACAAGAAGGCGTCGCTGGACTGATTCCCGATTTAGGAATTCGTGGCCGTTCTAAACAAGCCTTTGATGACTTGCAGGATTTGGGTATTCAGCCCGCAGGTCAGACATTACAAAGTGCAGAAGTCAAATTGCCTGAAGCACTGGGTTGGATCTATGTGTCAGAAGGTTCGACTTTAGGTGCTGCATTTCTGTTTAAACAAGCGCAGAAGCAGTTAGGTTTCTCCGAAACATTTGCAGCACGCAATTTGGCGGCTTATCCAGAAGGTCGGGCGAAAGTGTGGAAACGCTTTGTTGAAGCACTTGATGAGGCTGCTTTTGATCAAGATTTGCAAGATCGCGTGGTACAAGGCGCACTGGATGCATTTGACTATTTTGGTAAAGCATTGAACCAGCTCGACGAATTGAAATAAGTGTTGAGGCAGTAAAAGCTTATTCAATATGGAGAACACTAATCGCATGGATAATCAAATGAAAACAGATACCTTATCATCAACACCACAGCCAGCTAGCAAGTTAGCACGTTCAGTGTGGTGGCGATTATTGTTTATCTGTCTGGCTTGGCTATGCATCGGTTTAGGGATTGTTGGGATTTTTATTCCTGGCCTACCAACGGTTGATTTCATTCTGTTGGCAGTGTTCTTTGCCGCTCGAGGCTCTGAAAAGCTGCATCAATGGTTCCTCAACCATCGCTTAATAGGCCCAATCATCCAAGAGTGGCAAGAAAACCGACGTATCCCCAAAAAAGCAAAATATATCTCGACCGTCAGTATGAGTATTGCTGCGGGTGTTATGATCTGGACTATTCCACATCCATGGGTGGTCTATCCACTGATTGCCTGTATGGCAACAGTATTGATCTGGATGTGGATGCGGGATAAAGATTGAGAGCATTATCATCAGCGAATATCGACTATTGGGCAGGCCGCATCGGCTTGCTCTTTTATTACTCGGTATAATAAACTTATCTCAATATTTGCTTCGGTTGTAAGATTGCTCTGATGTACAAGGCTATATTCTTTGATATTGATGATACTTTGCTGAATTTTAGTGTCGCTAACCGCGCTGCTTTTATTCAATCTTTCGCTGAATTTAATTTAGATCATGATGATTTGACCTATTCTACCTATAAAGCCATTAATCATCATTTGTGGGAAAAGCAGAAGCTAGGTCAAATTACCGTACAAGATGTAATTAATAATCGATTTAAAGAATTATTCCGAGCATTAAATGTTGAACTTAATCATGATCATTTCCGTGATACTTTTCAGGGAAATTTAGCCAAAGAGCATACGCTCGAAGCTGGCGCTGCTGAAGCTATTCATTATTTAAGTCAAAAATATAAGCTCTTTGCAGCATCCAATAGTATTCTCAGTCAACAAAGAGCTCGTTTAGGTTTGGCTGGTTTATTGCCACATTTCTCTGATTTATATATTTCAGATGACATTGGTTATGAAAAACCGGATCAGCGTTTTTTTGAAACATGTCTGCATAGAAGCCAGATCGCTAAAGAAGACGTCCTGTTCATTGGGGATAGTCTTGAAGCTGATATGAAAGGTGCTGCTTCTTGCCAGATCTCGACCTGTTGGTATAACCCGAAAAATCTACCGAACAAATTAGCCTTAGATCTGACTCATACCATTCAACATTTATCTGATTTGGTCAGGATTTTATAAATCAATGCGATCTGGCTGATGGGGTTTAAGATGAATTAAAATCAGCCAGTAACAGACCGCTGGAATGAGGGCGATAAACCAAGCAAAAACATCAGCATAGACCAGCCACCATTGCTTCGGGAGTTGGCCTGTATACCCCCAGCCTAAAAGAATAAAAAAGGGTGCCGCAACGACTAATGAGCTTAAGCAGATTGTGAGAAAATTTAGATATTGATATCGGTTTAAGATAAGCGAGAACAAGAATGAAAATGGAACGGTTAAAAGGCAATAAGCCAAATAAACCAGAAGATGCCCAACAATAACTGCAAATATAGAACCCAATTTAAATTCATTGTTCATGAGAATAAATAGCACAGCCATAAAGCAAAGTAAGGGAATTGGGGCCAATAACAGCGATTTTAAAATGATCTTTTTATTATATTTCAAATGAAATTCCTCAAGCTGTATGATTACATATTGCATAACTTTAATACATATTGCGTAACTATATTCGCTCTGCTAGTCTTTTTAGCGACTTAAAGGATATTTAAATCTATATTTGGAATTTTAGATAGATAAACTGGAAGAATCAAAAAGGGAAGATAACAATGTTAAAAGAGACCAATATAGAGACTGAGTCATCAAAACAAGCAATTGTGATTACACTGATCCTATGTTTCATTTTTGCCATTATTGAAGGGTTTGATCTGCAATCTATGGGGGTTGCTGCACCGCGGATGAAAGCAGAAATGCTATTAAACAGTGCTGAGATGGGGTGGGTATTTAGTGCTGCCGTATTAGGCACATTACCTGGGGCATTGATTGCAGGACGAATTGCAGACTCGATTGGACGCAAGAAAGTTTTCATCACCTCGATTGCCGTTTTTGGTCTAATGTCCTTATTGACACCTTTTACCAAAGATTTGAATTCCTTACTTTTAGTCCGTTTTCTGACTGGTTTGGGCATGGGTGGGGCTTTACCGATTGTCATTACGATGGTTTCTGAAGCAGTACCTGAAAAATATAAAGCAACAGCGGTCAGTGCCATGTACTGTGGTATGCCAATCGGCGGGGTCTTAACCTCAGTGGTGGCTTTATCTCTAACCGCAGATCACGAATGGCGTCATATCTTTTATATTGGCGGGATTGCCCCCTTAATTCTGGTTCCTATTCTTATTTTGTTTTTACCTGAATCAAAAGCATATTTAAACAAAATCCCTCAGGTCACAACACAAAAACAAAGTGTACTGACCATACTTTTTGCCAAACCACGTGTGCTGGTGACCTCTAGTCTATGGCTCAGCTTTTTTGGTACGTTACTGGTTTTAGCATTGTTTCAGAATTGGTTACCGACGTTAATCTCGGGACTAGGACTCAATAAACAACAAGCCAGTTATATTCAGATTGGTTTTAATTTAGGAGGTTCTATCGGTGTATTGATTTTAGGTTTGATGCTGGATCGACTCAATAAATTTTTTATTGTTGCCAGTGTTTATGCGGGCATTTTGGCTTCTTTAATTGGTTTAGCTTATTCCAATAGCGTGTCGAGTTTTATCTTGTTTGCGACAAGTTGCGGAATGTTTGTGATTGGTTGCCAGTCAATTTTATATACCTTAGCAGCAAAATATTATCCAACTGAAATGCGAGGCACAGGAGTGGGGGCTGCTGTTGCTATAGGACGCTTAGGCGCTTTTGCTGGTCCGTTAGTAGCAGGTTATTTATTGGGTACAGGTCAAAGTGAAATTGTGGTGATTGCATCGAGTATTCCAATGATTTTATTGGCCGCAATCTCTGCATTAATGTTGCTGCGTAAGCCAGAGCATTCAGTCAACCGGAAAGAACCTCTAGGCACGGTAACATCTTCACTTTAAACAAAGCGTAAAACCTTGACGGTGAAATAAACCGTCAAGGAGAGGCTTCTGAGCAGCATTAAAACTTCAGCTTTTTAAGCCCACGGTTGATACCATTTTGTAATGCAGCCTTAATAATTGGACCAATGAATGGAAGTCGACCTTTAAAACTAATGGTGTAATCCAATCGAGTGCGATTCGCGCCTAAATCGCTAAACTTCATGATTCCTCGATGTGCTTTAATTGGACTAATGCCGCTGGTAATTGCATATTCAATCAATTCATTTTCTTGATAGACCAAGTTGGTTTCAATAAAAGAAGGGGCTAAAGGGATAGACAGTTTTCGTGCAGAACCCACGCCATTTCGTGCATCCTTACCATTACTGATTCGCGTGATTTTTGCAGGTGCAAAGATTTTACTGAGGTTTTCATGTTCACTGAGCACTGCAAAGACCTTGTCTACTGGCGCATTGAATTCTTGTATTATCTTAACTTGTTGTGTTTTTAGCATATTGGAACCCTTCCAAATAAATTGACATAGTGTATTGTCAGTATTTAGATATTAGCATGTATTTTATCCATTCTGAATTTTACTTGGTCGGAAATTCGCATGCTTTTCTATACAACTCAGTCATATCTATTTCCGGACTGAGAATGGCCGACATTTCATATTATGATTGTTTTCGTTCTTTGAGTGATTGGCTTGGTGCAATCCCAGTCCAACGCTTATAAGCTTGTGAAAAAGTAGATAAATCAGAAAAACCAAGTTGCTCAGCGACCTGAGTGAGGCTTAACTTTCCTGATAAAAGTTCATTGGCACGTTGATGTAATACTTCATTTTGAATCAATCTAAACGAGGTGTTTTCTTCTTGTAAACGTCTTTTTAAGGTACGTTCACTGATATGCAATTTGCTGGCAATGTCAGTTAGGGTAAGAAGCTTGCCAGGCGGTGCATTGCTTAAAAAGTCACGGACAATCATAGTGGTGGTCAAAGTGGTATGCCGTTGATTAATCAGTTCCGAACATAAACGTTCACACATAGCCGCAGTATTTGCATTGGCATGCGGTAGTGGCTGGTTTAATTGAGCTGCGTCGAACTTTAATTCATTACTTTTTTGCTCAAATAAAATCGGTGCCTTTAAAAAATGCTGCGGCAGTTCTGTGAAAGATTGCTGTGGTTGAGGGTTTTTAAGATGAAAGGCATCAAATTGAAAGCAAGCTTCATAAATATCGCTAATGACTCTCGAGGTAGCCGCCATCGCACGTGCAATGACAAACTGTTGTAATTCTATTGAGAGGCTGGCGGGTTCGGTAAAATGTATAATAGCGTGTTGTTTTTCCAAACGGAAACTGATTTTAACAAAGGTATAAGTTAGGGGAAGATAACGCTTTGCTAATTTAAATGCATCTAAGCCTGTTGCACTACTCATGAGAGCATAACCCAAAATGCCATAAGTGGTCAGTTTATGCTGAAAGCCAACAATCAAGCCTAAAGTTGTTGTATCGATTGCCAAGTGCTGAGTTAAATTTGTAATCACGGCAATCTCTTGCTCAGCGCTCACAACACAGTTGGCATCATTTAATCTGTTCAGGTTTAATCCAGTTCCAAGCAAGAGCAAACTTTTTTGTAGATGTTGGCGTTCCGCTAATTCGAGCAACAACTGCACACTGGAAGGTGCACGTAGATAATCTTGAAACTCAAACATTGATTGGCCTAAAAACTAAACTCCATGTCCCAATCTAGCATGGCTGTATCGTTGCTAAAAGCCTAAGATTTGATTATCCGATATGAGGCAACAACAAGATATGAATACCATTCAATATGTAAATTCGGTCAGTTTGGTACGTCAATATATCCAAAAATTAGGTGTAGGCATCTTGATGATGTGTGCAGTCAGTAGTTCTTTTGCCAAAGAAATAAAAGTGGGAGATACCGCAATGACCTATCAAAACCAAATCGCTTGGCAGCAAATCGAACAATTTCTTCCTCAACAATTCCATATTCCAAAAGATCAGTTGCCGAAGGAAGAGTGGTGGGCATGGAGAGGCAACAATATTCATTTAGATACCTATCGAAATCCACAGGCAAAAATCAAAGTGATTTTATTTCATGGTGTTGGAACCAATGGCCGACAGATGTCGATGATTCTCGGTAAGCCTTTGGCCGATCGTGGTTATGAAACCATTGCGATTGATATGCCAGGTTATGGTATGACCCAAGTCGGCAAAGGCAACTTGATTCGATATGAAGATTGGGTACAGGCAGGCAGCGACCTAATTGATCTTGAATTGGCCAAAGATAATCGCCCAATTGTACTTTATGGTTTGAGTGCTGGTGGAATGCTGACTTACCATGTAGCTGCCAAGAATAAAAAAGTAAAGGCAATTGTAGGAATGACTTTTCTTGATACAAGTAACCAAGTGGTGAAAGACACGGTTGCAAGTAACTTATTTATGAGCCGTGTCGGTACGCCTTTGGCACATTGGAGCGCAAAGACACCATTGGCTTCAATGCGTTTTCCGATGAGCTGGGCCAGTAAAATGAGTACGTTAGTAAATAACAAAGCAGCTTTAAAGGTGTTTATGAAAGATAAAACCTCAGCGGGTAACGCTGTTTCATTGGCCTTTTTAGATTCATATATTCACTATAAACCAGAGGTAGCAGCTGAAGATTTTGATGTGAGTCCGATTCTATTGACTCAACCTGCTCAAGACCGTTGGACACCGCTTGATTTAAGTACACCTTTTCTAAGCCGTATACATAAGGTGCCTGTTAAAACGGTGATGTTAGAAAATGCAGGGCATTATCCTTTAGAACAGCCTGGTTTATCACAAATGGTGGATGCGATTGATCAGTTTTACCAAAGCACGATCAATAAATAGCAATAAGATAAGTTGAAAGACATATAGTTTGAGATTTAAATCTTAAATAAAATTAATTGTCTTTAGCAGATTATGACATACGATCTCAACTACTTTTTGCTAGGTTGAGATTTATCTTAAACTTGTGTCAAACAAGTTAAGATTTTTCCCTTTTGCAAAGTTTGTCAGTTATCCACATAATTTAGAGTAATGGTTTAATTGAAACAACTTTTAATGGGAAAGAGAGTATATGAAGGTCATAATATTCAACAAGGGAAATATTCCATCAAATGAGAAAATATATCAAAACTTCTTCCTTAAGTTGAATAATTATCTAATTATTTATTAGGTGGTATTCTAACTTTAATGAGTTTAAAAACAAAATTAAGACAAGATTTTTAATAAAATATTTTGACGGATTGAAAGTAATTAGAATAATCTTTATAAGTGTGGTTCTTTCAGTTTTGATTAGTTGCTTTATAAGGTAAAATGAATTGTCGGAAACCAATACTAACTATTGTAAAAACACTAGATGCAGTGAAAGTAAGGAATTTTAAATCAATAAAAGTAAAGTAATTCAAAAGCTCATCAATTAATGAGCTTTGCTTTAATAGAGAAATAATATGAATTTAGGCATTTGTAAGCTATGTTGTGAAGAAAAGGAGCTACAACGCTCACATGTAATTGGAAAAACTGTTTTTAGTCGTATTTTACGAAAGTCGGTAGGCAATGCAGGAATAAGTATTTGTTTAAAATATAATAAAATATCAAAGAGTAATGATACTTGGGATTCCAAACTTTTATGTAAATCTTGTGAATCATTTTTTAATCGTAAATTTGAAGATTATTCAATTCATGTATTAAGAAAAGAACAAAAAGGTGTAGATGCAACTGAAAGTGATCTTGGGATTTTTTTTAAAAATATAAATCAATATCGCTTAATTCTTTATATTTGTTCAATTTATTGGCGAGCAGCTTATTCAAGTCATGAGTGTTATAACGGGATAGTAATTGAAAGGGAAATAAGTCAGTATTTAATCAATGTATTTAAAGATAAATGTGATTTAAATCCTAAAATAATCTCAGCAAGAATAAGATTACTTGCCGATGAAAATGTAGGTAAATTATCAGAATACCCAGTTTCTATGATAGTAAATCCATATCATCGACTAACAGAAAAAGGTTATGTGTTTTGTATGGCTTTTGAGGGCTACTTTTTTGAATTGTTTATAAAATCTACTAGTTTTAAGGAGAGATTAAAGCCAGGTTACTTAAAACGAAAAGAAAAAACATTGTTCATCCCTTTGGTGTATATAAAAGACATACCTGAAATTTCCGAAATTATTAAGCAATCGAGGAGAATTCATGAAGACTCACCAGAAAAAGAAAAATATAGATTGTAAATACTCAAAACATTATATGATGAGAATATAAACTCGATTGTAAGTAGAATGAGAATTTGCATAGATAGGTGGTCATCTCAACAGTCGAATTCTTGAGAAAGATGTTTATTAATTTAATACTGTTGAAATTGATTCAGAGAAAAAGTCAGAATATTGGGGGCTCAGAAAATCTGAATGATGTAGGATCTCTGACTTGAATGGGTTGCGTTGGGAACGAAATAGATATCGTTAACGGATTGAGCAATACAGCCCTTTTTATTAAACGAGAATTATTAACAGAATTATCACTCCATGAATGAAAAAAATAAGATTATAGGAGTTATTTTTATCTTATTTGATATCAAATAGTTAGAAATTACTTTAAAAATTATAGAGTAAAAGTGGTTGAATTTAAAAAATTTATAATTAAGATAAAAATGGCATCTAATTTCTTTAAAAATAAGATAACTGGAGTTATAGGTGAAAAATTATACTGTACTTGTTAAAGTTACTGAATCTAAATCATTTTTTAGAAAAAATGTTTATGAAGCTGCTTTATTCGAGCATCCAAAAGTTATTGCAACTGGCTCAAGTTATGATGAAGTTGTAAATAAGATTCAAGAAAAAATACTTGAGTATTTCGATTTTCTCAGTGACCGAGGTGAAGATATTCCCGAACCAGCTGAGATGACCTCAATCATGTTTAAAAATCGTGATAAAGATGTGTTTTTTCACGTTATAAGTATTAATACGTCAGTATATAGCGAAAAAACAGAAAAAATTAATGTAACTATGCCGATTTCATTAACGAGAAAAGTAGATGATTTTTTAAAAGATAAAGTTCATAATACTAACCTTTTTTCATCAAGATCAGATTTCATTACAAAAGCCTGTAAACAATATCTACCTTTCGCGCAAAATTTGGCAGCCATTTTTAATAATGAAAAGAATTTTTCCGCTTTAAGATATAAAGAAGGAAATACAACTGATAATTGTTACAACTTATTAGAGTATCTAAATAATTCTTACTGTGATGAAGTTATTCTCTTTGCAACCCATCGTACGCCAAGTCACGGTTATAGTCATGATGATGGACCCGAGACAAATTTACCTCTAATGGGGGCAATGGCTAAACTTAATTTACCTGCTTTAAGAGATACATATATTATTTTTGATGGCCTTTTCTTGACGGCGCAAAGAAAGCCACGCTATAACGAAATCAAAGAAGTTCTCGATACTGCTGTATTAACAAATAAAACAAGCTTTATTCGGCATGCTGTCCCTTTTACATCTCAATTAGACTCTGTAGAAGCTATAAAGCTTCTAGGAGAATTCCCGCAAAATAAATTAACTCAAGATTCTAGACCAGAATTTTTCAATTTATTGAGTAATATTTCAGAAGCAAAATATGTAAATTTTTAAGCAGAAAAACAAGTAATCTTGGCGGAATAAATGTGATTTGATTAAGCCTTGCGTAACTAAATTCGTAATATGAGCTGGACGCATATTTAGAAAATTATTAGCTTCAGAAGAGGTAAAGAATTCTTTCTGACCTTCTATTACATAGCTGAGCTGTTTTTGCGGAATAGAACGCCAATATACTATACGCCGAACGGTTAAGGAGCCTGCCCTAATCCAATTATTTTGAAGTTCATTAATCTCATACTAATTGTCATTCAGCGAGGTCACACCTAAAAAAGACTATACCGAGGTATAGTCTTTTGAATTGAAGAATAAAGTTCAGCTTAATAAGCGAGTTTTAACAATACTCTAAAGAACATTGCAATCATCAATAAACCGAAGAATCCAGCGAGCCAAAGTACGATAAACCATTGTGTTTTTGATAGTTTCATGACATCGCCTCCTAGTGATAGCCCGTATCACCAACCCGTACTTTATCCCTAAATACCCAGTACGACATGATGGTATAGGCGATAATGATTGGAATCAGAATCAATGCACCAACCAAGGCAAACTTTTGACTGGAATGCGGTGCTGCTGCTTGCCAAATGGTAACGGACGGCGGAATAATATTCGGCCAGAGACTGATCACAAAACCCGTAAAGGCCAAGAACACTAAAGCCAAGGTAAAGATAAACGGTTTTAACTCTTGGCGTTGTTTACATGCCTTTAAAATCAGGAAGGTAAACAATAACACCAAGATCGGCACTGGGCTAAAGTACAGCAGATTTGGCAAGGCAAACCAACGTGCTGCAATTTCAGGATGAGTGAGAGGAGTATATAGACTCACCCCTGCAAAGACCACAAACAGTAAGATGATCAGTTTAGGCATCAATCCATACATTTGATCTTGTAACTCATGGTCCGTTTTCATAATCAGCCAGCCACAACCAAGTGCGGCGTACATCGCAACTACACCCAGCCCTGTAAATAGAGCGAATGGGGTCAGCCAGTCCAAGCCTGAACCTGAGAAAATACCATTGGTGGTTTGGATGCCTTGAATATATGCTCCTAAAATCACGCCTTGCAGGAAGCTCGATAGAATTGAACCCCAGATAAAAGCTTGATCCCATAAATATTTGGTGCGATTGGCTTTAAAGCGGAATTCAAACGCAACTCCGCGGAAAATCAGTGCAATCACCATCAGGGTAATTGGCATATACAAAGCTGAAAGCACCGTTGAATAGACAAGTGGGAAGGCTGCAAATAAACCCGCACCACCAAGTACCATCCACGTTTCATTGCCATCCCACACAGGTGCGACGGTATTCATCATCACATCACGTTCTTCGCTGCTTTTAATGAACGGAAATAGAATACCAATGCCGAGATCAAAACCATCCAGAATGACATAGATCAGAACACCGAGACCGATAATGCCAACCCAAATCAGAGATAAATCAATCATGGTGCTTCTCCTTGTTTGGGTCTTGTTGATCAATGCTTTCATCAACTGCACTTAATGGACGCATTGGTGTTTTGAAATGCCCATGTCCTGCGGGCTCAAGATCAACAGCCTCAACAAATTGCGGGCCTTTATGCATCAGTTTCAGCATATAGTAGATCCCGATACCAAACACGATGGTATAGACCACTACAAAGATAATCAGGGTGAGACCGACTTGTTCGGCGGAAACAGGAGAAAGCGCATCTTTGGTGCGCATCACCCCATACACCACCCAAGGTTGACGGCCTACTTCAGTAGTAAACCAACCTGCGAGTACGGCAATAAATCCTGATGGCCCCATGACTAAAGCAAAGCGATGAAACCATTTACTTTCAAACAGCTTTCCTGTTTTTCTGAGCCAAGCACCAGCGAAGGCAAGCAAAAGCATGAGCATACCTAAGCCCACCATGATGCGGAAACTCCAGAATACAATGGTCGAATTTGGTCGGTCTTCAGGGGCAAAGTCTTTTAAGCCTTTAACAGTCCCATCCATAGAATGGGTTAAGATCAGACTGCCTAGATTTGGAATTGCAATAGCATATTTAGTCTGTTCTTCTTGCATATCAGGAACGCCAAATAAGTACAGCGGCATCCCTTCATCATAGTTAGTCTCCCAATGACCCTCCATTGCGGCAAGTTTGGCAGGTTGATGTTCTAATGTATTCAGACCATGGGCATCTCCAACAAAGACTTGCAAAGGTGCTAAGACCAGAATAAGCCACATTGCCATTGAGAATGAGGTCTTGACCAAGGCATCACGACGGCCTTTGAGTAAATGCCAAGCCGCTGTTGCAGCAACAAGTAGCGCTGCAACCATAAAGGCTGCAATTGCCATATGCACCAGTCGATACGGGAAAGATGGATTGAACACGATTGCCCACCAATCGGTTGGCACAATAATGCCATTCTCAATGGCAAAGCCTTGAGGCGTTTGCATCCAACTGTTGGAGGACAAAATCCAGAACATGGAAATACAGGTGCCGATGGCAACCATCAAGGTGGCAAAGAAATGGGCTTTGGGACTAACGCGTCCCCAACCAAACAACATGATACCGAGGAAACCAGCCTCCAAGAAGAATGCACTAAGCACTTCATAGGTGAGTAAAGGCCCGGTGACACTCCCCGCAACACGGGAGAATTCGCTCCAGTTAGTCCCAAACTGGTAGCTCATGACCACGCCTGAAACTACGCCCATACCAAAAGCGACTGCGAAAATTTTGACCCAGTACTTAAACAGATCTTTATAAATCGGATCTTGGGTTCGTAGCCAACGCCATTCTAAAACTGCTAAAAAGCTGGCCAATCCGATCGAGATGGCCGGGAAAATAATATGGAAAGAAACGGTAAAGGCAAATTGTATACGTGCCAGTTCGAGTGCGGTAAAACCTAAAGTCATGGCAGCACCTCATCTTGCAATTGATCAGCTAAACCTACAGTTGCAAATATTCCTACCAATTTACAGGTATGATTAAAAAAACAGAACATTACTCTAATCTCTTGAAAATATAAGTTTTTCAAAACTCAACAGTTTTGAGCTTCAAGTCAGAATGAAATTAAGAGTGGAGGTGCTCGACCTTGAGGGGTGAGAAAGAGTTGTTGAAGCTGAAAGAAAACATGGAAATAGTTTTCAATAAAGGCCAGAAAGCGAACCTGAATCCTAACGAGAATGTGTTTTAGATCAAGATCAGGTAAAGGGAGTACATGGCTATACACCACACAATATTGACATTGGTGATTAGCATCATGGTGATGATGCTGACTAAACGGTGTTTTCGCTTCAGCTGAAAATTTATGCTGTTGATGTTCCATATCATGTGGTGAGTTAAGCATATGATCATGCTGATTCACTATATGATGGCTATGGAATGCAGAGGTAGAATGATGGTCTTGTAATAAAATTTGGGTAATAGTCTCACATACTGGAGAAACTTGATATTTCTCTGGCAGCAAGGGCTGTAAGAATACAGCGATTTGTAAAAAGATCGCATAGAACCCAAGCAATCTTCCAAGCATCAACACCCGATTGATCTCTTTTTGGAAATCATTGGAGAAATACTATAACAAAGAAATCTTTTTTTTAAAGGGGATACTTAATAATTCTTAATGAATAATGATAAGTTTTCTTCGGTAATAATTATTATATTTCATTACTGTATGCGGCTTTTTGTTCAATTTATCGTTAAATTAGACTTAATAATTGTCAGTATATTTTGATTTTCGGCCTAAATTGTTTGGATCAAACTTGTTATTTATTCATAAATAAAAAATAGCTAATATGTTCGAAATTGAAAAAAATAGACGATGAGAATGAGAAAAGGCTTAAAGCTAGATCATGACGCACTTTTTATGCGGTTATTCTTCAAATCTTCATCTGAAGTTACAGATGAGGAGGTGGAGTATTATCGTGAGTATCCAGACCAAATTGATGAAGTTACCGCTCCAATTAGTATCCATAAATTTTTTCTCTGGGCCGGTGCACTTTTAGGCATTGCTATTGTTGCGATTGCAAAATTCCTAAAATATTCAGGCACATTAAGCTTTTTATCAGAAGGCATTTTTGAATTTGTGATTGATATCATCTATGAAAGTGGGATTGCACTCATTGGTGCTGCGGTAACTGCTTATATGCTTGGTGTTGTGCTGAATAAGCAACAAGATAATGCTGCAAAGTGGCGTGAAGAAATTCGTCGAAGAATAAAAGATAGCACAGAATAATAAATGACAATGTAATAGCTGGATGTCTGGTTGCAATCATTTTTATCCAGACAGTTTCGAGTTGCCTAGGTTTTGGTTAGATAATTATAGATCGACTGAATAATCGCATTTCTCAATGCCAGTGGCGCAATATTGACGGGTGGCTCAAGTACAGCAGCGTGTATTAACGATTCTAATAATTGAAGAATCATCCAAACCATCAGTGATTTATTTTTTTCTACAATTTCATCTTGATGTAATTCAACCAATCTATAAATTTCATCTCGAATTCCTGTTTCATCTTCAACGCGATTGATATCAAAAAATGGGAGCTTCTTTTCAAGTAGTTGATGTAATTCTGGCTCAAATGAATGTGCTGCAATGACAGCATCTACTAGGGATTCGATTCGCTGTTTTAAGGTTTGTGCATTTTGATGATCAATCACAGTTCGAAGTAAGTCATGAATGTGTTGGGTATGTTTTTTATGTAGCGCGACAATTAAAGCATCTTTATTGGGAAAGTATTGATAGAGAGAACCAATACTAATGCCTGCACGTTCTGCGACTAAATTGGTATTAAATTTTGCATAATCCATCTCTTTCAGAATTTCAGCTGCACTTTGTAATATCGCATCCACAGTCACTTTTGAACGACCTTGGCGAGGCATTTTTCTTGGTTTAAAGACCGTTTTCATATAAATAATTTAGACAGCGAAAATGTGAGCATTAACTCACTTTTTATAAAAACTTGCAATCTTATCGGTATGACAAAATATGAGTAATGACATAATTATTCTCAAATAAAGAAGTGAGTTAATTCATAACTTATTCATTTAAATAAATTAAAAAATAGCATTGCTAATGCGAGTATCTAATGTGAGCTTTTGCTCATATTATGAATCTATCGTATGAATTCTTCAAATTATTGAGGAAACTAAAGCAATGAAGATCAAATTCTCCCTCGTATTTTCACTCGCGGCATTGAGTGGATTCAATGTCTATGCAAATAGCCATGTTGTAGAAAGCCCTGTTCAGTATCAACTGACCGCGGCCCCTCTAGTTCAGGTCGAAAAGAAGCAACTTATTGCGTCAGGAGTCTGGCTGATTCCTGATCCATATATTAACTATGTGCCTAATATTGGGATCATTGAAGGTAAAGATGCGATTTTAGTGATTGATACCGGAATGGGCATGCGAAATGGCCAACATGTTTATCAAGTTGCGAAAGATATTGCCAAAAATAGAAAAATTTACCTCACAACCACACATTTTCATCCAGAACATCAATTTGGTGCCGCAGAATTTAAAGATGCGATCTATATGATCAATCAAAAACAAGAAGAAGAACTCAAAGATAAAGGCGTTGATTATCTTCAGATGTTCAGAGCGTTTGGTCAGATCGAAAAAAGTGCGCTTGAGAAAGTGGTGATTCGTTATGCAGATAAAACCTATATCAATCGAACAATACTTGATTTAGGTGGTCGATTGGTCACTTTGCAGGAAATGCCAGCACATACACGGGGAGATCAAATTATTTATGATCAGACTTCTGGCACGATTTTTATGGGTGATCTGTATGAAAAAAGTTTTTATCCGATTATGCCTGATGCTGATGCAAAAGGGAGTGAATGGATTAAAGTCATTCAACAGACAATTGAAATGAAGCCGAAAATTGTTGTACCTGGGCATGGCAGGCTTGCAACAATTCAAGATCTACAAGTATTTAAACAACATATGCATCGAGTGAAATCTTTGGTCAAACAGCACATTGCTTTAGGACTTAATCAGGATCAAATCATTCAGACCATATCACCAACTATTTATAGCGAATATCCAGATTGGAATAACCGAGTTTTTCTGCCATTCCAAATTGCAAACTTTTATGCGGAGTTAACGCAGCAAGCAATAGTTCTGCCAAGCTTGGTCAAAGAGTTACAGTCAGATTCAACCCAATAACTTTCTTAGGGAATACGATATGGAACTAAATTTAGAAAATTTTCCTACGGTAGAAATAACACATCAGCATCAGGGGAGTTTAATTGAATTTATTGAGCAATTAGATCAGCTATTACAGAAGCAGCAAGCTTTTGTATTGATTCGGCATTTACAGTCCAAGTTTAACGAACCATCGCCATCACAAGAGCAGTGGAAACAAGCGATTCAGTGGATCAAGGCCCATACGCAAGCATTAGCTATTGTAAAAGGATGGATTGAAATTACAGACATAGAGATTGAAGAAAGCGATTTGCTCCGTGATCAGAAAGTTTGGAAAATCCCATTTTATAAAACGGATAGCTTCGATGAAGCTTTACAAATGAGTAAAAGCTTGTTGAAGGATTTATAACTACATGTTTGAAGTCATATTTTAAAATTATGCTGGGTGATTTTAGTTATGATTTAGCGCAAATACGGGTGATAGATGATAGTCTGTGTTTGTTGAAGACAACGCTCTAATCAAAGAAGAATCCAATGTCATTGTGCATTGGATTCATCGGGTGAAGATTTAATATTATTTATCCCAGTTTGCAGGAAGTAATTTTGCATAAACAGCGCCAATAAGGTCTATAAGTGAACCTGATTGGCCTCTAAACCCTGCAACAAAATAACCTTCAGGAATCAGGAATGAGAAGGGGTTGCCGCCATTTCCACCACCTGAAATTTTTTGTCCGTTCGTAGCTTCGAATGACAGCTGATCCACTTTTGCACCACTGCGGCCTGTTATTGATTTAAGCGATATGCCTGGGGTTAATTGAAGATCAAAACTTTGATTTCCACCATTCCCACCATGCTCTAATACGTATATTGAGTTGGTTGGATCTGAGTTTTCAAAAGTTGAAGCAATTCGATCCACATATGTTCCTGAACGTAGTTTTAAATTAACTAAACGGGTACGTTTTTGAAAGTATGAAGTTTGATTAACATCATTAAATACAGCACCTCCTGAACCTCCATGTAGGTCAGAATTAATAAAACGAAACTGTAATACAGGTTTACCTTCATTTAATGATGGAAGTTCAGGTAGTATGAAAACCTGATTTGGATTAAAAGAATAATCACTTTGTTGAATTTTTAATTTTGTTAAATCCAATTTTACTAGTTCTAATACATCTAGTAGTTTTTTGTCACCATTAAATTTATAAAAATTATAAATTAAATTAAGATTTTCACACTGATTTTTTAGATTATCTACGTCTATGCCTTTTTTTGTAAAATTACCAGTTGGATCTGTGAAATAATTAACGTTCTTTCTCACCTGATTTAATACATCGGCTGGAAAGTTTGGGACATGATCATAACTTGTGGATGTATAGGAAATAATCGCGGGGTTATCAATTTCTTTGTCAAAAAAATCAAGTGCATATTTAATAATATTATTCTGATCAGGAAGGTTAGGATTTTTTAGCCCTGAAACTATCTGTTGAAAAGTTACAGTTGAAGAAGATGATTTAGATACTTTTTCTATTTGTGATTTAAAATCTAGTGAAAGTGAACCACCAGAAAGAGATATTCCACTGGCGGAAAACTGCGTTTCTAAGGCGAATCTTTGCTCTTTAGTTTCACAAATGAATGCATAGACAGCATAGTATTCTGCTCCGGTCGCTAGCTCTGAAATATATGAATCACCATAAGCTCTTACAAAATCATTTACCTCCTTTTCGGTTGTAGGTAATTTGATCCCACTTTTAATTGAAACATTATTTGTTCTATAGATATCCTGTTTATCAGAGGCCTTAATAACAATACATAAACTTTCTTTTGTAAGATTTAATTGATTTACTAAATTAACCTTCGCCTCACCTGAGAACCCAGCATATCCTGCTGAAATAGATGATGATATATTTAGTGACTGATAGATTTCCTGTAAGGATTTTGTGACTTTATACTGTAGCTCACTTACCCCCGAGTTTTTAGTTATGCTACCTTCAATAGCAGTATTAAGTGCCTGTGCAGTAACATTATTATATCCTTGAAACATAGCGGATGCTGTTGATAGACTAGATAAATCTAGATCTTGTTTTGAGTTCATGATATTTTCCTTTGATTATTAATATATTATTTAATTATTAAGTTTTATATCGCCTTTTGGGCTTTATTTTTATATCAAATTAGAAGTGGCTTTTGTGTAAATTTTAATCAAAACTTATTTATTTCCGATGAATAGTATATTTATTTTTAAAATCTTTTAATAAGTTGGTTTAGTTCGATTAATCGTTATATTATCTTTATTTTTTGTTTAAATGGTTTTTTGTTCTATTTTAATTTAATTTATTGATTTTTAAATGGTTAGAGTGGGTTTTGTTAAATGTAGGAACTACTCGTACAAGAAAAGTGGTGGAGATAATATTTTAGAATAAAACATCAGTATTTAGCTAAATAAATTCTATTTTAAAATTAAATAGCCAAAGATTCTAAGCTTTGATTGATATCTTTGGCTATCAGTACTTTAGCGTTAAACTAACATATCTAAATCATCAAAGCTCTCTAGTGTTTTTCCTGCATTGATATGCTTTCGATAATACTCAAGACGCACTTCATCTAAAATGCTACTGGAAAGACCAAGGTTCCAGTAACCTGTAACTTGTACATCCTTTTTAGGTAAAGATTTCTCTTCTACAAAGAATTGACGAATTGCTCTAGCTTCATTGCGTTCACAGGCAGCCCATACACTCAAATTTTTGATCTGTTTAAATTGATAGGCCGCTTTAAGTAATAGTCCCATCTTGCCAGCTTGATGTTGCTGTTCACGAAGCAGTAAATGCATTTTTACCTTCGCGTGTTTGGGAAGATATTCAAGCATCTGAGGATCATTGCTATCCACAAAAATGTCAGCGCTGATGTCATTTGGCCAAGATTGAAGAATTGAATAAAGGGCAGGAAGCGCAGTTTCGTCTGCAAACATCGCCACGTGATTATTCGTTTGAAAGTTGGGTACAAAATGTGGTCTTGGTCCAATCAGTTGGGTTCTGGTTCCAACTTGGGCTGAGTGTATCCATTGCATCGCAGGGCTATCATCTTCATGTTCGATCAAATCTATTTCGACTGTTTGCTGTTCTCGATCAAATGAACGAATGGTATATACACGCGTTATCGGGAGATCAGTTGGGCTTTGAGCAACCTCAAGACGTACTGCTAAATTTGGCTTTTCCCATAGTTCTGGTTGATGGGTTGTAATTTTTCCCTGAACTCTAAAGATATTTGGAAAAGGTTTAGAAAGTGCAGTGACCGTCATTTCAAGTTGTTGTAAACCCTTCATGTGATCATTTTGCTTAAGGATATTGCTATTTTTTGAGATCTGTTCTTGCTTTTTCATGATCATTTACTCAGCATTATTAAGTGAAATTTCACCAATTATGCATGATAATGATAATTATTTGCAATAATGTTTGCGTAAGCAGCACTAGAACAAAAACTTATTTCTGTTCTAGTGCCGTATTTTTAAAGCAAAGACTTATTAGAGTTTTTCTCTGATCCAGCCATATGCTGCCGCAAAGGGCAAGGCGGTTCTAGCTAAATAAGGAACATGCCATAAACCACCATGGTTGGCATTTTCCATAATCAGTTCCAATGGATGCGCGAGTTGCTTCTCTGGGTTGGTAGCGCTGTCAGGGTTATTTAAATCATGTACCCAAAGCGCTGCCATAATCGCATTTGTTGTTTCAGGGCTAAAGGTTTCAACTTTAAATAAGTCAGCACCTGCAAAGGCGGCTTTCAAGATTGGATTTTTAACCACTGAGTGCGTCGTGGTGGAAGGGGCAATATTGATTACTGTCTTTTGTCCACGTGCACGGCTACGAATTGCAAACCATTGCTGAAGACGTTTGGCCAGTGCATAGTTAGGTCCTTGTTCAATCACCATGCAATCTGAGATGCCGTATTGTTGACCGTTATCTGATTCAATCAATTGTTCAGTGTTGGGTTTAAAAAAGTTGCTCAACGAAATATTGTGAATAGATTTGGTCAGTAGTTTTTCTAAAACTGGACGCTGCTGAATCTTGCTTTGAATTGAATGAACAACTGACTTTGGAATTGCATAAATATCAGTAGGAGTCAGCATAAACATGATACTGCTATCAGGTTTTTGTTGGCTCACTTGTTCCATAATACTAATCATGGCTATGGAAACACGCACATGTTTTTCACCATCTAAATAAGCAATACCTGCCAGATCTAAAGAGTCTTTAAAGGTGTTGAGCCAATTCGCAATTTCGGGTGTTTGGGTTAATAAATTCGCACCGAGTTGTTTCTCTTGATTAGACAAGCTTAATTGTGGAGCGATTAAGGTGGCATTACCTTGTTGAACGGTTTGAGTGATTTTTTCCCAGATTTTAGGATTTGGCAAATCAATAGCGACAATATTGGCACGCCATTTTGCCAACCAACTTAAAGGACCTGCTTCAGATGCAGCACCAAACAGCACCATCGTTCGGGTAGATAAATCAAACCATTCTGGGTGTGCTTGCAGTAAACGTAATGCCTTAGCATGGCTTGGTTCTATAATCTGCTGTTTTTCCCATTGATCAATTTGTTCTAATAAGGCTTGGCCTTGTAAATTTTTGCCTTGGAATGGAATAGACCAAGGTTCAATGCTTGAGCAACCAGAGCCTTTGAGTATATAGGTATCAAAAGGCTGATCCTGAATACTTGACATCGCTTGTTCTAAAGTCGTTTGCTGTTCAGCTCGGTTATATGTAAATAATGCTTTTGCTGCATCTAAACCATGTTGAGCAATCAACAATGGGTTTTGGGTAGAGCGGATACCAGCTTGAACAAGCGCTTGAAAGTAGGCAGGGTATTTTTTCCGCCAATTTTTTTCAGAGTTCAGTTGAGTGGCATATGGTGAATCAACACTTTTAAGTGCAGCGAGCAAAATTTTCTTTGCTGTATGTGTGGAGCTGGGAGTCTTTTTACCTGACTGAATGGGAAATTGTATTCCATCAATTTTTGACTGTAATTTATTACTCAATTCTTTACTCCAAGCTATTGAATGCAAAAATTCAAAAAGTAGAGAGACGTTTTGCTACATCCATTTTACATTTCAGAATAAAGCCAAATCGCAGAATACAAAATAGCGAAAAATACGCAATTGGTGGGCTTTTCATGGGCATAGAAAATGGTGGGAAAAGTTGTTTTAAATTTAAAAATTAAATTAATACAATTTGTTATATTTATTTTTTAAATTTTTTATCGATTGTTTTGATAGGTAAAATATTACTTCATGAACACTTAAGTTGTGTTTAATAAGCTTAATTATGCGTATGAATTGAAGTCTATCCGAACTTTCAGCACCTAAACGTGACATTGCTGCAGTATGAGATTTTGCAGTTAACGATGCAAGCAATAGGGTAACGACTCAAATGCTTTGGATGAATGGTCGAATGATATAAGATAAGTTCGTTGCGTCGAAGCTGAATAGTTTAATTTTTCGGCCGGCCATTATACGTATAAATCAATTGATAGATGGCATAAAAATACCGATTTATTGAAAATATAAACTTATTTTCGGATAATTTTTCTTTTCTTCTTTCGTTACAGTTATGAGCTATAAATTTATATTATGGTTTTTTTACGGAATCATTCATAAAAAAACCATAAGAAAACCATAAAAATAAATTATAAATAGGAAAAAATTGGATAATGTAAACCAATGTAAAATCATGAATATTAGTAATTTAAATAAAGATCGGCTTTGAATTTATCATTTTGGGAAATTAAATTTAATTTAAAATATATTTTTAAATTTTAATTTTAGTAATTTCATATAATTATATTTATTTAAAAGGCTGTATAGATGAAAAATTAAAAAAATAAGTGTTTGTTTTGTATGTATTATTTTTATTAAATTCTTATCATAAAAGGACATTTAATTATTTTTAATAATTACATATATTAACTTTATTTTACAATGCGAATTAAACCTTAAAATCTTATCTTTTTCATGTCTATATTTTTGTTAACTGTTTAATTTGAAAAAAAATATCAATTTATGTAATTAAATATTATTAAATTTAATAATAAGAGTTAAGAAGGGACAAAATAAAAAATGAAGACTTTTGAAATTGACAACCTAAATGAGAGTAATTAGCATTTGCGAAATATTTTTATCCGTAAATGCGTAAATTAAGTCTCATAAATAATCAGTTTATGAAAAATAGACAGCCGTATTGAAAAACTGCTGATTATAAATTCATTGGCTTAAATTTAGAGTTCTTGTAATCGTTTTAATTTTTTGGTGGTTATTATTGTGGAAAAACGCTTTTTTCGATCTTTAACTCTTCCGTTAAGAAAAAAACATTCTTTACTTTTACTGACTCCTCTGGTTTTTAGTCATTATGCCTATGCTGAAAATCATGATGAATTGGAAAAAGATTCAGTTCAGAAGTTAAAACCCATTGTTATTTCGGCTTCTCGCTCCGAAGTAGAGCAAAAAAAAGCACCTCAAACCATTGTTGTTCTAAAGAAAGAAGATATACAAAAACAGTTAGCAATTTCTTCTAACTCGTCGGATGTCCTGAGTAATTTATTACCGTCGTATACACCGAGTCGGGGAAAAATGAATGGCAGTGGTGAGACACTACGAGGAAGAACCCCATTGATTATGATTGATGGCGTACCTCAATCAAATCCATTGCGTCCAACGGGCAGAGAAGTACATACACTAGATTTTTCCATGGTCGATCGAATTGAAGTGATTCAAGGGGCCAATGCAACCAATGGTATTGGTGCAACGGGCGGGATAATTAATATTATTACCAAACGTCCAGAAGATGGCGAGATTAATCAATCATTGAATGTTCAGACAACGATGCCTACAGATCGGCTCAGCTCTGACACACTTAATTATAAAACTGACTATAGCGTGAATGGGCGCAATAACAATTTAGACTATTTACTGTCCATGAGTTACGAGGATCAAGGACTATATATTGATGGAAAGGGACGTTCTATCGGTGTTGATAATACTCAGGGCGACTTAATGGATTCGCGTATGTATAACATACTCGCTAAACTGGGTTATCAAATAGATGATGATCAACGTGTTCAAGCAAGTGTAAATCGTTATCAAATCAAAGGGAAAAATAACTATACCGCGGTTACTGGAGATCGCAATGCAGGTATACCAACGACCTCTATAGAACAGACGCCGCCTGGAATTGCTCCTCATAATGATGTTTGGACCTCAAGTATCAGTTATGAACATAATAATTTGGCTGGGATGAAGCTGAATGTTATGGTTTTTAATCAAGAGTTTGAAGGTTTATTTGGAGCCGATAACTCTCCTACATTTCAAGACCCTCGTATTGCGCCCAATGGCACCTTGTATGATCAGTCCCGCTCTGTTGGATCAAAATTTGGTAGCAAACTGAGTTTGATTAAAGACAATTTATTCCAAGACCATCTGAAACTGACGCTTGGCCTCGATACGCTTTACGATAAGGGTAAGCAGGATCTTTATAGCACCAATAGAACCTATGTTCCTGTTTCTCGATATAAAAGCTATTCACCATTTGTACAGGCAGAAGTAAAAGTATTAGATAACTTGTCGTTGCATGCAGGCGCGCGGCGTGAAATTTCAACATTAGAAACAGATAGTTATACAACCCTTGCTCGCTATAACAATACCTTTGTTCAAGGTGGGAAATTAGATTTTGAGAAGAATTTGTTCAATGCTGGAATCGTGTATTCACCACTCGATGAGTTGACCTTTTTCGCAAATTACAGTGAGGGGTTTGGCATGCCAGATGTTGGCCGGGCATTGCGAGCCATTAATACGCCTGGGTTAAGTATTCAAAATTTAAGCAATCTTGAGCCCATACTTACGGAAAATATTGAGACGGGAACTCGGGTTAAGTTTGGAGATACCAGCTTTGATTTAAGTCTGTTTCAATCCAGTTCAGATTTTGGTGACCGTTCAAAATATGATCCTGAAACACGAGCGTTTCTGATGGCCCGTGAAAAAACCAGAATCAGAGGGATCGATACCAGTGTGAGCCATCAACTCAAAAATCACAATTTAAAATTATCTTATTCATATACCCAAGGTAAATACGACAGTGATGAAAATGGCTCATTAGATAGCCGCATGGATGGTCTTAGCATTGCACCAAATCGACTCATCGCAAGCTGGGGAACCGATTGGACAGATAAATTGAGCTCATATCTTCAGATTAATCATGCCTTTGAAAGAAACTTTGATGACCCAGATCTTAATTTTGGCGGTTATACCTTGGTTGATGGTGTAGTTGCATATCAATTACCGAAGGGGACTGCCAGTGTTTCAGTCTCAAACTTATTAGATAAAGACTACATTACTTATTATTCCCAAAGTGCATTGAATGAGCCAAAACGTTATTTTGCAGGTCGAGGTAGAACCCTAACCCTAGGTTACTCCATTAAATTTTAATAAATAATCCGTCTTATAAAAGCTTTAAGAATAAGGAGTTAGTATGAAACAGTTAAGTAGTCCCTTAAGATCAAATTTGATTGGTGACTTGGCCGCATCACATGCTTTATTAAACTGTCTGATTAAAGAGTTTGCACTCCCAATGTCGTTGGTAAAGTACGAGTGGCCAGAAGACATGCGTGGAATTCCCATCGGTGTTTTCTTCAATGGAGAAATTGTCAAAGGAACGCCGCTTTATATTAAAATGCCAAATTCACAAGAGTTCTTTATTCTTGTTGATCGACAAGATTGTTTAGGAAGTCATTATTATTTATCAGATATTTATGGAAAGCAGAATCAGGATATTTGGCAATATTTAGATTTTGGGCAATTTGTTATTGCCTTAGTGGAGAGTTGTAGTGATGCCACTGGACAAAAAAATAATGAGTTAATTGAGCAAATCTTTGAGAGTAGAGCGCTCAAAGAGAAAATTTATAACTATGCGAGCAAAGAAAAGCATAATCCTTTAGAGAATTATAGACGAAGTGAGCAAGCCTTATGGTTTGGACATCCAACCCATCCTGCACCTAAAGCTCGACTTTGGTCATTACTTACAGATCAATTGCAATATTCACCTGAATTTGGCAGTAGTTCAGCACTTCATCAATTTGAAGTGAATAAGTCCGACTTGTGGATTAAAGCAAATGGTTTAGATGATGACCAAGTCCTTGCGGGAGTCACAGATCAAAGCAATACAAAAGAGGAGAAAGCAATTATTTCTCTTCATCCTGTACAAGCAAAATTATTTATTGCAGACCCTCGTACACAGCGTTTACTTGAGCATGGCGTAATTAAAGATTTAGGCTGTAAAGGTCAGTCATTTTATCCAACGGCTTCTATTCGAACATGGTTTTCACCACAGCATGATTATTTCATCAAAGGATCATTGCATGTCCGTATCACAAACTGTGTAAGAAAAAATGCTTGGTATGAATTAGAAAGTACCATTTTAATTGATGCCATTTTTAAAGAATTAATATCCAACCAAATGGAGACATTAGGTGGCTTTGAACCTGTAGAAGAACCTGCTGTTTTATGCTGGTGTCCCTCAGACGCCCAAGCAGAAGATAGAAACTGGTTTAAAGAACAGACTGGAATTATTCTACGTCGTAACTTTTGTAAAAAAGAAGAGGAGCAAAGTTGCTTACTCGCAGGTACAGTTTTTGGGCGCTCGACCAACTTAATACCTAATATTTTAGGCTTCTTGGAAGATGCTTCTACTAAAAACTTACAAGAACAGGACTTGCTCAACTGGTTTAGACAATATCAGACCTTACTTTTACGTCCAGTTTTATATTTATTCTATAACCATGGCATCGTTATGGAGCCTCATTTACAAAATACGGTTTTAGTTCATCAGCAAGGCCAACCTAAAAAAATATTATTAAGAGATTTTGAAGGCGTTAAATTAACGTCAGATATTGGTATCAATCTAATCGCAAATAAGCAGATTCATCCTAGAGTTCAACAGTCAATGGAATACTCTAGATCTAATGGATGGCAACGTGTTTGCTACTGTTTATTCGTGAATAACCTATCAGAAGCTATTCTTGCACTGACATGGAAACGTCCGACTTTAGCAACAAAGATGTGGGATATCGTACAGGATGAACTCAAAACCATTCGCACTGAACTACGAAAACCGACACCTGAACTTGATGCCTTATTATGTGGTGGGCCAATTCATTGTAAGACTAATTTTAAAGTACGTCTCGCGGCTGAAGCTGATCGTAAAGCTGGCTATGTGGAATTAAAATCACCTTGGGAAAAGTCTTATGTTTGAAATTTCCCAACGTATTGTTGATACAGCTTTAACGGCTAAAGCAGGTGATGATGATCCTATTGCGTTATTTGCTTATGATTTGGATGCTTTAAAACAACATGTCCATAAGTTGGTCACGCTTTTACCTGAAAGTGTCTCACTTTATTATGCGATTAAAGCCAATAGTGAAAAAGAAATTCTGGATACCTTAGCGCCTGTTATTGACGGATTTGAAATTTCCTCTGGTGGAGAGATATCAAAAGTTCAGCAATGCGAATCAAATAAACCTTTTATTTTTTCCGGACCAGGCAAATTAGATTCAGATTTACGCTTGGCTATACAACATGGTGTGGAGTTTATTCATGTGGAAAGTCTGCATGAAATCCAACGACTTAACCAGATTGCGGCAGAATCAGGAGTTGTTCAAAACATATTGATTCGTATTAATCCGTCACTGCCAGACAACTTATCCACCAAACTGTCAATGGCAGGTACAGCGACACCTTTTGGGATTGAAGAAACGGATTTGGTTGAAGCGATTCAACTGACAGAAACAAGCCCTCATTTGAGTCTATGTGGTTTCCACATACATGCGATGTCTCATCAAACTGATGTATCCAAACATTTACAGTTGATGGAGTGGTATCTGCATCAATGGAAGCTTTGGAAAAAAATATCTACCAAACCCCAAACCATTCAACATCTCAATGTAGGAGGTGGAATCGGGGTTAATTATTTGAATAACCAACAATTTGATTGGCCTTTATTTTGTGCAGAGTTACAGCAATTACTTGCTCGTCATGAGCAGGTTCCTTTCATCCGTTTTGAAATGGGTCGCTTTATTTCAGCATTTTGTGGTTATTACATTGTTCAGGTCTTGGATATAAAAAGTAGTCATGGACAAAATTTCCTTGTATGTCGAGGTGGGACTCACCAATTTCGGTTACCAGTCGCCCAGGGACACGATCATCCTGTTTCTCATATTGCCTTGAATGATACTGTCAAGAATCAACCTGCTAAACTTTATAATATCGTCGGTCAATTATGTACTCCAAAGGACATTCTGAGTCGAAACCAAGCACTAAGTAACGTACACATTGGTGACTTATTGGTTCTGCCTTTAGCAGGAGCATATGGCTATAACATTTCGCACGCTGACTTTTTGTGTCATCCACGGCCTCAACAAATCTTTATTGGGGGCTAATGGTGCGTGTATTTCAACAACAAGATATTCCTCGATGGCTGGTCGTATTAAGCGTTTTATTAGGCACAATAACCGTAAGTTTAAATAATAGTGCATTAAATCCAGCTGTTCCTGAATTTATGCATGTATTTGGTGTTGGGCCCATTTCTGCAAGTTGGATTGTGGCTGCTTTTATGATCAGCATGGGTATGACCATGCCACTCACGGGTTATCTTAGCCAGAAATTTGGCAATAGACCCATGTATTTATTGGGCTTGATGCTCTTTATTGTGGGTTCTCTGCTTGGCGCCTGTGCAAATAGTATGTGGTCCGTCATTTTTGCCAGATGTGTACAAGGCATTTCGAGTGGGCTAATGATTCCCTTGTCACTGGCACTGATTTTCTCAGTTTATCCAAAAAATGAACGTGGCCGTGTTACAGGCTTATGGGGTGCGGCCGTTATGCTTGCTCCTGCGGTTGGGCCTTTAATCGGTGGGATTCTATTAGAGCTTAGTTCATGGCGAATGTTATTCGTCATGAATATTCCAATCGGAATTATTGGTCTTATTTTTGGTTTAAAGGCTTTGCCAAAAGAACAACCGAGTCAAGATGTAAGTTTTGATTGGTTAGGGTTTATCTGCATTACCTTTGGCTTGGGTCTATTGATGTTTAGCTTAAGTCAAATTCGTACATTGGATGCCTTGATCGACCCAATGAATGCATTATTTTTGATGATTTCGGCATTATTTTTATTGCTGTTTATTATCGTCGAGTTAAGCAAACAGCAGCCTTTGCTTAATTTAAGAGTCTTTAAAATCAAAAGCTATTCTTTCAGTGTTGTGATTGCAGTAGCGCAAGCTGTTGGTATGTTCGAATGTTTGGTTTTATTACCTTTATTTGTACAAATGGTGTTGGGCTATAGTCCAATTTGGACTGGTTTAGCATTGTTATGCACTGCTGTTTCAGCAAGCTGGTTTGTTAATCTGGGTGGTAAAACATTGGATCGCTATGGGCCAAGAGGCATCGTCACGATTGGTGTATTTATCTCGGGTATCGCTACACTCAGTTTAGGCAGCGTAAATAACCATGCATCAATTTGGCTCATCATGAGCTTAATGATCGCACGCGGGATTGGTATTGGGCTGTCGTATATGCCTGTCACAACAGCTGGGTTAAATGCAATACCAGAACAATTCATTGCTCAAGGTGCTGCAATGAATAATATTTTACGTCGTGTTTTTTCTTCAGTGGCAATCATTATTGTCGCCGTATATCTAGAAGTTCGTAGTCATCAAATCACCATCCTAGGTACATCTCATAGTTTCGCAATGCATACCGCAATCAGTGAAGCTTTTTTGGCTACAGGCCTTTTTATTCTTTTGACATTACCATTTGCCTTTTTCTTTCCTCTAAGCAGTGAGGAAGAGGGCTTTGCGTCAATGTCATCAGAACAAACAAATTAATTCAGATTTGATTAAGGATAAAATTATGAGTTCTTTAAACGAAATTAAAATATTAGACCAAATCACTCAAGGTCAAATGGCACAAAGCTGGTTAAACCAACCACAACAAGAGATCTTTAAACAAGTAGAACATCGCGTCGTTCGACAGTTAATTCAAGCAATGCTGTATGAAAAAATAGTGTCTTATCGGACTGAAAAACAATCCAACGGAAGCTTTATTTTCACTGTTCAAGGGATCAGTACACATCAGGAAGAAGTTGAATATCAATGTACTGGCAATATCTATCAAAGCTTCTCCTTAATTCGTTTAAGTAAAGAGATACCTGTTCTGCGTATATTAGGCCAAGATAAACGTGAAGCCACGTTACAAGATATAATCAGTGAAATCCTTTTGCACCTGCCAGACACCGTCAATTTAACTAGTTTTATTCATGAACTAGAACAAACTTTAATCAAAGATACGCAAGCACGTAGTTTGTGTACACAAGGTATTTTGTCGAAGCAGGAACGTAAATTTGATGAGTTGGAAAGTAACCTATTAGATGCCCATACTTACCACCCATGCTATAAGTCACGCATTGGTTTTACGCTAACAGACAATTATAACTATGGCGCTGAATTCAAACAGCCGATTCATTTGATCTGGGTTGCTGTACATAAAAATCATGCTTCAATTAATATGTCATGCCGTCTTGATCAAGAACTTTATATTGATCAACAACTAGATCAGGAAAATCAACGAAAATTTAAAGATGTTTTAATCAATAAAGGCTTAAATCCAAGCGACTATGTATTTATGCCAGTCCATCCTTGGCAATGGGAAAATACATTAATTACGGCTTTTTATCTTGAAATAAAAGAACAAAAAATTGTTCTGCTTGGCCAAACACAAGACAGCTACCGCGCACAGCAATCTTTACGCTCATTGACCAATTTTAGTGATCTGAAAAAGCCTTATATCAAACTTTCCATGAATATGACCAATACGTCCAGTACGCGTATTCTCGCGCGTCATACAGTGATGAATGGTCCTATTATCACAGACTGGTTACAGCAACTGATTCAATCTGACGAAACAGCTAAAAAATTAGATTTTGTGGTATTAGGTGAATTTTTAGGCGTGAGTTTCAATCATGAAACATTAGTAGAAGAGAGAATGCCTAAAGCCTATGGAACAATGGGCGCAATCTGGAGGGAAAGTATCCATCAGTATTTAAGAGAAGGGGAAGAAGCGATTCCATTCAATGGTTTAAGCTATATTCAATCCAATAAACAGCCTTTAATTGATACTTGGATTCAACACTATGGTGCAGATGCTTGGACTCAACAATTACTTAAGGTTGCCGTTCTGCCTATCATTCACATGTTGTATGCAGAAGGGATTGGAATGGAATCTCATGGGCAGAATATCGTTCTTATTCATAAAGATGGATGGCCAACTCGTATAGCACTTAAGGATTTCCACGATGGTGTTCGTTATTCTCCTGCGCATCTAGCGCGACAAAAACTAGCACCCAATTTGGTTCCTTTACCTGCAAGCCATGCAAAAATTAATAGAAACTCGTTTATTTTGACTGAATATCTAGACGCGGTACGTGATTTTTCTTGTGATTGCTTCTTCTTTATTTGTTTAACAGATATCGCCATTTTCCTGCAAGAAAATTATCAGTTTGACGAAAATTACTTTTGGAAGCTCACTGCAGATTTAATACATCAATATCAGGCTGAGCATCCACAACATCAACAACGGTTTGATTTATTCGATTTATTTTCGAAACAATACCAAGTTGAAGAATTGACGAAGCGACGTTTGTTAGGCGATTCCCAGCCACGCTTTAAAACTGTACCGAATCCATTGCATCCATTTTCTAAAGTCTAAGGAATCAACATGCTTGGAGAAAATCAGCTTAGGAAAAAAATGCTAAGCGGGGAACAGGTATTTGGTGTATTTAGTTCAATTCCTTCGCCCACAGCAGTTGAATTAATAGGCGAATCAGGCTTTGATTTCGTCATTATTGATACAGAGCACGTCCTAACAAATCCTGAAACCTTAGAAAATATGATTCGGGCTGCCGAAGCTGTTCATTTAACCCCTTTGGTTCGGGTTGAAGATACTCATCCTAAGCGAATTTTAAAAATATTGGATGCAGGTGCTCAGGGCATAGTATTACCCATGATTGAACATGCAGAAGAAGTTCGACAAGTTATTCAAGCTTGTAAATACCATCCATTGGGGAAACGTAGTTTGAACGCTGGCAGACCAGGTGCTTTCGGAAAGAATAAAGCATTTGGCAGCAACGGCCTCGTCGACTATATGGCCTTTGCTAACCAGCAGATCATGATTATTCCGATGATTGAAAGCATAACTGGCGTTAAAAATGCTAAGGAAATTGCAGCGGTTGACGGTGTCAGTTTTGTGCTTGAAGGTGCTGCGGATCTGTCCCAATCAATGGGTCACCCTTGGGAAATAAACCACCCTGAAGTACAGCATGCGTTAAAAGAAGTCTTGGATGTGTGTAAAGAAACAGGTACGCCATATTGTGCGATTCCTCGCCAAGACAATCAACTTCAACAGTGGTTTGATCTGGGAGTAAAAATTTTTGTTTTAGGTGATGAGCGCGGGATTGCCTTTAGAGCACTCTGTTCTCGCCTCGAACAGGCAAAACTAGAAATTAAATAGAATTTTGTGGAAACTAAAATGAATGCAAATAATCGTTTTTTTAAACAAGCAACAAAAATAGTGATGCAGGATCTTGTTGACTGTTTATTGGTAGAAAAGTTTTTTGATGATTTATCTCCTCAATGCTATAGCTTAAAGCAGTGGAATGAACAAACATCTCAGGTTTCAAGCTTGAATAGTTCAACATTATTTCCAGTAGCATTACCAGAAAACACCTCGATTTGGAGGGTACAATTACCAGCGAAAAATACCGATATCATCATTGCTTTACAACCAGCGATCACACAAACATGGCAAAAAATACTAAACACCGCTGTGTATGCCATTCGTCATGAATCTGACAGTCTAGAGCCTTCACATATTGTTGTTCTAGATCCCATTACATTGATGGAATATATCTTCCAATTAATTGCTCATAAGTATTCAGATAAAGGTGAAGGTATTCAACGTTTTATGGATACCTTAAAACAAAATATATTACAAATGGAATGGTCACTTGATCACAGTATCGAACATCAGGACTTATTTGATAAATCTCCAGCCACTTTTTTCCAGACCATGGAGCAATGGGGATCTCTGCGTGACCGTCCATATCATCCATTAGCCAAGGCAAAAATGGGGCTGAATGAAAAAGACTATAAGCAATATTTAGCTGAATTTTCTCACGGCATTCCTTTGTCTTGGGTCGCCATTGATAATGAAAAATTAATGTTAGGTAAGGGCGTCACTGAATCCCTAGAACAGCAACCGATGCATTATTTTTTATCCACTACTGAACAGCATCATTTAACACAGGAGTTAGAGAATCTAAATATTCTCAGTACACATACTGCGATTCCAGTTCATCCTTGGCAAGTTGAAAACATTCTAAAAGATCTGTTGCTAGAGGCTTTCTCTTCTGGTGACTGTCATTTATTACACTTTAAATCAGCACCTTATTTTGCTACTTCGTCATTGCGTTCAATGGCACCTGCATCCGAAAGCCCATATTATTTAAAACTCCCCATGTCTGTGTACTCCTTGGCATCTTCACGCTATTTGCCTGCGATTAAAATGATCAATGGCCAGAAAAGTGAACGTTTATTTCGTGAAGGAATACAGTTAGATCCTGTGCTATTGGAAAAAGTATATATTTGTGATGAAACAAAATGGTGGGCCTATTTACCAGAACAAATCGCCGATTACACACCAGACAATCAAATATTGTTTTCTCAACCACCGCGGCATTTATCGGCCATGTTGAGACATTATCCAGATGAATTATTGAATGATCAGTATCGTCTGATTCCAATGGCGGCTTTAGGGACTAAACTGCCAGATAGCCAGCATCATTTCTTCGATGATTGGATCACATACCGTCAATTAGAACGTTCAGAAAATTCAGTCGAAATGCTATTCAAAGAACTCTGTTATACCTTTTTCGAGATTAATCTTCGTATGTTTAAAATCGGTATGCTTGGTGAAGTGCACGGCCAAAATGCCGTTTTTGTCTTGAAATCTGGACAGGCACAAGGCGTTTTGTTCCGTGATCATGATTCTTTAAGAATTCATGTGCCTTGGTTAGAAAAAAATAGTTTATACGATCCAAGTTACAGTATTAAAAAAGGTCATCCCAATACCTTATATCACCAACGACCTGAAGATTTATTCTTTTATTTTCAAACCTTGGCAATACAAGTCAATATTCGGGCCATTATTGATGTGCTGGCAGAAATTTATACACTCCCTGCGTCAGCCCTATGGAAAACGCTTGAAGGCGTTTTAAAAGACCTTATTCATCAAATTGGTTTTGATGAAGAAACTCAAGCCATGCTTCATCGACTCTTATTTGTAGAGCCAACATGGCCTTTTAAAATGTTACTCAAGCCGATGATTGATCGTGGTAACGATCCGGGTAGTATGCCATTTGGATTAGGAAATATTCCTAATCCTTTCCAGCAGATAACAAAGATCTGAGTTTGTAATTTGCCAATGAACTTTTCCTTTTATTTTTTAAAAAACACACAGAAGGATAGACAAGTGAACATGTATGTTTATTTGTTCTTGATCTGTTTGCTACTGCTATCTATCCCAGCAGTAGCCTCTGCTTCACAAACGGTTAAACATGCTTTGGGAGAAACAGTGATCAAAGGTCAGCCTGTACGTGTCATCAGTTTGTTTCAAGGCGCTACAGATACTTTAGTGGCTTTAGGCATTAAGCCGATTGGAGTCGTTGAATCTTGGTCTGAAAAGCCGATGTATAAATATTTAAGACCCTCACTGACAGGAGTTCATTACCTTGGTTTAGAAACTCAACCGAGTTTAGAAGATATCGCATTGCTTAAACCCGATCTGATTATTGCATCAAGATTCCGTAATGAAAAAACCTATACTTTACTCTCTCAAATCGCCCCAACCATCGCGTTAGAAGAAGTGTATGAGTTTCGCCAAACACTTAATATTGTTGGTCAAGCCGTTGGAAGGCAAAAGAAGGCAGAGCTGTTACTAAAACAATGGGACAACCGAATTATTGCTACACGTGCAAAATTAAAGCAGCAGTTTGGTAATAAATGGCCTGAAAGTGTTTCATTATTAGAGTTCAGAGAAGACCATGTCCGAGCATATTCTCCGCATAGTTTTTCTGGTTCAATTTTATCTGAATTGGGCTTCAAATGGTCCAAAGGCACAGCAAATCAGCAATGGGCTTTACAAAAACTAGTTAATAAAGAAAGCATTCCGATTATTAATGCTGACAATTTCTTTATTTTTATGCGAGACAAACCCGCTGTTCAAAAGAATTATCAACAATGGACCTCACATCTGCTTTGGAAGCAAATGCGTGCCGCCCAAATGAAACAGATCTATCAAGTCGATAGTGTCAGTTGGAATTTATCAGGTGGAATTTTAGGTGCCAATAAGGTTTTAGATGAAGTCAACCATACCGTTACACATGCTGATTAGGTCCATCTCTTATGAATAAAAATCAGCGTGTCACTCTTCCCAGCAACTCATTTATCTTGCAACCCATACATAAACTATGTGTAGCTCTCATTCTTTTAATCGTATGCGCGCTCTTTAGTCTTGCGATTGGACATGAATATATTCATCTCAACGTTGTCTTACAAGCGATAGGGCAATATGACCCATTGAATATTCAACATGTCTTAGTCCAAACCACTCGCGTGTCTAGAACAATCATTGCAATGGTTGTAGGGGCCTGTCTTGCAGTTGCAGGGACGCTGATGCAGGCACTGACTCGCAACCCATTGGCTTCGCCGGGTATTTTTGGAATCAATGCTGGGGCAATGTTTAGTATTGTTTTATTTTCTGGACTCTTTGCACTTGATTCACTTGGACAATATCTATGGCTGGCATTTTTCGGTGCCGCAGTAGCTGGTATTTTGGTTTATTTTTTGGGAATGGTAGGGCAAAGACAACTCAATACGCTCAGAATCGTATTGGCAGGAGCTGCTGTTACTGCATTATTTAGCTCATTTACCCAAGCAATGCTGGTGATTGATCAAGAAGGATTGGATAGCATTTTATTCTGGTTGGCAGGTTCAGTTGCAAATCGGCAACTAAACATCGTTTGGCCTGTTTTGCCTTATATGATGAGTTGTCTGTTTCTCATCTATCTATTGGCAAAGCCAATTAATATCTTAATGGCAGGTGAGGAGATCGCAAAAGGTTTGGGACAGAGAACCATCCTGATTCAAGTCATGATGGGGATTGCCATTATTATTTTAGCAGGCGGGGCTGTGGCCATTGCAGGAAATATTGCCTTTATCGGTTTAATCGTACCGCACATTGTACGTCGACTTATCTCATCAGATCATCAATGGTTAATTCCAGGCTGCGCTATTTTTGGTGCATTATTGTTGTTACTTGCAGATATTCTTGCTCGATTGGTTACTTTTCCTCAGGAAATACCGATTGGGGTGATGACTGCTTTATTGGGCGCACCTTTTTTCATCTATTTAGTCCGTAAAGGTATGCGCCATGAGTAAAACTTTTAGCTTACGTTTTGGTCCATTTTCAAGAATTATCCATCTCCGTACATTGGTTGTGGTGAGCTGCCTCACGCTTTTAACTTTTTTTCAGATATTTCTCTCTTTATCTGTCGGTAAGATTCCCATTGCTCTAACTGAAGTCCTGAATGAATTCTTTTTTAAAGGAGATGGTGATTATCACTTTATTTTAGAGACTCTTCGATTACCAAGAATCTTAATGGCACTAATGATTGGGGCGGCATTGGCTTTATCTGGGCTTATTTTGCAAAGCATTATTCGTAATCCTCTAGCTTCGCCAGATATCTTGGGGATTACGGCAGGAGCTTCAGCCTCTGCCGTATTCTTCATGTCCTTCCTTGCAACTAGTTTAACCATCCAGTGGTTGCCTGTTTTCGCTACTTTGGGCGCATGGTTAACCGCATTGCTCATTTATCTATTGGCATGGCGAAATGGTGTAACACCCATACGTTTGGTACTGATCGGGATTGGTCTTTCTTCGATCATGGGGGCGATCACAACTTTAATTCTCGTATTGAGCCCTTTGACTACGACCTTATCGGCATATGTTTGGTTAACTGGAAGTATCTACGGAGCTTTGTGGCAGGATGTGACTCAGCTTGCGATTTGGTTAGCTGTTTTATTATTTTTGATGATTTGGGTTGCCCGTCATGTGAATCCACATGAATTAGGTGATGATATTTTGGTGGGTTTAGGCATCAGACCTGAACGACATCGCATGTGGTTATTATTTCTGGCAGTTGCGTTAGCAGCGATATCTGTAGCGTATGCTGGGGCTATTGCTTTTGTGGGCTTAATTGCCCCACATATTGCTAGATATTTAGTCCCTCGTTCTTTTCCTGATTTAGCCGTCACATCCTGTTTAGTGGGGGCTAATTTATTAATGCTTGCTGATTTGATCGGGCGCACTCTGTTTTTACCGAAAGACTTGCCTGCAGGTATTTTTGTTTCTTTATTGGGAACACCATTCTTTCTTTATTTGTTGTTCAGACAACGCCGTTCTTTTTAGGGAGGAGAGTAGATGATATATCCTATCCAAAGTAAATCATTAACATTGGCTTATGAACAGCAAATTGTAATTGATCAACTCGATCTAGATATTCCAAGCGCTAAAATTACAGTTCTGGTTGGTAGTAATGGGTGTGGGAAAAGTACGTTACTTAAATCGTTTGCACGACTCATTCGACCTAAACATGGTTCTATTTTGTTGAATGGTGCAGATATCCACCATCAAATGACTACAAAAGTTGCTCAAAACTTATCGATTCTTCCTCAATCACCTCAGGTGCCAAATGGCCTGACTGTTTATCAACTTGTTCGAATGGGGCGTTATCCTCATCAAAACTGGTTAAAACAATGGTCTACTGAGGATGAAGAAAAAGTGAATCAGGCTTTAAATCATACTCATTTATCTGAACTTAGAAATCGTTTGGTCGATTCGCTGTCTGGTGGGCAGAGACAGCGTGCATGGATTGCAATGACTTTAGCTCAAGACACAGATATTTTACTGTTAGATGAACCAACAACCTATTTGGATCTAGCGCACCAAATTGAAATTTTGGATTTGCTTTATGATTTAAATCAGCAGCATGAAAAAACCATTGTCATGGTGTTGCACGATCTCAATCTGGCCTGTCGCTATGCCCATCATATGATTGCTGTGGCAAACAACAATGTTTATGCGCAAGGTATTCCCTCTGAAATACTCACTGCAAATACAGTCAAAAATGTTTTTGGTCTAGACAGCCTGATTGTTGCAGATCCTCTTTTTGGAACACCTTTATGTATCCCTTATGGAAAAGGACGACACAGGGAACATCCAGATGAAGCAAAAGAACAGGATATTTCTCCAGGATTTGATCAATGTTGATATCGACCGATCTTTTTTTAGCAGAAGAATGGAAAATACTATCAGAATCTCTAGCACTGATTAATGCACAAGAACGGCGTATAGAAAACTGTATAGAAGTCTCCATGCTGTTGGATCATGAACGTTGTGAAAAACTGTTATTTGAACTGACACCAGTCATTCATTCGCCGTCTATAAAAATTACGGCGTCCTTATTAAGTAAACGTTATGCATTTCTTGCAACTGCTTCCAGTTTATATGCGATGACTGTATTCAACAAAGGGATCGATTTTTCAGCAGATAATTGTTTCTTAGACTTTAGCTTTGAACAACGGCTTTGGCGCTCAAAAATGCCAGTAAAAGATCTGTCTTATTCTCTACCTCATGATCATCGGGCACAGTGGCGTGAAGACATTGTGAAAAAAATATTTGCAGATAATCTAGCGCAAGTTTGGCAAGTTTTTGTCGATGTATCAAAAGTAAACCCAAGAATTCTTTGGGAAAATACTGCAGTTAGAGTATTTTCACTTTATGAAAAACGAATTCAGAAAATCAATAATTGTGCGGTGCAGAGAAATCTGCAGGAAGATTTCCGTTATTTACTTGAACAAGCACCACCCGAAGTATTTGGACTGAGTGATAATCCATTAAAACGCTTCAATTTCAAGAAAATAAGAGTGGTAGAAACCGATGAAGAAGTCCGTTATCGGAAAAGTTGCTGCTTTTATTATAAAGCCTCAGACCCTGTTGAATATTGCTCAACATGTCCTTTAGTTCATCCTGATATAAAAAAGCGTAAGGTAAAAAATGTTTAAAATTAATCCCCGAATAGAAGGGAGTGATCACGAGTTAAGGACGATTTATCAAGATATTGATACTTCAGTAATTGGTCATTTTACTGATTTTGGACATGTCAGAAATGTTCATCACATGGGAAATCAAGCGACCCACATTGTTGGTAATGCAATTACAGTACGAATCCCGCATTGTGATGGAAGCATTCTCCGTGAAGCATTAATCCTAAGCCAACCTGACGATATACTTGTGATTGATACCTCAGGAGATTATCAACGTGCATGCTGGGGGGAGCTTAGGACGCTTGCTGCAATGATTAAAAATCTTGCAGGTGTTGTTATTGATGGTGCTGTGACAGATATTGATTCAATTAAAACATTAGGCTTTCCAGTCTTTGCCCGAACCATTAGCCCACTTACAACACGATCTTTAAAATTGGAAGGCGAAATCAATTCGGTCATTAGTGTAGGCGGTGTTTGTGTACAAGCTGGGGATTTGGTTATCGCTGATAGTAATGGAGTTTTTATTTTAGAACCAACACGAGCAAAAGATTTAGCTAGCACATTTAAAGAAAAAAAGCAGAAAGATCAACAACGTTTTTTAGAGTTATATACTCGATATAAACAAACACGATAGCATGTCTGTTTTGTAGAGGCAGAGTGGGAATGTGCAGGCTTTATATTTTACAAGTCTAGTTCTATCACTAAACTTGTAAAAATTTAGCACGTTTTATTCTAGCGAATCGCTGCCTGCGGAACACTTCTAAAGCTAATGGCCATACGGTTATAAGCATTCATCAGATTGATGGCAATGGTTAAATCAACCAGTTCTTTTTCTGAGAACACCTCATTAGCTTTCTGAAAATCCATATGAGGAACATGAGTTTCAGCGACTTTAGTGACTGACTCTGCCCAATTTAATGCAGCACGCTCTCTTTCATTAAACAGTGTTCCAGCTTCATCCCAGGCCTGAACCAATGCGATTTTTTCTATTGCTACACCTTTTTTGATCAGATCACGTGTATGCATATCAAGACAATAAGCACAGTTATTGATTTGAGAGACACGTAAGAACACTAATTCGATTAGTTCAGTGGGTAATCCACATTGCAATACGTAGCTATAAACACCACCGAAGGCTTTCATTCCTAAAGGAGCAATGTTGTTGTAGTCGATTCTTTGAGTCATGCTTAAATACCTATCATTTGGCTGAATATTGTTATTGTCTAGCAGTTGTAGTACAAAATCTTGAACCAAAAACAAATTATTTTTATATACCACGAATGCAAACATCTATTTATTTTGATATTGATCGCAAACTTAAAATACCTTTAGCAGAACAAATCCGCATCGGTATTGAAAATGCCATTATTGCTGGTCTATGGAACGAGGGCGATCGTCTACCATCGTGGATTGATTTGGCCACACAGCTTGGTGTGTCTAGAGGAACTGTAAAGATCGCTTATGATCGTCTGATGGATCGGCAATTCATTGTCGCATCTAGATCGGCTGGAACACGTGTTGCCTATCGGCAAATGAAATCCAATCCTATCCAAGAGCTGCCTAAAGCGGGTTCTTTTATTGAAATGTATTTAGAGATGACTTCTGGGCACGGTATATTTCAATTGGGTGTGCCCGCAAAAGACATATTTCCTGCCAAGGCGTTTAATCGAATCAGATCACAAGCGATACGAGAAGAAAATAGTGGTTGGCTTGCTTATCCAGATCCAAGAGGAGAATTTGAGTTACGCAGAGAAATTGCTGCTTATTTGGCAATTAGTCGTGGTATTGAATGTTCGCCAGAGCAAGTGTTTATTACTTCCGGTTTTGCCAGTGGCTTAGGGTTGAGCTTACATGCGTTGCAAGTCAGGGGGGAAAAGGCTTGGGTAGAAGATCCAGGCTTTCCTTTATCTAAATATGCATTGCAGGTGGGTGGTGTCGATATTGAGCCCATTCCTGTTGATAAAGAAGGCATGGATATTGATTTTGCAATACAACATGCTGCAGATGCCAAACTGGCTTTATGCACGCCAGGGCAACAAGCGCCGTTGGGTATCACTCTATCTTTAGAGAGTCGACTAAAATTATTAACGTGGGCAGCTAAAAATAATATGTGGTTGATTGAAGATGACTATTTAGGTGAATTACAACTGGACGGAAAATCGGCACCTGCGTTATTTTCTTTGGATCAATCCAAGCGTGTGATTCATTTAGGTACATTTAGTAAAACCATTAATCCTCAATTGAGAATAGGATTTGCAGTTGTCCCAACGTCCCTGATCCATCGTTATGCAGAAGTGACAGCAGCACTCTCTCCAGCACCATCTCCATCGCTACAAGTTGCGATTTTAAGATTTATGAAAGAGGGGCATTTTCTCCGACATCTCAGACGCACAAAACGGCTCTACCTCTTACAACGAGATGTATTAAAAGCTAATTTGATGGATTTGGGTTTCGATGTAACCACTGCTGGATTATCGGTTTTAATCAAGCTTCCTGCGTATATTTCTGATGTTGCATTAGCTCGTGAGGCTTCAGCCTTGGGGCTGGCACCAGCACCATTGTCGATTTGGTATCATCAAGATCAAGAACAGCATTGCGGTTTATTATTAGGCATCGCTACGACACCTCAAGCTCATGTTGAACAAGCATGTGCAAGACTATTTGAACTTATTCAACAGAAAGTGAGAAATAACTAAAGTATTGATTTTGCCCGACCATGCAATTGAGCAATTACGACACTGGTAAATTACTTTGCTTGCCAGTGTCATCGTTGAAATCAATTGCTTAAGAGGTGCTATTGAAGTTTATCCTGCGTTTTGGTTTCAAAATCACTGGCATCGTGGCGTTCATGTAGTTGGGTTTCCAAGTCTCCGAAAGTACGGTTGACCATTCGTCCTCGTTGCACAGCGGGACGTGCCAGAATCGTATCTGCCCAGCGTTGTACATGTTTATATTGATCTACAGCTAGGAATTCATCTGCATTATAGACCCAACCTTTGACCAAACTGCCATACCAAGGAAAAGCCGCAATATCAGCAATGGAATATTCTGTACCAGCCAAATATTCATTTTTTACTAAGTGTTGATCTAAAACATCCAATAAGCGCTTGGTTTCCATGGCAAAGCGGTTGATCGCATATTCAATTTTCACAGGTGCATAAGCATAAAAATGTCCAAAACCACCACCAAGGTAGGGTGCGCTTCCCATTTGCCAAAATAGCCAGTTCAGACATTCGGTGCGTGCAGCGATATCTGTCGGAATAAAGGCTTTAAATTTTTCCGCCAAATAGAGCAAAATCGAACCGGATTCAAAAACACGTATTGGCGGGTTCTGGCTATGATCAACCAACGCTGGAATTTTAGAGTTCGGATTAATTTCGACAAAGCCACTGCTGAATTGTTGACCTTCACCGATTTTAATCAACCACGCATCGTATTCGGCATCTGTGTGTCCCAATGCCAAAAGTTCCTCAAGCAAAATCGTGACTTTTTGTCCATTCGGTGTTGCCAAAGAATACAACTGCAATGGATGTTTACCGATGGGTAAGCGATGTTCATAACGGCTGCCGGATGTCGGCTGATTTAAATCGGTTTTTTCTCCAGTCCATTGCCAAATTTGTGGGGGAATATAGTTTGAATCACTCATTGTTATTTGCCATATGATCAACAGATCTTTCTAGTCTAGGCGAGCTGGCTCAAGATTTGGTAGCTTTTTTGTGGCAAAGCTTTATCCATTTTTCTGCAAATGTTATTTCAATTTTTCATTGCTCTAACGTAGGTTTAATCTTTTGAAAATGTTGATGAATCACATCAAGCCATGCCTGTACTGCAGGAGAAACTGGAAGATTCTTTTTCCATGCCATCGCCAAATGCCATTGAATGTTGGGCTTTTCCAGCGGGATTGCTGTGAATAAGGTGGGATCCAGCATATCGGTATAATATTTTGGTAGTAGGGCAATACCCATACGTTGTAGCACCATATCTGCCAGTAAGTTCCATTGACTGGTTCGGCAAGCAATACTCGGATAGAAACCATGTTGTTGGCAAGCATCTAAAATTATACTGTTGAGTGAGAAGTTTTCAGGAAACATTAAAAAAGATTGATATTGTAACTCTTCCAGATTTATTTTTTTTCGTGTGGCCCACGTTGCATCACTTCGCAATAGCACCATCAGTGGATAATCACACAGCTCGATACTATTGAAAATTTGCTGATCAAAGGGCTGCAATAATACCCCCACATCGAGTTCATTATTTAACAGCGCTTGCTCGATCCCTCGAGAACCGACTTCGAGAAAGGACAGCTCAATACGGGGCCATTGTTGGTGATAATCAAACAGGGCGGTGGTGAGCAGTTGAGCACCGAGTGGTGGCACACCGAGTTTTAAGGTGCCTGTATTTAATTGTTGATAATTTTCAATTTCTAAAAAGATATTTTGCTCAGCTTGCAGTAATCCTAAAGCGTGTTGGTAAATACGCTGCCCAATTTCAGTCAGCTCAACTTGTCTTTTTCGACCATGTTCAGGCTTTACAAACAACTGTACCTGTAGTTGTTCTTCAAGCTGCTGCAGCATTTTACTGATGGTCGGCTGCGTTAGGGAGAGCGCGTCAGCGGTACGGGTAAAGCTTTTGCTTTTAACCAAATGAACAAAGCATTGTAATGATTTGAGAGAAAGCATAGTCAATCTAAAATTATTCCATTTATGCATAATTTTAGCATGAATAATTCATATTACATCGACGCAAAGTGGATAAGATAATCATGTTGTTCACCATTTGATGTTGTTAAATGAGTACCGAAGCTGTTTCTAAATCTCTCCCAAAAAATTCACTCTTGATGTTATTTAAACAAATTCTGATTCTTGCTGCATTTTGGTTGGCAGGTTATGCCTTAAACCAGAAACTGGGTATCCCGATTTCAGCAGGCATATTGGGAATGTTTCTACTGCTTTTCAGCTTGTTTTTTAAAGTGATTAAGATGGATCAAGTGGCAATGGGCGCGACCTTTATCTTAGGAGAGCTATTGCTGTTTTTTGTACCTGTGGTCGTTGCTGTCGTGCAATATAAAAGCCTGTTTATGACGGAAGGCTGGCAAATTGTCTTGAGTATCGCTGTTGGGACAATTTTAGTCATGTTGAGTACGTGTTTGACCATCCATTATTACAACCGCTTAAAGTCCTACTTAAACGGACGTAAACACTTTCAACATAAGCATAGCTAAGGCAGTCAAAATGAATATGTGGTCAATTGTTTGTTTGATCTGGACGCTGCTTGCTTACATCGTGGCAAAGCGTATCTATCAAAAATACCCTCAACTATGGTTATCACCTGCGATTAGCGTGCCCGTCGTCACGATTCTGTTGATGGCGATCTTTGGAATTTCATATCAGACCTATGCACAAGATACGCAGTGGATTGTGAATTTACTCGGACCAGCAACTGTTGCATTCGCCGTACCAATTTACCGTTATCGGGAAACGATCCGTAAAAATTTGGGTGTACTTTCGATTGCGATTGTGGTCGGGATGAGTGTTGGTGTGATCTCTGCTTATGAAATGGCAAAGTTATTTCATTTTAGTCCCGAGGTAACCCAAAGTTTAATGGCTCGTTCCATTTCAACACCTTTTGCCATGATTTTGGCAGAAGATATCCATGGTTCAGCAGCTTTGGTTTCTTTATTTACAGTGATTACCGGGTTGGTCGGGATGATTTGTGGTGATGCTATTTTAGCCATCACCAAAATCCGCTCCAATGTGGCAAACGGCGCTGCATTGGGTAATGCAGCACATGGCTTTGGCACGGTGAGAGCTCAGCAACGTAATAGTGAAGAAGGCGTAATCGCAAGTTTAACCATGGTGATAGCGGGTATTTTGATGGTGTTGGTTGGACCATTCGCGATACATTTATGGATGCTAATCTAAAGCGTTAAAATGGCTTTTATAAATTTGAAATTTTAAAATGATAACGACTTTTCAAAGCAACAAAGGGAAGGGCATTGGATGTTAAAATCTTTAGCATTCGATGCTTGTGAACGGAAGAAAAATTAAAAAATACTTGAGAAAGAAAAAAGAGGCGTTTTTATTCACTTATTTTTTGCTAAGATATTGCTAATAATTCTCATTCTCTTTTAAAAATGTCTGATCCCATCAATACGCTCTATCGTCATCATCACTCTTGGCTATATCAATGGTTAAAGCGGCGTCTTAATCATAGTGAGGATGCTGCAGATTTAGCCCATGACACCTTTATTCGTATTCTGAAACGTAAAGATCAGTTGTATTTTGATCAGCCACGGGCACTTTTGACAACAGTTGCGAAAGGCCTATTAATCAACTGGTATCAACGTAAATCAATAGAAAAAGCTTACTTGGAGGCGCTTGCAAGCCGAGCTGAATATGATGAAATTACACCTGAGCAAAAACTCTCAGCCATCGAATCTTTGTGTTTAATTAATCAATTACTCAACCAGTTACCAGAACGTCAACAGCAGGTCTTTATTTGGTCACAACTGGAAGGGCTTACACAACAGGAAATCGCAACGCGTTTGAATATTTCGACAAGGACGGTTATGCGAGATTTAGTGACTGTACTGACTCAATGTTTAGCAGTCATGGATTGATATTTTAATGTCTCAAGCACAAATTTTGACTGAGGCTGCTGAATGGATTCTAAAAATTCAGACAGCTAAATTGACCGAAACTGAGCAATGTGAATTAGAACACTGGAAAGCTCAGAGTGCAGCACATCAAATGGCATGGGCTAAAGCAGAACGTTTATTGACAAGTCTAGACTATTTTCCCGAGAACGGGCAGGCAGTGATCCAAGCCGGCAAGCATGCTGCTCAGTTTAAATGGAGCAAACAACTTCTATTGGCTTGTTTTGCCTGTTTAGGGGGGGTAGTCGCTTGGCAGTCTGATTATAAATATTTATGGTTGGCAGATTACAGCACGGCAAAAGGTGAACAAAAAATTGTGAAGCTTGAGGATGGAACGCAACTCCAACTCAATACAGACACTGCTTTGGATATCCGTTATACATCCCAACAACGAACACTGCAGTTACATTATGGCGAAATACAAATTCATACCGCACATGAGCAGCAGGGTTATCGTCCATTTTTTGTAGAGACGCAATCGGCTCATTTACAAGCATTAGGAACTGTTTTCAATGTGCAATATCTGCAAAACCAGCAACAACAAACCTGCTTAGGGGTCATTGAAAGTGCAGTAAAAGTTACCTTGAATCAATCTCAAAAAATGACAGTTGTGCAAGCGGGTGAACAGTTATGTTTTGATGATACAAACTTTAACGCTTTGGGTCCTTTAGATTCAAATGTATTTGCATGGAAAAACCAGATGATTATGGCTTTTGACATGCCTTTGGCGCAGCTATTCCAAGAGATTGGACGTTATCGACATCAATATATCGACATCGATCCACAATTGAGAGAATTAAAAGTTTCGGGTTCTTATCCTGTAAATAATGTAACGGATTTACAGGCGGCACTGGAATTGAGTTATCCCATCAAAATGGATCGATCTTTCAATGATCATTTCATTAAAATTCAGGCGAATAATAAAGGTGTGAAAAAAGAATAGAATTTTTTTGTCAGCTTTTGCGTATTGAACGGGTAATAAGATTATAGCAAACACACTGGAAAAACTGATGTCAACTTTACTTGCGACCAATCAACTTGCCTTACGGTTAAAAAATGAAACTGCGAGTCAACATGAATATATGCACCAATTAATGCACCAAGCACAAGTCTTTTCAGATTCGCAGCATTATGCTCAATTTACTCTAGGGCAATATTATTTTCAGCAAAATGTCGAACATCTGTTTCGCCATCCTGAAGTATCTGCGTTGATTACTGACTTGGATATTCGTGGTCGTTCACAAGCGGCATTATTGGATTTATATGATCTCGGAATCAAACCTGATGCGCAGCAACTCGTTACAGAAAAGGTCGGCTTTGCTGAAGCCTTAGGCTGGATTTATGTCTCAGAAGGTTCAACTTTAGGCGCCGCTTTTTTATTTAAACAAGCACAACAACAGTTAGGCTTGTCTGCTGACTTTGGAGCACGCAATTTGGCTGCCTATCCTGAAGGACGAGCAAAAGTATGGAAGCATTTTATCAATGAACTTGATACGGCTGAGCTGAGCCAGCATGAACAGGAACAAGTGATTCAGGGTGCTAAACAAGCCTTTGATTATTTTGGAAGCTTGTTAAAAAATATGCTTTAAGCACAAAAGCTATGCAAAAAGATGCGTCTTTAGCTCAACAGACAAAAGGAGAAGATTCAGTTCATGCTGAGCCTTCTCCATGCATACACAAAGTGAAACTTCATGCATCACCGCTGGTGCGTGGTGCTTATATTGTTTTGACCATACTTTGTCTGATTTTGGCCGTACTGGGCATTATTTTACCGGGTGTGCCTAGCTTAGACTTTTTATTTTTAGCCACCTTTTTTGCAGCCAGAAGCTCTTCAAGATTACATCAATGGTTGCTTCAAAATCGCTATGTCAATCTGCTAATGATGCAATATCAGGGCGGGTTTAAAAAGATTTCCCGCTTACGCAAGTTCATGCTGACCTTTAGCTGTGTATTGATTTCAATCAGTTTAATTTTTTCTTCCATACATATGCATTTAAAGTTAAGCCTCCTATTGATATTGCTTATTTGTTTAGTATGGATCTGGAGCAGATCAGAAAAAATTGAAAGTTAATGTCACATTCTTCGAAATCACTGGGTAATAGTTAATGAAAATGAAAATCATTACCTAATGTGGATCTCCTTATGAAATTCAAGCAGCAAACTTTGGCAATTCTCATACATTGTGTCTGTATACATGGGGCTTATGCCGAAATCACCTCGTCGGTTACAGCTCTTGAGAAACCGACTTCGGAAAAATACTATCAAATTCCAGCCAACCAATTGGGTTATGTACTGTCCAGCTTTGCTGCACAGTCTGGTATCGTCTTAAGTTATGATTCTAAACTGCTAAAAGGGCTACAAAGCAAAGGCATTACAGGACAATACTCCATACAGAAAGGCTTTGATTACCTATTGGCTGATCAGCCTTATCGTATCATACGACAAGGCTCGACCTACTTATTGCTTCCCCAAGCTCAAGCAACACCCACATATTCTGAAAAAATCAATACGAATAGTCAGCGCGTGGAGTCATTCAATCAAATGGCAACAGATGTTGTTGTTCTGCCTGAGATTAAAGTGAATGCTGAACCACAAAAAGCCAAGGTGAATACCAGTCATCTTAATCGGGAACAGATTAATCGATTTAGGGGGACGGGTAATGGTGATGTTTTTTCTGATATTGCTGGGGTGCAGGTCAACAGTTTAAGGAATGAGGCAGGCGCAATTGACATTGGAATTCGCGGGATGCAGGGCGAAGGGCGTGTTCCAGTGGTGATTGATGGAAGTCTACAATCGAGTCATACCTTTCGGGGTTATCAAGGGGAAAGTGATCGTACCTATATTGATATGGATTTAATTAGCCAGATTGAAGTTGAAAAAGGTGCTTCACGCGCAAAATTCAATGTAGGGGGAATTGGTGGCATTGTAAAAATGCGAACCTTAAGCGTCAATGATATTCTACTTCCTAACCAAAACGCGGGTGTCATGCTTAAAGGCAGTTTTTATAATAATAATAAAACGCCTAATACCTCTGATAATGAAAAGGAGCAGATGTCTTATCTGCTCCATAATAAAATTTCTTCAAACAATTTTCAGAATGGTGCAGGAACACTTGCTCTGGCTTATCGGAATGAGATGTTTGACTTGGTGGTTGCCTATAGTAAACGAGAGGTCGGCAACTACTATGCTGGAAAACATGGCATTGATTATTATGAGAAACGGGATATCGTCGACGTTGGTCCAGGTCAGGAAGTGGTGAATACCAGTTATCAAAGCGATTCGGGAATTATCAAAGCTGGTGTCAATCTCAGTGATGAACACCGTGTTGAAGTAAATATGCGACGCCATATACAAAAAGCAGGTGAAGTGATGGCGTTTTATTGGAGCCGATCAAAGGTCATTGATCCAAATTCACCCCCCTACGGCTATATCGATGGTGACTATGTTGAGCCACAATACATTGAAAATGCGTATACCATGCCACAATGGTCGCTTGGTTCAGCCGCCATTAATGCCTTGAGTGGTAGTTATACCTACAAACCTAAACAGAATAACTGGGTCGATTTGGAACTGGGCATTTGGCATACCAATGCCAAATATCGTCAGCACAATGGCATGATTGGTATGAAAAATTCAAGTTATGGTGATCAATATTGGGGGAGTTTTCAAGATTATCGAACTGGCCTAAATTTAGAAAACACCAGTAAAGTTGAAGATTTAACCTTAAATTATGGTCTAACTTATGATGAACAGCGGATGAAGCCGCAGAATCTTATTGATCATGAAATTGCCCGTGATGGGTTACGTAAAGAATCCTCAGTCTTTCTCAACGGCGATTATATTTTTAATGATTTCACTTTGAGCCTAGGCAGTAAATGGCATAAAGCAAAAGTAAAAGACTATGGTGATCAATATCGACCAATGACGCCAGTCGCGCATTCAGACTTAAATGCAAAAGGTTATGCAGCACGTCAATATGAGGGGAAAATAGATTGGATGTCCCAGTTGAACTATCAAATCGTCAATGGGATTGATGTCTATGGGAAACTTTCAAATACTTACCGTAGTCCAAGTTTATTTGAATCGACAGTGTCGGGCCAAACCTTTAGCTATGATCCTGATTTACCAATTAAATCGGAAAATTCTCGTCTGATAGAACTGGGTTTTGTTGGAGAGCGTGACAATCTATTCTCAGCAGCCGATCATTTAAAATTCAATCTTAATTATTTCCGTAATCAAACCAAAGATTTTCTAACTCAAGGCGTGCAGAAAAAAGATATTGAAAATCAGATTACACCAGATTTTATTCTTCCTTATACCACCTCTTATACTTTTGTAAATTATAATCAAGTCGTACTCAAAGGTTTAGAGTTTGATCTTGCTTATCATCATCCAAGTTTCTTTACTAGTTTGAATGGTACCTTATATCAAGCGCCTAAGGTTTGTCCTGCAAGCAAAGAAGATTGTAATGAGGTTGGTGATTCTTGGAGCTTGATTTCAACTCGTCTTCCACCTCGCAAGATTTTGAATCTGACGGTAGGTAAAAACCTATTGGACAATAAACTCGTTCTAGGTGCGCGTGCCAGATATCATTCAGAAAAGAAAAACCCGAAAGGCTGGTTAGCCGGTACAGGGGTCAGTGGACGGGCAGTAACAGAGATTTCTTCTGAAACCTTAATTGATGTGTTTGCAAGTTATCAGTGGAACCCTAATCTGGCTCTCTCTTTTAATGTGGACAACCTGACCAACCGTTATAACTTTGATCCAGGTACTGTGATTGGAATGCCGATTCCTGGCCGCACCATCAAAGCTGGGATAGAAATTAAATTCTAAACGGAAAGTTATTCAAGCCCTATATTTTAACTAGGGGCTTGAATAGCGAATTTTTCAATTGATACATAACCGAGTTTAGCGATCTATGTCCAAGGCCTGACCTTGGCAATTTAAAAATAACTGTTGCTGATGCCAAGCCAGTTGGCCAGAAACAATGGTGGTATCGACCTGATAACGGAAAGTCCTATCCTGAAACGGGCTCCAATTACAGTGCATATAGTTTTTTTGATCTTTCACCGCGATTGCTTGATGATTCTTACGCAATAATACGAGGTCAGCCCAATAGCCCTCTCGAATATAGCCCCGATCTTTGATCTTAAACAGGTCTGCAACTTGATGAGATGTTTTACGCACCAACGTTTCGATACTCAGTTTTCGATCTGCTACCAGCTCCATTAGTGCAGGCAATGCATGCTGAACCAGTGGCAGGCCAGCGGGAGCACTTAAATATGATTGCTGCTTTTCATCCCATGTGTGTGGTGCATGATCCGTTCCAATAATATCTAAACGATTACTCTGGGCAAGGGCAGTGATGAGCGCCTGTTTATCCTGTAGGGTTTTAATTGCGGGGTTACATTTAATTAAATGCCCAAGTGTTTCGTAGTCTGAATCATCAAAACTAAGATGATGAATACAAACTTCGGCAGAGATATGCTTTCTATTTAAAGGTAGATTTTTAAATAAGCAGAGTTCTTTGGCGGTTGATATATGCAAGACATGAAGTTGAGTCGCATATTTTTCGGCCAATGAAACCGCTAGGCGCGAACTTTCAAAACAGGCATGTTTATCACGAATTTTAGGGTGCATTCGCGCGGGAATATCTGCACCGTATTGTTGTAAATGCAGCGCTTGTTGCTTTTTGATCTGAGGTGTCGATTCGCAATGGGTCAGCAAGATCGTCGGGACATTGGCAAATAAACGTTCAAGCGTTTTGGGATCATCCACCAGCATATTGCCTGTAGATGCCCCCATAAAAACTTTGACACCGCTGACCAGTTTTGGATCAAGTTGTTCAATGAGGTCTAAGTTATTTGCACTCACGCCAAAATGAAAAGCATAATTTGCTCGACTCTGCCGTGCTGCAATCTGCTTTTTTTGCAGCAAACTTTCAAGATCTAATGTCGGGGGATTGGTATTGGGCATATCCATATAGCTGGTAATACCACCAATTGTGGCTGCCATGGATTCTGAGGCAATACTTCCTTTGTGTGGCGCACCTGGTTCTCTGAAATGAACCTGATCATCAATCATGCCTGGGATAAGCCAAGCCCCTTGAGCATCAATGGTTTTTGCATTAAATATTCCTGTTATTGTTGTCGCTATTTTTTCAATTCGACCATTTTGAATAAGCACATCTGCGATCTGCTGCCTTCCTTCATTGACCAGATTAGCATTGCGAATAATGATGTTTGGATACTGTTTAAAATTCATTCTGTAATGCCTTGTAGCCTTTGACCAACTCAATATTGGTGGTGACGACACTTTCTGAAAACTCAGTGATCGAGATATCAATAGGAGGATATTGGCTTAAATCAGTTTTTGGATTGATATAGCTCATAGCCGGTACATAAAAATATGCAGGTAAATCTCGTCCATCGACAACGGCATTGTGTCGGATTGCACTGTGAGCACCAATCTTGCAGTTAAACAGCACGCTGTTAAATCCCACAAAAACATGATGCCCAATTTCACAAGGCCCATGAATAATGGAACGATGCGCAATAGATGAGTTCTCGCCAATGATCACAGCGGCACCTGCTTTGGAATGAATCACCACACCATCTTGAATATTAGAGTTAGCGCCAATGCTGATGGGTTCCATTTCTCCATTTTCATTGGTTTCATCGGCGCGAATGACAGCATAAGGACCAATAAACACATTGGCGTGTACTATCACTTTGCCACAGATAATCGCGGTTTGGTCCACATAGGCAGACTGATCAATGACAGGCAAATGTCCAGTTGGGTTTTTTCGTAACATAGGATGACCGTTTGAATAAGTTAAAGCATGGGTTCAGTTAAGATAGTGACTTGATCAGTCGTTATTCCCAGATAAAAGCAGTTGGGACGCCATGTATGGCAGGCAGGGCCAATTTGATTGACCACCAACAACAGGCTATCGCCATCACAATCGAGACGAGCCTCGATCAAATATTGGCGATGACCTGAACTTTCACCTTTGCGCCATAAACATTGACGAGATCTGGACCAATAACAAACTTGTCTGGTGATTAAGGTTTCGAGTAGAGCCTCTCGATTCATCCAAGCCATCATTAAAACGGCTTTGCTTTGCTGCGCTTGGGTAATGACTGGAATCAGTCCATACTGATTCCATTTGATCTGTTCAAATACGCTATCAAAGGCAAATTGTTGTCCTAGAACAGCGTGTTCCATTTGCTCGAAGATCGTCTGTTCTACCATTGCCATGAACCTTGAGCGACTGCATCATGTGCATGTAGGCTTTCTGCATGAATGACTTTGAAATTGAAAGCTTTAATACTGTGGTGATGGATAAACGTGCCATAGAGCCGTCTCAACGCATCTTCACAAAACATCAGGTTTTGACCATTGGCAATTGCAAAGGCCTGCTCATCAATGCGTTTGACTGCTGTCTGAACAGGAGTCATTAAAGCCTGTTCAGCTTGATTAATAAATAAGATCAATGGGATATGCTTTATATTTCGATCTAATTTGAAATGAAGAATGGCAAAGCTTCTTTGGCTATGTGGTGTTGCCGCGATCGCATCAGTTCTATTAAGCCAGTTCAGAATCTCGTGTTGATCTAGACTGATTTCCTGTTTTTGTAGCGCCGATGCAAAGCGTTGCTGAATAATATGTCTAGCAAGCGCGGCAGAACAAGGACAGGTCGAAGAATAGGGAATTTCAACTCTAAGTTCAGCCTCAAATCGATCATTTAACAGTTGGCATGACAGCATAAAGGGATAGCTTTTCCATCCTGATAAGTTGCTAATCAGTGCGGATCGCTCGATATAAAGCTCGCTGTGAATTTCAATTTTGGCATGTTTGGATAGATCGTGATGGCTTTCTAGAAAATCCATGAGTGTCAATTCAAGATCAGCCAAATTAATATTTTGAATCGAGCTTAATTCTAATAGGCGTGTATACAGACGAGACATATGGATGCCCTTGGCTAAAGGATCATCCAGACTGACATAAGCATTGATTTGGCTTTGACATAAGGTATTTTCCAACCGAACAGGTAATGCAATGTTTTCCATGCCGACCCAATCAAGCGCATAGCTATAGGCTTTGGGAAGATGAGATTCAGCAGAGATATCAGGTAGGGCGAGATTCATTTCTTCATTTGCTTCAGTTGTAATGCATATTGTTATGTTATAACATAACAATATGCATCGACAAGTTCGCTGCCAAGTTAATTTGAGTTGAGAGAATCTGGCGAATCAAACAATGAAAAAATTTTATCTATTTGGCTGCATTTGTGCGCTTTCTGCCTGTCATTCCCTACAGCAAACGATTCAGCCAGAACAGACGGTTCTACCTCAGACCAATCTCACACGACCTGAATTGATCGTGCAAGAGAAACAAGTACCAAGCTCATATCAACTGTGGATGAGTCACCCGAAATACCAACAACAAATACAAGCCTACAAAAAATTTCTAAAGCGTCAGGGGCTTAATTCTTATATTCCAGATTTTGAATTTTTTCAGACCGCGAGAGATTGGCAAAAATGCAACTATGTTGAATATGAAATCCCACCAAGAGAACTATGGAGCAATATTGTCCCGACATTAAGTATTTTAAATCAATGGATTGAACAAAAGCTAATTGATCAGTTCACTGTGACTTCGGTTTATCGAAACGATGATTTAAATCGGTGTGCAGGAGGCGCAAATGCTTCACGGCATGTTTTTAATGCTGCATTGGATTTTCGTATCGGAAGTGAAAGTCCCGATCTAATCGAACAAACACATATTGAAGAGACCAAAACCAAACTTTGCCAATTTTGGCAAGACCATGGAGAAGCACTCAATTTGGGCTTAGGTGTATATGCATCTGGACAAATCCATATTGATACGGCGGGATATCGCACATGGGGAGTCGACCATCGTTATAGCTCATCACCGTGCATAAATAATTTTTTCAAAAAGAATAAGGTATAAAAAGATGAAACTCGCAAGCGCCCAGCAAAAAATTTTAGACATTTTAAGCACTGAGAATAAAGCCATGAGTGCTTATGAACTATTAGAAAAGGCCAGACCTTATGGTTTTCAAGCACCAATGCAAATCTACAGAATTTTGAAAAAGCTCACAGATCAATGTCTCATCCTGAAACTGAATACATTAAATATGTACGCCAGTAAACAAGCTGAAATGAGTTCCAACTATCAACTCATCACAATTTGTACAGAGTGTCAGAGCGTGCAAAGCATCACCATTCCACAGCTTCGCAGCTGTGTAGAAACCACAACCAAAGCGCAAAAGTTCAAGCCTCAATACCCATATTTGGAAATATTGGGACGATGTTTTTCATGTGCTGCAAAACCTCAAAACTAACATATTTAACCAGTGAGAAAGCCAATGAATCCTTCTTTAGCCACTCCATCCAAACTCCCTGTAACCGTCTTGTCAGGATTTTTAGGTGCAGGTAAAACCACATTACTCAATCATATTTTAAACAATCGCGAAGGGCGTAAAATTGCAGTGATTGTCAATGATATGTCAGAGGTCAATATTGATGCAGCATTGGTCCGTGAGGGCGGTGCTGAGCTGTCAAGGACTGATGAAAAGCTGGTAGAAATGAGTAATGGCTGTATTTGTTGTACGCTGCGAGAGGATTTACTGATCGAGGTCCGTCGTTTAGCGGAAGATAAGCGTTTTGATCAATTGGTCATTGAATCTACAGGAATTTCTGAACCATTACCTGTAGCAGAAACGTTTAGCTTTGAAGATGAAAATGGCATTTCTCTGTCTGAATTTGCTCGCTTGGATACCATGGTCACTGTGGTTGATGCTTATAATTTTCTGAAAGATTATGGTTCTGTCGATAGTTTAACTTCACGAGGAGAATCACTAGGTGAGCAGGATGAACGCAATGTGGTTGATCTTTTAATTGATCAGATTGAATTCTGCGATGTGATAATACTGAATAAAGTAGATCTGATTGACGTAGAAGAAAAAGAAAAACTATTGGGTATTTTACATTCACTCAATCCGAGAGCAAAAATTGAAATTTCTGAATTTGGGCAAGTGAATCTGGATAAAATTTTAGATACTAAGCTATTTGATTTTAATGAAGCCGCGCAAGCACCGGGTTGGCTCAAAGAGTTAAGAGGAGAACATAGGCCTGAAACTGAAGAATATGGGATTGGTAGTTTTGTCTATCGGGCCAGACGACCTTTTCATCCACAACGTTTTTTCGATTTTATCAATTCTGAATGGCAGGGTGTGATTCGCTCAAAAGGCTTTTTCTGGTTGGCATCTCATCCTGAATTTGCAGGTTCTTGGTCCCAAGCAGGCGCCATGGCCAGACATAGCGTAGCAGGGTATTGGTGGGCGGCTGTACCAGATGAACACTGGCCTGAGGATCAACCAAGCCGCGATGCCATCGCAAAAAATTGGGATGACGCAACAGGTGATGCACGACAAGAACTGGTGCTGATTGGGATGGAAATGGATCAGGCGGGACTGACTGAACAGTTTGATGCCTGTTTATTAAATGATGAGGAAATGGCCTTGGGTGCAGAACAATGGCAGAAATTTGAAAATCCCTTTGTAGAGTGGCATCAGGTCGTGGCCAGCTAAAGCGTAATAAGCTGAAAAAATCGTAGATATGGTGCATAACATGCTTGTCCTATCTGAGAAAATTGTGAATACTCATGCCCGCAAAGTGTAAGCTTTTTTATTATCTTTTGGGGTTAGGCAACAACTGTGAAAACGTATCCATTTTCTCGTTTACAAAAAGCATTATTGGCGGTTGGTTCATTTTCATGCCTCGGATTAAACACCGTATTGGTCCATGCAGACACTGAAACACCGCGACTAGCTCCAATTCTGATAAAAGCTGAAATTTCTGAGCTTGCGTACGCTCAGCCTAAAGTGAATCTATCTGGTTTTACCCAGCAAAATCTCGCTGAAATTCCTGCTTCTATTTATACCGTGACAGCCGCGCAGATTGCGGATCAACATGCCAAGACCTTAACCGATGTGGTGAAAAATGATGCCGCTGTCGGTGAGGGTTATGCACCGATTGGTTATTATCCAAACTTTGTAATGCGTGGCTTTGCTCTAAATTTAGGATCAAGTTACTTATTAAATGGTCACTTGGTCAGAGGTGAGCAAAATATTGCACTTGAAAATAAAGAGCAGGTTGAAATTTTAAAAGGTATCAGTGCGATTCAAAGTGGTATGTCCACACCAGATGGTGTAGTCAACTATGTAACTAAACGTCCAGCGGATATTCGTTCTATTACACTTGAAGCAGATAGCCATACTGGTAATCGTATAGCAGCTGACATAGGTGGTTTAATTGGTTCAGATCAGCAGTTTGGTTATCGGGTCAATCTCGCCAAAGAAGAAATCCATCCGTATGTCGAACATGCCAATGGACAGCGTTGGTTTGGTTCAGTCGCTTTGGACTGGAAAATTTCAGATCGTTCAAAACTCGAATTTGATCTTGAATCACAACGTCAGCGCCAACGTTCCGTACCTGGTTACCAATTACTTGATGGTAAAAAAGTACCTACAGATGTGGATTGGGATCGTTTATTGGGTCATCAAAGCTGGGGCAAACCCGTCAGTAATGAAAGTCTCAATGCTGGTTTAAAGTATAGTTACCAAGTGAACGACAATTGGAGCGCTAATCTTTCAGCATCACAAAGTCGAGTGGTGGTCGATGATTATTCTGCATTTGCATGGGGCTGTTATAGCGAGATATGCCAAACGACAGGCTTAGGTAATACTTTTGACCAAAATGGTAATTACGATATTTATGATTTCCGTAGTCCCGATGACAGTTATCTCACCAATCAATTTAAAACAGGCTTAAGTGGAAAATTTAACACAGGAACTTGGCAACATACACTTAATGTAGAATTATCTAATAGTTATAAACGCCATGCCCAGCATGATCCAATCAATGAATTAGTGGGTACTGGAAATATCTATACAGATAACATGACTTATCAGCCTTCAAAAGCAACCTTAGGTAAGCATTACAAGTCATTCAGTAGTCAGCAAACGGCATTGAACCTACTTGACCAAATTGATTTTAATCAGCAATGGTCGATTCTGGCGGGTGGAAAGCTTTTGCATCTAAATGAAGATGCTTATGATGTTGATGGCAACAACATCCGAGATACCAACTTTAATCGCTTTTTACCTCAATTTGCGTTGATGTATCAGCCTTGGGAAGGCACCAATGTCTATGCTTCATATGCCAAAGGTCTGAGTGATGGTGGACAAGCACCGTGGTATGCCGAAAATAAATTTGAAACATTGGCACCAAAACATTCAACGCAATATGAGCTAGGTGTTAAACAGCAATGGCAAGATTTATTGTTTACAGCCGCATTGTTTAATTTAAAGCAAGACAACCAATATACAGATATAGCCAGTAATTTTGTTGCTGATGGCGAGCAACATAATCTTGGCTTAGAACTCGGCGCACAAGGTCGTGTAGGTCAAAACCTAGAGATCACCTCGACCTTAGCATTGACACGTTCACGCTTGAAGGATACTCAATCAGCCGAATATCAAGGCCATCAAACTCAAAACATTCCTGCAGTGCGTTTTGCGAGTTATCTGTCTTATCAACTCCCACACGTGGAAGGACTGCGTTTACTGGCGGGTATGCAATACAGCAGCAGTAAATATGCTGAGAAAACAGGTACTGTAAAAGTGTCAGGCTATACGGTATTTAATGCTGGTACAGCCTATAATTTCCGTGCTTATGGTTATGACAATACTTTGAGATTAAATGTAGATAATCTATTTAATAAAAAATACTGGCGAGATGTGGGCAGTTTCTTCGGCGATGATTACTTATTCCTTGGGGCACCTCGTACAGCACAGTTATCATGGAATATCAAATTCTAAAATGAGTCGCTTTCTTTATTTTATTAAGAATATATGAGAGCGAAGGAATAGGAAAAAGACCAGTTAACGGATTCACTGGTCTTTTTTATTTGTGACTTTGACTAATAGCCCATCTTCTATTTTGTATTATAGATAGAACAATCCATCTTAATAATGTTGCTGTATTCTTTTGCTTACTTTGTAATATTGATTAGATATTTAAGACGTGACGCTATCTTGCGATCAGCCTTTATTTTTGTTCAGTCTATTGCATGGAAAATGAACTGAACTTCGAAATGCAATGATAGAACTACGCTTGGAGGCGTGTTGCAGAGGATTAATCGCATGACAATGAATAGAAGAACTCTGATCAAGCGCCTTGTTTTGCTTTGTCTCTTTTACAGTTTATCTGCCTGTCAGCTCGTCAAACTTCAACAACGAAGTTTAAGTGCATCCTTAACCGATAAAACTCAAAGCATCTTAACGCGACCTCAATTAAGCGATGCTTCACAAAATACTTTGCTTCTTGCTGGTATTCCAGCAAATGAATGTATCAATCAACCCGATAGATGTGTACAGACTTTAGAAAAAAAACTAACTGATAATAAAGAACAACGTTATGCTGCAGCCAGTGAAGTGTATTTGGCTCAGGCTTTACGCTTAAGTGAAGAAAAACAATGTCATGTGCCGTTGTTGGAAAGACAGCATTCAATGAAACAAAATCAGTGTTTAGATCAAGTACTGACTTTACTTGATCAGAGTATTCGTTTTAGCTATGCCTATTTGTTTGAAACGCAACATACACCTCAACAACGTATTTTTGATCAGAGGCAAACGCAGGTTCGGCTTTTTTATAATGTGGCACTTTCACGATTGATCACGACTGCTTATTTACGCTATCAATTTACTCGTTTTCCTAAACAATTACCGATTAATCAGCACCTTTATCATTTTAATTTCGATGATTATCCTGAACTTGCAACGACAGATATTCAGTTATTGCAATCGAGTTACAATATGCGTTTTTCTGGATTTTATAGTGTCAATCGTCGCGATGGCTTTGGTTCAGAGTTTGTGTTAGTCGCAAAGAATAAGCAGCTTTTTAGTTCAGACTATATTTATGATCCAGAAACTTTCTATGCCAATAAGAAAAACCCATATATTCATACGGCGAGATATTTATCTGTCACTGCCGTAGCGCAGCCATTAAAACAGAGCAATGTTAAAAATTTGGCTTTGCTTCGAGATGCTGCACTAGAAATAAAGCTGATCGATCCCTTTCGCCATGATGAGGTGAAAATCGCAGGTGATAATTATTTATTAACAGCCAATTACTCAGCGCCATACGGTCTTTGGTTGGCTGAAAATAATTTGGGCGGCACGGGCTATACGACTTTAATTGATCGTAAAGAGCAACTCAGCATGCCGCATTTATTTATGCTGGAGCCTTATCAACCAGATAAGAAAATCATTATCTTTATTCACGGCTTAGCCAGTAGCCCAGAGGCATGGATTGCGCTGACGAATGATATTTTAGGAGATGAGAACCTGCGTAAGCATTATCAGGTTTGGCAAGTTTTCTATTCTACCAACATGCCGATTTTAGAAAGCCGTGCCCAGATTTATGCCTTGTTAAAGCAGGGATTTGCAATGCATGATCCTAAAGATGCTGCAATGTCTGACGCTGTTCTGATTGGACATAGTATGGGAGGAATTATTAGTCGCTTGATCATGGGGCAAGGCGATATCCGCCAGCAGGCTGTAGACGCGATTAATAATGAAAAAGCTCATGATTTTATTTTTTCACCTGCAGTCAGTAAGCGCTTTATCTTCCAGCCAATTGATCAAATTAATCGCGTTATTTTTATTGCAACACCACATAAAGGTACGGCCTATGCGGATCGCTGGTTTACACTGGCATTACGTAAAGTTATTCATTTACCGAGTAAGTTTTTAGCGGCAGCTGAGGTTGCGGTCACAGAAAAGAAAATTGACCTACAGCAAATGAAAAACAGTCTTGGATCAGGCCTTATTGAAAATGGACCGAGCGATTTAAGCTATCAGTCTAAATTTATGAAAATGAGTCAGGATATTCAACCGATAAAGGGTTTAGCCTACCATTCAATTATGGGGAATATCACGCAAAGCCAAGACCCCAATAAAATGACAGATGGTATCGTGCCATATACCAGCTCGCATCTAGAAGGGGCATTATCAGAAAAAATTATCCAAGGTGGGCATTCGATTCAAGAGAAACCTGAAGCAATTCTGGAGTTAAGACGAATTTTAAAATTACATGCCAAACAGCACGCTTTGCCTCAATGATAGTTGAAAGCGCCAGCGTCTAATCATGGGAATTATCGTAGTTTCTGAATTTTAGCCATCTCTTAAGATTGTTTGACCTGTGCGTGGATTGGTGAGGGTTACGTTTTCTAATGCGCGGATCAGCCAAAAACCATTTTGCTTGCTGAGAACAGCAAGAATTAATGTATCGACTTGATGTGGACCCGCTGGATGGGCAGTGCCAGCGGTTAATCTGCTCCAAAAATGGATAATGACCACATCATCGGTAATTGGACTCAGCTCTATGATTTCATTCTGAAGCGTCGAATCACGATAGATGGTTTCATGAATAGGAAGATGTAAGGCAACAATTTCTTTTATACCTTTTACATAGTGTCCAAAACGATTTACAAAGCTTGCATCCTCAGCAAATAACGAGGCAAAGGCCACCATATCATGTTCATTCCAAGCTGCTTGGAATAAATATGGAATTTGCTCTGGTGTAGTTGCTTTAACGGTCATATTTTCCCTTATTTTAATCCACGTATCAGCGCACTGATAGTCATTTCTTTTAGCGTATTCGGATTTCCCCATGGGTATTCTGGGATGCCAATCAAACTTAAGGTAATCCCTAACATACTACAGAGTAGAACGTTCTTGATTTCATTGGCATCACCTGTACGTATTTCTCCACGGGCTTGTGCTTCCTGAATTGCACGCGTGTAAATCTCTAGCTGAGGGACGGCTTGCGAAGCATCGACAAAATAATGTTCGTCTGCATTTTGCGGATGATCTTCAATAAGGAAAATGGCTCTGCAATCATTCGGTCTGTTTAACCAAAAATCAACTTGGGCTGTACACAGCTTTTCTAGTCGGGCTGCTTCAGGGCTGTTGTTGTAGCATTGTTCAAGCTCAAGCATTAAATCTAAAAAAATCACTTCCCAAATATGGTGCAGTAACTGTCTTTTACTTGGAAATAAGGTGTAAAGCGTTGCAGGTAAACAGTCTGCTTGGGCTGCAATTTTGCGCATAGATACGCCTTCGTATCCATGTGCTGCAAATAAGTCTCTGGCCGCCTGAATAATCACATTTCGATTGGCTTCGATTTGTTCCTGACTTCGCGGAGGACGTCCACGGCGGGGGGCTTTTGTTTGATTATTTTCCATAGCTATTGATTTTAGTGAACACGTTCCATAAAATCAAATTTAATTTTAATGAACGCGTTCATTAAAATATGGATGATAATTTTAATAGTAGGAAATGATGATGGATACTCAAACAATTGAAAAAGCCTGGGATGTAATTGTGGTCGGTGCTGGTTTAGCAGGTTTAAAAGCAGCATTGGAATTAAAAAAAGCGGGTAAAGATGTATTGCTTTTAGAAGCGCGTGATCGTGTCGGTGGTCGCTCAAAAGCAGGTGAAATTTATGGAGAGACCATTGATTTAGGTGGGCAATGGGTCGGTCCTCAACAAAAATTATTGTTGTCCCAAGCGCAAGAGCTCGGCATAAAAACATATCCTCAATTTGTAAAAGGGGCGAGCTTAGTGAGTCGAAATGGTTTGGTCAAATCTTATCGTTCGAATATCCCTAAACTTCCTGTCAGTGCATTGATCGAAATCGCTTTATTAGAACGTCGTTGGAATAAAGAGGTTAAAAGTTTACCTCATGGAGCGCCATGGTTGGCGGCAAAAGCCAAGTTATGGGATGCTGAAACAGTCGAAAGCTGGATTTTAAAAAATGTCCGTACGGATGGAGCTCGAGATTTTATTCGAACAATTGTTGGGGCCTTATTTTGTTGTAATACATCACAATTGTCCTATCTATTTTTTCTAGAATATTTCAGGCAAGGCCATGGTCTAGAATCGTTAATCTCAACAGAAGGCGGCGCGCAGCAAGATAAATTTATTGGGGGCGCATGGCAGATTCCCAAGCGGATTGCAGATCAATTACAAGACAATTTAATTTTAAATTCGCCCGTTTTGGCTGTTGAGCAGTGTACAGACCATGTGTATGTGGTATGCAAAAACCAACGCTATAAAGCACAAAATATCATCATTGCGACACCACCTGTTCTGGCATCCAAGATTCATTACACGCCGTCGCTTCCTGTAAAACGTGAAAAACTACTACAAAGTATGACCATGGGTGCGGTTATCAAAGTTCATGTGGCCTATAACCGCCCATTTTGGAAACAGCAAAATTTAAATGGTGCTGTAGTTGCAACGGATAGAGCTGTTAGTGTGGTATTTGATCAGTCTACAACGGGTAAAGATCATGGTGTTTTACTCGGTTTAATTGAGGGTGATTATGCAATTGAATTAAATGCGCTGGATGTTGATACACGTCGTCAGCGAGTGATTGCAGACATGGTTTATTACTTCGGGCAACAAGCAGCACATCCTTTGGAGTATGTGGAGCAAGACTGGTTAACCGAAGAATGGTCTCAAGGCGGATATGTCGCACATATGCCCGCTGGTGTCATGACCACTTATGGTGATTGTATTAGACAACCTTTTGGTCGCATTCATTGGGCTGGGACAGAAACGGCAACGGAATGGAGTGGTTATTTAGATGGCGCTTTACAATCAGGTATTCGCGCAGCAAAAGAAATCATAAACAAATAAGAAAATTGGGTGAGATCTGAGCCAAACCTCCTGATTAGATAAGGTATGTCTGGCTCAGTCTGAATTTGAATATCGGTTATGGAGAACTGTAATGTCGTCTAAGCAATTTATGCAAGGCATTCAATATGAATTACAGAATCGAGCTTTTGCATTAAATGCAATTACGCGTATTTCTATACGTATGCAAGGTACAGCTGAATATGTCTTTTGGGATGCATATAGAAAATTGGAACAATTTAATATCCCTCGTTATGCGGCGTATGCACACAAATTAGGTTTGGATGCATCGCCATCTTTTCTGACTGAGGCAAAAGCATGGACAATGAGTTCAATACCCGCTTTATTCCTTAATCAGCTGCTACAGTTGGTTCACACAAGGACAATAGTTTATATGGAAAACTTAAAAAAAGTTCGTACGCTCGGAAGCGTTGAAGATAGAGCCTTTCTCAACTATATGATTGCACAAGAACAGCTTCAAATTGAGTTCATGGAATTAGCGATCAAAAAGCAATATCAGGAGATAAAACCTAGGCTGGATCAATTTATAGACATCTAGACGGATATAAAATTGATATAAGGAATATTGATTTAATCAGCAATGACGTATTTGATGTGGTTTTATATTGATCAAAAAACAGATCTAACCGAAGTCGTCTGTTTCGGTTAGATATAAAGATCAATGATTTAGTCTGTATGAGCGGATAAGGTCGCCATATCAATCACGAAACGATAGCGGACATCAGAACGTTCTAAACGTTCAAATGCTTGATTAATTTGATCCATCCGAATCATTTCACAGTCCGGCAAGATATTTTGACGGGCGCAGAAATTTAACATTTCCTGTGTTTCGGCAATACCGCCAATCATTGAGCCCGCTATTCGACGACGTCCCATAATGGCAGGAACAGTGAAAAGTTCATCCAGTTGTCCTAACTGCCCAACCACAACAAAGGTGCCATCAATATCCAGTAAGGGAATATAAGGATTAATATCGTGCTTGACTGGAGCAGTATCAATAATCACATCAAAGGCATTGAGTGCCTGTTGCATAGCTTCTGAATCAGCGGTATCGAGAAAACGATCTGCACCCAGTTGTAAGGCATCAGCTTGTTTCTGTTTTGATCGGCTCAGAACCGTTACCTCGGCACCCAAACCGACCGCCAGTTTCACCGCCATATGTCCTAAGCCACCCAAACCCACCACGCCAACACGTGTTCCTGGTCCTACATTCCATGTTCGTAATGGGGAATAGGTGGTAATTCCTGCACAGAGCAAAGGTGCAACACGTGATAAATCCAAGCGATCAGGCACATGCAAAACAAAGTGTTCTTTCACCACGATATGTTTGGCATAACCACCAGCAGTATTTTCACCAGTCATACGATCCTGCCCATTATAGGTTTCGGTCAAGATTTCACGGCACATATGTTCTTCACCTTTATGACATTGATCACAATGCATACAGCTATCCACAAATGTTCCTACAGCGACATGATCGCCTATCTTAAACTTGTTTACATCCTTGCCGATCGCAATTACTTTACCGACAATCTCATGACCAGGCACTAAAGGGAAAACCGTACGTCCCCAATCATTCTTTGCCATGTGCAGATCGGAATGGCAAACACCTGAATAGAGAATTTCAATATTCACATCATCATGACGTAATTCACGGCGCTCTAAAATATAAGGAACTAGGGTGGAACCTTGTTCCAAAGCCGCATATGCATAAGTTTTCATGAGAGAGTATCCATTATAAGTTGAGGATAAACAGGATTTTTTAAGTCGAATAGATTGTTTTCATTGACGATGCCAACCACTTGATCGCTTTGATAAAGCTGATAGGCGTATTCAGCCAATTGTTCAGCAGAAATAAACACTTCAGGGCTAAATAAAGTCTCACCGTCGATTCCACCTTGATATGAGGCTTGATCAACAAATTCAGTACGAGTTGCAGCAGGTGCCAAGACCTTGACCCGCATTTTTTTGTTTTGTGATTGCATCGCTAGTGCTAGACCTTCGGTGAAGGAAGCCACATAGAATTTTGTGGCGCAATAGGTCACGGCAATATCAATTTGTACATAGCCACCAATCGAAGCCGTGTTGATTAAGGTTGCTTCTCGATCTGCATAATCTTTGACGTAGAGTAAAGATAAGTCTGTGAGGGCTTTAATATTCAGGTCGATCATGTTATTGGCTTTTTCCAGATTAACTTCCCAAGGGAAGCCATAATCACCAAAGCCCGCATTGTTGATCATCACATCAATTTGCAATGTTTTTAGCTTTTCATACAGGTGCCGTGCATTGCCAAGGACTGCCAAATCACAGCTTTCCACATGAACACTGACTTGATATGTCGTTTCAATGTCCTGCTTTATTTGTTCTAAAGCACTCGCTCGACGGGCAACCAGAATCAGGTTAAAGCCTTCAGCAGCGAATTTATAACCCAAGGCTTTGCCAATACCTGAACTTGCACCAGTAATAAGGACAGTTTTCATAGCATTTCTAGATCTTCAGAGTTTAATAAAAGGAGCATGAATACGCGCTATTCATCGTATTCACGCGAAAGGATTAAAGATGTTTTTGAAAGAAGGGAATAACCACATCTAAAGCTTTTGCGACAGGTTCAGGTTGGTCATAAAGTTCATAATGACTGGCGCCTTCAACTACAAAGATATTTTTATCTTTAGCGGCGGCTTTGTTATACAGTTCAAAACCATCTTTATATGAGCCAAAAGCACCAACACGATCACCTACGACAATCTGTAAGGGTTGAGTGAGTAAGTGTTCAGCCAAATGGAAAGCATCAAAACCAACAGCGGCAGCCAAACCTGAAAAACGTAACTGGTTGGTTGAACCTGCTGCCTGACCACGTGGTGTTTTGTAGTAGTCAATGGCTTCTTGGATATCAATGTCCTGAATGTTAGCTTGTTCACGCTCTGCCTGCGAGTTTGGAATATATTGGGTGATAAATGCTTCTGCTCCACGTGCTTCAGCTGTACGTTGAGCTGCAATTGCTTCAAGAGTATTGATTGCTGCATTTGGACTGAGATCACCTTCACGCATCAGACGACCATAGTTTGCAGCGACGATGGTTGCCACAGCTTTAAAGCGGCGTTCGGTCATGGCTGCATTTACCGCATAGCCACCACCACCACAAACACCGAGGACGCCAATGCGGTTTTCATCGACATAATTTAAAGTTGTGAGATAGTCGGCGGCACAACGAAAATCTTCAACACGGGTTGCAGGGTCTTCAAGGAAACGAGGTTCACCGCCGCTGGCACCTTGATAAGATGCATCAAAGGCAAGAGTTACAAAGCCTGCCGCAGTTAATTTTTCAGCATAAATTGCACCTGCTGTTTGTTCTTTACAGCTGCTGATGGGGTGTGCACATACAATCGCAGCATATTTCTGATTTTCATCAAAGCCTTCTGGAAAACGGATCGTTGCTGATACGTCGATGCTTTTATTTTTGAAGGTTACATTTTTCATCGTTTAAGCTCCACATAGAGGGAATCAGTTGATGAAATAAATGTACCATTGCTGATTTATCTTGATTAGAGGGTTATTTTTGATTGCTTTAATAAGTACGACTTATGAATAAACACAACATAGCACTGCTTTTATTCTCATCAGACCATTCTAAAATTTAGCCACAAAAAAGCTTCCTGACCTTAGGGCAGGAAGCTTGATATAACAAATGAATGGCTAAATTGCAGTATACCCCCCATCAACCAAGAGTTCGGTTGCTGTGACATAAAAGGCTTCATCACTGGCAAGAAACAGCACGGCAAAGGCAATTTCTTCTGAAGTCCCTGCACGACCAACAGGGATGGCTGTACGTAAATGTTGCATCGCTTCTTCATCTTCAGTGAAATGGGTTGCCATCGGAGTGGCAATCAATCCTGGCAAAACCGTATTGACACGAATATTCATTTTCGCCAAATCGACTGCTGCTGATTTACTTAACATGCGTGATGCACCCTTCGAAGCTGCATACCCTGGATTCACATCAGGAAAAGCAATCACTGCTGCTGCAGAACCAATATTGACAATCGAACCACCGCCCACTTGTTGCATAAATGGAATCACGGTTTTAATGCCTAAGAATTGACTGTTTAAATTGACATCCATCACAGCCAACACATCTTGAATATCGGTATCAGTCCATCCATCACGTGGTCCTGGTGTACCTGCATTATTCACCAAGATATCAATTTTTCCGAATGTCGAAATGGTATGTGCTGCCACTTCTTGCCATTGCACTTCATTGGTGACATCTAGAATGGCGTATGTTGCTTTTAGGCCTTGTTGGTTCAGTTCATCTGACAAGTCTTTGATCGCTTGTACACGCTGCTGGCTGGCGGTAATCACCACACTCGCACCTTGCTGAGCAAATAAACGGGCAGTGACAGCGCCCATTCCAGTACCACTACCAGCACCTGTGATGATGGCCACTTTATCATTTAAACGATTCATCTGATGCTCTCCTTATTGACCTGATAAAGATTGCTGAAAGAAAGGTACAATTTTTTCTACAGCTTCATTTACAGCATCTGGACGATCATATAGATCAAAATGATTTGCAGCTGTAATCACAAAAAGTTCTTTTTGAGGTGCCGCTGCGGTTTTGATCAGTTGTTGACTGTGCCATGCCGAACCTGCCTCACTTCCCACAACCATAAGTAAGGGTTGAGTCAGGTAGCGATCTGCAAAATGAAAGGCATCGTAACTCATCAATACTGCTGTTGACGTTGTGGTGCCTTGACTTGGCGCATTTGGATGTTGGGCGCGAGTGGTACGGTAATAATCATAGGCTTCACGCATTTCGGGATCGTCAACACCTTCGAGGCTTTCAGGTGACCAAGGTGACAGAGCGATTGCTGCACCTTGTGCTTCTGCCGTCAACTGTTGTGCAATTGAATCTAAAATGGCGGTTTGATCAGAAGCGGTTGCCTGATTATCTCCATACCAACCTTGACGATACAGATCACCTATATTTACTGCACTGACACCAACTACCGCTTTGATACGATGATCAATAATGGCAGCATGAATGACATATCCACCCGCACCACAGATGCCTAAAATACCAATGCGACTCTCATCTACATAAGCCAAGATGTCTAAATAATCGATGGCAGCACGAAAGTCTTCAACACGTTGATATGGATTTTCGAGTTGACGGGTTTTCCCTCCACTTTCACCTTGATAGGCAGCATCAAAAGTCAGTGCAATAAATCCTTGCTCCGCAAGTTTTTGTGCATAGATATGCGCCGTTTGTTCTTTCACTCCACCGACAGGATGCCCACAAATGACGGCGGCATATTGTTGTGTTTCATTAAAATCATGGGGGAGATAAAGATGTGCTGCAATTTGGATATTCTGCTGATTGAAATGGATTTTTTTCATTTGATTAACTCCAATGAGATGTAAGGCTTAAAGCTGGATTTCGACAAACTCAGCATCGTCAAATGCGGTTTCGATGCCTTTTTGGCGCCATGAATCAATGTCTTGGGTTCGTGTTGCAAGGGTTTGATCCCAGATTGAAAAAGCATCCTGACCCAACATTAGACGGGTAGGTGGTGTTGCACTTTCAACGACTTCAAGCATGCGTTGCGCAGCTTTGGCAGGATCACCAAGTTGTTTACCCGATGAACCTTCCAAATATTGCTCAAATGGTTCTACGATAGCTCGATAGGCCGGAATGTGCTGAGCTGGACGCATATTGACATCGCCTGCAAACTCAGTACGGAATGCACCTGGTTCAACCAAAGTGACATGAATCCCCAGTGCTTTGACTTCCAGTGCAAGCGATTCAGTCCAGCCTTCAATGGCAAACTTGGCAGCACAATAGGGACCTGCTGCATTCATGGCCACTAGCCCAGCGATACTGCTCAGGGTCAAGATATGACCTGATGCTTGCTGACGCATCTGCGGTAACACCGCACGAGTCATTTCAGCGGCGGCAAAGAAATTCAATTCCATTTGCTCGCGTAGTTGTTGCAGACTAAATTCTTCACATGCGCCCACTACACCACGCCCAGCAATATTGGCAAGCACATCAATACGTCCAAAATGCTGAATGGCTTGCTCAATCACTTGGCTTCGTGCAGTAGCATCAGTAACATCAAGTGCAACTGCTAACACTTGATCTTCATGGCCATATGCAATTTGTTGTAAGCGATCTAGACGTCGCGCCGTGATCACGGCCAAATCACCCTGAGCAATAACTGCTTGTGCAAGTGCTTGACCTAAACCAGAAGATGCACCTGTGATTAACCAGACTTTTTTCATTGCTTTATTCACGTGTTCATTTGATAAAAACAATGTTAGCAAGGGTGATTTATAATGATAATCCGTTATAATTAGATAGGACTTATACTGAATACTTATAAATAATGAAAGAAAATTTAAATGATCTACAGGTCTTTCTCATTGTTGCACAAGAGCGTAGTTTTACCCGAGCGGCTGCAAAACTGGGCACCTCCCAATCTGCCATTAGTCAGACCATGCGTAATCTGGAAGAGCGAATAGGTATTAAACTCCTTTCACGAACCACCCGAAGTGTGTCACCAACCGAAGCAGGGGAATATCTGCTCAATTTGGTTCAGCCTGCGATTGAAGATATTGAACATGGTTTGCATCAGATCAGCGCCTTGCGAGAAAATCCTGCAGGTACCTTACGTATTAATGCGGATGAATACGCCATTCAAAGTGTGCTCTGGGCAGCTGTGGAAAAAATTATAAAAAAATATCCTGATATTGCGGTAGAGATGACCTCTGATTATGGTTTGACCGATATTGTCGATGGACGTTTTGATGCAGGCATCCGTCGAGGTGGATTGGTTTCCAAAGACATGATTGCAGTAAAAATCAGCCACGGAATTGCAATGCTGGCCGTGGCAACACCCGATTATTTAAATCAAAAGGGTCGACCTACACATCCAAAAGATTTGATTGAGCATGATTGTATTAATTTACGTTTACCCACGCATGGTGCCATGTTCCGTTGGCAGTTTACCCAAGGCAATAAGACTCAAAGTGTGAAAGTGGAATCCAAAATTACATTCACCACCATTACCCCGATGTTACAGGCGGTGAAAAGCGGTGTTGGTATTTCATATCTACCGATTGATATGGTGCAACCGTATATAGAAAGTGGTGAACTGGAAGAGGTGCTGAAAGATTGGCGACATACCTATGAACCTTTTTATCTGTATTACCCGCATCGACGAGAACAGGCACCGTTGCTAAATATATTAATTACAGCGCTGAAAGAAAACTTTGATCATCTATCAGCGCCTGAGCAATTCAATCGTGAGTAAAATACGGTTACTCCAATTGCAATTTAATTTCCGACCCGAGTAATCACGGACATTCCAGGACGCAAACGAGCTAGATCCTTTTGTTCAGGGTCAATAGCAATCCGAACCGCAATACGTTGTACCACCTTGGTAAAATTGCCTGTTGCATTGTCAGGTTTGAGCACACTGAACTCAGAACCCGCGGCTGGCGAAATCTGCTCAATATGTCCAGTGAACGTCTGATGTCCTAATGCATCGACTGTAAAGCTGGCCTTTTGTCCGATTTGCATGTTCTGAAGTTGAGTTTCTTTAAAGTTGGCAATGACCCAAGTCTGCTGTGGAATCAAATAAAGGAGTTGTGAACCAACCGCAACATATTGTCCAATACGCGGATTAACCTCACCTAATTGTCCATCCATTGGTGCATAAATGACACTATAGTTTTTGGTGGTTTGTGCCTGTTCTAGCTGAGCCTGTGTACTATTTACATCAGCTTGCAGACCTGCTTTGGAAACTTGGGCTGTTTTTAACGCTTCTTTGGCTACCAGCACATTGGCTTCAGCTTGCTGTAATACTGCTAGATTGTTTTTTTCATTGGCAAGCGCTTGGTCTCGTTCTGATTTTGATGCTGCACCTGAGTCCCCAAGTTGGCGATAACGTTGCGACTCTGACACAGAAAGTTGATATTCCGCCTGTATTTGCGCGACTTTTGCTTGTGCAGCCAAAATATCGGCTTGTCGCTGAGCAATGGTTTGTTGTTGGTTGGCCAGATCATTTTTAGCGTGTTCAACGGCTGATTGCGCCTGAGTCACTTTCTGGTCATAGGTTTGCGCATCAATGATCAATAAAGGTTGCCCTTTTTTTACATGATCAAAGTCTTTGACCAAAACCGATTTGATATAGCCATTGATTTGTGAGGATAAAACCGTAGTTTGACCTTTAATATGACTATTATCCGTTTGTTCACTTGACGATGAAAAGGGGAAAACATGCCAGGCACGGAAAATCAATAATACCCCAACGATCAACACCAACAACATTAAGATTAACGTTGAGGTTTTCGGTTTGATTAGCTTGGAACTAAATTGAGTTGCAGTTTCTGTAGTTTGTACTTGCTCAGCCATATTAATTACTCATTATTTGTTCAGTCGTGCGCTATAACGTGTCCACAACAAGGTGCCGACACCGAATATAAAAACCAGCGTTGCAAGCAATGCATTGATCTTAATGACGTCGTTAAATGCCAAAACTTGTGCTTCCTGACTGACCGTCTGATTCAGCAATTTTTGCGCATGATTTTGGTTAGATGCAGGATCTGTATTTATGCTTTGCGCTTGATGCTCATATTGTTGCAGTCGTTGCGCAACAGCAGGATTGGTTGGATCTAAATTTGTATAGATCTCATTTTGATGAATGCGGAGTTGATGCTGTTGATAGGTTGAAAAGAAAGAGCTTCCAATCAAGCCACCCAAGTTTTGAGTGACACCTAATAGTACAGCGAAGGTCACGACACTCCATTGACTATGTTGCAACACTCTAAAATAGCCAATCAGGACCAGTGGCCCCATAAAAATACCGCCAGCACAGCCGATTAAGAATTGTGAGAGGTATAAATCATGTGGGCGAATATCATGGGTCAGACCTAAATCCAGACCACAACCCACCAAGATCAGCAACTCGGCAAACACCAGTTGTTGCATGAGCAGGTGTTGTTTAAAGGTCACAATACTGGCAATGGTACCCACCAGCACACCAAGACCAATCATGCTATATAAGCCCACCATTTGTTCGGGTCTTAAGCCCATGGTCTGTAAAAAATGACCCACAGTATAATTTTGTTCAGACATCATGATCCGAATCGAAAATGCACCAATCATAAAGGTCAACGTTGATTTCATGGTCAGCCAATGCGTGACAATCAGCGGATGCTGACGATGGTGTTCAATCACCAGTCCAATCACCAACAACACAAATCCAAGCGCTAGAGCGTAGGCAATCCATGAGGCATCCAACCACCAGACAATAGGACCTTGAACCAGAACTGCACTCAACAAGGTAATTGCAGGGAAAATAAAGAGTAGGGGGAAAAAATCGGCCTTTTCCAAGACAACTGCACGAATACTACGTGGAAGTTTTAAGCTCACCACCATCGCCAGACAGCATACATACAGTCCTAATTCGAAATAAGCCAGATCAGTCCAGCCTTCGCCTTGAGTAATCGCTGGAGAGATGATCCATGCAAGCGGGAGTCCCAATTGCTGAGCACCTAAAATGACGTAGATCCCTTTTAAAGCAGAGGGCTTTTTGAAAGACTGAATCACATAATGTGCACTCATGGAAGTGAGTGGTGCTGCAACGACACCCGCAAAAAAACGGACCATCAGTGCCATTTCGTAGCTATTCACCAGCAGATGCAAACCAATACACAGACAGCAGAGCAATAGGCTAATTTCAGCGAATAAACGTAGACCAAACTGTTGTCGAATCTTAATCACATAGAGATTGGCAGCGGTATTGCCCATGACAAATGCAGCAGGCAACCATGCAGCTTCACTGGGTGTTAAAGCAAATTCACCTTGAAATAACAAGGCATTGGCAACGACCAGACTATTTCCCAGACTGGCAGAAAGTGCAATGAAAATACCAATCAAAAAGTAGCTAATCCGTAAACGCGTAGGATGCTCGATAGACGCAGGCGAACCAATCAAGGCTGGGCGTTCAACATCCGTCCAATCTGGCATTGGTTCAAGGTATTTAGGTGTTCGCTGCATAACAGAAATCTCTGCTTCACAAATTTTGAGATGAAAACATCCGCTATAGTGAATAAACCCTATAGTTCGATAACTAAAATGCAAAAAAGAACGAGAGCGGGCTGCTGATCGTTCCGAGAAGCTTAGATAGAAAAAGCTTTATTCAAGCTTATGGAAGTTGGTATGAAACTGAGCATAGGCGTTTTCAGTTCTTTCTATATTGGCATGAAACAAGGCATAGAGGTTGGTACGGAACAGATTATTGATATTGACTGTTTCAGTACTTTGTAACATGCCATTATAGAGGACGCCCATCCAGGTTGGCGCAATCAATAATAGCGAAAATTCCTTCGGATTAACGGGTGCAATTTCTTCACGTTTAATGGCAATTTCAATGAGTTTTTCAAACTCGACCAAGTAGGGGGAAAGCACACGCTGAAAGTAAATTTCTTTAATATTTGGGAAATTTTCACCTTCTTTAAGCACTAAGCGGGAAATACCATCTCGGCCTGATTTTTCAACCGTACCGACAATCTTATCCAAGTGTTCTAACAAAAAAGAATAAACACTTTGTTGTTCCTGCAAATCATCGGCCTTAATTAAGCGAAGGTCCTGATGCAGAATATCTTCAATAACGCCTTCAAAAAGTTCGTCTTTAGTCTTGAAATAAGAATAAATTGTTCCATTGGCAACTTGCGCTTTTGTAGCAATATCGCCAACTTTGGCCTTGGCAAAGCCAACTTCGGCAAAATGGATTCGTGCGGCCTGAAGAATTGCTTCTTTGGTTGCCTGCGTTTTTTCAAGGCTGGGACTGCGCTGGCGCTTGGTTGTTGTATCTGGTTTCATTGTATGAATAAAAATGATTTTGTGTTCATTTTTATTTTAGGTTAAAAATGAACTGAAAGTCAATTTAATTAAAAAGAAGACTGAAAAGCTGAGCTAAAGTACTGTTACGAATCAAAGTGATCTGAAAACTTGGTGCAATAGCAATATCTAAATATAGATTTAAGTATAGAAAAGCCCATCGAGAGATGAGATTGTTGAGTTTTATAGCTGTTTACTCTTATAGGATGAGTATCTCAGATTTATTATTGACTGATTAAAACGATTTTATAGCTTTAATCTCTAGTTAAAGCGTCTCTTTTTTGCGCTGATTCAAGAGGGATCATTCAATCTTTAACTAGAGATTTAAATGCTAAATTGCAGCATAGCTTCTGCAATCAGTTTTTAATATTCAGCCTCCTTTATTCATTGCATACTCACTTATCTGAGTTGAGGAGTATTTCTTTCTTAATCATGTGCGAGCCAATATAACATGAATAAATTCACTGACTTTTGACATTCCTTCAGTGCATTGTTTACTGATAGGAAACAATGCAGAGGATCTGGATATGACAAGCTGATTATTTGGGTTCAGACAAGGATGCCTGCCGAAGCGCAGTTACTGTTGTTCCTGCAACACCCCAATTATCTGTACTAACTTCATCAATCACAACAAAGGTTGTTGCATGAGGTTTCCCTAAAACTTGATATAATAATTCCTTTACTCCTTCAATAAGCTGTTGCTTATGTACTGGCGTGACACCTTCATCAGTGACTTTAATATTGACATATGGCATGTTGTTCTCCTACCAAGTACCTGCGCTAGAGCCACCATCAACGGGCAGTATGCTCCCTGTGACAAATGTTGAATCTGTCAAATAAAGCACAGCGTCAACAATATCCTGTGATTGTCCTAAACGATGGGTGGGTGCCATCGATTTTAAGAAGGTTTTCTCTGCATTATCATCATGCATCGGGGTCTCAATTACACCTGGGGCAACTGCATTCACCATAATGTTCATAGGCGCCAGTTCTAAGGCCAACGTTTTTATTGCACTGTTTAGGCCACCTTTGGTCAGGACTGGCAAGAGTGCAGGAAGTTTTGCATTTGGCTGCATTGCCAGTGCTGCAGTAATGCTAACAATATGCCCGCTTTTGAATTGAGTCATATGTTGGGCAGCAGCTTGTGAACTATAAATAAAGCTGCGTAAGTTGATATCAAACATCTGATCAATGTCTAAAGTCGTATATTCAGCAACCGGTTTTGCAATGAAGATACCAACATTATTGATCAGAATATCGACTTGATTAAATTGTTGTTCCGCATATTGGAATAGATATTGAGCCGTTTCAGGTTTGGAGATATCTCCAGCAATCAAATGGCAATTTGCAGGGCTCCCCAAGGATTGATAGGCTTTTTCTAAATTTTCAAGCTTGGACGAATTTGCAATCACATTGTAGCCACGTTCGATGTAGGCTTTTGCAATTGCAAAACCAATACCACTTGAGGCACCTGTAACGATTACGGTTTTTTGGGTAGACATAAGGATTAAGCTATAAATGAGATAGAGCTACTGTATATTTAAAATAACAGTTGAAAAATACAGTAAAAGTCCATTAACTTATTACATCATGTAATAGGTTGTTCAATGTGAATCGTAATTTTGATGATCTGCAAGTTGGTAGCTTAGAACTGTTTTGCCTAACTGTAGAACAAGGAAGTTTTACTGCAGCAGCAATTTCTGCAGGACTTACACCTGCGGCTGTCAGTCGTGCAATTGCCCGTATGGAAAGCCGTTTGGGGGTCAAACTTTTTATACGAAGCACCCGACAATTACGTTTAAGCGAGGCAGGGCAACGTTATTATTATTTCTGCCGCCAAGCGATTGATCAGCTCTTAGAAGCAGAAAAACAGATTGCAGGAGAACAAGAGGCCCCATCAGGTTTACTTAGGATTAGTGTTCCAACACCGTATGCTCATTTTCGTTTATTGCCGATAATCAATAAATTCCATCAACACTATCCAGAAATTAAACTTGAGATCCATGTGAGTAATCGGAATGTTGATTTAACCGCAGATCAATATGATCTCGTAATACGTGGTAATCATTTACCTGATTCGAGTTTAATTGCTAGAAAGTTAGAAGATGCTGAACTTTGCATTGTGGCAAGCCCAGAATATTTAGCCAAAAATGCAGCGCCAACATCCATACAACAGCTACAAATGCATGAGTGCATCCAGTTTGAAATGCCGAGTACAGGCAAGCTCGCGCCTTGGTTATTAAACGATGCAGGACAAGTGAGGTCAGTTGACGTAAAGGGATCAATAACCTGTAAAGATGATTTCTTATCAACATTGACTTTGGTTAAAACGGGACTGGGTTTAATGCAAGTCTATCGTTTTACAGTAGCAGAAGAATTGAGAACAGGAACATTAAAAGAGGTCTTGGTAGCGCATGGCCGCAGTACGCGTCCTTTTTTTCTGCTTTATCCTGCTTCAAATTATCAGCCTTTAAAAATGAAGGTTTTTATTGATTTTATCTTAAAAGAATTGGTCTCACTTTGAAGCGCCAACAACATAAACTGGGTAAACAATGGATGTTGTAACCGATTATCTACCTGCTTTTGGGTAGATCGATTTTGCTTCAGGAGCGATGGTGATCATATGTATAGCACCATGAATCATGCCATCAAATAAATGAAATTTCACATTGACACCAGCTGCTCGTAATTTCTCTGTATATTTTTCTCCATCATGGTGGAGAGGGTCATATTCACAACCCAAAATGGTTGTATCTGGTTTCTGCGGCCAGTGTTGTATTGAGTGGCGAGAATCAAAATCTTCTAGACTGGATGAAATAGCAACGCCTTGAACGTGTTGAGAGCCTAGTTCAACATTTTAAGTAGGCAGGGACAACTCAAGTAAGACAGCGATCCTGAAGCGCTAGGGCAATATTATGGATTAATCTTGCATGCTCTATCTGTACAAGCTAGAGATCGTTATTCAGAAGAAATATTGTAATCCAGCATTAACATTGCACTGAAACATTTAGATCAATATTTGGTAAAGCACATAAAGTGCAAAAAACCTTAAATCACATTTCAATTAAATTCAATTGGCGCACATAAGCCAAACTAAGTCATAGCTCATCTGTGAATCTTTAATTTTAATAAAAATAATAATTTCAAATAGATAAATCAATTTTATACCGCTTTTCATCTGAACTGAAATTAAATTTTCCAAATATAAATAGAAAGGAGCATAGCAACAAAACATTAACTTTAAGTTAACAATATAACATTTCAGTTGATTGATCCAAATCTAGAAAAAGCTTTTTATAAGGTAAGTCAAGTCATCGTTACCAAGGAAAAGCACATGGAAGATTGTGTTCAGAACAAAGCAAATCTATGGACAAAACGTCGACATGCGAAACAATTGAAATTAGAGCGGGCGCGTAAATATGCTGATGGTGTGGTCATTCCTCGACAGAATATTATTCAAGTTTTGGAAACCTTGATTTGCTCAGGCGATAAAGTTGTATTGGAAGGAAACAACCAAAAACAAGCTGACTTTTTATCGCGTGCGCTTGCACAAGTAAATCCCAAGACCCTGCATCATTTACATATGATTATGCCAAGTGTTGGTCGTCCTGAGCATTTGGATTTATTTGAAAAAGGGATTGCACGTAAACTCGATTTTTCCTTTGCAGGTACACAAAGCCTACGCATTAGCCAACTACTTGAGGATGGATTACTCGAGATTGGTGCGATTCATACCTATATTGAACTGTACTCACGGTTATTGGTTGACCTAATCCCAAATGTTGTCCTCTCTGCAGGATTCATGGCAGACCGTCACGGCAATATTTATACAGGTCCAAGTACAGAGGATTCACCTGCATTAATTGAACCTGCTGCTTTCAGTGATGGCATTGTGATTGTTCAGGTGAATGAGCTTGTTGATGATGTACAAGATCTACCTCGGGTTGATATTCCTGCATCTTGGGTAGATTTTGTCGTAGTCGCAGATAAGCCTTTTTATATCGAACCATTGTTTACGCGTGATCCCAAGCACATCAAACCTGTTCACATTTTAATGGCCATGATGGCGATACGTGGAATTTATGAACGCCACCAAGTGCAGTCGCTCAATCATGGGATTGGTTTTAATACGGCGGCAATTGAATTAATTTTACCAACCTATGGCGAATCGCTGGGTTTAAAAGGAAAAATTTGTCGGAATTGGACTTTAAATCCACATCCAACATTAATTCCTGCGATTGAAACGGGTTGGGTTGAAAGTGTGCATTGTTTTGGCACTGAATTGGGGATGGAAAAGTATATTGCTGCACGCCCAGACATTTTTTTTACAGGTCGTGATGGTTCTTTACGTTCAAATCGCATGATGTGTCAGCTTGCTGGTCAATATGCTGTCGATTTATTCATTGGTGCAACCTTACAGGTCGATGGCAGCGGCCATTCTTCAACCGTAACCAAAGGCCGTTTAGCGGGATTTGGTGGAGCTCCGAATATGGGACATGATCCACGTGGTCGTAGACATGCAACAGCGGCTTGGATGGATATGCGGATCGAAAGTCAGGATGAGACTGACACCTATCTAGCTCGTGGGAAAAAATTAGTTGTACAGATGGTCGAGACCTTTCAGGAAGGGGGAAAACCAACATTTGTAGACAGACTTGATGCTGTTGATGTCGCGAAAAAAGCAGGGATGCCTTTAGCCCCCATTATGATCTATGGGGATGATGTGACCCATTTGCTTACGGAGGAAGGGATTGCCTATCTTTATAAAGCACGGAGCTTGGAAGAACGTCAGGCAATGATTGCTGCTGTCGCGGGTGTTACCGATATTGGCCTAAATCATGATCCGAAAAAAACAGAGCAATTACGCCAAGAAGGGTTGGTTGTTTTTCCGGAAGATCTTGGCATTCGCCGTACCGATGCAACACGTGAATTATTGGCTGCGAAAAATATTGCCGATCTAGTGACATGGTCTGACGGACTGTATCAACCACCTGCAAAATTTAGGAGTTGGTAATGAATGCGCTTCTAAAACAGACTGGTTTTAACACAGCAGAATTTCTCGCTGATATGGCCGTACAAGCATTAATTGATGAGGTTAATTTAACCCCTAAACCGGCTTTGGTTGATCAACGCGGAAGTGGTGCACACGATGATTTAAACCTTGAGTTAATGGAACTTTCGGCCCAGTGCTTATTTCCAATGTTTAAAGCGATGGCTGAAGCCGCTGAACTGCATGGGGATGTCTGTACTGCGCTGAGAGAAGATATAGGCCAATTAGGTCGCTATGGTGAGCATCGGATGCTGCAAGTTACGCAAGGCATAAATACACATCGTGGTGCGATTTGGTCGATGGGTTTAATGGTGACATCAGCGGCATTAACGCTATTCAACCAAAACACATGCACAGTTGATGTGTTATGTAAAACAGCCAGTGAGTTAGCTCGAATCGAAGACCGCTTTATCCCAAAACAACAATTGACACATGGACAACGTGTCCGACAAAAATTTGGTGTAAATGGCGCAAAACAGCAAGCTCAACAAGGTTTTCCAGTTATTAGACAATATGGATTAACCCAATTGCATCATAGTCGGATTCAGGGTGCCACAGAGTCTTCGGCTCGACTTGATGCCTTACTGGCCATGATGGGGCAACTAACGGATACATGCGTGATTCATCGAGCAGGTTTAGATGGATTACATCAAATGCAGGTTGGTGCACAACAGGTTTTGGCACTTGGCGGTAGTTCGACGCTTCAAGGTCAACAACGCCTGTCACAACTCGAACAGGACTTATTGGCCATTCGAGCTTCTGCAGGCGGCGCAGCAGATTTACTCGCAACACTGTTGTTCCTTGATGGCATAGAAAAATATCGCTGGAAAAGATTTTAGGAAATAGTGCAATGGAAATACTTAGTTTTGAGTTTGCAGCGGGAGAGATTCCCAATAAATCAGCTGTAGTTGGATGTGTAGGATCAGGTGATCTGGAAATTTTAATGCAACCTAATCATTCAGGTCAAATCGCTATCATCAAGGTGGTTACTTCAGTCGATGGTAGCCAACAACGTTGGAAAAATCTGTTTGAACGTATTTTTTCGGTTGATCATCCTCCTGCTGTCAAGATCGATATTCACGATTTTGGTGCAACACCAGGAGTCGTCCGTTTAAGACTTGAACAGGCTTTAGAGGAGGTGAACAGTGACTAATTTTCATCATTTATTAGATAAGCAAAGCTTTATTGAACTTGGGGCACGAGATCGGGCGAAATCTTTGCTTGATACAGGCAGTTTCCGCGAATTATTAGATCCGTTTGCAAGAATCATGTCACCTTGGTTATCTAAACAAAACATTGTTCCTCAAGCAGATGATGGCGTTGTGGTGATAAAAGGGAATATTCAGCAACATCCAGCTGTTGTGATTTCAATCGAAGGGATCTTCCAAGGGGGAAGTCTTGGTGAAGTGGGCGGTGCCAAGATTGCAGGTGCATTAGAACTGGCCATTGAAGACAATCTGAAAGGCATCCCAACTACAGCCATTTTACTGCTGGAAACAGGTGGTGTCCGTTTGCAAGAAGCGAACTTGGGCTTAGCCGCGATTGCTGAAATCCAATCTGCCATTGTCGAGCTCAGACAATATCAACCTGTCATCGGTGTCATTGCAGGGAGTGTGGGGTGTTTTGGAGGGATGTCCATAGCAGCTGGGCTGTGTAGTTATTTGATCATGACGCAAGAAGGTCGTTTGGGCTTAAATGGCCCTCAAGTGATTGAACAAGAAGCTGGTGTCCAAGAATACGATGCCAAAGATCGTCCTTTTATCTGGAGTATCACTGGTGGCGTACAACGGTTTGCCAGTGGTCTGGTTGATTTTTATGTTGAAGATGATCGTCAGCTGATTCAACAGCAAATCATGCAATGTATTTCACAAGCTAAACCTCCAATTCATCGTAGCAGTAATGCAGCTTTTTACTTATCAAAGCTGCAAGAGGTTGATACGACAACACAGATTTTACCTGCTGAAGTTCAAGTTTTATATCAAGGAAAAGGGGCTTAAAGATGAATACAGTTGTTGTTCAAGCTTCCTCACGAGGGCGAAACTGGTTTAATGCCTTAACTCAACAATTTGATTTAATCGAAACTAAAATTGACTCATTACTAATTGCCGATGGTCAATTGGCTGGTCAGGCCGTTTGTGTTTTTGCCATTGTTGCCGATGAGTATAATGCTTATCCACGTGCACGACAGGGTGAAGTGGGTTTATTAGAAGGCTGGGCGCTGGCACACGCAATTGATGAAGTCATTCAAGCTGATCAAGCAAAAACAAAGAAACGCGCAATTTTGTGTATTGTCGATGTACCGAGTCAAGCTTATGGACGTCGAGAAGAAGTGCTGGGAATTCATCAGGCACTTGCTGGTGCCGTAGATGCTTATGCAACTGCCCGTTTGGCGGGTCATCCCATCGTTAGCCTGTTGGTGGGTAAATCCATGTCTGGTGCATTCTTGGCACATGGCTATCAAGCGAATCGTATTTTAGCACTTAAAGATCAGGGCGTTATGGTGCATGCGATGGGTAAAGAATCTGCTGCACGTGTCACGTTAAGAACAGTGGAAGAGTTAGAAGCTTTGGCGGCTCAAATTCCACCAATGGCGTATGACATTGAAAACTACAATAGCTTAGGATTGCTATCTCAAATTTTAGAGGTTGAACATGCTGAACAGCCAACACCATCTGATGTGATATCCGTTCAGGCTGCTTTACTCGAGGCAATTCAGGATATTCAACGACAGGGTTCGGTGGATTTAAAGCATCGCTTAGAAGGTGAAAATCGCAAAGCCTCAAAATATGTCCGTGAGCGGTTACGTGAGCAATGGTCATGAATCATCCTCTGCAGGCACATGATTTATTGTGGGGAATGCGACCACACATGTTAGCTGATAACGTGCCAGATTGGGTTATTCAAGTGCTTTCTGAGCATAAGCCAGTTGTGGTCAGACGGGCAGTTACTAAAATGCATGTAGTTGCAGTGGGTATTCGAGGTGAACAACGGAATTTGCGCTTTGCCACTGAAATGCCTGTTGAGGCGATTGTTAAAAAAGTAAGCCCAGAAAGTTTAATTGATAAGGATTTGGCTTTATTCCCGCATTTACAAAACAAACTGCAAGCTATTCACCAAACCATGCAAAGTTTTTCATTGCCATGGGGGTATACCGGTAGCGTAGGCTATGAGCTGGCAACAGGCTTGAAAACTGTGACGGAAAACAGTGATGTTGACGTATTGGTTCGGACAGTGCAAATGCTCTCAAAAGCTGATGCACACAGCATGTTAATTGCGCTAGAACATTTAGGCATACAAATTGATGTGCAATTACAAACACCGTTAGGTGGTGTGGCTTTACGAGAATGGGCAAGGTCGACAGGCAGCGTTTTACTCAAGAGTAGTGATAGCGCTGCTTTGGTTAAGAATCCTTGGAGTGCAGAGGAAATCATATGAGTTCAATCTGGGTCTATCCAGGACAAGGCGCTCAAAAAGTGAATATGTTGCATGATTTACCCCAACATTCGCTGGTGAGGGAATATTTAGAACAGGCATCGGATCTACTGCACCAAGATGTTCTATTGCTTGACCAAAAGGAAGCTTTGCAATCGACCTATTCTGTTCAGCTCTGTTTGTATATGACAGGCGTGATTTGTTCTGTATTGCTGAAAGAACAAGGTCTAAAACCAGATTATGTTGCGGGTTTATCTATTGGTGCATGGGCAGCCGCTACAGCCGCTGATGTCATTACTTTTGAAGATGGTCTGACTTTGGTGGCAAAGCGTGCTGAGTTGATGCAACAAGCCTATCCAAAAGGCTTTGGCATGATGGCAATCCTTGGCTCGGACTCATCTAAAGTTGAACAGTGGGTTTCAAAAATTCATGAACATTGTTCAGATATTTTTGTTGCCAATTTTAATGCACCAAACCAGAGCGTGATCTCAGGTTCAGATCTTGCAATGCAGCAGGTTCAAACGCTTGCAACACAATCTGGGGCAATCACCAAAAGATTAGAGGTCAGTGTGCCATCACACTGCTGTTTATTGGAAAAACAAGCCAGACAATTGGCTAGTTTGGCGGAAGATATTCAGTTAAATCAACCTAGTATTGGATATTTAAGTGGAACGTCAGCACGTTTGCTCAGCACACCTGAACAAATTATTGATGATCTTGTTTTTAATATGAGCAGAACCATCGATTGGGAAAGCACCGTTCAGGCGGCATGGGAGCGAGGTGTTCGATTACAGATAGAAGCTTTGCCAGGTACCACACTGACAGGTTTGGCACGCAAAGTATTTAAAGAAGGAACAGTTTTATCCTTTCAAAATACCAGATTAGAAAATTTGATTATTGAAATGCAAAAGCAATGTCATTTTGCATAAACAGAATCAGAAATAAATGAAGTTACTCAATGGATAGAGGAAATTGAAAATGATTATTTATGGAACCGCTATTTTAGCAATTTGCCACTTATTAGGCGATTACTTGGGTAATACACTTGGAAGTTTATTAGGTGTACAAGCCAATGTAGGTGGCGTTGCGATCTCGATGATTTTACTGATCCTGTCGAAAGAAGTGCTCACAAAAAAAGGCTATTTACCTCAAATTACCCAATTTGGTGTTTTGTATTGGTCTGGTATGTATATTCCAATCGTGGTCGCCATGTCAGCAGGTCAAAATGTGGTTGCTGCGCTTTCAGGGGGAATGCTAGGGCTTGCAGTATCTGTCGCTTCCCTTATTGGTACAGTTTTGGTGATCCGCTACCTGAACCGCCTGAGTGGAGATTATGAAACATACGAATGGTCAATAGAAACAACTGAAAAAGTTGCTTAAATATAATTACTTAGGAATATAAAAAATGGATGCTTTGATTTCGGTTCTAACTAAGAACGCATTGGTAACAGCACTCGCCGTGACTGGTTTAATGATGTTCTTTTCTCATTTACTTTCTAAATATCTCACTAAGGGTAAGTTACAGAGTTCGGCAATTGCGATTACTTTGGGTTTAGTGATTGCTTATTTTGCAGGAGTTTATACGCAAGGTACGAAAGGAATATCAGATATTGCCATTTTCTCTGGTTTTGCATTATTAGGTGGAGCAATGATTAGAGACCTTGCGATTGCTTCAACTGCTTTTGAGGTTGATGTAAAAGAAGTTAAAAAGGCAGGTAAAATAGGATTCATTGCCTTAATGCTTGGCTGTGTTGTGCCGTTTGTAATCGGTGTCGTGATTGCTTGGTGTTTGGGTTACAAAGATCCTATATCTATGACGACCATTGGTGCTGGTGCCATGACCTATATCGTTGGCCCAATAACAGGTTCTGCGATTGGTGCGAGTTCTGAGGTCATTGCCTTGTCAATCGCGATTGGCTTAATCAAATCTGTCTTTTTTATGGTGGCTACACCATTATTGGCTAAATTTATGTATCTTAAAAGTCCCCGATCAGCAATGGTTTTTGGTGGTCTCGCTGGCACAACAAGTGGAACTGCAGCAGGACTTGCAGGTACAGATGTACGTTTAGTTCCTTATGGTGCTTTAGTTGCAACATTTTATACAGGTCTTGGTTGTTTATTGGGACCTTCAGTATTCTTTTTGACTGTGAATGCAATTTTTAGTTAATTTAAAAGGATTAGAGTCGGGCAAGGATGAAAATTTTATGAATTGCCCGAAAATACCGTTACTTTGTTAAGAAACGTTTGGAGAACATTCGGCATTCAGCAATCAATGCCAGTAAGTTTGGATCAGGTTCTTTACTTTTCAGAAACACTAAACCAATTTCTTGCTTGATCTGAAAAGGTTCTTTTAAGGGAATCAATTTCACTGAACTTTCGTAAATTGTCGAAATACGTCCTGGTAATAAGGCTAGTCCTACACCCGTGCTGACCATACTCACTAAAGTAAAAATATCACTCACTTGCAGAAAGACTTTCGGATCAATTCCTGCTTTTTCAAACAAGATATCTGAATCATTACGGGTCGCAAATCCTTTAGAGAGAGTTAAAAACTTTTCATCCTTTAAAGTACTCAGGTCAATCTGTTCCATCAGTGCAAGTGGTGAGTTTGTATTAACGGCTAGATATATATTGTCTTGAAACATCGGAAGTGTTTCAAAGTCTGAGTCATAGGTTGTGTCATTAAGCGCAACGATAATGGCATCCAACTCAGTAGACTTCAGTTTCTTTACTAAATCTAAGTTGGAACTCAGAAGAAGCTGAATATCTAACTCACCTCGACGAAGCTTCAATCCACTGATTACATTTGGAATAGTGTTTACGGTTAATGAATAGAGTGAGCCTAAATGTAATATCTTTGCAGCAAAACCTGCGGCTTCACGGGTTTTATTTACTGTAACAATCACATCTTGAATAAGCTTTTGTGAGTGCTCTTGTAATACATAAGCACTTTTAAGTGGAATCAAATTCCGCCCTTCATTTTTAAATAAAGGGCAACGCAGGGCACTTTCTAAAGAATGCAATGCTTTATGTACACTAACATTACTGATTTGCATCTCATCCGCAGTTTTAGATAAATTTCCATGACGCATAAAAGCCAGAAAAATCTGGATTTTTTTTAGTGTTAGTTCTTCTTCTATTTTCATAATTTAACTAAAATTAAAATAATGAAAACAATTATATAGATAGTTTTATTTATTTAAATAAAGTATTAAATAAATATTTAACAAATCAATAGCAATCGATACTCACCATCTTTTTCAATCGGTGCTCGATGAACACAAGGGAAGGCCTGTTGTGTTGGATGATCTACCGCTAAACGCCAGAGATGGCCTATGCCTAAATTCACTGGTTTTGCATCTGGTTGAGGTTGGTAATGTAAATCAAAAAAATACTCTGCTAGAAACGTTTCAAATTCAGCTTCTGGGCCATCATGTAATTCTTTGAGTTTTGCTCTAATTTCTGGAACCAAAATTTTCTGTTCAACTTGATCATGAGGCAGGATATCGCTTGCTGGACCATGATAGGTACATAGAAAAGTATCTGTTTCGACGGGTGAACGATCTACATGATATGAATATACATCGGTTGAAATGAAATCAAGCGCTTCATCGCGTTCGTAGCATTTAAGTAGATTAAGTGAAGGGGAAGCACCTAAATCAGTTAAGCGCTGTATATCACTTAAGATCATCTCTCTTGCCTGGCTGCCTTGTTCTGAAAGTTGCAAGGCCAACAGATCTTCAACAGATACTTCTGTAATATTTTCTTTTAACTCAAGTTTAGCCACAATCTCTTGAAAATCACCTAACAAATCTCGATGCCAGCAAAGAGCATTCATAGCACCTTGAAAATTAGAATTCACAAGTTCAGAAAAGGTCGAAACCATGCTAATTTGAGTGTTATCAGACGGTATATTCTTCATATTAAAACTAAATCATGAACTATTGCGAATTATACACTTATGCCTACAAAAAATATTGTATTTCAATTTAGTCATGCGCCAAAAAAGAAACCTCAAAAGTAGCGCTCTACTTCTGAGGTTTTCAAATAGACCCTTGTTAAGGAACAATAACAAAATCTGGGTTTGCTATTGCAAAAATTGCTTCACGGTCTGCGACTGGTGGATAAATCCATACCGTATTAATTTCTTGCTTAATTTTTTTCGCTTCTTCACGCACAAATTGAACCTGTCGATCCCAACCTTCAGTATAAAGTGCACCCCATGGACCTAAATCAACACAAGTCACATACTTGGGTTGACTATATGGATGTAATGGTAAATCTACCAGTTCTGCAGCTGCATTATAACCTGCGACTCGGCCTAAGCTCATCGCGTGCTGGCAAGACATGACGTTGAAATTGCCTAAATCATCAGTTGGAACTTTTACCGTATCACCCGTCACAAAAATATGTTTTGCTTCAGGCGCATGTAAATAAGCATCACCTAGAATACGCCCCAAATTATCTTTCTCACCTGCAATTTGAGCAGTAAGCGAATTGGCTCGCATACCCGCCGTCCAAATGACGGTTTCGGTCTCAATTCTTTCACCGTTAGAAAGGGTGACACCAGTGGCATCAAGTGCAGTAACCCGTAACCCAGCTTTAGCTTCTACACCGAGTTCGGTGAGCGCTTCACGAATCACAGCTGCTGCTTCGTCACCAATTGCGGAACCAATTTCTGCTGATGAATCAACTAAGACTACACGAATATCAGTTTCAGTTAAAATACTACGCAGACGTTCAGGCATTTCCGTCACTGTTTCAAGACCTGTAAGTCCACCACCAGCAACGACAACTGTATTACGTGCCGCACTGTCAGGCTTATTGGCTAGACTTTTAAGATGTTGATCTAGTTTGTTCGCATCTGCTAATGTGCTGACACTAAATCCATAGTCTTTAAGACCAGGTATAGGCGGCATATAGCCAGTACTTCCTGTTGCCAAAATGAAACGGTCATAACTTAAGCTCTGTGTATCGCCGTGAGTTGTTGTAATCACAAGATTTTGGGCCACAGCATTCACTTCATTGACCCAGCCAGCGACATATTTAACGTCAACAACATTTAGTATCTCTAAAATGTCAGGGTACATATTTTCAAGTACAGCTTCATAGAGACGGGGACGAATATCAACATTTGGACTCGGAGAAATCATCACCACTTCAATATTTTGTTGTTGTGCAGCCAAATGAATTGCGCGTTGTGCGGCAAGTGCAGCCCACAGACCAGCAAAGCCAGAACCGGCAATAATAATACGCTTACTCATTTAATGATCCTTTTGGTCGATTCATTCGAACATACAAATTCCAACTCATCATAAAATTCAGGATGAGCGAATCCTTTCTCTGACTGTTCGAAAAATCTGAGAAGGGGGGTTAAAAAGATTAGGGAAGTAATTACGTTAGGACGCTAAGTCCTATCACGCTTTAGTCGGGAATATCCCTTGATATTTTACTTTTCCGCATTTTTGCTGTTCTTCCTTCGATGCGTTCATTGATCCAGCCATTTACATCACTAAAAAATACATCAGGGGCATAACGACCAAAACGGTCTGCAATATCACCCAGTGTATGTGCGCCTAATGCATCTCGCATGGCTTTCTCGGCCTGTAGCATAACTGCATGTACGGCACAGACCCCATGTGTTGCCCAATCAGGTGGAGCACTATTAAAGACCGCGCATTTGCCACGAACTTCTTGGCATTCGAAAAGTGGTTTTTCACCTTCAATTGCATTGACAATATCAAGAAAACTGATTTCATCAGCAGGTCGAGCCAGTAAATACCCACCACGAATACCTTCTTGTGCTAAAACAAGCTTTGCCTTTTCAAGTCTAGGAAAAATCTTGGCCATAAAGCTTGGCGAAACGCCTTGCAATTCAGCCAGATCCTTACTACTCAATGGTTTATCTTCATTATTTACAAGAAAAAGAAGACAGTGAATCGCATACTCGACGCTACTAGTGATATAAGCCATTTAATTTCATAATTGATCAACTACAAACACAGACTAATGTAGTCTGTGTTTGTAGTCAAGAATAAAACTAAGACAATATTAGTCCTAGTTTTATTAATGGATCATTCAAGTTCAAAAGAATAGCGCTATATCACTGAATCTAAATACCTTTAAATGAGGATTGAGGGCCGTCAATAATTTAAAAATTATCGAATAAAATTACGAACGCCACCAATGGTTTTCGACATTTGGCTCGTTTAAGTTCAATACTTCACCCATTTGAGGCGTACTAATCGCTAAGTTATTTTGATGAGCCAAAGCCACGATCCGTTCAAACGGATCATCCCAAGCGTGCAGTGCCAAGTCAAAAGTCCCATTATGGACAGGTAACAAATGACGTCCTTTTAAATCGAGATGTGCTTGTAAAGTTTGCTCAGGTTGCATGTGAACATCTGGCCATTCTGGATCATAGGCACCAGTTTCTAGCATGGTAAGATCGAAGGGGCCGTAACGATGTCCAATCTCTTTAAATCCATCGAAATAACCCGTATCACCACTAAAAAACACCCGTAGATCATTATCAATAATCACCCACGATGCCCAAAGTGTTGCATTGCTATCACCCATACCACGGCCTGAAAAATGATGGGCAGGGGTGGCAATCAGCTCAAGACCATCCACATAAGTAGTGTCCCACCAGTCAAGTTGCTGTACCTTTTCTGCTGGCACGCCCCATTTAATTAGTGTGTCACCGACACCAAGCGGTGTTAAGAAGTGTTCAACCTTGTCTTTGAGTTGGATTACTGCATGGTAGTCGAGATGGTCATAGTGATTATGTGACAAGATCACACCCTTAATCGGCGGTAAGTCAGCAATGCTAATTGGTGGTTGATGAAAACGCTTTGGGCCAATCCACTGAAAAGGCGAGGCACGCTCAGAGAAAACAGGGTCGGTTAACCAAAATTCATTACGCAATTTTAATAAAATGGTCGAATGCCCAAGACGAAATAGAGAACGGTCTGGGGCATTCATAAGTTGCTCTTTAGATAAACTTAACACAGGAATTTCTCGGTTTGGCACCGTATTTTTGGGTTTGTTAAACAAAAATTTCCACATTAAGCCGAGTGTTTTTCCAAAAGAGTGTGTCTGCAGATTCGGTCGTGTATTTCTAAATTTACCATTATGCTGCTGTGATGGCAGGAAGGGAGAAGGCAAGTCTGTTGTGTTTGAAATCGTCATTTTATTTTCCTTGAGTGGAACACCCTATATCTGTAAATAAGAACTCGAGTTAAGTGCTTATTTTGATTTATTTAAATGAGTATTTAATCACTCATTAATTGATTTAAAAAATAAGAATGCTACGCATCCTTACTTTGGTCTTTATCTACATGGAAACAGCATGCCAAAATGCTTCAAAACCTGACTTCCGATAAAGATCAGCCTGAGAGGCATCTTGGGCAATAAAATTAAGTGTAACTTCAGCTAGTGCACCCAAAATTGAACCGATAAACAGGGGTGGGTAATCTCTTAATTTTCCCTCATCGATATGTTCTTGAATGGTCTTAGTAAAATCACAAAAAGTTTGCATACCGATTTGCTTGCTCTGTTCGGTAATTTGTTCAGAAGTTGATAGTTGTGCCATCACTTTACGTTTCAGTGGGGCATCTAAACTCCAGTCCAAATAGCTTTGCCAGATATAAAACAGTTGAGTTTGCAGATCTGAGTTGTTCGGATAATTCAGCATGATGACCTGACGCAGTTCGGCCTTTAGCGAAAGGTATAACTGGTTAAGTAGTTCCTCTTTATTACTGAAATAAGTAAACAAAGTACCTTCAGCTACACCAGCGACTTTGGCAATTTTTGAGGTAGACGCACGCTCTCCAAGTTCTGCCAATGTTTCAATCGCAGCATTTAAAATTGCATTACGTTTATCTTCACTACGGGGACGGGCCATATACAAACATTTTAATTGAGTGATTACTCAATCATACATAAAAATAGAGAACGTGCAAGATATATTTTTTATAGAGTAGGGCTTTTCAAGATCATAAGCGATAACATCGCTTAAAGATGTCTGCATAGCAAATTTAACCCCTTAAATAGCTTGTATACAATTCACAAAAAAATTAGAGTGTAGAAAAACTACTTGCTTAAGTGTTTATGGTATCACGTAGAAAACTGCCATCTTTAAATGCCTTACGTGCATTTGAAACAGCAGGTCGAAAGTTAAGTTTTCGCGCTGCTGCCGATGAGTTGGGAGTGACTCAGGGTGCGATTGCTCAACAGGTGAGAGCATTAGAAGATCATCTAAATGTTACGCTATTCCAACGACTTCCTCGGGGACTATGTTTGACTCCTGAGGGAACAAAGTATCTGGTCGATATAACGCGTGCCTTTGATATTCTTGCTGAATCAACAGAATCATTATTCGATCAGCCAGATCGTGTAACTATAAGTGTGACACCAACGATTGCAACCAAAATGTTGATCCCTCGATTAGGTGATTTACATGCAGTACTGCCTGATATCAATTTATGCACGCTTGCAACTGAGGTTGTTTCAGACTTTGATCGTGATCAGGTTGATATCGCTATCAGGCTCACTCAAAAATCATTTCCAGAAAATCTAGAAACACAGTTATTGTTTCATCAGGAACTTATTGCTGTAGCAAGTCCTGATTTTATTCAGGATTTAGCACTTCCTTTGCAACTTGAACAGTTGATCAATATGCCACTGCTACACGATGCTCATGATCATTGGCCAAATTTTTTGAACACGAATGCAAAGTTATCTGGGGCAGTATTTAATCAAACCACGCTGGCACTAGATGCAGCTTTGTCTGGGCAAGGGGTTGCTTTAGCATGTCAAGCATTTGTAGATGCAGATATTCGGTCAGGAAAGCTCGTCCAAGTCACTTCGGAAACAAAAATTGTTGAACCAAGTTATTATCTGGTTAGAAAAAAAAGCTCACATCCCAATAGTACAGTCGATAAAATTTGGCAGTGGTGTATTGAATATTTAGGCACGGAGCAAACATACAAATAGATACTTATTGGTGATGATTCAGTTAGTTCAAATCTTGAAGGAATCATGTATAGATCATTTATCCCTTCAAGTTTTTATTAAATGTCGTTATACAGAGCGAGTTAGACCACCATCTACTCGTATATTCTGTCCAGTGATATAAGCCGCACCATCCGACGCAAGGAAAGCCACTGTAGCTGCAATCTCTTCTGTTGAACCATATCGTTTCATTGGAACACTATTGGTTCTTTCATCTGTTTTGGGTAGGCTATCAATCCACCCAGGTAAGACATTATTAATACGAATATTATCAACAGCATATGTGTCTGCACAAATCTTGGTAAAAGCTGCCAATCCTGAACGGGCAACCGTAGATGTTGGAAATAGTGAACTAGGCTCAAATGTCCATGCACTGGAAATATTTACAATCACGCCGTGTTTTTGTTGTTGCATGATCGGAATCACTAAACGAATAGGGCGTACAGCATTGAGAAAATAAGTATCTATGCCATCATGCCAATCTTGATCTGTTAATTCTAAAATTCCTTTGCGAGGGCCATGTCCAGCACTGTTGACTAAAACATCTATACGTCCCCAACGAGCAAGCGTTTCATCAATAAGGCGTTGAATATCATCTATTGATTGGTTAGATCCAGTAATGCCCAAGCCATTCAGTTGATCTGCAAGAGTTTCACCTTTACCGGATGATGATAGAATTGCAACTTTATATCCATCTGCGGCTAGTTTTTTTGCAACTGCAGCACCCATACCACTTCCAGCGGCCGTAACAATAGCGACTTTCTCAGCCATGATTTTTACCTCTTAATGTCATTCGAAATATGAAAGAGTTAGCTCATTTTAAAATCATATTAAAGTTCAACCGTGTGCTGAGCAAACGATAAATTTTCGTTAAAGCCAGTAGAAAATCTACAGGCTTGATCCGTAATCCAAAGATATGGAAAGGTTCTAATTATTATTCACGCCAAATTGATAGGGTTGCACTCCACTTAAATAAGCCACGCGGATTTGCGTAGGTTCGACTAATACACAAGTCAAGTAGCCGCTTAAAATATCAATAATGAACAACTTTTTAGAAATGTGTGTAATCCTGAATATGTGCTGTTACAACATGTGTAAATTGCTAGATTCTCTCATGAGATTGTTCCAGTATAGGTTTAGACACTCGAATTTTCAGGACACTGACCATGACATTAAGATATCGTAAATTATTAAAATATTTTGCTATTTTAGGTTTTGTAGCAAGTTCTACTGTGATGAGCAGCGTAACTTTTGCAAGTTCTGAACAGGCATGGAACAAGCATGATCAGGAAATAAAAGCGGCTTGTATAAAAGCGAGCCAACTTAAAAATGCCAAGACAGTGAGCAATGTCATGCTGTTTGATGATCGTGTTGGATATTCAGCAGTCTTGATTGAAGGAAAATATCCGCAAGCACATATGAAAAACAAAACAGGGCAAGAACTGTGTTTATGGAATAAGACATCGAAAAAAGCTTATTTAACTGAAACAAACATGAAGGTGCATTGAAGTCATAGCCGCGCAGCGTTTTGATCGCTACGATTTCTGTTTGGCTTTTTGGCGTAAAACATACAAATATAAGTTTTCTACTTTTTCACGTGCCCATGGTGTGGTGCGTAAGAATCGCAATGATGATTTAACACTTGGATCTATACAAAAACATCTAATTTCAATTTTACGACTTAAGCCTTCAAATCCACCGTAGTAATCCAATAACTCATCCAAAATGTCAGCAAGTTTTTTACCGTGTAAAGGGTCATTGGAAGTGTTCATAATAGATCAACTATATTTGGGGAGACCATCATTATAACCTGAACGCGTTGAAAAATGAGAGGGTTAGCATTTAAGCGTAATTAACGATGTGTGCTGAAATAGCAGGAGACATTCATTCATTTGGGAGATTCTAGGCAGCCAACTTGTAAAAATCTTCGGCCACTTAATGCTGAGCTGTAGCTACAAACCGTGTTGTGTAGGCTACAGTCTTTAGATATCCTATTTAACATAAAATTAAGTTATGCGACTTCAGAATGACCATATTTAAATTAATTATGAATAAAATATTTTTTTCTCTTGTGATTTTAATTTGCTCAATAAATTCATATGCAGAGGAAATAAAACCGTTGCCTGAAAATATTAAATCCTATCAAACATCTAACTTTTTAAACTATTTAGAAAAAGCAGCACAAGAAACTCAAAAAGAAGCTGAAAATGGTAATGCTGAAGCTCAATATGCATTAGGCAATATATATGCTTCAGGTTTAGGCGTAAAGCAAGATGATTTACAGGCTGTAATATGGTGGAAAAAAGCGGCTTCTCAAGGAAATCCTAAAGCTGAAACCAGTTTAGGAAATATGTATTTACAAGGTCGAGGCGGGCTTTGGAATAGTTTTATAGAAGCAATGAAATTATGGGAATCAGCAGCAGCTAAAAATGATGCTTTAGCACAACTTCAATTAGCAGTTAGTTATAGAAATGGGCGAATTGCTCCAAATCAAGATTTTGAATTAGGTATAGAATGGTTAATTAAATCAGCAGAGCAAGGAAATGTTGATGCTCAAAGCTATCTTGGACATAGTTATTTAACAGGACAAGGGGTTAAAAAGAATTATGTTCAAGCACTTCAATGGTTAACAAAAGCTGCTAATAGTGAACATCCAGATGCTCAATATCATTTAGGAATGATGTACTTTACTGGCACAGGTGTTCAACAAAATCAGGAAATTGCCAAATTATGGCTAAAAAAAGCAGCACAACAAGGAAATGAAATGGCATTAATTTTTTATCCAAACAATGATTAAAAAAAGAGTCCACGTTATCTAATGATGGACTCTAGTCTCAAATTTGGGACTTTCACCTTCTTAGATATTCTATTTAACATAATATACATTATACGAAATAAAACCATATTAATAATTTGATATGTAATGACTTTTATAATGTCCACTTTCTTTCAAATCCTGATGTATGTTGACATGCACTTAAATATTAAACACAATGCTTTCACTATATAAATGTGTTTATTCCAATAACAATGCCTTCGATTTATCAATTAAAACCAGCATTTCAAAATTTACTTCGCCCATTTGTACAATGGCTTTACTCAAAAAAGATCACGGCGAATCAAGTTACGCTCTTAGCCATGTTTATCTCTGTTGGATTAGCTGTCGCACTTTACTGCCTACATCTTTACCAACAACCTATAATCCTGTTTTTACTATTTCCTGTATGGATGTTAGTTCGTATGGGCTTTAATGCAATTGATGGCATGCTCGCACGTGAGTTTAATCAACAATCAAAACTTGGCGCCTATTTAAATGAAATTTGTGATGTCATCTCCGATTCTGCGCTTTATCTGTGTTTTTTAGGCTTAGCTTTCATCAACCCATTTCTGTTGGGCTTAGTTGTCTTTCTAGCGATTCTGAGTGAATATGCTGGAGTTATGGCACCATTAATTGGTCAGGAACGTCGTTATGATGGTCCTATGGGCAAAAGTGATCGTGCATTTTGGTTTAGTTTAATTGCTGTATTTGTCAGTTTTAGCCCGTATTTAATTGAAAATAACTACATTAATTCAATCGTTTACATCTGTAATGGACTGCTTATTTTTATTGCAGCACTATTGATTTTGACAATTTATAACCGTATTAAAAATAGTATTCAACTTTAAGGAAAATCAGATGCAAAGTTCGCAAAAACATGTATTTACCAGCCATGATGATATTCAGTTAGCCTATCAACATTGGCCAGCAGCTACAGAAAAAGACACAAAAAAGGCAATTATTTTATTCCATCGAGGACACGAACACTCCGGACGCATGGCACATTTAGTCAATGAGCTTAATCTACCAGAATTTGATTTTTTTGCATGGGATGCGCGTGGACATGGTGAATCACCAGGTTTACGGGGTGATGCGCCAAGTTTCTCTGCATGTGTGAAAGATATCCAATATTTTGTGCAACATATTGAATCCACGTATAATATTTCATCAACTAATATTGCAGTTATTGGTCAAAGCGTTGGCGCTGTTTTAGCAGCAACTTGGGTCCATGATTATGCACCAAAAATCAGAGCCTTATGTCTAGCTTCGCCCGCATTTGATATTAAACTGTATGTACCATTTGCGAAAACAGGTTTAACGGTTCTAAGCAAACTTAAAGGTAATTTCTTTATTACCAGTTATGTAAAAGCCAATATGCTGACGCATGATGTTGAGCGTGCAAAAACCTATGATACCGACCCACAAATTGCCAAAGCCATTTCGGTACGAATGCTGTTGGGCTTATATGCAGCGTCAGAACGTATCGTCAATGATGCACAAAACATCTTTGTTCCCACACAAGTTTTATGCTCTGGATCAGACTTTGTGGTATTCCGTAAGCCACAACAACAATTTTATGAAAAACTTCCTCATCCGCGTAAAGAATTTCATGTTTTAGATGGTTTTTATCACGATACTTTAGGTGAAAAAGATCGTCATATTGCAATCGAAAAAATTCGTCGTTTTATCTTGCAAAGCTTTGCTGAAGATTATCTAGCGCCAGATGTACTCAATGCCGATAAAATTGGTTCAAGTTGTGCAACTGCTGAACAATTGAGTAGTCCACTTCCCGCTTCTTCAATCAAGAATCTGTTCTGGAATTTAACCAAACGTAATTTAAAACTCGGCAGCAAATTCTCCCGTGGTCTTAAAATTGGTGAAGATACCGGTTATGACTCTGGCAGTACTTTAGATTTTGTTTATCGAAATCAAGGTGAAAGCAAAAATATTCTCGGCAATATCATTGATCAACAGTATTTAAATGCAATTGGTTGGCGTGGCATCCGCGTACGTAAACAGCATATCGAGCAGTTATTGGCGAAATATGCACAAGTTCTAAATAAGCAACGTAAAGACATTCGCATCCTAGATATTGCAGCGGGTCATGGTCGTTATATTTTAGATGCTGTGAGCCAATTGCCAACTCCACCAAAATCAGTGTTACTTAGAGATTATAGTGAATTAAATGTTGAGTCTGGTTCTGCATTAATCCAAGAACGAAAACTGGACAATATCGCCCAATTTGAACTCGGTGATGCCTTTGACACGGCGTCATTGGCCAAAGTGAAACCAAAGCCAAATTTGGTCATTGTGTCTGGGCTTTATGAGCTGTTTAGTGATAATGACTTATTAAGACAATCACTTTCAGGTATTCATCAAGCCATGTTGCAAGGTGGTTTTCTGATTTACACAGGACAAATTTGGCACCCGCAACAAGAGTTTATTGCACGTGCTTTAACTTCACACCGTCAAGGTGATGCTTGGGTGATGCGCTTACGCTCACAAGCCGAAATGGATGCACTGGTTGAACAAGCTGGCTTTAAAAAAGTGGATCAATGCATTGATGAATTTGGAATTTTTACGGTTTCTGTTGCTCAAAAAATTTAAATAAAGACCTTTTATGCAAAATAATATCTTAGATCGTCAACCAGGTACATGGAAATGGGGGCTACTCTGTTTAGTCTTTTTAGCCCCTTTTTTCTTTTTAACCTATGGTTTTGCAAATCAGTACGCATCGAGTTTAGCTCATGTTCCAAGTATCGTTTTCGCTTGGGAACATCACATTCCACTTTGGGCATGGACTATTGTACCTTATTGGTCGATTGATCTTTTCTATGGTTTATCTTTGCTATTATGTTGGAATAAATTTGAATTAAAACAACATTCACTTAGGCTGTTTTTTGCCCAACTTATTTCCATCAGCTGCTTTATCATCTATCCGCTCAAGTTTAGTTTTCAACGAGCCGAGTTAGATGGGTTCTTTGGACTTTGGTTTGATGTGCTCATGGGTTTTGATAAACCCTTTAACCAAGCACCCTCCTTACATATCGTGCTTTTGGTGATTTTGTGGGATTTTTATCGTCGACACATCAAGCCAAGCTACCGTTGGTTGGTTCATGTTTGGTCATTTCTGATCGGGCTCTCTGTTTTAACCACATGGCAGCATCATTTTATTGATATTCCATTGGGTTTACTGGCAGGTGCGCTATGTTTATGGCTATTTCCACTTACAGTGAAAGCACCTTATCAAAAAGATCCATTACAACAACGTACATACAAACATTTAAAATTAGGCTGTTTTTATCTGATAGGCGCCTTACTGTGTCTGATACCTGTATTTTTATTTAAAGGTCCTTGGTTATGGATGTTATATCCAACCATCAGTCTATTGCTAGTTGCATTGGCTTATTTCACGGTTCGACCACACTTTTTTCAAAAACAGCAGAATGGCCGAATGACGGTTGCTGCATACTTACTGTTTGCTCCTTATTTTCTAGTGGCAAGGCTAAATAGTCGATTATGGACTTATCGACACCCTGAAGACTCCCTGATTCTGAACTTAAACGGCGTGGATCTCTATCTGGGTCGTATTCCATCTGCTGAACATAGTAAACAATACAATGCCTTATTTGATTGCTGTGCCGAGTTAGCGGTAAATCAACAGGTGCAACACTATGAAAAATTTAGCACACTTGATTTAATCCCTGTCCAAAGTCAGCAATTATTGGTTGCCGCAGCAGCATTCGATGATTTTATTCAACCTGTAATAGACAGCCATAAACAGCAAAAAATACTAATTTTCTGTGCGCTTGGTTACTCGCGTAGCTGTAGCATATTGATTGCATGGTTATTACAGCAGAATCACGCGACTAGCGTTGAAGACGCCATTGCCTTAATCCAACAATCTCGCCCTTGGATTGTTTTGAGTGAGACGCATATTGCTGAAATTAAAAAATTTCAAGTGCTGCTTACTCAGGAGATACCACAATGAAAATGAATTTTGTTGTAGTAACACGCCTGTTAAAACAGAGTCAGAGTATTTTAAAGTCCGGCTATTTGGTCTTTGTTTTGTCAGTTGTGAGCCTATTTTTATTTTCAAGCATACCAATCTTGATTCCACTTTTACTCGTAAGTGGACTATTGGCGATTCATCATTATTTATTTATTCGAATTGAGTTTGATCGTGGTCTGTTACAGTATATGGTGGACCAACCAGAGGATATAGACCGTCTTACCCAACAACTCGATCAATCACTGTTAAATTTGAAATTGATCCCTGCGAATAAAACTGGCCGTGAATGGTCTGAACGCTTCAAGGGATGTTTGAAATTACTCAAAATACAAATTGCAATCGTGTTGGTACAATATGCTGTATTCATCATACTGTTTTATAAATTAGCGCATAGATGAAAGTTGAATGAAGAAAAATATAATTACGCAATCAATTGCACGTTTTATTGCTTTCCTTACCCGTCGTGGGGCACGGTTATTAACGGGTGCAAGAAGTTTATGGGTCGGCTGTGAACCAGAACTTAAGCAGCGTATCTACTATGCCAACCATAATAGTCATATCGATTTCATTTTATTATGGTCTTCCTTACCCATTCATATACGCAGACAAACTCGCCCAATCGCAGCGTCTGATTATTGGCTGAAAGATGGATTTAGGCGTTTTTTGATTCAAGACACTTTTTCGGGTGTCACCATTCAACGCAATCGTAGCGATCAACAAGATCCCTTACAACCGGTTAAAGATGTTTTGGCGGAAGGCTATTCCATTATTTTCTTCCCTGAAGGAACCCGTAACTTAAATGATGATGTTGAACTCCTTGAGTTCAAAAGTGGACTGTTTCACCTCAGTCAACAATTCCCCGATGTTGAAGTTGTTCCCGTTTGGATTTCAAACTTAAAACGGGTAATGCCCAAAGGTGCATTTATTCCTTTACCACTACTTTCTACTGTTATTTTTGGTGAGCCCTTAGTTTTAGATCAATTCGCAGATAAAGAACAGTTTTTACAACATGCTCAGCAGCAATTATTAAAATTAAAAGAGGCCGAGAATCAATGAGTTTAGACAACTTACAACAAACGTATTTATTGTTTGGCATCTTTGCCGTGATTTTGATTATCGCCTCAAGTATTGGCTTTATCCTCAAACAGAAAGCAGGCATTACCCCTTCCCCAGTGATTGATAACTTAAATGCCCGTATCAATGCTTGGTGGATCATGCTGATTGTCTTGGCAGCCGCCATTCTATTGGGAAAAACTGCTTTTATTGTGCTATTCGGCCTTATTTCGTTTTTTGCACTACGCGAATTTATTAGTTTATTACCAACACGTCGTGGCGACTATCTGCCTTTGCTGATCGCGTTCTACTTTGTTATTCCCTATCAATATTATTTGGTCTATACCAACTGGTACGGACTATTTTCGATTTTCATTCCGTTGTATGTATTCTTACTGATTCCAATTGCCAGTTTAAAGCTAGAAGATACCACACACTTTTTGGAACGCAGCGCCAAAATCCAATGGGGTTTAATGGTGAGCGTATTCTGTATCTCACATGTTCCAGCCCTGTTAAACCTAGATTTACCTCAATTTAAAGGGGAAAAAATTTGGTTAGCAATTTGGCTGATTATGGTGGTTCAAGCCTCAGATGTACTGCAATATGTATGCGGTAAGTTGTTCGGTAAACATAAAGTTGCACCAACCTTATCCCCTTCAAAAACAGTTGAAGGACTGCTAGGTGGCGTCATTTTGGCAACCGCACTGGGTGTGTTGATGTCAGCATTGACCCCATTTACTTACTGGCAAGCAGCGTTGATTGGTTTGATTGTCTGTATTTTTGGTTTCTTTGGTGGACTGGTGATGTCTGCCATCAAACGTGACCGTGGCGTAAAAGATTGGGGACAGCTCATTCAAGGCCATGGCGGTATGTTAGATCGTATCGACTCTATTTGTTTCTCTGCGCCAATCTTCTTCCATATCCTACGCTATTGGTGGAGCTAAGCCTTAAAACGAAGAATGACCAATGCTGACTTCACGATAAAACTTAGGTGTAACATTGGTCCACTTCTTAAATGCCCGTGAAAAATGAGAAATATCGGCATAGCCCAAACGTTCTGCAATCTGTTCAATCGTGAGTTTAGGCTGTTTTAATAAACATTCGGCTTGTTTACGACGTACTTCAGCGACAAGAACTTGAAAAGAAGTTTGTTTACGGCTTAATTGGCGCTGTAAAGTGCGTTCGGAAAGGTGGAGTTTTGTCGCAACCTGTTTTAATGATAAGAAACCCTGATGTTCGTCATAGAGTAACGCTTTGACCTGCGAATCTAAACGGTCTTTTTGATCCCTTTTCAGCGCAAGTTTATGAGCATCTTGTTCACATTGTTGCTTGCTGAGACGTGCTAATAGCGCATCTGCACTCTTTAAGGGAAGTGATAACACCGCTTTGTTAAAGATCAGGCAATCCTTCTCTCCATTAAAGTGCATATTCATTTCATTAAATTTTTGAGTGTTTTTATAAAAATCAGGTTTATCTTGCTGGAACTGAAAACAGATTCCAAGTTTGTCTTGAGCCAAGTTTTCCAAAATTTGTGAAAAGCCTAGAATCAAAAACATCATACCATGTCGATTCAGCTTAAACTTTGGTGATGGCTGATCAAAGTCTAAATACGCCATCTCTCCATCTATCTTCAGTTTGGGTTTAAATACAGAACAATGTAAGCCAATAAATTGCTCTAGTACAGCAATCGCCTCTCCCAGTGTTTCAGAAGCCGTTGCCGCAATCCCCACATGCCCATAACAAGAGACTTTCATGTCTTCGGCTAGATATAAACTAATTGCAGCTTCATTTGTCAATAATGCTGCCCGTTCTAATAAATGATTAAAAATATTAAAGTCGACATACCAAAATGGTGCTGTTAACGTCTGCTTAGAAATTCCTGTACCTGCCAAGAGCTGTTCTGAAGAAATCCCCCTCTTTTGTATAAGATCAACCAAAAGATTGACATAACTTCCGGGTAATTCTGGATTCATTTTCGCTCCATGATTGAAGAATAAATTGGCGTGAAATGGTAAATATTGGCGGTTAATGAACTATGACACCTTTCTTCATTTAAGCATAGTAGAACGATCTGAAAATTCACCGCGATAAGGGATTAAATCATGCATATTTTGATTGTACATGCGCATCCAGAACCATTGTCATTCACTACAGCACTGAAAAATACGGCACAACATACTTTTGAACAGCAAGGTCATAGTGTCGAAGTTTCTGATCTCTATGCCATGAATTTTAATCCTGTTGCCTCAAAGCAGGATTTTGAGAGTTTGAGTCAACCCGATTATTTTAATTATGCACTTGAGCAACGTCATGCCTTTAAACAGCAACACTTGGCACCCGATATCCAAACTGAAATCGAAAAAGTTCAACGTGCTGATCTGGTTATTTTTAGCTTTCCTTTGTATTGGACTTCTGTACCTGCCATCTTGAAAGGTTGGATTGATCGTGTATTCGTATCTGGCTTATTCTACGGTGGTAAACGTTTTTATAATCATGGCGGTATGCGTGGTAAAAAGGCCATGCTGTGTTTAACACTCGGTGGGCGTGATCATATGTTTGGTGAAGGTTCTGTACATGGGCCTTTGGAGCATTATTTATCATCGTTGCAACGCGGTACGCTTGCCTATGTTGGTTTTGACGTTCTCCCTCCATTTGTTGCCTACCATGTCCCTTATATCAGTCAGGAAGATAGACAGAAGATTGTGATTGATTTTGAGCAGTATTTGCAAAATATAGATAATCTACAGCCCTTAGTATTTCCACTACTGGAAAATTTTGACGATAGAATGAATCCGTTATAAGAACAGTAATATAGAAGAAATCAATGGGATCAGACTCTTTCAAAGCATGAAAATCTCTGAGCATTACTGCCAAGGTCTTTCTTAGCTCAGTAGCTGATCCTCCCTTCTTATCTTATTGGAAAAATAAAACCAATTACTCACGAATGAATAATTGGTCAGGGTTTTTACGAAATATTAAAGATTAACCTGTTTGGCATTCCACCCTACAATGATCGAACGAGACAAAACATCGGCTTAAATAATGTGTTGATTAATTAATTTTTAATAAAATATGATAATTCATTTCTTTCCACAATTTGATTCAAGAACTCCTTAATATTATTCAAATTAACACTTGACAACAGAACTAAATTTTTATCATAGAAACAATTGCTGCCAAAATAGTTAGCATTCTCCACACTATAGATTCTTCTCATATCATAAAAATTAAAAATATAAGAATCTTCAAAAATTGTGACATCAATTTCTAAGCATCCTTTAGCTTCATATTCCCAATCATAATCCTGAAAATCATCAGGTGAGTTAATAGTATAGTTTTCCATTAGTTTCATCTCACACATTTCATTTGAGAACACAAATACATATATTGCTGAGGAGTTAAAAAAGTTCCAGGAGTAGGAAGAATTTCAAAATGTTTTGGATCTGAACCTCTTTGAAAAATTCCTAATCCTACTGGAAGAGTCTTCGGATCAACCTTATGTGGGGTCATTCCCTTTGAAATTAGACTACTAGAATTATCAAATAATGACACCCCTCGTGCATAAGGATCGCTTCCATTCTTTACAAAACCATTAACATCTATTTTGAAATCACTAGGTCGTGGAGTAAAATTGTGTATTTTTTCATTTTTATCTCCTTTATTTGATTTTAAAATTGCTTAAAATCTGCACGATTATACTAGAGGAGTCTGTCTAAAAATTAACAATTGCGACATGAAATAGTGTCTATCCATGCATATTTTTATTGTAAATAGTGACTGAAATCTAAAAATTAAAAGGAAAAATATATTATATAAAGACATATATTCAGAATGGTTGCTTAATGACATTGCTGCACTGAGACATTCGTTGTTTCCATCTTCAAAGTCACTTCAAAGATAAATGATAAATATCAATTAATTAATAAAAAACCTATACCATTTCTACATGATATGAGATCCAAATCTTCCTGAAATAGTCTAGCTCTCTTTTGGTCAATCTTGCTTTTTCTCTCATTTTTATATGAATCTTCATATAAATGAAACGGTGCTGTCATAAGCGCTGTCTAGTGTGTTGACATCTTTAATATGGATGAAGCAGATGTTGAAAAAGATGAAACGATGGCTCTCATGTCTTTATGTTGTTCCCATGCTATTGGCACTCACCGCGTGTAATGATTCAAATAACGATCAGGCCGCAGCGAAACCTGATGATGCCAAAAAACCAGTCATGCGCTGTGCGCCATAAACATAAAGAATAATAAGAGGAAATCGCGTGATTAATCGTCGTCAATTTTTAGCAAACACACTTAAAACAGGTTTTGGTGCTGCCGCTTTAACAACTTTTCCAGCAAGTATTCAAAAAGCGTTAGCAATTCCAGCCAACAATAAAACAGGAACCATCCAAGATGTTGAGCATGTGGTGATCCTCATGCAGGAAAACCGCTCATTTGACCATTATTTTGGAACTTTAAAAGGTGTACGTGGTTTTGCTGATCGCCTGACCATTCCTTTACTCAATGGTCGTACAGTTTGGCAACAACAACGTAGTAATGGCGCGTTATTAACCCCCTTTCATTTAGATGGTTCTAGTAATAATGCGCAACGTGCGCCCGGCACCAACCATACTTGGATAGATAGCCAAAAAGCATGGGATAATGGCCGTATGTCTAACTGGCCAACCTATAAAACAGACTATGCGATGGGTTATTTCAAGGAACAGGAAATTCCTTACCAATTCGCTTTAGCCAATGCGTTTACCATTTGTGATGCATATCATTGTTCTATGCATACAGGCACAGACGCCAATCGCTCATTTCATCTCACAGGCACCAATGGTGCAGTGCCAACCAGTACCGCATTTGTCAATAATGAATGGGACTGGATTGATGGCGATCCGAAAACGGTTGATGTCGGTTATACATGGAAAACCTATGCGGAACGTCTAGAAGAAGCGGGAATCAACTGGATTTGTTATCAAAATATGCCTGATGAATGGGGCGATAACATGTTAGGTGCATTCCGCACGTTTAGAAAGGCCAATATCGATTCTGGTTTTCCTGTTTCGAGTGGTGGTGCACCCAATAGTCCTTATAACAAGGCTGCACAAACACTGCCATACAAAGCTTATGATGCAACAACAGACAATGCTAAAAATCCACTTTATAAAGGCGTTGCCAATACTTTACCCGGCAATAAACCAGAAGAATTTTTAGATGCATTTAAAAATGATATCAAAACTGGAAAATTGCCACAGGTGTCTTGGATCAATGCCCCTTCCATTTACTGTGAACATCCTGGCCCATCTAGCCCAGTACAAGGCTCTTGGTTTATTCAGGAAATACTGGATGCCTTAACAGCCGTCCCTGAGGTGTGGAGCAAAACCGTATTCCTGATCAATTTTGATGAAAATGATGGTTATTTTGACCATGTTCCATCACCATCAGCACCGACATTGCAAGCGGATAATACTTATGCAGGTAAATCAACGCTCAGCCAAGCAGATATGCGCCATGAATATTATGTACATGACGCACCACTAGGCAGTACCAGCCAACCCCAAAAAGACAATGGTGTTTATGGCCCTGGCCCTCGTGTTCCACTCTTTGTAATTTCACCTTGGAGTCGTGGGGGGATTGTTAACTCTCAAGTATTTGACCATACCTCAGTGTTGATGTTCCTTGAAAAACGTTTTGGCGTTAAAGAAAGCAATATCAGTCCTTATCGTCGTGCAATTTGTGGAGATCTCACTTCTGCATTTAACTTTAAAACCCCCAATGAAGATGCACTACCAACACTAAATGGCAAACAAACCCGTGAACAAGCCGATCAACTTCGTCATGCACAACAACAATTACCCAATGTGCCTATTCCAAGCAATTTGCAAATGCCAATCCAAGCCAGTGGTATCCGTCGTTCTAAAGCACTGCCTTATGAACTACATACCAGTGCACGTTGCCAAAATGATGGGACTGTCAAGCTGTTGTTCTCAAATACAGGAACACAAGGTGCTGTCTTTCATGTCTATGACAAATTAAATTTAAGTCGAGTTCCGCGCCGTTACATTGTCGAAGCCGGAAAAAGCCTAGATGATGTATGGAATGTGCAAAAAGACAATCAAGGCTTATATGATCTCTGGGTGATGGGGCCGAATGGTTTTCATCGACATTTCAAGGGTGATCTGAATCGTAATCAAGATCTGCAAATCAATGCTGAGATTCGTGTTTGCTATGATATTGCCAATGGCAATGTATATGTCGACCTCAAAAACTCAGGGACGAAGGATATTGAATTGGTGATTAGCCCCGTGGTTTATCGCACGGATGCTCCACTGAAAGTAACCGTGAAAGCAGGACAAAGCTTCACCCAGCACTGGGATTTGGATGAGACAGGTCAATGGTATGACTTCGCTGTGACCTGTACACAGGAAGCCAAGTTCTATCGTCGTTTTGCTGGACGAGTTGAAACAGGTGAAGATTCTGTGAGTGACCCTGCAATGGTTTAAGGATTAACACTGTATAATGACTTTCACCTCCTCGGATTTGAGTATAACCGAGGAGGTTTTTGTTTTTCAGTATGAATCAGCTTTTGTCCAAACTGAATACTCAAGCGTTCAGTTCTTATGCTGTAACTTATAGCATTCATCTAAGGCAAGTTCATAATATTCCAAACCTTCTTTTGCGGCCAAGAATGCTTTTCTTTGCTGCTCAGGGTCTTTATCACATAAGCGCTTAATCAGCTCCATCGCTTCATAAGGATGTAAATCATCATAATGTGCATGTGCTCTTAACCATGCTAAAGAACGCTTATTGATGTTTACTTCAGGATGTTGCGTATAGGTTTGAATCCCTTTGTACACTTGAATCGTCCAATCCCCTGTGGCCCATTCAATCGCAAGATTAGTTGCTGCAATACTTTCAGCCAAACTTCCGCGAAAATTAACATCCCAAAGAAAGTGATTAACCGCATTCATCGCAACAGGTGGCTTCACATTATTCAACATTTCAACTGTCAGACCAAAGCCCCCCGCCCAGTCCTGATACCAGTTTAAATGTCGCTCTTCTACCTTGATGTTTTGAATCAACCAATCTCTGGTTTCAGTCACGCCATCAAGTGAAAAAGCAGTTGCTTTGGCCAAAGACCCTGCCATATAAGAAGGAAAATGTGCAACCAAAGGATAGAAGTTCAATAAGGCTGAACGAAAACATTCAAGACTTAAACAACCATTGGCCATATCTAAGAATAACGGATGTTTGCTGACCCGCTCTTTTGAGGGTAATAATTCTTCCCAGAATCGTTGAGCCCAACCCGAATGAGGTGTAATTTCTAATTTTGTTCCATATTGATTCATAGCAGTCATTGCGATGCATCCTATTTCGTATGACTTAATCCAACCATGTACCATGATTGCTGCTTTTTTATAAATTGTATCCTAATACCGTAAAGATACAATCGTTTGTGATTTAGTTTGTAACAGTTTTTATTTCTTGAATCTAATTTAAACTTGAATCATTATATTAGGCAATGGCTCTTATATAAAAATTAATATTTTTTTATAATCTAATACACATTCTATTTAAATCAGTGTAACGTAGTAAAAAAATAATCCCTATTTTGACATTTATAAGAACATTTTGGGAGTGGTGAGAGATAAGATGAAGTTGAAAGCTTCCAATATTTTGGGACAAGAACAAATCGACTTGTTAATTTCTCGCGGGCTAAATTTAGTTTGGTTTCCTAAAGAATTAGAAGTGATCTATCGAGATCAGTATAGAAATGAGGCTGCGCATGAGTTCCGCTATCGCGCCCCTATTATTTTAGGTTTATATCTATTTCTAAGCTTCGGTATCTATCAGGTCTTGCCTATAGACCTACGTATTACTTGGATGGCAACCTACGGTTGGGTAGGTATCATCATTACATTGGCATGGTTACTCTCGTTCCTGCCCATCATGAACAAGTGGTTTGATCACTACGTGTGTATTGGTTCAACGGGTGCTGTGGCAATTTCTTTCACCATCATTAACGTATTGGAGCAAGGTCAGAACAATGTCTTGTTCCATGCTGCCATGATGTATGCCGTAGTGATCATCTACGGCTTTGTTGGAATGCGCTTCTATACCGCGATCATTGCGGGCTGGGTTGGTGGTTTGATTGGTATTGCAGCCAGTACTTGGCTCAGTGGTGCGATTGATTGGACCTTCTTAAACCGAACCTATACCTTCAGCAGTTTTCTGGGTATGGCTCTTGCTTATGCCACTGACCGACAGCATCGTGAGAACTATCTACAGAACTGTATGATTGAGCTCAATCGTTTGGAGCTCATGCGACAAGCACAACAGTTGTCTATTTTATCCCAGCAAGATGCTTTAACAGGTCTCGCCAACCGGCGCTATCTGGATGAAGTACTTGAGAATGAATGGAAACGTGCAACTCGCCATGAGATGCCGATTACCATCATGATGATTGATATCGACTTCTTTAAGCTCTACAACGATACCTTAGGACATATTCAGGGAGATCAATGCTTGCGACGGATTGCAATTATGTTGGGCTCAATTGCCTCACGTAGTGGTGATCTGGCGGCGCGTTATGGAGGCGAAGAGTTTTTATTACTTTTTGCGATGACAGATCGTGATCAAGCAATTACACAGGTACAAAGATTGATGGAATTGGTACGTAATATCGGAATTCTGCATCCACGCAGCAATGTATCAAAACATGTGACCATTAGTGTAGGCGTTGCCACTATGGTTCCGAGTATGGGTGATAGTCTTTCAGAATTTATTGCACAAGCAGATCATGCATTATATATCGCGAAAAGTAATGGTCGGAATCAGTATCATATTGCAACATCAGATAATATCGTTTCTGAAGCTTTATAATTTCTTGATCATGATTAAATGAATATTAAACTAATATTTAATTAAATTTTTTAAAATGTGATACAAGCCGCAGATATAATAAATTATATGTGCGGCTTAATATTTTATTATGGTTCGATTGGTTTAAATGGTGCAATCACATCTGCATTTTGTGCACGATGTCTTAAGAAATGGTCCATCAATACAATCGCCAACATCGCTTCAGCAATTGGTGTTGCACGTACACCCACACACGGATCATGACGGCCTTTGGTCAATACATCGGTATTTTCTCGCTCAATCGTAATGGTTTTACCTGGTGTGGTAATACTTGCAGTTGGTTTCAACGCAATCGCCACACGAATGCTTTGACCGCTTGAGATTCCACCTAAGATACCACCTGCATGATTAGCAAGGAATCCATCTGTCGTCAGTTCATCACGAGTTTCATGGCCAAATTGTCCTGCTACAGCAAAACCATCACCAATCTCAACGCCTTTAACCGCATTGATACTCATCATGGCATGGGCAATATCTGCATCTAAACGATCAAATACAGGCTCACCCCAACCCACGGGCACTTTCTCAGCAAGAATTTCTAGCTTAGCGCCACAACTGGTTCCTTGCTCACGTAAAGCGGTTACGAGTTGCTCGAAACGAGGAACCGCATCCACATCACCGCAGAAAAATGGATTGTTTGGTACTTCTGCCCAATCCAGTTTTTCAGCGACTTCATTGCCAATTTGTGTGACATGTCCACGAATATCAATACCAAATTTTTCAGCAAGATATTTCTTAGCAATTGCACCTGCCGCAACACGCATCGCCGTTTCACGGGCGCTCGAACGACCGCCACCACGATAGTCACGGAAACCGTATTTCTGAGTGTAAGTGTAATCCGCATGGCCTGGACGGAAAGTTTGAGCGATATTGCCGTAGTCTTTTGATTTCTGATCCGTATTACGGATCAATAAACCAATCGATGTTCCTGTGGTTTTACCTTCAAAAACACCCGAGATAATTTCAACTTGATCTGGTTCTTTACGTTGCGTTGCAAACTTCGAAGTTCCCGGTTTACGGCGATCTAAATCTTTTTGCAGATCGGCTTCACAAAGCTCAAGACCAGGCGGCACGCCATCGACAATCGCCATCAAGCCTGCACCATGTGACTCACCACAAGTCGTTACTCGAAACAGTTGCCCAATACTATTCCCTGCCATGCTTTAACCCCTTAGTTTTGAACTGATTGCTGAAATACTTCTTTATAACGACGGCATTGTTCAGCAGTTAAAGCAAAAATACCAGAACCGCCTTTTTGGAAAGTTAACCAATGGAAGTCAACTGTATTGAAGTTCTGACGCATTGCCCACTCAGAATTCCCCACCTCAATCACGATCAAGCCATCTTCAGTTAAATAATCAGCGGCTTGAGCTAACATCTTGCGGACTAGATCTAAGCCATCTTGACCTGCAGCCAGTGCAAGTTCAGGTTCATGCAAGAATTCTTCTGGTAAATCAGCCATATCTTCTGCATCCACATAGGGTGGATTACTGACGATTAGGTCATATTGATTTTCAGCAGGAATTTTTGAGAATAAGTCGGATTCAAGCAACGCAACTTGGTACTGCTTATCGTGATGCTCAGTGTTGATAGAAGCCACTTCCAACGCTTCTTTTGAAATATCAGTCGCGTCGACTTCTGATTCTGGAAAAGCATAAGCCAATGCAATCGCAATACAACCTGACCCCGTACACATATCTAAAATACGTTGTGGTGTTTTTGGATTGTTATTTTCAGGCAAATTGTTTAATGCTTCCAGCATACGTCCATTTTCATCTAGGCAGTATGGCGCAAAACGTTGTTCAATTAACTCAGCAATCGGTGAACGTGGAATCAAGACACGCTCATCTACATAGAACGGCTTATTGAAGAAATAAGCCAAGTTCAATAAATACGAAGTAGGAATACGATCATTGATACGACGTTCTAACAAGCTCAAAAATTCTGCTTTTTCGCTTGGTAAAAGTTTGGCATCCAAAATTTCAGCATCTGCTTTCCATTCAAGTGATAGCGTTTGCAGTACCAGAGCAGAACTCTCTGCAAAATAATCTTGAGTACCTTGACCTAAGTGTGCGTCATATTGACGAAGTGCGGTTACCCCAAAACGAACAAAATCTCGAATGGTTACTAGGTTTTCAGCCGCCTCTTGTAAATGTTCAGGGCTGATTGTAGGTCGCTCCACTTAGGCGTCTCCAAAAGTGCTAATTGCAAAACGCTTTATTCTAACGGGATTAAGGTTGATTTAACAATAAAAAAACCGCCTCTCTACACGAAGCGGTCTATTAACCTTGAGATATTCAACAAGAACTTATAGGCCTAGCTTTTCTGCCACATAATCCGAGTCTTTATCGCCACGTCCAGAAAGATTGACCACGATCTTAATACCTTTATCCAACTTAGGCGCTTCACGTAACGCCCAAGCTACCGCATGCGAACTTTCCAAAGCTGGGACAATACCTTCTACCCGTGAAAGTGTCATAAAGGCATCCAAACATTCCTGATCCGTCGCCGTTTCATATTGCACACGACCAAGCTCTTTCAGGAAACTATGTTGTGGCCCAACACCCGGATAATCCAAGCCCGAAGCAATCGAATGCACTGGCAACGGCTCACCGTTGTCATCTTCCAGCACATAGCACGCCATACCATGAATCTGCCCAGGCTTGCCCAAGGTCAAAGTGGCTGAGTGTTTGTCGGTATCTAGGCCATGACCCGCAGGTTCTACACCCACCAATTGAACTTCTGGCGTATTTAAAAATGTGGTGAATGCACCAATCGCATTTGAGCCACCACCGACACAGGCAACCACATAATCTGGATTCTGTCCAAAGCGTTCATTAGCTTGAATTTTGATTTCATTGCCAATAATTGATTGAAAGTCCCGTACCATTTTCGGGAAAGGATGTGGTCCAACCACCGAGCCAATCGCATAGATATAGTTTTTAGGATCTTTTAAATATTCTTCAAAAGCACTATCCACCGCATCTTTTAAGGTCGCTGTGCCTTGAGTCACTGAAACCAGTTTCGCACCCAAGATTTTCATCTTCACGACATTCGGATGTTCTTTTTCAATATCGACTTGACCCATGTGGATTTCACATGGGATACCGACCAATGCACAAGCCGTTGCCAAAGCCACGCCGTGTTGCCCCGCACCCGTCTCGGCAATGACTTTGCGCTTGCCCATATATTTCGCAAGCAAAGCTTCACCCAGACAGTGATTAATCTTATGCGCCCCCGTATGGTTCAGGTCTTCGCGTTTGAGATAAATCTGTGCTCCACCCAATTGATCAGACAAACGCTTGGCATGAAACAATGGGCTTGGACGACCAACATAGTTTTTGAATAAGTCATTCAGCTCATCCTGAAACTCAGCGGTATGACGAATCTCTTCATAGGCCTTATTAATTTCATCCATTGCTTCTTTTAAATGTGGTGGAATGAACTGACCACCAAAATTGCCAAAGAAACCTGCTTCATTTGGCAAAGCAACGCCATTAATTTGATGTTCCATGTCTTTTCCTGTTCTTATAAAGTCTTAATATAAAATTTTAACGCGATAGGTAGCGTGTCATATCCTCAAGACCTTTTAGGGTCATTGGAAACATGTGATTCTCAAAAATTTCTTTAATCCAGTTAATGGTCTGGGTGTAATGCCAATAACCCTCCATTTCAGGGTTCAACCAAGCGGTTTTATCAAAGTGCTGACGTAAACGTCTAAGCCACACTTCGCCCGACTCTTCATTCATATATTCAACTGAACCACCCGCAGATTTTAGTTCATATGGCGCCATACTGGCATCACCCACCACGATGACCCGATAATCACGTCCATAAGTATGGAATAGATCCCATGTATTCATACGGGTTGAACTACGGCGATGGTTATCCTTCCACACATGGTCATATAGACAGTTATGGAAGTAGAAGTATTCGAGGGTTTTAAACTCTGATTTAGCCGCACTAAATAGCTTTTCACACTCAGCGATATATGCATCCATCGAACCACCGACATCAAACAGCATGAGCACTTTAATCCGGTTACGACGCTCAGGGACCAACTGTACATCCAAAATCCCTTGTTTGGCTGTCTCACGAATGGTGCCATCGACATCGAGCTCTTCAGCAGCGCCTTGGCGGGCAAATTTACGCAAACGGCGTAAGGCAATTTGCATCTGACGGGTTCCCAAAACCTGATCATCATCTAGATTTTGGTATTTACGTTGTTCCCAAACTTTAACCGCTGAACGTTTACGCCCTGGCCCACCAATACGAACACCTTCTGGATGATCACCAAACGCACCAAAAGGTGAAGTTCCCCCAGTGCCAATCATGCGATTGCCACCCTGATGTTTTTTATGCTGTTCACGTAAGCGTTCTTCCAGCATTTTCATCAGCTCTTCGAGAGAACCTGCCTTTTGTAGCTCAGCACGTTGTTCAGGCGTAAGATGTTTCTCTAATAGCTCAAGATCAAACCAGTCTTTGGGTAGCTTATGAACTTGTTTTAGCAATTCATCTAAATCAAAAGTTTCGATGCCATCAAAATAATCTTTCATGGCACGATCAAACTTATCAAAAAAGCGCTCATCTTTGACTAAAACAGTTTTAGCCAATTGATAGAACTGTTCCTGATCTGCAAATACAAGACCTGACGCGACCGCCTGATTAAGATCAATGAGCTCACGTGTTGTTACAGGCACGCCATATTTGCGTAAGGTGTAAAACAGTCGCACAAACATTTTTAAACACTCTTAGCGGCGTGACATAAAGGCTAAACGTTCAAGCAATTGCACATCTTGTTCATTCTTAATCAAAGCACCATATAAGGGTGGAATCGCTTTTGATTTATCGTGATTACGCAATACATCTTCTGGCATATCATCTGCCATCAACAGGCTTAACCAATCAATGAGTTCTGATGTTGACGGTGGTTTTTTCAAATTCGGAACTTCACGTAATTTAAAGAACACCTGTAGTGCTTCACTGACTAGGGTATTTGAAATATTCGGGAAATGTACTGCAATGATGTCACGCATAGTTGCATCATCAGGGAACTCGATATAATGGAAGAAACAACGACGCAAGAATGCATCTGGCAGTTCCTTCTCATTATTCGAGGTAATGATCACGATCGGGCGTTGTGTCGCAGTAATGGTCTCACCTGTCTCATAAACATAGAACGACATTTTGTCGAGTTCATGCAATAAGTCATTTGGAAATTCAATATCCGCCTTGTCGATTTCATCAATCAACAATACACAACGCTCTTCGCTGGTAAATGCTTCCCACAATTTACCGGGTTTAATATAGTTTTTAATGTCGTAGACACGATCATCACCTAGCTGGCTGTCACGCAAACGTGATACAGCATCATATTCATACAGACCTTGCTGGGCTTTGGTGGTTGACTTGATATGCCAAGTAATCAGCTTCAAACCCAAACTTTCAGCCACTTGCTCTGCAAGTAATGTTTTACCTGTACCAGGCTCGCCTTTCACCAATAATGGTTTCTGTAAAGCACGGGCAGCTTTCACTGCAAGCTTTAAGCTATCAGTTGCAATATATTGATCTGTACCAGTGAAGTGTTGTGTATCAGCAGACATTTTAAAACCTTATTTTTCTATATTTAACATCGTATCTAAACTGAACGTGCAGTTTTATTTGCAGTGTATTTTGACCAGCAGAAGCCGATCAGTAACCCCGTACCAATGACAAATAAAATCAATGATAAGTTAGACCAGACTAAGACATGTTCTTTGGTGAGGACACCAAAAAGCAAACCAAAAATGGCTGGTGCTAAGGCCGAGTTTGGACCTTCTGAAATTGTTGGAGTCGCAAGAACGGCAAAAGCGACAATCCAGAGGATGCCACCAATTGGATTGGGTAGGCGTGACATCAAACGATACCAGCACCACAATGCAATGAGTGTCCCTGTAACATAAACAATGATCGCAACATTTTCTTCTGGAAATTGATCCAGAACTGAAAGAATGTTAGACCATATCGCTGTTAAAGTCTCAAGCACCACGTAAGCCCTCTGGTTCTACCGCATTCGGATTAATTAATCCTTCTGGTGGCATCTGAATAAAAAAGCCTTTGGTATTTAATGAATCTAACACATGTAAAACGTTAGCACGTGCAAGTTTACGCTCATTATGAAGCTCTAAATGCATGACAAAGGTGGCTTTGCCGAATGCTTGTAGAACTGTTTCTGGAACACCTTCAAATGGGTTTTCTTGTTCCTTGTCATCAGGATAATTTGGACGAGCAATATACATATACATTTCATCTTTTTTGCTCGATCTATAAATATCGCAGTGCATGTTTACTCACATCTATTAACAATCAAAGACAGCATACATGAAAATAAAAATGGATACATTAAGGATTGTTAACGCTGGAGTCGTGTTTTGCGCTCTTTAAATGGCAAGTACAAAACGAAAAGACAAAACAATGCGTCAAAATAAAAAAAGAGCGAATCATTGATTCACTCTTTCCTGTTTATCGTATCACTTTCATTTGTGTGGAAAGATATTCAATATCTTCTTTTAATAACGCAATCAATGGTTGCGTCAGAATGTCATAGCGCCAACCCATTAAATAACTCGGTAAAGACTGCTCATCTAAATGAAAGACCACATGTTCATAGATGGCATTCATCCATTTCTTACGTAGTAATACTTCTTTCGGTATCCCAGTTTCTAAAACTACACTTTCAATCAACGCATCAATTTTAGGTGCAACTTCTTTAGAATTACTCTTGATCGGCTTAGCCATGCGCAATGGCCACTCTTCCTCTGGCGGTAAGAACTTGAGTAAATCAAGAATCATTTTGCCATGTTCGCGTACAATGTGCGGACGAATATCTTTAATTCGTGCCAACTGAAAATTATTGCGAGGATTCTTTTCTACCAAATCGATCATGGTGGAGTTTCTCAAAATAAAACTACGTGGCTGATTCAAAGCCTTGGTAATCTGTTCTCGCCAAATGCTGAGTTGCTGTAACTGCATCAACTCACGACGCGAATGGCGATAATTACCGATATCGGTGTACAGCTCTGCCAGTGGTGTTTCCAAGGCAATCTCTTTGGTGAGATTTTGACAATCTTCCAATACGTATTGATACAGCCCTTTTGCTTTCAGATCTGTTTTCAGCGCATCTGCAAGTTTGCTTAAATAGATCACATCATTTGCCGCATAGCACATTTGCTCTTGGGTCAATGGACGAGCAAGCCAGTCTGAACGGGTCTGATCTTTTTCAATCTCAATATTCAAACAAGTTTTAAGCGCATTTTGATAACTGACTTGAAGCCCATGTCCGAGAAATGCCAAAGCAACTTGGGTGTCGAATACATTATTTAATGGTTTTTGGTCGGCATAATGATAGATCAGATCAATATCTTCACCACAGGCATGAAAAATATTTTGTTGAGCCGCAAAAATCTTTGGCCAAAAATTGCTGAGATCTAATGCTGCACCATCAAGCAACAGAACTTGACCATTTAAATTGATTTGGCAAACACCAAGTTTAGGATATAAGGTATCGACCTTAATAAACTCGGTATCAAGGGCGTAGACAGAACACTGTTCCATCTGCTTGAGGAGAACAGCTAAATCTTGTTGCTGTTGGATAAACTGAAACATGTGTGCTCAAGTAAAATAATAAAGAACCATGCGCAATAAAACTGCCCAATGCCAGTCATTGCTCAACTGAAAAATACAAAAAAATTAATTGGTATTCCACATGCAAGACATGAAATTACTCCTCTTCCATTCATCAAAAAACGAAAATCCTTTTCGCCCGTCAATAGTGCCACAAATCACAATAAATAGATCTAAGATAATGTTAGACAATATGTAAAATTTAATTATTTGTTTAAATTAACAGCATGAATTTAATATAAATATATAAAAATGCGAATGAACCTCGTTATTTCATTCGCATACGGTTATGTACAGCTTGACTTAAGGTATGACTATCCACATATTCCAACTCACCACCTTGTGGCACACCTTGTGCAATTCGGGTCATGTGAATCGGTAAATGTTTGGTCGCTTCAACCAGATAATGTGCTGTTGCTTGGCCCTCTACTGTGGCATTGGTCGCCAAAATCACTTCTTGGATCTGACCCGCACTCAGACGTTGAATTAGATAAGGAATCCCAATCTCTTCTGGGCCAATACCATCCAATGGAGAAAGGTGTCCACCAAGCACATGATATTTTCCGCGAAAACTGCCACTCTGTTCAATCGCCATCACATCGGCTGGTGATTCAACCACACACAGCAGTTGCTCATCACGCTCTGCGGAAGCACAGATATCACAGATTTCATTTTCAGTTAATGAATGACAAATCTGACATTCGTGAATATGGCTCGATGCTTCATGTAAGGCATGCGACAAAGCAAAAGCACCTTCACGGTTTTTCATTAATAAATGTAATGCCATACGTTGTGCTGATTTGGGACCAACACTTGGCAATATACGTAATGCTTGAACTAATTGTTCAAATCGTTCACTAAACACAAATCAACTCGATTGTTTATAAAAAAAGACTCCCTAAGTTCCATTTGAAAGCTTAGGGAGAGATTTATTAAAATAAGCCAGATAAGCCTGGTGGTAAGCCCATACCGGTGTTCGCACCTTGTAATTTCTCTTCAGAAATGGCTTCTGCTTGACGCGCGGCATCATTCATTGCCGCAGCAATCAAATCTTCAATCATATCCGCTTCGTCTTGCAACAGGTCAGGACTAATTTCAATACGCTTAACCACATTACGGCACGTCATGGTTACTTTAACCAAGCCACCGCCTGCTTCAGCATGAACTTCAGTTTTTGCAAGCTCTTCTTTGGCTTTTTTAAGATTTGATTCCATATCTTTTTGCATGCGCTGAGCTTGCTGCATGAGCATATTAATGTTCATAAGTTTCTCTCGTTAAATTAAATCTAAACCGCGTGATATGTCGCGAATAATATCATCAATGTCTTCTAAACCAACAGACACACGAATCAAACCTTCTTCAATTCCTGCAGCTTGTTTAGCTTCAGCCGACATTCTACCATGCGAGGTCGTTGCTGGATGTGTAATTGTTGACTTAACGTCACCTAGATTACTGGTAATCGACAAGAAACGGGTGTTATCAATCACGGTCCAAGCACCTTCGCGCTCACCTTTCACCACAAAGGATACAACACCACCAAAGCCTTTTTGCTGTTTTTTCGCAAGTGCATGGCCTAGGTGATCAGGTAAGCCTGCGTAATACACTTTTTCAACTTTTTCGTGCTGATGTAACCATTCCGCCAATTTTTGTGCACTTTCACAATGTGCTTTCATACGAATACTCAGTGTTTCCAAGCCTTTCAAGAAAATCCAAGCATTGAATGGACTCATCGAATTACCCAAAGTACGGATTACACCATTTACTTCTTCAAGTAAGTCATGTTTTCCAACAACAGCACCTCCCAAGGCACGACCTTGACCATCAATATACTTGGTTGCTGAATAAAGGACTAAATCCGCACCAAACTTAATCGGTTGTTGTAATACTGGCGTACAGAAACAGTTATCGACCGCAAACAAAGCGCCATTGGCATGGGCGATATCAGCAATGGCTTGCATATCACCTACTTGTGCCAATGGATTCGACGGCGTTTCAATAAATAAGATACGCGTATTTGGACGAATCGCATGTTTCCAGCCTTCAAGATCATCTAAATCGACAAAAGTCACTTCAACTGCAAATTTGGCAACATATTTTTCAAATAAAGCGATGATTGAACCGAATACCGCGCGTGAACAGATCACATGGTCACCCGCTTTTAAATAAGCCATACACATTGCATGTACTGCAGCCATACCTGAACTGGTCGCGACTGCACGTTCTGCGCCATCCAAAACAGCCAAGCGCTTTTCAAAAGCTTGTACCGTTGGATTGGTATAACGTGAGTAGGTATTACCAGCAATTTGCCCTGAGAATTTGGCAGCAGCATCAGCCGCACTTTCACACACAAATGACGAGGTTAGAAAGATTGGCTCACTATGCTCACCTTCAGAGGTACGATCATGCCCTGTGCGAATTGCCAGTGTTTCTAATTGGTATTCTAAATCATCGCTTGGATTCATCGTTCTGTATGCCTTATGATCATAATGTCGAAATGTGCCAATATTTTGAGCGCCTAAGGTATTTAAGGTCAAGGCGTAAGATGAAATTATCGCTTAGACTTCGTGCAATCTTGACTCATGATGAGACTTTCTAAGATGAAATCGCTTGTGGAACAGCAAAAAATAAATTTTAAACATCTGGCTATGCGTGTTTTCGATGCCGACAAACTGGTTTTGTCTCAATCGACGCCGTATCAAGTGATTGCTCAATTTAAACAAACTCGCGTCCGTTTCTATGCGTCAGAGAACAAACGCTATAAAGAACCGTTAGTATTCGTTGCACCGTTGGCCATTAATATGGATATCTATGATTTATATCCTTATCGTTCTTTGGTGAAACATTTTCAAGACAGTGGTTTTGATGTTTATTTGATTGATTGGGGTAAACTGACTTATAAAAACTACCAAATTAACTTTCTATCTTTTATTGATAACTTTATACCTAAATGTATTGAAGCAATTCAACAACACTCCAAATCTGAAAAAATTTCGCTGCATGGCTGGAGTATGGCGGGAATTTTCGTCACCCTTTACACTGCACGCCATCAGCCGAGTGTTGTCAAAAACTTGGTGGTGTTAGGTAGTCCGATCGACAGCTATGCTTCGGGTTATATTGGCAAACTTTATAAAACTTTGGCTTATCTGACTAACCGCAACCCCACTATTAAAGATTACATCTATAATCGTTTACCGAAGTTAATGATTCATTCACCAGGCTTCCTAAACTCGCTTGGATTCAAGTTGTTAGATCCTAAAGGCTGGATTGATGGCAACATTCAACTACTGAAAAATTTGGATAATCTAAAACTGGTGCAAGAAGATGCAACCCTGAGCCACTTCTTAAACAATATGATTGATTATCCTGGTGGTGTGAACCAAGATATGCTGTTCAATGTCTGGTTGCAAAATCCTTTAAAAAACGGCGCGATTCAGCTTAAAAACAAAACCATTGAATTGAAAAAAATCAATTGCTCTTTATTTGTTGGTGCTGGAAAAGGTGATCAACTGGTCACTTCTGAATCTGCATTTCCGTTGACTCAGTTGACAAGTAGCCAAGATGTCACGTTTACTCTTATTCCTGGCGGACACTTAGGTTTAATGTCTAGTCATAATAGTTCAATAGAGTTCTGGCCAACACTTACGACATGGTTAGCCGAACGATCAACGCAAATAAAAAGGTAAAGTATGACTCAATCTATTGCATTCATCGGTTTAGGGGCTATGGGCTATCGTATGGCAGCGCATTTGCCTAAATATTTCGAGAAGGTCTATGTCTGGAATCGAAATTTTAGTAAAGCTGAACAGCATGCAACAGAATATGGAACTACAGCCGTTGAGCTTACTCAAGCGGTTCAGGCTGATGTGATCTTTTCTTGTTTACCGACCAGTGAGGACGTCGAAGCCTTGATTGATGGTCTAGAGATCAAATCAGGTTCAATCTGGATTGACTGTACCAGTGGTGTGCCTGAAGCTGCACGCCGTCTGGCTGAGAAATTAAAAGCTCAAAATGTAGACTTTTTGGATGCACCTGTCAGTGGTCAAACCGTAGGTGCTGAGAATGCAACCTTAACTGTCATGGTGGGTGGTGATGTTGATGCTTTTGAACGTGCTTACCCTGCTATGGCCGCAGTCGGTAAATTGATTCAACATGTCGGTGAATCTGGTGCGGGTTTTGCAGTAAAAGCCATTAATAATATGTTGCTTGCTGTGAATTTGTGGTCAGTTGCTGAAGGTTTCAGTACTTTAAAAGCACACGGCGTCAATTTGGATGCAGCACTGAACTGTATCAATGCATCAAGCGGTAAAAGTCTGGTTACAGAAACGATTTTTCCGCAACGCGTATTGAGTCGGGAGTTTCCTGTAACTTTTGGACTACCATTGCTTGCGAAAGATACAGGTATCGCACTTGATTTAGTTAAGGATGCAAAACTCCCTGCTCCGATTTTGTCGTTAACGCAAAGCTTGATTCAAGCAGCAAATTTAACCGCTGAACCAAATAGTGACTTCTCCGCAGCCGTAAAAATGTATGAATCATGGACTAAAATCACTTTAAAATAAATTTTTGAATTAATATATAAGTATTTGTATTAGTTTATTTTTTAAATAAAAATACATATTCCATGAATATGTCTTTTTTATATTAACCGCTATGTCAAATACAGAACTTTTTTGAGAACTTTCAGCAAAGACAAAATCATAGCCTACTTTTTAAAATAAGGAGCGAGTAAAAAATCCCAAGCATCGACGATTTGATTATACTCATGCTCACATTCCTCTGAACGATCTTTATTGAGCAACTCATCACTGATTAGATACTGAAAGTTCTTTGTATCAGATCCATATACATAGCATAGAAAATTAACCGCACGTTGAGCATCTAATGAATGAGAATCATAAAAAGGAAGATCGTCCAATGATTTTGCTCGTTGTGCTGCAAGGCTATACGTATCAGCAACAGTAAGAAGATAATCTTTATCCTCATCATTATAAGTTAAAATATATGCAGCTAATTGATCAGCCACATCTTCTTCTCTACCTGTAATTTTTAGATTAAGTACATCAATCAAGGCGTGTCCAGCCTCATGGAATAGCGTTCCTACAGCACTTTGATAAAGTTCGTTCTCTAAAATATCCCCAGAATCACCTGCATCAGTGAACATTTTTCGTTCTTCTGCTCCTAATTCATAACACAACTCGATTGTTTGTGTTTCACTATCATAAAATGCGTTTGCTTCCTGACACTCTTTTGCTACAACTTTAATGTCTACAGGAATATTTACAAAACTATTCATCTCTGCTGTGTAGCCTTCCAAAATTTTTCTGCTGCGCCAAAGATTTTCTTCAATTCGGTTTTCGTTCGTTCGAGCCACTTCATAGACTGGAATAAATTTACCTTTCAAAGATGTATTTTCCACTACTGTCCCTGATTTAATATTTTTAGATTTGGAATCTGAACTGTCATTACACCCAACCAAATTTAATAGCGCATAAATTGACAAAGAAAAAATGATTGTTTTCCTGAGATAATTGCTATGAATGATTTTCATCAAAAATGTAACCTTTTGCATAGAATATTTAATATTCATAGGAGGGTATGCATGGATACATTTTGTATGTTTCCATGAGTTTCTAAATCAAATTATTTATAGATTTATCGGCTAAAACAATCTGCAAATGCAGACGCTCTTGCAGAATTTATCGTAATTAAAGTATGCTCCTACCGAGTAAAGAAGTCGGGGCTAGAAAGCTTTTGGAAGAAATACAAAATATTACTTCAATTGAAGTCTTAGGCCATTACTTATTGAAATTAGGAAAGATTTCCAAAGATCATCTGGCTTCAGAATTTATTCGGCAGTCATTGCAAGAATTAAAAACAATCATATGTTTTGATGCTGCTTGGTGGGGACTCATCACACACGATAAAGACAAAAAAATGGTGGGTATTCATCACACAGAGACAATCAACCTACCAACAACTTTTCCGTCTGAATGGAAAGCTGTTGCAAATGATGATGAATTTGCTCATGTGGTTGACAATTTATCTGATATTGCCCATAGGTTCAGTTATTCATCTGATTTTCAAGATGAAACTGAAAGCCATGAGCTCAACCAATTTAGCCGAAAATATCAACTCTTACATGGCATGTCCATGTCTATAAAAGATACCTTTACTGGACATATTTTTTTTATAAGTTTATATCGACATAGTGGAGCTTCATTTAGCAATATAAATATCGCCTTTTTCGAACAGTCAGTTCGTCATATAAATCAAATTTGGCGTTATAACTTGCAAGAGGCTTTAGAGCTTTCTCCTAATCACAATATGTTTCATGCGGGACTAGTACGAGAAGATGGTTATATATTAAGCATTGGTGCTGGTCTATGTGAAGTTATTTACGCAAAATGGCCAGAATGGAAAGGGGTTTATATTCCTGAAGAATTGATGTTTCAGTTCGATAAAATACCAACCAGTATTCGTTTAGGTAAAGTCAACATCAATATTTTCAAAAAATCAGATAACATTAGAATTGAAATTTTAAATATAAAGAGAAATTTAACATTATCACCACGTGAATATCGTGTTGCTTACCTTTTCTCACAGGGCCATTCTTATAAAAAAGTCGCTGAACTATTAGGGTTAAGCCCATCTACAGTTCGGACCTATCTACAAAAGGCTTATATGCAATTAGGCGTTAGTAATAAAGTTGAATTGATCAAAGCGCTACATATTATTTCTTCTTAAAGAAATCTTCTAGCTCAATTTATCTATGCACACCCCTCCTTTCGCTTAGTAAAACCAACTTCATTCACCGATGTACAAATGATAATTTCATCACCAAGAGACCATTCTGCCACTCTAGCTACCATAACAGCAGGCACACCATCCGATCCTGGTCCTGAGGGCACATCATAAGTCGCATGCGCATCGTGCGGTAACAGTACATCATAACCGAGCTCTAATGCTGCACGGGCTGTTGCAGCTACACACATTTCGGATAGAACGCCACATATTGCGAAAGACCTAATCTCATCATCTTCCAATTTCTGTTTAAGTAAAGTGCCACTAAAACCATTATCTTGATTTTTTCTTATGATAAATTCATGAGATTGTGGCGGAAAAAATAGCTCCCAACCCACTTTGTATGGTTCATCTAAAGTCCCTATATCTCCATCATTTTGCAGGAAGATCACGGGGGCATAAGCTAATCTCGCTTTGGCAAGTAAAATGCTGATTGATTCAATTAGTTGTTTTGATGCAGGTACAGCTTCTGCACCTAACACAAAAGCATTTTGCACATCCACGATCACCAATGCATCGACGACATTAAGTTCAGTTGAAATATCAGTCTCCTTATGCTTCGAAAGCAACTTAAGGTATGAGTTTGAATTATTTATTATTCGCTTCCATGTTGAAAACCCTCCAGTTAAAACTGAATAAACACCAAATTTTAGCGGAAATTTCTTCTAGTGTAGAAAAATAGAGAACAACATCGAACTGCCGGCAATCAACAGCATCGCATCAAGCATAAGGTTAAAGGTTCGATCTGACATTCTCAATACAAAGGTTTTACCAATATAATTACCAATGATTAAAGAGATCCCTACTGCAATTCCTGCAATTAAAATATTTTGCTGTAAAACACCCAATGCCCCAAAAGTTAGACTTTTTGTCAAGTAAATTGCGAAGGAAGCTGCTGCCTCGGTTGCTAAAAGCCCACCTTTTATTAAGCCAAAACCATTAAAAATTGGCAGCAATAAAGGCCCTGTTGAAAACACGATACCCGTAATATATCCAAGCACACCTCCAGCAACCACCATTTGCCAAGCATTCAAAGTGAAATTACGATGCTTTGCATAATGCCGTATCGGGATAAGACATAAGAAAAATAGACCAATACATAAATTAGAAAGAAATGGCGACATGACCCAAAGTGTGTTTGCACCCAGTACGGTGGCAGGAATACCAAGACTGGAAAACAATAAAAAGGCCCTGATATTTAATTCTTTGCGCCACATTACAACACGAGAGATATTCCCCATAATTGAGGCAATTGCCATAATTGGAACAGCCAGCTTTGCACCAAAAATATAAGCAAGAATAGGTAACAAAATGATCGATGATCCTGTGCCAACTATGCCACTAATCAAGCCTGAAATAACACCAATTAAGGCAAGTGCAACATAGATCATAGAATATCGACAGCAAACAATTTCTTATATTCTATAATATTTTATTAGTCACCTACTTAAACTGTTTGAATCATCTCGAAACCGTCTTAAATGGTCATGCCTAACAACAACAAGAAAATTAAATGTTGTAAGTCATATTCAATAAATAAACCTCCTGAAGGAGGCCTAATTTAAAGCGTTGTTCCACAAATATCTTTTGTTCCTGTAGGGTAAGTATTTGCAAGTTTTGTATGGTCAGTAATAAACTCTATAGATAAATTTTGCCCAACAACAGATGCCGATGTCGCAATAGCTCCAGTCCCCCCACCTGCCATAAACGATAAAGTAGAACCATTGCTCTCATAACCTGAGATATAACCTTTGTTTACTCCATTAAAAATATATCCAATCTGTTTACTATTTTGATTCACATAAAACCCGAAAGTCTGATAACCATCAGCGGTATTTTCAGGTTTTAAGGTCAACACACCAGATGACTGTGTACCACCATTAATCAAAAGCAGAATATTATTGTTTGTATTTGTGGGCTGGCCATTCGCATGAATTAAAGCGATATTAAAGGCATTCTGATTACCATTCGTTGCAGCAATCTGAATTGGGAAAAAAGTTATTGTTTCGCCTGCGGGTAGAACATAAGTTGGAATTTTTAACTTGATTTCAAAAGCAACTGTACCACCAGCAGAAATTACCTTGTCTCCAGGCACATCTTGAAAAGCAAGATTTGGATAACTAATTTTATTATTTGCGAAAGCATTGCTCATGGACATATAAGATTTCACACTGCTACTTGCATCTACATTAAAACTTGCTTTAGCACCTAGTATGTTAGGAAACCTAGTCATGGTTGAATCAATTTGTGATAGCTGAGCCTGAGTGGCATCTAAATTATAAGTACAAGCAGCAAAGCTACTCCATGTAATCATCGTACTCAAAAACGCCCCTAAAATTATCTTTTTCATAGGTTAATCCTTTTTATAGTAGAACATTCAGTATACATTTTTGATTTAATTAGTGAGTAAAAACAGATAAATGGGTACAGATAGCACGGTTCTATTGAAAAATAGGAAGTATTAAAAACCCACGTTTAAACGTGGGTCAATGTCTTCAAGCAATGGCCAATGAATCTACACTGCCCCGACATACCGGTAAATACTGCCATCTTTAGGATTTTCAAAGAGTAAATCCATATTGGGTAGAAGAATCTCCCCTTCAACTTCGATATGTTCAATTCGTTTAAAGAAGGGAATTTCTTGATCATTGACAGCTTTTACTTTGGCTGTCGCGATCTTTTCGGCCTCAAACTGATCCTTTACCTTAATTTTTATAGTACTCATTAAAAACTCCAATTTTTTAAATTTTAAATACAGCAGCAAAACCAAAATTTAGAACGATGAAATTGCTGAATAAGCCAGCGGCATCGCAAAGAAAGTTAAAACAAATGCTGCTGAACGTTGTAAGTTACGTTGATTCAGCCACGAAATTTTGTTGGAAATTAAAATAGATCCAAATGCAATCCATAAAAAAGCAATTGGGGTGATCAATGCTAAGAATGTTCCCATATGAACAACATATTCATGTAGGTTAAGCCAAGCAGTGTGTGGAAAAATGGCTGAAGCGAATAATAAAGCTTTAGGGTTCAGTAAGGTTGCTACAAATAAAGCCTTAGTTGTAATCAAAGGTTGATTCAAATCCAACTCTTTAGTTGAAGTAATCCATAACTTAATTGCCAAATAGATAATAAAAGTCGCACTAAGCAGCTTAATTAAAGGTGGTAGCCAAGGCACATAGTGTGAAACAGACTCAAGTAAAAAGCCCCATGTTGTAATGGCAATAAAATAACCTATAACTTCAGCAGGGATTAATTTTAGTGAACCTTTAATACCCGCTTGGATTCCAGACGAAGCCAATAATGTATTCGTTGGACCTGGTGTTAGTAAGATCGTAATGATCAAACCAATAAATAGAAATGACACCATAGACAAATACCTTTGCTAAGTTTCGCAAACGCAATATGGCAAACCAGATCTAGTCTTGTCGACAAAATGGTTGTAACCAAAAATATTTGGTCTTATATTTTCCATTAAAAATCAAAACATTAATTCATTTACAATTTGATTTTAGATTTAACCAATTTTTCGTACATGTGTGATAAAAGTCACATTATTCTCAATAATTCCATATAGATAGAGCCACGTATTTCACACAATATTATGATTATTCCTAAGAATTCATAAAAGAAATTCAAGTCTAAAAATTGAAGAGGTTATCTCACTTCTGCGTGAAAAAACATGACCTGCTACCACTTCACTTTACCTAGCTCTAGAAAATCACAACTTATAAAATTCGATATGTGTGTTACAGACTAAGGTATACAAGCCATTATTTTTTCTATATAACAAGAATTCAACCTCAAAAATGAGCAAAACTGATGGAGTCTGTAAGACTTTTATATGTAAGTAAAATTAAAAATATCGACTCAAACTTAAAAACAGATTTGATTAAAATCCTTGATGAAGCTGTGGATTTTAATTATCGCAACGATATTCGAGGTGTTTTATATTATGGGCATGGCTATTTCGTGCAATGTTTAGAAGGCCCAAAGAGCATCGTAGACGATTTGTTTTACAACAAAATTGTGAAAGATGAAAGACATATCAATTGTGAAATCCTCTATTACACCGAATGCGAGAATCATTTTTTCTCTCAATGGTCTATGAAGTTTTCACCCATTAATCCCAATATTTCAGACTTTTTCATGAAGTACCATTTGGAAGAATTCAACCCTTATCTGCTAACGGCTGATACTGTTGAGAAATTCGTTTCTGTTTTAGCTGGTGAACCAGAATATGATGTCCAAGCTTATGTTTCGTGAATAAGAAACTTATTTACACGAATGTACTAAAGGTATCTGTTCTTTCAGGTACCTTTTTTACCAATTGGAATAAAAATTAACAAAAATGAATTGAAGTCATTAACCAATAATGCTTATATAATTCCTGAAGAGGACGACCTCTTTATTCAAATTTTCAAGCTTTAGGACGACCTAAAAATATTAATAATGAGGTGTCGAAATGGCTTGGGCTTATCTAATTTTAGCTGGTATTTTTGAAATTGTATGGGCATATTCCATGAAAATGTCCGATGGTTTTACCAAGCTTACGCCTAGCATCATTACAATTGTCTTCATGATTTTAAGCTTCGGTCTGTTAGCTGTTGCAATGAAAACACTCCCCTTAGGTACAGCTTATACAATTTGGGTGGGTATTGGTGCTGTAGGTGCATTCTTGATCGGGATTTTTTTCCTACACGAGCCGATGGGATTTTTACGTCTTTTAGCAGCAGCATCGATTGTATTTGGCGTGGTATTGATGAAAGTGACGACACCCTAATTTTTGAATTTTATAAAACCCTCATTTTGAGGGTTTTATAAAATTAGCTTATTTAAAGCAATATCGCTTAATTGGGATTAATATAATAAAAATACACAATAAGACTGACCAGTAGAATGCTCGCAACCGTTAGATAAACCCCCACCGTATTAAAGCTTCTCAAGAATTTTAAAATGTTCATATTTTCAATTTATTGATAAATCGAGAGAATTATCACATAATTTGAATTAAATTTGAATTTATTTAGATTAAAAATCAATCACTTACTTTCTACATTTTTAGATATGTTCCCTCTAAAATTTTCTAATTTCAATACATAAATATTTTGAATGAAGAAAAGGACGTTTTGAATTGGTACTTTTCTTCACTCATTTTATCGCTTAAAAACGATAACCTATTCCGACATAGGTAATAAGTGGATCTATGTCAATTTTTGTTGAGGCATGAATTAATTTGGCACCAGTAGTTTTGTTCACAACATCAATATTTGCCTTATTATTGAGTTTTGCGTATGACACAGAACCTACACCATACCAAGCGTCATTAATATCATAGGTAAAACCAACAGAGACAATTGGAGCGATTGCATCATCTGCATCAACCTTAACTTTCATGTCACCACTTGATTCTTTACGGTCTAACGCAGCGCCAGCTTTTCCATCTAATACATTTTGGATCATATGACCAGCTGAAATTAGATCAGATCTAATCCCCTCATTGAGTTTGATTTGATTAAAATGTGCATACATTAAGCCAGCCCCAATATATGGTCTAAATTTATCAACTCCACTTTGCCCAAACTGATACTGCGCCTCGATTGCGGGTGTCCAAGCACGGACAGTTGCGGCATTCGGTTTATTACCCAAATTAGTAATAGGAACAGCTTGGCCTAATACAATCCCATCAGGGAAAAGATATTTAACTAAGTCAGCAGATGACATTGCTAACCCGCTCAATGGTGCATATATTTCGCCTTTACCCTTGATATCAACTTTAGGTGGAATTCCACCAATAAGTTGTAGTGATACATTATCATTTAGATAATAGTTAAACATTAAACCCAAAGTATCTACATCATCTACTTCTAGACCCGCATCTTTCTGCTGCCAGTTTTCTAATCCATTGATTCTTGCGGTACCTGTAACTTCAGCCAGAACATTACCATTACCATCTGTAAGTTGATCCTGAATTTCGGGTTGAGCTAAGAACTCTGTGAGTGTATCTTTTAAATTCCAAACCTCCCCGCCTAAATCAGTCATCGTTGCATTTGGATCAACTGAGTTTAAAAAGCTAGTCGTTGAAATAGTTCCTACAGTAGCCACTGTTTGATTTTTCACACTGGTATTAATGTTAAATGGATTGGCTTTACCTTGAGGCATAACATGTAACCAACCCGCCGAGACAGAGAATCGTTTAAATTCCTGAGCATAAGATAAGTGAGTTAATGTGATTAAAGTCGTTGCTATTACGATTTTTGTTGCTGTTTTTTTCATTGTATTTCATCCTGAAATTCCACATTACTTGATTTAGTAATATGTTTCCCGAATATAACCACTATCTATTTTTTATCAAATGTTAAATTTTACTTCCTGATAAAAGGTGATTAATCACTTAAATTTCGTGAACTGGTTAACAAATAGACAGAGTTAATTAATGGATAATAAAATGATACTTTAAAAAAACTGAAGCTATAAAGATCTAAATTTGAAGGTATTAAAGCCAATATCAAGGGCTACATCTTTAGTGAAAAACTTGTTTAGGTCTCTAGACAGTGACTTCACTGTTTTAATGCTTTTCCATCTGCATCCTACACTTTTCAATCTCTCCTAACTGCTCTTTGTGCTGCTGATGAAAAAAATTGCACGTTATATTTAATTGCTATAATAATGCTAGACAAGTTGAATCATAAAATTCCGAACCTGATGTCCTGACAAAATATGTTTTTATAAGCAATAATAATTTTAAGGAAGCTATAAAATGCGACACAAAATAATATATAACAAATTCACATGGGTGCTGTGTTGGATAATTCTCGCTTTTCCTGTAATCGCGGCTTTATCAATTGACCTTTTCTTAATCCCCATAGAAATATGTCTTTTTATCTCAATATTTTACTTCGTTAATCAAGAAATCACCTTTATTTCAATTCTACTATCATTATTCTATTTATTCTTTTTATGGTTTCCACCTTATTATTCATTTATTCGGCCATACTTTGAGGTTGGGTTAAGCATACAGGATACCATCCAATTTATATTGGACATAAGAATTAGAAGTGAGGGTGTTTTTAAAAACCTATGTCTATTTTCTATCATATTTTTCGTTTGTCTATTCATTGTGCTAAATTACAAAAAGCATCGCCGCTTATAAATTTCATCAATTAATTAACATATTTTAAATTGAATTTAATAGGCATCATTCAAGATTTTAAAAATAAAGATCTCTCTGCTTCACGTCGGCGGACTAAACCTTTTAGCACCTTTCCTCCAGCTTTATTCCAGACCAGAAACTGCTCTGCCGCAGCATATTCATCAAGTACATTTAGATACTTCACTAACGTTGAGCTCTTAAAAGCATGGCTGCCAATATTATATGACAAGGAAACAAGAGCATCGAATTGATTTTGAGAAATGGGAACGGTTATCGCTTCATTGACCGCTTTCTCAAAGCGTTTTAGATCATATTGAAAAAAGGAATTTGCTTGCTCTAATGTACAACTATCCCCTTGCCTAACTGGAACACCAGTTGGATAAACTGTAGTACCGAAGCCGATAGACCACACCCCCACGCCGTCATCATAGGCATTTAGTTTTAGATCTTCAAAGCTTGTAATAAGATTGATACCATGAGTACTTATGGACATTTCGTAATCTATAGCTACACCAACCATATCAACTGCATCATAGGCCGTTGCAACATTAATATGCGTATCTTTAGCATCAATCCGTTGTTGAGACTGCTTAATATCAACAATCTTGCGGAAATAATCCCAAATAGCCTTCATGATTCCTCACTTAACATTTTACCCATCATTCGATCTTACTACGAAAATCCACAATAGCATTTACAAAGATTGGAAAACGTATATTTAATGCTAAATACATAAAAAAACTGACAATTCTTAACATTCAAGATTTGTATTTGAACGTTTCTTAGCAATCAATCTAAGTAATGTATTGCGTGTAATAACTCGCTGCAAAGTCAAAATTTCTGTTTAATCAACACCTACTTCACTGGGTTCCCGCCATTGAGGTCGTCTTAAGCTGATCTATTTCCAAAAAGTAACACTTTGGGAAGCCTATCGAACGAAGGACACGACCCCTGATCGTTTCTTTTGAAGCTAATTTGAGTAAAACAAACATGGTCACATGTGAAACCATGATTAAGACTCCAATCTACGGGCTTTTATTTTTTGTAATACATAACAATTTTGCTTTCTCGTTTAATTGGAAATAATAAACTCTTCCTATAGCTCTACTTCCAGTACCAATAAGTTGGATATTCAATACAATTAAAAAGCCCACTCAATGAGTGGGCTTCCCCTTAATTCTTTTTGCGCTGAATGAAGGTTATTGTTGTTTAGTTATTATCAAACAACATGGCAAATATAGACAAAAGTGTGATGCAAATCAACAAATTTCCACTTATTTTGAGAAAATTTTAAAGCTGAGCTACACAATGAGTGTTTGTAGCTCAGTTTAGGCACAACTTATTTCTTCTTGTTGAACTTGGCTATCAGCGCGATAGAGAGGTCTTAACTAATCATAAGTACTAGCGCTAAAAAGCCCACCTTTCGATGAGCTTTGAACAGACTGAATTTATTCTCCAACTGGAACTGATAATTTAATCTGATTATTTTTTACTCTAAAAGCATATGATTTTGTTGGATAATTTTTTGTTGATAATCTCCGCCTGAGATGACGCCTCTATTTCGAGCCTTCTGTAGTGAATTTAATTGTTGCTCATATATTCATACGCATCTAAAGCACGAGTATCATTGTTTTTTTGAGGATATGAAATCTTTCAAATGGGCTCATCTTAGATGTATTTGACCGAGTTTCATACATCTTAGCCACGTTTACATCACGCTGATTTAGACGATCTTGTTCTTGTTGCTTTGCTGACTCAAAGAAATCAACATGCTCACGACTTTTGATCTCAAATTCGGGTGTGTCATTTTTTAAGATTAAAAGTGATGGAGGCTTATTAAACAAATCATCAGCACTATCCACTGAAACAGTCACAACTGAATTTATTAGAAATATTAATATTTTTACATCAAGTACACTCAATGTAAAATAAAGAAAGGCACGGATATATTTTATAATTCCTACACAATTCTTTCAAATTTAAATCCTAAATACCAAATCATCAAGAATCTTGCCGGTAAGCAATTTTATCCATTCTATTACGACAATACTTATATTTCTCTTCTTTATTTTCAATACCGACCGTATGAACACATGAACAAAAAAGTAGTACTTTGTTATGCTCAATGCTGCTTGGCACATCTACCCCATAACATTTACTGTCAATTTCGCTTAGTCGGGGCGTCATAATCCATTTACCTGAATAAAAGGGATAGCCGAGTCCCCCTATAACAATAATGATCAAGATAAGGATAGGAAGGTTAGTTTTAATATATTTCAGCATTTTTCATATTCTTGTTAAAAAGCTTAGCTTTCAATGGCGCTTAGGCAATAAATTAGAAAATTAATTTATAAAAGTAAATAAATATCAATCAATTATAATTAAGCCCCAGACGCCTCGCAATCAAAAAATTAGAATTACTTACAATGCAAGTCCTGTATTCACTATAATAGCCATGCAGGAGCAAGGACTTCCCGATGGTTGTATTGATACTTCACAGGGTTCCTGCCGTTGGGTCAGTATTTTACTCCCATTGACAGAAGCAGTAACCAGCCTGTAGTAAATCGAAAGAACGAAGGACGCCACCCCAAAGGCTCACTATCTAGTGGGCCTTTATTTTTTAATCCGCGTTGAATCTTATCTTACTCATTCTCAATATTCTGAATAAAGCATTCACTATTCAATTTTTATGATTTCAAATCCATTTACAATCTTCATTGTTTATTCTGCAATTGTGAACAAAATACAACCCAGAATATCATCTACATTTTATTTTGTTAAAACTCATATAGTAGTAATCAATATATAAATAAACCTTTAAAAATAGCGAAATACCATAAAACAAGCAATTTAATGCACAATAACAACCATCTTAACCAGTTGTTTTATATGAAATTATAATAAAGATATTGATATATAAAGCTTTTTAATATTATATGGATAAATTATGGAGTAAAATTACACTCGTACCATACAGTTTCATTGAAATTTTATTAATAAACCTTATATTGGTATATGTGTAGCGATCAATCGCCATATGGACATACTCCATACAGCATTGATTTATACTTTTTTGATTAGAGGAACACCTCATGAATAAGTTAATGGTTGCGGTTTTTGCTGGCTTAATGACTTTAACAGGTTTTAGTGTACAAGCTGCGACACCAGAACAAGAATGCAAAAAGTTACAGGATGACTATAACCTGATCTATGCATCTAAAGGATTCTGTTTTAAAGACGCTGATGCTAAAGCAAAGTTTGGTAATGAAAATTGCCACACAACTAAGCCAAAATTTTCGGATAAAGAGCAACAACGTCTTGATGAAATCAAAGCTCGTCAAAAAGAGCTGAACTGCAAATAATCAAGTCAATTACGGAGTTTAATACTCCGTATCACTCTGCTAATTGAGTGCACATTTCACCAATTTAAAGCTTACGCCCTATTTAAAGGATGAATCATGGCATACGATGACCAAAATATTTTTGCACGAATCCTTCGCGGTGAATTACCTGCAATCAAAATCTATGAAGATGATCAGGTCCTCGCTTTTATGGATATCATGCCCCAAGCAGATGGTCATGCTTTAGTGATTCCAAAGATAGCAGCAGTTACATTGCTGGACCTCCCTGCTGATGCAGCTGCCTATACCATCCAAATCGTGCAGAAAATTGCCAAAGCAATGGAAACTGCCTTAGATGCCAAAGGTATCGTGCTTATGCAGCTTTCAGGTGCAGCAGCGGGACAAACTGTCCCTCATGTACATTTCCATCTGATTCCTAGTTCAGTGCATGAACTTGGTCGCCATGCAGCAAAAATGGGTGATCAGGAAAAAATTACAGCACTCGCTGAAAAAATCAAAGCTGCACTCTAAGTTCTTATTTTTATAAAGACGGAGTTTTTACTCCGTTTTTTTTGTTTGCTAATTATATAAAAAACAATAAGAAATATAATTATTACTAAATATGAATCGTCATCAAACTGTCATTTTTCTTTCACTTCTCTGTCACAAAGTTTACCGATACTGCATACAAGTCAGTGAGCTATGTAACTTTATGTACATAAGCAAGCTCATAACAGTAACTAAGGCATCAGCCATTTACAAAAAGTGTTTTGGAGAAATCTCAATGAAAAAATTGCTTCTTGCTGCTACTGTAGCAACTTTAGCCATGAATGCAGCGCAAGCAGCACCAACATTGTATGGTAAGCTCAATGTGACTTTAGATCAAATTGATAAGAATGGCTTTAAAGATGAAAGCGTAACTAAAGTAAACTCAAACGCTTCTCGTATCGGGGTAAAAGGTGAAGAAAAACTGACTGACAACCTTTCAGCAGTTTACTTAATTGAATGGCAAATCAGTGCAGATGGCGACGGTGATGTATTTAGTAACCGTAACCGTTATATCGGTATTAAGTCAGACGGTATCGGTACTTTAAAAGTAGGTCAACATGACTCTTACTTTAAAAATGCTGCGGGCAATAACCAAGATATTTTCAACGATCACAACGAACTAGATATGACTAAAGTTTTAGTTGGTGAAGATCGCTTAAAGAATGTGATTGCGTTTGAAACTGATAAAAAATTACTCGGTGGCTTAGCATTCAACATTATGTTCCAACAAGGTGAAGAATCGTCTGCTGTAAAAAATAATGCAAAAGGCCAAAAAGGCAGCCGTGATGGTTTCGGTGACGGCGTATCAACCTCTCTTACTTATGAAAACAAAGATTGGGGCTTAGCAGCAGCTGTTGCGGGTAACTTTGGTGTTGCTTCTAAATTTAATGCTTATAGTGACTTAAGTGGCGACAATAGCGTTTATTCAGATGCAATTCGTGTAACAGGTTCTTTAGACTTAACAGCAGCTGGTGTTAATGGTTTAGTGATTGGTGCATTATGGCAAACAGCCCAACCAACTGATGACACGGTTGCAGTAACAAGCGGTACTCCGGCTGTTGTTACTTCATATAAAGGTCTGCAAGAAGATGCCTATGGCGTGACAGCTGCATACGTCATTCCTTCAACTCCAGTGAAGTTAAAAGCAGAATATATCTCTTCTACAACTGAAGTGAATGGTCGTGATGATCGTAAACAAGATCTTTATGGTGTAGGCGCTGATTATCAAATCAATAAACAAACACGTTTCTACGGTGTTGTAGGTCAACAAAAACGTGATTGGTTAGTGAAAGATGATAAGAAAACAACTATCGGTTTAGGTATGGAATATAACTTCTAATTTGAAGCCATATTCAAACTTATATGAAAAAGGGCGATCTTGATCTGCCCTTTTTCTTTTTATGTTGTACTCACAATTCTCAGTTACTTTCTAATTTGGAAGCTTTCATCAAAAAAAACCTTTGATAATCTTACGGAAACTTTGAATGACAGGGTCTTGGGCTCTACCTCGCCTAAAAATAAGTGAAAATGGTGCTGCATAGCCAAACGTTGCTGGAAGTAACACTTTTAAACGCTGTTGTTCCACCCAATATTGGGCAAAATGCTCTGGTAAATAACCAATATATTGCCCTGATAAAATTAGCACCAACTGCGCCTCCATCGAATCTACTGTGGCAAAAGCATGTTTAAAGCCCTGCTTTGTCAGTTCGGTATGACTCCAATAACCACGACTTACCATTTTTTCACGGCGAATCACTTCTACTGTTAGCCCATGCTGCTCAAACAAGGGGTGCGTATCGCTACAAAATAGCCATTGCTGTTCTTTATGCAAAGATTGATACATCACGCCATTCATTTTTAGAAAAAAAGATCCTATCGCAACATCAAAACGATTTTCCAAAATTCCCGATTGTAGTTCATAGGGTGATTGCACCTGCAATTTAATATAAACATTTGGATTTTGTTCTGAAAACTGCTGAATAATTTGATCTAAGGGGATATTTCGATCTGTCACCATGGAATCCAGCAGTCCTATTTTAATGGTGCCTGTCAGTTCCCCCTTAATCTGTGCAGTATGTCTGGAAAAATTTTCTAATTCATTCAGTATGCGCTTGGCTTCCTGAAAAAACATGTCGCCTTTTTGAGTTAAAGAAAAACCACCACGACCACGTTCACATAACTTGAAACCGACCATATGCTCTAATTGAGTCATATAGGTACTGATTGCCGAAGTTGATAGGTTGAGCTCTTGTTGAGCATTGGCAAAACCTTGATTCTTCACAATGCTGACAAAAATTCGAACTAACTTGATATCCATCTGTGTCATGGCTTTTATCTCAATTTTCCCTCTGCCTCACTTCATCTTAAAACATTCTTGTAAATCTTAGTTTAGAAAAATCAAAACTAAGTTTTTAAAAAATAGGATTTAACCCTGTTCCAAGCTGATCAATAAATAAGAAAAAGGAGAAGCAAATGAACAAGCGTTTAAATCAACCACTTGGTGGCAATGAAATGCCGCGTTTTGGTGGTATTGCCTCAATGTTACGACTACCAGTTGTCGACAATGAGGCAGGTTTGGCCGAATTGGATGCGGCTTTTATTGGGATTCCTCTAGACATTGGTACATCTTTACGCTCGGGTACACGTTTTGGTCCTCGGCAAATTCGTGCCGAATCGGTCATGATTCGCCCATATAACATGGCAACTGGCGCAGCACCCTTTGATTCACTCAATGTAGCTGACATTGGTGATGTCCCGATCAATACTTTTAATTTGACCGAAGCGGTACGCATTATTGAAGAACATTACGACCGTGTACTGGCCCATCCGATTATCCCACTCACCATTGGCGGTGATCACACGCTGACCCTTCCAATCCTGCGTGCGATTTATAAAAAACATGGGCCTGTTGGTTTGGTTCATATCGATGCGCATGCAGACGTCAATGATGAGATGTTTGGTGAAAAAGTCGCACATGGCACTACCTTTCGAAGAGCTGCTGAAGAAGGACTACTGGATTGTCAGCGCGTTGTGCAAATTGGTTTACGGGCTCAAGGCTATAGCGCAGATGATTTTAACTGGAGTCGACGTCAAGGCTTTCGTGTAGTGCAAGCAGAAGAATGTTGGCATAAATCACTCGCTCCCTTGATGGAGGAAGTGAGAGCCAAAGTGGCTGGAGGTCCTGTATATCTCTCCTTTGATATTGATGGAATTGATCCTGCGTGGGCACCAGGTACAGGAACTCCTGAAATTGGTGGCTTGACCACGATTCAGGCAATGGAAATTATTCGCGGCTGTCAGGGCCTAGACTTGATTGGCTGTGATTTGGTTGAGGTTTCTCCACCCTACGACACGACAGGCAATACCTCATTACTGGGTGCAAATCTGCTATATGAAATGTTATGCGTCCTCCCAGGAGTGAAAATACGCAAATAAATTTCCGCGATAAAACAAGAAAAACATATGGATAAAAATAGGTCGAGATGGAATGAAAAAAGATCAATCAAAACGGGCTGCTGCCGCAGCCTTCGTAGGTACAACGATTGAGTTTTATGACTTTTATGTTTATGCCACGGCTGCAGCTCTTGTACTTGGTTTGGTATTTTTCCCTGAAACCGATCCAGTAACAGGCACATTGGCGGCTTTTGCAACCTTTGCTGTCGGTTTTATTGCCAGACCGATTGCTGCTGTTATTTTTGGACATTTAGGCGATAAATTAGGTCGCAAAAAAATGCTGCTATTTACCATGCTGCTGATGGGACTGGTCACCACTGGGATTGGCTTGATCCCCAGTTATGATCATATTGGAATTTGGGCACCCGTTCTACTGATTGTACTGCGCTTTTTGCAAGGCTTATCCGTTGGTGGAGAATGGGGTGGCGCTGTGTTAATGGCCAGTGAGCATGCCCCTGCCCATAAAAAAACTTTTTTCGCCTCTTTTGCTCAAATGGGCAGCCCAGCAGGTTTGATTCTGTGTCTTTTGGTCTTTAAAGGCATTACATCTTTGGATGAACAAGCCTTACTGAGCTGGGGCTGGCGGATGCCTTTTTTACTCAGCTTTGTATTTATGCTGATTGGCCTTGTCATTCGTTTAGGGGTCGAAGAATCACCTGAGTTTCAGCAAATGCAAGCCAAGCAAGAAATCGCCAAATACCCTGTCAAAGAGTTGCTTAAAAACTATTGGCCTCAAGTGGTCTTTGCAGGCCTCGCCATTACCATTGGGACAGCGGGTTTCTTTTTCACCAATACCTTTATGATTAGCTATGTTACTCAATATATAGGTATCAGCCGACCAATGATATTAGATGCGTTGTTCTGGGTCACCCTATTTGAGTTTTTAGCCATGCCTATTGCGGCTTGGTATGCCAGTAAAGTTGGACCACATCGCTTTTTATTCTGGGCAGCAATCCTCTGCATCGTTATTCCATATCCAATGTTTATGTTGGTCAGTACTAAAAACATCTATTTCATCGTGTTAGGCATCACGTTGGCTGTGCTTGCATTGTCATCGTTATACGCTGTGGTCGCTGGCTTTATGGCGGAAGCTTTTCCTGCACATGTCCGTTATTCAGGGATTTCCATTTCCTATCAAATGATTGCGGCAATCACCAGTGGAACCACACCCATCATTGGCACTTTGTTGGCTCAACATTATGCAGGCCAATGGTTACCTTTGGCGTTCTTATTTAGTTTTCTCTCGCTGCTATCCCTCATTGGCATTTGTGGCATTACCCGACTAAGACAAAAGCAGCTTTCTCAGGAACAGGCTCAACAAAAGCACAGCAGCCCCAAACAAGCCGCTTAATGGATAAGCAAACAAGCGAATATGAATCTGATAAATGGATATTAAGAGTAGCGTATTATGCAAAGAGATCGTTCTAAACAGATTACAACAATTGAAAGTTTTGGCATCGAAGAAATACCAGCTCATGCTCGTACAGCAAGCCCTTTTGATCTATTTCGTTTAAGTTTTGGTGGTGCTAATACCTTTTCGACCTGTGTCTTAGGCAGCTTCCCGATTGTATTTGGCCTCTCTTTTCAAGCTGGATTCTGGGCAATTTTGTGCGGAGTTATCTTAGGGGCCTGTATCTTAGCACCAATGGGAATTTTTGGTGCGCGTACAGGAACCAATAACGCCGTGGCTTCTGGCGCCCATTTTGGTGTCCATGGCAGAATCGTCGGTTCGTTTTTATCCTTACTCACTGCCATTGCCTTCTTTTCACTCTCCGTTTGGAGTTCTGGCGATGCACTGATTGGCGCAACTGAGCGACTGTTTGACAGTTCTTATCAAAGTAATTGGCTATATGGATTGGTCTATAGCGGCTTTGCCTTAGTGGTACTGATTATTTGTATCTATGGCTTTCGCTTTATGCTACTGGTGAACCGAGTGGCTGTGATCGCCTCTAGCCTGTTATTCTTTTTAGGTCTGTTTGCTTTTTCCAAGCAATTTGATTCAACTTACGCAGGACAAATTCAACTCGGACAAGCTGGATTTTGGGCGGCTTTCATGAGTGCTGCATTGATTGCATTCAGTAATCCAATTTCCTTCGGAACTTTCTTAGGTGGCTGGTCACGTTATATTCCAAAGGAAACAGCTTCATCTAAAATCATGGCAGCCGTGTTTGCATCCCAACTTGCAACCCTCATTCCCTTTCTTTTTGGCCTAGTCACCGCCAGCATTGTTGCTAGTAGTACTCCCGTATTTATCGAACAAAATAATTACATCGCTGGGCTGATTCAGATTGCACCTGCTTGGTATTTTATTCCTCTGTGTCTGATTGCACTGATTGGTGGTTTATCTACTGGAACAACAGCCTTATACGGTACGGGCTTGGACATGTCGAGTCTTTTTCCAAAATCGCTTACACGTGTTAAAGCCACCATCTGGGTTGGCCTATTGTCCATCCTGTTCATTTTTCTAGGTCGTTTTGCAGCGAATCTGACTCAAAGCGTCATGACTTTTGCCACTCTAATAGTGGTGTGTACCAGTCCATGGATCATCATTATGATTATCGGATTTATCACCCGTAAAGGTTACTATAAAAATGATGATTTACAAGTGTTTGCAAATGGTCTAAAAGGTGGCGCTTACTGGTTTCATCATGGCTGGAATTGGCGTGGCATCATCGCATGGATACCCAGTGCGATCATCGGCCTATGCTTTGTGCATTTACCAGATCAGTTCATTGGTATTTGGGGGCATGTATTCAATGGACTTGATCTGAGTTTACCGATCAGTATTACACTCGCAGCACTGCTTTATATTTCACTGCTCAAACTGTTCCCTGAGCCAGGTTCTGTATACAGAGCAACATCTAGTGCGAAAAAGACCAAGCAGCCATGTAATCGATCATTGGTGTCTGAATAGCAATGATGCAGATATATAGCTTAGAAAAAAGCCTGCTCAAGAGAACAGGCTTTTTCGCATCAAATCTTTTACTTTTTAAGGAAACCACTCACCAAATTCAGGACTTGTTGGATATCTTGGTTGGCTTCTTGCGGATTGGTACTGCTGCCTTGCGGTGTTAAAGAATCAATCACTTGCGGTAATACTGAAGCAATTGCACCATAAATGGCTTGTTTCGGTGCTTGGGTTTGTTGTGCAACTTGTTCTACATCTTGGTCATCAAATAAACTTTGAATATTTTGCTCTGGCACATCTTGTGCATTTTGTTGCTGTGGATCAACCCAGCTTTGCACTTGATTCGATAAACCCGCATTTTTCAGTTTATCCAATGCACCTTGTAAACCACCTTGTTTTTGAATCCAAGCTAACACCAATGGTAAAACTGCAATCAATAAAGTTTGTGCGGTATTACCACCAGTCGCATTACTTTGGGTTGAAGTATTTCCACCACCCAATTGCCCTAAAACTGAACCCAAGATACCGCCCAAGCCACCTTGCTGGCTTTGGGTATTTTGCTGTTGCCCACCAAGTTGACCTAAAACAGAACCTAAAATTCCACCTAAACCACCCGCTTGGCCTGATTGTTGCTGACCGCCTAAAGCTTGCTTTGCTAAAATTTCAACAATGTTGGTTAAATCAGTCATGACTTAAACTTTCCTTTGGAATTATTTATGCAAAAAGCATACGCTGCTTTGAAAGCACAAAACAAAGTTAAATTGTTAAATTTTGCAAGAACTTGCAACCCTTTCTCGTCTGATTATTTTACCAACGAAATTTATTCCAATTCTCAGGATTCGCCCAGAACTTGGAGTTAAACCAGTCAGGTACGTGCTTATAGGTCAAAATATTGAATTGCCATAAAGCAAAATCACTGCCGTGGGTGGTTTTATCAATCAGCTGTGTAAAGCCAAGCGAACGCAATAATTTTTCATCACCCAATTTACTAACCACGACAATTCGTTTTGCCATCAGGTCACGTAGCTTCACTAACAGCTGTGATTTTTGCGTTTCAGTGATGTTTTGCATTTCTTCTGTATCAAATAATACAAAACCTAAATCATAACGCTGCGTAAATGGCAGACTTAAAAAGTCAGTTACGCTAAAATAATGCCATTGAATTGAAGCATTTTGGTCAATCTGCTGACCTATACAAAGTGCAGTATGAATGGGCTGTTCTTGAGATAAATCGTCTAGCATAGAAGTGATGACATTTTGTTCAGCCATAACTGCAACCCTTGATTGAAAGATGAGAGTTTATTAATGGAACTACAAGGCATTTGTCATAAAATGCATGCAGCGCTCAAAACGCATAGTGTAACTGATCAATCAACAAGCAAGGCAAATGTTGAATATAAATTTATATTAGATCGTTCAGAAACTGACCTTCCTTTTGTTTTAGGTCAAGAAATCGAGATCGAATGGACGGGTAATATCTTTTGTACCTCTTGTGGCGCAAAAACACCGAAGTCTTATTCGCAGGGTCATTGTTTTAAATGTTTTAAAACCAAGGCCGAATGTGACTTGTGCATTATGAAACCTGAAACTTGCCATTATCACTTGGGAACCTGTCGTGAAGACCAGTTCGCACATGATGTTTGTTTCCAGCCACATATTGTGTATTTGGCCAACTCCAGCGCCTTAAAGATCGGGATTACCCGTATCGTCAATATGCCGACCCGTTGGTTAGATCAAGGGGCAACACAGGCGTTACCCATTATGAAAGTCGGTTCACGTCGTTTGTCAGGGCATTTGGAAACGTTAATTGGTACACAAATCGCAGATAAAACCGACTGGCGCAAATTGCTGAAAGGTGAAGCTGAACCTTTAAATCTGCTTGAGCAACGTGATCAAATTTTGGAAGAGTTCGCTCCAAAAATTCAGAGCATCCGTGAAGAATTTAATCAGAACCTTGAATTTAACGAAAGCTTGGAATTCTTGGAAGATGAAACGCCACGTGAATTTATCTATCCGGTTGAGCATTATCCTGAAAAGATTAAATCGCTGAATTTGGATAAAACACCAAAAATTCGCGGTGTATTGCAAGGAATCAAAGGTCAATACTTATTATTTGATATCGGTGTGATCAATATCCGTAAATATACAGGTTATGAACTAATCCTTCGTGCCTGAAGAATATGCATAAAAAAGGTGGCTTAATCGCCACCTTTTTATTTAGCCTACATTCAGACAATTGAGAATCGCCTGTACTGGATCTTCGGTATTACCTGAAATAAGCTGTTTATGCATACTCAAATGTTGCATCATTTGGATATGCGCCGTTTCATGATCCATTAAACGTTCAATTTCAGTGGCTAAATGCTGTGGTGTTGCATCGGCCTGAATCAGTTCCTCAATCACTTTCTTGCCCGCAATAATGTTTGGCAATGAATAGTACGGAATTTTGACCATAAATTTCGCAATCAGATAGGTCAGCCAGTTCAATTTATAAAAAGTCACCATTGGACGGTGCAATAACATTGCTTCCAGCGTCGCGGTACCAGAGGCCAAAGCGACAATATCACTGGCATTCATCACCATACGACCAATTTTTGACTCGGCATCGCTATTTTCCAAAACATGAATTTTAGATTTCAAGCTCGCATCTAGATTTTGAATACCTTGTTCAATCTGATGCTTGCGCGCATCATTAATTGCAGGGATTAAAAACTCCAGATCAGGATGCTTTCGATGCAGAATTTCTGCAGCACCAGTCAATAAGGGCAATAATCGCTCAATCTCACCACGACGACTACCTGGTAATAAAGCAATATGGGTTTTATGCGCAGCCAAGCCCAATTGATGTTTGGCTTCAGTAATTGGATTTTTTAAAGGGAGTTGCTTTGCCAATGGATGCCCAACAAAAGCGGCGGCAACCTCATAATTTTCATAGAAGGTTTTTTCAAATGGAAATAAACACAGAACCAAATCGATACTGCGTTTAATGCCATGAACACGACCTTGGCGCCACGCCCAGACCGACGGGCTGACATATTGCACAGTTTTTATCGGTAACTGTTTTTCTTTAATAGTTTTAGATAGGCGTAAATTAAAATCGGGCGCATCAATACCAATAAAGATATCAACGGGATGCTCGGTCCAACGTTCAACTAGACCATCACGCACAGCAAACAGCTTTTTTAAATCTTTAAGGACTTCAACAATTCCCATCACCGAAAGAATTTCCATCGGATAATAACTGTGAAATCCCTCTGCAATCATTTGTGGGCCACCAATCCCCTCAAATTCAGCATCAATGCCTTGTTCGCGAAAACTGCGCATGAGTTTCACTCCTAGAGTATCTCCAGAAACTTCCCCCACCACGATACCAATTTTTAGTTTTTGCTTTAACAAGACCTACGCCCCACAGAAATGTTTAAATGATTCTAACAGAATGATTTTACATCGAATCACCCTACACCATGCAAATTGTTCATGATTGGTGAACATCAGTTCTGATCTAAGATGACATTTATTATTCAAAATACAATCTAGATTTACGATGAATGAAGAATTGATTGAGATTCAGCTAAGTCTTAATATAAACAAGAATCATTTCCATATGTGATCTATTTCTCCCTTCTTTTGCTTCAAGACCCTTTATGGCTAAATCTGCATCTGTTTCGCTTGTCTATCGACTGAGCATTTTCTATCGCTTTGTACTGAGCTTTGTTCTTGGCTACGTGTGCATGATGTATTTGAGCCTTGGACTTGGTTCATTGTTTAGCCATTTATTAGACAAGGCAGAGGCAATCTATCTTGCGGCCTTTATTTCAATTCTCTTTTATCTGGCCTTTATCATTTTGAGTTTTTGTACGCATTCATTGCTCAAACTCAGCTTGATCAGTCTGGTTTTGACTGGCGCATTGTTTGGCTTATCTGTGGGTTTAAATTAAAAATGCAAAATAAAGGCGTTCGCCAATCAATGGCATGGTTGCATGCGTGGACAGGCTTAATTTTTGGCTGGCTTTTATTTGCCATTTTTTTAATGGGTACCAGCTCCTATTATCGACATCAGATTAATCTATGGATGCAACCACAGCTGGCGCAATACCAAGTTAATCAAGACACTGCCATCCGTACAGCAACGGATTATTTAGCCAAGAATGCGGCTGATGCCAAATCTTGGTATCTCAATATTGCCAATCATGAAGAACCCGTCAATAAAATGTATTGGCAACAAGCCAGCGGCGGCTATGAAAGCCGTAGTTTAGATGCCAATACAGGGCAAGAGCTAAAACTCTCAGCGACCCAAGGCGGAGATTTCTTTTATAATTTCCACTTTCAGCTCTATGGTGTTCCCATCATGGTCGGACGGCTGATTGCCTGTCTCGCTGCCTTTATTATGCTGGTTGCCTTGGTCTCTGGGATTATCACGCATAAGAAGATCTTTACCGATTTCTTTACTCTCAGAACCTTTAAATCGCAACGCTCATGGTTGGACTTCCATAATGTCTCTTCTGTACTGGCATTGCCATTTTTCCTGACCATTACCTTTACAGGCTTGGCGATTTTCTTTTATCTGTACTTGCCTTGGGGCATGCAAAAGCTTTATCCAGAGAATCCTTTTCAATATTTTACTGAGATCAGAACCACTGAAAAAAGCACAACGCATCAAGCTGAACCTAAAAAAGCGGAAATGTTGCCGATTGGCAGTTTATTAGAAAAAGTAAAACAACAATGGGGAGATCAAGCCTTAGCATCGATTGAGGTCAAAAATCCCAATACAGACCAAGCCATCATTACCTTTAAGCAATTAGAAGATCGTTCGATTAGCTTAAATCAGGCACAAATCACCTTTGATGGTCAAGGTCATGTATTGGCGAATACCCGAAATGAAAGTGCTGTTGCGACCTTAAATGCAGGTGTTTATGGCCTACATATGGCGACTTTTGCTCAGCCGATACTGCGCTTCGCTTTCTTTTGCTCAGGCATTCTGGGATGTTTGATGATTGCGTCTGGCCTATTACTGTGGAGCCTAAAGCGCCAGATTCAAAATAAATCGAATCAATTTCATTTCGGCTATTATTTGGTGGATCGTTTAAATGTTGCAGCCTTTGTCGGTCTTCCTACGGCAATGCTCGGCTATCTATTCGCCAATCGATTGGTCCATATCACTGAAACCACACCCAACTATGAAATTTATACCTTTTTCAGCGTATGGGGACTGAGCTTTATCATCGCTTTATTGACCCAAAAACAATATTTATGGAAATCACAGATTTGTATCTTCGGATTGATTGCTTTGATTCTACCAATCTATAACTTGGTGTACTTGATTCAACATCAGTTAATCACTGATTTACATAACTATTGGATATTCTTGCGAATTGATTTGTTTCTGCTGGTCTGTGCCCTATTTGCCGTGTTTATTTTTAGAAATATTCAGCCGATTCAAGCGAAATCCGCTCAGAAAATTAAAAGCAAGTTGGCGAAGCAACAAGAGGTTAAAGCATGATTCTGTTGAGCCTTGTATTGACCTTCATCGGGATGTTGTTGCTGTATAAATGTAGCGCCAAGCAAGTCAGTAAAGCCAAACAACTGGTTTTCATTCGCTATCAAACACACCTTAGAGTCTTAGCTTATCTCTGCTTCTTAATTGCAGGTAGCCTGCTTTGTTTAAAGTATGGTAGTTCCATTGGCTTTATTAGTTGGTGGATCTTTGCCACACCAGTGACCTTTATATTGGTGTTATCTGTGAATGAGTTAAAACCCACTAAAAAACTAAAATGATTTTGCTATAACAGCTATCCTCAACTTTTGCCAAGGATAGCTTTATTACTTAAAAATTAATGCCCGTGATGGCTATGATCTTCCTGAGCAGCAGTTTTGTCTTTGTCATCACAACATTTCATCTTTTTTTCACAACACTCTTTTTTATTGGCGGCCTCTTTTTCCTTACAACAATTACCTGCAGCAAAAGCCGGTACAGTGGTAGCCAATAAAAGTGTTGAAAGCAAAATGGTTTTAATATTAAACATAATCATGTCCTTGAAATAAAAATAAGAAATTTGAATTTATAAAAATAGGACATGATTTGGAGGGCGATAAGGTAACTGATAAATGCCTAAAGTCAGTTGATCTAGATAAGTTGAATTTGCTGTTTTAAGCGATTGTATGCTTCGTTCGATGGAATGAGGGCTATCTTCAAATGTTGCCACGACACAACACAGACTCTTTTGGCAATGCGATGTATCTATTTTGCCACTGTCCATAGGGTCATGCTTAGTCATCGTAGACATTCCACAATCTGACATTGCAGCATGATTTTTCATGACTTGCGCTACAACAGGTTGACTCACTTCGGACACAGCCATTGCATAGCTATTGCTGATAAAACACATAGCAATCAGCAATGAAATGAGGCTTCGAATGAAAATAGACATAAGGCGAAATAATCAAACATACAATCCGTGTATCAAGCTCAAAATAAACCAATCACCGTTCATAAAGCAAGCCAGACTGAATAAAAATTGATCTAAAAAGCTGTAAACTCGGCTTTCTTTAGCTTTTTTTTGCATAAGCAAATCATTATTCATCACAACGAGTTATCTAAAAAAAGCATAAGATATGCTGATTTTTGCATAATTAGGCATATTGTCGATGTTTGGTCCTATAGAATTTATTATGGCTGGGGTATTGGTTGGCTTCTGTGTCGGTATCACAGGTGTCGGTGGTGGTTCATTAATGACCCCAATCCTGATTAGTCTATTTAAGATCGAACCGCATATTGCCATTGGTACTGATCTACTTTATGCCTCAATTTCAAAATTCTGTGGTTCAGTCGTTCATGCCAAAAAACTGAATATTGTCTGGCCAATTGTACTTTGGTTGTCTTTGGGCAGTATTCCAGCCTCTTTCGCAACCTCCTGGGTACTTGAACATTACCTCAGTCAATCAACGCATTATAAAGCGGTATTGACCATGGTCTTAGGCTTTATGTTGACCTTGACGGGCATTTCGATTGTGTTCCGTACGCAAATTGAAAAGTTCTTTGACAAATTCCGTAACCGCGAACAAGCGGATATGGAAAGTGAACAGCATGCATTGCAACACAAGCGTCATTACATTGTGATTATGGGTATCGTGCTTGGTATCTTTGTGACCTTATCTTCTGTGGGTGCAGGTGCTTTCGGTATCATGGCCTTAGTGCTTATGTTCCCAAACCTTCCTATGATCCGTATCATTGGCTCAGATGTAGTACATGCGGTATTACTGACAGCGGTTGCTGGCCTAAGCCATATGTCTTCAGGTAATGTCGACTTTACCCTGTTAATGTGGTTATTGGTGGGTTCAATTCCAGCCATTATTGTCGGTACACTCATCAGCTCACGTATGCCAGAACGACTGATCCGTAAAATTCTAGGCATTACCCTATTTGCCTTGGGTGTGAACTTTATGGTGAACCCAATTAAGGCGAAACCAAAGCCAGTTGAAAAACACCAAGCTGTTGTTGTTCAGCAAACAAAGCACGTAACAACAACTGTTTAAGCGTTGTAATGCCGATTATTTCTACATAAATTATGCTTTTCGCTAGTTAATCAATCGGCATTTCATGCTATATTCGTAGACAAAATAACCTTTTCTTTCGATTGAATTTGTGACAGCAATGAATACTCTACAGTCAAATCCAGTTTCTCAGCCAGATATCGACGACGTTAATATTAAAAGCATTCAAACTTTGATTACCCCAGCAGAACTGAAAGCTGACCTCCCTTTATCTGATGCTGCTTCTCAAACTGTGTTACAAGGACGTGCAACTGTACGCAACATTTTAGATGGCAACGACAAACGCTTGTTTGTGGTCATTGGCCCTTGTTCGATTCACGATCCTAAAGCTGCACATGAATATGCTGACCGCCTGAAAGTACTCAGCGAAAAAGTAAAAGACACTTTATATCTAGTAATGCGTGTTTATTTTGAAAAACCACGTACCACAGTTGGTTGGAAAGGTTTAATCAACGATCCAGATATGAACGACTCTTTCAATATTGAAAAAGGTTTGCATATCGGTCGTGGATTATTAATTGATCTGAATGAAAAAGGTTTGCCATGTGCGACTGAAGCACTTGATCCAAACTCACCACAATACTATCAAGACTTGATTTCATGGTCAGCAATTGGTGCACGTACCACTGAAAGCCAAACTCACCGTGAAATGTCTTCAGGCTTATCCTCTCCTGTTGGCTTCAAAAACGGTACCGATGGTGGCTTAACCGTTGCGACCAATGCGATGCAATCTGTTAAACATGGTCACAGCTTCTTGGGCCTGAATGAGAACGGTCAAGTTGCGATTATCAATACCAAAGGTAACCCTTATGCGCACGTGGTATTACGTGGCGGTAATGGCAAGCCTAACTATGATGCAACTTCAGTTGCTGAGGCTGAAGCCGCTTTGGCAAAAGCTAAAGTCAGCAACAAGATCATGATTGATACCAGCCATGCCAACTCAAACAAAGACCCGTACTTACAGCCTTTGGTTTTGAAAAATATCACAGAACAAATCCTTGATGGCAACAAATCAATCGTTGGGATCATGGTGGAAAGTCACTTAAAAGGTGGTCGTCAGGACATTCCTGAAAATCTGTGTGATCTTGAATACGGCAAGTCAGTGACGGATGGCTGTATCGATTGGGAAACCACAGAAAAAGCATTACTCGAAATGCATGAAGCATTGAAAGACGTCTTACCAACACGTTAAGCTTAATCTGCAAAATAAAAGCCCATACAACATGGGCTTTTATTTTATCTGTTATTTAGGCTATATAAGCTTGGACAGATTTTATAATCTCTTCTTTTGCTTTATGCACATTTTCCCAACCAATAAATTTGACCCATTTACCCTCTTCCAAATCTTTATAGTGTTCAAAGAAATGTTTAATCCTCTCCAGAATTAGGGGATGAATATCATCAATATCTGTTATCGATTCATATAACGATGAAACTTTAACGTGTGGGACAGCAATAATCTTTGCATCCATGCCATGTTCATCCTCCATATACATGACACCAACAGGTCGACTCCGAATCACTGAACCAGCCACCACTGCATATGGTGCAAGAACTAAAACATCTAAAGGATCGCCATCTTCACTAAGTGTTTGCGGAATATAGCCATAATTCGCTGGATATACCATTGCTGTACTTAAAAAACGATCAACAAATAAAGCATCATATTCTTTATTCATTTCGTATTTGACAGGTGCATGATTTTCTGGAATTTCAATCAAGCTGTAAAAATCATCAGGAATGTTTATGCCTGAAATTATATTAGACATTATTATTCTCCTTATTCCCCACACTTCCAAATTCAATAGCAGTTTTTGTATAAAAAAGTGAAATATTTTCTTGAGAAATTGATGAAAACAATAAAATCTCTTGTGCAGTGTCTAAGACAAACTCAAGCTGTATCGGACGGTCCGCCAATTCAAAAAAATGAGCAGAGTGTAAATGGCCTTGACGATCAAAACTTTGAACACCACTATTTACAGTTACTCCCCTGAGTCCTAGCGATTTAGCTATTTCAATAAGCCACTCATAGAGCTGCTTTCCTTTATATAGCTTATTTTCTTCAAGATAGAATTTTAGTAAAGAACCTTTCATACGCATCTCCAAAAAATAGAATGCGTAATCCTACGCACCCTATTTAATTGTTATAAATTCAGGGTTACGTAGGCATCATTAGCCAATGATTGGCGGTTTTTTAAAGGAAGAATGCCATTTCCTTATTTCAAGTTATTTATCTTAGTACGATCTTAAAGCATTTGCAATTTAGGATTGAACCGATGATTTGACTTCATATATTTATATGAATCCCTAGTGATAAATCATTTAGTTAATATAAATATCAGCTTACATGTAACCAATATGTTTTGAACTGTAATATTTTTTTAATTATACTGCTGCCTCATTTCTCCTACGACGTATCGCTGATATGAAGTCCAGTTTTCGTCAACATTTGCTTAAGTGGCGTGCCTATTTCGGCGCGGTTACTTTGCTGTGTTTACTCTGGCATATCTTCTTACCAACGATGGTTCATACAGGCGTCGTACCTGCACTTTATGCAATGCCAAGCCATTGCCAAGTCACAGAAATTCAAAATGTCTCGTTGATGTCACAGACGCATTCAAGTCATCATCAACACAGCATGCATGACATGCATCACGGACCGCAGCTACAACATGCCAAACATGCTCAGCTGAGTGAATATGCTCAACATGTGTATGCATTGGCCAGCCAAATTATGAAGCATTGTCCTCTCTGCTCACATGGTCTAGATGCCGCTGCGATCATGCCGCTGATTGCATTCATTATTATATTTCTACTGGCTTGGTTCAGTCGCGTTCGCTGCCTGTGCCATACGTGGACAGAAGATCTGCACATCGCCCGTATCTTCTATATTTTTCCAATCAAACAAGCCCCGCCACTCGCTTTATAAAACGCAAATTTTACTTCGTACCCCGTAAATGACGGCGGTGCATTCTCGTTTATTGCTTTTTATAGAGTTCAAAATGAATACTCCATTCCGTTTGTCTGTACTTGCGGCTGCGTGCCTGTCTGTTGGCTATAGCTCGGTTGTTCTTGCAGAAACTGTACCCTCTGATGCGACCAAAACCTTAGCCACCATCGTTGTGACCGCAAGTCGTGAAGGTGAATCGATTAATAATACCCCTGCTGCGATCAGTAAAATTAACAGCAAGGACATTGAAGATAAGCATGCAACGTTTATTGGACAGGTGCTGAATCAAACCCCAGGTGTATTAATGAATGACTTGGGTAATGAACAGCATATGATGTCCATTCGCCAGCCCATTACTACAGCAGCTGTTTATCAATATTTAGAAGATGGGATTTCAATTCGTCCCGTGGGCGTGTTTAACCACAATGCCTTATATGAAGTGAATTTGGCGGGTATTGATAGCATCGAAATTTTACGCGGTCCTGCCAGTAGCGTATATGGCAGCAATGCCATTGGTGGAACCATTAATTTCCTCAGCAAAGCTCCAAGTGCGACAGCAACAGCAGATCTGGGCATCAGTGCCAGTTCTGAGGGATATCGCCGTGTCGATGTGGGTGCATCGAATACCTTTGATAGCGAATGGGGCGAGCATGGTTTAAGAATTTCAGCCTATGCCAGTGATCGTGGTGATAGCTGGCAAGACCATGCTGAAAGCAATAAACAGAGTGTGACGCTCAGACACGACTGGCGCATCTCTGATGCCACACAAATTAAAAATATTGTCAGTTATAACCATTTAAAAGCAGATATGACGGGTAGCTTAAATCTGGATGATTATCGCAAACGTCCTGGATACAGCTACCAAACCTTTACCTATCGTGAAGTGGATGCCACACGGCTTTCTTCTCAAATTAGTCATCAATGGAATGATCAGCAACAAAGCCAAGTCACCTTATATTATCGAGACAATACCACTGAACAAAACCCAAGTTATAACATCCGTACTGATATCCAAAATGGCAAACCGACAGGCACGTATAGCGGACAAACTACCTATAATGCCTTTCAGTCTTATGGTTTAAATGCTCAACACGCGATTAGTTTTGATCAAGTCAAACTGATTGTTGGTGCGATGGCTGAACACTCTCCCAACCAAGCCAAAACCAATGATATTCAAGTTTTCCGTGATCCGAACACTTTGGTGTATACCGGTTATCAACAACGCCAACGCCTACGAGATTTTAATGTAGACGTGAATAATCAGGCCGTCTATGCGCAAGCCAATTGGCAAGTGCTACCGACTTTAAATTTCGTCGGTGGCGCACGTTATGATTGGATTAGTTATGACTATGAAAACAAATTAACCCCATCAAAAATTACAGGTGCACCAAATGAGAAACGTGATTTTCATAAGGCCAGCCCTCAACTCGGTTTTGTCTGGAACGTAACGCCAGCAATTGATCTATATAGCAATTGGTCACAGGGCTTTGTCCCACCCGAAGTCAGCAGTTTATACGGTGCAAATTTGGTGACACCTGACTTGAAAGAAGCCACATTTGAGAATATTGATGCGGGTCTGCGCTTTAAATTATTCGATGATCGCTTAGATGGTGAAATCACGCTATATCGCTTAGAAGGCGAAGATGAAGTGATGAGCTATACCAAGCCAGACAATACCCGTGAGCCACGCAATACAGGTAAAACCTTACATCAAGGCATTGAAATTGGGGGAACTTGGAAGCTCAGTGAGCTTTATGATCAGCGCTTAAAACTCTCAGGCAGTATTGCCAAACATGAATATAAACAGTTTCAACCTTCCAGCGTTTTAGATTACAGCGGTAACACCATGCCAAGCGCACCTAAAACATTTGGCACGCTTGAATACCAGATCAAGCCCATACCTGAACTATTACTTTCTGCGGAAGCGGTATATGTCGGTCCTTACTGGATTAATGATGCCAACACGGAAAAGTATGATGGCCATACTTTGCTGAATCTACGTGCCAATTACCGTAAAAATACCTATGAAATTTATGGACAAATCCTGAATGCCACAGATAAGCATTATGCGGAAAGTACTTCATTTAGTAATAATCAGGCCAGCTATACACCTGCTGCACCACGCACCTATTTATTAGGCTTAAGCTACCACTTTGGGAAATAAGCCATGAATGCCAGACAACTTAAAAAACGACTGTCCCTACACCGTCGTTTTGGAATGGTGTTCGGCATTCTCGTTTTACTTTGGTCTTTAACAGGTGTGTTGCATCCAATCATGAGTGCAACACAACCTCAACCTGTGAAACGAATGCCCCCATCTCAACAATTGGATTTAACACATGCCTTAGCAGCATCTGATGTTTTAAAGCAACATCAAATCGCTCAGTTTTCAGCATTACAGGTGATTGAATTAGTACCTCAGCAGATTGCCTATCGCGTCTTACAACCGAATCAAAAGATTGCGGAATACTATGATAGTCAGACAGGTCAATTGCTCATTGATGCAGAACGGCAAGATGCTCAACGTTTAGCACTTTGGTATACAGGCTTATCGCAACAGGACATTGTATCTAGTCAAATCATCACCGCATTCAGTGATGATTATCCGAGTGTCAATCGCTTACTGCCTGTTTGGCGTGTTGATTTTCAAAATGGTTTACGGGCTTATGTTGATCCTTCACAAGCACGACTGGCCACGCTCTCCAATGATCAAAAGATGTGGATGGCAAAAATCTTCCGCTTAGGTCATACATGGACGTGGGGTGATCAAGCTTGGATAGGCCAAACTGTTCTTATGCAACTGGCTTTGATTGGCATACTCTGCATGATTTTTATGGGGATAAGCTTATTCTTTAACATTCACAATCGGCGCAATCATCGTCTAGGGCAAAAACCAATACGCTTTCTGCATCGCTATTTAGGCATCAGTTTAAGCGTCTTTATTCTGCTTTGGGTGCTCAGTGGTTTCTATCATATTTGGCAAAAAAAGCCCGATATTAAAAATATTCAACCTGTTTTCCATACAGCTGATTTAACTACAGAAGTATGGCAACACATCACTCAACAGCCTATTCAACGGCTGGATCTTGTTCCCACATCCTTTAGAGAAACACATAGCCGTGCAGCTTGGATGATTCAAGCCATCGGACGAGAGCCATTACAAGGCAGCATGACGGCGGCAACGAAGCAGCATGATCATCACACGACTAAAACAGTAGTTCCCGCGATTCAGTTTGTAGATGCTGGTAATGGTGAACTGATTGATATTCTTAAACAAAGTAAACAATTGGCTGCAAGTTATTTAGGATTACAACCTGAACAAGTTCAACAGGCCGCATGGGTGACAAGTTTTGGAGGCGAATATGGGTTTATCAACAAGCGTCTGCCCGTGATTAAGGTTGAAACGCAGTTAGAGAATCAACTCAGACTGTATATTGAGCCCAGCAGTGGCGTAATTGCAGCTCAGGTGACACAACAAGATGCTTTAGAAGGATTTAGTTTTGCTTATCTACATAAATGGACATGGTTGCCAATAGATAAAACGCTTCGAGATATCATCCTAGGTACGATTGCCGGGTTGGTTGCTTTACTCGCTGTGCTTGGTTTCTGGGTTCAATTGGGCAAACGCTAACATCACTCAAAGTGATCCTTCTGTTTGCAAGAGGATCACCCCACATCAAGTGGTCAATTTTTTAAATAATATAGAATGAAGCAATCACAGCACTGAGAATCACACCAGTTTCAGCCAACTCAATCGCAGCCCCCACCGTATCGCCGGTAATCCCGCCAATACGTTTAATAAATACAGAACGCAAATAGAAAAGCATCAGCAAAAAAACCAATAGTGCGACTAAACCCAGCCATTTAAACATACAAAGCAATGCAATTGTAATGACAAAAACCATCCAAAGTTGCTTTTTTGGCATGGAATCAGTCATAGAACGCCCTAAACCTTGAGCACGCATATAAGGTGTGGTGAGGAATAAAAACAGTGGCACACTGCGCCCCAGCATAGGCAAGACAATTAAAAAGGCAGCCATTTGTTGTTCGAGCAAAACGTATAAGGCCACAAATTTCAGCAAGCAGACTACGACTAAACTCAGCACGCCGATTGGACCACAAGCGGGGTCTTTCATGATTTTCAGGGTTCGTTCAGGATCACCAAATCCACCGACCCACGCATCTGCACTATCCGCTAAACCATCGAGATGTAATCCACCTGTTAGCCAAATCCAAAGTACGAGAATCAGCGCCGCGCTCAAGATAATCGGAAGCTTTACCAATAGCATTGCTGAGGCAAATAAAATCAATCCAAGCAACAAGCCAACCAAAGGATAAAATAGTAATGCCTGACCATTCCGCTTTGCACTTGGCATCGTTTTGAGTTCAATTGGTAAAACAGTCAAAAACTGCAAGGCAATCCAAAAAGGTGTCATGCAACCTCTCAATCACATCAGGTTCATCGTGCATGGATTATGAAGAAATAAAATTGGGAATAGCAAGCTATTCCCAAATGAAAAGGTCGAATATCTTAGATTATTGAATTTGATAACATTGTTTAAGCTTTAAATAATCATAATAAAAACTGTTATTGCTATAACGTGCATAGTTACAACTCGACTTAAACAAGGTTTCTTTCTCGTTATAGAACATTTTCAGCAAAGTTGTGCCTTGCTTATCTTGATAAATATCCCACTGTAGATTTGCTGCCATCGGTGACACCGTCTCACCACGCCAAGCGCTGGTGTTATAGCTATAAGTTTGACGTAACGGTAACGGCTGCATCATGTTATGCAACTCTAAACTGGTCGCCAAAGGAATAATGATTTCAGCATGAGCAAAACGTAATACTGCACGATGTGACTGCTGTTTATCAACAATCGCATCGACCTGTTTAAATAAATCCTGTTTTAAACCTTGGGCAATAGCACTGGTGACATTCTTCGATTCAGTAAAACTTGGGCCTTTGCTATAAAAATCATTGGCATCGTTAAATTCAGCATAGAACTTTGCTGCATCTACAGGCATATACTGATCAAAATCAGTCCCTTTCAGTTCAATTTTCATACCGCCTGAAATTGAATACAACTCGTAGATATAGGCTGCCACATCCACAGCACTGGCAATACTATTTTTGCCCTTACCTTTTTCAGTGATGGTTTCACCTTTAGGTGACGTGATGCTATAAGAACCGGTATTGCTAAACACATAACCTGTTGTTCCCAATTTTTTAATAAATTCAGGCTTAAAAAGTGGATTCAACACGCTCATCGCCACCTGTTCAGCACGGCTATTTTTCACAAGCTCATTGAGTTTATTGACCAAATCTACATCATCCTCTTCAAAATGCTGATAGGCTTGGCTAGCAGCGTAAATCGCCTGTTGTTGCGCCGATAAAGGCTGTGCTAAATCTTGCTCTTTATTCAAGCTATGAAAGTAAAGCTTAAAACGATCCACCCCACCATCTTCAATTGATGGCACACTACTACTGGTTAAACTGGTGTAAGAGACTGGAGAAATGTGTGTCTTGAGTTGTGGCTGCTGTTGAATCAATTCCGCAGTAAAAAACTTGGCACTATCTACGGCACGATCCACACCTGAACTTTGCACTAAAATTGATGATGATTGCTGTGCTGCACTTTGGAACAAAGTTGGAAGCCGTTGCAATAAACGATCCGCAATACCGCGATGCTCCTGAATACCTTGCATGCTTTCATTACCATAGCCAAACTGACGGATCCCCTCCACACCATAACCGAGAAGAATATTGGCCTTCATCATACTTTCCAAATCTGCCCCCAGCTTTTCACCTAAAGGGGTCAGTGCATTTTCAGCTTTGGTCTGTTTCCATAGGTTATACAACGCTAAATCATATTTGATGCTGGATAAACCACGCGAACCATGACGTGCAACCAGTTCAGTAAATACCGGTTGAAAGCCTTGCGGAATGGCTTCATATTTTTTGAGATCTTGTTGCGGTTGGTATGGAGTTTTAGTCTGATAATATTTTGATGCAGTATTGGTTTCTGGCGGATTTTGCGATTCAACGTGATCGTCATTATTACATGCCGCCAATACAATGCTCGCGCATAACACACTGCTTTTCAATAATATATTCATGGATGATTTGCTTATAGGTCAAGAAATGCCCTGTATCATAGGCAGTGGCAATGACAGTTCGATTACAAGACCCAAGCAAATACTGGAAATAGAATAAGATTTTATCGCTGCTAAGTTACTGTCTTTTCAGAAAAATGAATTTTATTTTCAATTTGAGTTAAGTTTAAAGCATATAGCTTTCCTAACTCTGCGTGCATGCTTAATAGATCATCTAACTTATGATGACGTGCCAAACAAGTGAGTAATTTAATCACCCCACCATGTGTCACCACCAAAGCCCTATTCCAATGATGCTGCTGCATTTGAGTATAAATTTCATCAAAACCATGCATAACGCGCTGCTGAAATTGATTCAGTGATTCCCCATTCGGTGCTTGATATCGGGTTGGATACTGCCAGAAATTTGCCAATAGCTCAGGCTCTGTTTCGTAGATGGTTTGCGTGGCAATACCTTCCCAATCACCAAAATACATTTCCTTAATTTCTGCATTGAGTAGCAAGGGCAATTCAAGTTGTTGCGCCAGTGCTGCCGCAAATTTTTGGCAGCGTTGTAATGGCGAACTGATGATCACGTCCCAGTGTACCTGAGCTTCGAGATGCTGCTGAATGGTGGATTGCATTTGCAACCAACCTTTTTCAGTCAAAGCATCATCGAGATGCCCACGCAAGGTATGACTCAATGCTGTTTCCCCATGCCGTAGTAAATCAAGGTGCAACTTTATCACCCGTAACTGCAGCTTCGGCAAAGGTGGCCATTTGATTATGCAGCACACAAGCCAGTTGCAACATAGACAGTGCAGCTCCTGCACCACTACCTTCACCCAAACGCAAATTCATGTTTAAAATAGGCTGAGCGTCTAAGGCTTTTAGCACACGCTGATGACCATATTCAGCCGATTGATGTCCAAACAACATCCATGCGCGACTGTGGAGTTGAATACGTACCGCACACAAGGCTGCAACCGAGCTAATAAAACCATCCACCACGATTGGCAAACCAAGTTGTGCACAACGGATATAAGCCCCCGTCATTGCAGCAATTTCCAGACCACCAACTGCAGCCAAGATTTTAAAAGCATCATCGGCAACATCTACTTGATGTCGCTTCACCGCTTGATCAATGACAGCAATCTTATGCTGTAACTGTTGGGAATTAATTCCTGTGCCCACACCCGTCAGTTGTTCGGCATCTTCATGCAACAATAAACAGGCCAGTGCTGAAGCTGAACAGGTATTGCCAATCCCCATTTCCCCTGCAATAAAAATATCAGCAGCTTGTGCTTTAGCGCGATCAACGCTGTCTTTACCCAGTTGTAAAGCCGCTAAGCATTCCTGTTCCGTCATTGCTGCTTGTTGAGCAAAATTGGCTGTACCTGCACGGATACAATGGCGCTCAACACCGACATAATCATAGGCCTCACCCACTGTACCACAATCAACAACCTGCAACTGTGCATGATGATGTTTGGCAATCACACTGATAGCTGCACCACCTGAGGCAAAATTTTGCAGCATTTGACGAGTCACGGCTTGCGGATAAGCCGAAATATTTTCGGCCACAACACCATGATCACCCGCAAAAATGGTAATCCAAGGCTGCTGAATCTGCGGATGGACCGTGCCTTGTAAGCTCGCCAATTGAATGGCTAGCTGCTCAAGTTGCCCCAAAGCGCCTGTGGGTTTGGTCAATTGCAGTTGACGTTGTTCAGCTTGTTGTTTGGCTTCTAAATCTGGTTGTTGTACGGCAGCTAAAAACCATTGCGCTTGTTCAGTCATGTTATTTCTCATCTTTTAAAATCATTGGAAAGCCTGCCACACAAAACATGACTTTATTGGCGAGTTGCCCCAAGGTCTGATGCAAACGCCCTGCTTCATCGACAAAACGACGGCTGATTTCTCCCATTGGTACCACTCCCAGCCCAGTTTCGTTACTGACCAGAATAATCTGAGAGTGTAGTTGTGGTAAGACCTCGAATAGTTTTTGCATCTGTTGTTGCTGCAAGGCTGGATCTTCAGCCAATAACAAATTAGTCAGCCACAAGGTTAAGCAATCGACCAAAATCAACTGATTAGCCTGATCGCATTGCAAGAGTTGATCTGCCAGATAAATCGGTTCTTCAAGCACTTGCCAATGGGCTGGACGTTGTTGTTGATGATGCGCAATACGCTGCTGCATTTCTGCATCTAAGGCCTGCGCCGTTGCAATATAAATGACGGATAAACCTGTCTCTTTGGCGGTTTGTTCTGCCAAACGACTTTTACCAGAGCGCGCCCCACCTAAAATCAGTTGCAACATATCTAACCTAGTTCAATTTGCTGATAAGGATACAGTAATCCCTGTAAAATCTGTGCCTTGTAATAGCCGAAAGTCAGTTTTTTGACCTGGATCTTCATGGTTTTTAACGAAAGTTGTTGTATCCGCTGCAATACCATATCACTCAGCCAAGCTTCACGATACAGACCTAAAGTAATATGCGGACAATATTCAAGTGCAGCAACCTCTCCCGATACATAAGCAAATTGCTGACGAATTTGGGCCAGTACGCCCTGATGATCTTGAATCTGTAGGAACAAGGCACTGCTAAAGCTGTCAATTTGTGCGATTTCCAGCTCAAAAGCTGTGAGCTGTAATGCTTTGATCCGTTTGATCTGCTGCTGTAATTGTTGAATCTGAAAATCATCGTCGTATTGCTGAACAGCAGGCTGCAAGAAACCACTGACAAATAAAGTAATGTGATATTGGCGTTGCTGTGCCGGAAGCAGTAGATCAGAAAATTGTGCTTGAATTTTATCTAAATATTGAATCAATTCAGGTTGATCAATCTCAATATACCAAAGCCCATAATCTGAGCGACCTTTGTGCCATTCAGGATAATCGCGTATTTCGGTCGCAATCAACTGGGTATCTGCTCGTAATAACACAACTTCAGCATTCTGTTTAAGGTTGTGTTATTCAAACATAAACCCAGATCAAAGTTAAGCTGCATTCACCGTGAGCACTGATGTTTATGCCGTTAGAGGTTTCAACTCCTCCAACTGTGACATGAATGCATTGTCATTGAGTTCCGCCTGAATCCCGTGATAGAGCTGGTTTAATAAGGCTTTTTTCTGATTTTCAGTGATGTCCATATGTTCAATATTGGTCTGGACATGTTTTACTATCTTAATCTCATCCAGCCCAAGCATTTTCAGCGCATAGGCATAGCCATAAATTGCACCTTGCATTAACTTTTGATAAGGGAGTTGTTGCTGCACATGCGATTCTAAGCTACCTAAAACACGCTCATTCAGATTGAGTTTTCTAAGCGGATCACGAGCTACACGTTCACAAGGATCTTTATAGGCCGCTCGGCAAGAATGCAGGAAACTTTCCGCCATTCGGTCCAGTTCTTTGGCTTGATTGGGAATCATATTGGCTAGACCCAATTTAACTTCGTTAACCACCTGCTCTGCATATTTCATGATTTTTGGATCCGCCATGGCGATACCAATGGTGTCATGTCCAAGTGCACTGGCATACCACGCCAACATGGCATGACAGCCATTCCATAGACGGTTCTTAATGATTTGAATCTCAGAAATCTGATCCACTAAAATCATTTGACGCATTTTGCTTAATAACGGGCTACGATTTTCCACATAAATCGGCATATCCGTTTCACTATGGAACAAGATCAGATCCATATTTTGTAGGAATTGCCCTGTTTGAAACTGTCCGCGCATATCTTCTAAACAATGTGTGATCTGCTGTTCCTGCTTTTCAGTCAACGCAGTTTCATCTGACAACTCAATCGTTTCTGGATTGAGGTCATTTTGATATTGTTTGAACAGGTTATGCTTAATATTGAGCTGACGATATAGGGCCTGATCGGTAAGCTTGGATACCATTCGATTGACCACGGTATCGCAAAAATAATGTTCACTTAAAATATGTTCGGCAATATCCTCATCCGTCAATTCCAATAAAGCTTCACGGATATGTTTTAAGACCAAATATTTTGCGCAGACTTTATTTAAAATAATCAAAAAAGTAATCGGCTCATTGTTGTCTGCATCTGCTGACATGAAACGAGCCAATAATCCCTTCGCAATGATTTTTGCCTCAGACTCAATCGCTTGTTCTGGTAAGCACAGTGCGATCAGGCTAGATTGCATATACATTTCTAACATCTGCTGTTCATTGTCAGCATCAATCACTGTGAGATTATCAATACGCTCATCATAAGAAGACTGGCCATAGCGAATGCTATAGCTACCAAAACTATTGACTGACTCTAGATATAGACGATTTCGGGTTGAGGCCAGAATGCGTTTTGGTCGTGTATAACCATCCCAATACGACAAGATTTGTGCAATATAGCCACCACCAATGGCACCAAAACCATGAATCCCAACAGTCAACTGGTTAGAACTTTGTGGAAATAACTCTTGTAACTGTGGCATGCCCATTTCGGGAATAAACTCATCTAAAGCATTCAAACATTCGTACATATCAGAATAATAGAAGTTTGCTTTCGAGAGCATATGATCGTTGGGTTCTTTTATATCTTTAAATAAAATGGTAATTCCGCCTGCATCATAGGCTGAACAAATTCCATTTTCAGAATCTTCGAACATCAGACACTGTTGCGGTTGTAAGTTTAGTTTTTGTGCGGCTTTAAAAAAGATTTCTGGATGCGGTTTGCCTTTTTCAACTTCATCCCCACAGACCAAAAGATCAAAAAATTTATAAACATTCGCGTTAATTAAATATTCTTCTGCAATTGCTCGACGACTCGAAGTCGCGACTGCCATTTTTAAGCCTGATTTTCTTAGACGCTCTAAGACTTGTACCAAGCCTTTTTTAATCGGCACGCCATTGTTACGTACAAACTCTAATTCAACTTCATCTGCACGTTTGCGAATGGCAGTATAGGGAACATTTGCACCGTAAAACTTTTGTGCTAGCTGCTCAGATGCTTTCGCACTCAACCCTAGACACTGCATCAAATATTCATCTGAAAATTCCTGTCCAATCAGCTCTTTTGATGCCTGTTTCAATGTCTGGAAGCGTAAACGCTCGGTATCAAACATTGTTCCATCCATGTCAAAAAGCGCTCCTTGAACAGGATAATCATGAAAAATAAGCATCTTTACTCCTTTATCTATCTTGTTATGACGTTTTATAGGGTACATAAAAAAATTGGCTAAAATCCAAAACGTCAATAAATGAAATAAATTTGATTAAAAAATAAACAACAAGGCTATTTTTCTCAGCTATATTCGATTGAAATAGTCAGAATACTTGCATTATGAGGAAAACAATGAACGTTTTTTCACCTAAAAATCATAATTTGGTTGACAAAAATCAGAAAGACATTAAAAAACAGCTATTAAAATATACAGATATAAAGTATCAAAAAAATATCCGTAGCGATGACGGATATTTTTTGATATCAATTAGTTAATAGTTAAAAGTATAGCTTAGACCATAGGTACGGCCTTCAGCGGGAATCGCAAGTAATGGATTGCCATTTGATACTGCAGCTTGTTGTGCGAATACAGTATTGTATTGGAGACCCCAAACATTATATACACCAAAATCTACGCGGCCTTTCCAGGCAGGAACATGTCCTAATACATCCATAGTCGCATAGCCTTTAATTTTTGCTGCACTATTCGCATCTGCTTTAACAGCAGCTTGGAATGCGGCATCTTGGCTTGCATTCGCACGAGCAACAAGTTCACGATCATCATTATAAGCCTTGTTGCTTCCCTTGATTGCTTGCATCTGAACGCGAACACCATAACCTTCATTGTTGTCCCATTCAGCAAATAACGTTCCTTTGATTGGAGAAACTGCAAATGAATTGAGTTCATGCCATTGATTTGCTGCATCTTTATATTGACCACGAGTATATCCCAAAGTACCACCAACCTTGTAGCTGTCCATAAATGGATAACTTAGGGTTGCTTCTGCTCCATATACACGTTGATCAGTGTCTACAATTTTTGCTGCTCGGTTATTAAATTGTACCGTTTTATCAGAGGTATTATAAAAACCGGTTAAACCAAGGTTGAGACCATCATCCTGATTTAAACGCCAACCTAACTCATAACTATTTACCGTAATCGGCTGAAGGTTTGATGTTGAAACCGTGTAGGTTGATACGTCACGGAGCATACGCTGTACATCTGGAAAGCTAAAACCTTGAGAAAAGTTAGCATAAACTTGCTGAGTATCGTTGAGCTTATAAACCGCACCTAAATTAAATAGCGGTTTATCGTCATGTGTTGAATCTGCAGGGACTGTTACAGACTCACGACTTGGAATATAAGCATCGGTATCTGCCTGAATATATTGATAGCGAATACCTGCTTGAATATTCAATTGGTCATTCACAGCAAAGTCACCTTGTACAAAGGTGCCAATATTTTGAATTTCGGTGTTAGGACCGTATCCTTTGCGTACACCAGTTGGAGTATAAACTAAATATGGGTATTTCGTCGCCAAGATATCAATATACTGCTCGTCTTTTTCCCAATCATAGTCGAGGCCATAGGTCAGTTTTAGCTCTCTATCTGCAATATTAAAGTCTGACTGCATGGTTGATCGTAAACCCGCAACTTTAACTTCTGATTGAGATTGATTCACTGAAGTTACAGCTTTGGTTGTTAAACCATAAGGGAAAAATCTTGCTTTCTCATTACGGTAGTAAGCTTCAACATTGAGCACTTGACCTAAAAAATCTTGATTTTGGTACTGCGAATTTACTGCATAGCGTTCAGTAAATAGATGATCACTCAATTTCAAGCCTTTAATTGCTTTATAGCTTGGGGCTCCCATGTCATTACTTGTCCCCGTTGTCGGTAAGTATGAATAATCAGGGCCGTAATCTGTATCTTGTTTGTCTTTATAATATTGTGCGCCAAAGCTTAGGCTTTGTTTATCTGTTAGATTGAAATTCAAACGTCCATTTACATCGAGGGTATCCGTATCCATGGTGCTACCTTGCCAAGGACTTAAAGAAATTCGATCCCCATTCCCATCAAACTGAGAACCACGACTGGTAAAGTTTGCGCCTAAAAAACCATCCACATTGCCTTGACTAAAGGAAACCGATTGCCCGACTTCATATGCTAAACCATCACCTCTAAATGTATCCGAAGAAGTAATCCCAACTTTGGATTCAAAGCTCAACGGTTTTGAGGTGTCCGCACGTTTGGTAATAATATTAATAATACCACCCGTTGCGCCAGAGCCATAAATACTGGTCGCCCCTGAGATAATCTCAATACGCTCAATCATGCTTGGACTAATACTATTTAGCTGACGCGAAACATCTCGTGAACCTGTTTGTGAAACACCATCAATCATTACCAAAACATTGCGCCCACGCATGGTTTGACCATAATTACTGGTATTACCGCTGCTTGGTGCGAGTGATGGAACAAGTTGTGCCAGTACATCTGCAACTTTTCGCCCTGCTATGGCTTGCTGTGCAATCTGTGCTTGGTCAATGGTCTGTACTGTCCCTGCAATTTCTGCAATATTCTTCGGTGTACGGGTTGCAGTCACAACAATTTTTTCTAACTGTGCGACAGGTTTCTGTGATGACTCAACTACAGCAGCATTTTCTGCATTCGCATGTTGTACAAACATTGCCATAACAGCAAGATAACCTGGTGTCATTTTAAACAGGGCTGGTTTTGCCCTAAACTCATTATTGGCTGTCATTTTCTCTTTTCTCCAAAACCCGAATATCACTCAAAAAACATCCAAAAGGCAGGCTATAATACTAAATAAAAATAATAATGAGAATCATTTTAAACAAGATGTCTTATCTATATTCATTTCGTTAAGTTGTTAATATCACCACCCTGCTAAATCTATTTAAGTGGTTGCATCAATCTTATAAACAACAAACCTTTTGCATCACAATGATCAGCCAATCATAAATAAGACGTTCAATAACGATATTCATCTAACAAATATGAAAATAGATATTTTTTTCTTTTTTACTCAGCTAAAAGATACTTTTGCTGTTGGCGTATAAAAAACCAGCAAAAGTACAATCCAATGAATAACATTAAAAATAAGAGTAAATAAAATGGAAAATGAGTGTTAAAACGGTACAGGAATGTACTCAGTAAGGGACCAACAATTAAACCCAATGCCTGTGTTGCCGTACAAAAACTTGCCATTTTAACTTGTGATTGTTGTGATACGGCCTGAGCAGCACCTGTGGTAAATGCAGGTAATAAACATGCCACAGAAACCCCATAAAAAATATAACTGGCCTGAAATACAAAAATTGTAGGTGCATAGAGTGAAAGTAATAAGCCAAAACACATGGTGACTAAACCAATAATCACTAAACTATTTAATTTAAGTTGTAAGACTTTCACAATTAAAAGCTGCGTCAGTACCAGACAGACTCCAACCACTAACATACATTGAGAGAAATAAATCGCACTTTGTTGGCTACTGAGATAAAACCGATCCTGAATATAAAAACCAGCCGTCATATTCAAGGTCACAATCGCAACATATGTCGCAAAACCAAGAACTAACCAAATAAAACTTTGTTTGAGAATCGACTCATGCTCGGTGGTACTCTTTTCTTCTTGTTCAAACTTCGAGCTATCAGTTTGGCTTTTTGGGATTTTACTAAACAGGATGCTAAGTGCAATACTCACCAAACCCAGTAAGGCCACTGCAATCCACATCGGAAAAAGTAAACCGCCAAACAATAAAACAGAGGTTGCAAATGGACCTACAATCATGCCAAAACTATTCATTGCGCCAAACATAGCCATCTGTTTGCTACGATCAGCGGCTTCACTCGCATGTGTCATTACATAGCTTTGCAGACCAATTTGTGGCAAAGCCATAAAAATGCCTGTAGAAGCACGACTCAGTACCAGCAAAATAAAAATCAATAGTGTTGGTAAAATGGCTTTTGTTCCAAAATACAAAATCAGGGTAAAAATAGCCCAAGTAAAAGTCATTCCCCAAAAACCATAATTGACGAGTTGCTTAGGAGACTGATTGCTTTTATTTTTCGCAATCCAAATCGATGCTAATGCCATACAGATTGCCCCTGCTGAAACAATCACACCACCTTGAAATTCAGATAAATGTAATTGACGAGTCAGTGGAGCCAATAAAGGGAGAATCATGGAAAAACAAGTTCCATTGATCAAAGCAGCTAAAGCTAAAAATTTTAGATTATTGTTCATCATCAAAATCATCAAAAGAAAAGGCATCTAAACAGATGCCTTTTTGATTAGATTAGTATTTGAGGGTATAGCTCAAACCATAAGTACGGCCTTGTGCAGGCAGGCTCGACATAGCGCCATAAACAGATTCCGCAGCTTGGCTAAATACAGTTTTATATTCCGTATTCCAAACGTTATAGATACCAAAGCCTACCGTTCCTGGACCAGCTTTCGCATTGGCGATCACATCCATTACGGCAAAACCTTTAATTTCGCTAGGCAGTTTGATATTTTTTCGACCTGCTGGATCTATATTTTTATAGTCTTGCATTTCTTTTGTCGCTTTATCAGTACCACTTACAGCAAGTGCTTGAACACGGAGACCAAAGCCGTCTGTAAATTGCCAATCCGTATAGAGCGTACCTTTTAAAGGAGAAATACGGGTGCTATCTAACTCTTGCCATTTTCCATCTGAATTTTTAAATTGCCCACGTGTATAAGCGACTGTACCTCCTAATGACATACTCTCAGTTACTGGATAATTAACATTTGCTTCAGCACCATAAATACGCTCATCAGTATCCACAACATCAATGTTGTATGCTGGGGCACTATTAAAGCGTACAACTTTATCTGAAGTATTATAAAAAGCAGTTACACTTGTATTTAGACCGCTATCACCTTGCAAACGCCAACCTAATTCATAGTTATTGACCTTGATCGGATCAATATTATTACTATTTACAACGAAATTAGCTGGAACGTCACGAAGCATACGTTGCACATCAGGAATGCTAAAACCCTGTGAGAAGTTAGCAAAAACTTGTTGAGCATCATTTAAATGATAAACTGCACCTAAGTTAAATAATGTCGCATCATGTTTAACCTTACCTCCTGCCAATGCTTTTGCGGTATATGGATATTTTAAGTCGTTTGTCAAAATGTCAGCAGGAATAGATTCACGATAAGGCGTTGAATCAGAAACTTTACTGTCTATTCGTTCATGGCGAATACCAGCTTGAACATTCAATCGATCTGATACTTCATAATGCCCCTGTAAAAAGGCACCTAATTTTTTAATTTCTGTGTCTGGTCCAAATTGATATGTTTTCTCTGGTTCAAAATTCAGACCATTACTTGCATAAAACTGATCAAAGCTAAATCGACGCGCAGAGGCTTTATCCTTTTCATTTTCATAATCTACGCCGTAAATTAAACCTAACTTACGATTTGAAATCTCAAAATCTTTTTGTAAGGCAGTACGTAAGCCCCAAACATCAATTTCTGATTCTGACTGTAAAACAGCATAGCCTAGACGAACAGCTTTTAAGAAATCAGGTGAACGTGGGTCAGCATAATTTGGATAAAGTTGTGCTAAGCCACCATTTAAAGTGCCATGTCCAAGTGGAGACACTGTTGGAAACCAACGCCCTTTTTCATTACGATAAAATGCTTCAACATTCAACTTTTGGCCCAATATATCTTGATTTTCATATTGGGTATTAATTGCATAACGCTTTGTTCTAGGCTGAGTATCTAATTGTAAACCTTTGACTGCTTTTAAACTCGGGGTCACAGCCGTTGGAAATAATAAATTGGCTGCATTATAACCAGAAATTTGCCCGTAATCGGCGCCATAATCACTATCTTGTTCGTCATTATAATATTGTGCGCCGATACTAATACTTTGCTTGTCAGTAAACTGCCAACCCAAGCGACCATTCACATCAATAGTTTCTGTATCTTGACGGTCAGTCTGTGCGACTTCAGGCCCAATTCGGTCACCATGACTGTCTTGAATCTCACCGCGTTTGGTATAGCTTGCCCCAAGAAAACCATTCCAGTCCCCTTGTTTAAAAGCAGCAGATTGATACACCTCATAAGCCAAGGCATCATTTTTAAAGTTATCGCCAGAAGTTACGCCAAGTTTTGATTCAAAATGAACGCCGTCGGTCGACCCTTTTTTAGTAATGATATTGATGATCCCACCTGTTGCACCAGAACCATAAATACTACTTGCCCCCGAGACCACTTCAACACGCTCAATCATATCTGGGCTAATACTATTTAATTGACGTGAACTATCACGCGAACCTGTTTGTGGTACGCCATCAATCATGTATTGAACTGTACGACCGCGCATGGTCATACCATAGTTACTGGTTGTACCAGAACTTGGTGTTAACGATGGAACTAATAAACCTAAAATATCTGCTGTGCTTTTACCCGCAGCGGCTTGTTTTGCAATATCTTCTTGTTCAATGCGATACACAGTACCTGCAATTTCAGCAATACTTTGTGCTGAACGCGATGCTGTCACTACGATAGGTGCAAGTTGTGTTGGTTTTTGACTTGTTACAGCAGCAGTCGTTTGAACAGATGCATCTGTTTCAACTGTTTGAGCATATAGCTGAGTACTGATTGCTAAGCTTAACAGCGTTAATGATGTTGAAAGTGAACGTACTTTCATAAATTACCCCTAGGTGAGTTGTTCCGTTTGTTTTGCTTTATGGATTAACACTTGGCTGAGCAAAACGCTCAACACAGATGCTGCCGCTAAAATGAGATAGAAATTTCCATAACCAAAGGCTTTGGCCAAGAAACCAGACATTGCACCGCCAATGAAATAAACCAGCAGCTCAAAACAGACCAAAATGGTAAAGTCTGTTCCCGCTTGTTCCTTAGAGCTGGTATGCATGAAGTGAGCATATAAAGCGGTCATCGCGATATAGCGAATCGCCAAAATAACCACAACAAATAGCCCCAATAACATATGCCATTGGTTAAACCAACTAAGTAAAACGGCTACGCCAAGTAACAGATAGACCAAACTGCGTGCCCAACCAGCCCAAATCAGCAATTGTGTTGCTGCAATTTTTTTTAACAGGAATGCGGCTGTTACTGCGGCCAATAAACCAATGCCCGCGCCAATCACAGACATCAGTACACCAATCTCTGCCAATGACCATTTTTGATCAATCAACATCGGATTTAGCATGGCCATTGCTGGCGCTTCAACCACGCGATAACAAACTATCAACGCCAAAGCCCATAACATTTCTGGACGTTTAAATGCTCGAATCAAACTCGGCGCTTGTTTGGCAATTTTTTCTGTATTCGATTTTTCTTTGATTTGAAACACCGCCAACATGGTCAGTGCTGTCATAGCAGCTAAACACATCAGTGCAGTTTGCCAACCATACAATTGATACAGCCACAAAGTTGCAGCACCACCAATCATACTGCCCAGTGCCACACCAATACTTTGTGCCATACTGCCTAGGCGATATTCGGATTCAGAAAAGGTTTCAACGGTATAACCATCTATCGCAATATCTTGGGTTGCGGCAAAGGTTGAAATCCATAAACCGACAATGACAAAGATACTTAGACCGTAATCGAATTGAGTCAAAGCCAAGGCAACGACACCTAATACCAAGGCAATTTGAGTAAATAAAAGCCAAGTCTTACGTTTACCGAGCGCCTTAAAATAAAAACGATCAATTAAGGGCGCCCAAAAAAACTTAAATGCCCATGGGATATACAGCAATGACAACATGCCAATCCAGCGTAGATCGACCCCTTGATGACGTAAAATCGCAGGTAAGGCAACATTGTAAAAATACAGCGGTAATGCATGTGCAAGGTACAACACCACCACTACAGATAGACTCAGTGCAGAGACTGTTTTGATTGGAAAATCTTGGTCAGGTTTTATTTGTTGATTCATAAGTACCTCTGCATCGCCCATTGCACGGCATCGGTCTTTTCTAAACTGACAAAATAAGGAACATGCCAGGCTTTTTGCAAAGCTGGCGTGTCTAATCGAATACGATCTGCTTCATCTTGGGCAATGCGAGCAAGGCCTAAACAATATTGATAAAAATCTTGTTTATATTGTTTGTACCATTTCCCCTGAATCACCCGATATTCTTCAGGAAATTCAGTGTTCGGCTCGGTTTGCATAATCAGCACAAAACTTCTTTTTTGTTCGAAATATTGTTGAATATGCATTAACCATTGCTCAAATTCGGCCACTGAGACATGCGCGGCAAAGCGCATGTCCAAGATGTGCATCTCATTGATGGATAGGCTCATGTAACACTCAGGATTTTGGCTGGCTGATCAGCTAGCTGTTGTTGTGATGTTTGATAATATTCACCAAACTTGTTATAAAAAGTTTCTCTAAAGCAGTAATACAGCATTGCCGTTTTTTCTGGCATCGGAATTAAACGTTGAGTTTCGTAGCAAAGTTCTGCGACCACAGCAGCATAAGGTTTAACCGTATGGTCTGGTTCACCCACGATTTTTTTCGCTTGTGAATGTTCAAAAATATAGAAACTCAGTAAACGAATTGTTGGACGTAAAAAGCCTTTGCCAAACACAGATTTATCGCCAAATAGCAAATGCCAACCGAGATCATTGTCATCACCTTGGTAATAACGGCCTAAACGATCACGTTTACCTTCATAGATTTCGGTATATCCCACATCTTTGCCATCCACGCCCACAATCAACAAACGTTGATGGTCATCTGCTAGCATTTTGTCGAAGTAAACTTGTAGATCTAACTCTGATTTATTCAATTGCCATTGTGGAATGACATGCGGTTCATGCATCCATTGATGCAGCAAAGGAATATCTTGTGGATATTGCACTTGACGTAAGTAATACTGTGTTCCATCTTCGTGGTATTCAAAGTAGTCAGGTAATTGCTGAGAAATTGTTTTCATATCGAACCTTTATAAAATTTAGAAGAAGACTTAACCCGCTTTCGATTCAGTTTGCTGAATCGACCATTCAGCCAATGTTTCAGGGCTAACTGGGTTCGGGATTGGATCGAGGAATACAGGCACTGGACGCTCTGCTTCATCGTTATAACTTGTGGTAAATAAGCGAACACGGTTCAAACAGATTTTGGTGTAGGTTGGGCGCAACATGGCAAACTTTTCAGCACGTTCAGCCAACTCGGGATGTTGTTGGTTAAACGCAACAATGGTGTTGGAAATGGTCTGCCAGAAATCCTGTTCTGAATATTCTGGGTAATCTTGCAAGAACACATTACAGATATAGCGGTAATGCACCATGAATAGACCAGTGAAAATAAAATGACTTAAATCGGCAGCATCATGACGCAGTAACAAATCACCTTCAGATGGCAATTGAGCCAACTCAGGGAAATCTTCATCCACCAAATTGATGTCATCAATGAAGTCTTTTAATACCAATGCTTTTGGCACACCATTTTCATGTACCAACATGGTATTTTCACCATGCGGAGAAAAAGCTAGGCCATAGCGATACAGACACAGTAATAACGGGCTTAAACACACTTGGGCAAACTGCGCCAACCATGTCAAAGGACTTAGGCCTGATGCTTGAATCAGTACACTCAGGATTGATTGACCTGAAATATCCCGATGTAATAAGGCTGCTTGAGAGAGCACTTGCTGTGATGGATCAACATAGCGATCGACACTTTCACGCCACAAGCAACCAAACAACTCTTTAAATTGGTAAGGTGCACCTTCAATTCGGTCAAAACATGGCTGGTGAATGGTTAAAGTTGCAACTTCACCTAAGAAAACCACACCGGTATTCTGCAGGTCTTGATCTTGCTGATGGATTTGCTTTAACCATCCAGTTACAGCTGGCGCAGCAAGATTACGTTTTGATGGTAGTCCACGATAAACAGCGGTATTGAAAATACTGACTGGCAGCTTAATGTAATGACGTTGTAGGTTTGATGTATTGCATAATGTGCGAATAGACTGCATTGGCACATAGCTGTCTTGGCTAATGTTGAGCTCAATGATTTTCTGGTCGACAATTTCATTGGCATAGGTTGGAACCAGCCATTGATGCCATTGCCAAGCATGTACAGGAATCAAAAAGTAATTTTGCGGATCTAAATTCTTTTCTTTCAAAATTTGGATGAACTGTTGCAGCTCATTGGCATCAAATTCATGTTGATATAAACCACAAGCATCCCATTGTTCTGTACTGCGGAATTCTGCTAGATCACGATGTACAGCCAACCAGAGTACTTTGACTTCTGGTGAGAGTTCAGGTGCCGACGTCAGATAATCATCATAACCAAAGCCCATGCGGCCTTTACTCATAATCAACCAAGGGTGACCACGCAACATCCCTTCAACTTTATAATGTGGTTCAGTCAGTACTGCAGTGCTTGGTAGGCGTGCTTCATTAAACAGATGTGCTTCTGCCAACCAAGTATTATTCATTTCCTTAATCAAATACGCTTTGGTGAATGGCTTTACATTGGAACTGTCAGCCATCGCAACAATAAACTCATGTAAATTCCAGGCAGGTTGGTCACTCTGCTGACCCTTGCTTACATCACGTACCGAGCCGTCCTGAATATTCCAGTGCCCTAACAAATATTGATGACCTTGAAACTCATACTGACGATTGCCCAGATCTAACTGATAACGTCCTGCTGATATGGCTTTCACTTCAATAATTTCTTCATATAGAAACTCTGCAATCGCCATTTCAATGAGACGCTGCCCAGCGGCACGCCATTGCTGCTGATTAATTTTTAAAGTTGCAAAGTTCATATCAATTTCTCATAAGTTGAATGTACAGAAGCGTTTTGTGCCCGTGTATTTGCACAGCGACTATTTGAATGTGCCGTAATCGTGTTCTGTTCTGTTTTCTTTAAAATAGAGTGGTTTTTGTTCACAACTTTTCCAGAAACAGCATCTTCTGGAAGCGCTTTGTCATCTACCATTTGGATTTTAGGATTTTGAGTGATTTCAAAATGCTGGAAGGTTTGCGCCTGCTGAGCAAGTTCATAAAGTGGCTCACCAAGCAATTGATTGATAATTGTCGCTGCACGATAAGCACCCAGCCCTAAGTCTGGTGTACCGACACCATGGCTATGCATTTCTTGATTTTGAACAAAAATATGGCCATTCAGATGATGTACGACACGATAGTCTTCAGTGATTTGCCAACGCTGTTTATGATCAAATTCAATATAAGGTTTCAGCAACTGCATAAAGTCAAAGTCAGGCGTAACGTAGCCTGTTGCAGCAACCAGGAAATCACAATCTAAGTGGAAAGCCTGTGCCGTGGCACGATGTTGGAAATGCAGTCGAATTTTTTGCGTATCTAAGACTTCTGCATCTTTCAAATCACATTGGCTATGTAAATGTGTCTGCAAACTTTGTCCCGCAATGCTACGGTGATACAATTTTTGATAGATTTCACGGATGGTCTTTGCACTAATGCCCTTGTATAACAAAGACTGCTGCTGCAATTGCTGTTCTTTCTTCTCAGTTGGTAAAGTATAAAAATGCTGTGCATAATCTGGGCTAAAATGTTCCAGTCCTAATGGCGCATATTCCATTGGGAAGAAGCCCTGAGAACGCGTAAACCAGTGTAGGTCGAACTGATGATTGGCTGTATCTTGCTGCTCATCAAACAGATCAATAAAGACTTCGGCAGCAGATTGCCCTGAACCAAGTACCACCACATCGCCGTGTAAATCTGTATCGGCATGCGTCATATATTGCGCAGAATGCAGACATTTTTGTGGTTGCTGTTGCTGTACTTTGGTCAAACATTCAGGCAAGTGAGGCACATTACCGCTTCCGATGACCAGATGACGGCATAAATAACTGTGCTGAACACCTTCTGATTCCACCACAACTTTAAAGCCAATGGTTTGAGGTTCAATCTTCAAAACACGAGATTGGTATTCAATACAATCCAGTTGCTCTGCAACCCATTGGCAATAGTGGTTATATTCACAGCGTGGAATATGCGGCTGTTCTAAAAAGTAAAACTTATATAAACGCTGCTGATGACGCAGATAATTCAAGAAGCTGAATGGACTGGTTGGATCAACCATTGAGACCAGATCCGCCATAAACGGCACTTGCAATATCGTATTGGGTAACTGCATTCCCGCATGCCAGTCAAACTGAGCTTTCTGCTCGAAAATTGCATAGTTCAGTGTGCTTTTATTATGTAGCAGGCTGGCCAGACTCAGATTAAATGGCCCTAGACCAATTCCAATAAAATCAAGCATAACTGACATCCTTCTGTGAAATACGCAGCGGATTTGGCAGTTGCACATAGACAGATTGATTTTCAACTGGTGCGATGAGCTCATCTAACTCATGCAAACGTGTCAGCAAATTACCTTTATAAGGCAGTGTTGAATTAAACAATAATCCCTGCAACAAGGTACTGTCTGGATATTGCTGCAATTGCTCCTGCAAGAAACTTGTTAAATGTTCGAGCAATTCATCTTCAGTAATATAGCCTGTTGCGCCAATGGCATTGATAATGCCAAACAAGGTATTACCAAAGAAATAATAACTAAAACGTTCATCCACGAAATCTTTAGGGCCAACGGCAAATGCTTTTTCTTTCAGTTCAGGCAGTGCTTGCAGAATTTCGGTTGCAAACTCTTCAATATAATAAAAACCTTGGTTATCACGTAACCATAAGGTTTTAGGGAAATGATTCTCTAACTCCAACAGCACATTCTGCTGATGTGACTCAAAAGCCATGCCATGGCGATGATAGACATACATCAACGGTTGCAAACTGACTTCGAGGAATCGATTAAACCAATCTAAAGCGATTTCTGAGAAATCGGTTTCATGATGTGCTTTTGCAATTTTTGCGAATAAGGCATTAAAACGATTTAAAGGCTTATCTGGATGATCCTGACATAAGGATGCAATACATGTCACTTGCTGATGCGGATGGAATGGCTGATCGCGGAAAATACAGATACTTTCATTCACCACTTCATCATCAATTTTCAAAGCAATCCATGCTGGATCATTCACCGCTTTTAAGCTTGGGCATTGCTTTAAAATATTCTGACCAAACTCATTGTGCCATAGACGGTGGGTTAACTCACCACGGTGGCATTCTTTGGCTAAGTTCACCCGAATCGAGTTGGTAATCATCACTGAAAGTGACGGTTTTACCATCCATGGTGCATTAAAACTCGCCAGTGTTCGAATTGAAGTGGTTGGAGAAAATTGCCAGCCTCGTAAGCCTACATCAATTAACTGCCCCGTTTGTTTCAAACGTTCAAACCATGACTTACTTTGCAAATAACGGGCTTGCCATGGATGCAATGGAAGCAATTTATATTCAGTATGGGTTTTTAAGAGATTAAGATCATTTTCAGACAAATACCACTGTAACGCTGTTTTTAATTGGACTGAAATACTTTCATCCGTAGCGCAGCCTTCTGAAATATAGTCCTGATGCACTAACCAATAATGCAATTGAGTCTTGCCTTTGTGTTCAGGTGAGAACTTTAACCAATCCTCATGCACAAAACCAGTTCTACTTTTCGGCGCTGGATGCATACTATGCCCTAGAATAAGCGCCTGCTCAGTTTCAATAAAACTCTGGCCTGCTTTGACTAAGTCATCAAAATCAGCTTCACGCTGTGCTAAAAACTGTTGTAATGCATCACGACTCTGAATCCACTTCTCTAACAAAGAAGCTGCATCTAATGGAATAGAAGATTCAAAAACCAGTTCTTCAAGCAATAACCCGACGATTGCAACTGAACTGAATGTCTTGATTTGACCATGAATAATGATTTGAGGAAGATCTGCTAAGCGATGTCGCCCGACTCGACTGACATAAGATAGAGGAAAATTACATTGAGCTTGAATAGAATGGATAGGGATTGATAACAGCGTCAAACCTTGGCTAAACGCTTGTTGTTGTGGACTTTGCTGACTGTTATCTAGCAAGTGACCTTTGCCAGTTTCTTGCGTATATGCATTGACGAAATGTTGCATCGCCAACCGATTGGCAAGTGATTGCATCTGACGGTATCCTCTTTCAAGAGAGTTAATTTGTTTTTCGAAATGTTTTAGGCCTGAAACATATCTTAAGCACAAGGGAGTTTGCGATTAAGATGGAACTAATGATAATTATTATCATTTACTATTTCAATTCCATAAAAGAACCTGAAATAAATGATATAAGCTATTGAATTAAATTGTTTTAAATATTGATTTAGCTTAATAAAGATACAAAAAGATAATAATAATTCTCATTAAATAAAATGATAATTTTTGTATTGGCAATAGCTTTTACAGATTTTAAAAAACATAGAAATAACAGTATCTTAATAATTACATTGTCTACAGCTTTTATTTTATTTGTCTAAAAGATCAAAGAATCCTGCGCCAAGCAATGCTGCTAAATCCTGCGGGTCAACACCAATGTCCAGCCCTCTTTTTCCACCACTGACATAAATTTTATCAAACGCTTTCGCCGTCGCATCAATAACGGTCTTAAGACGTTTCTTTTGTCCTAATGGGCTAATCCCCCCTACCAGATAACCTGTTAGGCGCTCAGCATCTTTAGGATTGGCCATTTGTAGTTTCTTACAGCCTACTGCTGTCGCCACTTTTTTTAGATTGAGTTGGTGATTCACTGGTAGAACCGCAATGAAATAATTCTTTTCGTCGGTCACCATTAAGGTTTTAAAAACTTCTTCCACCTTTAAATTGAGTTTTTCTGCTGCTTCCAGTCCGAAACTTTTTGCATTTACATCATGTTCATACTCATGAATAGAAAATGATATTTTATTTTTTTCCAATAGTTTACAAGCCGGTGTCATAACAATTCAGTATTTTTGTCTAAGTTTAGCAGTTAGATAAGTGTATCATTTTTAAATAAAGGTTTAAATTTGCTTAGGCTATTTTTGATATAAATCTATTCTTGATAAATACCCTCGCAACCTCATATATTGGGTAACGGTGAAATAAACAGGCTCAATGGTTCTATGAGTTATAAGCATAATAATTTGATGGCAATGCGTCAGAATTATTGGGATGATGAATCATCCAGCACAGTACAAGCTGAAAAACAATTTCTCAGAGAGATGCTTATTGAAGAAGGCGTTTTCAAAGATGCGACTTTAGACGACACCAAGTATTTTTTCTTTACGCTGCCCAGTATTATTATCGTTAAAGCGTATGCAGTTGGGTTTCATCATAGTCAGGTTAAGCGAATGTTAGTGAAACATATTCATAGCAACAGAGCGGCTTTAATGCGAAAGTCTTCACTCAAAATTCAGTTTAAAATTTAGGACATATGTATAGTAAAGATCACGTAAATACGAAATTTTTACTTAGGCTATTTAAGAGTAGTTGCTCTTATTGCACAAATTTAGACTGATAATTCAAGAGATTGAACTATTTTAATACGTTCAAAAGCTGTAATATCCGCTACAATTCAAGTCTCGGCTTTCAACCCTCCGATTTCAGCATAGGACTTTTCTTTCATGTCAGATCAGAACGATAAGCTTAAGAATCTAAAAACCTCATCGGTGGATCGTCGCTTATCTATTGCAAAAGCTTCTTTACTTGCTGGAACACGTTGGGCGACTGCAAGTGCTACTTCCCTATTTTCGAGTGAAGAAGAAAAAGAGAAGAAACGTAAAAAAGCCATGGCTGAACAGGCGCACTATTTAGTTTCTGAAATTGGGAAATTAAAAGGTTCAATCGTCAAGATTGGGCAAATGATGGCGCTTTACGGCGAACATTTTTTACCTGAAGAAATCACACAAGCCTTAAATACACTCAACAACCAAACTGTTGCCTTGGCTTGGCCTGCAATTAAAACGCACTTACAAGATCAACTGGGCTCGAAACTCGATGAGCTGACGATTGATCATGAACCGATTGGAACAGCCTCACTTGCCCAAGTCCATCGTGCTACCCGTAAGTCAGATGGTTTAGAGTTAGTGCTGAAAATCCAGTATCCAGGTGTTGCTGAAGCCATTGATTCCGACATGAATCTGTTTAAGAACATGCTGAAGCTCACTCGCATGGTACCTCAAACCCGCGAGTTTGATCAGTGGTTTGATGAAGTTCGTGAAATGATGCATCGTGAAGTCGATTATGGCATTGAAGCGGCAACGACACGTCGCTTTGCTGAGCGATTGAAAGATGATCCTCGTTATGTAGTGCCTGAAATCATTGAGGAATTTTGCGCTGAGAAAGTGTTGTGCATGACTTTTGAGCGTGGCGTACCAGTCAATAGCCCAGTAATGCTTTCCCTCCCTCAAGAGCGTCGCAACCGATTAGGCGAAGCCTCTTTAGAAATCGCAGTGCGTGAACTATTTGAATGGGGAGAAATGCAGACTGACCCGAACTTTGGTAACTACTTGGTTCGTTTAGGAAACGGTGAGGATGTTAAAGATAAAATTGTGCTACTCGACTTTGGTGCAATTCGCCAATTTGATAACAATTTACTGACCGTAGCCCGCAATCTGATTCATGCAGGTTATGAGCATGATAAAAATGCCATGGTTAAAGCTATGACAGGCTATGAATTTTTTGATGCCATGCCTGAAAGTGTTAAACCTGGTATGGCGGATGTGTTCCTGATTGCAACAGAGGCATTTAGCTGCCCAAGCAACAATCCAGATATGCCTACAGGGATTATGGATGATCAAGATCGCTATGACTGGAAAAAGAGCCAACTGCATAATCGTGTAATGCAACAGGCTGGTCAATCGATGGCGTCACGCTATTTCTCGATTCCACCAAAAGAATTTATGTTTATTAGTCGCAAATTCATTGGTGCTTATACCTTTATGACCGTGATTGAAGCAAAGACCAATGTACGTAAAATGATTCCGCAATTTGCTGAATAAGTTACTTATTCAATATTTAAAAGGCCTGCCCAACGCATTGGACAGGCCTTTTTTATTTGCTCTATTGAGCAATTGAAACATGGACTTGCTCAGTCATGTTTTTACTCTCATAGGGTAAACCCACATAATTTTCTGCTAAGGTCGTCTTACCCGCTGTAGAGCCAAGGATATAACTGAGTTCGGCTTGTTTAATCTTATGTTCAAACTCAGTTTCTGTTTCAAAGCGATGCAATAAGTGGGTCATCCACCAAGAAAAACGCTCAGCCTTCCAAACTCGTTGTAAACATTTTTCTGAATATTCCTGGATACCCTGATCTGAACCTTCGACATAATATTCAATCAATGCACTTGACAGATAAGCAATATCTGAAGCGGCAAGATTCAGCCCTTTTGCGCCCGTTGGTGGAACAATATGTGCCGCATCACCGGCTAAAAACAGCTTGCCGAAGCGCATGGGTTCAGTCACAAAACTGCGTAGTGGCGCGATACTTTTTTCGATTGATGGTCCTGTTAGCAACTTTTCGCGGCTTTCAGCATCTAAACGCAATTTGAGCTCTTCCCAAAACCTCTCATCTGACCAATCTTCAACTCGATCACTGATCGGCACTTGCAAGTAGTAACGGCTACGTGTTTCTGAACGCATACTGCATAAAGCAAACCCACGTTCTGATTGGACGTAAATCAATTCATCGGCAACGGGAGGCACATCGGCTAACACGCCTAACCAGCCAAATGGATACACTTTCTCATAGGTCTTGATTTTATCCTGAGGCACACTGGCTCGGCATATTCCATGATAGCCATCACAACCTGCAATAAAGTCTGATTCTATCTGGATGGTTTGACCATGATATTCAAATTGCACCTTAGGCTTTTGATAAAAATCGCTAATCTGTACATTTTGAGCTTCATAAAAGGATTTTAGGTGTGCAGCTTCTCGGGCAGCCATCAAATCTTTAGTCACTTCGGTTTGACCATACACGGTGACCTGCTTTCCGCCCGTTAGTGCAGATAAATCGACTCGATGCTTATGGCCATTGGTCAATATCTCAATGCCTGAATGCGGTAATCCTTTCGCTTTTAAATGCTGATCGACACCTGCCTGCTTAAGTAAATCGACAGAAACTTGTTCCAAGATACCTGCGCGTATCCGTGAAGCGACATAATCAGCACTGCGCTGCTCCACGATAATATGCTCAATACCAGCTTGGTATAGGAACTGCCCAAGTAACAATCCGGCTGGACCAGCACCAATAATTGCGACCTGTGTTGTTAAAATTTCCATGACATCTTCCTTGTGATCTCCTGTCTTTTAACTTACTGCTTTTAAGTTGTGTGCACGAGATAGCCAAGTTGAAAAGAACCGTTTATCATTTCATTTGTCCGAATAGCGGACAAAACATCACAATAACAGGAATGGAAGCATGGTTAAGGTTGATGCTGTATTAGAGCACCCTAGTTCATATGAACAGATTCGTCAGGAAGACTACATTGCAGGTTTAGCAAAGGGCCTAGCTTTACTGGAGGCTTTTGGGGTTGATCGACAACGTTTAAATGTCACTCAAGTGGCTGAACGGACTGGAATCAGTCGGACAGCAGCACGGCGTTATCTTAAGACTTTGAAATATCTAGGCTATTTAGAGACAGATGAGCATTATTTCTGGCTCACCCATCGTGTATTACGTTTCTCAAGTTCTTATTTAAGTTCAGCCCATCTGCCTAAAATTGCCCAATCTTTCCTGAATCTTTTATCTGCACAAACCACATTAACCTTTTCATTGGTGGTTCTAGATGATAACGAGGTAGTCCCGATTGCGCGTAGCTATCTGCCTCAACAGGATAATCTTCGTGTCAGCCCTTATGGTATGCATTTGGGCAATCGCTTACCTGCACATGCAACCTCAACAGGCAAAGTATTATTAGCAGCGTTATCTGAACAAGCTCAACGGGACTGGGTGAAAACGTTTGCTTTAAGACGTTTAACCCCTTTTACGATAACCGACGAAATCAAGTTTTTTGAAATACTGAAAGCAATATCACAAGCAGATTACTGCCTATCCAAAGAAGAACACGAACTCGGTGTGATTGCGATTGCTGTACCTGTGATCAATGCCCAAGGAAAAGCGATTGCAGCGCTAAACTGCATGTCACAGACCAACCGAGTACAAGAAGATTATTTAGTCCAGCAGATATTGCCGCTACTGCGCAACACCGCCAATGAACTACGCAATGTGATTTAAAGGGATTTGTCCCTAATGCTTTAGAGACAAATCAGAAGGAATTTCCAAGATAGCTTAGAATGGATAATGAGGCGCTTGTGCCTGAATCGTCATCCATTGCCATTGAGTAAACTCATCCGCATTCGCAGGTCCACCAATCCGTGTGCCATTGCCTGAAGCACCAAAGCCACCAAAGGGATTCACCGTTTCATCATTCACGGTTTGATCATTGATATGCAATAACCCAACATTCAGCTGTTGCCCAAGTTGCATACCACGGCCAACATTGGCAGTAATAATCCCCGCCGAAAGCCCGTAATCTCCATCATTTGCAAGTTCAATGGCCTGTTCATCGCTGTTAAAAGGAATCAGCACGGCAACAGGACCGAAAATTTCCTCAGCAAAAATTGGATTGTCCTGTTTGACATCTGCTAAGACCGTTGGTTCAAAAAACACACCATTGGCCTGTCCACCAACTTCCAGTTTAGCCCCATGCGCTATTGCTTCATTGACCAACTGCTCAACCCGTTGTGATTGTTTGGCATTAATCAAAGGGCCAATCGTGACATCGTTATGCAAAGGATTGCCCACCACAAAATTTTTGACCTTTTCAATCACACGTTGTTTGACTTGCGGATAGATTTTTTCCTGAATCAGGATTTTTCCAGAAGTCATACAGATTTGACCTGAATGCAAAAAAGCACCCCACGCGATATTCTCTGCCGCAAGCTCAATATCGGCATCGTCCAGAATAATTAGCGAGTTTTTACCGCCTAACTCAAGCGATACTTTTTTCAGTGTTTTAGCCGCATTTGCACCCACAATCCGCCCTACATGGGTTGAACCGGTAAATTGAATACTGGCAATATTTTTATCCAAGGTCAGTGCTTCGCCCACTTCAGCACCACCGGGCAGTACATGTAGCAGTCCTTGTGGTAAACCAGCCAATTCAAAAATACGGGCAATCGCATAACCGCTACAGACCGCGGTACGTTCATCAGGTTTTAAGACCACCGCATTTCCAAGCGCCAAGGCTGGCGCAACCGCACGTAGCGCAAGATACAATGGAAAATTAAACGGCGAAATCACACCGACCACACCTAAAGGCACTCGCTTAGCCAAACTCAATTTACCTGCTGCTGTTGGCAATAATGTGCCCTGATCAGCTGCGGGTAATGCAGTACAATGTTTGAGTACTTGAATAGCAATGTTCACTTCAAAACCAGCTTTTAACGGTAGTGAACCACTTTCTTTAACCAGCCATTGGATAATTTCAGCCTGATGTTCGGTTAGAATCTGCACAGTACGCTCAAATACTGACTGACGTTCTTGATAACTGAGCGCCCACCATTGCTTTTGTGCAATCTTGGCTTGCTGAGCCGCCTCGACCACATCGGATGCATCGGCATAACCAATCTGTCCTAAGGACTCACCTGTCGCAACTTCAACCACTTGATAACCGTTTTTGGCAGATTGCCATGTACCACGAAATAATTTTTGATCCCAAATTTCTTTTGTTAAAATAGACATCATTAACCTCGTTGTATTTCCTTAAATAAAGTATTCACTTTTAGGCCGATTTACATCCAAAAATGTAGTGAAAATGCTTTCCTGTATTTTTCTGACTTAAAAAGTAGAAAAATTTACAATCCATCATCAACTAATATTTAAAAACAAACTGTTGCTTTTTGATGTCTGGTTATCGCGGATGTTCAAAAGAAATTGATCAGCTCAAATGTTCTATTTATGCTGTTGTTGGTTTAATCTGATGATTGGACTGAAAATCTTGATAGGTCTTACGTTCAGGTGAATTTTCCACTAAAGGCAGGACTTCTGTCATGCTGTTTAAACAACGCTGCGCCAAGTGAATATATTCTTGCGTTCCTTTGATTTTCCATTCACGTTCTTGTTCGGATAACTCTCGCACAACTTTTGCAGGGCTTCCCATTGCCAGTACATTGGCAGGGATTTGATCTTTAGTTTTGACTAAACTATTTGCACCAACAATGGTATTTTCACCAATTTCAGCATAATCCAGAATCACACTATTCATGCCAATCAACACATTTTTACCAATACGGCATCCATGCAAAGTGGCAGCATGACCAATATGCCCCATTTCTTCAATCAGGGTGATACTTTGTGGAAAACCGTGAATGATACAATTGTCCTGTACATTGGCATTCTGCTTGATATGGATACGACCAAAATCCGCACGTAATGAGGCAAATGGCCCAATATAAGCTCCAGCTTCAATGATCACATCACCAATTAATACCGCAGTAGGGTGAACAAATGCACTGGGGTGAACCACAGGAATCACCCCATCAATGCTATAACAAGGCATGACTCAACCTCTCGTTACTCTGGGTTAAGCCACCAAAACGACGCCAAAAATGTGCAGTTGCATTTGGCATTGGCCCTTCTGAGGTTGCAGCGACTGACAGGAAATAGTCATCTGCCGCTTCAAAAACTTTCTTATAAATATTCATGGATAAAGTACGAGCATTGATTGCAGGCCAGTCCGCAGATAACAGCTCTAGGGGTAATGCAGGGTCTTTGAGTAAAATCCGACGGTAATAATGGATCAGTAAGGTACGAATCTGAAAGGCTTGAATCGGTTCAATCACTTCATCTTCTTGCATCAAGATCGTACCAATCTCTCTAAACATATCCAGAAATTGGAGATAGCGTTGACGCAGTTCATCAATTGGCCAATTGGTTTCTAACATACGGCTAATGGTGTCAGTTGAGTTATTAAACAACTGTAAGGTCTCGGCCTTAAACACCACCACTTGTTCACTCATATTGAGATCAACCAACAACTTTTGCAATTGCAGACGATTCGAACCTGGATAAGCCATCAGATTGGTGGAAATATTGGCAAAGCCCAACCACTCCAACTCTTTCTTTAAAAAAGCCTTATTGTCAGTGTCTAGACTCGACATCAAAATCAAATCCCAAGAATGATCCCATTCTTTCATTTGATCATTATAAATCCGCTGCTCAGCCTGTAAGTATTTTGAACGACTGGCATCGGTAATACGATAAAAACTGGTTCTGCCGATCTTGTCTGAACCAAGCCAATCACTTTTAACCAAGCGAAAAACTGAAGTTCGTACAGCACGATCATTAAAATTAAATAGCTCCAGTAACTGAATCAAGCTGGCAAGGCTAATGTTACCGCCACGATGCAACACCGAATCCCCAAAAATAGTGGAAATGAGCGAAGTTCCGCTTAAGGTTTCATTCTGAATAATCGAATCAATAATTTGCTGTAACTTTGCACTCATACTTTTATCTTGGCGTTTAGATTCAGGATATAGATGATACTATACCCTGAATGGTCATAATGTTAAGCAATCTGACGCATATCAATGACGCGTTTTGCTTTCCCTTCAGAACGTGGCAAGGTCAGTTCGTTGACCACCTCCACAGTGACTGAGATCCCAATCATGGTTTTAATCCGCTGCATCAACTGCTGAGCCAACTGCTGCGCCTGCTTGTCACAGTTATGGCACATTTCGGTACGGATATGCAAAGTATCCATATGACCTTTCTTTGCTACCAAAATTTCATAATTCGGCACCAGACTTGGCACTTGTAAAATCTGTTCTTCAATTTGAGTCGGGAAAACATTAACACCACGAATGATCAGCATGTCATCACTACGGCCTACGATTTTATCCATACGGCGCATGGCAAGGTTCTGTCCAGCCAATAAACGGGTTAAATCGCGGGTACGATAGCGGATAATCGGCAAACCTTCTTTGGTGATGGTGGTAAAGACCAATTCACCGAGTTCGCCGTCCTGACACACTTCACCTGTTTCTGGGTTAATAATTTCAGGATAGAAATGATCTTCCCAAATCGTCAGTCCTTCACCTTCATTCAGACATTGCATGGCAACACCAGGGCCCATAATCTCCGATAAACCATAAATATCCAGTGCTTTGATATTTAAACGCTCTTCGATCTCACGGCGTAACTCTTTTGACCATGGCTCAGCACCAAAAATACCAACCTTTAACGAAGTATTACGGGCACTGCCGAATTGCTGCTCCAGTTTTTCAATAATGCTGACGCAATACGATGGCGTGACCATAATTGCTGTCGGTTTAAAGTCCTGAATCAGTTGCACCTGTTTCTCTGTCTGACCACCTGACATCGGAATCACGGTTGCACCCAAACGTTCAGCACCATAATGGGCCCCTAAACCACCAGTAAACAGACCATAACCATAAGCCACCTGAATCATATCTTTGGCACTTAGACCTGCCATACGCAGACAACGCGCCACGATGTCCGACCAGGTATGAATATCTTTTTGGGTATAACCGACTACAGTGGGTTTGCCTGTGGTGCCTGAAGAGGCATGTAAACGTACAATCTGCTCCTGTGGTACTGCGAACATACCAAAGGGATAGTTCTCTCTTAAATCCTGTTTGGTGGTAAAAGGAAATTTAGCCAGATCATCCAAGTTAATAAAATCATCTGGATGCACACCTGCTGCATCAAACTTTTTCTTATACACTGGGCTATGCGCATAAACATAGGTCAAGGTATCTTTTAATCGTTTGGTTTGCAACGCTCGTAACTCCGCAAGCGTCATTTTTTCTACATCTTCTGTGATGAGGCTATCCACTGCCGTCTCTCCTATGTCGTTATATTATTCGAACCGTTTCAATTGCTTTAAGCTAAATTTTCTAAGATTAGGGCGACACCTTGCCCGACACCGACACACATGGTGCATAGTGCATATTTTCCTTGGCGTCTTTTCAACTCTCGGGTTGCCGTCATGACTAAACGCGTCCCACTCATACCCAGTGGATGACCCAACGCAATTGCACCACCATTCGGGTTGACTCGTGCATCATCATCCTTAAGCCCTAACTCCCGCATACAAGCCAGAGATTGTGCAGCAAAAGCTTCGTTGAGCTCAATCACATCCATTTGCTCTAAACTGAGACCTGTTTGTTTCAACAATTTTTGCACCGCAGGCACTGGGCCAATACCCATATATTTCGGTTCAACCCCAGCACTGGCAAGTCCCACCACACGTGCCAAAGGTGTTAAACCATGCGTATCGGCAAATTGACGATTGGTCAGTAACACACAAGCCGAGCCATCATTGACACCCGATGCATTACCCGCAGTCACGGAACCACCTTCTTTACGGAATGGCGCTTTTAATTTCGCCAAGCTTTCCAGACTGGTCTCTGCTCTAGGATGCTCATCTTGGCTAAAAATGGTGATGTTCTTTTTACGATCAACCAGTTCAACGGGCAAGATTTCATCCCTAAAAAAACCATTTTGTTGTGCCACAGCCACTTTTTGTTGACTACGAATCGCAAACGTATCTTGGTCTTGCCGGCTAATCTGGTATTTCTCAGCCACATTCTCAGCCGTTTCAGGCATGCTGTCAGTGCCATAGTCGGCTTTCATCTTTTTATTAACAAAACGCCAACCGATGGTGGTATCAAATATTTCAGGGCTACGACCAAACGCTTCTGTTGGCTTGGCCTGTACAAAAGGTGCCCGACTCATGGATTCGACACCACCCGCCAATACAAATTGAGATTCACCCGATTTAATTGAACGTGCTGCCAAACCGACCGCATCCAGCCCAGAAGCGCAGAGACGGTTGACTGTCATTGCTGGAACTGACTCAGGTAAACCTGCTAACAACGTCGCCATACGCGCGACATTGCGGTTATCTTCGCCCGCCTGATTGGCACAGCCTAAAAACACTTCATCTAAATCCTGCCACGGTAAATGTGTATGCTTTTCTTTTAGATGTTTGATTGGCAATGCCGCAAGATCATCAGTACGCACCGAACTCAATGAGCCTGCATAACGTCCAATGGGGGTACGAATAAAATCACAAATTAAAACGTCTTCCATGATCGCTCCTGCTTATGCACATTCTGTTAAATTTTTTGAATAGTCAGCAATCACACTTTGCTGCTTTGCCACGTATTGCTTGAGATAAAGACTTGCACGATATTTTTCTTCGCCGTAGATGGCATATAAATTGTTTAGCGTTGCCAAGACGTATTCAGCACCCAATTGCATCATCCATTGAAACGGCCCTTTAGGATAATTGACGCCATAGCGCATGGCATTATCAATATCTTCCATACTGGCAATCCCATGCAGACTGGCTTCACAGGCTTCATTGATCAATAAAACTATGGTCCGTAAAGTTAACAGTGCGGGATGATCGCTGATCCAAAGAACCTTGATCTGTTGTTGAGCAAAAAACGCTTCGATTTTTGCCAGATCTTCAGCTTGGCAAAGATGATTATGGCTCAGTACTACGGCTTGCGCTTGCGCGAAATCATGGTGCCAATCCATCAAGATGGTTTTTCGACTTAAATACTGTAAATTGGCAGATTCACCCTGACTTAAACGTAGATCAATATCATCAATTTGAATGATATTTTCATTGCTTGTTAAAGCACGACTTAAGCCTAGACGTTCTAATAAATGCGAACATTGAGCCCATGTACCTTTAACTTGAACATCAGCATGAAAGGATTGAGTGACAATGGTTTGAGGCTGAAAAGTCGCATACTGATTTTTTTCATCGTAGTGATAGAAACCTTGTTTTGACTTGCGCCCCCATGTACCAGCATCAACTAATTCTTTCTGAATCAAACTTGGACGATAACGCGGCTCATAAAAGAACGCTTCATACACAGTTTGAGTCACGGAAAAATTGACATCTTGTCCAATTAAATCCGTTAATTCACACGGCCCCATCGCAAAACCACCACACTGCTTTAAGGCATAATCCAGTTGGTCATAAGTTGAAACCTGTTCTTGTAAGGCACGAAATGCTTCTGCATAAAATGGACGGGCAATCCGATTGACAATAAATCCTGGCGTTGACTTGGTCAGTACCGGGATCTTTTTCCAAGCCAGCATCAAACTTTTTAAAGCCTGACATAATCCTGCTGGTGTTTTTAAACCTTGCACAATTTCCACCAGTTTCATCACTGGTGCAGGATTGAAGAAATGTAGCCCCACGACACGTTCAGGTTGTGGAATCCCAGCCGCAATCGCAGTGACTGAAATTGAAGAGGTATTGCTGGCAAAAATAGTATGTTCACTACAAATAGCCGCAAGCTGTTGAAACAAAGACTGCTTCACTTGCAGTTTTTCCACTACAGCCTCAATTACTAATTCAGCATTGGCTAAATCGTCTATACCATTGGCAATGTTTAAACGTGAACATGCCTGCTGGGCTTGTTCTGCCGTTATCTTGCCTTTTTCAACCAATTTAGCAAAAGTCTGATGCAATCCATCCACCGCCTGCTTGGTCTTTTCATGATCAAGATCATAGAGAATGGTAGAATGACCGTGTATGACTGCCAACTGAGCAATACCGATTCCCATGGTTCCAGAACCGATGACAGCAATACGGGCATGAGACAAATCCAGATTATTCATGCTTAACGCCCCTGAAAGTTTGGCTCACGCTTATTCATAAAGGCTTGAACCCCTTCACGATAATCCTCCGAACGCCCAGCAATACGCTGTAGGTCTCGTTCCAAGTGCATCTGTTCATCAAAACTATGATTACTGGATTGATGGATGGCCTTTTTAATCAATGACAAGCCAAAGGTCGGCTGCTTGGCTAAACGTTCTGCCAGTTCAGTGACCTTGCTTTTCAATTCACCATCTTCAGCCACATCCCAGATCATGCCCCATTCTTTGGCAGTTTCCGCTGGTAATTTGTCACCCAGCAATGCGAGCCCCATAGCACGTGCATGACCGACTGCACGTGGCAAGAACCAAGTTCCACCTGAGTCAGGAACCAAGCCTAAACGGCAAAATGCTTGTACAAAGTTGGCAGATTTGGCGGCAATCACCAGATCACAGGCCAAGGCAATATTGGCACCTGCCCCTGCAGCTACACCATTCACCGCACAAATCACAGGTTTCGGCATATTTACGAGGGTTCTAATCAACGGGTTATAGTAGGTTTCAATCGAGTAACCCAAATCAGGCGCCGCAGCATTTGGATCAACCACACGGTCTCCAAGATCTTGACCTGCACAGAAACCACGGCCTTCACCACTAATCACGATGCAGCGAACTTCTGGTTTTTTTGCCCACAGATTCAGAATCTCGGCGACCTCGCGGTGCATCTCGACGTTAAAGCTATTTAATGCTTGGGGACGATTAAAGCTTAAATAACCCACCGCATTTTTTTCTTCCACGATAATATTTTTATAGTCCATCACTCACCTCTAAACACTGGTTTTCTTTTTTCAAAAAATGCATTAATGCCTTCATTTCGATCTTTGGTTGCTGCCAACCAAACAAAATTTTGCCGTTCGGATTTCAGTCCCTGACTTAAGGTGGTCTCATGAATACTTTTGATCGATTGTTTGATCACGCGAATCGCTAAGGGAGCTTGTTTGGCAATCTTGCTTGCCAGTTGAATGGCGTATTCCACCGTGAGTACAGTCGGCACCACTTCACTACAAATCCCATACTGCTGCGCTTGTTTAGCTAAGATCATTTCACCTGTCATTGCCCAGCGCATGGTGAGTTGCTGCCCCACTAAACGCGCAAGACGTTGGGTACCACCTGCACCAGGTAACATGCCCAAACCAATCTCTGGCAAAGCAAATTTGGCATTTTCACCACAAATCACCATGTCAGAATGCAACACCAGTTCAAAGCCTGCACCCAAGGCATAACCATTTACTGCGGCAATGATAGGTTTGGTAAAACTGTCGATCTTCTGCCATAACTTTGGGCGAATATCGAGCTGTAAAGCCACTGCATCCATTTCTGCCAATTCACTCAGATCGGCACCTGCAGCAAAACAATTACGATTGCCCGTCAGTACAACCACGTTCACCTCAGGATTATGTTCTGCTTGTTCCAGCAGCTCACATAGACCCTGTAAAGTGGCATTATTCAAAGCATTGCGTTTTTCTGGACGGTTTAAGCTGAGCAGCATGACACCCTCAAGCGGTGTTTCAACCTGAATCAATGTTTGCATCGCTTTCTCTCTACTCATCAAAGCTCAAACGCACATTCGCGCCTTTCGGCAAAGTCTGGCAGCTCAGTACATAGCCTTTTTCCACTTCATCGTCTTCAAGGCTATAATTCAGGAACATATCCACTTCACCTGAAAGTACCTTACAGCGACAGGTAGCACAGACCCCACCTTTACAGGCATAAGGCAAATCTGCACCTGCACGTAATGCTGCATCCAGAATGCTTTCGTCCTCTTGCCCCACAGCAACGATCAACTCTCGTCCATCGAGTACGATGTTGACTTTTTCTTCTTTACGGTTGGCATCGGTTTCAGTTGGACGTTTGCGCACATGCCCCGTATTAAAGCGTTCCGTGTGAATCTTCTCTTTGGTCACACCATACATAGGAAAGAGGCTTTCAACGGTGTCCATCATTTCATCTGGACCACAGGCAAAGACATGGTCAAAGTTGGGTTCTAACACTTCATGTTCAAATAACTGTTTGAGCTTGTTCTCATCAATACGACCATTCAATAACTCACTGTCATTGAACTCGCGTGAGAAAATATTGATCAGTTGAAAACGCTCTTTAAACTGGTCTTTTAAATCCATAATCTGCTCGGAAAACATGGTCTGTTTCCACGAACGATTGCCATACAACAAGGTGAAATTTGCCGATGCTTGCTCAAACAGCACCTGTTTGATGATGGAAAGAATTGGGGTAATGCCACTTCCCGCAGCAATACCCAAATAGGACTGACCACCTGTGCGTGCTGCCTTCTGAAAAAACACCCCTTGTGGCGGCATCACTTCCAGTACATCACCGACTTTTAAATGCTCATTGGCCCAATGGGAAAACTGGCCCTGATCAATCTTTTTGACTGCAATGCTAATATCTTCTTTAGGCGCATAACTACAGATGGAATAGCAACGGCGAATTTCTCCAGCTTCGGTTAAATGACGAATGGTCAGATGCTGGCCCGGCTGAAATTGGAACTGTTGCTGTTGTTCAGGGACCAAATCAAAAGCAATACAGATCGCCTGATCGGTCTGAGGTGTAATTGTTTTTACTTTTAATGGAATAAATTGGCTCATGGCTGATTTCCTTATCCAAGACTTTAAATACATTTAAAATAATCAAAGGGTTCAAGGCAGTCCCGACATTTGTACAGTGCTTTGCAGGCAGTCGAACTAAACTCTGTCAGCAATCGAGTGTCGCGGCTTTTACAGTGAGGACAGACCACACCATCACTCAGATGCACATGTGTTCCGCATAGCTGTGCAGTCCCTTCTGGTGGCGCAATACCATAGGCTTGCAGCTTCTGCTTACCTGCATCCGACATCCAGTCCGTGGTCCACGCTTCTGATAAATCAATCATGACTTTTGCAGGGGTCAAATCTTCTGCCGCCAAGGCTTCGACTATTTGTGCTTTTAATAAGTCAGTGGCTGGGCAACCACTATAGGTCGGGGTCAATCGAACAATAATTTCTTGCTGCTCATTGAGTTCCACGCCACGAATCATGCCCAGATCCACAACGGACAATACCGGAATTTCTGGATCGCTGACCTTTTGTAAAACATCCCAACATTGGTCAATACAATGACGAATCATCTGCATGCTGATACTCCTTGTGCTACCAACTCATCTCAGGATAACTGCGTTGAATAGATTGCATTTCAGCCAACAGATAACCCAAATGCTCGGTATGCAAACCTTGTTTGGCCCCACGGCGATAGGCACCATTTTCAGGAATCGTTAATTCAAAACGCTTCAATTCCGCTATAACGATTTGCTCCCACTGCGCTTTTTCAGTGGAAAAATCAGCAATGATGCCTTGCTCAACCAGCTCCTGTTCTTCGCTCGTCAACTCGAACAGTTCCGCACTAAAACGCCACAAATTGTCTAAAGCCTGTTGTATACGTTGATGCGCTTCTGCTGTACTAAGACTCAAACGCTCCATCCAGCTAGTGGAAAAACGAATGTGATACTTGGCTTCTTTTAAAGATTTCACCGCCAATGCCGCGACTTCTGCTGTTGCGGATTGAGTTAAAGCCGTTAACAACAACACATGGTAATGATCGATCAGCCATTGACGAACGATGGTCTGTGCAAAATCACCATTCGGTTGTTCACATAGCAATAAATTAAAAAACTCACGTTCATTGCGGAAATAGGCCAGTTGATCTTCATCACGTTTTTCAGCTTCGTATTGGCCAGCCAAAGTCAGGAAATTTCGGGATTGTCCCAGTAAATCCAGACCGATATTGGCCAAAGCAATATCAATTTCCAACTCTGGCGCATGACCACACCATTCCGCTAAACGTTGCGCCAATACCAACTGGCTATCGCCGATATGTAATAAGAACTTAGATAAAATAGGATTATTCATTTGCATCCTCCCTTACATGTGCTCAATGCCATCAGGGATATGATAGAAAGTCGGATGACGATAGACTTTGTCCAATGCAGGTTCAAAAAACTCTGCTTTTTCATCTGGCTGTGAGGATTTAATCAGTTCTGAACGAACCACCCAGATGCTAATGCCTTCATTGCGGCGGGTATAGACATCACGCGCATGTTGCAGTGCAATTTCATCATCTGGGGCTCTTAAACTACCCACATGACGGTGGCTTAAACCTTGTTTACTACGCACAAACACTTCATAGAGCGACCAATTGTTGTTATTTTCCATTTCAATATCCTCAAATTTTTCCCTAAATCTTGTTTAAGCAACTTTGCCCACTTGGTTTTGCTGCTTTTTGGCATAAATCACGGCCGCATCTCGCACCCACTTGCCATTTTCCCAAGCCTTACGGCGTGCTTCGATCCGTTCATGATTACAAGGGCCACGACCCGCAATCACTTCATTGAACTCTTGCCAATCAATCTCGCCATAGCTGTAATGACCTGTTGCTTCATTCCACTGCAAATCAGCATCCGGTACCGTTAGACCGAGCTGCAACACTTGTGGCACAGTGTTATCGACAAATTTTTGACGTAACTCATCATTACTAAAGCGCTTGATTCCCCATGCCATGCTTTGCGCACTATTAGGAGAATGATCATCACTTGGGCCAAACATCATCAATGCAGGCCACCAGAAACGATTCACCGCATCTTGTGCCATTTGTTTTTGTTCGGGTGAACCCGCCGCCAATGCCATCATGGCTTCAAAACCTTGGCGTTGATGGAAACTTTCTTCTTTGCAAATCCGTACCATGGCACGTGCATAAGGACCATAAGAGGTACGGCATAAGGCCACCTGATTCACAATTGCAGCACCATCAACCAACCAACCAATTGCTGCTACATCGGCCCAACTGATGGTTGGATAATTAAAGATTGAGGAATATTTCATTTTTCCATCAATCAATTTTTCCATCATCTCATCGCGATCTGCACCTAAGGTTTCTGCAGCACTGTAAAGATAAAGACCGTGCCCTGCCTCATCCTGAACTTTTGCCAATAATACGGCTTTACGTTTCAAGGTCGGCGCACGGGTAATCCAGTTGCCTTCTGGGAGCATACCGACAATTTCTGAATGACCATGCTGCCCAATCTGACGAATCAAGGTTTTGCGATACGCCTCAGGCATTTCATCTTTGGCTTCGATGGTGATGTCATTGGCTATATTGTGCTCAAATTTCTGATACTTATTTTCCATTTGTAGATTCTCTTGAGAATTCCATCCATGAATCTATTTTTCGATACATAAAAAACAAAGTCAATTAATATTTTTGTATCAAATTAAAATCAATCAAAAAATTACGGACAAATTATTGTTTTATTTAAAACTATTAAAATAAATTAAAATTTAACCCCCCAATAAAAACAAAATAATGTTGACTTTTTGCTGAATCAAGATGAAATTATGAATCATATTTTAAGTATTTTTATAATTGATGTATCACATAAAAATGGAGTTTGATTATGCTTGAACAAGCACAACGTGAAGAAATAGCACAGGACACCGAATACCAAACCTCAACTCAACAGCTGCCACAACTGGCTTCTTATGTTTATGGAACATGGCATTCAAGCCATGAAGAAAGACGTACTGTTGTACATGCCATTACTGGCGAACCGATCTATAGCGTCAGCAGTCATGGCATCGACATGCATCAAGCCGTGCAATATGCCAAACAGCATGGTACTGAGCTGGCAAACTGGACCTTTCATCAACGTGCCAATGCCTTAAAACAAATTGCCCAACAGCTACTCGAGCAAAAGGAACAGTTCTATACGCTTGCCTACGCCACTGGTGCGACACGTAAAGATGCTTGGATTGATATCGAGGGTGGCATCCAAACCTTATTTGCCTATTCAAGTCTGGTACGCCGCGAACTCAATGACGAAAAAATTATTACAGAGGATAGCTGGATTCAGCTCTCTAAAAACGGCACTTTTGGTGCCAAGCATATTCTGAGTCCTAAAGCAGGTGTCGCAATACATATCAATGCCTTTAACTTCCCGATTTGGGGCATGCTAGAAAAAATTGCGCCAACGCTATTGGCGGGTGTGCCTTGTATCGTCAAACCCGCCACTGATGGTGCTCAACTCACCCAAGCAGTTGTTAAAGCGATTGAAGATACGCAAATTCTACCGAAAGGATCACTACAACTGATTTGTGGACAAATTGATGATCTTTTTGATCACTTAGGCCCACAGGACTGTGTCACCTTTACGGGTTCAGCCTATACTGGCCAAAAACTCCGCAACCACTCCCATCTGAACAAATATTCAATTCCATTTAGTATGGAAGCTGATTCGGTAAACAGTGCGATTCTCAGTCCATCGGCAAATGAGGCGACTATAGATTTATTTGTACGCGAAGTATTTCGTGAAATGACCACCAAAGCAGGACAAAAATGTACCGCGATTCGTCGTGCCTTTGTACCTCAAGCACTTCTTGAACAAGTGCAGCAAAAACTCAGCGCTAAACTAGCAAAAGTCGTCGTAGGTGATCCACAAAAACAAGACACCACTATGGGCGCGTTGGCCAGCCCTAAACAAAAACTGGATGTAGCTGCGAAAGTTGCAGAACTGGCGAAAGAAGCCAAAATTGTATTTGGTGACGAGACAACTTTCAAAATCAATGCTGACCATCCTGAGAAAGGTGTATTCTTCCCACCGACCTTGTTATTGTGTGAGCAACCACTACAGGCAAGCTTGGTACATACCACTGAAGCTTTTGGCCCTGTATGTACCTTGATGCCTTATCAATCAATTGACGAACTTTCCGATCTTGTGGCGCGTGGTGAAGGTAGTCTGGTCGCCTCTGTGGTAAAGAATAGTGATGAGAATGTCGAATTGATCATTCAAAAAATTGCGCCATGGCATGGTCGTGTACACATTCTGGATGAAGAATCAGCCAAAGAAAGTACAGGACATGGTTCACCACTGCCTCATTTGATTCATGGCGGACCTGGTCGTGCTGGTGGCGGTGAAGAACTAGGAGGAATTCGCGCAGTCAAACACTATATGCAACGGACGGCGATTCAAGGTTCACCGAACAGCCTTACTCAAGTGACGCATTCATGGACCGCGGGTTCAAACATCAAGCAAGACCGCGTCCATCCTTTTAAAAAGGATTTTGATGAACTGGTCATTGGTGAGCGTTTATTGACTGCACGTCGTACCGTGACTGAAGCCGATATTGTTAATTTTGCCTGCCTCAGTGGAGACTATTTCTATGCGCATACCGATAAAATCGCGGCAGCAGACTCTTTCTTCGGTGAGCGTGTGGCACATGGCTATTTCATTGTTTCTGCCGCAGCAGGTTTATTTGTCGATGCCGCACAAGGCCCTGTGATTGCTAACTATGGTATGGATAATTTACGTTTTGTTGAGCCTGTCAAAATCGGTGATTCTATTCGGGTTGAATTGACCTGCAAACAGAAAACCCCTAAACCACAAAAAGATCCATCTCAACCCGAACACGGTGTTGTGGTTTGGGATATCAAAGTCAAAAATCAACGTGATGAACTGGTTGCAACCTATGATATTTTAACTTTGGTTGCCCGCGCAGCTTAAACTAAGTACGTTGATGGATCCCATTGCGTATCCATCAACAATATTCGAGATATGCTGTGTTAAAAATAAACTCAATTCAGGAAAATCCATGAGTGCCTATATCATTCTTATTCGTACGCAATTAAAAAACCAAGATGAAATGAAGACCTATACCACTTTGGCACGTCAAGCGAGCCAAGGTTTTGCAGCTGAACCGATTGTTTTTTATGGTCAGTCTATTGCATTAGAGAATATCGAAAGCGACGGCGTTGCCATCATTAAATTTAGTAGTATGCAGGAAGCACAAAATTGGTATCACAGTGATGCCTATCAACAGGCCAAAAAGCATCGTGATTTGGCAGGTGAATATATGGTGATTCTGACCGAAGGATTAGGCTAAATATCTTAATTAAGATTTAATTACATATTTTCTTAAATTATATAATCCAAGAATCACTTTAAAAATTATTTTAACAATAATATAAATAGCCACGCCTATACATTTTTAAAATAAAAATCTCCCACAGCCAATGCAATGTTTATTTACATTTTATAAAAACATGAAAATTCAATAAAATAATTAAAATAAATACAATAATAACAATAATAAAAATAAAACCAACCTCAATATAGATTTCTTATTCTCTGTAAAAATCATTCTATTTTTTTTCAGTCAAATTAAAAATTAAGCTTTATTTAAGAATAGCTATTGAATCGAATCCATAAAATAAAATAGACTAAAAATGACACTAAATTATAAAAATAAAAATTATTTAGTATCACTTAATCCTCAGTCATCATAGGAAGATGCAGAATGAATGATAACCACCCAGAAAGCATGCTCAGGAATGAGCAAAAGGCAGAGCTATCGCCTGAACAAGTGATTCAAATACATCCAGAGCAGCATTTAGAACCCGAACGTTATGGCTACCAATGGTATGTCGTCGTGATTTGCATGTTGGCTTATATTCTTTCATTCGTAGATCGTCAAATTTTATCCTTGATGATCGAACCGATTAAACATGACCTAATGCTGTCTGACACTCAATTTAGTCTATTGCAGGGTCTGGCTTTTTCTTTGTTCTATGCCTTTATGGGCATCCCGATTGCCGCACTCGCTGATAAGAAATCAAGGATTAAGATTATTTCCATCGGCATCGCATTTTGGAGCTTAGCAACAGCCGCATGTGGCTTAAGCAAAAACTTTGCTCAGATGTTTCTCGCACGATTAGGTGTAGGTGCTGGCGAAGCTGCATTATCTCCTGCTTTTTACTCCATCGTGACCGATTTATTCCCCAAAGAGAAACTAGGTCGTGCGTTAGGGCTATATGCGATTGGTGCTTTTATTGGCTCTGGTCTGGCTTTTTTAATTGGCGGTTATGTGATTAGTCTTTTAAAAAATGTTGATTCAGTCGTCCTGCCAGTCATTGGGCAATTAAAAACCTGGCAACTCACTTTCTTTATCGTCGGACTTCCAGGTGTTTTACTCGCCTTAGTTATGATTTTAACGGTAAAGGAACCCATACGAAAAGGCTTGAAAGTTGATCAAAACGGGCAGCTAATCCAAGCATCATTTAAAAACTCAATTGCTTTTATTCGCACACACAGAAAGACCTTTTTTTGCCACTTTATTGGTTTCTCGTTCTATACCATGATGCTGTACTCGCTACTTGGATGGGCGCCAGCATTTTACATGCGACACTTTGGTCTAGACGCCAGCCAAACAGGCTACATCCTCGGCAGTATTATTTTGGTTGCAAATACGGCTGGAGCTCTATTTTGCGGATGGCTCATCGATCATTTCTCTAAAAAGGGGTATAGCGATGCAGCGATTCGAGCAGGAATGATCGGCTGTGCAGCACTTATTGTCCCAAGTGTGCTGTTTACCCAAGTCGATAATATGTACTTATCCTTTGCCTTAATTTTTGTGGCTATGTTTTTCTCAACCTTTCCGATTCCTGCGTCGGCTGCTGCAACTCAAATGCTTACCCCGAACCAATTACGTGCTCAGATCTCAGCAAAATTTCTACTGGTTTCAAATTTGATTGCTTTAGGTGTAGGTACAACCGCTGTTGCGCTATTAACAGATAAATATTTTCAAAATACATTGATGGTGGGTAACTCCATCTCAATTGTAAATGCAGTTGCAGGCTTACTCGGTGTATTTCTGCTCTACAAAGGCTGCAAATATTATCGTGAAAGCATCAAACACGAACAACTCGGCTAAAAGTTGTTACCTCCCTTCCTTCAAGCTATATGAAGGAAGGTGCTCAATCTGAATTTTAAAATAATAGCGCCGAGGGATGGCGTACTAAAATTGGATATGGATGATGAATCACGTACATAAATTTAACCCGCTATACTTAAGAGCAGCAATTTTATTCGTCATGCTTGGATTCTTCAGCCCGATAGTTGTTGCTGCTGAAAACGGCAAATCTACTCAGGAAGAGTGGAAATTGACCCTGAAAAATGCCTATATCAACCGCGACTATGACAACCCAAACCTCAAAGATACAGGTAGCTGGTCACAAGCAGCGTCTTTATTCTACAAATCAAATATGCAGGATACACCCCTACAAATCGCAGATAAGCCCGTCACAATTGGTGCAGATGCTTCTGTTCAATATGCAGTGCGTTTAAGTAAAGATAAGCATGTAGCCGATACCGTCTTACCATTTGACACACAAACCCAATCACAAGCATCTGACTTTTTAAAATATGGAGCAGCGCTTAAACTGGGTTATGACAAAACCTTGTTCAGTATTGGTGAATTATGGCTTGATCTGCCAGTCACCGCAGTTGATAACAGCCGCCAGTTACTCGCTTCCTATTGGGGAGCCAACTTAAAGTCGCAACTCTCTGATCAACTCTATGCCGAAATTGGGCGAGTCACCAAAGTATCTCCTCGCAATGAAGAGGATTTTCGCAAGTTTTCCTTTACTGCCAATGGCAAAACTGAATATTCCGATGGTTTAAATTATCTAGATTTACGCTATCAGTTCACCCCATCCCTTAAAGCAGAATATTACTTTGCTAATTTAGAGGACTTGTATAACAAGCACTATCTAGGCTTAGACCATACATGGAAGCAGCCAAATTTCAGCCTTAACTCCAAGTTCAAGTATTTCAATGCCAAAAATGATGGCAATAACTTTGATATTGATGCCCAAAATATTGGAATTCTGGAAATGCTCAAAGTTAAAAATCAGTCTTTTGGTTTAGGTTATCAGCAGATTATGGGTGAGTCCGCTTATCCGCTGCCTGACGGTTTTCTGCCTGAAACCTATTTTATTAACTGGAATGCCACAGGCTTCTTTAAAAAGAATGAAAAGTCTTATCACCTGATGTATGGCTATGATTTTAAGGACTACGTGCCTGGGCTAAATGCGATGGTGAAATATGTCTATGGTCATGATTTTAAAGCAACCAATGGTGAGAAAAATCATGAGACTGAATCCAATCTCATTCTTAACTATGCCTTTCAACAGCCCTATCTCAAAGGCTTTGCACTGCAATACATTCGCATTGACTATGATGTGAAACACGGTAATGACTTTGGTGAGGACCGTTTATTCGTGAATTATAGTAAACGCTTCTAAGTTGAAACCATGATCACTGGCAGCCATTCCGATATGACCCAGTGATCATACAACGATTCAATAACATCAGTGCTCTGTCATTTTGGTCAATTTTAAAAAAAACAATTTCGCCCATATTTTTTTTAATATTTAAAAAACAATATGATAAAAAACAATAAACGGCTATTTCACCCTTTATCTTTCTCCAATCGGCATGTCAAACAAGACATAGTTTTTTGAGCAGGAGCATGTCAGCATAAATTTACAACCATCCTCTAGGATAAAATCATGTCTAATATGATGAATAAGGCTCAAGGTCTTGGGCTATCTTTGATCACCAAACTCGCAGGAAGCGAAATGCTTGATCAACTCAAATTAAGAAAATTTGTAGAGAAATCATTATATCAAGGTTCAAAAACAGGCTTTAAAGTACTCAATAAAACACAAAAAGCATTTAAGCCACAACCAATCGATAAACAGCGTCTTCCAAATCAGAGCAACAAAAATCTGTTTGATCTCAGTTTGACTGAAGAACAGCAAATGACGGTTGATGCTATGTCACAATTTGCTGAAGAAGTGCTCTACACATTGGCACATGATGCAGATCATCATGCTCAATTCCCAGAAGAACTGTGGCAACATTTGGTTGATTTGGGGCTCAACTATTATGCGTTGCCAGAAGCATTGGGTGGTGTGGCAGCAGAACAAAATATTGTGAGTAATATTCTAATTGCAGAAAGCTTGGCGAAGGGTGATTTCAGTCTGACCGCAGGTTTGCTGAGTACCTTTAGTGTCATCAATGCAATAACCCGTTGGGGTTCAACTCAAGTTCAATCCATGTACTTACCGGTGTTTGCAGAAGATACTGATGTTACGGCGACGTTTGCCTTTCAGGAGGCAACCCCTGCTTTTAACCCATACCAGTTAAAAACCACGGCATCTGAAGCCAATGGACAATTCTATATTACGGGTGAAAAGAGCTTAGTGCTTTTAGGTGATATTGCCGATGTGTTCTTGGTCAGTGCGGAGTTTAACGGTCAAGCTGATATTTTCGTGGTGCAATCCAATGAAACGATTGCCATCAAAGCCAACCCTGCAATGGGTCTAAAAGCTGCTGAAACGGCGACTCTTCAATTTAATCAAACGCCAGCCTTACGCTTAGGCGATGCTGATTTTGATTACACCGCCTTTGTCGATCTAGGTAACTTGATGTGGTGTGCTATGGCGATTGGGACTTGTGAAGCAATCAAAACCTACTGTATTAAATATGCCAATGAACGTACTGCCTTCGGAGAACCCATTTCTCATCGTCAAAGTGTTGCATTCATGATTGCAGATATGGCGATTGAAATTGATGCGATGCGTATGCTGGTTTTAAATGCTGCGAGTTTGGCAGAAGCTGGCAAACCGTTCCATCGTGAAGCCTATCTTGCTCGCCTGCTCTGCGCTGAAAAATCAATGAAAATGGGCACAGATGGCGTTCAGATTCTTGGCGGTCATGGCTTTACCAAAGAACATCCTGTTGAGCGCTGGTATCGTGATCTTCGTGCGACTGCAATCTTGCATTCTGGCTTACATGCTTAATTTTGGAGAACAATAATGAATTTACAAAATCCGAAAAAATTCAAAATGCTGGTTGATCAGGCACACGAAACTGCACTCAATGTACTCCGTCCGATTTCACGTAAATACGATAAAGCTGAACATGCCTATCCCAAAGAGCTGGATATGCTTGCGGCTTTACTGGATGGCATGAATGAAAGTGGCGAAGGTGTTGGTGCTGCTAATGCCAGTAAACGTGGAACAGCTAATCTGGACGCTGTTGTAAACGGCGGCAATATGTCTGCGGCACTCGGCATCATTGAAATGTGTTATGGCGATACGGGTCTATTATTGAGTATGCCCCGCCAAGGTCTGGGCAACTCTGCGATTGCAGCAGTCGCCAATGATGAACAGCTGGAACGCTTCAAAGGCACTTGGGCAGCCATGGCAATTACCGAGCCAGGTTGTGGTTCAGATTCAGCTGCGATTCGCACCACAGCAACCAAAGATGGCGATGATTATATCCTGAATGGCGAAAAAATCTTTGTCACTTCGGGTGACCGTGCTGATTCGGTTGTGGTCTGGGCAACCTTGGATAAAAAATTAGGTCGTGCTGCGATCAAGTCTTTTGTGGTACCAAAAGGCACAGCAGGCATGAAAGTTGAGCGTCTTGAACACAAACTGGGCATTAAAGCCTCAGATACCGCGGTAATCAGCTTTATCGACTGTCGTGTGCCCGCTGCTAATTTATTGGGAAACCCTGAAATTGATGTGGCTAAAGGCTTCGCAGGTGTAATGGAAACCTTTGATAATACTCGCCCGCTAGTCGCAGCCATGGCCGTTGGTTGTGCCAAAGCATCCTTAGAACGCATCAAAGAGATTTTCAAAGATCAGCTTGATCCAGACTACACCACTCCCTACTTACAGACCTCAAATCTAGCAGCACAAATCTATCGTATGGAAGCTGAGTGGGAAGCTGCACGTCTATTAATGATTAAAGCAACCTGGATGGCAGACAATAAAAAGCCAAATTCGAAAGAAGCATCGATTGCTAAAGCCAAAGCGGGTCGTGTGGGTAATGAAATCACGCTCAAATGTGTGGAGTTAGCAGCCAGTGTTGGCTATGCTGAAGATGAATTATTGGAAAAATGGGCGCGTGACTCAAAAATTCTGGATATTTTTGAAGGTACGCAACAGATTCAGCAATTGATCATTGCCCGCCGTGAATTGGGTAAATCATCAAGTGAACTAAAATAATTTTGAATCGGCAATAACCTAAAAAGGACGTTTTGATAACGTCCTTTTTATTTGATGTATCGCCATATAAATCGGTATTTCTATTCATCGATTTTTATTCAAAAACATGTTTTAAATCCTTAGGTAAGCCCTGCGCTGTTTCCATTTGACCTTGACTATTTTTCCAGACTAAAGCTGGTGTGGCATAAAAACCATATTTATTCATCATTTCTTCATTCGATTCCAATTTTTCTGCAAGATGCGCTGGAATCGGTTTTAATTCTTTCAATTTTTGTTTCCCTTTCGCCGCATTAAATGCTTCAAAAACCTGCTGTGGATTGGATGCAGCCAGAAGCGTGGCAGCCTGTCCTCGGCTTTCCGCACGGATCACCCCGACTTGGATATGGCGCAGTTGCACCTTGCCTGCTTTGACATAAGGACGAGCCTTTTCCCAAAATGTATGACAATATGGACAATTTGGATCAGAGAAGACATAAATAATCCGTGGTGCTTTGACATTACCATCCTGAATCCAAGCCGATTTTTCCAAACTTTTCCAAACATCATCCAAAACCGATTGTTTGACATGCGTATTCAGCGCATCAACGGTTAAATTATCCCCCTTGGCATTGTGCAAATCCCCAACGATATAATATTTATTGTCATTCGAAATAAAAACCGTCATTGGATTTTGTTGCATATGTCCAGCCCAGCCTGTCATTTGGGCAGGTGCTTCAATTTGTTTAACAAAGCTAAATCCGTCTTTTTCCAGTTTCTGTTTGATGGTTGGGACTGCGGCAAATCCTTGCGCTGTAAAGCATGCGAGAGCAACAGCAGCTAAACGTTTAAGATTCAGGTTCATTGAGAAGATACCTCACGTAGTTGAGTAATTTTTTGCAGATATTGTTTCAGCATTGCAGGACTAAGTTCCCCCATATGCCGCTCTACGAGTTGCCCCTGAGCATTGAAAAATAAAGTACTGGGCATACCATACATCTTCATTTGTTGTGCCATTTCGCCATTTGGATCGGCTAAAACGTTTTTAAAATTGAACTGGTGCTGGCTGAGATAATTTTTAATGACATCCGTGGTTTCACCTTGATTGAGCATGACAAAATGGATATTTGGATAATCTTGTTGTGCTTGGTACAACACAGGCATTTCTCGATGACACGGCGGACACCAGCTTGCCCACAAATTAATCACAGTAGGTTGCCCAATAAATTGGGTTAAAGCCTGTGGTTGCTGTTGCAAGTTATTAAAGCTAAGTGCTGGATATTCAGCTTGGACTTGAAAAGGCTTAAGTAAGGCTAGATTTGCAAGTTGTACCGCAATAAAGACCAGTAAACTACTGCCTAGCATCTTGTACTTTAAAGCGCGATTTTTCCAAATAAACCACGCAGCGGCAGCCATCATGCCCGCAAAGAGGCTAAAGCCTTTATCCTGAATCTTGATAATATCAATCGGATGTGAAAAGTAGGCATCCGCATGTATCAGTACGAAAACGGCTCTTGCCGCAATCAACCCAATCAATACAGCTGACCAAAGCGAATCTTTATAGTGCTGCCAAGCATTTTCAGACCATTGATTCTTTCGACTGAGGTACATTCCCCATAAATATACAGCGAACCATCCCAGTAAAATACTCAGTAATGACCATGGCACTATAAACCCACCGATATGTAGTGCCTCTGAAGACATCATCATGGTTGCACTCCAGACAGTTGCTTAACATTCTGAACCAACTGATGGGCAGTAAATGTGCCGGTTAAACGTAAATTTCGCTGTTCCTCATGCTGTTCATTCAGAAATAAAACCGTTGGCGGCCCTAAAATTTGACGTTGCTTTAAAATTAGGTCTTGAGACGCTTCATAATGGGTTAAATCCAATTTAATTCTGACAACATTGGCAATGGCGGCTTGTACCTCTACTGATGGAATCACTTGACGTTCAATCGGCTGACAAGCAACACACCAATCTGCATAAACATCGATTAGAACTGGCTGATCAGGATGAGCTGACAAGGCTTGCTGTAACTCTTGTTGATTTCTCACCACAATCCATTGATGTAAGCTGGACACCTGTTGTTGACTCAAAGATGATAGTGCAAGATGTGCGTGCCATGTGCCTGTTGCAGCCACAACACTAATCACAGCAAGTATCAGCAATCGATGCGTTAATTTCATGATGTGTCGCAGAATTGTGATTAAGTATCCTGCAGCGACAAACAGTACAATGGCAAAAGCAGAATGATAGATTGCATTTCCCAGTAATGGACGAGCAAAATAAATCGCCATTGCCAGCATTACAAAACCAAAGCTAAATTTTAATCGCTCCATCCATAATCCAGGTTTAGGTAAATACTTTGCCCCAAATACACTGGCAATAAACAAAGGAATTCCGATTCCCAGACCCATCAAGAATAAGTAAAGCCCACCTAACCAGCCATGTTCAAGTTGTGAAACATAAAGTAAAGCGCCTGCAAGTGGCGCACTCATACATGGGCCCACGATTAAAGCAGATACTGCCCCCATCACACCCGCACCAATAAAGGTTCCACCCTTCTGTGATTGTTGCAGCCGATCTAGACGTTGTAATAAGGCCTGAGGTAAAGATAATTGATAAAGACCAAACAGGTTCAATGCAAACACAATAAACATCAGTACAAATAGGCTGATGAAAACTGGGTTTTGAAACCAGCGCTGAATATTAAAGCCAAGCTGAGCCACCACCAACCCCATCAACGCATAGACCAATGCCATACTGACTACGAAAGTGATCGCAATTAATGCAGCGCGGTGTCCTTTCTTCTGCTGAACTAAAATTCCTGAAACAATTGGAATTAAAGGCAAGGAACACGGTAAAAATGCCAATAAGATGCCAAGCCCCAAGAAAACAAGGATATTGATCCAGACGGTTTGGCTAGACAATAAATGCAGAAAAAACTGATCATTATTCCAGTCCTGTTTGAAACTTTGCTCAGATATCGATTGAGCAAGAGAACTCGATTTCGCTGCTGAAACAACGCTGCTATTGCTGTCATTCTCTATGACATTTTCAATCTGGTCTGCATCCGACAGCTCAGCCTTTTGCTGAACATTTTCAGCATCAGTAAGGGCTGGTACTGCTTTCGGCGCGATTGGTGCTGTTTTTGCAGGCTCATCGCGCAGAACTGAATCTGGTGTGGTCTTTTGCGGTGTTTGCGCTAAAAGTGCCAAATTGGTTTGAGAAGATACGGGCTTAGTCTGTGGTAACAAACCAGTGTCGTCCGTCTGAATCGTCATTCGTTGTACAGGATAACAAAGCCCATCATCGGCACAGCCTTGCCATTGAATCTGGTATTTTTGATTCGGCTGTACCTTAAATTCCGCAGTCACGTTATTGTAGTGGACATCGGTTAGGCCAAAGGTAGGGTCATCTTTTTGCTGCCCTTTTGGCAAATTTAAGTGAATATTTTTCCCATTCGAAATGACTTTGAATTGATCATGATAGAGATAATATTTGGGCACAATGTCCCATTTTAATTCTGCAGTATCTTTAGAAATAGAACTGGCTTCAAATTTAAATGCTTGATCTGGCGGCAGAAAGTCTGAAGCAGCCCATGTGCCACTACTTAGCCCAAGAAATAGAGCGGTTAAAAAATGAAATCGCATAACAATAGGTCTAAAATTCAATATGCAGGCATTATCAAATAGACAAAATTAAGAGAACATTAACAGCTGTATTTGTTTGTAAAATGAGTACACTGATTGAGGAAAAGCCATGTTTGTCGTACTTGTTGAAGATGACCCCTATATCGCACAAGGGATTGTCGCCGCACTGGATTATCTAAATATTTCGGTTGAACATGTCAATACTGCCAAAGCTGCGGATTATTTTATTCGAAACAGCGCGGTGGATTTATGTTTATTGGATTTGGGCTTACCCGACCAAGATGGATTGGAGCTCTTACAGACATGGCGAAAAGACGGTTTGCACGTACCTGTTCTGGTTCTTACAGCACGTAATCAAACGCAGCAATGTGTTGAAGCCCTCAATACAGGTGCGGATGACTATCTGACCAAACCTTTTGATTTGCCTATTCTGATTGCCAGAGTCCATGCTTTAGCAAGACGGAACCGCGGCTATTCCTCGAACATCTTACAGATAGGCGATTTAAAACTGCATCAAGATACGCAACAAGCCTATTACCAAGATCAATTGCTCAACCTCTCTCGCCGTGAATACAGCTTGCTTGAAACGTTTATGCTCTACCCAAACCAGATCCTTAAAAATGAGCATCTCATTGATAAAGTTTATGGTTTTCAGGACAGTATCGAAAGTAATGCAATTAATGTCCATATTTACCATTTAAGGCAAAAAATTCACCCAGACATCATTCAAACCATTCGGGGTGTAGGTTATCTGTTCAAAGTGCCTGAGCAAAGCATATGAAAAATTACAGTTTAAAATGGCGATTAGTCACCACGATTTGCTTTGTATTTATTCTGCTGTGGTCTTTGGTATTTTATTGGCTTTATGTCGATCTGGAAAAACGCCTACAACAGACCTTAGATGAGCGGCTTTCAGCTTCAGCATTAATGGTTGCCCATTTAATTCAACAACTCCCTGTTGATCAAATCATGAATAGCTTGGATTCAGTACAACAAAAACATAATCCGCAAAATTTAATCGTCTGTGAGGTTTCACTTTCGAGTTATGACCCTGCAGAAGACCAACAAGTTTTAGTAAGAACCCAAGGTTCACCCAGTTTAACCAGCAGAAAAGCAGGCTTTAGTACTTGGCAGGAAAATGGCATTGATTGGCGTAGTTATGTCCTGCAAAAGGGCCAAATACGAGTCGTCACTGCGGAAAAATTACAACTACGCTACTCCTTGCTCAAACAAATTTTACAATCTGTGCTGATGCCTTTAATCATTACTTTAATTCTATGTATTCTTTTGATCTTATGGATTATTCGTGTCGAGTTTCTACCACTGGATCACATTGCACAACGCCTGAGAAAACAACAAGACCAACATTCTTCAGCAGCAGCAACCGATCTACTCGATTTAAACACTGAAAATATTCCAAAAGAAATTCAACCCTTTGTAGACAGCATATTCGCGCTTGTACACAACTTGCATCAGAGCCTGGAAAATGAAAAAAGCTTTAGTGCATTTGCTGCACATGAACTGCGTAGTCCACTCACTGCCATTAAAACCCATGTGCAGTTAAGTAAACTGATGCTGATGCAATCTCGGCAAGATCAGCAAAAACTGCTGAATAATTTAGAACAAGCAGAATTCAGCATCCAGCGATATGAACAACTTTTGGAACAATTACTCTTGTTAAGTAAAACAGAGACACTTGTTCAACCAGAGCTGAATAGAGTCGATGTTACTGTTAGCCTCAAACAGGTGATCAATGAACTCGAGCAAAAATATCACGACCTACCACAGCAATTAGAAGTTGATTGGAATAGTTTATCTCTACTGAAACTCCCTGATGAAGCTCTAAAGATTGTGCTTAAAAATTTAATTGAAAATTCGTATTTACACGCGCAAGCCCCAATTCAAATCTATATGCAAACACATGATTTAGTGATTAGTGATACAGGTCATGGTTTAAACGACCATGATCTTAGTTTACTTACACAACGATTTTGGCGTAAATCTGCATACAACAACGGTCATGGACTCGGGTTAGCATTGGTAAAGTTGCTATTGGAAAAACATGGCTTCACAATCAGGTTCAGCCAAAACGCCCCCAATGGTCTTAAAGTGGTCATTTCTCAATTATAAGAGAGCGAAATGACCACACAGATAAGACACTAGCGCATGGTGACAAACTCTTCGGCTGAGGTTGGATGAATTGCAACTGTATTATCAAAGTCTTTCTTGGTTGCCCCCATTTTTAAGGCAACAGCAAAACCTTGTAAAATTTCATCCATCCCAAAACCTATGCCATGGATACCCACAATTTTTTCATTATCCCCCACACAAACCAATTTCATTTTGGTCGGTTGGCGATGTTGGGTAATGGCACTATACATGGCAGTGAATGAGGAGTTATAGACTTTGACCGCCTGCTGACCATATTGTTCAATTGCCTCTTTCTCAGTGATCCCCACCGTTCCAATCGGTGGATGGCTAAACACCACGGTTGGAATATTGTCGTAGTCTAAATGCTCATCTGGTTTCTGATTGAAGAGTCGTTCAGACAGTCTACGTCCAGCGGCAACCGCGACCGGTGTCAGTTCCATTTTCCCTGTAATATCCCCGACAGCATAGACACCTTTTTGTGAGGTATTCTGGAATTTATCGACTTGAATATAACCACGATCATCAAGCTGAACATTCGCTTTGTCCAAGTTTAAACGTGCAGTATTGGGTTCTCGACCCGTTGCCCAGATCAGACAATCTACGCTATGGCTTTCACCATTTTCTAAATGCAGTACCACGGAACCATCCACATTTTTTGTGACTTTTTCAGGTACGGCTTGGGTATGTACAGTGATGCCATCGGCTTGCATGACCTCAACCAAAGTTTCACTTAAAAACGAATCAAAACGTCTTACAGGTAAATCTTTACGAATAAACAATCCAACCTGAGAACCTAAAGCGTTCAGCACACCCGCCAATTCAACCGCAATATAACCTGAACCAATCACGGCTGTGGTTTTTGGTAAAGCAGTCAGTTCAAAGAAACCATTTGAGTCAATCCCATATTTAACACCTTCTATATCAGGTAATGAAGGCTGTGTCCCTGTTGCAATTAAGATATGATCCGCTGTGAATCGCTCACCGTTGACTTCAATGGTATTTTTATCAATAAAATAAGCAGATCCCTGAATAAGATCAACATTATTCTTGCTTAGGCTATTTTGATAAGATTGATGAATTCGATCAATATAGGCCTGCCGATTCTTGATCAAAACCTGCCAATCAAATGACTCAACTTTACTGTTAAAGCCATAATCAGGCCCATACTTTTGAATTGACTCAGCTACATGAGCTGCATACCACATGACTTTTTTAGGAACACAGCCTACATTGACACATGTTCCACCAATCTCTGCTTTTTCGATCAATGCGCATTTTTTGCCATACATTGCCGCACGATTAACCGATGCAATTCCGCCGCTACCACCACCTATTGCAATATAATCATAATGTTTTGTCATCATCGCCTCATAAAATTGATTACAAGATTATTTTTAAGTTATACATAGGTATACAGCAAGAAAATTTAAAATCCTTACTTGGTTAAAGTTTTAATACAAGAAAATAAAAAGGCACTGATGATGACTCATCAGTGCCTTACTTTTGGGAGGCTTCTTGGATTATTCAGCAGTCGCGGCTTCAATTTGAGCTTGCTGCAAAGATTGATCGACTACACCAAATTTCTTAAACAGTTTTGCACGACGTTTTGGGAAAATATTGGCTTTGTTTAAATCACCTTTGTAGTGATCAAAGACACGCTTATCCATCATTTTTGACCATAGTGGTGGAATTAATGCAGGTAATAACATACTTGCATAACCACTTGGCAATTCAGGCGCTTCATCAAAATGACGTAATGCTTGGAACGGACGTGTCGGATAAGCGTGATGATCAGAGTGACGCTGTAATTGATACAAGAATAAGTTAGTCACAATATTATTATTGTTCCAGCTATGTTCTGGCATGGTCCGCTCATACTTACCATTCTTATCTTTCTGACGTTTTAAACCATAGTGCTCGATATAGTTAATAATCTCAAACAAGCTAATGCCATAGAATGCTTGAGTCGCTAAATAAGGAATAACCCCTTTACCAAACAAACCGACCATCGATGCATGAAAAGCTGCACTCATGCCCCAACCTTGCAAGAGTTCATTTTCAGTTGACCAAAATTCTTTACCTTTACGTTTTAAACGATTGGTTTCAATCTCAATGGCTGATTTAAAAGAACCAATCACGGTACGTGGCCAGAACTCGTAGAATGTTTCACCCATTTGTGAAGATGCTGGATCTTCAGGTGTCGCAGCACGTTTATGGTGGCCATAAGGATGTTCAATTCGGAAATGATTATAACCTGTTGGCACGAGGGCTAAATGCGACAAAATATGGTCAATACGATCATGTTTATGACTCAACTCATGTGCAGTGTTGATCGCAATTCCATTGATGGCACCCATTGAAATACCAAGAAAAATCTTATCAAGAAACGATGTTTCTTTACGGCTGGTTAAATAACACGCATACACATTAGCCGCATATTGCAATGGAATAAAGCTTTTCACCAAACGCGAATAGTACGGATCTTTCTCAAGAAGTCGAATATCTTCATCAGTTGGGTTATTGGCATCTTTACCAATAATGGTATCAATCGTCGGAATGACGATGTGTAAAACGATTGGGCCACCTAAAGCGAAGATTTTTTTCAATGGGCGCGGCGCAAATTGATAAGCTGCTAAAATCCCAATTCCGATTACAGGCAAAGCTGGGCTAATGGCCCATAAATAACGTTTACGATCCAACTCCGTTTTTGACTTTGGAATGCTTACTGGCGTAAGTTCTTGTTCAACATTTACTGGCGCATTCATCATCATATCCATGTCTTTGTATATATATACATATTTTCAAGAATTATGGCTTTCATGACAGTTGCAAGCGTCCAAAAAAGCTATGTCAAAGTCTTTGGCATCATCCACCCTGTTTTTGTCCTAAAAACACATATTGAGTTATTGGCACAGCTCTCTATAATTTAAATGAATACATCGTTAAAAAATCATATGGATGCTTTAAGTAAAATATTTGCTGATATTCATTTAAATCACACTGAATATCTCTACTTGAAAACTCAAGGAGAATGGAGTTTTATCTGCCAAGATCAAACCGCCTTAATTGTTCATATTGTTTTAGTTGGTTCTGTTTTTATTCAAATTGACGCGCACAATAGTTTAACTGCACATGCTGGTGAAATTGTGGTTATTCCATCTGGCAAAGCACATACAGGTGCAGATAATGCGATTACCAAACTGGTTGATGCTGTTGATATTTCAAAGTTTTTCAATGGTCATAAAGAAGATGCTATTGAGTTCGGTACACACTCATCCGAAAAAAATCTGATTCTAACAATACGTTGCCAAATTGACACCATTATGGCCAAGCCTTTTATTCAGGCTTTACCATCAATTATCCATCTTCAACATGGAGATACCAATGCACCTGAATGGCTGCAAATCGGCTTACACTTTTTGGCCTTAGAAACCCAAAATATCCAGGCAGGTCGCGATATTATTATTGATCATCTGGTGAATATCTTATTGATCAAATGTATTCGAGATCATATCCAACAGATCTCGACTCAACATGGTTGGCTCAGTGCACTCAACCATCCTGAACTGAGTAATAGCCTTGCTGCAATCCATAATCATCCTGAAGATGCTTGGACAGTTGAATCATTGGCAGAACAATGCTGTATGTCACGCTCAAAGTTTGCCAGCCTCTTCCATGAAGTAATTGGTGAGTCTCCTCTCGCCTACTTACAACAGCATCGTATGCGTTTAGCCAGCCAGTATCTACGTAAAAGTAATTATTCTGTACAACAAATTGCCAATAAAGTTGGCTATTCTTCAGAAACAGCGTTTAGTCAGGCATTCAAGCGAACCTTTGAACACTCTCCGAAGCAATATCGTCAGCAGTTTATTGAACAAGAAAGTTAAAGTTATAAAAAAAGACACCGCGGTGTCTTTTTTCTTTTCTGCTCAGTTATTAACGCACAATACCGCGTGTTGATTGTTCTAAAGAATCAATAAACAGTTGCGCTTCAGGTGTTTTTACTAGAATTTCATTACGAATTTGTTCAATTGCCTGTTCTGTCGTTAGACCAGATTTGTAGATCAGCTTATACGCTTCTCTTAAACCTTGAATGGTATCTCTAGACCAGCCCTTACGACGCATTCCTTCGATATTCATACCAAAGGCACGTGCAGGATTACCAGAAGCCATAATATAAGCAGGTACATCTTTAAGAATTAAAGCAGCTCCGCCGATCATGCTATAAGAGTCAATCTTACAGAATTGATGAATACCAGCATTTCCACCAACAATCACGTGGTCGCCAACATGAACATGCCCAGCCACACCGACATTATTTGCAAAAATATTATGATTGCCAATAACACAGTCATGTGCAATATGTGTATTCACCATTAATAGGTTATGGCTACCAATCTTGGTCAAACTATGATCCTGAACGGTACCGCGATGCAAGGTACAATGCTCACGAATCGAATTATGATCACCAATTTCTAACCAAGTTTCTTCGCCTTGATATTTTAAATCTTGGCAAATTTCACCAATACTCGAGAATTGGAAAATATCATTATTTTTACCAATTCGCGTAAAACCACCAATAACAACATGTGAATGTAATTTTGTACCAGAGTCAATACTTACATTTGGACCTACAATACAATAAGGACCAATTTGTACATCAGAAGCGATTTCTGCAGACGGGTCAATAATTGCTGTAGGATGTATTAAATTTTGACTACTCATGTCTGCTCTATTTTCTGGTGGGAAATAATAATCTCTGCTGTCGCGGCAACCTTGCCATCAACACTAGCGGTACAATTGTACTTGTAAATGCCACGTTTTTGCATCACAAGTTCAGATTTTAAGATAAGCTGGTCACCCGCAACAACTTGTTTTTTAAATCTGATTTTCTCAGCACCCGCAAAAAGAAACAAAGAACCTGCTTTTGGCTTTTGATTGGTAAGTACAAAACCCAATATACCAGAAACTTGTGCTAGGGCTTCAATGATCAGCACACCCGGCATAATTGGATAAGTTGGAAAATGCCCTTGTAAAAACTCTTCATTAATCGAGACGTTTTTATAACCGACAATACTATTCTCAGTTACTTCTGTAACACGATCGACTAATAAAAATGGATAACGATGCGGTAAATATTCACGAATCGTAAGAATATCCATGGGTAATTCAGGCATTGTAAATGCTGGAGATGTAGACTCAGTCATAATAAATTATTTACGTAACTTAAAGGTTGATTCAAGGGACTCTAATTGAGCTTGCATATGATCAAGCCTTTTAGTGATTTGGGTCAATGGCACATCTGCTAATTGTCTCAGACGGACAATTGTCTTTTTCCAATGACTATTTTCAAACAAACCCATCCCAGAAGAATACGTTCCTGGCTCAGAAATATTTTTTGTGACCATTGACATTGCTGTAAGTGTGACATTATCAGTAATTTCAAGGTGTCCAACCACGCCTGATGCGCCACCCATGATACAGTTTTTGCCAATTTTCGCACTTCCTGCAATTCCGCAATTTGCAGCAATCGCAGTGTTCTCTCCAATTTGGACGTTGTGAGCAATTTGCACAAGGTTATCAATAATGACACCATCAGCCAAAATCGTATCGTCCAATGCGCCACGATCAATACTACAATTTGAACCAATTCGAACATCATTTCCAATACGAACTGAACCCAATTGAGCAATACGATGCCACTTGCCCTGATAAGGCGCAAAACCAAAACCTTCTGACCCAATCACAGTATTCGCATGAATACGAACACGATCTTTTAGTTTAGCCGCCCCTGTAATGGTGACATGTGCATCAATAAAGCAATCTTTACCAATCTCAACATGATCATCGAGAAATGCATGCGCTTGAATAATGGTATTGTTCCCCACCACACAATTTTCACCGATCACCACATAGTGCCCGACATAAGCATCATCAGCAATGATTGCTGAAGGATGAATCTGGGCTGTACGTTCAATACCGCGTTGAGTTATCTTTTTTTCAAATACATGGGTTAAGGTGGCAAAAGCCAGATAAGGATTATCAACAACAATAAAATTTTGTTTACTTGTAAGTTGTTGTTTGAGGGCCGCGGTGACAATGTACACACCAGCATGGCTTGCTTCGGCTTGCGCCAAGTATTTCTCACCATTCACAAAACAGATATGTTGTTTTTGCGCATGTTCCAAACTTGCCAAATTAGAAATTTGAAAGTCTTTTTCACCGAAATGCTCACCTTGAACAAGGTGAGCAATTTCTTCTAAACGATAAGTACGTCTATTCATTGATTATTTAATAGCATTAACCTTTTGAATCATTTTATCAGTTAAATCATACTGAGCGTCAGAGGCAATCGTAGAATTTTTATTCAAAATAAAGTCTAAGTTGTTCTCTTTACGCAATTGTTCAGCAGCTTGCTTCACACGAGACTCAAAAGTCGTATTCATTGCCTGTAAACTTGACTGAACTTTCGTCTGTAAACCTTGTTGAGTCGAATTAAACTCACTAAGCTTTGATTGATACTGAGCAGTCAGCTTCTGAATATCCGCTTGATTCATTTTTTGACCCTCAGTCTGTGCTTTTTGCTGTAAAGACTCGATTTCTTTACCCAATTGCTCAAGACGAGTTGAAGTTGGTTTGACTGACTGAGTGAGGCTAGCATTTTGCTGTTTCAGATAAGTACTGCTCTCAACAACTTTAGCCAAATCGACCACAGCAAGGCCAGCTGCATTTACTGAAGCAGAAACCGTGAAGCCTAAACCTAACATCAACATTGCTAATTTTTTCATTATTACATCCTTTATATTTTACAGCGCTAAACGAGGTCGCCCTTAGAAGGTACGACCGATTTCGAATTGGATAGATTTAGTATCATCGCCTTTTTTATCATTCAGCGGGAATGCATAACTCAGTGATAATGGGCCAATCATGGTAATCCATGTGAAGCCAACACCAACACTATAACGCATATTGCCAAAATCTAACTTGTTGTTATCTTTACAATATTGCTTAATATCAACTTCTTTACCATCAATTGTGACATTACCTTTTGGCACATCACACTGAGTATCAAACACTTGAGCACCTTCAGCAAAGAGTACTGGGCGTACCTGACGAGTCCAATCCCCTTTAAATGGTAAAGGAAGTGCTAATTCTGTACCAAATTGAACTAAAGCATTACCGCCCACTTCTTCGGGATCAAGGTCATTTTGCTTAGTTTCTTGGAAAATCACACTTGGATATCTTGGACCTAAAGAGCTGTTATCGTAACCACGTACTGAACCATAACCACCCGCGTAGAAGTTCTTATAGAATGGTAAATCATTACCATAACCTAACTTACCGTAGCCACGAAGTACAAAGCCGCCCCAAAGTGATTTAAAGGCTTGCGCGTCATAGGTCATTTTTTGATAGTCGACATCACTACCTGGTAAACCAATTTCCAAACCAACTCGGTGTGACATACCTGAAGTTGGGAAAATTGGACGGTTTAATGTGTTATATGACCAACCCAAGTTTAAATTATAGGTCAAGAATGTACCTTCGAAAGCATTATCATAATTGATCAGCTTTCCTTCTTGGCACTTACCTGTTAATTGACCTGTAGTTTGATCAGTTTCTAAGAACTCAGTTGGACAATAGCTACTGCTTCCAGTCGCTTTACCGCCATTTGCTAACAAATAATCACGAATATAAGTTGAAACACTTGGTCCCGTTCTGACTTTAGTTTGGTCAATCCCTAAAGATGCACTCAAGCTTTGATTTTCATCAATTGGATAACCAAAACTCAAGCTACCGCCAATACTATCCGTTACATAGTTGTTAACGTTATAGTCTTCATTTAACTTGGTTTTACGATAGTAAACGTTATAACCACGGCTCACACCATCAATGGTGAAGTATGGATCGGTAACACTTAAGTTATAGTAATCTTGTGTTTCAGAACGCGACAAGTCGATCGCAACACGATTACCTGTACCCATAAAGTTAGTCTGGCTTAAACCTGCTTGGAAGGTTACACCACCATTTTGCGAGTAACCTACTGCTAGCGTGGTCGTACCAGAATGTTGTTCTTCAACATTGACATTTAAATCTACTTCATCAGGCGAGTTCGGCACACGAACTGGCTTAACGTCAACTGTCTTGAAGAAACCTGTACGCTCTAAACGAACTTTAGAAAGGTCAATCTTCTCATTGCTTGCCAGCGCACCTTCCATTTGACGCATTTCACGACGTAACACTTCATCTGCAGTTTTGCTATTACCCGTGAAATTAATACGACGTACGGTGACTTGTTGGCCTGGGTTAATATAATAGTTTAGGTTAACGATACCCGTTTGGTTATTAATTTCAGGTACCACATTTACTTCAGCATAGTAATAACCAGCATTACCATATTTGCGGAGCAAAAGCTGTTTAACTGCATTGACTCTTTCTTGAGAATAGGTTTCACCATCTTTATAGAGCTTAAGCATTTGTAATTCTTCAGGCTTATATAGTGCATCACCTAAGAATTTTGTTTCGCCAAACTTAAATTGACTACCTTCATCGACTGAAACCTCAATAAAGATATGCTTTTTATCTTCACTGATGTTCAATTGAGAGTTGATGATATTAAAGTTGATATAACCTTTATTTAAATAGAGGGCACGTAATGCTTCTAAACTTGCAGCCATCTTTTCACGGGCATAGCGGTCATTACGGGTCACAATAGAAGCCCAACCACTTTCCTTCACTGCGAAGGCTTGTTTGATATCGCTGTCACTGAATACAGTGTTACCAATAATATTGATATCAAATACTTTAGCCGCTGTACCTTCATTAAAGTTCAGCTTTAACTCAACACGGTTATTTGGACGAGCAACCGTTTCAACCGTCACATCCGCATCATAACGGCCTTGCTGGGTATATTGTTGTTCTAGCTCAGTTTCAATGGTCTGTAATGCAGACTTCTTAAATACCTCACCTTCAGCAATACCCATCTTCTTCAAACCTTGTTCCAAGGCTTCTTTCGGAATGAGTTTATTGCCTTTGAATTCCAACTTTGAAATCACTGGACGTTCTACAACTCGGAATACTAAAACATCATTTTCTTTATATGTTTTAATGTCATCGAATAAACCAGAAGCATATAGCGTACGGATTGCCTCAGCAATCATTGGATCACTGACTCTATCGCCACTATTTATTGGTAACATAGAATAGATACTTGCAGGTGTTAAACGCACTAAGCCATCAATTCGTATATCTCGTGCAAGAAACTCATCTGCTGCGTATGCTTGTTGTACCACTGCCATCGCACTAACCAGTGCCAAAGGCATTAATAAATGTGTGTGACGCATGCCCATATATTTTCCAGTAAGTTAAATTCCATTTGCGTTTTTTTATAAACGCATGAAGTCGTTAAATAAAGCCAAAAGCATCATGCTACCGAGCAGTACCATACCAACTTTTAGACCAAACATCTGTATTTGTTCAGAAACAGGTTTACCACGAATTGCTTCGATAAAGTAATAAACTAAATGTCCACCATCCAGCATTGGAATCGGCAGTAAATTTAGAATCCCCAAACTCACACTCATCAAAGCCATGAATGAGATAAATGTTTGCCATCCCATTTCTGCGCTTTGACCAGCAACTTTAGCAATTGTGATCGGACCCGACAAATTATCCAAACCGATTAAACCACGCACCATTTTAATGATGGAGTTAAAAATCATGCCTGAAAGCTGTGTTGTCTTTTCAAATGCAACACCCAGCGCTTCGATAGGTGAATACTGTATGGTTTGTTTATAATCATTCGGGATCGTGATTTTACCAGCATCACTTTTCACACCAAGCATTCCCGTCGTATTGCCCATATTATCGCGTTGCCCTTGAGGCATCACTTGTAAATGAACCAATTGACCTTGACGCATCACATCAATATTTAAAAGTTTCTCTGGTGATTTTTGCACCACATCCACCACATCAAACCAATCTTTCATTGCAACATTATCAATTGCAACAATTTGGTCTCCCACTTTCATGCCTTGGCGTATTGCAGCACCATCTGCACTCAGCTCTTTCACCGTTGCAGGAATGACTGGACGATAAGGTAAAAAGCCCAATACATCTAAAGGTGATTGACTCTGATCTTTTAAAAATTCTTTGATCGGTAAACTAAACTGTTTCTCAGTCCCTGCACGATCAACAACAATAGAGACCTGTCCAGTTTCGCCCACACGATTAACTAAAGCATAATTTAGTTTTTCCCATGTTGATGTTGTTTGCCCATCCACCATCAACACCTTATCGCCAACATGTAAATCAACCTGCGCTGCTGGTGTATTTGGCATGACTTTGCCAATACGAGTATTGAGTTGATCTTGCGCTGGCAGGAACAGAATCCAAAACAAGAACACAGCAAAAATCAGGTTAATCAATGGGCCCGCAGCAACAATCGCAATACGTTTCCATGGAGATTGGCGGTTAAACGCATAAGGTAAATCTTGCTCAGCAACATTGCCCTCACGTTCATCCAACATCTTGACATAACCACCAAGAGGTAAAGCCGAAAGTTGATATTGGATACCAGACTTTTTAGATTGCCATTTCAGTAGTGTTGGACCAAAGCCGATGGAATAAACCAGCACTTTAACACCAAGTTTACGTGCAACCCAATAATGACCAAATTCGTGAATTGCGATCAGAGGACCAAGCAACAAAATCGCTGCAACAATCATAAATAGTGCATTCATACGATTTAGCCTCCTATATCCACAATATACTTTTCTGCAATTCGTCTTGCGATCATATCAGTCTGTAAAATGATGTCTATGTTTTCTGCTTTAGCATTTTGTACAGTTTGCAAGGTATTTTCGACCACTTGAGTGATCTGAGTAAATCGAATTCTTTGCTGCAAAAAAGCGGCAACTGCAATTTCATTTGCCGCGTTTAAAATCGTTGGTGCTAAACCACCTGCACGCATCGCCTGACGCGCTAAATCCAAAGCTGGAAACTTAACAAGATCAGGTGATTGGAAATTCAATTGAGCTGTCTCAAACAAATTCAATGCAGGAACATGCGTCGCTAAACGTTTTGGCCATGCCAATGCATGTGCAATCGGCGTACACATATCAGGGTTACCCATTTGTGCCAAAGTTGATCCATCCACATATTGCACCATGGAGTGAATAATACTTTGTGGGTGAACAACAACTGTAACAAAATGTTCTGATATTGAAAACAAATGACAAGCTTCGATCAATTCTAAGCCTTTATTCATTAAAGTTGCAGAGTCGACTGAGATCTTTTGCCCCATTGACCAGTTTGGATGTTTACATGCCTGTTGTGGCGTTACATCATGCAACTGTTCTAAGGAATGATTTAGAAAAGGACCACCAGATGCAGTCAGTAGAATCTGTGACACGCCCAATTGAGGCTGTCCCGTTCTTTCTGCATTTAAATAATCATGCGGTAAAGACTGAAAAATAGCATTGTGTTCAGAGTCTACAGGTAACAACAGTGCCTGATGCTCTTTAGCTGCCTGCATCATGATGTCACCCGACATCACCAATGCTTCTTTATTGGCAAGCAAAACCCGCTTACCCGCCTTTACTGCTGCCAATGTAGGAAGTAAGCCAGCCGCCCCAACAATTGCCGCCATCACAATATCAACATCAGCATGTGCAGCGATTGAGATTAAGCCTGCCTCATCGGTTAAGATTTCAATCTGTTTTAAATTTTCTTGATCGAAGCGTTGTTGCAACTCAAGTGCTTTATCATTTGGCACAACAACAATTTTTGGATGATATTTTTTACAAATTTCTAAAAGTTCATCTAAACGACTATATGCAGAGACTGCAAATACAGTGTATTGGTCTGGGTGTTGTTCCAATACTTTTAAAGTACTTTGTCCAATTGAACCCGTAACACCCAATATACAAACAGCTTGAGTCATTTAAAGATCTACACCAATAAGTTTTAATATATACATACCTGTTGCAAAAATCGGTGCAGCGGCAAGTAAGGAGTCAATACGATCTAACACACCACCATGTCCAGGCAGAACACGGCCAGAATCCTTGATTCCTGCTCGGCGTTTAATCATTGACTCAAACAAGTCACCCAATACCGAAGCAAACACAGTAATAATTGAAAGAATTAAGAACAGAATAAGCTGTATTGCAGTTAAATTTAAATAGGTATACTGCACAACCAACATGATAATCACAGTTGTCGCGATACCACCATATAAACCTTCAACAGATTTATTGGGGCTCACAAAAGGTGCAAGTTTCTTCTTACCGAATTTACGCCCTACAAAATATGCACCACTATCCGCGCCCCAAACCAGGAGGAACAAATACATCAGCCACCATGGTGAGCTATGCCAAACAGCATAAAGCGCGGTGACTGCGGCAGAAATCAGAATAAACCCAACGATATGTAAGGATGCATTATACCAACTATCAGATTCGGGAAAATTCTTTACCCAATAGATACTGCCCAACCAAGTGAGAATAGAGGCAGCCCAGAGTAAAAGTGCTACATCATCAAAAAATAATGCCAGTGTCGCTACTGCTGCAACCGCGCCACCATAAATCCAAGCTTTAGGTTTTGATACCGGTGATGTTGCACGAGGCATAAGCTTAAACCACTCATAACCTGCAACCCCCGCGGCTAAAATCATAAGCATAAACATTGGATAATGTGATTGCGTTGCAAACATGCAACTTAAAACAACAGCAACTAACACCAATGCGGTAATAATCCGCTCTAACATTATTAATTCTCTATTTTCGCTTGTTGAATCTGTTCCGACGTTTTACCAAAGCGTCTTTCACGTCCTGAAAAAACACGAAATGCGTAATCCAACTCTTTTACAGTAAATTCTGGCCACAAAGTATCGGTAAAATACAATTCGGCATACGCAGCTTGCCATAACAGGAAGTTAGACAAACGGTAATCTCCACCTGTACGAATTAACAAATCAACAGCTGGAAGATCATTTAGACTGACATATTTATCAAATAAATCAACATTTATCTGATCTGCTTGAAGTTTTCCTGCAAGTACATCTTGAGCAATGTTTTTTGCAGCCTGCGCCATATCCCACATACCACCGTAACTAATCGCAATTGTTAGGGTCATGGAATCAAAAGCGGCCGTTTTTTGCTCAGCGAGTTGCATTAAATCACGCAATTCATTTGACAACCGAGAACGATCACCAATAAAACGCAGCGCGATATTAAATTGCTCCATACGAGGCAATTGCTCATGAATTGTTTCTTCCAACAATCTCATTAGCAAATCAACTTCGTATTGTGGACGATTCCAATTTTCACTTGAAAATGCGAAAACGGTTAGCGCACGAACACCTTCTTTTTTGCAATGTTCAACAATCGGATCCAAGACATTTTTGCCTTCCCGATGTCCATCGCCTTTTTGCATTTGCTTTTTTTTGGCAAAACGATTGTTGCCATCCATAATGATGGCAACATGTTGAGGAAGAAGCGCTTCTTCTTGCAAGGTCATAATAAAATCAGACCTTCATCAATTCTGCTTCTTTCGCTGCAAGACGCTTATCAACTTCTGCAACATATTTATCCGTAATTTTTTGAATATCATCTGATGCACGACGATCATCATCTTCAGAAATTTCTTTTTCTTTCAATAATGCTTTGAGATCACCCAATACATCACGACGAATATTACGAATTGCAACTTTGGCATTTTCAGCTTCAGCACGCGCAACTTTTTGCATATCACGGCGGGTTTCTTCTGTTAATGCAGCCATTGGTACACGGATTGCATCAGCAGTGATAGGATTTAATCCCAAACCTGCTTCACGAATTGCTTTATCAATCGCAGCAACCATCGAACGTTCAAATGGTTGAACCAACAAGGTACGCGAATCTTCAAGCCCGATATTTGCAACTTGATTCAATGGAACATCAGAGCCGTAGTAAGAAACCATCACACCATTTAAAATAGATGGGTGCGCACGACCTGTACGAACTTTAGCAAAGCCCAACTCTAAAGAGTCAAGCGATTTCTGCATACGCTGTTCGCTATCTTGTTTGAGATCGTTAATCATATGATCTTCCTTACTTATTCATTAGGTATTACAAAATATTTAGACATTAGTATAAAGAGCTTTATGACTCACGTACATTAATTCGTGACGTGAGTACCTTCTTTTTCGCCCATTACAACAGAAAGTAATGCACCAGATTTGTTCATATCAAAAACTTGTAGTGGCACATTGTGATCACGACATAAACAAATCGCGGTCAGATCCATCACACCAAGCTTTTCATCAAGCACTTGGTCAAAAGTTAAATTGTCATATTTAACCGCATCATCATATTTGCTTGGATCTTTATTATAAACACCATCTACTTTGGTCGCTTTCAAGATCAGGTTCGCCTCAATCTCAATACCACGTAAACATGCTGCTGTATCTGTGGTAAAGAATGGATTCCCTGTACCCGCAACAAATACACACACTTCACCTTGGCTCAAGTGACGGATCGCATCACGGCTTGAATATGGCTCAACCACTGTACCAATTGACAATGCTGACATTAAACGAGTTTTGATATTACGGCGCACCAACGCGTCACGCATTGCTAAGCCATTCATTACCGTTGCCAACATACCCATTTGGTCGCCTGTTACACGACCAACTAGGCCATCTTTCTGTAACTGGCTGCCGCGGTATAAGTTACCACCACCAACAACAATACCCACCTGCACACCCAAACCAACCAAGTGCGCAATTGAAAGTGACATTTGATCTAAAACTTGGGCATCAATACCCATATCTTTATTGCCTGCTAAAGCTTCACCCGAAAGCTTTAGCAAAATTCGTGCATAACGTGGATTTTTAGAAGCTGACATACTTTTACTCCAAACCGACCAATCTCAAATTTCTTAAATTTAATTCAACATCAAGCAGATTTAATCTGAATTAACTTTGCAAATAAATCGTATTCATCTGCATCGGTAATTTCGACTTCAAGCAGATCACCTGCTTTAATCACACTCTTATCAATATCTTCAACAAAAACATTGCCATCAATTTCTGGCGCATCTGCATATGAACGTGCAACTGCAACAGGGAATTCATCTTCCAAGCCATCCACAAGCACTGTCATTTTCTGACCGATACGCTTTTGTAATTTTGCCGCAGAAATCGCTTGCTGAACTTCCATGAAACGCTCATAACGATCTTGCTTAATTTCTTCTGGCACATGATCAGGTAAATCATTCGCAGTTGCACCTTCTACAGGCGAATACGTAAAGCAACCCACTCGATCAAGCTGAGCTTCTTTTAGCCATTCCAATAAAATCTGGAAGTCTTCTTCTGTTTCACCAGGGAAACCAACAACAAATGTTGAACGAATCACCAATTCAGGGCATTTTTCACGCCACAATTTAAGGCGCTCTAATGTGTTTTCGCTATGAGCTGGTCGCTTCATCAATTTTAAGATGCGCGGACTGGCGTGCTGAAAAGGAATATCTAAATAAGGTAGGATTTTACCTTGAGCCATCAAATCAATGGCAGCATCTACATGCGGGTATGGATAAACATAATGCAAACGCACCCAAATCCCAAGCTGACCAAGCGCTTCACACATGTCATAGAATTTGGTTTTAACTGGCTGACCGTTCCAGAAATCTAACTTGTACTTGGTATCCACACCATATGCTGAGGTATCCTGAGAAATCACCAAGACCTCTTTTACACCCGCACGTTTAAGCGCAGCTGCTTCATCCAACACCTTACCTACAGGGCGAGACACGAGATCTCCGCGCATACTTGGGATAATGCAGAATGTACAGCGGTGATTACAGCCTTCTGAAATTTTTAAATAGGCATAATGCTTCGGCGTTAAACGAACACCTTGCTCTGGAACTAAATCAATAAATGGGTTGTGTTTTGGTGGTGCAGGTACATATTCATGTACTGCTTCCATCACATCTTGATAGGCTGCCGCACCTGTTACCTTAAGTACATTGGGGTGCATTTGGCGAATTTTGTCTTCATCTTTACCTAAGCAACCGGTAACGATCACTCGTCCGTTTTCGCTCATGGCTTCGCCAATGGCATCTAAAGACTCTTGCACTGCAGATTCAATAAAACCACAGGTGTTAACAACAACCAAATCTGCACCGTCATAATCTGATGCAACCTGATAACCTTCAGTCTTTAACTGAGTTAAAATTCGTTCAGAATCTACCAATGCCTTAGGACAACCTAAAGATACAAAACCGACTTTGGGGGTCTTCATGAATCTGCGCTCCACTTGAATCGGCGTATTGTATGACTTTTCTTTGTCTACGCATAGCAGCAAAGCCATCTCTTTGTGTAATGCACCAAAATACGACCAAAATTTTAAACAAAATCTAACAACGCACCAATTTGAAGCATAATAAAATATTGAAATAAGCAGATGTATGTGAAAAATACCGTATAAATCGATTCTTTCAGATTTAAGTGATTGAAATTTAGTTAATACAAAGTTGGCTTGTATTTTGCATAAAGTACATTTTAGAAGTTAATGGCTCTTCATTAAAATTTATATTTATTGCGCCATTTTAAAACAGGACGATTCACAAATGGATCAACAGAACACTATCGACTATCGACTCTTAGTAGATAATCTGACAACTGCCATTTTATTGGTCGATAGTAAGCTTAATATTTTTTATTTAAATTCTGCTTGTGAAGCATTATTTGATATCAGCTTGTTACGCGCATCAGGTCAGCCGGTATTAAATTTGCTGCATGCACATGATGATACCTTCAATACGCAAGAAGCTTTGTTAAATACCTTAGAAAGTGGTCAACACTATACGCGACGTGAAGCAGTGATCAATGTGAATTTTAAACCTATTCATGTCGACTACACCGCTTCACAGCTCAATGCTGGTAAAAGTTATCACCCTTTACTCTTAATCGAACTTAATCCAATTGATCGGATGCTAAAAATTTCAAAGGAAGAAAACCTCGTTCAGCAACACCAAGTGGCTAGACAATTGGTTCGTGGTGTGGCACATGAAATCAAAAATCCTTTAGCCGGTATTCGTGGTGCAACTCAATTACTGGCACGTAGTTTAGGTGATGATAGCTATCGTGAGTTTACCGATATCATTATTAGCGAAGTTGATCGACTCACTAATTTGGCAGATACCATGCTTGGTTCTCGTCAATTACCAAGTTATGAACTCAGCAATGTGCATGAACCCTTAGAACGTGTTCGCTCACTCATCGCAAATCAAACCAAGAAAAAAATCAAGATTACCCGTGATTATGACTTGTCTTTACCCGATGTCATGGCTGATCGCGACCAACTGATTCAGGTCATGCTCAACATTAGTGTCAATGCAGTACAAGCCATGACCGAAAATAAAGAATTCTTTACAGATTCAGAGCCTGAACTGGTTTTAAGAACCCGAATACAACGCCTTGTTACGATTAATGGTGTATTAAATCGTTCAGCTGTCCGTATCGATATCGAAGACAATGGTCCTGGCGTTCCAGAAAGCATTCTCGAGTCAGTTTTCTATCCCCTCGTTACAGGTCGTGCCAAAGGCACAGGACTGGGTCTCAGTATTGCTCAAAATATTATGCATCAACATAACGGAATGATTGAGTGTCAATCAGTTCCAGGAAAAACCGTATTTAGCCTATATCTACCTTGGGAGTTAAACCATGTCACGAAATAAAATTTGGGTAATTGATGACGATCGTGCCATGCGTTGGGTACTTGAAAAAACCTTCAAAGAAGAAGGTTTTGATGTCACCAACTTTGAAGAAGCACAAACTGCATTGGAACGCCTACATGACGATGCACCCGATGTGATTTTAACCGACATCCGCATGCCAGGGATTGATGGTCTAACCTTCTTATCTAAGGTGAAGAACACACATCCCGACCTGCCTGTGATTATCATGACCGCGCACTCCGATTTAGAGTCTGCTGTATCAAGCTATCAAACAGGTGCTTTTGAATATTTACCTAAACCCTTTGATATTGATGAAGCCTTGGCACTAGTCAATCGTGCCATCTTGCATATCAATAAATTGCAACAACAAGAAGCAACCAAAACAGCCTCACCACTACAATCAACCGAAATTATCGGCGAATCCCCTGCAATGCAGGAAGTTTTCCGAGCAATCGGTCGTTTATCACAATCCCATATTACAGTGTTGATTAATGGTGAATCAGGTACAGGTAAAGAGTTGGTTGCTCATGCCTTACACAAACACTCGCCACGTCGCGCCAAACCATTTATTGCATTGAATATGGCAGCCATTCCAAAAGACTTAATTGAAACTGAGTTATTTGGACATGAAAAAGGTGCATTTACAGGGGCAAACACTCAACATCAAGGCCGTTTTGAACAAGCCAATGGTGGTACTTTGTTCCTCGATGAAATTGGGGACATGCCTTTTGAAACACAAACACGCTTACTCCGTGTTTTGGCAGATGGTGAATTCTACCGTGTCGGTGGACATATCCCCGTCAAGGTCGATGTACGTATTGTGGCTGCAACTCACCAAGATTTGGAAAAGCTGGTCAATGAAGGACGTTTCCGTGAAGACTTGTATCATCGTCTGAACGTGATTCGTATTCACATTCCAAAGCTGTCACATCGTAGCGAAGATATTCCAATGCTGGCGCAGCATTTCTTGGCTCGTGCAGGCAAGGAATTGGGTGTCAGCCCTAAAATCTTGCGTACCGAAACCACAGACTATATGCAACAACTGCCTTGGCCTGGTAATGTTCGTCAACTAGAAAATACCTGCCGCTGGTTAACAGTCATGATCACGGGGCGTGAAGTTTATCCAGAAGACTTACCGGCTGAACTTAAGCAAGCGTCTGTACATAAAACTAATGACGCACAAGCTGCATCAAATACCAGTCCTGCTTTGGTTGAACGTATTGCTGTACACCATTGGGATGAATTATTGGGTCAATGGGCAATTCAAAAGTTGAAAAATGGCGAAATGAAGATATTGGATATTGCTACACCCATGTTTGAACGCACTTTGATTAATGCTGCTTTACAACAAACCCGCGGTCGTAAACGCCATGCTGCCGAACTTTTAGGTTGGGGACGCAACACGCTCACCCGCAAGCTCAAAGAGCTCGGTATGGACTCGACCGATGACGAGGAAGACGAAGAAGTTCGCTCTGCTTAATGAGCAGCCATAAAAAGCGAATCCAAGTGATTCGCTTTTTTACTAAAATTGAGATGTTTTGAAACACACATCAATGTGATTACCATACAAGAGATATGGTTTTTGTTATACTAAGGAGGATCCCATTACTCCAAAGTAGATAATGACTGATATTTGCTATCCAAGCTGCGCCAAACCTCAAACTCGTCGTGGAGAAGAACGTCGTTTTGCCCTATTACTGTGCGCAACCGATTTGTTTTTAGAGAAAGGTTATGAAGCCGTGTCTTTGGATGACATCGTCAATCATGCAGGTGGTTCAAAAACATCCATCTATAAATACTTTGGTAATAAAGAAGGACTTTTTACCGCCATTTGTGATTACCGCAGGGAAGTGTTTTTCAAAGGTGTCTGTTTCCCGTATATTCCAGAAAAAAGCAATTTAAGAGACTACCTAACACAAACCCTACACCGCTTTTATCAACATATCATCCAGCCAGAAAACATTGCTTTTATGCGCATGTTTACCGAACAAACGCAGAAAGATGTCCAGCTTGCACATTACTTTTATGATCAATGTGCCCTTAACATTCAAAATACCATTGCCTTTGCATTAGAGCATGCTCACACCAAGGGAGAAATTTTTTGCGCCCAACCAAAGTTCTCCGCCATGATGTATTTCGGAACTTTGAGAGATGTTGAGTGGCGCAATCTAATGGGTTTAGACCTCTCTGAAAATGATGCAGAAATCATTGATTATATTAACTATTCCGTAGATTTATTTTTAAAAGCTCATCAAAAGGTCTAATTCTTTTGCATTTTCCCGAGCGTATAGTATAGTAGTCAATTCTTTTTTATTCACCACTCATCAAACAGCAATTAATTATTGTTTTTATTCAATAATTATTGTGGGAGTAGCTATGGCGCTTCGGCATTTCCTAACTTTACGTGACCTATCCTCATTAGAACTGCAACGCATTTTAGATCGTGCACAAGAACTTAAACGCATGCAACATAGCAATACGCTATACCAACCTTTTGCGGGTAAAGTTTTGGGAATGATTTTTGAGAAGTCGAGTACACGTACACGTATTTCTTTTGAAGCAGGTATTTGCCAGTTTGGTGGTAGTGCAATTTTTCTTTCACCACGCGATACGCAGCTAGGTCGTGGTGAACCGATTGAAGATTCTGCACGTGTGATTTCAAGCATGCTAGATATCGTCATGATCCGTACTTTCGGTCATGATATTGTAGAGCGTTTTGCATCTTACTCTACCGTTCCAGTGATTAATGGTTTGACTGATGATCACCATCCCTGCCAATTGCTTGCGGACTTGCAAACCTTCCAAGAGCATCGTGGCAGCATCGAAGGTAAAACAGTAGCTTGGATTGGTGATGGCAATAATATGTGTAATTCATATATTGAAGCCGCACACATGATGGGTTTTAAACTGAAAATCGCATCACCTGAAGGCTATGAACCTCAAGCAAGATTCTTAGCTGAATTTGCCGACTGCGTAGAAGTGTTTAATAAAGCTGAAGATGCAGCTGTGAATGCCGATCTGATTGTGACCGATGTCTGGGCAAGTATGGGACAAGAAGAAGAACAGAAACTCCGCGAAAAAGCTTTTTCCGATTTCCAAGTCAATGAAAAACTCATGGACTTGGCGCATCCTGATTGCTTATTTATGCACTGCTTACCTGCTCATCGTGGTGAAGAGATTTCAGAACATATGTTGGATCATAAAAATGCGGTCGTGTGGGATGAAGCAGAAAACCGCTTGCATGCTCAGAAAGCATTGATGGAATTCTTACTCAACGAGAATCTTAAAAAAGATTGAGTTGAATAAAAACAGCATCATTTGATGCTGTTTTTATTTGTGCGCTTTAAATTGAACACTGAAATAAAAACACTTATAGTAAGACAAGCCCTTTAGAATAAGTTTCTCACGATGTGAGAACTTCACTCAATACACAGCGGACGTTATGACTTCACTTGAACAAGCCTTATCTCAAATACCAAATTTTGCTTTGGTGCATGAGCATCTGTTTAGCTCTGCTCAACCGACTGCTGAGCAATTACAACACATTAAAGAATATGGTTGCAGCACAGTGATTAATCTTGCAACCAGCCAATCTGATCATCATTTGGCCAAGCAAGACCAGATCTGTTTAGATTTGGGGCTAAACTATATCCATATTCCAATTGGTTGGGATGTACCTTGTTCTGAGCAATGCCTGTTTGTTTTAGATCTGATCGATCATCTAGTCCAAAACGAAATCATTTGGCTACACTGCGATGACAATATGCGTGTCAGCAGCTTAATGTACCTCTATCGTCAATTCTATATGAATATTGATCTACCAACAGCCCAAGAGCTATTGCACCAAATTTGGGAACCCAATGAAACATGGACCGGCTTAATTCATAGCATTACTTTACAACTGCAAGGTCGTAAAGCAACGCAAGAACTCGAACAATCATTGATCAACAGCAATCATTTCGCTTGATGTGAGACCAACACAGTTGCGGTCGCCAAAATCCCTTCTTGGCGACCAGTAAAACCAAGCTTTTCAGTGGTTGTGGCTTTAATACTAATTTGAGTTACATCAACATCCAATACATCGGCAATACTTTGACGCATCTCTAAGTTATGTTTTGCCAACTTAGGGCGCTCACAAGCGATGGTAATATCAGCATTATTGAGTTGATAACCACGATCTAAAATCAATTGATAGACATGTTTAAGTAACAGGCGGCTGTCAGCGCCTTTGTACTCTGGATCTGTATCTGGAAAATGCTGTCCAATATCCCCCAGTGCCAAAGCGCCCAATAAAGCATCACTTAAGGCATGTAACACCACATCACCATCTGAATGTGCCTTTAAGCCGTGTGTATGTGGGATTCGAATACCAGCTAAGGTAACAAACTCACCTTCTTCAAATGCATGTACATCAATCCCTTGTCCAATACGAATTTGAGCAACCATATGATTTTCCTTTTACAATATACTGAACAAATCTTGTATTCAGGCTTTCTATTTCGCTATAGTACGTTGAGCAAATTAGACTGAAAGTATAAGTGATTATGCTGTTTAACACTGTAAGAAATCAATTAAAGAAAGCTGGTTACATCATCACATTGAGTTGTTTTTGCTCAACATTTGCCTATGCAGAAGCAATTGACTGCAGCAGCAATGATTTAAACGCTAAAAAAATCTGCTCTAAACAATATCAAGAGCAGCGTTTAAAGCTGAATGCCAAGTTTCTAACTGCCTATTTAGTAACAGATGCCCCACTACAGTTATTACATGACACCCAAAGCGTGTGGCTGAATCAGGTACAACAGTGCAAAAGTAAAAACTGCTATCAGCAGCAATTTGATGCGCGTTTGGACGATTTGAATTTTTACACCTCGATGAACCAAACATTGACACAGCATTATCTAAAATATGAACAAGGTAAGTTAGCCTCACAACCCGTTCATCTACAAATTCACCAACTGGATAAAGACAAACTTAAAATTGAAGGGACTGCTTATCGCAATCCGAATAACCGCTTAGAAACCCAAACACTTTCGTTACTGGCCTACAGTACGCCAGAGCAAAGAAATCAAATCATTGATAATGAAAAAAAATGCCAATATCAATTTGACTTCCAGAAAGCATTATTAATTATTAAATCCAAGCAGAAAGACTGTGACAGATTTACAGGGGTTTATCGTTTATACGATTAATCAAGATAAGAAAAAAGCCGATGTTTTAACATCGGCTTTTTGATTTAGTTTGGGTATTTTTGTGCAATTTCTTGGCTAATCAATACTGCTGTTGCTGCTGACAAAGTCCAACCTAAATGCCCATGTCCTGTATTATAAAACACCCGTGGTTGTTTGCCTTGTCTAACGACAGGTAACATATTCGGCATCATTGGTCGTAGGCCTGCCCAAGGTACAACATGCTCGGTGGAGATATCAAAGTTTTGGTTGACCCAATTAATTAAAGGCTGGATACGATCAGCACGAATATCACGATTATATCCATTAAATTCGGCTGTTCCCGCAATACGTAAACGATCTGCACCCAAGCGAGAAGTCACAATTTTTGCGCTTTCATCCAATAAACTTACCCAGGGTGCATTGTTTACACTACGTTCATCTTTAAGCTGCACAGTAATGGAATAGCCTTTTACAGGATACACATTCACATTATCCCCCAACATATCAGCGAGTTGATAGCTTCCTACACCACCACAAACCAAAACCAGATCAGCAATAATTTCAGTGATTCCATCCGCACTTGGATTGACATTTTCTGAGCTGTTTTTACAGTGAACAACCGCTTTATCATGGGTAAATTTAATATCCACCACATCCAGACCAAAACAGTATTTCACACCATATTGCTGTGTTCTTTCAGCCAATCCAACAGAAAATTTATGGATATCACCTGTCGCATCGCCCGCAGTGTAATAACCACCATAGTAGTCACCTGTTAATGTCGGCTCAATTGCTTTCATTTCTGCGGGTGTAATTGCATTTCGCTCTAACTTACCCTCAACCAAAACATCATTCACTTGCTTAGCAATTTGATAGTCTTCTTTGGTGTGGTACATATGTAAAATGCCACGTTTTTCCAGATCAAAAGCTATATTTTCTTTTTCCGCCACCTCAAACAAACGTTGCCTTGCCAATAGTGCTAAACGCACTGTTTCAATCGTATTGGCTTTATAGTTTTTAATATGGGTCAAAAACTCAACCAACCAACGATACTTATGTAGGCTAAATGAAGGGTTGAGCAATAATGGTGCATCTTTTTTACTCATCCATTTGATGCCTTTCAGCACCGTTGCTTTTTGGTTCCAAACCTCAGCATTACAGGCAGACAATTGCCCACCATTGGCAAAAGATGTTTCCATCGCTGGAAAAAGATGACGGTCAATTACGGTCACCTCATAGCCGAGTTTAATCAATTCATACGCAGACGTTACACCTGTAATCCCCGCACCAATTACAACTACATGTGGCATAGCAAACTCCTAGAAATGCATAACATTTCTTAATGCATAGCCCCATCTGTCATGGTACCTGAGAGTTTCGGCAGATGATTACCAATTAATCATTAAGCCTTCCCCTTCGGTGAGTGTTAATCGTAGAAGAAAAAAGTTGTTGTATATTTCTACAAGTTGAGCACTACTCTCCAGATTGTATTTCTATTATTACAGTCCTTCTGCCTGAGAGTTTCCGGGGTCGTTGCTCCTTCGGCGAGTTCATTGAAGAACTTCTCTCCCGCAATAATATTTATATCCTTATAAGCAATATATATGCCGCATAAAAATACAGACACTAAATTCTTGTAATTGTTTGTAGACGAAGATTTGTTCTATTTGACTCAGGGTTAATATCATAAAAAAAGCAGGCTAAAAGCCTGCTTTAATGCTTAAAACTTGCATTGCAAAATTTGATCTGAAAAATGTCCTTTCCAAAGCTCACGCAATGTTGGCAAATAGAATTTTTCTCCGATCATCACCAGTTCTGCATCAATCAGCGCATGAATCTCATGCATCAATACATAATCCAATGCAATCATGGACAACTGTGGCTGTGCTTGTGCAATCTGTTTCCGTTTTAGTTGCGCTTTTTTCACCAACTCATTGGCAAAATTTTTGTCTTTATAAGTCGTTATCGCACTTAAACGCAGCTCAATGATACCCCAACCTTCTAATAATTTTTTGAAAATTTCAAAGTCTTTAGACGTTGCTTCCCAAGTCACATTTTCCAAGTTATTGTCTTCGGGCAAAACGGGCAATAATAGATCAGCAGTACTTGGAAAAATTTTCTTTAAATTCAACAGAAACTTAACAGGATTTTCGTTTGGAAGATCAGAAAATTGGATGTTGGTTTTGGTATCTGTTAAATAGATATTGAGCATTAAAAAATCCTGAAATAAGACACTGTTTTGTATATTTAATTCAAATTTCGCAAAAACACGAAACACAAATAAAATTAAAACAGAATGGAATGATCATTTTAACAATTATCACGATTTATTCAATGTCGATTACTGCAATAGGTTTATTCACAAGCAGACAAAGAGGTTGAAAACCTTCATGACCCTCATTGGCCTATTCATAAATCAAACTTTTTACTTTTGATACATCCTAAGCTTAATCAACATAGTAGGCTTCACGTTAAGCAGATCATTAAAAATCAAGCCTCATCAACGACAAACTCAGTCCCATCAAAATGAGAAAACAGATCAGTTCTCCCACTGATGATGGTTAAAACTGATTAGGGCTCTATCAACCATCTACACCTTTGTGCAATCCATCAAAAAAACCATAACATTTCAGTTATGGTTTTTTTGATTAACATTTTAATACTGGGCCAGTATCAGACATAGAGCCAATTTCCCTTACAATATTAAAAATAAGTGATATCAATCTATGTTTACCACAAGCTTCAGTTAAAACATCATTTAAATAAAGCGCAGGGAAAATTTTACCCCCACAGTTTAATTAGGATTAATAACGTAAAAATACAAAATAAGTGTCGCTAGCAGAACGCTGGCTAAAGTTAGATAAAACCCCACTGTATTGAAGCTCTTTACAAATTTAACAATATTCATACCACCCCCAAATTACGCAGCAATTATCACAAAAAATAAGGGCAATGAGAACTACTTGTCGATAAAATATCATTTTTTGCTGACCGTTTGTTCTATTTTATAGCTTTATAGAATTTCAAGTCATAAATTATTCAAGTGAAATATACTCTAGTTTGAGTTTAGTAACGGTTGTAGCAATTTACTTAGCAGTACCGACGAGATACTGCTTGATAATGTACGGAAAATTTTCACAAGGTTATTTAAATAAAGATAACAGACGCTAATCGAAATAATTAGGCTTTTAATATGGAAATGACATTCTATATGAACTAGTTACTCTGTTCTTCTCATAATCAACTGTTGAATAAGAAATGAAAACCACTAAAAAGTCGTCATATAATTCAATCTCCGAAGAAGCAGGAATATAAGCTGTTTTATCAATTAAGAATGTTCCAATATGATCAGATGTTTTATTGATTAATGCGACTACCTTATCTTCTTTTAGCACTTTGGCTGCATCGCGCTCTGGTATAATTTTTACATCAATTTTTCTCTCTCTATTTTGCCCGTCTTTGACCGATACCCTGATCGTTTCACTCACCTGTTTTTCTATAACATTTTTTAGTTTACTTTGATTTAGACTTTGCTGATTACTCGTACTACAAGCAACGAGACAACTCATCAAGCAACAAAATATAAACATCTTAGGCATGGTGTACGACTAACCCTATTATGAAGCACATCATTGTAACGCTTGAACTGAATAAGTTTCAAATTTAGTCATTTACAGCAATCATCAGATGCCCCCCATAGAACCAGACATAAAAAAATCCCTCTATTAAAGAAGGATTTTTTTTATTCAGCTATCTGGCTTATTTGCTATTTGGAGAAACCATATTTTCGGGCTTCACCACTTCATCAAATTGCGCTTCAGTCACCAGACCAAGTTCAACCGCAACCTGTTTTAAGGTTTTATTTTCCTTATAGGCAGTTTTAGCAACTTTGGCAGAGTTCTCATAACCAATCACGGGATTAAGTGCAGTCACCAGCATTAATGAGTTATGTAAGAAATAATCAATTTTCTCACGATTCGGTTCTATACCTACCGCACAATGATCATTAAAACTATTACATGCATCACCTAACAACTGAACCGATTGCAGCAAGTTATAAGCAATCACGGGCATAAAGACATTGAGCTCAAAATTACCTGAAGCACCTGCCACATTAATAGTGGTGTCATTACCTAAGACTTGAGCGACGACCATCGTCATCGCTTCGCTTTGCGTTGGATTCACTTTACCCGGCATGATGCTTGAACCAGGTTCATTCTCTGGAATACGAATTTCACCGAAACCACAACGAGGGCCACTTGCCAACCAACGAATATCATTAGCAATTTTATTTAAGCTTGCCGCTAGTGTTTTTAATGCACCTGATGCAAAAACAGCTGCATCACGTCCTGCCAAAGCTTCAAATTTATTTGGTGCAGTAACGAATGGTAAGCCAGTAAGTTCGGCCAATTGTTCAGCTGCTTTTACGGCATAATCTGGATGGGCATTCAGACCTGTCCCTACCGCTGTTCCACCCAAAGGTAGTTCATATAAGCCTGCAAGTGCTTGCTGCAAACGTTTCAAGCCATGTTCTAGTTGAGACACATAACCACTAAACTCTTGACCTAAAGTCAAAGGCGTTGCGTCCTGCAAATGTGTACGACCAATTTTAACGATATCATCAAATTCTTCTGACTTACGCTGTAAAGTTGCTTTTAGCTGATCTACCGCAGGAATGAGTAACTCATTGATTTGAATACTGGCTGCTACATGAATTGCTGTCGGGAATGAGTCATTGGTCGATTGCGCACGGTTAACATGATCATTCGGGTGGACTGGTTTCTGCGCCCCCAAAACTTGACCTAATTTCTGATTAGCAATATTGGCAATCACTTCATTGCAGTTCATGTTACTTTGTGTGCCCGAACCCGTTTGCCAAACCACCAATGGAAATTGAGAATCCCATTGCCCTGCAATCACTTCTTCAGCAGCACCAACAATATACTGACTCAAATCATCAGGGAGTTGTTTTAACTCAGCATTGGTGATTGCAGCAGCTTTCTTCACAAGCCCCATTGCGCGAATCATGGCACGCGGTAAGCGTTCCTGGCCAATCTTAAAGTTCTGTAAACTTCGTTGCGTTTGCGCACCCCATAAGGCCTCATTCGGCACTTCGATTTCGCCCATGGTATCGTGTTCAATTCGCATTTGCATAAACAACCTCTACTCTATTTGGTTAAAGTTCTCACGGGCTGAAGCAAAGTGATGCTTTGGCTAGTTGCCGTTATCCTAATCAAAGCAGTTATAATTGTAAATAATAATCATTATCTTAATTACCCTTTAAGGTATTTAAATAAAATCGCCATTCATCTTCAATCATCTGGACTAGAGTACGTTTTGGTGACCAGTTTAAGTTCGTTGCTGCTTTTTCTATTGTTGCTCCTAATTTAGCGAGCTCTTGATGCTGAAATACCGCAGGCTGAACATTGACTTGGGTTTGCGTCACTTTTGCAATTTCATCTAATAAGCTTTGAATCGAGGTCAGTTGCGTATGCGCAATATTGAATGACTCTAAACAATTGTTCTGCGACTTCAACCAATTCAATGTCATTAAAATTGCATCACATGCATCTAATACATGTAGAAAACTCCGTTCAACCGTACCATCTGCTGTAGCTGCCTGATTTTGCAACTCGATGTACTCTCGTTGCATTGCAGCAACTTGCAAGGCTAAAGGCACAATATTCTTAGGTAATTGCGTAACAAACTCACCCAACACACCATGCTCAAATGCCCCTACGATATTCGATAATCGCAAGTTCACAATGCGCCATTCAGGATCAACTTTATAGGTATCAGCAATAATATCCTCAACAATTTGTTGTGATCGAACATAAGGATTAGGATAGCTGTAGTTAAATTCAGTCAGTTCAGATAATTTTTCATCTGATTGACCATATACCGCCAAACTCGAGAGATTGATTAATTGTCTCACCCCCATCCGCTGCATGGCTCTTAAGAGACTCATAATACTACTGACATTATCATTATAATATTCAAGCGGTTTTAAAGTGGATTCTTCTAAGGACTTAAAGCTGGCGGTATGAATCACCGTATCAATTGAATATTGTTCAAAAACTTTATTTAGTGCTGGGGTATTTCGTACATCCAACTTTGCAAATGGAATATACATGCCTGAAATATATTCGAGACGTTCTAAGGTTTGCAAGGTTGAATTGGCTAAGTTATCAACAATAACGATCTCTTGCCCATGCGCCAACAGACTCAAAGCAATATGAGAACCGATAAAGCCTAAACCACCTGTCACCAAAATCATTGTATACTTACCTTCCTTTAAATCTGTCCATCATCATTTTGCCAACTACGACCATAGTGAATATTCAATGAGTACACTACTGCTAATCACTTCTGCGCCTACATCAATTATGGCTTGGCATGCTTTTGGCTTAGCTCAAGCGCTTCAAAATAAGCATGAAGAATTGCTTGTCTTCTTTTACCAAGATGGTGTTCAGGTTGCGAATGACTTACAGTGGTTTCCTGATGATCAACGCAATCTAAAACATGAATGGCAAAAGCTTGGCATTCGACTCCCTGTCTGTGTCAGCGCCGCCCTTGCTCGGGGAATCACTGATGCGGACAATGCAAAACGTCATTCACTCCAACATCACAACTTAGCCAAAGGCTTTGAACTGGTTGGGCTCGGAGAGCTTGCTGACGCAGTACAAAGCTGTTCTCGTTTAATTCAATTTTAATTAAAGTTCTTTACTAGAGTGTTGCTTTGAAAAGGTAAATTGTGTGAAATCTGTACTCGTCATCCTAACGCAACCTAACTTAACAAGTTTGCAAGTCAATGAAAGCTTGTCCGCTACTATGGTTTTAGCAACCTTTGGTATTTCTGTCAAAGTATTATTAAAGTGTGCAGCAATTAGCTTATTAGACAATAAATTAGAATTCGATCAACTTAAACATGAGTTCAAAATTGCAGCCAACATGGTCGAAAGTTTTGAGTTTTATGATTTAACCCCAATTCTGATTGAATCTAAAAATCAAGAACTTAACATCGTTAAAAATACGGATCAGGAGATCGAATTTATTGATCTTACTCCTGAATTTACCCAGTCTTTTGATCATATATTGTACTGGTAAGGTGTCTCATTATGGAACAAACAACGCTCTTTTTAGTCCAATCTGCGGCAGATCAGGTGTGGTCTGACTTAGTAAAAATGGCACAATCTGATGACTTTATCGTACTAATGGGTGAAGCAGCCATTAAAGTGAACAGCTCAATAATAACTGCCTATCCAAACATTTATTGTTTAAGTAATGAACACAACCTGATTATTGAAGAATTAAGCGCGCAAATTCTGGCGATTGACTATGCTCAATTTGCTGACCTTAGCTTAAAATTCAAACGTTGTATTTCTTTGAAATAAGTTCTCTTCAATTCCTTTTATTTTTTTAGGCTATTTTATGCAGTTAGAATTAGACCAAGACGGCCATTTAGTAGATTACAGTATCTGGAATCAACAGGTTGCTCAGGAGTTGGCAAAATCCTTAGATTTACAATTAACTGATTGGCACTTTGAAGTTCTTTATGCAGTTAGGCAGTTTTATCAGCAATTTGGCCATTCACCAGCAACACGTCCATTGATAAAATTTTTAATGAAAACGATTAGTCCTGAGATTGATAATGCTGTGCTACAGCAAAGATTTAATACAGGTTTAGTTGCCCGTCATTTAAGTCGGTTAGCGGGCATACCAAAACCTGCAAATTGCTTATAATTTTTTCCAGTTAAGCAAATTTTTTGGCACAAGCAACACAGGCGATTACCGCAACCGTGACCGCGAACATGGCTGCACTGACTTGTTCATGCAATAAAACCGCAGCAATGACCAAACCAAAAATGGGTTGCAACAACTGTAACTGCCCTACTGTTGCTATCCCGCCTTGTGCCAAACCCTTATACCAAAAGAAAAAACCAATCAACATACTAAACAATGACACATAGGCTAGACCCAGTTTTGCCGACATCGAGATTTGTGCAAAACTTGCTGGCATATACAAAAATGAAATGAGCAGCATGATGGGTAAGGTAATAATCAATGCCCAGCAGATCACCTGCCAACCACCCAAATGTTTCGAGAGCTTTCCCCCCTCGGCATAACCAAAGCCACAGAGTATGATTGCCAACAGCATAAAAAGATCACCATAGTTAAATGCCCAACTTCCTGTTTGAATCAGCATATAACCAAAAACTAGTGCAGCACCTAAAACGGCAAACAACCAAAACACTAGATTCGGTCTTTCTCCACCTCTTAACACACCAAAAATGGCGGTTGCCAAAGGTAATAAACCAACGAAAACAATAGTATGTGCAGCACTAACATATTGAAGCGCTAAAGCAGTAAATAATGGAAAGCCAACCACGACCCCTATCGCAACATAAAATAGTGGCAGCCAATCTTTGCGCTCTGGTAATTGCTGGCGTGATAGTAAAATCAAAGCCAAACCAAGCAGCCCTGCAATAGCCGCACGTGCAGCCGTTAAGAAGGTAGGACTGAAATCCATAACTGCAACACGTGTTGCAGGTAATGAACCTGCGAAAATAATCACCCCGATCAGACCATTCATCCAACCACGACTTAAAGTTTTCATTTATTTTCTCCAAAGCTATATGGAGAATTTAAACTGTGATATGGTTTAAACACCATACACAGTACAGTACAATTCTAAATAACTGTATTGGTTTATTTACCCATACAGTTATGGATGTATCGTTATGAAAAGTACTAAAATTGAATTCGTGATCCAGCATATTCATGAACAAATAAAAGCCCGCTCTTTACTTCCTGGCTCGCGCCTACCCTCAGTCCGTGCTTTAGCTAGCTTGCTGCATTTATCTGTTTCAACGATTGTTGAGGCCTATGAACGTCTTGCTTCTCAAGGCATTATTGAAGCAAAGACAGGTTCAGGCTTTTTCGTCGCAGGTCCACTTGCACCTCTATCCATCTCGGAAATTCATCCAAAAATTGATCGAAGTATTGATCCACTTTGGATTTCAAGACAAGCCCTCGAAGCCAAACAAGGTGTTTTAAAACCGGGTTGCGGTTGGTTACCTGATGACTGGATGCCCCATGAAAATATCCGTAAAGCCATTCGTAAGGTATCTAAAGCTCCTGCTAGCATTCTGACTGATTATTCAACCCCACTCGGTCTGGCACCTTTACGTGAATTGCTCTCACGCAGAATCTTGAGCAAAGGTATCGAAGCACGTCCCAGCCAAATCCTATTAACTGATTCTGGCACGCAGGCAATTGATTTAATTTGTCGTTATTTCCTTAAACCGAATGATGTGGTGCTGGTTGATGATCCTTGTTATTTCAACTTTCATGCGCTGCTTAAAGTACACCAAATCCAAATTATTGGTGTGCCTTATACGCCGACTGGACCAGATCTGGAAGCGTTCTCCCAAGCCATAAAAAACTATAACCCACGCCTCTACATTACCAATTCTGGCATTCATAACCCGACTGGCGCTGTGCTCACTGCATCAACGGCTTATCAGGTTTTAAAACTGGTCGAACAGTCCAATTTGATTGTCATTGAAGATGATATCTTCGCAGATCTAGAACGACATAGTGCTCCGCGTCTTGCAGCTTTGGATGGCTTGTCGCGTGTGATTCATATTGGCAGTTTTTCTAAAACGCTGTCTGGTTCTGTTCGTACCGGTTATATCGCAACCCAATCAGAATGGATTGAAGACCTAGCCGATATAAAAATTGCCACCTGTTTTGGAGGGAATAACCTGTCCTCAGAAATTTTATATGCTGCATTGACTGATGGTAATTATCGTAAATATCTAGAGGAATTGAAAGTTCGCTTGGCCAAAGCGATGGATACAACCGTAAAACAACTTGAGAAACTCGGCATCAAAACATGGATTAAACCATCCGCCGGTATTTTTTTATGGTGTGAGTTGCCTGAACATTTCGATAGCGCACGTATCGCGCAGAATTGCTTAGAACACGGTGTGATTCTAGCCCCAGGAAATGCATTTAGCCAAAATCAAAACTTTAAGAATTTTATTCGTTTTAATGTGGCACAATCACTTGAAGCTAAGATCTTTGAGGTCCTATCCCATGCTATTCAGCATGAAATAGAACGACAACGGGAATAAAAAATCATGCTGTTTTTTGCTTTTGTTCGATAAAGGCAAAATAGCCTGGACCTGCCGCTACGCGTACATCTTTGGCCTGAATCGGTTGATCACATTCAGAACACACCACTTTGGGGTTAATTTTCCGACCACAGCTTTTATGGGTGAACTCAACAGGTTTACCTAGCCCCATATCCATCCATTTATCGGCCCATTGCACCATTGAAAGAATAATCGGATATAGGTCTAAACCTTTGTCCGTCAGTTGATATTCAAACCGCTCCTGACGATCAACATAAGGCACTTTGGTTAAAATATCATGTTCAACTAAACGCTTTAAACGCTCAGAAAGTACATGACGTGTCAGTCCCAAACTCCGCTGAAAATCATCAAAGCGGCGTATACCCATAAATGCATTTCTTAAGATGAGCATTGTCCAACGATCACCCAACACTGAGAGCGTCCTCGCCACTGAACACGGCTGGTCGCCAATTTCGTCCCATTTCATTATTATCACCTAATCATTTTTTTAAAGTTTTATTTAAAAGACTTCTATGTCTTGAACCGTCATGTTTAGAAACTAAACAATATAAAATATACACTAAACCACCTTATCCATCAGATGCAATATTGGCACTTGGCTAAAAGTACCAATATTCAGTCATTTTACATAAATTCATCAAAACAATTTAGTTATGAATGAATAACCCAGAAAGGAGCTGTCCTGCTTCCAGTTGGGTATTTGCGGGTATACGCACCAGACTATTTGCTTGCATGAGGTTACTCAGCATATGCGATTGTTGTTTCGCCAAGCTTTGGAACTTGAGTTGCCCTTGATCAAAATAAGCCTGCATTCTTAAAAAACGTTCACGTGCATCCGATTTTAAATCATGGGTCAGCACACCGCTCAACCATTGCAAGGGCTGGCGTTGGTTTTGCAAGGCATCTAGCAAGGCTTTGCCATAGACCTGCATACAAACATAAACAGCAGCAGGATTCCCCGGTAAACCCAATAAATAGCAACTCTGGGCTTGCTGTGCGTACTCGGCAAAGAACAGTGGTTTACCTGGTTTTTGCTTCACTTTCCAGAAGATTTGCTCAAAACCTGTTTCAAATGCACATGGGCGAACAAAATCATAATCGCCAACAGAAACACCACCTGTGGTAATGATCAAATCATATTGCTGTTTTAGCCGCTCAAAACATTGCGTCACCTCTTCGGCTGTATCTGCAATGTGCAAGATTTCCGCATCTATGCCATAGTCTTGCAACCAAGCTTTCAATAGCGGCCCATTGGCATCAAAAACTTTCCCTGCCTGCAAATCTTCTGGCGTTTCCGCAACCTCATCCCCAGTAATGACCACAGCTACTTTAGGTGCTTGGAAAACATCGATACTTTGTACACCTGCCATACTGAGTGCTGCGAGTGCGCCAATATTGATGCGCTGCCCAATATCTGCCAGTTGCTGACCTCGTTGTACTTCTTCACCCACAAAACGGATATCCGCTTGCGCTGAAATATGTTCAGTCAATCGAATCGTTTGATTAGCTTCAACGACAACGATTTCTTGTCGTGCAACATGCGTTGTTCCCTCAGGGGTTTTCCCACCTGTGAAAATACGAATCGCTTGTCCATCTTTGAGCTTATGCTCAGATTCACTGCCTGCCTTAATTTCACCTATCACGTCATATAGCGTGCCCTGAAGATTCTCAACAGAACTATTCAAGGCATAACCATCCACCGCACTTTGCGAAAAACTTGGCAGATCGACATTGGAATTGATCGCTTTGGCTAAATAACGATTCAGTCCATCGGCTAAAGGCAGCGTCTCAACTTTTAAAGCTTTAGGTTGGGTTTGCACCAATGCTAATGCTTCATCAATACTGATCAGACCTTTTTCAGCACCACATCCTGACATTATTCATAACCTCCCGGATGGGGTAGATCACGACAGACATCAAAAATATGCACCAGTGCAGGCAAAATTGCCGCCATGGATTCACTTGCGCCGCCACGGCTTCCCGGTAAGGTCACTAGCAATGAACGGTCTATAAAACCTGCAACACCGCGAGACATCGCCGCATAGGGTGTTCGTTTTTGTCCAAATGAGCGTGCTGCCTCCATTAAGCCATCGAGTTTGCGCTCCAATAGTGGCTCTAGGGTATCCACGGTAATATCGCGCTTGCCAATGCCTGTTCCACCCACCGTCATAATACAAGCATAAGATTTGGTCAGTTCTAGGACTAAATCTTTAAGCTGATCAGCTTCATCAGGCAAGATTTGATAATGAATCGGATCAAAACCTGCTTCGGTTAAGGTTTCAACAACAGACTTACCCGCAGTATCTGGTTTACGCCCTGCTGCAACCGTATCTGACAGTACAATTACTGCCGCTGAGACAGGTTGACGTAACGTACGTTTAAAATGTGATTTACCGCCTTTTTTCTTGAGCAATTTACATTGATCCAAACACAGTTCTTCGGGCTCACAATGTGGCTTAAGCATGTCATACAACGTTAAACCGGCTAGGCTTGCAGCGGTTAACGCTTCCATTTCCACGCCTGTTGGGCCAATGGTCTCAACTGTGGTCAGAATCACCACATGATCATCATATAGGTCATAATCAACATCGGCGCGGTAGATCGGTAATGGATGGCAGAGTGGAATCAGCTCGTCCGTACGTTTAGCCGCTAAAATCCCTGCAATACGAGCTGTTTTTAAGGCATCGCCTTTTTCAGTATTGCCATCTCGGAGTAACTGAATGCAATGCGCGGGTGCATGTAAAATCGCTTGTGCTTCTGCAACACGATAACTCTCGGGTTTCATCCCAACATTTTTCATTTTAACGTCCTAAACCCTTATTCGTGTATCTGCTCATGGCTACAATTTTCATGGTGGTGTGCATGTTGATGCGTCTTGACTGGAGTATTCGGTTCGACTGCATCTTTACGAATACAGCAGCCTTCGACATATTGACTGGTTCCATCCATAAAAAATTCTTCTTTCCAGATCGGCACTTCATGTTTGACCCGCTCCACGGCCTCTTCACAGGCTTGAAAAGCTTCACGGCGATGTGCTGCATAGGCTATGGCAATAATCGCAGTTTCACTGACATCCAAATAGCCAATCCGATGCATCACCCGAACATAAGAGACTTGATATTTCTCTTGGATTTGCTGTTCGATCTCACGGATCATTTTCTCTGCAACAGGTGTATATGAGGTATATCTTAAGGCTTTAACCGCTTTACCTTCATGATGGTTACGTACTGTACCAATAAATATATCAATGCCACCGCATTCAGGAAACGACTGAATTGGATCAAAGCTGTCTAGGCTTAAAGCCTGATCTTGAACTCTAGCAAATTCACGCATGTTTACCCCCCCGCCACTGGCGACAACAACACCAAGGTACAAGAAGTTTCTAAAGCGGTTTGCCGTGTAATGATATCTTCGCCTATCGCACAGGCACATTTTTCCATGGCATGATTTGCCTCAGGATAAAGTGTCACAATATGCGCCAATACATCTTTGACCATTCGGTCTGTTGCAAACTCAAATGCCAGCGGCTTTGGTAATAATCTTTCGATTGCCCCAAACGCTTCTATTTTAATCTCAATGGTTTGCATAGATTCTCCAGACCACTTTTATTTAACCACCCAACATATGCATGCTGATTTTACGTGCTTGTTGATGCTGTAGTGCATGATAGCCTTTGGCCTTATGCCAAATATAAGGCTTAATTTTTTGATCAAGCTGTTGTAATGCGTGCTGTTTAATATCCAGATTGGACTGCTTAACGGCTTCTAAGTCAGCTTTGATATTAAGCCCCTGCTGTGCAAACAGACAATTATACAGTTCACCCTGAGCCGTTAAGCGAATACGATCACAGTCACCACAAAAAGAATGCGTGATGGTTGATATAATGCCCAACTGATATTGACCATCCAATTGGTAGATCCGTGCAGGTTCATGCTGCTGTTGCAAGACTTGAATGTCATAATAAGGTTTGAGCTGCGCTAAAATTTCAGCCTCGCTCACCACCGCTTGATTGCTCCAATGCTGATCGCCATCCAGCGGCATAAACTCAATAAAACGTAATGGGATATTGTGCTGCTTTGCCCACTTTACCATTGGCAAAATCTGGTCATGGTTTTGACTTTGCATCAAAACACAATTAATTTTGAACGGAAGACCTGCCTTTTTTGCTGCTTCAATACCATTCAATACAGGGCTAAGCTCTTTTTTAGTCAATTGCTTAAATTGAATTGGATCAAGACTATCCAGACTGATATTCAGATCATCCAAGCCTGCTTGCTTCAATTGTTCCACATACTTCGCTAAATAATGGCCATTGGTGGTCATTGAAATGCGTTTGAGTCCCAAAGCCCGAAATGCCTGCAAATCCCGAATAAAGTGCACCACACCTTGTCGCATAAGAGGTTCCCCCCCTGTAATACGAATATTTTCAATCCCTTGTTGAACCATATATTTGCAAAAAACCAATAAGGTTTCAAAACTAAGTAAATCGTGTTTTTTCATCCATTGCGGGTGCTCAGGCATACAATAAACGCATTTGAAATTACAGCGATCCGTCACCGAAATCCGTAACTTACGCTTAGTGCGACCATACTGATCTTGCAAGATCGGTAAGCTCGTTTCAGGTCTCTCATGCTTCATCATACGCACTCATTTTGTGAATCTTTTTACTGGGTTTAGCACAGCTTCTGTGCATCCTTGTTTTGCTCATCACAGTGAATTATTTTTTTAAAGCAATAATTATTCCAATCACACAGCAACTTTATGATGATGTTGCTTATTTAATTGAATTAGTCACACTTTCAATCTACAAATAAAAATAGCGCCTGTCAGCATATTTTTGTTCAGTTTATATTGCACCAATTTCAAACATAATTTAAACAACATGAAAGAATTTGGTGCATTTAAGCAAAAATATCAATAGGCTAAAGGTCTAAGCGGTGAACCGCTCTAAACGTACAGGCACATATTTATGATAGGGTGTCTTAGATAACGGATCACAATGCTGAGCAGAAGTAAGACGATTCAGTTGTGGCCCAATCGGTTCCCCACCGCGATAGCGTAATCCATATCCATGCGGCAATGACACCACGCCTTTGCGCATTCCCTCATCAAGTTCGACCGTGACCTGAATCTTGCCATGCTCAGAAATACAGTGCAGCATCTGTCCTGTTTCGACCCCGAAAGTCTGAGCATCTTCAGGATTGATCCTTAAACGCCCTTCTGCATCGACTTTACGCCAAGCAGGATCACGATAAATTTGATTGGCGTTATAACTGCGACGTTCGCCTGCCAATAGAATAAAAGGATAATCTGTGGTTAAAGTCATTGAACCTTGTTTCAGTTGGGCCAGCTCAATGAACATTTCAGGAATTGCCAAACGAATTTTTTTGTCTTTATAGGCGATCAATTCCCAAACATCAGCATAGTCATGTTGTGATAACACCACACCTGAGCGTTGCTGCAAAATGTTCTGGAATAACTTAACGCCTAGGCTTAAACGATTGCCGACATAGCCTGCTTGCTTAACCGCTTGGTAATGTTGAGCTGCATATTGCATACATAAAGGTAATAATAAGGCAGTTGATGCGGCATCATTCGGCAACGTTTTGCCTAAAGTGCGATATACAATTGACGCGGCATAGGGAATTAACTTTTTATTTTTCGCAAAACTGACCCCAAGCGCACCGAAATAGGCAAGATAAGCCGTATTGGCTGAATCTTTTTCTGCAATTTTGCTCAATATCGGAAACTGTAGAGGGATCACTTGCATGGCTTCGAGCAGACGGGTATAGATTTCCGCTTCAGGTAGACTGTTACCTTGAGCCTTAAATAAGGGGTGACGTAAATGAAAGCCATTCTTCGGAAATTCCAGATTAAATCCTGTAAATTCCCACTTTTCAAATTGGCTATGTGCAGGCAACACATAATGCGCCATCCGCGCTGTTTCAGTCATGGCCACATCGACCACCACCAAAAGCTCTAAGGACTGAAAAGCCTGTTCATAGGCAGCCGTATCTGGGTAGGTCAATAAAGGATTACAGCTATCTACAAATACCGCACGAACTCGCTTTTCCCCTGCTTTTAGAATCTCATCAGGCAATATATTTGGAGGAAAGAAGCCTGAAATTGGGAACATTTTATGATGTACAGTACGGCGATATTTAGGATTACGTTCATCAGTATTGCTTAGAATTGGAATAAACATGGTATGCAGATTATTGCCGCCTTGTTGACCAAAATTTCCTGTGAGTAAATATAAAAGCTTTTCCAAATAACCGTTTAAAGTGGTATTTAAGGTGTGTTGAATACCAAGATCAATCCGGACACAAGCACGTTGCGCTTTAGCAAAATCACGGACGATCTGATAAACCAGCTCCACAGAAACATCAGCTTTTTGGATATACTCTTCAATTGGAACCGCCAAGAAAGCTTGTTTGACCTGATCAAAGCCATGCGTATGCTGCTGAATAAATTGTTGATCATACAGTCCTTCTTGCAGCATGATTGCGATCATGGCCGACATCAGATAAGCATCGGTTCCTGGTTTTAATTGCACATGAATATCGGCTTGTTTAGCCGTTTCAGTCACACGTGGATCAAACACCACCATGGTCCGATTCGGATCTTTTTTAATATGTTTTAAGGTGTCACGTGCGTTTGGAATCCCATGCGCCTGAAAAGGATTAGTGCCAATAAATAATACATAATCCGCATGCTCAACGTCTTCGGTGGTATGACAAGCCTGACTGCCGAACAAACGACCATTCACCCAGAAATCACCTGTTTTTTCCTGCGCCAAAGAATTGTAGGAATAGAAACTTTTCATGGCATAAAGCAACTGACGACCATACGCAGCACCTAAATGATTACCCTGACCGCCACCACCTACAGATGCAAAGGCAGTTCCACCATGACTATTCCGAATCTGTACCAACTGCTCAGCAATTTCCTGAATGGCTTGTTCCCAGCCAATCTCTTTAAACGAACCATCTGCCTGACGTTTTAACGGCGAAGTTAAACGATCAGCATGTTGTTGGTAATGCTGCAAACGTGCGGCTTTTTGACAGACATACCCCTGCGAGAAAGGATGATCATCATCCCCTTTAATTTTCTTAAACTGGTTATCTTCAATTTCTACACTGAGCCCACAATTGCGTGAACACAAAATACAAGCCGTTACATCCTGTCTTGCTGCTGTTAGCGTCGTCATTGGTCTCACCCTATTATTTATGAATATTGGCCCATTAAACAGATTTGCCCTGCTGAACCAACAACACGGAGATACTTTTGTTCCTGCTCGGTACTAGTTTCAACTTGGTTATGTTCAGAAGGAAGTTTGACAGGTTTTAGAAATCGGACATCAATTTGCTGAATCGGTTGTGGCAGTAATTCAAAACTACGTGCAAACACCCCAAATCCATGCAACACTTTTTGACCAAAGTTTGAGAGTTTGGCTAATGGTGTAATCCAATGAATCGGATTAAAGTCACCTGTGAGTAAGGCAAATTTCAAACCATCATCTGAACGAGTCGACCATTCGCCTAGTGTCTGCCAAAGCTTAGTGTCGCTTGTTTCCGTGCGTTTGGTTTTTTCAAAATGAGGCAGAATAAAAGCCATATGTAGTACTGCTTCTACCAATTCAGGTTCAGCAATCGTACCTGTGGTAATTTGAACTGAAACACGTGCCAAACCATTACGTTCATCCACCTGTGCGATCTTGGCTTGAATCATGAGTTTTTCAGTTCGTGGAATCATGCCATGAATTTTCAGGCTGACGCCCTGATTGATCACTTTGCTTAATGGGTAGTGAGTTTGAAGCAATAATCGTGTTGCAAAGGACAGTCCCCATTGTGACACCATATGTGGGGGGATTGAGTCTTGATACTTACCAGGCTCAGCACCACTCCATTGGATGTAATGCTCAATCAAATCTTGACTCGGCGCATCAATCACCTCATTGATCGGTGCAAGTGTCTGCCAGTCGACTTGAGCAATCTTGGATTTTTTTAGACTGCGTAAGCCTATTTTCCCCAGTCCTGCCAAAGTTGCCTGATGTTCAAATAAAAATTGCAATGGAATCTGCTGGTAACGAATCGCAAACATATGAAACTCCTGTTCCTTTTATTTTTCTCACTGTTCAAACCATATTTGGGTTAATTCTAGTCCTGATTAGATATGCCTGATATGGTCAAAAATCAATTAAGTTCTAAAATAGAACTCATTTAATTAAAGGTCAAGTGTCCTGGTCAGAAATTAAAAAAGTTAATCTCCAATCAAATAATATCATTCACCAAAAGTCTGCATTAAAAACGTGAAAAATCATTGTTCTTGGTTTAATCTCAAGCATACTGGAAGACTTATCCAAATGTATGTAATCTCTTTGGGCAATTCGCTGTTATTGATGTATGTAAAATTTTTATGAGAAACCGAATGGATTCGAATCAAATTCAAAACCTTGTTACACACTATCCCATTATTAAAGACTTGATCGAACTCAAAGAGACAGTTTGGTTTAACCCTAATTTCACCACGCTAGATGAAGGTTTACCTTATGTTGGGCTTAATCAATCGGATATTGATGATGCCCGGGACCGCTTAGCACGTTTTGCACCCTACCTCATGGCTGTTTTTCCAGAAACGCTTGCAACTCAAGGTATTATCGAATCTGAGCTAATTAATATCCCGAATATGCAGCGGTCTCTTGAAACGTACTTTGAGCAAAAAATTGCAGGCAAACTCTGGCTGAAAAAAGACAGTCATCTGCCAATTTCGGGATCAATTAAGGCACGAGGTGGTATCTATGAGGTACTTTATCGAGCAGAACAACTTGCATTAGAAGCCAATCTGCTTACTCTTGACGATGATTATGCAAAACTGGACAGCCCAGAATTTAGAAATTTTTTCAGTCAATACAGCATTGCAGTTGGCTCTACAGGTAATCTTGGCCTTTCGATTGGCATCATGAGCGCAAAGTTAGGCTTTGATGTGACGGTACATATGTCAGCTGATGCCCGCCAATGGAAAAAGGACAAGTTACGTTCACATGGTGTAAATGTTATCGAATATGATCAAGATTATGGTGTGGCAGTAGAACAAGGCCGAAAAGCAGCATTAGAAAATCCAAATTGTTTTTTTATTGATGATGAAAATTCTCGCACTCTATTTTTAGGGTATTCAGTCGCTGGCGAGCGTCTAAAGAAACAATTTGATCAACTTCACCTGATTGTAGACCAAGATCACCCTTTATTTGTTTATTTACCTTGTGGTGTCGGTGGTGGGCCTGGTGGTGTTGCATTTGGTCTCAAAATGGCCTTTGGCGATCACGTGCATTGTATCTTTGCCGAACCCACTCATTCACCCTGTATGTTACTCGGTGTAGCCACTGGTTTACATGATGAAATTTCAGTTCAGGATATCGGTATTGACAATATTACGGCGGCAGACGGTCTTGCAGTAGGACGTGCTTCTGGCTTTGTTGGTCGTGCCATGCAACGATTATTAGATGGTTTTTATACATTGGATGATCAAACCATGTATCGCTTGCTCGGGATGCTCAACCAGTCTGAAAACCTAAAACTTGAGCCTTCTGCGCTTGCAGGTATGCTAGGCCCGATTTTAGTCAACCAACATCAAGCTTATATCGATTTGCATCAATTTACTGAACAGCAGTTACAGCATGCCAATCATATTGTATGGGCAACTGGAGGTGGGATGGTTCCTACAGAAGAAATGCAAAACTATCTGGCGCAAGCATAAACCTATCTCAATCTGAGCGATGAACAGAGAAGTTACACTTCTCTGTTTTCGCTTAAATCAAACTAGTTTCTCTTTTGATATTGACTAGATCATCAATTTTAATTGTTTAACGAAATGATGCATATTGGTCGCCCATGTGCTCATATCCCGATGCGCAATCAGATAGGTATTGATCTGCGCTGTAGCTGAGTCGATGGGATGAATATTCACACTCTGGGCAAAATGGGATTGCTGGACATAACTCATCGGCAGGATGGCAAGACCAACATCCAAACTAACACAGCTAATAATGCCATCTAAGCTGCCCATTTCAATCACATTGGCCGCAGGCAAATAATGAGCAGATAAGAACTGATCAATAGCTTTGCGATAACTGCAGCCTTGCTTAAAAGCAATAAACTTCTTTTGCGTTAAATAGTCATTTGAGAGCTGTTGCGGTGCATGTTTTGAGGAAATTAGTACCAGTTGCTCCGTCCAGACATGCAAATTGAACAATCCTGCAATTGGCTCGTGATTCGCGACAAATGCACAGTCCAATTTAGATGCTGTGACTAAATCAATTAAGTCTCGGCTTGGTGCAGTGCTGAGCGCAAACGGAAAGTTTGACGCATGCTGTTGTAAATTGCGAAATAAAGATGGTAGTCGAACTGCTGCCGTGGTTTCCATACTCCCGATTTCCAAAGGCAGATTGGCTGCAAGATGATGATTGGAAAAACTATCCAAGAGCTCTTTTTGTAGATGCAGCATTTTTTCAGCATAACCATACAACTGCTGCCCAGCTCTAGTGGGTTGAATTGGGTTCTGCCGATGAAGCAATTCGACATTCAATTCTGTTTCCAGTTTTTTGATATGACTGGTGACATTCGATTGCACCGTATAAAGCGTTTTTGCCGCCTCAGAGAAACTCCCTAACTTCACCACCATCATAAAAATTTCTAAAGACTTAATCTGCATTGCCATCACTATTAGAGATAGTTGGTATCAATTCAAATCATTTTACATGATTAATATCTCTTGTTTAAATCTTATTGAATTTTTCAAGATGTAAAAATGATTCAAAATGAACACTTCTAAACTTCTATTTTTGATCTGTATTTTAAGTTGCTTTAGCTATGGGCTTTATATACTTGACTACAAATTTCTTGCTAAAGCACAACCTCTAGAGCACATGCGTCATAGCGACTAATTGCTGGAGTAAACAGGCCATGACTGAGCTAGTAAAAAACAGCAACAGCGCTCTACAAGCTGCAATCAGTGCAGCGCTAATTATGGCGATTGGTATGGGTTTCGGCCGCTTTGCTTTTACAGCAGTTTACCCACATATGATTGATGAAGGCATTATCAATTTACCTCAGGCCAGTTTGGCAGCTTCTGCAAACTATGCGGGCTATTTGTTTGGTGCCTTATTCGCGATCAAGATTAAATCACAGCAGAGCTATCTCAGTAGTATTGTCGCCACTGTCGGTACGGTAGTTTGTCTGATCCTGCTTGCCTACATTAACACGATTAACCAGATCATCTTGATTCGTGGTCTGGCGGGCATTTTTAGCGCCTTTGCCATGGTGTCAGCCTCAATATGGCTGCTTGAACAGCAGAAAAAAACACATCAAGCCCCTATTTTGTATGCAGGCGTTGGTCTCGGGATTGCCCTCTCTGCCGAGCTTTTGGTTTTTGGCACACATCTGAGTTGGCACAGCAAAATACTGTGGTTATTGCTCGGCATATCCAGTTTGGTTCTTGGCTGCATCGCCATGTTTGGCTTATCACGGGCTCAACCCAATGCTGTTTCAGCTCAGAATACATTCAATACCAATAGAAAAATCCCCCATGCCTACGCTTTGATTCTCATTTATGCCTTGGCTGGTTTTGGCTACATCATTACCGCAACCTATTTACCTTTGCTAGTCAAACAGGCCTTACCGAATATTGATGCAGCACAGATCTGGGCGATCTTCGGCTTGGGGGCGATCCCTTCCTGTTTTTTTTGGCATTATCTCCATGACAGACTTGGGATTCGAATCGCTTTATCTTCTAATCTGGGAGTACAGGCTGTTGGCGTTGTATTACCCATCATATTGCCAACCGCTTTGGGTTATCTGTTGAGCGCATTACTGGTGGGTGGAACCTTTATGGGAACGGTGACAATTGCCATGCCTGTGGCACAGCGTATCGCTCGCCAAGCACAAAATAATTTAATTGCCTTAATGACCGTCGTCTATGGTTTAGGTCAGATTATTGGTCCCATGGTGTCAAATGCATTATTTTCTATTTATCACACGCTCAACAGTTCCTTGCTGGCTGCATGTTCTGCTTTATTAATTGCCACAGCGATCAGCCTAAAAGCGACGTAATTGAATGAGATAAGTTATGCACAGATTAATCTGAAAACATCTGCTTAAAGGCTTTCATCTGCTTGTATTGCTGTAACTCATCCAAGGAGTTAATGCTGTGACAAAACAGACTTTGCTTTTGAAAATGTACTACTTGGGCATTGAGCTGCTTGAAACAGTCTCGTAGGCTTAAACGATCCTCAGCAATCGCGTGCGCCAACACAGGCAAACTCTCTCGCTTTAGCAAACAAAATGGATATAAAGCATCTCCATTGATATTGACATAAGCCACTTGTGACTGCGGCTGCTTTTGCAAAGCACGATGCAGTTTGAGCACAACCTGATTGGGAATATAAGTCACATCACAGGGAATGAATAAAGCATAGTTGGCTTGCAAATGTGACCATGCACTTTTCATCCCCATCAACGGACCAAGGAAACCATTTTGGTCATCTATATAACATTGAATATCAGGTTCAATTTGTTTGTAAATCGAACGATCACGATGGCTATTTACCCAAAGCTGTTGTACCTCAGTCTTAAAATATTCGCAGATTTTTAACAGTTGAATCTGATCATCAAACTGTTGCAACAGCTTGTTCATACCATTCATCCTGCGAGCTTGCCCTCCCGCCAAGATCACCAGATCTGTAGCGGGATATTCGGTATTCATGCTTCTGCCTCCAATTGACAGGTTTTAATCAGACCACGAATTTCAGGTAAACAAGAACCACAATTGCCACCTGCTTTTAAACATGCCGTGACCTGCTTTTCATGCGTGATATTTTGCGTTTTAATGGCTTCGATAATCTTATTTTTACCCACTTTAAAACAACTACAGACCAATGGTCCATCGTTATTTGCAGCAGACATCGGCATCCCAGCCAGCAAAGCTTTACGATGCAATGCACTCAAACGCTCACGTTTAAACAAACTCGCCACCCAATCCCGATCTGGCAATAAATCCGCAGGTGCAATATAAAAACTGGCAATCAGAATCCCGTCTTTTAAGATCACACTATGACTGAGCTGCGATGAAATATCCTCCAGACTTAACCATTCATAAGTTTCATCCACAAAAGGCAGGAAGCTTTTCAGATTCTTTTGGGTCTCATCAATACTGTGACGATCAGCAATTTCATAACGGATGGCTTTTGCAGTTTTGATTTTGGTCCACCACGCACAATGTTGCAAGGATGCTTTAATCTGATGTTCAAAACCTTCACGGACATAGAGCACGCCTTGCCAAGTGGTATGGAATGGTTGAATGGCCACAGGGGTATGTTTAAACTCAGGTTCGCCTGAAATCGCATCCACCACAGGATTGACCACTTTACCAATCCGCGCATCAGAAGCGACCTGCTCAGTCCAGTGAATTGGTGCAAAGATTTGGCCACGGCGCACCCCTTGCGCCAAGGTCACACGTAACACACAGCGGCCCCATTCCGAGCGGACTTCAACCAAAGCTTTATCACGAATACCAAATTTTAAAGCATCATTCGGGTGGATCTCGCAAAATGGTTCAGCACGATGTGTGGTGAGGTTTGCCGATAAACCGGTACGGGTCATGGTATGCCATTGATCACGAATCCGCCCCGTATTCAATACCAATGGATAATCTTCAGAGATCGCATGCACTGGATCGATGGCAACAGTGGGAATCAGTTTGGCTTTTTTATTTTGATGGCTAAAACGCCCCCGATCAAACAGCTGTTCAACCGCAACACTTTGCCCTTTCTCCCAGACTGGCCATTGGATTGGGCGCAGATGGTTATATTCATCAAGACTTAGACTCATTAAACCTTTTAAATTGAAATAACGGAAATTTTCAACTTGGTCTCGTTGGTCAACACTGGCATTTTGATAAGCCGATAAAGCCGCATGTTCATTAAAAATGTCACAGGCATTGCTAAACTCAAAACCAGTAAAACCGAGTTTTTTTGCAACTTCTGCCACCGCCCACCAATCCGCTTTGGCTTGCTTTGGCGGATTTAAAAAAGCACGTTGTCGTGAGATACGGCGTTCAGAATTAGTGACTGTGCCATCTTTTTCCCCCCAACCCAGCGCGGGTAACAATACATCTGCATAAGCCGTGGTATCGGTATCTGCACAAATATCTGAGACCACGACAAACTCGCATTTTTCCAATGCACATTTGACCTGATCTGCATCGGGTAAGCTCACCACAGGATTGGTTGCCATAATCCAGATCGCTTTGATTTTGCCACTTTCCACAGCTTGGAATAAATCCACTGCTTTTAAGCCTGCATTTTTGGCGATCACAGGACTGTTCCAAAAACTTTGCACTAGATGTTGGTGCGAAGGATTATCTAAATCTAAATGTGCTGCCAGCATATTGGCGAGTCCACCCACTTCACGACCACCCATGGCATTGGGTTGACCCGTCATAGAAAATGGCGCTGCACCTAATTTACCAATTTTTCCAGTGAGTAAATGGCAGTTAATAATGCTATTGGCTTTATTCACCCCTTGAGAGGATTGATTAACCCCCATCGAAAATAAGGTGATCACCTTTTCTGTTTGCGCAAATTTATCAAAGAACAGCTGTAATTTTTCTGCGGAGATCCCTGTGCGTTTCACTAAAGCATTAACATCTTGCTCACTTTCACTCGCTGCTAATAAAGCCTCCAAGCCCTCAGTGTAACTCTCTACAAAATGATGGTCGGTGTAATCATGATGGTAAAGATGCTGAAACAGGCCATTGAATAAAGCCACATCCTGACCGGGTAAAATCGGCAAATGTAAATCTGCTTGTTCGCAGGTACTGGTAAAACGAGGGTCGACCACCACCACAAACAAATCTGGATTCTTGCTCTTTGCTTGCATGATGCGTTGATACAGCACAGGATGACACCATGCGGTGTTGGAACCAACCAGAACCACCATGTCAGTATGTTCAAAATCCTCATAGCTGGCTGGAACAATATCTTCACCAAAAGCCCGTTTATGCGCTGCAACCGCAGATGACATACATAGGCGTGAATTGGTATCAATATTAGCGGTGCCTAAGTAGCCTTTAACAAACTTGTTCACCACATAATAATCTTCAGTCAATAACTGGCCTGAAACATAGAAAGCAACACTGTCTGCTCCATACTGGTCAATACAGGCTTGAAACTGATCTGCAATTTTCTCAATCGCCTGATCCCATGTCTTCACTTGACGATGGTTTTTACGACCAAACATCGGATGCAAGACACGAGTTTCCAAACCTAGTGTATCGGCTAAGTTACTACCTTTAATGCAGAGTCGTCCAAAGTTTGAAGGATGATTCATATCACCGGCGACTTGTACCGTCGTGCCATGCGTTTTATGTTGGACACTGACATCCACACCACAGCCCACGCCACAATAGGGACATGTTGTTTTTGTTATGATTGTTTCTGCTTGATCGGAGCGACTGTGTTCTAAATTTTGAATACTGTTCATGACTGCCCCTTTTACCTAGTTAATCCGCTGAACTTTACACTCAACTAAAAAAATCATTCTGAGTTCGTCTCCAGTTTCAGCTTATGGATAAACTTTCTAAAACTAGATTTTCTCATCACACACTATCGTGATAGGCGGCATGGATGCCGTCTTGTAGAGCTGCGGTAGCAAGGATGTACCGTCAGCTCTACAAAGGATTTTTGTTACTTTTCATCCTTGAAAAGTAAGGCAATGCCTTTACAAAAATTATCTGCTCATACATTACATATGCGGCAATGCCATTCATCCTTAACCTATTCTTCTCGAATGGGGTCAGCTTTCACCCTGCCTTTTTCATTGCAAAATCCTTACCAAATAACAGCTTGTTTCTAAATGTAGAAACGGGTGTTTGATCTGCAATTAACTCGGCATACCACATGCCATCCTCCGTATCACCAAACAGAACCGCACCAATCACTTTGTCTTTTTGGATAATGATACGTTTATAAATTTGACGCTTATCATCATTGAGAATGATGTCTTCATAATCTTCTTTCGGTTCAAAATTCCCAGCAGAGAATACGTCGACACCGCTGACTTTTAACTGCGTTGGTACCGTCGGTGATTTAAAGGTTAAGCTGCCATGTTCAGCCAAATGTGTTGCACAGATGAATGCTTGTCCCCATAACGGCTCAACTAGACCAAAGGTTTGATTACGATGTTCGATGCATTCGCCCACAGCATAGATACTTGGATCAAAGGTTTGCATAGTATCATTCACCAAGATGCCTCGGTTACAACGCAATCCAGCACTTTGCGCCAAAGCAATATTCGGACGAATCCCAACGGCAAAAATCACCAAATCAGCATTCAACACAGTTCCATCTTTAAGTCGGACTTGACTGACGTGTCCCTCTTCGCCAATCAATGCTTCGGTATTGGCTTCCGTAATGATATTGATACCCTTTTGCTCAATACTATGGCGCAACATGCGGCTGGCACGACCATCCAACTGACGCTCCATAATACGATCCATCAGGTGTAGAACCGTCACATTCATACCACGTTGTTTCAACCCATAGGCCGCTTCCAGACCCAACAAACCACCACCAATCACCACCGCATTCTTTTTGCTTTCGCAATATTTGATCATGGTGTTGACATCATAAATATCACGGAAGCTAATCACGCCTTTTAAATCCACACCTTGCACAGGTGGAATAAACGGCGATGAACCAGTTGCAATGATCAAACGATCATAATCAACGCTTTCGCCTTTCTCGGTATGTACCACTTTACGAGTACGATCAATTTTGATCGCAGGATCATCCGCAATAAATTGAATCCCTTTGTCGCGATACCATGCATGTGGATGCAGCATGATGTCATCAATGGTTTTTTCACCTGAAAGCACTGGCGATAGCATAATGCGGTTGTAATTGCCCCAAGGCTCCTCACCGATCACGGTGACGTCATAACGATCTGGTGCCATATCCAATAAGTCTTCTAGGCAACGCATCCCCGCTAAACCATTGCCAATCAGCACCAGTTTCAGCTTTTCTTGCGCAGCGCCATTGTTGGTAATATAAGTCTTTTGCGGAACAGACCCGACCCAGACCCGACCATTTTCAATTTTGGTTGGAAAAACCAAGAGCTTTTGATCTTTATCTTCCAAACAACGGCCCGTCGCTAAGCTGAAATGTTGTTTATAAATCGGCGATGCAATCACACGCTCACCTTGTAAATCACCAATGATGCCGCGACACATCACATTGGCTTGGCTGAACGGATCCTTATTGCTGAGCGCATAAATTCGCTTTTCATGCCCGACACGGAACAGTGCAACCGATTGACCTTCAATTAGTGCGCCTACGCCTGTGTTTGGTGTGATGTCATCCAACGCACATACCTCAACCCATTGATTTTCTGGCAACATATCGATGTTCTTTAAACTGGTCATTTGAGTTCTCCTTATGCTTCAACCATTGGGATACGATCGACTGAGCGTTCAGCGTCATTCAAAGGGCGAATCTGGTCACGTACTTGGGTAAATTGAATATGTGGATCAGCTTGCTGTTCTGCACTGGCATTGATATAGGTTTGGAAACGTTTCCGAATCTCAGGGTCTTCAACCGCAGTACGCCATTCATCTTGATAAGTGCCAATCACATGGCTCATACGGCTTTCAAGCTCTTCAGCCAATCCTAAGGAATCATCGACAATCACTGATTTGAGGTAATCCAAACCACCTTCCATATTGTCACGCCATACGCTGGTACGTTGTAAACGATCTGCGGTTTGAATATAGAACATAAAGAAACGGTCGATATAACGAATCAATGTTTCGGTATCAAGATCTGACGCCAATAGCTCGGCATGGCGTGGTTTCATACCGCCATTTCCACAGACATATAAGTTCCAGCCTTTCTCGGTGGCAATCACCCCAACATCTTTACCTTGGGCTTCGGCACATTCACGGGTACAACCCGACACTGCCATTTTCAATTTATGTGGTGAACGTAAACCTTTATAGCGATTCTCAAGTTCAATCGCCAAGCCAACAGAATCATCAACACCATAACGACACCATGTACTACCGACACAAGATTTCACGGTACGTAAGGATTTACCGTACGCATGGCCAGATTCAAAACCTGCGGCATTGAGTTCTTCCCAAATAAATGGTAACTGATGGATTTGTGCACCAAATAAGTCAACCCGTTGTCCACCGGTAATTTTGGTATACAGGTTATATTTTTTGGCAATTTGACCGACAGCAATTAAGCCATCTGGTGTGACTTCCCCACCTGCCATACGCGGCACAACCGAGTATGAACCATCTTTTTGAATATTGCCCAAGTAGTAATCATTACTGTCTTGTAGACCTGCATGGCTTGGTTCCAGTACAAAATCATTCCAGCACGATGCCAAAATATTAGCCGCCATTGGTTTACAAATATCACAGCCTAAACCATGACCATGTTGATGAATCAAATCATCAAAAGTCTTGATTTCATTGACACGAACCAAGTGATAAATCTCTTGGCGTGAGTATGGGAAGTGTTCACAAACATGGTTATTGACCGTTACGCCTTGGCGTTGTAGCTCAGACTTCAACACTTGTGTGACTAAAGGTGCACAACCACCACAGGCTGTCGCTGCTTTGGTACATTTTTTCAAAGCACCCAAAGAGGTTGAACCATCACAAATCGCTTGGCAGATATCAGCTTTAGAAACGTTGTTACATGAACAAATGGTGGCACTATCAGGCAATAAATCGACACCACTGCCACCTGCTTTAGCGCCCGAATCAGCAAAGCCTGGCATGATCAAACTTTCAGGCGTTTCTGGTAGTGCCAGCCCATTCAGCATCATTTGTAGTAGGTCATTGTATTCTTTAGCATCACCGACCAAGACCGCACCGAGCAACTTGGTTTTATCTGCATCGACCACGATCTTTTTATAGACCAAGCTATCTTCATCGGCATAGAAATAGCTGAGTGAGTTTGGTGTCATGCCATGCGCATCACCGACAGAGGCAACATCAACCCCCATCAATTTCAACTTGGTGCTCATATCTGCACCCGCAAAACAATGGGTTTCTTCGGCTAGGATATGTTTTGCGGCAATACGTGCCATGTCATAACCTGGTGCGACCAGACCATAGATTTTGTTATCCCACAGCGCACATTCACCAATCGCATAGATATGTTGATCTGAGGTTTGGCAATAATCATTGATTTTAATCCCGCCACGCTCACCCAATGCCAATCCACTGAGTCGTGCCAATTCATCACGTGGGCGAATACCTGCCGAGAATAAAATAATGTCTGTTTCCAGCTCGCTGCCATCCGCAAACTTCATGACATGGGTTGCACTATCACCCGATTCAATACATTGTGTCGCTTTTTGGGTATGAACTTTGACCCCAAGATTTTCAATTTTACGGCGTAATATTTTACCGCCAAGATCATCAATTTGTACTGCCATCAAACGCGGAGCAAACTCCACTACATGGGTTTCCAGATTTAAATCACGCAGTGCTTTAGCCGCTTCAAGACCTAATAAGCCACCACCAATCACCACACCTGTTTTAGCATTTAAACTTGCAGCACGAATAGCGTCTAAATCCTCAATGGTACGATAGACAAAACAGTTTTCACGATCATTACCTGAGATCGGTGGAACAAAGGCATAAGAACCTGTAGCTAAGACCAGTTTGTCATAATGAATCACATCACCGAAATTGGTGGTCACTGTTTGCTCTGCTGCATTAATTTCCACCGCTTTGGTGTTCAGTCTGAGGTCAATACCATGTGCATCAGCGAAATCAAAACGTGCTAAGGATAAATCTTTGGCTGTTTTACCAGAGAAATATTCAGTCAAATGGACACGGTCATAGGCAATACGTGGTTCTTCAGCAAGGATGGTAATTTCTAGTTCATCATCAGCTTTCTCTAAGATGGCTTCGATGAATTTATGCCCCACCATACCGTGACCAATCATCACTAATTTCATTGTGTTTCTCCTCAAATCTAATCTTTGATTAAGCTGCGCTACTTTGTTCTGAACGACGTTCCAATACCGCCTGTTCAAACAGCTGTTGTTCTTTTTGTTTATGCTCTACCGAAAACCGAATGAGCATTACTGAGCTTGCAGCAATCACCACCAAGCCACCTAAAACCATTAAACAGGTTTGAAAATCGACCATTCCTTTTAGCAAGAATCCTGCTGCGACTGCACCGACATTGCCACCTGCACCAATAATGCCTGCCACGCCACCCAGCGCTTCACGATCAATAAATGGAACCAAAGCATAGGTTGCACCACACGCCATATGGGTGAACAACGCGAAGATGGTCATACTAAGAATTGCAAGGACTGCACTATTCATATGCGCGAATAGCATCAGGAATAGCCCTTCTCCCAAGATCAACAAAAACAAGATTTTGGTGCGTCCGTCCAACCCTTTTTTTAGCGCGACTTTGTCTGAAACAATACCGCCAAGCGCACGGGCAAACAGTGCCAGCAAACCAAAAACCCCAGCTGCCAGTCCTGCTTCTTTTAAGCCAAAGTTGAAGTGCTCGACGTAATACATCGCAATGATGTTGTGCATGAAGATCTCAATGCCGAAACATGCTGCATAAGAGCAGAATAGAATCCAGACCCGATAATTACGCGCCGCGTGCAGTAGGATTGCCATGCCACCTTTTTTATCGCTTCCCACCACCACACCTTGCGCGCGCAGTTCTTTAAAATCGCCTTGTGGACAGTCTTGGGTCAGCTTCCAATAAAGCACACCAACGATCACCATCATCACACCGGGCACAAGTAATGCAATTCTCCAGCCCATGGCTTGTTCAACACCGAACATCACTAAGGCCGCTAACAGTAAAGGCATCAAGGCTTGTGTCGCACCACCACCTGCGTTACCCCAACCCGCGGAAGCGGCATTCGCAGTTCCAACAACATTAGAGGCAAACATGACGCTGGTATGGTATTGCGTAATCACAAAGCTGGCGCCAATTGCGCCAATCAATAAGCGGAAGAACAGAAAAGACTCATAACTGTTTGCTGCAGCAACACCAAATACGGGAATACTTCCAAGTAGGAGTAAAGCGGTGTAAGTTTTACGTGGGCCGTATTTGTCACACAATGGGCCAACGATCAAACGAACCACAATCGTGATTGCGACAGCAGCAATGTTAATATTGGCAATCTGATCTTTGGTGAGATGAAACTCGCCCGCAATCACGGGCATTAAAGGTGCACAAGCAAACCAAGCAAAGAAACACACGAAGAAAGCAAGCCAACTCATGTGGAATGCGCGCATCGCAGGTGCAGAAAAGTTGAATAACTTAATTGATGTGGCTTTTTTCGCCGATAAATCTAAAGACATTGCCATCTCCCATACTGAACGTATCTTGTGTTGTTGACACATCACGCTGTATCAACAAACCGATCAGATCGGACATCGTTGGCCGTCTTACAATTTTGCAAGTCATCTTTGACTCAGAAAATAAATAGCAATTGCTGTGCCAAGTATGGGAATCAACCTACAAAAAACTATTAACCATTGTTTTATATCATATTTATACATTTTTAATTTATTAAGAAATATCATCAAGCGAGTTCTATCTGATACATTCAGTGCAACGCCCTGTTTTAAATCACAATCTGCACTGCTTCAAAACAACTCTTTTTACGCACCCAAACAGTGCAATACTCATTCTAGAATAGATAAATCCATTTTCTCCATTTCTTCTCTTCCTTCATAACGGTACAATAAAGCGCATAAACAATACGCCAATGGAGCGATTGCACCGAATAAGAAATCAAAACACGTTGACTGGCACTAATTTTGCTTCAAAAACAATACGCACAGCACTTTATATCTGTGCACAACCCACCGTTTGACCTAAATACTATGCCGAAACTCAAGATCGCACTTATTGATGACGACCAGGCTCGGGCTGAATACATAAAAAACTGTTTAATTGAACATGACTTTGATGTAGTTGCTTGTTTTACCCTCGATCATCTCAATATTTTTAAACTCGAACATCTTCAAGCGGACGTCATTCTGCTTGATATGGATCATCCTCATCGTGATGTGATTGAAAGTTGTGTCAGCAACTTTGACCTACCAACAGTCTTGTTTACCAAGAACACTGATAAAGACACCATTAAACAAGCCATTGATGCAGGGATTACCGCCTATATCGTCGATGGCATTGATCCCAGTCGCTTACACACCATTTTAGACATTTCGATTGAGCAATATAAAAAGCATAAAAAGCTGGAATGTGACCTCAAAGATGCCAAAACCAAACTTGCAGACCGTAAAGATGTTGAAAAAGCCAAAGTATTGCTGATGCAACTGCATGGCTTAAGTGAAGATACTGCCTTTCAATTACTCAGAAAAAATGCCATGAGCCATCGTATGACCATTGGAGAAATGGCTCGACGTTTACTGGATGCCCAACAGCTTTTAAATAATCAACTAAAGGATGAATAGATGAGCCATTTAGTCGAATTAAAGAAAGTAGAAAAAACCGAATTACAACTGGGCTATATTCCATTACTTGATTGTGTTGCATTACTCTGGGCTAAACAGCGTGGTTTTTTTGAAGAGGTCGGCTTAAATGTCAATTTAGTCAAAGAAGCATCTTGGGCCAGCCTACGTGATCGTTTAGCTTTTGGCTTACTCGATGCCGCGCATTGCCTGTCTGCCATGCTGCCAGCAGCAGCGGTCGGAACAGATCAAATCGGGATTCCACTGCAAACACCGTTAGTGCTCAGTGAAAACCGTGCCTTTATCAGCTTAAGTCAAAAGCTCTGTTATGCACTGGATATTCAGAAACAAGATTCTGCGGAAAGTTCAGCCAAGAAGCTGACGGATTATATTCACCAGCACCAAAACGTCTCTTTAGCACATGTATTCCAACACTCGATTCATCACTATTGTCTGAGAGAATGGTTAGCCTTGGCCGATCCTAAACTGGCGCAATCCATTCAAATGAAAACCCTGCCGCCTCCTTACATGGTTGAAGCGATCAGTAACCATCTCATAGATGGATTTTGTGTCGGAGAACCGTGGAATACTCAAGCCGAGTTACAAGGTTTAAGTCACCTCGTCTGTTCGAGTCAGCATATTATTCCCAATGTTGCAGATAAAGTCTTAGCGGTCACGCAGGAATGGGCGCAACAACACCCAGATACCTTGATTGCCTTAACCAGCGCGATCATGAAAGCCCAACATGAATTGCGACTGCTGGATGATTTCAGTCCAGTATGGCAACTTCTGATTGAATTTGATGTGATTCAATTCGATTGCTCGCCAGAAGTCCATGTTGAAAAATACTTCACCATCCAAAATATCATTCGGAATTTTGTACAAGCTAGTGCCGAACCTAAAGCACAAGATTTTGAATGGCTGTTTCAACAAATGCAGAAATGGAATGGCTTCGCACTCGATGAAACGACTTATCGTGATCAGGTACAAAACTGTTTACTCGCTGAAACCTTTCAAGCAGCTTCACTCCTGTCATAAAAGCAAAACTAAAAAAAAGCTGTCTTGACATAGCAAGACAGCTTTGAAAGACCCATAAGAGACTGCCCCAATCAAAAGCAAGCTCTTAAGTAGTGTTATCTTATTCAAAGTATGGATATCTTTTTCGGACATTTTTATGTCATTAACTGCCATCTCAAATGTGAAATTTCATCATTTCTGCCAACTGAATCATGCATATAAACGTTCAATCCATAATCACCAGAGTCAATACCATTCAAGGCAATATTTCGTTTGCTTTTCTCTGGTTGTATAGTCGCTAACAGTGGATCTGCAGATTTTTTCAACTTTAAGTGGAACATCTGCAAAAAAATTATTAATACATGAAAAAACAATATGTTATTATTTTAAAGTCAGAAGATTTTTCTTAATTAGCTACACAGCAATCCGTATTTTTGCGGGTATTTAAGTCAGGTCAATCGATATAAATCTAAATCATTTGACTGCTGAGTTACACAATTCCCATGAACGAAATGGGGTAATTCAGTTTAAAATGTTTAAAAATTAAATTACGTTGAATTTTGTCATATTTTAACATTGCCAATTCCTTGCAAAGTTTTCATTATATGCACCATGCTTGGTATGCAAATTTCTTCATCGATTAAAACAAATTATAAAAAAATTGCAGAATTTTGTGCCATAATAAGCAAACTTTGCAGACATCTTGCAAAAAACTTTTGCAGATTTAGAATTGGAGCAGGCTGAATGAGCTCAACCATTTTGGTGATTCACGGACCGAATTTGAACTTGCTAGGAAAGCGCGAACCAGAGGTTTATGGTTATCTCACTTTGGATGATATTAACCAGCAACTCACTGCTCAAGCTCAACACGCATCACTTACACTCGATTCTTTTCAAAGTAACTGGGAAGGTGCGATTGTCGATCGCATTCATCAAGCACAAACTGAGGGTGTGAAATTTATCATCATCAACCCTGCTGCCTTGACCCACACATCAGTTGCTTTACGCGATGCCTTACTTGGTGTTGCCATCCCCTATATTGAGGTTCATTTGTCAAATGTTCACGCCCGTGAATCATTCCGTCATCACTCATATTTATCAGATAAAGCCATTGGCGTAATTTGTGGCTTAGGTGCAAAGGGTTACTCCTTTGCTCTCGATTACGCTATCGAAAAAATTCAATCTTCTAACTAATTTTAAACACATTAGGAATGCTCACTCATGGATATCCGTAAAATCAAGAAACTCATCGATTTGATGATTGAATCTGACTTACAAGCGATTGAAGTTAAGGAAGGTGACCAATCCATCTCATTAACTCGTCCTACACCTGTGTATGCGGCAGCACCTGTTGCAGCAGCGCCAGCCGCTTCTGCTCCTGCGCCAGCAGCAAAAACCCCTCGTGGTGCTGTTGAAACTTCTCCAATGGTTGGTGTGTTCTATGCAGCACCGAGTCCAGGCGAAGCGCCATTTGTAAATGTAGGTCAAACAGTTTCTGCGGGTGAAACATTGGGGATCATCGAAGCGATGAAAATCATGAACCCGATTGAAGCGACTAAGAGCGGTGTCATTGAAGAAATTTTAGTGAAAAATGGTGAAGTGATCCAATTCGGTCAACCACTTTTCCGCTACCGTGCCTAATTAGTCTGGGGATTCCTATGTTGCAAAAAGTATTAATTGCAAACCGTGGTGAAATCGCTTTACGAATTACTCGGGCTTGTAAAACTCTTGGCATTAAAACAGTGGGTATCTATTCAGATGCCGATAAAGATTTAATGCACTTACGCTTCGTTGATGAAGCAGTATGTATCGGACCGGGCGCAAGTAGTGAAAGCTATTTAAATATTCCTGCAATTATTACTGCTGCGGAAATTACTGGTGCGGATGCCATCCACCCTGGTTATGGCTTTTTATCTGAAAATGCTGAATTCGCTGAAATTGTAGAAAGCTCCGGCTTTATCTTCATTGGCCCACGTCCTGAACATATTCGCCTGATGGGGAATAAGGTTTCTGCGATTATCGCCATGAAAAAGTCAGGTGTACCCACTGTACCAGGTTGCGACCATGCAGTAACCATTCACAATGCGCTTGCTGAAGCCAAAGAAATTGGCTTCCCATTGATCGTCAAAGCTGCTTCTGGTGGCGGTGGTCGTGGAATGCGTATCGTAGAGCGTGTTGATACCCTGCTTGAATCTGTTCAAGCGGCACAACGTGATGCTGAAATGTGGTTCGGTGATGATACAGTCTATATGGAACGTTTCTTACAGAAGCCGCGCCATGTCGAAGTACAAGTTCTCGGTGATGGTAATGGCCATGCAATCCATTTATATGATCGTGATTGTTCTTTACAACGTCGCCACCAAAAAGTACTGGAAGAAGCACCAGCTCCAAACTTACCAGAACAAGCACGTGCAGATATTCTTGAAGCCTGTGTCAATGCATGTAAGTTAATGCAATATCGTGGTGCTGGAACATTCGAGTTTTTATTTGAAGATGGTGAATTCTTCTTTATCGAGATGAATACTCGTGTTCAGGTGGAACATCCGGTCACTGAGATGGTGACAGGTGTTGATATTATTGAACAGCAACTTCGTATTGCAGCTGGTTTAGGTCTAGAACTTGAACAAGAGCAAATCGAAGTTAAAGGTCATGCGATTGAATGCCGTATCAATGCTGAAGATCCAACCACCTTCTTGCCATCTCCAGGGAAAATTGAAAGTTTCTATGCACCTGGTGGCGCAGGAATCCGTTTGGACTCACATATTTATCAAGGCTATAACATTCCACCTTACTACGATTCAATGATTGCAAAATTAATTGCGCATGGTAAAGATCGTGAAACCTCTTTGGCTCGTATGCGTCAAGCTTTAGATGAAATGATTCTAACCGGTATTAAGACCAATGTTCCATTGCATAAAGATCTGATCTTGAAGGATAAAAACTTCTGTGAACAGGCAATGGATATTCATTATCTTGAAAAACATTTGCTGAAACAGCTTGAACAACAAGCTGAAAAAGCCTAAATAAAAAAAGCCTCTTATTGAAGAGGCTTTTTTTATAACGCAATCAATTTAAGGTAAAACACGGCGTAGCGTTGCAAAGCATTTATCGCCTTTTTCACTGGCACAAAAATCGATGGTCGAATCATTCGCCCACTTCACGAAATATTGAGAAACCTCACCTGTTTGGTCTTGCTTTTGACCCGAACAGTCCATTTCATTATTGTCATATTTGATTTGTAAAATCAGTGCAGGTAATCGCTCTTTATGATCTTCGGATGGCTGATAGTCATATAAGCCATAAGACCATTCTTGCCCACTTTTAACCACAACATCGCTTGCGCCACGGAAATTATAGTACTCGACACATTTTTTATTGTTCGGAATTTCCATTCCCCACAACCCCATGATTTCTGGACGAGTAGTGACACGAATTGCATTCGCTTTGGCGATCTGCTGCGGTGTTATTGCCGCTTTGTCATTTACGACCGTCTCTGCCATAGTCCATGTTGAGCAAGCCCATAATAATCCAATAATATAAATATTTTTCATAGATTTAATTAAGTCGTCATCTTAACGGTGCATAGGCCTAAATTAGCATATTTTTGGATAAAAACATGCATTCATAACCATATAAACACAATATTTTTACCATATCATTTAATTGCTTAGTTTGGCATTTTTTCAGGTATGCTATTTTTCAACTTGTATGTAACTTTTTACTTTATAAAGATTTAGCTTTAGGGATAAAAGCCATGAAATTTTCAGAATATATACAGTACGATGGTCTTGGATTAGCCCAGCTCGTCAAAAACAAAGAGGTTCATCCTTCCGAGTTGCTTGAAATTGCATTGGAACGGAGCAATCAGGTCAATCCGAAACTGAATGCCATCATTATCCCAATGTACGAACAAGCCAAACAACGCGCGCAACAAAACCTGACAGGTACATTTGCTGGTGTTCCATTTTTAGTTAAAGACCTATTTCAAGAATATCAAGGTGTGCCCACCTCTTATGGCAGTCAAGCACTCAAAAAAATCAATTACACACCAGACTTTAATGCAGAAATTGTCAATCGTTGGGAGCAAGCTGGAATTGTTAGCTTTGGTCGCACCAACACCCCCGAATTTGGGATTAAAGGGATTACAGAACCAGATGCTTGGGGTGCATGCCACAATCCATGGAATTTAAAACATAATAGCGGTGGTTCTTCGGGTGGTGCAGCGTCTGCCGTTGCAGCTGGGTTAATACCAATTGCAGGTGCTGGCGATGGTGGTGGCTCAATTCGTATCCCAGCCTCTTATTGTGGTTTATTTGGATTAAAGCCAAGTCGTGGACGTACACCCTGGGGACCACAATTTAGTGAAGCCATGCACGGCGCTGCTATGCAACATGTACTCAGCAAAACCGTGCGAGATAGTGCAGCCATGCTGGATGCAGTGCAAGGTCCTGAACAAACTTCATTATTTCGAATTGAAGCCCCTGAACAAAAATATTTAGATGTTATTCAGCAAGCCCCTAAGAAACTCCGCATTGCCTTTAATACTCAATCACCGATTGGCAGCAAGATTTCTAAAGACGCCATCCAAGCCGTGCAACGAACAGCGAAGTTGTTGGAATCATTGGGTCATATTGTGGTTGAAGATCGTCCGCAAATTGATGGGTTGGAACTGGCAAAAGATTTCGTCACCACATGGTTCAGTCAGTTCTCCTATATGCAGAAACAAATCAAACAAATGGCAGGCGCGACTGATCGTGATTTTGAACTCGATTCGATTGCTTTGGCCGCTTTTGGAGCGAAGACCACGGCGACAGAATATATTCATACCTTAAATAATTGGGGGCTATACACTACCCAGATGAATATTTTCTTTGAAAATTATGACTTATACCTCACCCCAACCACGGCCTCAGTCGCACCAAAAAATGGTGAGGTTGCCACACCCGCTTGGCAGAAACCTATTCTAAAAGGCTTGTTAAAAGTTGGTAAAGCGCATTATCTGGCGCAAGGTAAACTGGTTGAGAAAATGGTGCAGGACAATTTAAGTTGGGTACCTTTTACCCAGCTCGCCAATGTAACAGGCCTACCTGCCATGTCAGTCCCTTTGTTCTGGAATAAACACGGTATGCCACTTGGTAGCCAGTTTATTGCACCTTTTGGACGTGAAGACCGCTTGTTGCAACTTGCTGCTCAACTAGAACAAGCACAACCGTGGCTGCCACAATATAAGAATATCCAAATCTAGCTTAACTTTTGGCTGCTGTTTCCGCTTGATTCGGCAGCCATAGCACTAGTAATAACCCAAACAAAACCACCACACTGGCACAGTAGAAAATTGTCGCACCTGAAAAAATTTGCCAATAGTGCCCTGCCAATAAACTTCCAGATGCTACTCCTAAGCCCCACATGGTGCTATATAAAGCTTGCCCTCGGCCTTGCTGCTCGGGTGTAAAGTTTTGGAAAATCACTTTCATGGCAATCAGGTGGAACAGGCCAAAACTAAAGGCATGCAAACATTGAGCAAGCAACTGCCCAAGATAATGGCTTTCCAAGATACCGACCAAGAACCAACGTAGACTGGTCAAAATCAGGCAAATTACCACCAATGTCCGCCACGAAAAGCGGGTAAAGAACAGCTTTTGCGCCACAGCAAACATGACGATTTCAGCAATCACCCCCATCGCCCATAAACTACCAATTTGTGTAGTGCTAAAGCCTATTTCTTTTAGATAGTTACTATAAAAGCTATAAAACGGCGCCAATGAAAACAGCAAAATAAATTCAATGCTAAAAAATGCCGCCACAATAGGTCGTTTTAAAATCGGCATTAGCGGTTCAAGTGTTTTTTGTGAACTTGGTGCATGCTCTGGTTCTTTGATACTAAACGACCAGAGAAAGGCCAAAAATGAAACCGAGAGCAATAAAATAGGCAACATTGAAATTGGAATGATTTCCAGCAATGCTCCAATTACAAATACCCCCACAATAAAGCCAACTGAACCCCATTTACGTACTTTGCCATAGAGTTCTGCACGTTTTTCGCCTAACCAAAATAAGGTCACACCTTCAAACTGCGCCAAGATGGCATTTTGGAAGAAGCTGAAAATCAGCATCAACAAAGCCACTGATTGGAAGCTATTCGGGATGACGAAGATGGCAAACCAGATACAGGCTTCCATCCATGTCGCAATACGGACCAAAAGCATTCGTTTCCCTGATTTATCGGCAATCCAGCCCCAAATCAGCGGTGCAAAAAAACGGGTAATAATCGCAATTGAAGAAAGAATACCAATCTCTTGATAATTAAAACCTTGGTCTTGTAGATACAGGTTCCAATACGGCATGAAGGTTCCGACTATGGCGTAGTAGAAGAAGTAGAAACCTGCGAGTCTGGTATTGATGGTTAGTGATGGCATTGATTCATTTTATTCGTTGGCTAAACCTGAAATAACGGCTTATATCGTTCTATTTGAAGCTTCAACTCGCATTCAAACATATATGCTTTCGTCATTCATACTGGCTTGTATCCAAGCATCATACCCCTAAACTATCTCGAATAATTGATCCGATGAACATAAATCCGAATATAGAGCCTGCGTTCATTTCTATGTGAATAATACTTCATCATTATTATTTATTTTCGCGTCCCACAAAACCATCTTTTGCGAAGACCCTAGCTCCAAAGTTTAAACTCTAAAAAAAACTTTTTAAATCATATATTCATCAGAGTAAATCATGGTCTACGGTGATCCCAAGCCATGATCGGATAAGAAATCCATGACTCATGTAGCTTTTCTTCTTTCCAAACATTTAGCATTGCTTCCGATGCGGGAAATAAATTAGAGGGTAAGTCTGATAAGCTAAACCAAGCCCATTTATCAAAAATATCTGGTTCGGTGACCACAATTTGCGCTTTCATCTTGTTATTGTGTAACTGACACGACAGCCCTACCGTAGTATTTACAACGGGCGAAGACTGATTAATAAGTAGCGTAAATGGTTTAATATTCTGTTCTTCTAATTTTAAGCCTGTTTCTTCAAACACTTCTCTTAGCGCTGATTGTTCATAACTTTCACCAGCTTCAATTTTTCCACCAGGAAAACACCAAGAAGCCTCTTCACCCGCTTTAATACGCAAGCCCAATAAGACCTGATCTATATCATCAAATATCATCACGCCAACACCGACTATAGGTGCTAAATTTAAATTCTCAATCATCATATATTACCTGTGCAATACTTTTTATCTGGACTAAGTTATTTGAGATCCTATACAGAATATCAGCACTATTATGGTGACTTACGATTGCAGTAATAATACTAACGGAAAAGAACACCTCAATATAATTTTCCCATCATAAAAAATAGCATTCAAGCCAGATCTGCTAACCCGTTTTCATCACCAATCTGGTAACTCCATTCACAATCATATCAATTGCAATTGTGCCAATAAGCAATGCCGCCAACCGGCCAACAATGTCAAAATAACGATCAATATATTTAGCATGCTTATAACGCAAATGATCATGCGAGAGTTTCATCACGATTAATACACTACATGTTAAAAAAAGCGTACATGCAATCACAATTGCTGCTTCAGCCATTGACATGCTCATGCCTGTTACAACGGCAGCACTGATTGTTCCAGGGCCAATCATAAAAGGCATAGCCACTGTACCCGCTAAATGCTCTGGAGCACCTCGCATTTCGCCAATCGTATCCGCCCCTTGGAAAACATAGCGATAGCCAATGACCAAAAAAATAAGGCCACCAAATATCTGGAACGATTCAAATCGGACATTTAAATACTTACTAAAAATTGCCTCTCCTCCCCAAGCAAAAAGTATAAACACAACATAAGCAATCAACCCACCTTGTATCAGTGCACGATTAAATATTTTGGTCTCTGTATGTCGAATCAATCCAATCATATAAATACTCATCAGAAAGGGATTCAACAATGAGAAAAATAAGAGAAATGTGCTCAGATAAGAAGAGGTCATCGCCCCACACTCCAATGCGTCTTCAAGAGGTTAATCAACTTTCTACGGAAGATTGAGTCCATACAGTTGTTTGCAAGTGATTAAAAGTTATAAACAAACATGACATTCAGCAGCTTGTTCCACTGACCATCATCGCCGCCCGCTAATGAGTTTGCAGTTCCTCCAATAAATGGGTCATTTTTACTGGTGATATATTCGGAATAAAGCGAGATCTTCTTATAGTTCCAAGCTGCGCCGATGATATTACGTTGTGAGTTTTTATAATTCTGCTCATCTTTATTCAATCCACTCAAGACCACATAAGGCGTAACATTTAGTCCATTTATGACATCCTTAAAGGTATAATTCACATCCACGGAATAAAAAGTGCCACTATTTGCAATGTTGTACGCAGTATCAAATGAACCAAATGTGGAGTAATTAGAGATTGCATCCTTGTTATCAATTTTGATCTGTCCAGCAGTCAGGGTTATTCCCAGGTTCTGATAGTTGAGCGTATTAAATAATGACCAAGCTTTACGATTGCCGTCTTTATGATTCTGTTGATTCTCAAGTGTTGAATACCAATAACTTCCGCCAACAGCCATATCTAAGTCATCATTATTGAAAAAGCTAAGCTCTTGTTTGGCTCTCATTACAAACATATTTTTTTCTTTTAAACTTGTCATTTCAGAATCATTGGTTTTCACCATATTGGCGGAATAACGAGCCGTATCTTTATCTGCGGTCCCAGTATAATGACCACCATCGCGAGAAAAGTATGCTAAATCAATCTTAGTGGCTGAAGGTAATTCAATATGATAATTAATCCCTAGATTGAGTACATCTTGAAGCCCCATTGTATAATTGAGTCCTGCATAAAAGCTGCTATCCCAAAACCGACTAGGACCAAAAGGTACAGGCTGTAAGCCCAGTGTAATATGATCTGTACTGTTTAAACGATAACCCGCATAGGCCGACACTAAGGTTGAAAAGTCACATAATTCAGACCATTGATAACAACGCCACTGTACACTCCCAAATACTTTAGGTGATTCATAAGCGATATTCACAATCGCAGCATCAAACTTAATACTATTATCCGAGTCAATATTTGGACCATAATCTTTATAATTATATTTGGCTCGCAATGCACCTGAAACCGTCACAGCACCTGTATCAGTTTTTGGGTCACCCAAAGTCATTGCGGCAAAACTAGGAAGTGTCACCCCAGCTGCAAATAATCCTACACTTAACTTGCTAAATACGGTATGCATTCATATCTCCTTGTATAGATGTTGGTGAGAAATCTGTGGTTATTTCTCCCTCATTTTTAATCAAGAGACTTTGCTCATATGAGTCATAATCTAAAAAAACCAACACTGAAAATTAATTTTCAGCTTAAAAGTGGTGGAATTAAGTTCAAGATAAACCATGTATTTCTTTCCAATTACCTGGATATACTACGTAACCAAAGCAGGCATGCCCACCATAAATAAGTTCTGTACCCTCAGGTATCCAGAGCATCTGCCCTGGCCGAACTTCGCACTTCTGTCCATTTGCAGTGAGTTCAAAACAGCCTTCAATGACAAAAATGACTTCGTCATAAAGTAACTTCCAACTCACTTCCGCCCCTTCCCAACGTGCAAAACCGATACCCATATTTGGAGAAACATCGGCTCCTAATGCTCTAGCAACATAAGCAGTACCTTGAGGTGTTTCACCACGTAGGTTAAAAATCAATTGTTTACTATCAACTAAACGAACTTCACTCATTATCTTTTACCTTACAATTCACTACGGCTACGCCATTTTTCAAATCGAATACGAGTCTTCACGCCTAGACCTAAAAATGGTTCAGGTGGGTTTAAACTGGGCATACCTGTCACAAATTGAATATCACTTAGCGCTTGAGAGTCTGCACCTACAACCAAATCAGCTAAAAGCGTTCCTGAAATTGTGCCCCAAGCTGCTCCAACACCATTGTCACAAGCACTGGCATAAACACCATCTTCTAATTCACCAAAGAAATTGGTGAAGTTACGAGAAATTGCGTAAATACCGCCCCAAGTATGCGTAAATGGCACATCAGCTAACTCTGGATAACGTGCTAAAAAGGCTTTACGATGATCAGCCTGTATCCAGTGCCGATTATCATCACTGACATTGGCACCGTATTTCGGTACATGTTTATAAGTATTGCGGATCAAGATACGACGATCTGCTGTCATACGTAATGTTGTTCCAGCATGATCTGCTGGTGTTAGCCCCCAATCCAACTCACCCAGATAAATATTCATTTCTTGGTCTGTCAGTGGACGTGTCCAACTCGCAAAGGTCATGACGGGTAATAAGCGATTTTTCAAATATCCAAATTCACGCGTGAAAATACTTGTTGCTAGAAGGATTTTTGGCGTGATAATTAGGCCATGATCACCTTCTAATACCCATTGGTTATTATTTCGTTTTAAATCACGGATTGGTGATTGCTCTAATAATTCAACATTAGCTGGTAGATTATCGCCCATACCTCTTACTAGAGCTGCTGGTTGCATTAAGTAAGAACCTGGGGTAAAAATTGCACGACTATAAAAATCTGTTCCTAATACTTTTTTCAGCTCGGCCTTTTCAACCCAACGATAGGGTTCACCTAAATCTTTCATCAAATGTTCAAAATGATTGAGATGAGCTTCACCTCTTTCACCTACCGCACCTTGATATTTACCTGCTGCCGACCACTGACAATCAATATTATGGCGCTCTACCAAACCTTGTAATTGTGCAATTGCAGATCGGTTTAGACTTAACAACTTTTGCTTATGCGAAGGATCTGGATGTGATAATGCAAATTTATGGGGTAAATCAATTACAAACCCTGAATTACGACCTGAAGCACCTTCAGCCACACGCTGTGCATCTACTAGAATAATACGGGCATTCGGATTGAGTTCTGCCAATCTACGAGCTGCAGCTAATCCAGCAAAACCCGCTCCAATAATGGCATAGTCTGCTTTTTGTGGACCGATTAACTTTTTAGCAGGACCCGCTGGAGGCAATGCTGCATACCAACCACAGGTACGATCATCATTTGGTAAAGCAATCATTTTGTTATTCCTTTAACTTAAACTGTGGATGAACAGGAATCTAGTTTTTCAAGCCACTCAGTACGATGATGTTGCAATTGGCGTCCGAGTAAGGCAAAGCCTGTTAACCTGCCTTGTTCATTGTAGAAACCAGCAGCAAACTCTCCGTCATGTTGTTCCACTCTCCACTCACCTATCCCCATCGCAGGTAAGACTGATAACGGCAAAATTGGAGTTTTTACTAAAACTGGTGTTGATTTCAGATCTGCATCAGTTGACTGACCTAAAAGGTTATTCACCAATGCTGGTAATGCTTGCGTGATTGGATTGATATAAGGTGCCCACTGACCATTCACTTCCGCACAATCTCCCAAAGCAAAAATCGCAGGGTCGCTACTGCGGTGATCTAGTCCCGTACAGATTCCGCGTGCTGTTTCTAGACCAGCGGCTTGAGCAAGTACAATATTTGGTCTTAAACCGACTGCACTTAATACCAAGTCAGTTTCAACGGATTGACCATCCTGGAGAGTTAATTGGTAATGACCATTAGCTGAATGAATAGAACGGATACTATTTTGTAATTTCCACTCTACGCCTAACTCACTTAGCGCATTTTGTAATGCATGACCTAGAGGTTCTGGAATAAGACGTTCCATCGCCCATTTACCTAGCCCAACAACGGTAACTTTGACACCGTGTGCAGCTAAATCATTAGCGAACTCACAACCAATCAGACCATCTCCAAGAATTGTGACATGTTGTTTATTTGATAATTGCTGACGAAAACGGCAATAATCCGCGAGGTCATTTACGCTTATAGTTGCCGTAGAATCGCCATCAATCGGAATGACAGCTGGTGTTGCACCTGTAGCAAGTACGAGTCTGCCGTAAGGATAATTACCAATTGTGGTTTGAAGCTTTTTATTTTCCCGATCAATATGAGTCACTTTGGTATGTGGATAAACGCGGATATTTAAACGTTGTTCCCAGCTCAGAACAGATTCACGAACTAGACTATCTCCATCTTTACCCAATGCTAAAGCATTAGATAAAGATGGTTTGCTATATAAAGCCCCATCATCAGCAGTAAATACGGTAATAGACAAGTCTGCAGATTTGGCACGTAAAGCAGAAGCCAATTGATAACCCGCATGACCGCTACCAATAATCACCACGGGCTCAATCAATGCAGCTGCTACTTGAGGGATTTCGTCCTCCTCAACATCTGTGATATCGAGCATTTCAAAATCAGCTTTACCCACCTGACACTCTGGACACATCCAGTCATCAGGAACATCTTCCCACTTCGTTCCTGGTGCTATCCCATCATCAGGCCAGCCTTTCGCTTCATCATAGATCCAGCCACAGACAATACATAACCACTTTCTCATCCTGTCTATTTCCTTATTTCTTACACATTACACGCTATGTCTCAAACGAATAGCGATGTTACGAGTCTGAACATAACTGTAGATGGCTTCCTGCCCTTTTTCACGACCAAAACCTGATAAGCCCACGCCACCAAACGGTGTTTCAATACCACCTGCAAACCATTCGTTAATAAAGACCTGACCAGCAATAAGACGATTTGCAACTCGAAGTGTTTGATTTAGATTTTCACCAAACACACCAGCAACAAGACCGAAGTCCGTGCCATTAGCAATTGCAACTGCTTGGTCTTCATCATCAAAAGGCATGATCACCATGACTGGACCAAACACTTCTTCCTGAGCAATCGACATGTCATCTTTTGCTTCAATAATCGTAGGTAAGACAAAATAGCCGTCTAGATCTGCTGCTCTACCACCTGTTAAGATTTTTGCACCTTCTTCACGCGCTTTATCAATCATGGCAAGAATCTGTTGCTGCTGATCTTTAGAAACAACTGGTGTAAGTTCGGCATTACTTTCACCAATTCCTATTGTTAGGCTTTCTGCAAGATTAACGACCGCTGCTTTAACTTCTTCATAGCGACTACGGTGTACTAATAACCGTGACATTGCTGAGCAGACTTGCCCTGAGTTATAAAAAATTCCGACTTTAACACTACGTAGTAACTGTTCTAAATCAACATCTGCAAAAGCGATAGCCGCTGACTTACCACCCAACTCCATTACAGCAGGTGTTGCACGTTCAGCCGCATCTTTCAAAATGTGTTGGCCTGTTGCAACGGAACCCGTGAATACAATCTGATTGGTCTCTTGGTGTTTAACCAGATGAGTACCCACTTCGGAGCCTTTACCGCACAGTAAGTTCACTGCACCTTGTGGAAAACCAGCTTGCTCAATGGCTTTGATGAGTAAAACCATTCCTAAAGGCGAAACTTCGGGTGACTTGATCACCACGGCATTACCAGCTGCTAAAGCTGGTGCAAGTGAACGTGCACAGATCGAAACAGGAAAGTTCCAAGGTACGATCTGAACCGATACACCCATTGGAATATACGAAGTGAAATCAATATAATCTTTACCTAAAGGGACTGAGATTCCTTCAATTTTATCTGCCATACCTGCGTAGTATTCAAAATAACGAGCTGCTTCATCGAATTCTTCACGTGCCGTATCAACATTTTTACCGTTTTCACGACATAGGATTAATGCGCCCTCTTCTGCAATTTCACGAATTGCTTCTGCTGCTTTTAACATCCAAGTTGTACGTTGTGCAGGACGTACATCAATTAGTGCACCACTGTTTACACAACCTCTAGCCGCAGCCATTGCTGCGTCTGCATCTTCGATACTTGCACGTGCTACGGTTGCAAAAACATGAGCTGTTGCAGGGTTGATCACCTCAAATTGGCGTGCAGCATCTCGCCACTGACCATTCACATAGTTCAGGTAATGTTGCATGTTATGCCTCCAACGCAGCTTTGGCCTGAGTTGCTAACCACTTTTGAAAAAAGTGTGTTGGTAAATCCATTTCAGGAGAAAAAACCCCTCCACCAAAACCTGGTGAATGACGACCTTTCTGCATGTTTTCGACAGCAAAAACATCTTCAGCAAAAACTACCTTCCATGATTCCAATGTTGCTTCACGGCATGCATCATATTTGGCATTTAGAGACTCATCGCTGACGTAATATAGACGAAGCCTTTCTATGGTCTGTTCTGGCGCAATTGGATCAATCATCATGGCAAATGCATGATCAGCTTGAATACCTAACAATACGTTTGGAAATACAGCAACATATTCTGCATGGCGTAATTGTTCTTCAGGCCAAGTTGGGAATTTTGGTAAATGGGTGCCTGCTGTCGCTGATAGGTTATATTTATAACTACCCTGACCTGCAAAGCGATCTTCAAACATAATGTTGTAATGATCTTCAAGTTTGGAGTAAGTATTTAGCGCTGGATGTACCCAAGGCAAATGATAGGCTTCGCAATAATTTTCAACAGTCAACTTCCAATTGCTTTTTACTGGAAGTTCAAAATGTGAACCCACATTACTACTGCGGATGAGCTCTAAACCGTTTTCACCTAGGAAAGGTTTCCAACGCTCCACCAACGGTGCAATATGCGATTCAAATGTTGCGGCATCGCCAGAAATATTAACGAAGACCATATCCATCCAAATTGCTGAACGAAGTGCCTTTAAACCATGTTTTTCACACTTAAAACGTTCATCTTTGTGCTGGCCAATTCCACCGACATGTGGAGTACCTTTTAAATTACCATTCAGGTCATAGCTCCATGAATGATATGGACAGCGAATAACGCCTTCAATCGCACCTTGATCATGTACCAGTTGCATGCCACGATGGCTGCATACATTATGAAATACTTGAACTAAGCCATCACGGTTACGCATCATAACCAATGGCATACCCATAAAATTCACCGGCTTTACATAACTATTTTTAGGTAAATCCGAAGCAAAACCCACACACACCCATGTTTTACTTAAAATATTGTCGCGTTCGAAGTTAAAATATTCATTGCTGGTATAAGCTAAATTTGGCATACCATTAGATTCAGTAATTGGATTTAAAACATTATCAACTTGCTGAACCGTAATTAATTGTTGGCTAACTCGACTATTCATCTGATGATCTCCCTTATATTTGAATGAATGCAGAACTCCCTGCGCTGAGATGATTTGCACACTCTGCTATTTCTTTGGAGATTGTGTTAAATATCGAGTTGTCTCACAAACGACTTTTTAGCTAGGTATCTATGAGTTTTAATCATGCTCTTCAGATTTATTTTTTATGATCAAATTAAATATTAAAAAATAGAGTTCTTTGAAAAATCGAAGAATGATCCATCATTAATAAAAAATTGTTGTTGAAATTCCCTTATTAGAATGAGGGGGATTCTTCATATAAATTCTCTCCCGCTTGCGCGTAACGACGCTCATCCATTTAAAAAAGAAAAGTAACTTTCATTGCGGATTCAATACAGCTCAAAAATGACTTATGCAAGAGCTCTAATCATCTTCCATGATTAAAACTCACTGATGAATGAGAATAAATCAGTTGAGTGTTCTTCCTCCTCATTACTACTCTGTATTATTCGCATCTGATAGCTAATAGTTTTTAGCTATTTGCAACGCATCCAAGGAGGAGTTATGCGTATAACAACAGGGGCTACTGATTCTCATTCAGTCGTTTCAATAATTTCAAAAGTATTTGTAGTTGCATTCGTTATATTTTGTGCTGTTTTCGCAGATTCCGCGGGAAAAATATTCGCCGATCTCTCCAGTGTTTTATTACACAATATGAAGTGGTTTATTTTGTCTTCTGTGTCGGCAATGTGCTTTTTCCTGCTGTATGTGATGTGTAGCAGATACGGCTTACTTAAAATCGGGAAAGATACAGATCAACCTGAATATAGCTATTTTGCATGGATCTCCATGCTATTTTCTTGCGCTATGGGAGTTGGTTTGGTGTTTTGGGGTGTCGCCGAACCGATGAACCACTATGCAAGCAACCCTTTTACCAAAGGCTTAACCGATGAAGCAGCCAGTATGGCAATGCAAATTTCCTATTTTCATTGGGGTTTACACGCCTGGTCCATTTATTGTTTAGCCGCTTTAGCCATTGCCTACTTTTCATTTCGCAAAGGCTTACCCTTTTCATTACGTTCAATTTTGCATCCTATTATTGGCGATCGTATTTATGGCCCAATCGGGCATATCGTTGACATACTTGTGATTATTATTACAACCTTCGGCATTTCACAAACACTCGCCATCGGTGTATTACAGATTAATGCAGGCTTGCATAAAGTTTTTGATATAGAAGTCAGCGTTACTGTTCAATTTATTCTCATGATTTCATTGTCGAGTATCGCAACCTTCTCAGTTGTGCGTGGTATTGGCACAGGTATGCGCCGTCTTTCAGAAGTTAATATTATCTTATCCATCCTACTCATTTTGATTCTGATGTTTATCGGCCCTGCACGCTATATCACCAATTCATATATCGAAGGCATTGGCAACTATACATCGCACTTTATTGGGATGAGTTTATGGAGTGATGCCCAAAAAGATTCAGAATGGCAAAACTGGTGGACCGCTTTCTACTGGTTATGGTGGCCAACATGGGCCCCATTTGTAGGGATGTTTATTGCCAAAATTTCTAAAGGACGTACCATTCGCCAACTCATTTCAGGTGTGCTGATTGTTCCAACCTTAGTGACTTTCTTTTGGTTTGCAGTATTTGGTGGTTCAGCCCTCAAAATTGAACAAGATGTTCGTAAAAGTTTTGAACAACAAACCGCATTGATTGAAAATCAAATCGCACCATCTACAGACACGATGGTATCTCAAGCATCAACAATCTCACCTGCTGCTGTTGAATTTAAGGGTGGACCCATTGTAAAAGCAACTCAGCAAGATAATACACTGGCTGTATTTGAATTATTTAATGCCATAGATAGTGGATTATTCGGATCAATCCTCAGTATGGCGACTTGTCTGTTACTGATTACCTATCTCGTGACTTCTCAAGATGCGGGTACTCATGTGCTGTGTTTTCTAGATACGCGCTCCGAAAAGGATACACCGATCCGTATTCGAATCATTTGGTGTCTATTCGTTACCGCAATTAGTTTAGGTTTACTCTATGCAGGTGGCCTAAAAACAATTCAAGCCGCTGTTATTCTATTTGGCTTTCCAATTATCGTTTTCCTCACCATTTCAATGTTTGCCTTAATGAAGGCATTTAAACAGGAAGACATTGCCAATATTGCGGTTGTAGCAAAGCATCCTCCATGTGAACCAAAAGATTAAATTCTTTAGTTTGATACGAGGACATCGCAAGGAGAAGCATTCTAAAAATGATTCTCCTTAAAAAATTAAAATAGCGCTTTAAGAACTTATCCAAGAAACAACTTAATAGCAGATCGAGATGATTCATTCATCGGTGATCACTAAGCATATTATTCAAGGAAATTGAATGAAAAATAAAAAGCCTCACCAAAACCGCATGGCTAATCGCCATCCAGAACATTTAAATATGCATCAAATTGGGCCAGGTGACTTAGCAATATCAGAATGGAATCAGGCTGGTCTTACAATACCTAATCTTGATCACATGCATCAGTATCGGGTAGATCGCATCTGTAAATTATTAAAACGACAAGGGCTAGCAGGCATATTATTATACGATCCGATTAATATCCGTTATGCAACAGGTACAACCAACATGCAAGTCTGGTTGTTACATAATGCAGGACGCTATACCTATATATCTGCTGAAGGTGAAGTCATTCTCTGGGAGTTTGATCACTGCGATTTTTTAGCCGATCATTCCAAGGTTGTATCACACATTCGCCCCTCTATCTCATGGTTCTATTTTTGTGCTGGAACTCGAATTGATGAGCAAGTAAAAAAATGGGCGAATGAAATATATGAGGTGGTTTTACAATTCAGCAAAGGGAATAAAAAAATTGCCATAGATAAGTGCAATGACGAAGGTATTAAAGCATTAGAGCAACTCGGGCTCAGTATTGAAAATGGTGAAGTCATTATGGAACTTGCACGCGCGATTAAAGGCGAAGACGAAATCAGTGCAATGCGTTGTGCAGTCCATGCTACAGATACATCAATAAAAATTATGCATGAGCATTTAGAACCAGGGATTTCAGAACAGCGCTTATGGTCATATTTACATGCTGAAAATATTGCTCGTGGTGGCGAATGGATTGAAACGCGGTTGCTCTCCTCAGGCCCACGCTGCAATCCGTGGTATCAGGAGTGTAGTGGGCGTATTATCCAAAATGGTGATCTGGTCGGTTTTGATACCGATCTGATCGGTGCTTATGGCATTTGTGTGGATACTTCTCGGACATGGTTATGTGGAGATAAAGCGCCTACTGCCGAACAAAAAAATATTTATCAAATGGCATATGATCAAATTCAGTTTAATACCGAATTATTACGCACAGGTATAAGCTTTAAAGAACTTACGCACAATGCTTTACAGTATGATCCAAATCACTATAACCATTATTCCTTTCTTTACCATGGTGTAGGCTTATGTGATGAAGCACCTGGTATTTACTTTAAAGAAGCTTGGGAAAGTTATGGTTATGATGGTGTTCTAGAGGCGAATATGGTTCTGTGTGTTGAAAGTTACGTGGGACATAAGCAAGGTGGGTCAGGCGTTAAACTTGAGAATCAAGTTCTCATTACGGAAAATGGCCCCGAAATCCTGACCTTATATCCTTTTGAGTCACGTCTACTGATTAATTAAATTGTATAAAAGAGCTGTAAAGTTAGATCATCATATTTACTAGTCCGCAGCTCTTTTAATTTTTCTCTTTCCATCGAATACAAATTAATTCAAACCTTTTTGCCCAACTTGTCCCGGCAACTGCTCTAAAAGCCAATGACGGAACTGTTTGACTGTCGAAGGAATAACCCCTCGATCGGTAGGTTCTAACATACAGAAATTAGCTTGGGTACGTAATACTGTTTCAACAGGACGAACCAATGCCCCACTTTCTAAATAGTCATCGACTAAAGATCCCCATGCCAAAGCTACGCCCTGCCCATTAATGGCAGCCTGAATGAGCAGTGGATAATTATTAATATTGACTCTGCTTTTAGGCTTAAACATCGGATATCCCACCAAAGCAAACCATTCAGCCCAATTTACCCAATCCTTTTGCGATTCATCCAAAGACAACAAACTCTTTCCAAAGATATTTTCAGGGCTTTTGTCTTGAAATTGAGCAAGATAAGCAGGGCTACACACTGGAAATACTTCTTCAGGGAATAAGGGTGTAACTTTCATCTCAATTGGGGGTACTTTGCAATAAAATAAAGCTAAGTCACAATCCATTTTATGCAGGTCAAGAATCTTTTCGGTGGTTAATATTCTTAAATCAATACCTTCGTTTTGTTGAAAACTCGCCACTTTAGGCAATAACCATAAGGCTGCCATAGCATTGGTTGTAACAACAGTCACCTGATGCTCACCCTGCCATTTTTTAATTTCGGCGGTTGCTTGAGACACATCCTGTAAAGCACTGTATATCGTTTGATAATATTGTAAGCCAGTCGGTGTTAAAACAATATTTCGATTGGCACGGACAAATAACTCCTTCCCTAGATATTCTTCGAGTTGCCTAATCTGACGACTGATTGCACCTTGAGTTACATTCAATTCATTTGCTGCCTGAGTAAAACTCAGATGGCGTGCTGCCGCCTCAAATACAATCAAACTGTTCATGGGTGGTAGTGGTTTAATTCTCATGGACGCTCCTTGTTTATCCTATCTATCCATGTCGAACACCTATGTTTGGCCAGCTTGTTCAAGTAAAGGTGGCTAAATGTTCAAACAGACTGACTTCCTTGTGATGTCGCTCAATTAACTTATTATCGATGTAATAAATTATTTCATTCTTTTAATTTCGATAAAATCTCATAAATAACAATCAATAAAAAGTGAGAAAAACGAATAGATGTATGAGTTTTTCTCATTCAAAATAATTTTCCTATCATAAAAACAAAAAGGGCTGAAAATTCAGCCCTTTTTAACGATCAATTTACAACTTAAGCATCCGTATTCAGCGCCACACTTGGTTGAGCATTTCTCAATTTTCGCTGCTTCAAATAATAGGCCAGCATCAAACAGAGAATCCATGCAGGAATCATCATGACCGCGATACGCATATCTGCAGTCATTGACATCACCACAAGAATACTCAGCATAAAAATAATGCATAGATAGTTACTGAATGGATAAGCAATACTTGGGAACTTGGTTGTTTGCCCTTGTGCTTGCATGGCTTTACGGAATTTTAAATGCGTCCATGAAATCACCACCCAGTTAATCACAATCGCAGCAACCACTAACATCATTAGCAAACCGAATGCCTTCTCAGGAAATGCATAGTTCAACAAGACACAAAGTACAGTGACGAATGCCGAAACATAAACAGCATTGGTCGGAATACCACGTTTGTTGATTTTCTTAAGGAACTTAGGTGCATTACCTTGTTGAGCCAAGCCCAATAACATACGACTACTGCAATAGCTGGTTCCGTTATAAACAGATACCGCCGCAGTCAAGATCACAAAGTTCAACATGGTCGCAACGCCTTGGCTATCTAATGATGCAAAGACCATCACGAATGGGCTACCACCTTGCGCCATTTGGTTCCAAGGAAACAAAGCGAATAAGATGAAAAGCGTTGCGATATAGAAAATCAAAATACGATAGATAATTTGATTCACTGCTTTCGGCAAAGTTTTATCAGGATCACGTGCTTCTGCCGCAGTAATACCAAATAACTCGATGCCACCAAAAGCAAAGATAATCACAGCCATTGCCATCACTAGACCCTCTACACCAAATGGAAAGAATCCACCCAATGCCCAAAGGTTGCTGATTCCAGCTTGTGGCCCTGCCGTTCCTGTTGCAAGTAAATACGAACCAAAACCAATCATGGCCAAGATTGCTAAAATTTTGATGATAGAGAACCAAAACTCCATTTCACCAAAAAACTTGACATGCAAAAGGTTGATACCGTTAATTAAGATAAAAAAGGCCAATGCGGAAACCCATGTCGGGATTTCAGGCCACCAATATTGAATATATAACCCAATCGCTGTGAGCTCAGCCATACAGACCAGAACATTGAGTACCCAATAGTTCCAACCTGACATGAAACCTGCAAATGAGCCCCAGTATTTGTAAGCAAAATGGCTAAATGAACCACTGACTGGCTCTTGTACCACCATTTCACCTAGCTGTCGCATCATTAAAAATGCAATAAGCCCTGCAATCGCATAACCCAGAATGACCGATGGGCCAGCCAGCTTAATCGATTGTGAGATACCTAGAAACAAACCTGTGCCAATCGCACCACCTAGCGCAATAAGCTGGATATGCCGATTGCTTAAACCTGGGTTCAGGTTTCCTTGCTCCTGTTTTGACATATGATTATTCTCATCCGTGTCGCGTAATTTTTCTGTCTAAAATTACGTATATCATAAGTTAATCACAAATGCCTATATCTAACTCGAAAAATAATTAATTCACTTTTCGAATAACCGCGCATATAAACAGAAAATTCAATAAATAACAAATATTATGAATAATGTAATTAAATTATGTATTGCGTAATTAATTATTTTCAGTATGATAGAAATGAAGACGTAGGGATTTTTGCTCTAAGTAAACTAGAATTGGCAGATAAAAACTTAAATATCAATTTATCTTTCAACCACTTAATCAAAATACTCCCTAAACAAAGAGATTAGACCAACAGAATTAAAGACAAGGAAAGCGAATCATGGCCCATCATTTAACTTCTTTTCTTGAGATTGATGCCCAATCAGATTTCACAATACATAATTTGCCATACGGTATTTTTAGCGAGACCGCACAAGCTGAAAAACGCGTCGGCGTTGCAATTGGTGAATGGGTGCTTGACCTTGCTGCATTAGAGCAAAAAGGCTTATTACAGCTCACGACAGCAAACTGCTTTAATCAGCCAACACTGAATAAATTCATCGAAACAGGCAAACAGAATTGGCATACAGTTCGCAGCACTTTGCAAAGCTTATTGTCTGCGGAAAATCCGACCTTACGTGATGATGCAGATTTACGTCAGCAAGTGTTGTTTAAACAAGAAAATGTAGTTTTACATTTACCGATTCATGTTCCTGGCTATACCGACTTCTATTCATCTAAAGAACATGCCACCAATGTCGGCACCATGTTTAGAGATCCTAAAAATGCACTCTTGCCGAACTGGAGCGAATTGCCTGTCGGTTATAACGGTCGTGCCAGTTCTGTAATTGTCAGTGGTAAAGACATTGTTCGTCCTTCAGGTCAAATCAAATTACCCAATGAAGAACGCCCTGTGTTCTCGGCGACACGTAAACTCGACTTTGAACTCGAGACCGCTTTTGTAGTGGGGAAAGCAACTGAATTGGGTGAACCGATTACCATTGAAAACGCATGGGAACATATCTTTGGCATGGTGTTGTTAAATGATTGGTCAGCACGTGATATTCAACAGTGGGAATATGTCCCTTTAGGCCCTTTCAACGCCAAAACCTTTGCCAGTGCCATTTCACCATGGGTGGTAACGATGGAAGCGCTTGAACCATTTAAAGTCAAAGGTCCAGAACAACAGCCACAACCACTGGGCTATCTACAAGAAAACACCGCAAACAGTTATGACATTCACCTCAGTGTTGAAGTGCAGACACCTCAATCAGAACAAGCGGATGTGATTTGCCAAACCAACTTTAAATATATGTATTGGTCAATGTCACAGCAACTGACCCATCACACCATTGCAGGCTGTAATGTTCAAGTGGGCGATTTAATGGGTTCAGGCACGATTTCTGGTCCAACCGAAGATTCTTATGGCAGCTTACTGGAACTGACTTGGAATACCACCAAACCACTCAACCTTTCCAACGGCGAAAAGCGTGGCTTCTTGGAAGATGGTGACCGTGTTGTGATGAAAGGCTACTGTGAAAAAGATGGGATCCGCGTGGGTTTTGGTGAAGTTGCCAATACCATTTTACCAGCACGTCACTTTCGTCTTAATGAACAAAAGGACGAACGCTATGAAACTGTATAGTTACTTTCGTAGCTCTGCGGCTTATCGAGTGCGTATCGCACTCAACCTGAAAGCGCTGCCTTATGAAACTGAAGCCGTGCATCTCGTTAAAAATGAGCAACAGCTTGCAAGCTATCGTGCACTGAATCCAAGTCAGTTGGTGCCAACACTGCTTGACCAAGATCAGACCTTTACCCAATCGCTTAGCATTTTGGAATATCTGGAAGAACGTTATCCAACCAAAGCGCTGTTACCTAAAGATCTAGTGCAACGTGCCAAAGTCCGTGCTTTTGCACAAAGCATTGCCTGTGACATTCATCCAATCAATAACTTGAGAGTGTTGAAGTACCTGCAAAATGATCTTGCGATCAGTAACGAGCAAAAAACACTGTGGTACCGCCATTGGATTTTAGAAGGCTTTCACAGCTTAGAAATGCAATTACAACATTCCAATGGGCAATTCTGTTTTGGCTCACAGCCGACTTTTGCCGACTGCTGTTTGATTCCTCAAGTCTATAACGCCAAGCGCTTTAAAATTGATTTAAGTGCTTTCCCCAAGATTGAGTCGATCTATCAACATTGCTTAACCCTTCCCGCATTCTTGAATGCGACCCCAGAACAACAACCAGATTGGGAATAGAGATAAAAGGAGTTTTATCATGAGCTTTGCAATTAAAAAAATTCACCATGTGGCTTATCGCTGTAAAGATGCCAAAGAAACCGTCGAATGGTACAAAAAAATGCTGCATATGGATTTCATTCTGGCCTTTGCAGAAGACCATGTGCCATCCACCAAAGCCTTTGACCCGTATATGCATTTATTCTTAGATGCGGGCCAAGGCAATGTATTGGCATTTTTTGAACTGCCGACTCAACCAGATATGGGCCGTGATGAAAACACACCGCAATGGGTACAACATATTGCTTTTGAAGTGGAAGATTTAGATGCACTGATGGCAGCAAAAGCGCATCTGGAAGCGAATGATGTGAAGGTATTAGGGGTAACCAACCATGGTATCTTCCATTCGATTTACTTCTTCGATCCAAATGGTCATCGTCTAGAACTGACCTACAATGATGTCCATGCCGATGCCAAGATTGCACGCATTACCGAAGAAATGAAATTAGAAATGCTAGATGAATGGAGTCGTACCAAACGTGCGCCGCACCATACTCATTTCTTACATGAAGATGAACTTGGCGCATAAACTCAGTTTAAAGAAATTGGCATTAGCGTTGTAAAATGCTAATGCCTTTTTTTATGGTCTAAATTTAAAGCATTTTGTGTGTTTTTAAGGCATAGTAGGCTCAGCAAAATTGCGTGCAATCTCTCTAAAAACAATTGTATGCTTATGCAATTCGCCGATTTGATACATTTAAAAAGATGATTTCTATTTTGCCCGATGCTCAGGCATTATGTGCTGGATGTAAATTGTCCATGATTGAAAGCAACAAATACTGCGTGAATGCGCGCAGCTTAAGGGTTATTGAATGATTGAAGAAAAGTTATCTGGTGGGGTTCAATCACTTGAGGTCGGTTTAGCCGTACTGAATGCCCTTTTAGAACATAACAAGCCCATTATATTAAAAGACCTATCCAGTAAACTGGATATGCACCCTGCCAAGGTACACCGTTATCTGGTCAGTCTGATTCGCATGAATTACGCCAAGCAACTCACCGATGGTCAGTATGCTTTAGGCGATCAAGCATGGCGTTTAGGCTTGAACTGTATTCAACATACCGATGTGTTACAGCTGGTTCAGCACCTGATTTATGAATTACAAAACAAGATAGGCTGTGGTATTCAAATCAGCAAATGGTCGCCTAAAGGGCCTTTAGTGGTGCAATCAATTGAATCCAACCATCCGATTTCAATCGTGACCAAGGTTGGTTCAATCATGCCTTTGGTCAATTCCGCAGCGGGTCGTGTATTTGCCTCTTATATGCCTGAAGCCGTGATTAAGCCGTTGATGCAAGCGGAATGGGAAAAAGCGGCTAATAACCATTATCCGATTAAACCGACTGATTGGGATGAATTCTTAGTATTAAAAGAACATGTATTGCAACACGGTATGTCGATTGCTCAGGGCGACTTGTTGGTGGGAATCAATGCGGTGGGTCTACCAATCTTTAATGCGCATCATTCAATGGAATTTTGTATTGTGGCACTGGACAGTGAAATGTTTTTCTCGGTTCATGACGGCAGCGAGAACTTAGAACTGTTTAAACGTGAAGTTGCAGCAATCAATCAATATATTCAAACCCGTTAATGTTTCATCCATATAAAAAAAGCCAAGAAGCGAACTTCTTGGCTTTTTTATTTCATTTGAATGCAATTACTTTGCTTCTAATACACCACGGCGGATCTGGTCACGTTCGATGGATTCAAACAGTGCCTTGAAGTTCCCTTCGCCAAAACCATCATCATCTTTACGTTGAATAAATTCAAAGAACACTGGCCCAAGCATGTTTTGCGAGAAAATCTGCAACAACAGTTTTTTCTGACCATCTTTGGTATTGCCATCCAGTAAGATACCGCGTTTTTGCAGTTCTTCTGTTGGCTCGCCATGATTCGGTAAACGTTCTTTCAACATTTCATAATAGGTTTCAGGCGGCGCTGTCATAAACTGCATGCCGATTCCTTTTAATTTATCCCAAGTTGAAAGCAAGTCATCGGTAATAAACGCGATATGCTGAATACCTTCACCATTGAAATCTGCCAAGAACTCTGCGATTTGACCGTTGCCCTTGTCTGAATCTTCATTCAGTGGAATACGAATCATGCCATCTGGTGCAGTCAAGGCTTTAGAGGTTAAACCTGTATATTCGCCTTTGATGTCAAAGTAGCGGATTTCTTGGAAGTTAAAGATTTTTTCGTAGAAGTTCGCCCAATACTCCATACGTCCTTTATAGACGTTATGGGTTAAATGGTCGATTTCGTTCAGGCCTGCGCCTTTAGGATTTCTGTCCGCATCATCAAAGAAAACGAAGTCATTTTCATAGATATCACGATCCACAAGGAAAATTGGCATGCCACCAATCCCTTTGATCGCTGGGATATTGAGTTCCATCGGCCCAGCTTGAGAGTACATTGGCTCTGCGCCAAGCTCCACGGCTTTGCTAAATGCTTTGGCTGCATCGCGGGTTCTAAAACCCATTGCACAGGCTGAAGGACCATGTTCTTTAAAGAAGAATGAAGCATAAGATTCAGGCTGGTAGTTCAAAATAATGTTGATATTACCCTGACGCCATAAATAAACTTTTTTAGACTTATGCTTTGCGACTTTAGAAAAACCGATGGTCTCAAAGATTTGATCTAATCCGTTTTCCGTCGAAACAAATTCAATAAAAGCAAAACCACATAATTCTAATGGGTTATCTAAAATGTCCATCTAGTTTCCCTTATTTAGATAAATTCATCCGTTTAATGCTCTGTATAGGTCTTATTCTTCAATTGCTTAATCGCTATCTAAAAGCATCAACCTATACATGCGTTATCAGAAAAGGCGACCGGTGTTTTTATAGGTATGTAAAAGCATCCGTGTTAAAGCCCTTTCCGTCCATAAGTCAGCCAAATGAAGAAATCATGATTCTTGATCTTGGCTCTCAGCTATAAATTCATGCTACAAGAAAGCCTGAATTTATGCAATACATAATTAAATTATGTTATGTGTAATTTTATTACTATTTGAGTCTGCCAATGAAAGGTCGCTATTAAAGAGGAATTGGTTATCTGGCTAAATCAGACCATGGTCTCAAGCTGATACGAATAAATGTATTGTGAGTAGACTGCCTGTCTTATTTCCTTAACAAAGTTCGATTAGCTTAAGTCTATGAGCTACGCAGGCAAATGAGATAGACATGACGCAAACTTCGATTTTAGAACAGTTAACTCAACTCATTGAAAGCTATAGTCATAAGCATAGTGGTAGGCCACAAAAGATCTTGATTGGTTATAAAGCCTATTATGACTTGATGGGAAATTCGAGTTTTGCTGCTGAGGTCACTGACTCCGCTTTAAACCCCAATAAAAGAAAGTATAAAAAGATTAAAATTAAAGTCACCAAAGATGACTATCAGCTTGAGCTAGAGTAATTTTTCTGGCTTGTAGTCAAATCTTTAGCTTTCTTACCATACAAATACTCGGCAAGTAACGGCGCTGCGACCTCAGAACCACCTGCTGCAATACCAGCACTAAAAGTATTATTAGCACCTATCACAAGAACCGCTGCACCTAAAATCGCATGGCTGACCAGTTGAGCCGCTTTGTTCTTGTCTTCACCATGTCCAAACTGCTGCCACATAAAGTATAAAATACATCATTTATACGGTAATTTACTAAATAAATGTCTATCTGCTGGCTTTGTAACTTTCGATAAATTTCCACCCCAAACTTTTTTAGCTGCGCTAGATAAATTCAAAAGATCATCATCTCGATGAATATTATTCTCTATTATCTGCTTTTTCTTGGCAATTTCTTCAGCTTTAAGAACTTAACTTTTTTGCTGCTTCAATAACAACGCCACCACCTTTTTTGGCAACTGTAACGGTGCCTGTACTAATTTTTTCTGTCAGAGCATTTAATCTACATTCGAGAACGCAAGTTTAGTGAAATGACATAGAGTTCTAAACCCTACCTTTTAACACAGATTTTTGAGCACCACCGCGCTTACTTTTTTTATCCCGAGTTCAGGTTACATAGCTCTATGTACCTCCAACGAAAAAGGTATCTACACTTAGATACCTTTCAACTTTTTAATCTATCAAAATTATTTTATTCACAAAAACTTTAATCTCAGATCAAATTTACTCCATAATTCTTTTTCTATTTC